>NZ_JBEZGB010000004.1:224345-926365 GCF_040649755.1 Nonomuraea sp. NPDC048882
CCGCGAGTCCGCGAGTCCGCGAGTCCGCGAGTCCGCGAGTCCGCGAGTCCGCGAGTCCGCGAGTCCGCGAGTCCGCGAGTCCGCGAGTCCGCGAGTCCGCGAGTCGGTGCCTCCAGGGTGGGTCAGTGGGGGGACGGGGTCAGGCGGCCGGTGTGGACGTCGTAGATGCCGCCGGACACCGGCATGTCCCGGGGCAGGAACGGGGTCGTGCGGATGCGGGTGAGGTCGTGCTTCAGCGCCTCGTTCTGGTCGGGCACCGTGTGGAACTCCAGGCTCCTGGTGTCCACCCCGTGGTCGCGGGTCAGCGCGTGCACCTCCGCGTCCGTCACCTTGGCCATGCCGCAGTCCGTGTGCGGCATGATGAGCACCCGGTTCACCCCGAGCACGTAGACGGCGAGCACCAGAGTACGCAGCACGTCGTCCGTCACCCTCGCACCGGCGTTGCGCAGGATTTTGGCGTCCCCGGGTTGGAGGCCGAGCAGGCCCAGGGGGTCGATGCGTGAGTCCATGCAGGTCACAACGGCCAGCCCGCGTGCCGCCCGGCCGGTGAGACCAGAGCTTCCGAAACTCTCGGCGAACTTCGCGTTTGCGCTGTACAGGTCGTCGAACGCACTCATGGCACAAATACTCCCGTACGACTTGGAGTCGGCCCCTTCCGGGGTGGCGACTGGCTGAACTTCGCGAACGTCCCCCGATACGCACTCACTTTGAGTGATGATGTCGTAGCCGTATGTACGTGACCAGAGAAGGTTAGTCGTGAGCAGGTCAGAATCGCTAGCCGCGTATCTCCGGGGCCAGGCCCGGCGCCGCCTCGACCGTGTGGAGTCCAGGGACGACGGCCGCAACGCCAAGTGCGCCCTGGCACTGCTCGACACCGCCGCCTACGCGGCCAGCCTCCCCGACGACGACCCGCTGATCCTCATGCTGGACGAGGCCGGGTGCTTCGGTCCGCTGGGGTGCGAGCAGTTCGACCCGGGGGAGGCGGGGACCAAGCTGATCCGCCTCTGGGAGGGTGGCGAACCGCACGAACTGCTGCTCGCCCTGCCCGCCGCCATCACCGCCGCGCCCTGAGCGCGGGCGCCCGTACGCGCTTCCGTACGGGCGCCCATCCGGGGTTCTACGGCTTGAGGCCGACGCCCACGTACCACCACTCGCTGCCCGCGAGCTCCGTCTCCCACGCCTCCTCAGGGCGCCAGTCCGCCACGTGCGTCACCCCCGGCTCGACCAGGTCGAAGCCGTCGAACATGCGGGTGACCTGTTCCCGGCTGCGGTGGATCAGGGGCGCGTCCACGTCGTCGTACACCTCCCGCGCCGCCTCGCCCACCTCGGGATGGGCGTCGTCGGTGAGGTGGGAGACGATCAGGGCGCTGCCGGGGGCCAGGCGGTCGCGGAAGGTCGCCACCACGTCCCACGGGTCCTCGCGGTCGGTCAGGCAGTGCAGCACGCCGAGGAAGACCACGCCGACCGGCCTCGTGAAGTCGATCAGCCGTTTCGTCTCGGGGGCGTCGAGGATCGAGCCGGGGTTGCGGACGTCGGCGTCCAGCATGGTGATGTTCGCGTCCGTGCCGGCCAGCAGGGCGCGGCCGTGGACGATCACCACCGGGTCGTAGTCCACATACAGGACGTGCGCTTCCGGGTGGACGGTGCGGGCGACCTCGTGCACGTTGTTCTGATTGGGCAGGCCGGTGCCGAGGTCGATGAACTGGTCGATGCCCAGACCGGCGACGTGGCGGACGGCGCGGCCCAGAAAACGCCGGTTGGCCAGGCAGATCTCCCTGCTCGGGCCCAAGGCCATGATCTTCTCGGCTGCCTCGCGGTCGGCCGCGAAATTGTCCTTGCCGCCGAGGTAGTAGTCATACATGCGCGCCGCGTTGGGAACACTGGGGTTGATGCCCACGGGAACGCGCGAGGGGTTGGTCATGCCGGCCCTTCAGATCCACACCGCAAACTGCTCAGAACAGATCGTAACGCTCATGTGACCCAGTTTTCGATCTTTCGTTAAGATCGTCGAGCTCTCAAAGCATGATCAACGCTCACGGCGGCCAGGATGAGCAGGCCCTCGACGACCGGGCGGTAGGTGGAGTTCCAGCCGAGCAGGTTGAAGCCGTTGCCGATCAACGTGAGGATCAGCACGCCCACCATGCCGCGCCAGATCGCCCCCTGCCCGCCGAGGATGCTCGTGCCGCCGATCACGGTCGCCGCGATGGCCGTCAGTTCCAGCAGCGTGCCCATGTCCGGCTGCGCCGAGCCGCCGCGCGCCGCCAGCACCAGCCCGGCCAGCCCGGCGCACAGGCCGCTGATCGCGAACGCGCCCACGCGCACGGAACGCACGCCGATCCCGGCCAGCCAGGCCGCCGTGGGGTTGCCGCCCACGGCGTACACGCGGCGGCCGAACGTGGTGCGGGCCAGCAGCAGCGACGTGACCACGGCCACCACCACCAGCAGCAGGGAGGAGGCGGTGACGCCGCCCAGCACGGTGGGCCAGCTCAGCGACTGGAAGGACTCCAGCAGGGCCGCCCCCGGATAGACGATCGCGCCGCCGGTGATGACGAGCGCGAGGCCGCGGTGCACGATGCTGAGCGCGAGCGTGGCGATGAACGAGTGCACCCGCGACAGCACCACGACCACGCCGTTCAGGGTGCCGAGCAGGCCGCCGGTCACCACGGCGGCGGCGTACCCCGCGGGCACCCCGGCGTGCTCGGTGACGAGCACCGCCACGATGGCGCTCACGGCGAGCACCGCACTGGCGGACAGGTCGAAGACGCCGCAGATCACGCACACCGTCATCCCGCACGCCAGCAGGCCGACGACCACGGCCTGGTCCAGCAGGTTGACCAGGTTCCCCGCGCTCAGGAACGTGTCGGTGGCCAGGGAGAGCGCCACCACCAGGACCGCGACCGCCAGGACGATCCCGTGGTCCCGCAGCGACCTGGCCGTCATTCGTCGTATTCGCCGCTCACCTGGGCCAGCGCGTCCTTGGTCCCCATGCTCGTGCCGGGCTGGACGTCCGTCGCGAGGTTCGTGGCGGGCACCTGCTCGCCACGCGCCTTACGCAGCCCCAGCTCAGCCGCCTTGGCGCCGAGGGTCTTGACGGGCAGGTAGTACGCGCCGAACCAGCGTCCCTCGCGCACCGCCTGGACGGTCTGGCGGGAGGCGCCGTTGGCGACATACATGATGTCCTTGCCCTTCGCCACCGCCTCGGCCCCGAGGATGGCCTGCGACGCGCCGATGATCACGTCGATGCCGGGGTTCTTCTGCAGCACGTCCTGCATCGCCTTGCGCCCGCTCTCCTGCGTGTAACCGCCTTCGAGCTGGGCCTTCACCTCGACGCCCGGCGCGGCCTTCAGCTTGGCCACGGCGGCCTGGGTGCGGGCGTTGTCCAGCGGCAGCGCCTTGAGCCCTTCCAGGTAGCCGACCTCGCAGGGGTCCAGTTTCTTGCTCGCGCACGCCTGGATCGCCAGCTCGCCGAGGCCCTCGCCGTTCAGCGTGGGCACGTCGATCAGCGTGATCGTGCCGTCCACCTGAGGGTCGGCGGTGTCGTAGCGGGTGCCGACGGGGGTGAACTGCACGACGACGGTGATCCCGGCCTGCACGGCGGAGCGGATCGCCGGCACCACGGCCGCCCCGTCGTTGGCCTGGACGACGAACACCTCGAACCGCTTGGCCGTCACGGCGTCCTGGAGTTGGCGCACCTGGGCCTGGGCGTCGAAGTTCGAGTCGAGGAACTCCGCGGTGGCGCCGTTCGCCTTCGCGTACTCCTCGACGCCGGCGAACGTGGCGGCCGAGAAGGAGTTGGCCTTGGCGAAGCCGAAGAAGCCGATCCGCTTGGCCCCGCCCGACGTCCCCGGCGAGGTCGCGGCGGAGGCGCTCGACGACGGGCCGCCGTCCGCGTTCGAGGTGCCCGTGTTCGGGTTGACGCAGCCGGCGGCGAGCAGGCTCACCGTGGCCAGGGCGGGTAACGCGGTCCATCGTGCGGCCATCTCGGTCTCCATTCGCGTCGTCGGCGACCTGCCCGGGACTTCGTTTCCATGATCATAGGGAACGCGGCGGTACGTGATGAGGTGAATGGAGATCACCGGTTCACCCGGGTTCGTTACCCGGCTTCCACTTGATGCCGCAGCCGAGTGACGGGCGCTGCTGCTCCGGCATCGGCTCGCCGTCGAGCAGGGCGTCGATGGCGGCCCGCAGCGACTCGCCGGTGACCGGCACGTCGTTGCCCGGCCTGGAGCCGTCGAACTCGCCGCGGTAGGCGAGCCGGAAATCTCCGTCGTAAAGGAAGAAGTCCGGCGTGCAGGTCGCCCGGTAGGCCTTGGCCACCTCCTGGGTGTCGTCCAGCAGATACGGGAACGAGAACCCCGCCCGCGCCGCCTGCTCCGCCAGGTGTGTCGGGTCGTCGTCGGGGTAGTTCACGCTGTCATTGCTGCAGATGGCCACGATCGACAGTCTGGCGCCGTAGTCCCCGGCCAGCGCGCCGAGGCCGGCCTCGATGTGCCGCACGTACGGGCAGTGGTTCGACAGGAACGCCACGAGAGTGGCGGGAGAACCCTTGAGGTCTTCGAGTGAGACGCTGCCGCCGCTGATGGCGGTCAGGTCGAAGGCGGGCGCGGGAGTGCCGAGCGGGACCATGAACGAGTTGGCAGCCATGGCATCCATTCTCGTCTGAGAGGGGTTCAGAGTAATGGGCGGTATCGCGAAGTTCCGAACCGTTGTGGTGGACTGTCCGGATCCACGGGCTCTGGCGGACTTCTACGCCGCCTTGCTGGGCTGGCCGGTCACCTCGGTGGAGGACGACTGGGTCGTGGTCAGCGACGGCGGGCCGCCCAAGAGGCTGGCGTTCCAGCTCGCGCCCGACCACCAGCCGCCCGCCTGGCCGGACCCGGACCGCCCGCAGCAGTTCCACCTCGACGTGACGGTCGACGACCTGGACGAGGCCGAGGCCCAGGTGATCAAGATCGGCGCGACCAAGCACGCGCACCAGCCCAGCGAGGAGGACGACTTCCGCGTCTTCCTCGACCCGGCCGGCCACCCGTTCTGCCTCTGCCGCGACTGAGCTGGGTCGTTGGACGGGTTCGACCTGGACCACCGGCTGGGGTGACTCGGGTTTTGTGCCGGTCTGCTTCGGGTCACCGGGTTGGTCTGCTCCGGGTCGCCGGACCGATTCGGCCTGGGCTCTTGGGCTGGTCCGGACTCGGAACTTTGGGCCGGTCTGCTCTGGGTTGCCGGGCCGGTCTGACTGGTGCCACCGGGCTGGGCGAAGGGGACTGCTCCCGGCCCGGGGGAGTGGCCGGTCCCGCTTCCACGGCGGGGCCGGCCATCGGTCGGTGGGGTTGCGCGGGGTGTGGGCCGGGCTCGCCGGTCGGTGAGCTTTGTCAGGTGGGCTGCCGCGCTGGTCGGCGGGGCTCGACCTCCTGTCAGCCCGAACCCTGCGGGACCGGCGGCCCGCGGGTTCGACCTTCCGCTGACCTGAATCCTGCGGGACCGGCGGCCTGCGGGTTCGAGTTCCTGCCGGCCTGAATCCTGCGGGACCGGTCACCTGTGAATCCGGATCTCGCGGATCCGGCCTCTGCGGGCCCGGGCGCCTGGTTCGGTTCGCGCCGGACCCGCACATTCGGGCCGGACCCGCGGGTCCACGTGGTCAGCCGCCGATGGGGTGGTCGGCGGGAAGGGTCATTCGTCGGTGGATGACTCGTCCGCGCTGGTCACCTCAGACGAGGCCCCGCCTGGCAATGCCTCGGGGCCGGAGGCGAGGGCGCCGCCGATGGCGCCGATCGTGTGGGTGAGCCGGACTCCGGAGCCGTCGCGGCGGCCGATCTCCTCCGGCAGCGGCACCGGCTTGCCCACCGCCGAGACCGCCTTGGCCGGAGCCGGGCCGGCCCAGGCCAGCAGCAGCTCGTCCTCGCCCTTGAGGAAACGCTGGGCCCGCACGCCACCCGTGGCCCGCCCCTTGGCGGGGAACTCGGCGTAGTCGGACACCTTGCCGCCGCCCACCTGGGTGCCGGGCAGCGCCGTGGAGGAGCCGGCCACGGTGACCACCTGGGCGGGACGCTCGGGGTCGACCACGCCGAACCAGATCACCCGGGCGCCGTCGTCGAGCCGGATGCCGGCCATGCCACCCGCGGGCCGGCCCTGGGGGCGTACGAGAGCGGCGGAGAAGCGCAGCAGCTGGGCGTCGGAGGAGATGAACACCAGGTCATGGGCCTCGGACACCAGCTCGACGGCCCCCACCACGGTGTCGCCGTCCTTGAGGGTGATCACTTCGAAGTCGTCGCGGTTGGCCGGATAGTCGGGCACCACCCGCTTGACCACGCCCTGCGCGGTGCCGAGCGCGAGGCCGGGCCCGTCGGGGTCGAGGGAGCCGAGCCCGATCACCTTCTCGTCGGGCTGCAGGGACACGTATTCGGACACCGGATGCCCGCCCGACAACGACGGCGGGTTGGCCGAGGGCGGCAGCGTCGGCAGGTCGACGACCTGGACGCGGATCAGCCGGCCCAGCGAGGTGACCACGCCGACCTCGCCGCGTACGGACGTGCGCACGACGCTGACCAGCACGTCGTGGGCGGTCCGGTCGCCCTCGCCGGGCAGCGGCGTGGCGTCGGGGGTGCGGGCCAGCAGGCCGGTCGAGGAGAGCATGGCCAGGCACGGGTCGTCGGCCACCTGCAGCGACGTCACCGGGGTGCGGGCGACGCCGGGCGCCTCCAGCAGGACGGTGCGGCGCGGCGTGCCGTATTTCTTGGCCACCTCGGCCAGCTCGCCCGAGACGACCTGGCGCAGTTTGGTCTCGGAGGAGAGGATCTCGGTGAGCTTGGCGATCTCGTCGCTCAGCGTCTCCTTCTCGCGGTCGAGCTCCAGCTTGTCGTAGCGGGTCAGGCGGCGCAGCGGCGTTTCGAGGATGTAGGCGGCCTGGATGTCGGTGAGGTCGAACACCTCCATCAGCCGGGCCCGCGCCTGCGCGGAGTCGTCCGAGGAACGGATGACCTGGATGACCTCGTCGATGTTGAGCAGCGCGATGATCAGGCCGTCGACCAGGTGCAGGCGCTCTTCACGCTTGCGCCGCCTGTACTCCGACCTACGCCGCACGACCTCCAGCCGGTGGTCCACATAGACCTGCAGCAGCTCACGCAGCCCGAGCGTGCGCGGCTCGCCGTCGACGAGGGTGACGTTGTTGATGCCGAACGTCTCCTCCATCGGCGTCAGCCGGTAGAGCTCCTCCAGCACCGCCTCGGGGATGAAGCCGTTTTTGATCTCGATGACCAGTCGCAGGCCCTTGTGCCGGTCGGTGAGGTCTTTGAGGTCGGCGATGCCCTGGAGCTTCTTGCTGGTCACCAGCTCCTTGATCTTGGTGACCACGCGCTCGGGGCCGACGTTGTAGGGGAGCTCGGTGACGATGATGCCCTTGCGCCGCGGCGTGATCTGCTCGATCTCGCACTTGGCGCGCATGCGGAACGTGCCACGACCGGTCTCGTAGGCGTCGCGCACCCCCTGCAGCCCGATGATGGAGCCGCCCGTCGGCAGGTCGGGGCCGGGGACGTATTTCATCAGCTCGTCGAGCGTGGCGTCCGGCTTCTTGATCAGGTGGCGGGCGGCGGCCACGACCTCGGTCAGGTTGTGCGGCGCCATGTTGGTGGCCATGCCGACCGCGATGCCGCTCGTGCCGTTGACCAGCAGGTTGGGGAACGCCGACGGCATGACGACCGGCTCGGTCTCCTGGCCGTCGTAGTTGGGCTTGAAGTCGACGGTGTCCTCGTCGAGCGAGTCGACCATGAGCATCGCCGCCGGGGCCAGCCTGGCCTCGGTGTAACGCATGGCGGCGGGCAGGTCGTCGGGCGAGCCGAAGTTGCCGTGGCCGTCGACCAGCGGCAGGCGCATCGAGAACGGCTGCGCCAGGCGCACCAGGGCGTCGTAGATCGCGCTGTCGCCGTGGGGATGCAGCTTGCCCATCACGTCGCCGACGACGCGCGAGGACTTGACGTGGCCGCGGTCGGGGCGCAGGCCCATCTCACTCATCGAGTAGAGGATGCGCCGCTGCACCGGCTTGAGGCCGTCGCGCGCGTCGGGCAGGGCGCGCTGATAGATCACCGAGTAGGCGTACTCGAGGTAGCTCGCGCGCATTTCGGAGGAGACGTCGATGTCGACGATCCGCTCCTCGAAATCCTCAGGTGGGGGTGCAGTCGTGCGTCGGGCCATCTTGTGCTGCGCGGCTGCCTCGGCCGTCGCGCCGAGGGGAAGCGCATCCTCCTTCTGTACTCGAGCAGTAACCGTAGCCGTCAGCCCGCTGGACAAGCGTCAGATCGGCGTGTGGGGCGTCGACAGAAGCGCGTGCGGCCACGGATCGGCAGGGATCGCGACGTGTCCGCCCCTGGAGATGATGGCATGAGCCAGGGCTCCAGTGGCGTATCCATAGTGTCGCTCAAGCCTCGACCGGCCGAGGCGGGGAGAACCGTAACGATCTGTCTGTCTTCGAGGATACGGCCCGCTGGTCACGTACGGATCCTAGCGGCCTTCCCTCGTTTATCGCAAACGTGTTCGATGCGCGGCGGCGAGCTTGACCAAGCAATTGCTTGGTCTTACCGTTCTGCTCATGGGTTCCCCCTGATTACGGAGGCGTCATGATCGAGTTTCATCCCGTGACCAAGCACATCGGCGCCGAGGTCACCGGGGTCGATCTGCGCAAGCCGCTGTCGCAGGAGGAGGTCGTCACCCTGCGGGAGGGGTGGCTCAAGCACCACGTGCTGTTCTTCCGCGACCAGCACATCGACGACGAGCAGCACGTGCAGTTCGCCCTCAACTTCGGCACGCTCAACCACCCGGCCTTCAAGAAGGACTCCAGCAGCCCCATCCACGTCCTCGACCAGACCTCGCCCAAGGGTGAGGGCGGGGACGAATGGCACAGCGACAACACCTTCGAGCCGACACCGCCGATGGGCTCACTGCTGCGCTGCGTCCAGCTGCCCTCCGTGGGCGGAGACACGTGCTGGGCCAACACCCACCTGGCGTACGAGACGCTCTCGCCTCCCATCCAGCGGCTGTGCGACGAACTGACCGCCGAGCACGACATCACGATGTCGATGAAGAAGGCGATCTCGAAGGGGCATCCGTTCGACCTGGCCGAGATCCAGGCGAAATGGCCGCCCATCGTGCGTCCCGTGGTGCGCGTGCACGCGGAGACCGGCCGCAAGGCGCTCTTCGTCAACCGCGCCTCGACGACCCGTCTCATCGGGCTGAGCGACCGGGAGAACGAGGCGCTGCTGCCGTTCCTGATCGACCACATCCGCTCGCCGGAGTTCCAGCTCCGGCTGCGGTGGCGGCCGGGCACACTCGCCTTCTGGGACAACCGGCCGACGCAGCACTACGCGGTCGCCGACTACACCGAGCGCCGCCGGATGCATCGCGTCACGATCAATGCTTTCCCCGAGCATGCCGACAAGATCTAACAAAACCATCATCTTTTACGGCGTGGCCAACGTCACCGCCACCCACCGCACATGGCTGAGCGCCTCCAGGAAAACGCCCTCTGACCCGCACAAGGCGGGCCGCCGTCACGTGCGCATTGTGGGCCGCCCGCGTGGCAACCAGCCCACCAAGCGGATGCGGTAACGCATGGCCGACGTCCGCGTGGTCATCAGTTGACCACGCGGGAGGCCCACAGAGCGCACGTCACGGCGGCCCGCCCCGTGAACCGGAGGAGCGTTCCCCTGGACGGGGCCCGGCCACGTGCGGCGGGTGGGGCCGGCTCCGCGCAGCCGTAAAGGATGAAGATGGTTGTAGAGGCAGTCATCGCGGAGAGAAAGCCGCGACAACGACAGCCATTGGGGAGTATTTGGTCGGGGGGAGCTGGTAACAAAGAGGCATGATTGAAGCCCCCGATGCCGCGATGCTGCGGGAAGAGGCCGAGGAGCGCCTGCGGGCGCTGGCCGGCGAGCACGCCGTCCTCCGCGACGACCAGTGGGCCGCCATCGAGGCCCTCGTGCTCGGCCGCCGCAGGGTGCTGGTCGTGCAGCGCACCGGCTGGGGCAAGTCGGCCGTCTACTTCGTCGCCACCGCGCTGCTGCGCGAGCTCGGCGAGGGCCCCACGGTCATCGTCTCGCCGCTGCTGGCGCTCATGCGCAACCAGATCGCCGCCGCCGAGCGGGCCGGCATCAGCGCCGTCACGATTAACTCCGCCAACCCCGAGGCGTGGGAGGAGATCTACGGCCAGGTCGCCGAGGGCATGGTCGACGTGCTGCTGGTCAGCCCCGAGCGGCTGAACAACCCCGACTTCCGCGACAACGTCCTGCCCGAGCTGGCCGAGAGCGCAGGCCTGGTGGTGGTCGACGAGGCCCACTGCATCTCCGACTGGGGTCACGACTTCCGCCCCGACTACCGCAGGCTGTCCACGCTGTTCGCGGAGCTGCCGCCGGGCATCCCGGTGCTGGCCACCACCGCCACCGCCAACGCGCGCGTCACCCGCGACGTGGCCGAGCAGCTGCGCCTGCCCGCCGAGCTGCGGCCCGACGGTGACGACACGCTCGTCCTGCGCGGGCCGCTTGAGCGCGAGAGCCTGCACCTGAGCGTCGTCCGCCTGCCCACCGCCGAGCAGCGCCTGGCCTGGCTGGCTCAGACGCTGCGCGAGCTGCCCGGCTCCGGCATCGTTTACACCCTCACCGTCGCGGCCGCCCACGAGATAGCCGGTTACCTGCGCGAACAGGGGATCGAGGTGGCCGCCTATTCTGGCCAGACCGAGCCGTCAGAGCGGCTGGCCGCCGAGGACGCGCTGCTCGGCAACCGGATCAAGGCGCTGGTGGCCACGAGCGCGCTCGGGATGGGCTTCGACAAGCCCGACCTGGGCTTCGTGATCCACGTGGGCGCGCCGCAGTCGCCCGTCGCCTACTACCAGCAGGTCGGCCGGGCCGGGCGCGGCGTCGAACGGGCCGAGGTGATCCTGCTCCCCGGCACGGAAGACCGCGACATCTGGGCCTATTTCGCCTCGCTGGCCTTCCCGCCCGAGCCCGTCGTCCGCACCACGTTGCAGACTCTGGAAGAGCGCGGCCTCATGTCCACCCCCGCCCTTGAGACCGCCGTCGACCTGAGCCGCAGCCGCCTGGAGATGATGCTCAAGGTGCTCGACGTGGACGGCGCCGTCCGCCGGGTCAAGGGCGGCTGGGAGGCCACCGGGCAGGAGTGGGCCTACGACGGCGAGCGCTACGCCCGCATCGCGGCCGAGCGCGGGGCCGAGCAGCAGGCCATGCTCGCCTACCTGACCACGACCGAGTGCAGGGAGCAATACCTGCGCCGGCACCTCGACGACGACACCGCCGCCCCGTGCGGGCGCTGCGACAACTGCACCGGCCGCCACCGTTCCCCGGAGATCGCCGCCCAGGCCGTCGAGACCGCCCGCGAACGCCTGAGCAGGCCCGGCGTCGAGATCGAGGCCCGCAGGCAGTGGCCGACCGGCCTGTCCGACCTGTCCGGGCGGATCAAGCCCGAGCTGGGCGCCGAGCCCGGCAGGGCGCTCGGGCGGCTGACCGACATCGGGTGGGGCAACCGGCTGCGGGAGCTGTTCGCCGGGGACGACCAGCCGGTGGCCGACGACATGTTCGCCGCCGTGATCAAGGTTCTGTCGGCCTGGGACTGGGGTGCGCGGCCTGTCGCCGTGGTCAACGTTCCTTCGGCGACGCGACCCAAGCTCGTGCGCGGGTTCGCCGAGCGGCTGGCGCAGGTGGGGCGGCTGACATACTTGGGCGAACTGGGCTATCGGGCCGGGTCGCCGGGGCAGCAGTTCAACAGCGCCAAGCGGGTGCAGGCGATCAGGGGCACGCTGGCCATGCCGAAGGACCTCGGTGCGGCCGTCGCCGGTTGCGGCGGGCCGGTCCTGCTGGTGGACGACCGGGTCGACACGGGCTGGACGATGACGCTGGCGGCGGCCCTGGTCCGCCACGCGGGCGCTCCCGCCGTGCTGCCCCTGGCCCTCGCCGTCACCAGCTGACCCTCGTCCCACGGCGCGCCGTCACGCTGAGAACGGGCGCCGTGGCGCGGTGGGCCGTCGTGCGGTGCCGAGCGTCAGGAGCCGGTGCCTGGGGTCAGGAGCTGGTGCAGGCCTCAGGAGGCGGTGCTCACGCCGATGGTGGTCAGGTCGTAGTCGGCGTAGATCGGGCTGACGTGGAGGTCGGTGGCTTGGGCGCCGCGCAGGAGCAGCGAACGGCGCCAGGTCAGCGGCACCAGCACCGCCTCACCGGCCACCCGCCGCTCGGCCTCCGCCCACAGCCCGGCCCTGATCCTCGGGTCGAGCTGGCTCGTCGCCCGGTCCAGGACCGCGTCCACGGTCGGCAGCCGGACGCTGACGTTGAACGAGAACTCCTTCTCCCTGATCCGCCTGCTGTCCACCATCTCGGGCAGGAACGAGTACGGATCAGGCCAGTCGTAGATCCACGCCTTGGCGATGAGCCCCACCTGGTTCTTCTTCAGGTAGTCAGGGCTGCCGCCCTTGGACTGGTGGAACTCCGCGACCGGCGCCGCCTCCAGCGACACCTCGATGCCCACCTCGGCCAGCGCGGCCTTGACCGCCTGCGCCACCGCCGCCTCCTGGGGCAGATCGCGGTAGAGGTACTTGGCCGGGAAGCCGCCGGCCCTGCCGCACCTCGCCAGGTCCTGCCGGGCGGCGGCCGGGTCGCCGTCCGCCGTCAGCCCGGGGACGGCCGCGTGCTGCCCGGGCACCGTGGGTGGCACCAGCGACGTGGGCACCTCGTCCGCCAGCGGCAGGTCGGCCGCCCGCACGGCGTTCAGGTCGAGCGCGCGCACCACCGCGCGGCGGCAGTCGGGCCGGTCGAACGGCGGCACCTGCGGGTTGATCGCCAGTACGCGCACGGTCGTGATCGGGGCGTCGGCCTGGGCCTTGCGCGCGGGGTCGCCGAGCACCGCCGCGATCTCGCCGTCCGGGACGAGCGGCCCCACCTCGGCCTCTCCCGCCTTGAACCGGTCGGCCGCCTGGGCCCCGTCCATCCCGTAGGTGAGCTCGAAGCGGTCGGGCAGCGCCGTGCGGTTGGGGTCGGACTCGGGTGACCAGTTGGGGTTGCGCTCCAGGACGACGGAGTTCTCCGCGACCCGGGCGAACCGGTACGGACCCGACGAGACCACCTTGAGCTTGTAACCGTCGCGCGTGTCCTTCACCTTCGGCACCGGGATCGTCTCGGGCAACTGGACGAGGTGGTCGAACGTGGCGAACGGCTCCTTCAGGTGGAACACGATCGTGCGATCGTCCGGCGTCTCGATCGCGGACGTGGTGACGGCGGTGGGGGACTTGTAGGGGCCCTGGTAGCCGGCGGGCAGGTCGAGCATGAGGTCGAAGTAGCTGGTGCCCTGCTCGAAACCGGAGTCCATGCTGCGCAGCACCGCGTACGCGACGTCGGCCGAGGTGATCGGCGTCCCGTCCTCGAACTTCAGGCCCTGCCGGAGTGTGTAGGTCCAGGTCTTGCCGCCGTCACTCGGCTTGCCGAGCGATTCGGCCAGGTCGGGCACGATCTGCGTCCCCGCCGCGCCCGGGGCCGGCTTGAACATCGTCAGCGCGCGGCCGTAGAGGCGGACCATGTTCCACGACTGCGTCATGTACATGTCGGCCGGGTCCGTGGAATCCAGGGCGACCGCCGACGCCAGGCGGACGGTGCCGCCCTTCTTGCCGGACGGGCGTACGACGGAGGTCAGCGCGCTCCCGTAGGCGACAGGGCCGGGCGTCGTCGTGGTGGTGGCGGCGGTGCGGTCGTTGAACTGGACGACCATCCAGGCGACCAGCCCCACGACCACCGCCGTCGCCGCCGCGCCCGCCGTGATCAACAACCCCCGCCGACCCCGCCGCCCCGGCCCGGTCGGCCCCGTCCACCCCCGCCCCGGCGCGCCGCCGCCGACCGGTAAGTCCTGGCCCGGTAAGCCTTGGCCCAATAGGTCCTGGCGCGGTAACTCCTGGCCGGGTAAGTCCTGCCCCGGTAAGGGGACAGCCGTGAAGGCGGCCGGATCGGCGAGCCGGCGCGTCCCGCTGGACGTGGCGAAGCCGTCGCCCGCCGCCCCACCCGGCGGCGCGGGGGCGTGGTCGCCCACCGGCCCACCAGGGACGGCCGGTGACGCGCCCGCGGAGCGGATGAGTTCGTGCATGAGCTGATCGGCCGTAGGCCGCCGCTGAGGGTCCTTGGCCAGCGCCGCCCACAACAACGGCGCCAGCGCCTCGGGAACCCCCGCCAGGTCGGGCTCCCCGTTCAGGATCCGGTGCATCACCACCGGCAGCGCCCCGAACCCGAACGCCCCCTGCCCCGTCGCCGCGAACACCATCGTCCCCGCCCACGCGAACACGTCGCTGGCCGGCTGCGCGTCCCCGAGGAACTGTTCGGGCGCCATGAACGCCGGCGTCCCGACCACGCTGGAAGTCATGCTCTGGCTCACGTCGAGCGCCCGCGCGATGCCGAAGTCGATCACCCGGGGCCCGTCCGGCCCGAGCAGTACGTTGCCCGGCTTGAAGTCGCGGTGCACCACCCCGGCCCGGTGGATCGCGGTCAGCGCGGTGGCGGTCGCGATGGCCAGCCGGATCAGCGCCTGCCCGCGCATGGGCCCTTCCGCGCTCACGTGGCGCTGCAGGGAGGGCCCGTCCACGTACTCGCCGACGATGTACGGTCGCCCGTCGGCCTCGCCCACGTCGAGCACCCGAGCCGTGCAGAACTCCGCCACCCGCCGCACCGAATCGGCCTCACGCAGGAAACGGCGGACCGCGCGCTCGTCCTCGGTGAACCTGGCGTGCAGCAGTTTGACGGCGACCCGCTCACCGGTCGTGGGCGAGGAAGCCAGGTAGACGCTGCCCTGCCCGCCCTCGCCGAGGAAGCCGGTCAGCCGGTAGGGCCCGATGGAAGCCGGGTCGCCGAAACGTAACGGGCGCACGCCGGTTATCACGCTCCTCACCTACACGCTAGGCGGATCTTCCACGACAGCGCCGGTCGAAGACCGTCAGAACGGCGGCCGAGCGCCCAGATGCATGATCGCCTTGGCCGCGAGCCGGTTGCCGGAGGCCAGCGCCTCGTGCGGCGGCTTGCCCTCCAGCCATGGCGGCAGGAAGCCGGCGCAGAACGCGTCACCCGCGCCCGTGCCGTCGACGATCTTGTCGACGGGCTCCGCGGCCACCCGCACCGGGTCGGGGCGGCCGTTGCTGTACCACAACGCGCCCTCGGCACTCATCTTGATCACGACCTGCGGGAACCACGCGGTGAGCACCTTGGCGGCCGACTCGGCGTCGTCGCGGCCGGTCAGCACCTTCGCCTGGTCGATGTTGGCGAACAGCAGCTTGGCCCCGTTGGTCCATTCGAGGAACGGCTCGGCCCCCGTACGGTCCAGCGGCGCGGACGAGGCGCAGTCGACCGAGATCGACATGCCGTTGTGCCTGGCCATGTCGAGCGCGGACAGACCGGCGTCGCGCGAGCCCTCGTTGATCAGCGTGTAGCCCGACAGATGCAGATGGGTGCCCTGCGTGAACAGGTCACGCGGCAGGTCCTCGGGCGACAGAGCGGCGTTGGCACCGGGGTCGGACAGCATGGTGCGCTCGCCCTTGTGCGTGACGAGCACCACGCAGGTGCCGGTCGGACGCTCAGGATCCATGACAAGCCGGGCGTCGACGCCGTAGCCCATCAGCTCCATGTCGCGGTTACGACCCGTGATGTCAGCGCCTCTGCGGCCGATGAAGGCCACCTCGGCGCCCTCCACGGCGAGCCAGGACGAGATGTTCGCCCCTGAGCCGCCGCCGTGCATCGTCACGATCGCCGGGGTGTCGCTCGCCCGGGCGAGTGCATAACGGGCGCGAGCGACCGCGTCGGTCATGAGATCGCCCACCACGACGACCCGCGTCATGATGTCACCACCTTGCTGCCTTCAGAACGAGCCTGGCCAACGGCTGAAACGCCACGGCAAAACTAACAGCTTCCGGGCTGCCCGTGGGGCGTACGCCGGACACGGGGTCGCCTTCGATGCACAAGCGTTGCCCAACCGCGCCCCCGGTCTTGGCATGTGGGATGCAGGTTTACGCTCGTGAATGTGGAGGCACAATATCCGGCCCATTGGGAAGCCGACGTCGTTCTGGCCGACGGCGGCACCGCACATGTCCGCCCGATCAGGCCCGCCGACGCCGACCGTCTCCGCTCGTTCTACTCCAGACTGTCGGACGAGTCGATCTATTTTCGCTTCTTCGGCCCCAGGCCCCGGCTGTCCGACAGGGAAGTCGAGCGGTTCACGAACGTCGACTACGTCAACAGGGTCGCGCTGATCGCCACGATCGGCACCGAGATGGTGGCCGTGATCCGTTACGACAGGACCGCTCCGGGCGAGGCCGAGGTGGCCTTCCTCGTCGAGGACGCCCACCAGGGCAGGGGAGTGGCCTCCGTCCTGCTCGAACACCTGGCCGCCACGGCACGCGAGCACGGCATCGAACGCTTCATCGCCGACGTGCTGCCCGCCAACATGCGTATGACGGGGCTGCTGCGCCAGGCCGGCTACACGGCCCAGAGCCAGTTCGAGGACGGCGTCGTACGCATGACGCTCGACCTGACCCCCACCGACACCTCCGCCGAGGTCACGGCCGCGCGCGAGCACAGGGCCGAGTCCCGCTCGATCGCCAGGCTGCTCACCCCCGGTTCGGTCGCGGTCATCGGCGCCTCGCGCGAGCCGGGCGGCGTGGGCCAGACCGTGCTGCGCAACCTCCTGGCCGCCGACTTCACCGGCCCCGTCTACCCCGTGCACCGGGAGGTGCGGGCGGTGGCGGGCGTGCGGGCGTACCCGAGCGTGGGCGCCATCGACGGCGAGGTCGACCTGGCCGTCGTCGCGGTGCCGGCCGAAGGCGTGATCGACGTCGTCAAGGAGTGCGCGGAGAAGGGCGTGCACGGCCTGGTCGTGGTCTCCTCCGGGTTCGGTGAGACGGGCGCGGAAGGACGCGCCCGCCAGGACGAGCTGGCCCGCATCGCCCGCTCCTACGGCCTGCGCGTCGTGGGCCCCAACTGCCTCGGCATCGCCAACACCGACCCCTCCGTCCGGCTCAACGCCACCCTCGCCGCCACCGTGCCTGGCCGGGGGAGGGTGGGCTTCTTCAGCCAGTCGGGCGCGCTCGGCACCGCGCTCCTGCAGCGGGTGGCGCAGCGCGGCATGGGCATCTCGACGTTCGTCTCGGCCGGCAACAGGGCCGACGTCTCGGGCAACGACCTGCTGCAGTACTGGGAGGAGGACGACTCCACCGAGGTGATCCTGCTCTACCTGGAGTCGCTCGGAAACCCGCGCAAGTTCACCCGGCTGGCCAGGCGCATCTCCCGTCGCAAGCCCGTCGTCGTGGTCAAGAGCGGCGGCACCCCCTCCGGCCACTCGGCCGAGGAGCTCGGCCTGCCCGACTCCGCGATCGGCTCGCTGTTCGACCAGGCCGGGCTGATCAGGGTGGACGACCTCATCCAGCTCTTCGACGTGGGCCAGTTGCTGGCCTACCAGCCGCTGCCCGCGGGGCCGAGGGTCGCGCTCGTCACCAACTCCGACGCGCTCGGCCTGCTGGCCGCCGACGCCTGCGTGGCCGCCGGCCTCGAACCGCGCCCGCCCGTCAACCTGGGGCCCGCCGCCGGGCCGTCCGAGTTCGGCGCGGCGCTCGCCGGCGAGCTGGCCTCGCCCGACGTGGACGCGGCCGTCGTGATCGACATGCCGCCCATCCCCGGCCGGGCCGAGGAGGTGGCGGCCGAGCTGCTGCGGGTCGCCAAGGACGCCGGCAAACCGGTGCTGACGACGTTCAGGGGACATCTGGGGATGCATCCGGCGCTGCGCGTCTCAGGAGCTCACGGTACGGAGTCCACGCCGTCGCGGGGCTCGATCCCGTCATACGCGGCGCCGGAGGAGGCCGTCAGGGCCCTGGCGTACGTGGTGCGCTACGCGACGTGGCGCGCCCAGCCCGCGGCCCTGCCGCCCGAGCTGGACGGCATCGACACGACCCGCGCCAGGACCCTGGTCCACCAGGCCCTCTCCACCCCGGCCGGTGACGAGGCCGCGCCGGACGGCACCTCCTCGACCGGATCGGCGCGAGACGACACCCGGCCCGCCGGGCAGGAGCGGGCCGCTCGGTCCGGGGCGGCCGCCGGGCACGAGACCGGCCCCGGCGGGTTCGCGCAGGCAGGGCCGCCCGTCGAGATCGACGCCGCCGAGCTGCTGGCCTGCTACGGCCTGACCGTGTGGCCCGCCGAGGTCGTGGGCTCGCCGGAAGAGGCGGTGGCCGCCGCCGAACGTCTGGGCTGGCCCGTGGTGGTCAAGGTGGCCGATCCGGGAGCCTCGCGCCGGGCCGGGACCGTGCGCCTGGGGCTGACCGGCCCCGAGATGGTCCGCCACGCCTACGCCGAGCTGTCCGGCGAGCGGGTGGAGCTGGCCGTCCAGCGGATGGCGCCGCAGCCCGCCGTGCCGACCGTGGTGGGCATGATCGAGGATCCCGCGTTCGGGCCCGTGGTGTCGTTCGGGCTCGGCGAGGTGACCGCCCGGCTGCTGCAGGACCAGAGCTTCCGGCTGGCCCCGCTGACCGGTGAGGACGCCTCGGAGCTGGTCAGGTCCGTACGCGCCGCGCCGCTGCTGTTCGGCGAGTACGGCTACCCGCCCGTGGCGGTGGACGCCCTGGAGGAGGTCCTCGTACGCGTCGGCCGCCTGGCCCACGACCTGCCCGAGGTGTCCCGCCTGGACCTGGACCAGGTGCTCGTGGGGGAGTCGGACGTCATGATCCTCGCCGCCCGCGCCACCCTGCGCACCCCGGCGGGACCCCGGCTGGACGGCGGCCCTCGCCGGCTCTCCTGATTCGCCCCCAGCCTTCGTCCCCAGCATTCGCCCTCAGCGAATGCCTCGGCTGCCCCAGCGAAATGAAGGTGACCCTGTGCCCGGTGATGCACCGGCAGAAGGTGTTATAGAGCGTTATGTCCGGCGGGTGAGTGTACTGCCCGGCCCTGGCAGGATGGACCCATGAGGGAAACCCGAGTCTCAGCCGCGGGCCTGCGTGAAGCGATAGAGCGCAGCGGCTACTACCCCGACCTCGTCACCGATGCGGTCGAATCCGCGCTGGGCAAGGAGGCCGTGACGGCGTTCGTGGTGCACCACGAGGCGACCTTCGATCCCGCGATGGAGGTGCGCCGGCACGTCACCGTCCTGGTGCTGACGACGACCCGGCTGCTGGTCTGCCACACCGACGAGCACCCGGCGGTCGAGGGCGTCTCGGCGTCCCACGCCTCCACCACCACCGAGGCCGTGCGGCTGAGCCGCGTCCAGTCGGTCGCCGTCACCCGCGTCGTGCCCGACCCCGCCTCCTACGTCCCCGGCGTCCCTCCCACGGAGGTGACGCTCACCATCGGCTGGGGCGCCATCTCTCATGTGGACCTTGAGCCGGCCACGTGCGGCGACGAAAACTGCGAGGCCGACCACGGCTACACGGGCGCCATCACCGCCGACGACCTGTCGCTCAGGGTCAGCGAGGCGGCCGACGGCCCCGAGGCGGTCACCCACGTCCTCGCCTTCGCCAAGGCCCTGTCCGAGGCCACCGCCCGCGCCGCCACCTGACCCCAGCCCTCCCTCACCCCGGACGCGGCCCCCGCCCACGGCTCGCCCGCCACCCCACCACGACCGCCCCCACCGCGATCCCGCACGCCCTGCCACGAACACCCGCCACCCCGACCACCCAACCCCCACACCCCACCCGACACCTTCGACCCCTCGGGCCGCCCGACGCCCTGCGATGAACTGGGGCGCTCGACCGGATGCCCGCGATGTGCGGGGCCGCCTCCGCCCGCCGCCCGCGTCTCCCAGGGCCGCCACGCCCGATGCGCTGCGACGTCCAGGGGTGCCCTGACCAGGTGTGGCGTCGTGGTGCTCGCGTCCTAGGTAGCCATGGGGCAGCGTTCACCCGTGCACACCACGCACACCCGCGTGCACTCGCGTGGGCCCAACCGGGAGCGGGCCCACCGCGACGATTGCGGCGGAACCGCGACGCGCAGGCGTAGAGAAGGCTGGCACTCTGCCGAGTCGCGCAGAAGGCGCACCGTGCCGAGCCGTGCGGAGGGCCGGATGCGGTGCCGGGGTGCGCGGCAGGGGGTGGCGATCACGGAGGGCTACACTGAGGGGCATGCTGGTGCCGGGATACGGCGGCGGGTCGCTGGCGGATGTGCCGGGCTCGCTGATGGCCGCCCTCGGTCTGCGCGAGCCCAATGCGCTGGCCCTGGAGCCCACCGACCGGGTGTGCCTGTTCCTGGTCGACGGCCTGGGAGCCGAGCTGCTCCAGGCCCACCCCGAGAGCGCCCCGTTCCTGGCCGGGCTGCCGAGCAGGACGCTGACCGCCGGTTTCCCCGCCACCACCGTCACGAGCCTGTGCACCCTGGGCACGGGGCTGACACCGGGTGAGCACGGCATGGTGGGGATGCTGCTGGCGGTGCCGGGCGCCGGTCACCTGTTCAACTGCCTGCGCTGGAAGCTGCCCGACGGCCTGGTCATGGATCCGGAGGAGTGGCAGCCGGCGACGACCATCTATCAACGCGCCGCGAGTGCCGGGGTCGAGCCCGCCTACGTCGCCCCCGCCGAGTTCGAGAGCACCGGCCTGACCGGGGCCGTCTTCCGCGGCGTACGCTACCTGCCCGCCGACACCGTGGACGACCGCGTCGCCCGCGCCCTGGAGGCGCTGCGCGAGCGGCGGCCCGCACACGTCACGGTCTACTACGGCGACCTCGACGCCACCGGCCACATGGTCGGATGGGGCGGCGAGGAGTGGCTGCGCCAGCTCGCCATAGTCGACGACATGGCGCGGCGCCTGGCCGAAGGGCTGCCGCCGGGTGCCAGCCTCTACGTCACCGCCGACCACGGCATGGTCAACGCGACCGAGAAGATCGACGTGGAGGGCACACCCGAGCTGGCCGAGGGCGTGGCGCTGCTCGGCGGTGAGGCCAGGGCGCGACACGTCTACGCCCACCCGGGCGCCGCCGAGCGGGTGCTGGAGACCTGGCGTGAGAAGCTGAGCGGCAAGGCGTGGGTGGTGTCCAGGCAGGAGGCGGTCGATTCGGGCTGGTTCGGGCCCCGTGTGCACGACGCGTGGCTCGGGCGCATCGGCGACGTTGTGGCCGTGCCCTACGGCGGCCTGGCGCTCACCGCTCCCGCGGCTCACCCCTTCGAGGCCCTGTTCACCGGTTACCACGGCTCGCTGACGGCGGCCGAACAGCACGTCCCGCTCCTGGAGGTACGCACGTGACCAGCCCGCTGATCACCCCGGCCGGACTCGCCGCGCTCGACGGCGCGACGGTGCTCGACGTCCGCTGGCGGCTCGGCGGCCCGCCCGGGGAGCAGTTCTACCGCGAGGGTCACATCGAGGGCGCCGTCTTCTGCGACCTCGACACCGACCTCGCCGCCCCTCCCGGCCCCGGCGGGCGGCACCCGCTGCCGGAGGCGGCGGACTTCCAGCGCGCGATGCGGCGGCTGGGCGTCTCGGACGGGCGGCCGGTCGTGGTGTACGACGACGCCGGCTCCACCGTCGCGGCCAGAGCCTGGTGGGCGCTGCGCTACTTCGGGCACCAGGACGTACGCGTGCTCGACGGCGGCCTGCCCGCCTGGATCGAGGCCGGGCTGCCGGTCACCAAGGAGATTCCGCAGCCGGAGGAGGGCGACTTCACCGCGCGCCCGGGAGGCATGCCGGCGTTGACCGCCGACGAGGCTTCGGCCCTGGCCCGGCGGGGCGGCGTGCTGCTGGACGCCAGGGCCGGTGAGCGATACCGGGGCGAGGTGGAGCCGGTCGATCCGGTCGCCGGGCACGTCCCCGGCGCGGTCAGCGCCCCCACCACGGACAACGTCGGCTCTGACGGCCGCTTCCTCGACCCCGAGTCGCTCAGGGCCCGCTTCGCCGCGCTGGGTGCCGGCGCGGGCGTCGAGGCAGGGGCCTACTGCGGGTCCGGGGTGACGGCCGCGCACGAGGTGCTGGCGATGGAGGTGGCGGGCCTGCCCGCGGCTCTGTACGTGGGCTCGTGGTCCAACTGGGTCGCCGACCCCACCCGCCCCGTCGCCACCGGCTGACCACTCCGGGTCTCCGGGTCTCCATCCGAACGCCGCCGCCAGGTAGAACGCCTGCTTGGGAGGACGCTCGCTCCCGGCCGGACGCCCGCCCAACCCGGACGCCCCTCCAGGTCGGACGCCTACCGATTGAGACGCCCGCCGAACCGGACACCCGCCAAGCCAGCCCGCCGACAACATAGGCGTCCAGCGACGCGGGCGTCAGTACAGGGGCCGGTCGCCTGCGCCGAAGCAGCTGAACCCGTACTCGCCCGTCTTCGCCGCCGCGCACGCCAGCGCCGCGTCCGGCGGCTGCCCCGCCGCCAGCAGCTCGTGGAACGCGCTCATCATCGCCTTGGCCGTCTCGTCCCCGACCGGCACCATCCCGGCGATCACACAGGACACCCCCTTGGCAAGGAACGTCCCGGGCAGCCCCAGCGGCGTCCCCTCCATCGGCGTACGCGACATCCCGGAATTGCAGGCCGACAGCACCACAAGCCGGGCCGAGTGCGTGACCTCCAGCAGGTCGTACGCCATCAGCGACCCGTCCTCCAGGGTGATCCCCGACACCAGCGGGCTGCGCGCGTGGAACATGCCGTGCGCCGCCAGGTGCACCACGTCCGCCGTCCTCAGCGCCTCCAGCACCGGCGCGATGCGTCCCGGCACCTCCCGCCCGCGGGGATGGCAGGCCAGCACATGAGCGACCTCGGCCTGCGCGTGGGCCAAGGCCGGGCCGGCCGCGGCCGAGACCAGCGGCGGCGCGGCCGGGCGTGGGCCGCGTGACCGGCGGGCCCGCAGCCAGGCGGTCGCCCCGGAGGCCACGTTGACCGGCCGCTCGCGCAGGCCGGGCAGCGCGGCCCACGGCAGCGTGTGCAGCGGGCCCACCGGCACCACCACCAGCGGCCGGTCACCCAGCTCGGCCGCCAGCGGGCGCAGCACCAGCCGTTCGAGCTCCATGGCCGCGGCTTCGACGTCGCCGGGGCGGTCGGGGCGGCGCAGGGCGTACCGCAACTGGACGATCGCCTCCTTGACCTGGTGCACGCCGCCCAGCCGGCGCAGTGTCAGGCGTCCGGCCGTCACGATCACGGCCAGCAGCGCGTCCCGGTCGGCCACGTACTCGACCAGGACGCCGTCCCCCAGCTCGGTGCGGACGAGGTCGGGGTCGGTCAGGGCGCACTCGTGCGCGGGAGCGGCCACGGCCCGCCACCGCTCGGCCCACTCGAACACCTCCTTGGCGCACCCGTCGCGTACCGCCAGCTCCAGCCCGTAGGCCGCCAGCCGCTCCCCGGCCCTGGCCGCGTGGGCGCGCAGCGACGGGTCATCGAACGCCTCCACCTGCCCGCTCACCTCGGCCAGCCCGTCGCGGACCGCGCGGAAGGCGCCGGTGACGTCCTCGCGCAGCGCCGCCTGCAAGGCGAGCGCGTGCTGGCGCACCTGGGCGGGGATCTGCGCCGCCTGCGCGAAGTGCCGGGCCTGCGGCTCGGACGCGAGCGAGGTCAGCCGGGTCCCGGCAGGCGTCCGGCCGGTATCCGCCGGCGAGCGCACGGCGTCCCGCGTGAGCCGGTCGAGCTGCGTGACGGCCGTCACCTGGTCGCCGACGCTGAGCGCCGCCTCGGCCGCCGTCAGCCGCAGCGCCGCGGCTCCGGCCCGGTGGGTGAGCCCGTCCTCCTGCCCGTCCTCCTGCTCGTCCGCGCACGCGATCAGCGCGGCGACCAGCTCAGGAGTGACGGGTTCGAGGGCCAGCCGCGCGCGCAGGACGACCTCCGCGGCCAGCGGCAGCCACGACGTCCGCTCCTGGCCGGCCAGCTCGCGGGCGGCCTGCTCGGCCACCTGCCTGGCGCGGTGCGGGTCCCCGGTCAGCAGCTCCACCTGGGCCAGCTTCAGCCGCGCCTCGGCCAGCGCCACGTGAGCGTCCGACGCCTCCAGATCGGGTACGGCCAGGCTCAGCATGGCCCTGGCCTCGCCCGGCAGGTGCGCGGCGAGCAGCGCCCCGGCGAAGTCGGCCCGCATGGTGGCCAGCCGCTCGGGGAAGCCGAGCAGGGTGTCCTCGGCCTCGCGGTAGTGCTTGAACGCCGCCGCCAGGTCGCCCCTGCGTACCGCGAGGAAGGGCAGGTTGGCGGCGGACAGGCGGGCCAGGTGCGGCAGCCCGGCCTGGTGGGCGATGCGCAGGCAGGCGGAAAGGTCGCGCAGCGCGGCGTCCCAGTCGCCCCGGTAGGAGTGGATGAGCCCGCGGTTGAGCAGCCCGCCCGCCAGGAACCTGCGGTCGTCGATCGTGCCGGGCGCCTCCACGAGGGCGCGCAGCGCGCGGTCGCAGGCGGCGATGGCCTCCTGGTGACGGCCGAGATGCCCGAGGGCCACGGCGCGCTGCGTGTCCAGCTTGGCCCGGTCGAGCGGCGGGAGGTAGGCCCAGGCCAGAGCGGCCACGCGGAGCGCCTGCCGCGGGTGGCCGCGCTCGGTGCGCACGGTGACGAGGGACAGCCGGGCCTGCGCGATCCGGTGGAGCGGGGCGCCGCGCGTGCCGATGGCCTCGCGCAGGTGCTGCTCGGCGGTGGCGAGGTCGCCCAGCTCGCGGGAGGCCAGCGCCATCGCCCGCAGCGCCACGGCCACCGCCTCGGCACATCCGGTACGGCGGGCCGCCGCGAGGACGACGCGGGCCGTGCGCAGGGCGTGGTCGGGATCGACCAGGGAACGCGTCATCGCGGCCTCCGCCGCCGCGACGAGCGGAGGGAGGTCGCCTGACAGGGCCGGTTGGTCGCTCATGCCGGTCTCGGTCGGTAGCCGGCACGGAGAAGGGGCGCGGCCTTCCCGGCCGTACGGCTGCGGTAGATCAAGATCGGGAACGGGCTAGGGGCGGGGCCGGATGCGTACCCAGGCCGTCTGGATGGGCGCGTGACCGGGCCGGTGGCACACGATGCTGAGCCAGCCCGGCGGCAGCCCGGTGGCGACGAAGTGGCCGGTCTGGCCGATGCGTCGGGTGAGGGTCATGTGCGGTGATCTGACATCGACGAGCGCCCCCTCTCCCGGATAGGGGGAGATGAGCCCGGCCACGTCGATGAGCCCGTCGCCCTCCGTCACCTCCAGGTCGAAGGTGACCCCGGCCGAGACGAAGCGCACCAGATGGGAGCTGTCGTCGTCGCGGACCCCGCGGATCGTGGCGGACTCGGCGTAGGCGGCGGTCACCGCCCGTGGGACCCGGAGCCGATAGGCGTCGCGGGCGGCGGCGGACACCGGGCCGGGGATCGGATCGTTGCCCGAGCTCAGCCGGAGGGCCGCCAAAAAGTATTCGTCGTTGATCATTGCGCTGTCTCCTGTAGTGAGAGCAGAGTGCGCAGTTTTTCCAGGCAGCGGGCCTTGGTCGGGCCGACGCTGCCCGTGGGCAGCCCGAGCCGGGCCGCCACCTGCTGGTTTCCCAGATCGATGGCGACCAACTGGAGGAGCGAGCGGCAGGGTTCGTGCAGGGCGGAGACCGTCTGCCAGAGCGTGCGCCGGCCGTCGGCCTCCAGGACGGCCGCGGCGGGGTCGGGATCGTCGACGATCTCGAAGGACGAGGCGCCCGGCCGCTCTTTCCTCAGGATCAGCATGGCCTCGCGCCGCACGGTCGTCGTGAGCCAGCCGCCCACCCTCGCCGGATCCCTGAGGTCGTGGAGATGCTGGAGCAGGCGGAGCCAGGCACCCTGGACGGCGTCCGCCGCGTCCGCCGGGTCCAGGCCGCACGCGCGGGCCACCGCCCACATACGCGGCCCGAACCGGTGTTCGAGCTCGTCCCAGGCCGATCTGTCGCCGTCGGCGGCGGCCATCAGCAACTCCGCGGGCTCGCGGGGATCACGCATACGGCCTCCTCTCCACCGGCACGGATTGGCGATCATGCCTCCTCGTGATTGACCGGGGACTGAGCGTAAACTCTACAGACTCGCCGGGAAGAGAACCCCCAGATCGGCAATTTCGCGGGTCTCCCCGGACTCGAGGACGCGCCTGATCCACTCCTTGGCCGGCTCGCGGGCGGCGGCCTCGGCGATGGTGCCGGCCACCAGCGCCGTCGCGAACGACGTGCCGCTCCACGCCGCGTACCCGCCGTACTCGCCCGTGTCCAGATAGCTGCTGGTCAGCCAGTCGCCCCTGGCGCACGCGTCCACCCAGGTGCCGTAGCCGGAGTAGGGCGCGCGGTGCCGCTCGGTGGCGTCCACGGCCGCCACGCCTACCACGAACGGCAGCGCGGCGGGCCAGAACGGCCGGTCGGAGGCGGTGTTGCCGGCGCAGGCGACGGTCACCGTGTTCGTCAGGCCGGCGATGGCGTCCGACAGCAGGGGCGGCGGCCGGTCGTCGAAGGTGTGGCCGCCGAAGGAGAGGTTGAGCACGTGCGGGGGGTGCTCGCGCAGGCGGTTCAGCGCGCGCACGATGCTCGCCTCGTCGCCGAGGCCGTCGCCGTCCAGCACCCGGTGCACGCTCAGCGCCGCGCCGGGCGCCAGGCGCGTGAGCAGGCCCGCGATGAACGTGCCGTGCCCGGCCTGCGAGCCCTCGGCGGCGTCCGCGTCCTCGGGGGAGAGGCGGGCGTACCAGTCGCTGCCGGACCACCACGGGTGCTTGGCCACGCCGGTGTCGAGCAGGCCCACGACGACGTCGGAGCGGGATCTGGACCGTTTGAGGCCGATCGGCTCGGCGGGGAAGGGCCTGGACGCGGGGCCGCCGAAGAACAGGGGCTGGCCGCGCAGGACGTGGTTGGGGGAGGCCCGCAGGCCCTGGTCGCGGAGTTCGGCGGTGACCTCGCAGGGGTCGGCGCCCGGAGTCAGGTGGACGACGCAGACTCCGTCCGCCTCCGAGACCGCCTGGGTCCAGCGCGACGCGGCGGCGAGGGAGGTCCGGTCCGTCAGGATCTGACCTGGGCGGATGTACGCCTCGCCGACAGATTGCATTTCCATGAGCGGTTATCTTTCCGCCGAGGGCGAACTGTCACCCGCCACTCCCGCACCAACTTGGTATGGCCCCCCTCTGGTGTCGGATTGCGACCGACGGTAGTCTCTCCCTAGTCACTTGTGATCATCCCGATACGAGGCCGTTGGGGAAGGCGCACCTCGTACCGAAACGGGAGGTCCGGTGTCTGCTCGTGGCGTCCTTTACGTCCACTCGGCTCAGCCCGCGCTGTGCCCTCACATCGAATGGGCAGTCGCGGGTGTCCTTGGCGTGCCCGTAGACCTGACGTGGACTCCGCAACCCGCCGCGCCCAACGTCGTGCGCGCACAGGCGGAGTGGGAGGGGCGGGCCGGAATCGCGGCGGGCATCGCCTCCTCCCTCATGGGCTGGCAGCGCCTGAGATTCGAGATCACCGAAGACGCCTCACCCGGCGTCGACGGCTCCCGGCATGCCTACACGCCGACGCTCGGCGCCTTCACGGCGGTCATCGGCGTGGCCGGCGACATCATGATCCCCGAGGACCGGCTGCGCGCCGCGATGATGATGGCGGCGCAGGGGCGGTGCGTGCTGGAGGACGAGCTGGACAAGATGCTGGGCAGACCTTGGGACGAGGAGCTTGAGCCGTTCAGGTACGCCGGCGACGGCGCGCCGGTCCGCTGGCTGCACGCGGCCGTCTGAGTCCGCTGGCTGCACGCGGCGCCCGAAATGCCGTATGCGCCGGACACACGCCGTCTATGCCCAAAATGTCGTACGCGCCGACCCCCTGAACGCCGACGGGCCCGCACCTGGTGAAACAGGTGCGGGCCCGAGCGGTGCGAGACGTGTCGTTACAGCGGGATGTTCCCGTGGGCGCCCCTGGCGGGGGTGGCCTGGGCGAGGACCTTGGCGATGGCGCCGCGCGTCTCCGCGGGCTTGATCACCTCGTCGATGACCCCCAGCTCCTGCGCCCGCTCCAGCCCGCCGGCGAGCTTGGTGTGCTCATCGGCCAGGCGCTGCTCCAGCTCGGCCCGCTCGTCATCGGGTGCGGCGGCGAGTTCGCGCCGCTTGAGGATGCGCACCGCGGCCACCGCGCCCATGACCGCCACCTCGGTGGTCGGCCAGGCGAACACCTTGGTCGCGCCGAGGGCGCGGGAGTTCATCGCGATGTACGCCCCGCCGTACGCCTTGCGCGTGACCAGCGTGACCCGCGGCACCGACGCCTCGGCGAAGGCGTGCAGCAGCTTGGCCCCGCGCCGGACCACGCCGTCGTGCTCCTGCCCGACACCCGGCAGGTAACCGGGAACGTCCACGAGGACAACCAACGGCACCCCGAAAGCGTCACACATACGCACGAAGCGGGCAGCTTTCTCGGCGGACGTGGCGTCGAGGCAGCCGCCCAGCCGCATCGGGTTGTTGGCGATGACGCCGACCGTCCGGCCGCCGAGCCGGCCGAGCGTGGTCACGATGTTGGGCGCCCACTTGGGGTGCAGCTCAAGACCGGGCTCGTCGAGCAGGCCGTTGACCAGCGGCTTGACGTCGTATGCCCGGCGCGCGGACTCGGGGAGCAGGGTCGAGAAGTCGACCTCCTCCACCTCGCCCGTGCGCACCCGGCCCTGGTGGCCGAGCAGCGTGGCGAGCTGGCGTGCCCTGACGTAGGCGTCGGTCTCGGACTTGGTCACGATGTGCACGACGCCGCTGCGCTTGCTGTGCGGCTCGGGGCCGCCCAGGGAGGCGCTGTCGACGTTTTCGCCGGTGACGCTGCGCACGACGTCGGGACCGGTGACGAAGATGCGGCCGGAGTCGGCCAGGATGACGAGGTCGGTGAGCGCGGGCCCGTAGGCGGCCCCGCCGGCGGCGGGGCCGACGACCACGGAGATCTGCGGCACGACGCCGGACGCCTTGGTCATGGCGGCGAAGACCCGGCCGACCGCGTGGAGCGACTCGACGCCCTCGGGGATGCGCGCGCCGCCGGAGTGCCAGATGCCGATGACCGGCACCCGCTCGCGGACCGCCACGTCGTAGGCGTGCACGATGTGCTCGCAGCCCTCGCTGCCCATCGCGCCGCCCTGGAAGCGCGCGTCGCTGCAGAAGACGACGACGGGAACGCCCTCGACCCGGCCCATGGCGGCCAAGACGCCGCTTCTGTCCTCAGGAGTGATCAGCCGCAGGGAGCCCTCGTCGAGGAGCGCCGACATGCGGACGACTGGATGCCGGGGATCGAGGGGCTCCTGTTCGGAGCCGTCGCTCACCACCCGATTGTCGAGCACGGTCATTCATGCCCCCTTAAACACGACGGCCACGTTGTGCCCGCCGAATCCGAACGAGTTGTTGACCGCGGCGATGTCGCCGTCCGGCAGCTTGCGATTCGCGCCGTAGACGAGGTCCACGTCGATGCCGTCGTCGAGGTTGTCGACGTTGATCGTGCGTGGGACGATCCGCTCCTGCAGAGCCTTGATCGTGAAGACGGACTCGATGCCGCCCGCGCCGCCGAGCAGGTGGCCGGTCATGGACTTGGTCGAGGTGACCAGCGGGTGGTTGCCGATGGCCTTGGCCACCGCCTGCACCTCGCCGACGTCACCGGCGGGAGTCGAGGTGGCGTGCGCGTTGACGTGCTTGACGTCGAGCCCGGTGATGTCGGCGTCGGTGAGCGCCTGCGTCATCGCCATGATCTGACCCCGGCCCTCGGGCTCGGGCTGGGTGATGTGGTGGGCGTCGGCGGAATAGCCGATGCCCGAGCAGTAGGCGTAGATGCGCGCGCCGCGCGCCCTGGCGTGCTCTTCCGACTCCAGGACCACGATGCCGGCGCCCTCACCGAGGACGAATCCGTCGCGGTCGCGGTCCCACGGGCGTGAGGCGCCCTGCGGGTCGTCGTTGCGCTGGGACATGGCCCGCGCGGCGGCGAAGGCCGCCATGTTGAGGCCGTGGATGGCGGCCTCGGTGCCGCCGGCGACGACGACGTCGGCGCGACCGGCCCTGATCATGTCCATCGCGTAGCCGATGGCCTCGGCGCCGGACGCGCACGCCGACACCGTGGCGTGCACACCGGCCTGGGCGCCCAGGTCGAGACCGATCCAGGCGGCCGGGCCGTTGGGCATGAGCATCGGCACGGTGAACGGCGAGAGCCGGTTCCAGCCGCGCTCGCGATAGGTGTCGTACGCCGTGAGCGTCGTCGAGATGCCGCCGATGCCGCTGGAGACCACGACGCCCAGCCGCTCGGGCGCGACCTCGGGGGCGCCGGCGTCCTGCCAGGCCTCCCTGGAGGCGACCAGGGCGAACTGTTCGCTGCGGTCGAGGCGGCGGGCCTCGGGACGGGGCAGCACCCCGGCCGGATCGACCGCGGCCGTCCCCGCGAACTTCACGGGGACGGTGTCGATCCAGTCCGTGGTGAGGGTCTCGACACCCGACTGACCGGCTAGGAGCGCCGTCCAGGTCGAGGTGACGTCTCCACCGACGGGCGTCGTCGCGCCAAGCCCGGTGACGACGACACGTACCCGGTTCGCACTCACGTTTTCGCGCTCCTCGCTAGATGGTCAGTTGTGGTGACGAGATCAGTTCTGGATGTAGGTGAGGACGTCCTTGACCGTCTTCAGGTTCTTGAGCTGGTCGTCGGGGATCTCGACGCCGAACTCGTCCTGGGCGGCCACGGCGATCTCGACCATGGACAGGGAGTCGATGTCGAGGTCGTCCACGAAGTTCTTCTCGGGGGTCACCTCGGAGGCCGGAATGCCCGTGATCTCGTTGATGATCTTGCCGAGGCCCTCGAGGATGTCCTGCTCGGTGGCAGCCATGTCGCTAGTTCTCCTTTGGTTTTCTGGGTTCTGCGCGGACGGTGCCGCGCAAGCATGAAGGAAGCGAGCGGATTCTAGGGAATCTCGATCACTTGACCGGCGTAGGTCAGACCCGCGCCGAACCCGAGCACCAGTGCCAGGTCACCCGAGCGAACCTCGCCACGCTCCAGCATGCGCGAGAGCGCCAGCGGGATGGAGGCGGCCGAGGTGTTGCCCGCGGTGACGATGTCACGGGCGATGACGGCCTTGTCGGCGCCCAGTTTACGGGCGATGGACTCGATGATGCGCAGGTTGGCCTGGTGCGGCACGAACGCGGCCAGCTCCGACGGGTCCACGCCCGCCTTGGCGCAGGCCTCGAGCGCGACCGGGTGCAGCGCGGTGGTCGCCCACCGGAAGACCGTCTGGCCCTCCTGGTAGAGGTGGTCGTGACGGTCCTTGATGCTGATCGCCTCGGACTTGTCGCCGGAGCTGCCCCAGACCACGGGGCCGATGCCGGGCGTCTCGGACGGGCCGACCACGGCGGCTCCGGCGCCGTCGGCGAAGATCACCGCGGTCGACCTGTCGGTCCAGTCGATCCACTGCGACAGCTTCTCCGCGCCAATGACCAGCGCGTTTCTGGCCGCTCCCGCGCGGATGGTCGCGTTGGCGGTGCCGAGCGCGTAGCAGAAGCCCGCGCAGGCCGCGTTGACGTCGAACGCGCCGGGCGAGTTGATGCCCAGGCGGTGCGCCACGACGGCGGAGGCGTTGGGGATCTGGCTCTCGAGCGTGCAGGTGGCCACGATGACCAGGTCGATGTCGTCGGGGGACAGGCCGCTGGCGGCCAGCGCCTTGCCTCCGGCGATGGTGGCCATGTCCTCGACCGACTCGCCGTCGGGGGCGATCCGGCGCTCCTTGATGCCCACCCGCGACTGGATCCACGCGTCGTTGGTGTCCATGGTCTTGGCCAGGTCGTCGTTGGTGACCACGTTGGCGGGCTGGTAGTGGCCGAGCGCCAGCACCTTGCTGCCGGAGGCGATGTCGGGGATCTTCACTTGATCAGCTCCCTGGCCGCGTCGAGGTCGTCTGGGGTCTTCAACGCCACGGTCTGGACGCCGCGCAAGCCGCGCCTGGCCAGGCCGGTCAGTGTGCCGCCGGGCAGCAGCTCGATCATCTTCGTGACGCCGAGCCCGGCCATGGTCTCCATGCAGGCGTCCCACCGGACGGGGCTGCTGACCTGCTTGACCAGCCGCTGGACGAAGTCGGCGCCGGTGGCGACCGCCTGCCCGTCGGCGTTGGACAGCAGCGTGATCGCCGGGTCGGCGGGCGCGACGCCGGCGGCGGCCTCGCGCAGGCTCTCCACGGCCGGAGCCATGTGAGAGGTGTGGAAGGCGCCCGCGACGGACAGCGGGATGAGCCGGGCACGGGCCGGCGGGTCCTCCTTGAACGCCGCCAGCTGCTCCAGCGTGCCGCCCGCCACGATCTGCCCGGCGCCGTTGATGTTGGCGGGGGTCAGCCCGTGCTTCTCCAGGGCGGCCAGCACCTCCTCCTCGACGCCGCCGAGCACGGCGGTCATCCCGGTCTCGGTGACGGCGGCGGCCTTGGCCATGGCCTGGGCCCGGTCGCGGACCAGGCCGAGCGCCTGCTCCGGCGTGATCACCCCGGCCAGGGCGGCGGCGGCGAACTCGCCGACGCTGTGGCCGGCCAGCACGTCGGGGGCCGCGCCGAGGGCCTCGGCGGAGGCCAGCGCGGCGGCCACGAGCAGGGGCTGCGCGACGGCGGTGTCGCGGATCTCGTCGGCGTCGGCCGTGGTGCCGTAGGAGACCAGATCGAGCCCGACGACCTCCGACCAGGCGCCGAGTCTGTCGGCCAGACCGGGCAGCTCAAGCCAGGGTGTCAGGAAGCCCGGTGTTTGGGCACCTTGGCCCGGGGCGACGAGTACAAGCACAAAATCCACCTTGCCCTGTAGAACTCCGACACGCGGATAGAGATCCGTACGAACTTTGTCCGGGGTGATTTGTAGGAACCCTACAGTGGGGATTTCGGCGGCATTACGTTAGAGCATGCCAGGTTACGGCACTTTCCGAGAGCCGGCCCAGGATGAGGCCCACCTGCAAAGTGAAGGCGGACCTGCCCTCGGTCGGCTGGTAGCCGGTCAGCTCGGTGATCTTCTTGAGCCGGTAGCGCACGGTGTTGGGGTGCACGAACAGCAGCCGCGCCGTCGCCTCCAGCGAGGTGCCCTGCTCCAGGTACGTCGCCAGCGTGTCGAGCAGCGGCGTGCCCGCCAGCGGCAGGTAGACGTTCTCGATGAGCTGCTCCCTGGCGTCGATGTCGCCGTCGAGCGCCCGTTCGGCCAGCAGGTCCTCGGCGTGCACCGGCCTGGGCGCGTCCGGCCAGCCGCACGACGCCTTGAGCCCGGCCAGCGCGGCCCTGGCCGACCTGGCGGCGGCGTGCAGGTCGGGCACCTCGGGGCCGATGACGATCGGCCCCACGCCGAAGCGGGCCACCACCTGCTTGGCCGCGTCGTTGACGCTGCCGGCGCCGCCGACGATCACGATCAGCCGGTCGGCCTGCACCCCGGCCAGCAGGTCCATGCCGATGCGGCGGCCCTTCTCGCGCAGCCCGTCGATGACCGCGCGCGGGTCGTCGTCGGGCGCGTGGCCGGCGATGACGACCACGGGGGAGGAGGTCCAGCCGAGCGCGGCGGCCCAGGAGTGGAGCCCGTCGTCCACCTCGCCGCGGACGAGGGCGTCCACGATCAGCGCTTCGAGCCGCGCGTCCCACGAGCCCCTGGCCTCGGCCTCGCGGGCGTAGACGTGGGCGGCGGCGAAGGCCACGTCGCGCGTGTAGCGGAGCATGGCCTGCTGCAACTGCTCCTCGCCGCCGGGGGCGGCCAGCTCGTGGGCCTGAGCCTCGACCACCTCGACGACGACCCTGACGATGTCGACGGTCTGCTGCAGCGAGATCGACCGCTTGAGCTCACGTGGCGCGGTGCCGAAGAACTCGATGCTGGGGGTGTCTCTGCCCGCCTGCTGGAACCACTCGACGAACGCGGCGATCCCGGCCTGCGCCACGAGCCCCACCCACGACCGGTCCTCGGCGCTGAGGGCGCGGAACCACGGCAACTGCTCGTCCATGCGGGCCATCGCCGCCGTGCCGAGCGAGCCCATGGCCCGCTCGAGCCTGCGCGTGGTGTCCTCCCTGGTCCGGTCTGTCACGCCTCTAGAGTGCCAGGTCCCTCAGGATGACCGGAACGGCGGTTATCGCCGGTCTGGATCAGGGCTAGATCACGGCCACGGCGGTGATCAGGCCGATCGCGAGATGGGTCACCGCCAGCAGCCGGGCGCCCGGCTGCAGCTCGCGCTCCTGGACCAGATCGCGTACGGAGATGCCGACGATCCGATCGAACAGCAGCATCGCCACCGTCTGGACCACGATGCCGACCAGGCCGAACACCGCGGTGCCCGCCAGGCCCTCGGTCAGCCGGCCGCCCGAGGCCCAGATGGAGGCGGCCACGATCAGGCCCACGGCGGCCAGGGCTGAGGTGGCCAGCAGCGTGGCGTTGGGGTTGCGCTCGGTGCGGATGACCTCGCTCAGCTTGCCGGGCGTGGCCCAGTCGATCACGTAGAAGCCGACGATCATCAGGATCACGCCGACGGCGGCGTAGGCGGCGATGGCTCCCGCGCCGCGGGCGAGGGTTTCGAGAAGGGTCACGTCGGGTTCCAATCACGGGAGGTGTGCACGGGGGTGGACGTCAGTCGGCGATGCGATGGGGGACGAAGGAAGAGGTGTCGTCGGTGATGAGCCCGGTGGTCTCCCTGATGCCGAGCCCGGCGGACTCGTCGGCGACCACCCAGGCGCCGAGCACCGGCCGCTGCCCCTCGAACGCGGGCAGGGCCTCGAACCCTTGGAACACGTAGCCCTCCTGGCCGTAGGCGCCGGGCGTCTCGTGCGTCGTCTCGGGAGTGACGATGCGCATCGAGGCGCCCTCCCTGCCGAGCAGCGGCTTGGCGATGTACGAGGTCAGCTCGCGGGGGCCGTCGAGGTAGGCGGGCAGCAGGTTGGGATGGCCCGGGTTGCGCTCCCAGAGAATCGCCAGCAGCGCCTTGTTGGACAGCAGCGTCTTCCACAGGGGCTCGATCCAGGTGGAGTGGCGTACGGCGTGGCGGCCGAAGTCGTCGTCCAGCATCCACTCCCACGGATAGAGCTTGAACACCGAGCGGATCATCTCCCCGCCCAGGTCGGCGAAGTGGCGGTTGAGCGCGTCCCAGCCGATGTCCTCCATGGCGATGGCCATCGTCGGCAGGCCGGCCTGCTCGGCGGTCTCCTGGAGGTAGGCGACCGTCATGCCCTCCTCGCCCGTCTCGTCCATGTTGGTGAAGGCGAAGTAGGTGGGGCCGGGCGGCAGGGTCAGCTCGCGCCAGCGCTCGACGAGCCGTTCGTGCACCGAGTTCCACTGGTCGCCGCCGGGGAAGACGTCCTGCAGCCAGAACCACTGCACGACGGACGACTCCACCAGCGCCGTCGGCGTGTCGGCGTTGTACTCCAGCAGCTTGGCCGGGCCGGTGCCGTCGTAGCGCAGGTCGAAGCGAGCGTAGACATGGGGGTCGCGGCGCTCCCACGAGCGCGTCACGTCCTCCCACACCCATTCGGGCAGGGCGAAGTCGGCGAAGCGGCCGGTGGAGACGACGTGCTCGACGGTGTCCAGGCACATGCGGTGGAGCTCCTCGACCTGCTCCTCCAGCGACTCGACCTCCTCCATGGAGAAGACGTAGTGCACGGACTCGTCCCAGTAGGGCCGGCTCAGCCCGGAGGGGTGGGCGGCTCGGTGGTAGGCCAGGCCCTGGCCCTCGATCGTCTTCTCCCAGCCGTCCCTGGGCGGGTGGTGCTCGCGGCGCACGTCAGCTCCCGCTGCTCGTGCGGCTGCCGAACCCGCCGCGCTGGATCGACTTGCCGGAGCGGCTGCTGATGTTCACGTCGGAGGGTCGGTAGGTGGTGCCGCGGTGGACGCGGCTGCCGATCCTCGTGCCGCCGTAGTACCAGACGTAGGCGCCGCGGGAGTGGCCGGTGCCGTAGTAGCGGCTGGAGTCGTCGTCGCAGTAGTCGTCGTCGACGACCTGGTAGCTGCCGGACGGGGGCGCGGAGGTGCTGGTCGTCGGCGTGGGGCTGCCGGTCGGGGCGTCGGTGGCGGTCAGGGCCGGAGTCGGGGTGGGGGTCGTGGTGGTGGAGAAGTCGTCTTCTACGAGCATGACGCAGTCTGCGGTGACGTCGTCGTCGTCGGACTCCGAGATCGCCCAGATGCCGACCAGCGTCAGGGACAGCACGCCGAGCACGGCCAGTGGAACGGCCTTGGACGACTTACGCGGGGACGCCTCTTCGTGGGGCGGTGGTGCCATCTAGCTCCTGCTTTCGTCGGCCCAAGAGCCTATCGGGGGCCCTTGCACGCGTTCAATCCGTACTGCCTGCCTGTTGTCATCGGTTTGGGTAAGAATCAGCGCATGGATCCGGTTGATGCCCTGCGCGAGATCGCCTTCCTGTTGGAGCGCGCCGGAGAGCCCGCCTATCGCGTGCGTGCCTTCCGCCGGGCCGCGGCGGTCGTCGCCGACCTGCCCGAGGGCGAGCTCGGGCGGCTGGCCCGCACGGGCGGGCTCGGCGACCTCCCGGGCATCGGCAAGGTCACCGCATTGGTGGTCAACGAAGCTCTCGCCGGTGAGGTTCCAACGTATTTGCGGCGAATGCGGGCAACTGCCGGGGTGGAGCTGGACGAGGAGACGGCGGCGCTGCGCGCCGCGCTCAAGGGCGACCTGCACAGCCACTCCGACTGGTCCGACGGCGGCTCGCCGATCGAGGAGATGGCCGAGGCGGCGATGGCGCTCGGGCACGAGTACTGGGCGCTGACCGACCACTCGCCCCGCCTGACCGTGGCCAAGGGCCTGTCGGCCGAGCGGCTGGAGCGGCAGCTCGACGTGGTGGCCAAGCTGAACGAACGGCTGGCGCCGTTCCGGATCCTGACCGGGATCGAGGTGGACGTCAACCTGGACGGCTCCCTGGACCAGCGGCCCGAGCTGCTGGAACGGCTCGACGTGGTGGTGGCCAGCGTGCACTCCAAGCTCAGGATGGGCGGCGAGGAGATGACCAGGCGGATGGTCACCGCCGTGGCGAACCCCCTGGTCGACGTGCTGGGGCACTGCACGGGGCGGGTCGTGCAGGCGGGCGGGAAGCGGGGCGAGAAGCGGCCGGAGTCGGAGTTCGAGGCGGAGCTGGTCTTCGAGGCGTGCCGGCGGTTCGGGGTCGCGGTCGAGATCAACTCCAGGCCGGACCGGCTGGACCCGCCCAAGCGGCTGATGCGGCTGGCGTACGAGATGGGGTGCGTGTTCGCGATCGACTCCGACGCGCACGCGCCGGGGCAGCTCGACTGGCAGCGGAACGGGTGCGAGCGGGCCGCGCGGTGCGGGATCGAGGCGGAGCGGATCGTCAACACGTGGCCGCTCGATCGGCTGATCGAGTGGACGGGTAAGCGTGACGCGGGCTGACCGGCCGGGCTTTGTCCGGGCGTTGGTCCCGGGTGGCTGGCTCGTGCGGTCGGCTCGTGCGGGCTCGGGGCGGGCCGGGGGTGGGTTCGTGGAAAATGGGGCCTCGTTTGCGCTGGGGGAAAGGCGGCGCGAATCGTGTGCCGCCGTAATTGGTCGCCGGCACTCGCCGGAGCGTGAGATCCCTGTGGCCGCGGGGTTACGGGGGTGTTCCCGGGGCCGTCCGCGGGCCCGCGATTGTCGGTGGCGGCGCGTAGCGTCTCGGCTGTGAACCGTACCGACCGGCTCTACGCGCTCGTCGAAGACCTGCGCGCCATCGCGCCCCGCCACCGTTCCGCCCGCGAGCTCGCCGCGCGGTTCGAGGTGAGCGTGCGCACGATCGAGCGCGACATCACCGCGTTGCAGGAGTCGGGCGTGCCCATCTACGCCGAGCCGGGGCGCAAGGGCGGTTACGCGATCGACAAGAAGATGTCCCTGCCCCCGCTCAACTTCAGCCCGGCCGAGGCGGTGGCCATCGCGGTGGCGCTCAGCCGGGCCGGCGACCAGCCGTTCGGCCGGCAGGCGCGCAGCGCGTTACGCAAGGTGGTGGCCGCGATGCCGGGCCCCGAGGGAGATCTGGCCAGAGAGCTGGCCCGGCGGGTGCAGCTGGTCAAGCTGCCGCCCGAGCAGGGCGTCGAGCCGATCAGGCCGCTGGGCGGCGAGGGCATCTCGCGTGCCATCGAGGAGGCGCTGCTGCGCCGCCGGGTGCTCAGGCTCGACTACGCCGATGCCAAGGGCGCGCTGACCTCGCGTGACGTGGAGCCGGGGGTGTTCCTGGGCGGCAGGGGCGGGTTCTGGTATCTCGTGGCGTGGTGCCGGCTGCGCGACGACGTCCGGGTCTTCAGGCTCGATCGCATCGCCGCCGCCACCGTCACCGCCGAACGCTGCCCCGATCGGCCGCTCGAAGGCTTCGCCTCCGAGGTGCCCGAGATGGTCGTGCACGGCACGATGCTCGATTAAAGATTCGAAAACACCGACATAGGGTTGTCGCCCATGCGTTAGATCGTTGACTTGTTCGAGAAGCAAAGAGACGAGGATGGACCATACGGTGATCGACGACGGCGCCGGCACCGGCCCCGGCTGCCCGCGCGGCGGCTCAGGCAGGTCCGCAGGAGTCTCCGAGCGCAGGTGAACGACCTGTCTCGCCGGCCGGGGCTGGCGCCTTCCCCGCGAACAACCCGGCAGGCGAGAGGGCCGCGTACGGGATCACGTCCCGGAGGCGGCTCACCCGCGCCCTGGACACGCCGCCGATCGCCGAGCGGCGGCGCGTCCAGGGCCTCACCGGATCGCGCCACCGCGAGCCGGCGGCCCGGGCCGGGTGATGTGGTGCGGTGACTCACTGCGGTGACTCACTGCGGTTACGTGGCGCGTTGATCGGGCGCGGGCGGCGTGGACGGCGCCCCCGGACGGCGGCGTGGAGCGGTGGTGTGGTGCGGTCAGAGGGAGGCCGTGGACAGCCAGCGGTCCAGGAGCTCGCGATCTCCGTGCACGGTGAGGGCGTCGGGGGAGCGGCGGCCGTAGAGGAGAAGCAGCAGGTCGCTCACCGGTCCCTTGACGGCGGCGTCGCCCTTGGCGTGCCCGCGCGCCCACTCGATCTTCCCGGCGGGAGCCTGCGTGATGGTCCACTCGCCGTCCGCGTCGCTCGCGTGGAGGTGGATCGTGGCCCCCTCCAGGCCGAGCCCGGCCAGTGACCGGGTGACCCACGCGGCGTACGGCAGGTTGTGCAGGAATTCCTCGATGCCGTCGATCGCGGTTCCCGCCGGGATCTCCGGGTCGATGCTGAGCGCGAGCTCGGCGTCGGCCCGGTGCACCAGCGATTCGAAGAACATGCGGCGCGGCCACCACGACGCCCGGTTGTCCGGGCCCCACGTCCACACCTCGGTGTCCGGGTCGGTGCTCGCCAGCGTCTCCAGCAGCTCGGCGGCGCCGGCGGTGAGCCAGGCCGCGTCACCGGTGGCGCCCTCGGGCAGGCCGTCGGACACCTGCCGCGACCAGAGGCGCTCGCGCACCTGGCCGCGCAGCATGTGCGTCGCCCAGCGATGCAGCCGCCCGACGTGCGTGACCAGCTCGGCGAGCGTCCATCCCGGGCACGTGGGCACCGGGACGGACAGGTCGCCGGCCAGGGCCGCGAGGCGCTCGGTCTCCGACTGGATCTGTGCTCTGTAGTCCGTCACCCCGCCAAGACTAGGCCGCAGGGCAGCTCGCGCCCTTGTCCGGCACCTTGCCGTCGATCAGGTACGAGTCCACCAGCCCCTGGATGCACTTGCTGCCCGACAGGTACGCCCCGTGCCCCTCGCCCTCGTACGTGACCAGCGTCGCGGTCTTGAGCTGGGCCGTCAGCTTCGGCGCCCACTCGTACGGGGTGGCCGGGTCACCCTTGCCGCCCACGACCAGGATCGGCGCGGACCCGGTGGCGTCCACGTGCCGGGCTTCGTCGCTGCCCTTGGCCGGCCAGACCCGGCACAGCCCGCCCGAGCCCTCGCTGCCGAACAGCGGCGAGATCTTCAGCGCCGCCGCCTCGGTGCGCCGCAGCGCGGCCGGGTCGGGGCGTTCGGTGGAGTCCACGCAGGTGATGGCGGGGAAGCTGGTCATCTGCGTGGAGTAGGTGCCGTCCTGGGCCCGGCCGGTGTAGGAGTCGGCCAGGTACATCAGAGCCTCGCCCCGGCCCTGCAGCGCCTCGCTGAGCGCCTGCTCAAGGAAGGGCCAGGTCAGCTCGGAGTAGAGCGCGGCGGCCACGCCGGTCGCGGCCAGCCCCTGGGTCAGCTCGCGGCCGTTGACCTGCAGCGGCTTGCCGGTGAGCTGGTTCATCAGCCGGCCGACGTTCGCGTCGGCGGCGGCCTGGTCCTTGCCGATGTCGCAGGTGTTCTTGACGCAGGCGCGCAGGAAGCTCTCATACGCCTTCTGGAAGCCGCGCGTCTGCGCGATCGTGCGCTGTTCGAACGTCACCGTGGGGTCGAGCGGCGCGTCGAGCACCATGCGGCCCACGTTCTTGGGGAACTGGGTGGCGTAGACGCCGCCGAGCTGGGTGCCGTACGACATGCCGACGTAGTTGAGCTTGGCCTCGCCCAGGGCGGCGCGGATGCGGTCCATGTCGCGTGAGGCGTTCGCGGTGCCGATGTAGGGCAGGATCTTGCCGGACTCCCGCTGGCAGAGGTCGGCGAACTGCTTGTTGGCCGTCTCCAGCGCCTTGTGCGTGGCCTCGTTCGGCGGCAGCGTGTCGAGCGAGGTGAACCGGTCCATCTCGGCGCCGTCGCCGCAGCGCACGCCGGAGCTGCGCTCGACGCCGCGCGGGTCGAAGCTGACCAGGTCGTAGCGGGCGCGCAGCGTGGTGAGGGCCTTGCCGGCCTGGTCGAGCGTGTCGACGCCGGAGGCGCCGGGGCCGCCGAAGTTGAACACCACCGAGCCCAGCTTCTTCTCCTTGCCGGTGGCCGGCAGCTTGATGAGCGCGAGGTCGATCTGCTCCCCGTCGGGCTTGGCGTAGTCGAGGGGGACCGCGAGCTTGCCGCACCGTACGGAGGCGTCCTGCTTGGCCGGCGGCTCGCCGTCCGGGCGCTGGATGTCGGTGCAGGGCCCCCAAGCGATCTTGCTGGGATCCGCCGTGGAGTCGGTGGCGGGCTCGGCCGGTGCGGTGGAGCAGCCGGCGGCCGCCAGAAGCAGGGTGGCGGCTATGACGCGACGCATGACGAACTTCCCCTCACATGTCTTCAGGGGGAAGTAGTGCCCACAATACGTGACCCCGCACCATATGGGGGTGAGGCGGCACGTACCCCTCCTGAACGTGCCGCCTCACAGGCCCAACGGCCCGGACGGCCGAATATGACGGCGCTCCCGCGGATTAATTCGCGGGAGCGCCGTCGGCGGATGACTCAGACGCCCATCGACTGGGTGTCGTTGCTCTCGGCGCCGCCCGCCTCGGTGACGCCGTTCTTGAGGTGGTAGCGGGCGATGGCCTCGCGCAGCACCTCGCTGTCGAGCTCGCCCCGCTTGACCAGGCTGGTCAGCACGGCCAGCGTGATCGAGGCCGCGTCCACGTGGAAGTGGCGGCGCAGCGCCGAGCGCGTGTCGGACAGGCCGAAACCGTCGGTGCCCAGCGAGGACCAGTCACCCGGCACCCACTGCGCGATCTGGTCCTGGACCGCCTTCATGTAGTCGCTGACGCCCACGAACGGGCCCCGCGCCCCGGACAGCACCTGGGTGACGTAGGGCACGCGCTGCTCGGCCTCGGGGTTGAGCAGGTTGTACTCCTCCGCCGCCAGGGCGTCGCGGCGCAGCTCCGACCACGACGTCGCCGACCAGACGTCGGCCGACACACCCCAGTCTTCCGCCAGCAGCCGCTGCGCCTCCATGGCCCACGGGCCCGCCACGCCGGAGGATAGGATGTTGGCCTTCGGGCCCGGCGTCTGGGGGCCGTCGGCGAACTTGTACAGGCCCTTGAGCAGGCCCTGCACGTCGATGTCTGCGGGCTGGGCCGGCTGCAGGTAGGGCTCGTTGTAGACGGTCAGGTAGTAGAAGACGTCTTCGGGCCGGTCGCCGTACATGCGGCGCAGGCCGTCCTTGACGATGTGGGCGACCTCGAAGGCCCAGGACGGGTCGTAGGAGACGGCCGCCGGGTTGGTCGAGGCGATGAGCGGCGTGTGGCCGTCCTCGTGCTGCAGGCCCTCGCCGTTGAGCGTGGTGCGGCCCGCGGTGGCGCCCAGCAGGAAGCCGCGGCCCATCTGGTCGCCCATCTGCCACATCTGGTCGCCGGTGCGCTGCCACCCGAACATCGAGTAGAAGATGTAGATCGGGATCATGTGCTCGCCGTGCGTGGCGTAGGCGGTGCCGGCCGCGATCGTCGAGGCCATCGAGCCCGACTCGCTGATGCCCTCGTGCAGGATCTGCCCCTGCGTGGCCTCCTTGTACGACAGCAGCAGCTCCCTGTCGACGGCCTCGTACGTCTGCCCGTGGGGCGAGTAGATCTTGGCCGTCGGGAACATCGCGTCGAGACCGAACGTGCGCGCCTCGTCGGGGATGATCGGCACGAACCGGTGGCCGATCTCCTTGTCGCGCATGAGGTCCTTCAGCAGGCGGACGAACGCCATGGTCGTGGCGATCTGCTGCTTGCCCGAGCCCTTGCTGAAGGTGCCGTAGACCTCGTCGCCGGGCAGTTTGACCGGCTTGGCGCGGATGACCCGCTTGGGCAGCACGCCGCCGAGCGCGGCGCGGCGCTCCTTCATGTACTGGATCTCGGGGTCGTTCTCGCCCGGATGGAAGTACGGCGGCAGGTCGCCCTCGAGCGCCGAGTCCGGGATCGGCAGGTAGAGCCGGTCGCGGAACTCCTTGAGCTCGGCCTTGGTCAGCTTCTTCATCTGGTGCGTGGCGTTGCGCGCCTCGAAGTCCTTGCCCAGCGTCCAGCCCTTGATGGTCTGGGCGAGGATCACCGTCGGCTGGCCGACGTGCTCGCGGGCCGCCTTGAAGGCCGCGTAGACCTTGCGGTAGTCGTGGCCGCCGCGCGACAGCTTGCGGATGTCGTCATCGGTCAGGTGCTCGACCATCTTGCGCAGGCGCGGGTCGCCGCCGAAGAAGTTGTCGCGGATGTAGCCGCCGGACTCGACCGAGTAGGTCTGGAACTGTCCGTCGGGCGTGGTGTTCATCTGGTTGACGAGCACGCCGTCGACGTCGGCCGCGAGCAGCGGGTCCCAGTCGCGGCCCCACACGACCTTGATCACGTTCCAGCCGGCGCCGCGGAAGTAGGACTCCAGCTCCTGGATGATCTTGCCGTTGCCGCGTACCGGGCCGTCCAGCCGCTGCAGGTTGCAGTTGATCACGAACGTCAGGTTGTCGAGCTCCTCGCGGGCTGCCAGGCCGATCGCGCCGAGCGACTCGGGCTCGTCCATCTCGCCGTCGCCGAGGAAGGCCCACACGTGGCTGCGGCTCGTGTCCTTGATCTGGCGGTTGAGCAGGTAGCGGTTGAACCGCGCCTGGTAGATCGCGCCGATCGGGCCCAGGCCCATGGAGACCGTCGGGAACTCCCAGAAATCGGGCATGAGCCGCGGGTGCGGGTAGGAGGGCAGGCCGTGGAAGCCCTGCGACAGCTCCTGCCGGAACGCGTCGAGCTGGGCCTCGTTGAGGCGGCCCTCGAGGAACGCGCGCGCGTAGATGCCCGGGGCCGCGTGGCCCTGGAAGAAGACCTGGTCGCCCGACTCGCCGTGGTCCTTGCCGCGGAAGAAGTGGTTGAAGCCCACCTCGTAGAGCGAGGCGGCCGAGGCGTAGGTGGCGATGTGGCCGCCGACGTTGGTGCGGGCGTTGGCCCGGGACACCATGATGGCCGCGTTCCAGCGGATGTAGGCGCGGATGCGGCGCTCGACGTGCTCGTCACCGGGGAACCACGGCTCGCGCTCCGGCGGGATCGTGTTGATGTAGTCGGTGCTGCGCAGGCCCGGCACGCCGACCTGGTGCTCACGGGCCCGTTCCAGCATGCGCAGCATGAGGTAGCGGGCTCTGGTGCGGCCCTCGGTCTTGACGACGTTGTCGAGAGACTCGAGCCACTCGTTGGTCTCGCTGGGGTCGACATCAGGCAGCTGGCTGGGTAGGCCGTCGCTGATGATCGAGAATCGCTGGCGTCCGGAAGCCACTGGGTCTCGCCTTCCGAGATGGACTGATGTCTGGTCTGGGTCGCCTTCCATCCTGGTCGCTAGCCGTAGAAAACGCATCTCTACTAGCCGGTAACCAGAGTGTCCCCGCTGGCAGGGGGCTTACCGATGGCCTAGACCACCGATGGTAGGACGAATCGCCACCAAAGGTTACATCGCGGGAGCAATTTAACAAGACAGGAAAACGAACGAAATTTCGCTCATATCCGCATGCTGTCCGAGATGTATCCTCCGTAGGCTTGATCTCCCCGCGGAAGATGGTTCTCACCCGCGGCGGGCGAGTCTAGCCGCCCTGCCTCGTGCCCACCCCCTGCGGGCCTGTCGTGCCTGGTCGAACAGCCCTGAACGCGGCCGCGGCGCCCCGAGCCCGTGAGCTTTCAGCGGTCCGCTCAACGGCTCAGGACGCGGGACGGAGACCCGTACCCCTTCAAGAGGGAGCGACCGGGCACCGTCGGCCACCTGTCGCCCGGCTCGGCGGGTTGATCATCACCGACCGGGAGCCTCGCGGGTCGCGGAGGCGGCCACGGACGGGGCCGCCGTGTGCCGCGTAGGCCGAAACGTGACCTCCCGGCAGCGTAACGATCCGGTCATCTTTTTCTCTTACCCACCAGGAGGGGCAAAACTTGCGCCGCCCTCTTTTCCTCGGGCCCTCGGCGTACCAATGTGGAGATATGAACGCGACGGTGGGAGACCGGCTCCTGGTGCATGGCAATACCGTCGGCGAAAGGGACCGGGTCGGAGTAATCACGGAGGTCCAGGGCCCCGACGGCGGGCCTCCATACGTGGTGCGCTTCGACGACGGGCACACCGGGCTGGTGTTTCCGGGTCCTGATGCCGTGGTGATGCATCAGTAGGATTTGCCCGTGAGATCAGAAATCATCTCCGTGACGACCGGTTCACGAGAGACGGTGCACAACATCACGCCACAATGCGAGAAATTCGTCCGGGCCCAGGGCGAGGACGGTTTGCTGCACGTCTTCGTGCCGCACGCCACGGCCGGCGTGGCCGTGCTCGAGCTGGGCGCGGGCAGCGACGACGATCTGCTGGCGGCGCTGCGTGACCTTCTTCCCGCCGACGACCGCTGGGCCCACGCCCACGGTTCGCGCGGCCACGGAAGGTCGCACGTGATGCCCGCCCTGATCCCGCCGTACGCCACGATCCCCGTGCTGGGCGGGCGAATGGCGCTGGGCACCTGGCAATCCGTCGCACTCGTCGACCTGAACGTCGACAACCCGCAACGCCAGGTTCGCCTGTCGTTTTTGTCTGATTGATTCTGGCCGACTACGGCCGTACCCGTGGCGACCGTTGACGACTGAGGGTCACAGCGTGTGGACTGTGCCGAAGCGATAAACCGCATAAGCGGGGCCACTCAAGCAGGAGGGATAAACGTGAGCGCGACCGCGGGTCAGGCGCAGGGCGAGCGCGGCCTGGCCGAACGACTCGGCCTCAAGCCGGGTCAGGTGGTGCAGGAGATCGGTTGGGACGAGGACGTCGATGACGAGCTTCGTTCGTCGATCGAGAACCTGACCGGCAACGAGCTGCTGGATGAGGACAGCTACGACGTCGTCGACGCCGTGCTGCTGTGGTGGCGCGACGGCGACGGGGACCTCTTCGACGTCCTCACCAGCGCCATGCGAGTACTCGCCGACGGTGGCCAGATCTGGCTGCTGACTCCCAAGGCCGGTCGCGACGGTCACGTGGAGCCGAGCGACATCGGGGAGGATTCCACGACCGCGGGTCTCTCGCAGACCAGCAGCATCTCCGCCGCACCCGACTGGTCAGGGACCAGGCTCGTCCCGCCGAAGGGCAGCCGCCGGTAGGAGCCCGAGGCGCCCGCCGTACGGCAGGATGGTGCCTGTGAACGCACATCCTGCCGAGGTCGGCGCCCTGGCTCCGGATTTCGAGCTGCAGGACCAGCACGGCACCCCGGTGAGCCTGTCTCAGTTCCGGGGCGAAAACGTCGTGCTGGTCTTCTACCCGCTCGCATTCAGCGGGATCTGTCAAGGCGAACTGTCCGCCCTGCGCGATCAGCCGATCGCCGGGGCGCGGGTGTTCACCGTGTCCGTCGACTCCGTCTTCACCCACCGTGCCTGGGCGGATCGCGAGGGTTACACCTTCGCGCTGCTCTCCGATTTCTGGCCACACGGACAGGTCGCGCAGGCGTACGGTGTTTTCGATGAGGCGAAGGGGCTTGCTCGTCGGGGGACCTTCATCATCGACGGCGAGGGCGTGATCCGGTGGTCGGTGGTCAATCCGATCTCCACGGCACGTGACGTCGCCGACTACATCAAGGCACTCGCCGACATTTCTTGACCTCGGAGGGAAGGATGCCCTGCTACCGCTGCGGGGCCAGGCAGACGGACCCCGTGCGCGGCGCCAGCCCGTGGCAGCGCGGGGTGCGCCACGAGTCTCAGGTGCTGATCTGCCCGGACTGTCAACGGCTGCACGACCTCGACCTCGACACCTGCTCGACGTGCGGGTCCACGGCGCTGATCTGCCGGCTGGGAGAGGTGGAATGCCGCTCCTGCGGGGCGGTGCGGATGGCGCGCTCCTCGGAAACCCTCGGCCCGGCTCCGGTCACGGCGCCGCCGGGACTCTCGGCGGAGGTCGAGGCGGCGCTCAACAGGGTCCTGGGACGGGCTTAGGTCCTCGTCGCCTCACGGGCCTCACGGGGGCTGTACGGCGCTGTGAGGGCGACTGAGGGACGTACACGCATGGGACGGGTCCACCGGCGACGGCGGGCACCATGGGACCCAGCCACATGCGCTCACCCTTGGGATCCACGCGAAGCGCGCACCGTCGGAACCCACGTACATGCGTCCACCCTTGGGATCCACGCACAAGCACCAACTGGGATCCACGCACAAGCACGAACCCTCGGAATCCACGTGCATGCGTGCACTTTCAAGATCCCCGTGTACTTGCCTGCACCCTCGGGATCCACGCACAAGCGGTTACTCGGGACGTGAGCCTATTGGGACGGACATTTACTGAGCTGCGCTATCGTCTCCTTCCGTGTCCGCAATGAGTTCGTTCGTCGTCGCGCTCGACGTCGGTGGCACGTCCATGAAGGGCGGCCTGGTCAGCGAGTCCGGCGCGGTGCTGCTGAGCGAGCGGCGCCCCACCCCCCGGACGGAGGGCCCTGAGGCGGTCGTCACCGCCATCTCCGAGTTCATCGGCCACCTCGCCGACTCGGGTGACGGCATCCCCGCCGGAGTCGGGCTCGCCGTGCCCGGCCTGGTGTCGGAGAACGCCGCTCTCTATGCGGCCAACCTGGGCTGGCGCGACGTCCCCGCCACCGACTTCACCGCCCTGGACATCCCGGTGATGCTCGGCCACGACGTACGCACCGGCGGACTCGCGGAAAGCATCCTCGGCGCGGGCCGCGGCCTGTCCGACTTCCTCTTCCTGCCCATCGGCACGGGCATCGCCGGCGCCACGATCATCAACGGCGAACCGTACGGCGGCTCCTCGGGCTGGGCCGGCGAAATCGGCCACACGCCGGTCTTCCCGGACGGTGAAGAGTGCGCGTGCGGCCAGTTCGGCTGCCTGGAGACGTACGCGTCCGCGGCCTCGGTCGGCCGCCGCTACAGCCAGCGAGCCGGGCTGGAGGGCGTGAAGGCCGAAGAGGTGGTCTCCTCGGACGACCCGATCGCCATAGAGGTCTGGGACGAGGCCGTGGAGGCCCTGTCGCTGGCGCTGGCCACGTACACGCTGCTGCTGGACCCGTCCGTCATCGTCCTGGGCGGCGGCCTCGCCGAAGCCGGACCGGCCCTCTTCGACCCGGTACGCACCCGCCTCATCAAACGCCTCGCCTTCCGCGACGCACCCCCGCTGATCCCCGCCGCCCTCGGGGTGGACGCCGGCATGCTGGGAGCGTCCCTGCTGGGCTGGCGCGCGGCGGGACGGCCTGAACTGGGGCCCGGGTGGGCGGTGGATGTGCGACCGGGGCCGTTGGTGTCGTAAGGTGTAGTGCCGATCAGGGGCGGTTAGCTCAGCGGTAGAGCACTCGCCTTACAAGCGAGGGGTCACTGGTTCGAACCCAGTACCGCCCACCTGCGACATCAGCCCCGTCTCCGATCATGGAAACGGGGCTTCGTGCCGTCAACGTGCCATCAGCCGACGCGGGCGATCTTGGGCGACCTCTTCGGCTTGAGCGTCGGGGCTTTGCGATCTCGCTTTCCACGGCGTCAGCGATCTTGCCATCTGCCTCCGGCGTGCTGTGCCGGTAGATCAGCGCGTACGTCTCGGGTTCGGTCGCGCAGCGTAGGGCTGATCGCTTCCGGATGGCGGCCGGGGCAGCCCCGCGGCCGGCGCCGGCCTGTGGGTGGGACGGCGGCATACAGGCAGGCCAGGGTGCATCCCTTGTGGCGCCGAAACCACAAGATCTAAACTCTGGGTTGTTGGAGTTGGTCTGAGAGCCTTCGTGCCCGCAACTCAGGGAGGGTGGGTATGGAACCGCTCCCGGATACGTCTCGGAGCATCAGAATCCCGTGATCCCACCCTCCTTATCAATCATCGTCGAGTTCGAGATCTACTACGACCGGCACCATTGCGGTATTAGCCGTCATCATCATCACCGTCGGTGACGTCGCCGAGCTCGTCACACCGTTGCACCCGGCCACGGCGCCGCTGAATGTGCCCGCGGCTCGGATCGCCCAGCAGGCCGGCCTGCCCGCCAGCGAACTGCGTGGCCGGCGCTTCAGCGTTGAGCGGTTGGAGGAGGACGACGCTGACGGATTCCGCCTGCTGGACGATCCCCGGGTCTAGACGCCCCAGGCTGGAATGGTGGCGACAGTCTTACGTGAAGCGTCCTCCATGTCGCTCACGATGATGGCGGGAGGCTGGGCCACCAGCTTGCCGCGATTCTGGTTATGGCCCCAAAGGTCGATGATGAAGGCGTCCTGGTTCCATTCGGAGAGCTTGTCGCCGAGGGCGCCGGTCGTCCGGCCGGCGACGAGAATGTAGTGGTTGTCGAACCCGCCCTTCTTCAGTTCGACGACCTCGATGGGAACGGTGAACGTCGGCGCGCCCTTTTTGAGCGCGTAGACGCACAGGTGGGCGAACAGGATGCACGTCAGCGGCCGGTTCAGGTTCTGTGCGACGATCTCACCGCCGGTGACCCAGTACTCAGGGCTTTCCTTCCATTTCATCGCCACGGCCGGGACCAGGGTGTGATCGTCCGAGGGCTGGCGGAACGCGATCTTCGTCTCGAGCTTTCTCGCGGCTTCTACTTTCTCCGGGTCCGGCGGCTTGCCGATGGGATTGGCGACCTGTAACGCTTTATAGGTGCCCAGCACTTCTCGTGCGACTTCGGCATCGCTCATCTGCGTACCCCCTCATCATGCGCGGCGCAGTCCTTGGCCCCCGATGCGTTGCGCGCGAGCCCTATTCTGCGCCCACACGCCATGACGGTGAGTATCTGGACGGGTACATTCGTGGGTCGGGAAGCGCGAACAACTCACAGCCGAACCCCGCGCCCTTAGTTGGGATGGTGAGGATCGAACCTCGTGGTCGGAACCCAGTAGCGACGCTTCTGCTCGGTGACGTTCAGCAATTGGCCGCCGTTGGCTTCGATGACTCGTTGCGAGGCGATGTTGGTCCTGTCACACATGACCAAAGCCTCGGAGATGCCCAGGGACCGGGCGATCGGCAGCGCCGCGGCGAGCATGGCCGTCGCGTGGCCCTGGCGGCGTGCGCTGGGGCGGACGTCATAGCCGATGTGGCCGCCGGACTGTTCCAGCGCCGGAGTGAGCCGGTGACGGATGGCCAGTCTTCCCAGGAATCGTTCGCCGTCGATCCACCACAGGGTGGTCATCGGCACGAATCCGGGGCGGGTGCCCGATGACGTCCGCTCGGCGACGACGCGCGCGGTGTACGCCTCGAAGGCCGCCGGGTCCACCAGAGCCTTCGGGTCGACGTCGTCGACGAACCAGAGGACCGGATAATCATGGTCGGCACGAAACTCGGCTACCGCGGCCAGGAACGACGTCAGCAATGTGCCGCTCGGATTGATGAACTCCGGCATGGCGCCATGATGCCCACGAGAGTGGGCGGCATGACAAGGGTCTCCGACCCGGTTCGCCTTCAGGTTTCTGGTGAGGGTCTGACGCGCCACGCCGTTTCGTCAAGGGGACCTCGCCGACCTCAGCGCCACGGACGCATCCCGGTGTAGTGCTGGTCGGTCAGGCATTGACCAAGGTGGGGAAGCGTCCGACATTCGGCGTGCCTGGTCAAGGTGGCTGTTAATCGAACCGCCGTTTTATTAATCTTTTTGTATGGATCCGTTGGCGCCTGAGCCTGTTGGAGTCACGCATCGCGTCGTGCAGCAGTGCCCCAATCGTCCAGAGCACCAGTATGTCTGGGCTCCTGCGCTGGGGCAGTGCCCGTACTGCGTATTGAGTGACGACGAGCGATCTCGTGGCTCGTATGGCGGTGGCCTCGCGTGCCCACCGGAATGTTGTCCACAGAACTGACCTGTCAGCCCGTGCACTATGCGTGCGATGATCAAAAACGAACGCGGTTGCTGTCGCTTGTTCACTCGCGGTCTACGTGCTTTCGCCAGCGCCGAAGACGCCAAGCGCCCAAGCGTCCGTAGCTGTACCGCAGTGTGGCTCGATCGCCGTCGAGGATCAACATGACTCGCTTGATCGGGGGCCGCCATAGCTGGGCTGCAAGCGTAATCGCAGTAATCGCGCGCGCGATATGTGGAGGAGTGGTCGGATTATCGCTTGGCTCCCGACCATCTCCCAAGCCTTCTCCAAGATGGGGCGGACCTCTTCGAAGCCGGGAAGGGCGCGGATTTCGCAGTAGGTACGGGGGAAGTAGTCATCGACGACCACCAACTCGGCGATGGGTCGACGTCCGCGGAGAAGCGTGAACACCGTCCTGTCCTCTTCGTTCATGCGTATCTCCTGAACCAGCGTCGTCGCGCCATGAGCGTGCCGCTTGGCGTCCGGTGGGCCGCGCCGTCGGTCGGCGTGCCTTGAGCCGACGTGGGAGGCGGGATCACCGTGCGGACAGTATGCCGATTATGCCCGTGGGAGGAGCCTAAGCTACTGCCCGCGTGCGCCCGCTGTTTGGCCGTGTGGTTCGAAAGGGCGGTTTCGGTATTGGGTTGGGCGCCGGGCGGGAGCGTCGCACGCTCGTACTGGTGCGCGGAGCCAACACGCCGGTCAGGGGTTGGCACGTCGTCGCATTGCCGCAGTCCTATGGGCGACACGGTGTGGTCGGCCGATCGAACGTGGTCAGGGGCGGTCACAGGTTCAAGGCGTCGTTTCTTGCTCCGGCCCACTGAGCAGCGCGGCTGATCTTCGTTCTTGCTCTTTGCACTGGTAGCTGGCACGGTGCCGGACTATGGGCAGAAGACGCTACGTCGCCAGGGGTGTTTCCGGTGGATATCGGATCTGGGACAACAAGGCGCGCCGCTGGTGGGGCGATCTCTACGAGTTATGTCCGGACAGCCTGCTCGAGGAGCTGAACGGCGCACGTGACCACGACAGAATCACGACGCTCCTCAAACGCTACCGGGCTGAGAAGCGGTAGCGGATCGCAAGATGATCGGAGGGGTGGGCGCGTCCGATCTCTACGTGTCTCCGGTGGTGGCCCCGAGCGTCCACAACGCCGCCATGGGAAGGGCGCGCAGTTTTTCGCCGAAGGGCAGTGCCTGTTCTCCGGTGTAAAGCACGATGCCGGCGCGAAATCTTGCTCCGAGCCGGTTCGCCAGGTGGCGCAGGCCGCGGAAGTCGTCGCTCCGCACGGTTTCCGCGGCCTTGATCTCCACTCCGACCACTTCGCCGGACGCGTGTTCCAGGACGATGTCCACCTCGACCTGGTCGCGGTCTCGGTAGTGGAACAGTTGGACGGGCTCGCCGGCCCAGGTGAGCTGGCGTGCTATCTCGCCGGTTGCGAAATTCTCGAGCAAAGGGCCGACGGGAGCTGTGACATCCCTGGCGCGTTCGGATGACATGCCGATCAGGCGGCCGCCCAGACCGCTGTCCGTGACGATCAATTTGGGAGTGGAGATGGCGCGGCGGGTGAGATTGGAGGACCACGCAGGTATTCGCTTGATGACGAATACCAATTCAAGGAGGTCAAGGTAGCGTGTGAGGGTCGCCCGATGAAGTCCGACGTCGCCGGCGATTGATTGGACCACTGCCAATCCGCCCATGCGGGCGGCGATGACGCTCAGCAGCCTGCGCATTTCGGCTGGGCGCTCGATATCGGAGATCTGACGCACGTCCCGGGTCACCAGGTCAGTGATGTACGAATCGAAGAACCTGTTGCGTCGACGCCCCGGGTCCCGTCGAACGGCTTCCGGATAGCCGCCCCGCAGCGCTCTGTCGACGTAGTCATGCTTACGAAGGGCACAGGGGCGCATAGCGGCGTCGAGATCGTGCGTGAAGACATGATCCACGAAGCCGTCGGGGGCATCGTCAATCTCCCCTTGCGACAGTGGCCATATCTCGATGGTCTCCGTTCGGCCGGGCAAGGCATCGGGGAGATCGCGTAGTCCCAACAGGCGCGCGGAACCGGTGAGGAGATAACGGCCCGCACGTGGGTCCCGGTCGACCTCATGCTTGATCGGCAGGAGAAGTTGAGGAGCGCGCTGGATCTCGTCGATCAGCAGGAGTCCGTCGTGCCGGACGAAGGCGACCGGATCATCCCCGGCTGCCGACAAGGTCGCCGGATCGTCCAGATAGAGCTGACGAGCGCCACTCGTCTGGTCGGCGATCAGACCCGCCAACGTGCTCTTGCCGACCTGCCGAGCACCGTTCACGACCACCACGCGAGTGTCTGACAGCGCTTCGATGGCCATGGCTTGGCTCCGTCGCGGGTACAGGTCGGTGTGCGTCATGATCCCTTAGATTATCGCAGGTGGAGGACGTGCATGAGCGTTCTGCCGCTAGTCTCGTGAGCGTTCTGCCGGTTTCTCTGTGAGCGTTCTGCCGCTCCTCGTGCGGGCGTTCTGCCGCCGCCCGAGCCGTCATGTGCGGTCGCAGGGAGGTGGGATCGAGGGAGTTGGCGAAGCCGTGGGACTTGCGGCCGATCAGGGTGTTCATCGGTACGAGGTGTCGGTCGTGGCGGTGATCCGATAGACGGGCACCCGATGTGAGCGTACGGACGTCGCGGGAGGCGTGGTGCGGGTCGTGTGGGTGGTTGTGGCCGCGTGTGTGGTCATTCCGCTGGCCGGGTTGTTTGTGCTGGTCATGAATCCGGTGTGGCGTGATGACGCCCGACTGGAGGCTTTTTATGAGCGTGTGGCCGCCTACCCGCTTCCGCCGGGTAGCCAGGAAGCGTTTCTTCAGGATCGCGATGTGACCTTTGGGAAGAATTTTGTGGGAGGCAGTGGCTCCTATTGCGACTATCGGGTTCGTATCACGCTGGAGACCTCGCTCTCGCCGGAGGAGGTACGCCGTCACTATGACGGTGCCACGATTGCTGGGGTCGAGCAGAAGGCGATGATCTCGGTGTATTTCGGAGAGGTGAACTCTGCTGGTGGGCGCCGGGTCATCGTCGAGGCGTACGACTCCCACAACTGGGACTGGGACTGGCGCTGCTACTGAGGGGAGGCCGGTTCCGCCCCTTCCACCTGCCGTACGTGTCGGGAGCCGGATGCGAGCGGATTAGCGGCCCTGGCGGCCCTTGCGGTTGTGGCGTGGGGGTGGGGTGCGGCGGGGGGTGGGCTTGCGGGTGGATTGTTGGGGTTTGGGGGTTTTCTTGGTGGGGGTGGGTTGGGTGCGGCCTCGGGAGCTGTTCGGGGTGCGGCCGCGGACTATGCCGATGAAGTCCTCTACCTGGTCGGTGGTGGCTTCCGCAGGCCAGGCCAGGGCTATCTGGGATTGGGGGGCGTCCTGGACCGGGCGGTATGTGAGGTCGCGGCGGTGGTGGAGGCGGGCCAGGGATTGCGGGACCAGGAGGAGGCCGGTGCCGGAGGCCACCAGTTCGATGGCGTTGGCCGTGGTGGGTGGGCGGGTGAAGGCCGGTTGGCCGGGGACGGACGGCCAGTCGAGGGTGTCGTCCAGGGGGTGGAACAGGTCCTCGTCGGCCAGGTCGGCGAGGATGAGCTCGTCTACGGCGGCTATCGCGTGGTCCTTGGGGATGACGACGACCGTGGTCTCCATGTAGAGGGGGATGACGCTCAGGCCGTCGCGGTCGATCGGGAGCCGGACGAAGGCGGCGTCGGCGGAGCCATCGCGTAGGAGAGGCACCAGGTCGGCGGCTGGGGCCGAGGTGAGGGTGATGGGGATGTCGGGTATGCGTTCGGTCCAGGTGTTGACCCATTTCGCGGGGGTCACCCCGGGTGCGTAGGCCAGCCGGAACTCGGTGCCGGTTTCCCCATCAGTCATGGGCTCAGGGTATCGATGTCATGAAACCTGTTCTGACTGGCTACCCTCGACGCCATGACCTCGTCCAAGTCTAAGACCGTTCAGACGATGAAGCCCGAGACCGCGGCCAAGAAGCTGGGGGTGCTGCTCGCCGCCACTCCCGCCGAGTTCCAGGCGGGTCTTGTCTCCAGGGACGAGCTGAACGCGTTGCAGTCGGCGCCTCCCGCCTGGCTCGCCGACCTGCGCCGTAACGGTCCGCATCCCAAGCAGGTCGTCGCCGCGAAGCTGGGTGTCTCCATCTCCGGACTGGCCAGGGGCGGGATCACCGAACCGCTCACCACTGCGGAGATTGAGCAGTTGAAGGCGGAGAATCCGGAGTGGCTGGAGCGCGAGCGGACCATTCAGGCCGAGGCGCGTAAGGAGGCGGCCCGGCTCAAGCAGCGCTAGATCTGATCCACGGTGTGGAGCACGGGGCCGATCGCCGAGCCGCCCGCCGGCGGTGCCGTGGTGGCTCAGTTGTGTGGGTGCACGGTGAGGAACGGGCCGTGGGACTGGGTGCCGTCCGGCTTCGACCAGACGCCGGTGACGTGGCCGGTTGCCTCCGGTGGGAGAGGTGCGGCCTCGTGGAGGACGCGGTGCAGGCGGAGGGTTGTGCCGGGCGGGCCGGGTAGGACGGTGCCCTCCGCGTCGTCCGTGGTGCCGATTGCTGGAGCTTCTGCCGAGGTGGCGGTGTAGGAGCGGGTTACGTGCGGGTCGGGGGTGTCGGTGGTGTTCTGGTGCTGGGGCTGGACGTGGCCTTCGATCAGAGCCGTCAGTTCGGCGATCAGTACGGGGTCGTGGCACCCGTCGTAGATCCAGCGCCGGCCCAGCACCCCGTGCTCGGCGGTGCCGATGAGTGCGTGGCCGGCGTCGTCGAGTGGAGCCCCTCGGTACGTGAGCGGCACCAGGTACGCCGTCGCCCGCTCGTCCGAGTTGTCGTTGACCACCATGAACTCGATGCCGACCGCGCCCTCGGGGTCGTCCAGCCGGAAGCCGCCCGCCTTGGCCAGGTCGGGTCCGGCCTGGCCGCCGCGGTACCACGGCCGGGTGGGGAGCCAGGCGGTGAGCAGTTCCAGCTTGGTCGGTGTGAGGGTGGTGTGGTGGATGACGGCCATGCCGGAGGTCTCTTTCGTCGTGCGGCCAGGGACTTCCGGATTGTACGGATGGCGGAGGGGAGCAGGCGGTGACGGGGGCGGATGTCAGGGCGTGACGAGGGGCGCGCGTCGGGTCGTGACGGCGGCGGGTGTGTCAGACCGTGACGGGGGCGCCGTTGGCGGTGACGTTTCTGAGTACGAGGTTCTCGACGTGCTCGATGACGTTCGCGGTGGCGACGGTGCCGAAGTCGACGTCGGTCAGGGTGATGCCGCGGATCGGCGCGTCGGCGTACCCGCGCAGGTTGAGCGCGCGTCTGGCGGTCCGTACGGTCACGTTCCGCACGTCGATACCGCCCACCACCGGGTTGAACCCGTGCCCCGGCCCCTCCTCGTAGTAGAAGTTGATGTCGATGACCGAGCCGCCGACCTCGCCGATCTCGAGGTCCCTGGCGTGGAAGCCCTCGACGAAGCCGCCGCGCACTGAGTTCGTCTTGAAGCGCAGCGCGATGTCGAGATTGGGGCTGGACATCGCGCAGTCCCTGATGAACACCTCGCGTACGCCGCCGGACATCTCGCTGCCGATCGTCATTCCGCCGTGCCCGTCGCGGAAGGTGCAGTTCTCGACCAGGATGTGCTCGCTGGGCACGTTCACCCGGCGGCCGTCGGCGTTGCGGCCCGACTTGATCGCGATGCAGTCGTCGCCGGTGTCGAACGTGCAGCCGCGGACGACGACCATCCGGCTGGACTCGGGGTTGCAGCCGTCGTTGTTGGGGCCGTGGCTGGAGACCGTGACGTTCCGTACCAGGATGTTCTCCGACAGGGTGGGATGGATCTCCCACATCGGCGAGTTGACGATCGTGACGCCGTCGATGAGCACGTTCCGGCAGCGGTAGGGCTGGATGAACGACGGGCGCAGGTAGCCGCCCTCCCCGTACGTCCGCCGCGCGACCGGCACCCCCTGCTCGGCCTGGGCGAACAGTGCCGCCCTCGCCTCCGCCTGGCGTGGCTCGCCCGGCTCCCAGCCGTAGTCGCCTGAACCCTTCCACGGCCACCAGTGGTCGTCGCCGGCCTGCCCGTCGAGCACGCCCGACCCGGTCACCGCGACGTTGGTGCGGCCGTAGGCGTAGATCAGCGGGGAGTAGTTGAGCAGCTCGACGCCCTCGAACCTGGTCAGGACCAGCGGCAGGTACGCCTTCGGGTCGGTGCTGAACAGCAGCGTGGCCCCGGCGGTGACGTGCAGGTCCACGTTGCTCAGCAGGTGGACGGCGCCGGTGAGGAAGCGTCCCTCCGGCACGTCCACGTGGCCGCCGCCGGCCTGGTTGCAGGCTCTGATCGCGGTACGGATGGCCGCCGTGCAGTCCGTCACCCCGTCCCCGACGGCGCCGTAGTTCCTGATGTCGAAGCGGCGCCGGGGGAACTTCGGGCCTCGTACGCGGGCGGCTATCCGGTTGGCGCGGGCCCAGGGGCCGGGGGTGGCGGCTGGTGTGGCTTCCGTGAGGAGGATCGGGGTGGCGAGGGCGGAGGCGGCCATGGTGCGCATGGCGTCGCGGCGGTTGATCCCGGGTGCCCGGAATGGAGGCGGGTCTGGCGTGGCGGGGTCGGACACGGGTGGCTCCCTACCGGCTCGGAACACCCAGAGCATAAGCCAACCAGTTGCAGTGATCTAGGCGTATGCCGGACATCCGCCCAGGAAGCGGCCCAAAACGGCTAGCAACCGGTTGCAGGATTACCGGGAAGGGACCTGAGCTCAGGAGGGCCCTGAGCTCAGCAAGATCCGGGCGTCAGGAAGCGGCCGCCCCGCACGGCAGCCGATAGTCGATCCCAGGAAGGAACCGCGCCCACTCGGCAGTGGTGACCCGAGGATGGGCGAGCGCGCACACCTGCGCCGCCACCCGCTCAGGATCCGTCGGCCACAACCGCGCCGTACGATCCTCGCCGGCCGTGAGCAGGGTGCGCCCGCCGGGCCCGAACGTGACCGCGTGCACCCGGTCCCCGTGCCCGGACAGCACCGCTCGCAGCGAAGGCCGCCCCGTGCCGGGCACGTCCCACAGCCGGACCGTCCCGTCCATGCCGGCCGTCGCGAGCGCGCGCCGGTCGGGGCTGAGCGCGACCGACTGGACACCTCCGACATGTCCAGACATTGTGCCTAGGTGGCGGGGGCGCGCGGGCGTGGCGACGTCCCACAACCGGGCGGTGCCGTCGAGCCCGGCCGTCGCCAGCCACCGCCCGTCCTGGCTGAAGACCGCCCGCTGCACCGTGTACGGCTGCGCCGCGAAGGCCGCCACCCGCGCCGGAGCCTTCGGATCGGCCAGGCTCCACAGGTGCACGTCACGGTCCTGGACCACCGCGAGCAGCGGCCCGCTCGAACTGGCGGAGATGGCCAGCGCCCCCATGTTCTCCTTCAGGGTGCCGGCCGGCCGCACGTGCCGCGGGTCCGACACGTGCCACAGCTCGACCCCGAGCGTGCTGCCGCCGCCGGTCGCCAGCAGCGCGTCCCCCCGCAGGAACGCCAGCCCCCGTACGTCGCCGCCGGTCTCGAAACGGTCGAGGAGGACGGGATGAGAAGGGTCCGCGACGTCCCACAGGTCCACCCGGGTGTCGATGCCTCCGGTGGCGACCAGCCGGCCCGAGTGGCTGAACGCGACCGCCTTGACCTGGCCGGTGTGGCCGGGCAGCGGGGCCAGCGGCGCGGGACGGCCGGGGTCGCTCACGTTCCACAGCCGGGCGGAGAAGTCCTCGCTGCCGACCACGGCCGTGCGCCCGTCAGGGCTGAGGTCGGCGGTCGACAGCGCGCCTCCGTGCCCCGACAGGACGGGCCCTGGCACGTCCGTCACCAGCACGATGTCATCCGCGGCCGACGAGGTGAGGTAGCTCCCGTCCGGGCTGAAGGCGAGCCCCCAGATGGTGTTCGTGTGCCCCGAGAGCGTGCTGTACGGCTGGGGGCGCCGCAGGTCGGAGACGTCCCACAGGCGCACCGTGTAGTCCCAGCCGCCGCTGGCCACCGTCCGCCCGTCCGGGCTGAACGCCACCGCCTGGACGGGCGCGGCGTGCCCGGCGAGCTCGGTCAGGGCCTTCGGGTCGTCGCGGTCGGTGAGGTCCCACAGCGCGGTCATGTGGTCGTAGCCGGACACGGCGAGCGTGCGCCCGTCCGGGGCCAGCGCCACGCCGGTGACCTGGCCCTCCCGCGTGGGCAGCCAGGCCAGCGGGGCGGGGTGACGCGGGTCCGCGACGTCCCAGACCCTGGTCCTGCCGTCGGAGTCGCCGGTGACGAGGGTACGGTCGTCGGAGCTGAGCGCGGCGGTGAAGATGCCCGCCTTGTGACCGGTGAGCTCGGCCAGCCGGACCGGCCTGGCGGGCTGCGACACGTCCCAGACGCGTACGGTCCCGTCGGCGCTCACCGTGTGGATCGTGCGCGCGTCCCTGGTCGGCATCGCGCGGAAGACCGCCTCGTCGTGGGCCTTGAACGCGGCGAACAGGGCGGGACGGCGCGGGTCGGCCAGGTTCCACAGCCGCACCCCGCCGTCGTAGGTCCCGGTCACCATGATCCGGCCTCCGGCGGTGAACGCGATCGACTCGACGTCCTCGGGCTGGCCGGCCAGAGCGGTGAGCAGGACGGGCCGGTGCGGGGCGCTCACGTCCCACAGCCTGATGACCCGGTCGTCGCCGCCGGTCGCCATCGTGCGCCCGGTGAAGGCGAAGGCGTTGACGTTCATCGCCGTCCTCGTGGCGAAGGGGGCGGAGAATCCGCTCATCAGGCTGCTCCGGGCGGCCACGGTCGGCGCCAGGCGGTAGGCGGCCAGGCTGAGCTGCGCGGCCAGCGCCGGATCCACCTTCCGCAGGGCGGCGGCCTCGCCCGCGACCTTCTCCGACAGGGCGACGTCCCGCTGATCCCTGACCGAGTCCTGGGCGCGCAGGGCGGTCGTCGCGGCGGCGACGGCGACCGCGAGGAGCACGGCCATGGTCGTGACGAGCAGCCGGGCCAGCCGCCCGCGCCTGCGGTCGGCCGCGGTGCTGGCGGTGAGGTAGTCGGTCTCCAGCTCGTTGAGGTCCTCCGGCCGCCGGTCGGCCCAGCTGCGCACGGCGGCGAGCCGGCCGCCGCGCATCAGCGCGCCGCGGTCGCGCCCGAGCTCCTGCCAGGTGGCCGCGGCCCTGGTCAGGTCGCGATGCAGGCGCAGGTCGGCGCGGCCGTCCAGCAGCCAGTCCCGTAATCGGGGCCAGGCGGAGATCACCGCCTCGTGCGCCACCTCCACCGTGTCCCGGTCCAGGACGATCAGGCGGGCGCGGGCCAGCTCCTCCAGCAGGACGTCCAGATCGGACGGCGGTCCGACGCCGCTCAGCTCGGTACGGGCGATGCGGCGCCTGGTGTCCTCGGTGCCCTCGCCGAGCGCGGTCAGGCGGAGGAAGATCATGCGCATCATCCGCCGGCGGACGGCGTCGCCGCCCAGATAGATCGCCTCCGCGGCCTGCGTGATGCTGCCGTGCACCCCACCGCCGGCCTGGTAGTCGGCCAGACGCAGGGCCGGTCCCTGGCGGCGGCGCCAGGTCTCGCGCAGCGCGTGGGACAGCAGGGGCAGCGCGCCCGGCCGGCCGGCGGCGTCCGCGATCAGCGTGGTGACCAGGTCTGCGTCCACGGTGAGGCCGGCCTTGGCGGCGGGGCCCGTGATGATGTCGCGCAGCTCGGCCTCGCCGGGCGCGCCGATCGGCACCTGCGTCCCCTCACGCAGCGCGGCGACGAGCTCGGGGTCGCTGGAGCAGTGCGCGTAGAAGTCGGCCCGGACGGCGATGACCACTCGGGGGCCTGTGCGGGCCGCGCGGACGACGGCGCGGATGAACGCCCCGCGCTCGGCGACGTCCGCGCAGAGCGTGAACGCCTCCTCGAACTGGTCGATGACCAGCAACAGACGTGCATCCCCGGCAAAACCATCAGCGAGACCGCCAGAAGGACCGTCCGCAGAGCCGTCAGAAGGGCCGTCAGAAGGGCCGTCAGAAGGGCCATTCCCAGGGTCGTCCCCTGATCCGTTCCCAGAGCCGCCCCCGAAACCGTCACCGGGCCAGAGTGGTTCGAGCTCCTGGGGAGCTTCGGCGAGCCGCTTGGCGAGCGTCGCCGCGTCCGTGCCGGTCAGCGGCGCGACGGCGCTGGCCAGCTCGGCCAGGGGATGCTCACCGGGCGTGAGCACGACAGCACGCCAGTCAGGCGGCAGCGCGGGCAGCAGACCAGCCCTGATCAGGGACGACTTCCCGCTCCCCGACGCCCCGAACACCGCGGTCAGCCCGGATCCGGCCTCACCCGTGACCTGCCGGGTGAGCCGGGCCACGAGTTCGCCGCGCCCGAAGAACCAGCCCGCGTCCCGCTCCTGGAAGGCCGCGAGCCCCGGGTACGGGCACTCCTCGCCCGCCGGCGGCACCGCGGCGGCGGCCACCAGCTCGGCGGTGGCCTGCCAGCGCGCCGTCCACTCGGCGCGGTCGCCGCCGCACGCCTCGACGTAGGCCAGGGCCAGCTCCAGGCCGGGCAGTCGCCGGCCCTGTGCCGCCTCGGCGAGCGTGCTGGCGGAGTAGTGGGCCTGCTTGGCCAGACTCCGATAGCTGGGCGAACCAGCCTCTTCCCGTAATCGCCGTAATTCCCAGGCGAAGCGCTCCATCGGCCCGGCGCTGGGATCGATCGTCTTCTCGGGCCGGCCGGCCCGTCGTTCGGCGTTCATGCTCCACGACCCTGTCTTCTCGACTGACCTGTCCGCGTTCAGAGCCGATCACCATGGCGCTCGCGGTGGATGACCCGCGTCGATCGCCTGACCTGCGCTATTGAATTGTCCGGCCCTGACCAGCAGGCATTTCGGACAATTCTAGGGCTTGTCATGATCGGGCTGATCCGCCGCACGACCACCGTTCTGAGGGGCTGAGCGGTGCCCGCGCCGAGCCTTGAGCGGGCGTGCACGAGCGGACGGCTGTCCACGATCCATTCGTCGTTCCGTCCGCATGCGGCGGAACGGTCATGACCTGGGGGTTACATGGCTTCATGGCACGGCGTCCTGGCTTTATTACTGGTCCCGGCGCTGCTGGCGGGCCCGCTGGCAGCGGCCGGGGACCTGGCCGGCGCGACCGGCGGCAGGGCGCACGACAGCATCGCGCGTGACCCGTCGCCGGCGGAGCGGGCGCGCGCCTCGGGCAAGCGCGTCGAGGTGCCGGAGGAGACCGGCCCGGCCCGCAAGGTGTACGCGAACCCGGACGGGACCTTCACCGCGGAGCTGACCGCGGAGCCCGTCAGAGGCCGCAAGAACGGCGCATGGGCGCCGCTCGACCTCGACCTGCGCGTCACCGAGGACGGCGACGTGGCCCCGGAGGTCGCGGCCACGCCGCTGCGGCTGAGCGGAGGCGGCGACGGCCCGCTGGTCCGGTTCGGTGACAGCGCTGCCAGGGTCGAGCTGACCTGGCCCGGCAAGCTGCCCGAGCCGGTGCTGGACGGCGACACCGCCACCTACCGTGAGGTGCTGCCTGAGGTGGACCTCACCGTGCGGGCCACCCCGCGCGGCTTCACGCACGTGCTGGTGGTCAGGACGGCCGAGGCCGCGCGCGACCCCCGGCTCGCCGAGATCAGGTTCGGGATGAAGACGGCCGGCGTCAAAGTACGCGAGACCGGCACCGGCGCGCTGGTGGCGACCGGCAAGGACGGCGGCGTCGCCTTCCAGGCCGCACCCGCGACGATGTGGGACGCCTCCGGCGGCGGTACCGCCCGCGCCATGGCGGAGTCCGGCGGCAGGCGGGCCCCGGTGGAGGTGAAGGCCGGCGCGGACCACCTCACGCTGACCCCCGACCAGGAACTGCTCACCGACCCGAAGGCTCAGTTCCCGCTGTTCATCGACCCCGACTGGGGCAGCGGCCCGGCCGGCTGGGGCAACGTCTACCGGGGGATGGGCAACACCCGCGCCTGGGGCGGCGACGGCGACGGCTTCGCCAAGATCGGCCGGTGCATCGACTCCCGTTGTGGCGACATCGACGCGGCCCGCGCCTACTTCCAGTTCGACGTCTCGCCGCTGTTCGGCGCGGTCATCCGCAGTGCGGAGTTCAACATCCCCGAGGTGCACTCCTACTCCTGTGAGCCCAGGTGGGTGCACGCCCAGGAGGCCGGGCGGGTGGACAGCGGCCTGACCTGGAACAACCAGCCCTGGCGCGGCATCGTGCTCGGGAGCCACAACGTCGCCTACGGCTACAGCGCCGCCTGCCCCGCCCGCAACCTGGGCTTCGACGCCGTCATCGCGGTACGCAACGCCGTCTGGGCCTCCAGCCCCACGACCACGGTGGCGCTGGTGGCCGGCGACGAGAACGACGGGTGGGCCTGGAAGCGGTTCGCCTCCAGCGCCACGCTGGTCGTCGGCTACAACCGGGTCCCCGGCGCGCCCGCCGGCCTGTCGGCGGAGAACCGCGCCTGCGCCGTCGAGCCGAACGAGCCGTACGTCTTCACGCCCACGCCGACGCTGCGCGCCACGGCGGCGGACCCCGACGGCCTGGCCGTTTCGGTGCAGTTCGAGTGGTACGTCCGCTTCGGCGGGAAGAAGGGCGACACGACCACGCTGCAGAAGCCGTCCGGCAGCCAGTTCAGCATCACCCTCCCCACCGGAGCCTTCACGAACGGCAGCAAGATCGCCTACCGGGCCCGGATCTCGGACGGCCTGGACTGGGGGCCGTTCAGCCAGTGGTGCGACGTGACGGTGGACCAGGACGCGCCCGACCGGGCGCCGCATGTCGGCTCGGCCACCTACCCGGAGGACGACATCGGCGGAGCGGCCGGACGGACGGCGGCCTTCACCCTGTCGGCGAACGGCGTCCCTGACGTCACCCGCTTCATGTACCGCCTGGACAACGCCCCGCCCGCCTTCGCGAACGCCGACCGGCCGGGCGGCAGCGCCTCCGTCCTGCTGACGCCGCCCGACGCCGGCCCGCACGACCTGTACGTGCAGAGCATCGACCGGGCGGGGAACGTCGGCGCGGTCGAGTTCCGCAAGCAGTACCACTTCGCCGTGGGCCGGGGCACCCCGCCGGTCGGCCACTGGCGGATGGACGGCAGGACCTCAGACGTCCGGGTGCCCGACGTGTCGGGCGGCGGCAGGGACGGCACGGTCACCAACACCGGCTCGGCGCCGAAGGGCGCGGCGTGGGGCGTCGGCCGGCACGGCGACGCGCTGCGCATGGACGGCTCGACCGGCCACGTGTCGGCCTCGGGCGGCTCCGCCGTACGCACCGACCAGAGCTTCTCCGTCTCGGCGTGGGTGCGCCTGGAGAACGCGGACGGCCGCTACCGCACGGCGGTCAGCCAGGACGCCAAGACGGGCAGCGGCTTCTACCTGCAGTACACGATGAGCGGCAACTGGGCCTTCTCGATGTTGCGGCGCGACGAGCTGCAGCCGCCCGCCGACCGGGCGGTGGCGTCGGGCCCGGCCGCCGCCGGCGTCTGGACACACCTGACCGGCGTGTTCGACCTGGCGAGCAAGGAGATGCGCCTGTACGTCAACGGCGCGCGGGCCGCCACGGCCACGCACGCCACGCCGTGGCACGCGGACGGGGCGGTGCAGATCGGAAGGGCCAAGCACGACGGGCAGCCGGTCGACTTCTGGCCGGGCGGCGTGGACGAGGTCCGGCTGTACGACCGGGTGCTCGGCGAGGCGGAGATCCACGACCTCGCCACCGCACCGGCAACCGACGAGGGGCTGTGGCCGCTGGAGGGCTCCGGCGCGGACCTGTCGGGCAACCACCGCTCGATGACCGCCACCGGCGGCGTCACCTGGGCGGACGGCAAGCTCGGGAGCGCGGTGCGGCTCGACGGCACCGGTTACCTGTCCACCGCGGCCGCCGTCCTGCGTACCGAGGCCAGCTACACGGTCTCGGCGTGGGTCAGGCTCGACCGGACGGGAGACGGCACCCGCGCGATCCTCACCCAGGACGGCGTGCGCGGGAGCGGCTTCGGCCTCAAATACCGCATCGAAAGCGGCAAGTGGAGCATCAGCGTGCCGAACGCGGACGCCGACGGCACGGGGTTCAGCCGGGCGGAGTCCGCGGGGCCCGCCGTCGCGGGCGAGTGGACGCACCTCACGGCGGTGCGCGACGCCGCGGCAGGCCGGCTGCGGCTGTACGTCAACGGTGAGATCGACGGCGACGTGCCGTTCACCGGCGGCTGGCCGTCGTCGGGCGGCCTGCAGATCGGCCGGTCCAAGATCGCCGGCGCGCCCGCCGAGCGGTGGATCGGGCTCATCGACAACGTACGCGTCCACAACGGCGTCCGCACCGACGACCAGATCCGCGAGGAGTACTACAACCCGGTCGTACGCCGCGACTCCGCCTACCCCGGCCAGCTCAGCAGGTACGCCGACCACGACTTCGAGCGCCTGACCAGCACCGGGCCGGTGCCGCCCGGCTACTACCTGGAGATCTCCCTCGGGACGCTCGCACCCGAGGGCGCCCCGGGCACCCACAAGCTGTACGCCTGCGCCGGCACCGGCATCGACACCTTCACCTCCACCGACCCGGAGTGCGAGCACGGCACCCCGCTGGCCGAGCTCGGCTCCGTCTACGCCGACCCGCCGGACGGCGTCACCACCATGGCGGTCTACCGGTGCCGGTCGCCGATCACGGGCCAGTACTTCGACTCCCCGGCGGACAACTGCGAGAACAACACCGTGGACCGGCTGCTCGGCTACACCCTGCCCTACGCCCACCTCAACCAGTACGCCCAGCAGGACCGGCCCCGCGGCCGGATCGCCGAGGCCAGGTCGCCCGGCGCCACCTACCGGGTCGGCACCTCGCTCGGCCTGGTGACGCTGCGTGACTCTCCGGGCGCCAGGGGGCTGCTGCGCTGCCGCGCGGGCGAGGACGAGTACCTCGACCTGGGCAGCACCTGCGAGGGCGCGACCACCGTCTTCTGGATCGGCAACGTCTGGTCGGAGCCGCCGCCGAACGCGCTGAGCACGCTGATCCACGCCTGCCGCGACACGGAGACCGGCGAGCGCTTCGAGTCCGACGACGCGGGCTGCGAAGGCCAGACCACCGTACGGACCTTGGGATACGTCATCACCCGTTGGGGAGCGTGAGCATGATTCACTCTCAGTCACCGGCCCGGCGTCTTCGCCGGGCGGGGGCGGCGCTGGCCGCCTTACTCCTGCTACCGGCCTCACTGACGATCACGGCGGCGCAGCCGGCGTCCGCCGTGGGGGCACGCGCCGACGTCCAGCCCACCCCGCCGCAGAGCGAACCGCCGGTCCCCGTCGTGGCGGTGCCGGTCAAGCCGGTGGGCGAGGACAACGTCGCCAAGCACGCCATGACCGGCACCCCGCCCGTTGCCTGGCCCGCCGCCGGGACGGCCGAGGTCACCGTTCCCGCCGCCGGGGGAGGGGAGCAGCAGGCAGGAGACCTGCCGGTCTCGGTGGCCGCCCCCGAGGTCGTGCCCGGCACGACGCGCAAGAGCGCCGCCGGCGGCGTGGGCGCCGTCCGGGTGGAGGTGCTCGACCGGGCGCAGGCCGAGGCGGCCGGCGTCCCCGGGCTGCTGTTACGCGTACGGCGCAGCGACGGGCAGAGCACGACGGGCCAGGTCGCGCTCACCGTCGACTACTCCGCGTTCCGCCAGGCGTACGGCGGAGACTGGGCCTCGCGCCTGCGGCTGCTGCGCATCCCGGACTGCGCGCCGGCCGACGCCGGGTCCGCGCGGTGCCGCCCGTCCGCGCTGCGCAGCCGCAACGACGTGAAGAACGGCAGGCTGCGCGCCCTGGCCGAGGCCGGGGCGCAGGACGCCACGCTGGCCCTGGCCGCCGCGCCGTCGGGCGGCTCCGGCGACTACGCCGCGACCTCGCTGGCGCCGTCGGGCTCGTGGGACGTGTCGCTGCAGACCGGCGACTTCTCCTGGAGCTACCCGCTCGCCGCGCCGGACGTGCCGGGCGGCCTCCAGCCGGACCTGTCGGTGTCCTACACCTCCAGTGCCGTGGACGGCCGCGTGGCCACCACCAACAACCAGACGTCCTGGCTGGGGGAGGGCTGGAATCTGTGGCCGGGCTTCGTCGAGCGGCGCTACAAGACGTGCGCGGACGACACCGGCGGCGGCAGCCCGTCCACCTACGACCAGTGCTGGGCCGGGCAGAACGCCACCATGTCCCTCAGCGGCCACTCAGGGGCGCTGGTCTACGACGAGGGCCAGCGGGCCTGGCGGCCCAAGGACGACGACGGCACCCGGGTGGAGCGGCTCACCGGGGCGCCCAACGGCGACGACGACGGCGAGCACTGGAAGGTCACGACCGTCGACGGCACCCAGTACTTCTTCGGCTCGCGAGCCGAGACGCAGTCGGCCTGGACGGTCCCGGTCTACGGCAACCAGCCCGGCGAGCCGTGCGCGGCGGCCACCTTCGCCGCCTCGCGCTGCCCGCAGGCGTGGCGGTGGAACCTCGACCGCGTCGTGGACCGGCACGGCAACACGATGACCTACTTCTACACCAAGGAGGACAACGCCTACGGCGCCAACCTCGGCGCCGACAAGGTGGTCTACACCCGCGCCGGCACGCTGGCCAGGATCGAGTACGGCACCCGCGACGGCGTGACCAAGGCCCCCGCGCAACTGGTCTTCACGCCCGCCGACCGCTGCCTGCCCGGCGCCGACTGCGCCGCCCGTACCAAGGAGAGCTGGCCGGACGTCCCCTGGGACCTGAACTGCGAGGCGGCGACCTGCCGCGACCAGTGGACCCCGACCTTCTGGACCACCAAGCGGCTGTCCGCCGTCACCAGCCAGGTCTGGGACGGCACGGCCTACCGTGACGTCGATCGCTGGACGTTCACGCACGCCTACCCCAAGCCCGACGACGGCACCAGCCCGGCCCTGTGGCTGAGCTCCGTCACCCGCACCGGCCTGGCCGGCGGGCAGGCCGCGCTGCCGCCCGTCACCTTCGACGGCGTCGCCCTGCCCAACCGGGTCGACTCCACGCCCGACGGCCTGCCGCCGATGAAGAAGTTCCGCCTGTACGCGGTCAACAACGAGTCGGGCGGGCAGACGGTGGTCACCTACAGCTCCGGCGAGTGCGCCGCGAACGCGCTGCCCGTTCCCGACGACAACGGTAAGCGCTGCTTCCCCGTACGGTGGGCGCCGCAGCTGAGCGGCCCGATCGACGACTGGTTCCACAAGTACGTGGTGGCGAACGTCGCCAGGATCGATCGGACCGGCGGCGCGGCGACCGAGTACACCAGCTACGACTACGAGGGCGGCGCCGCCTGGGCGTACAACGACGACCCGTTCGTCAAGGCCGAGTACCGCTCGTGGACCGGCTGGCGCGGCTACGAGAAGGTGCGCGTACGCCAGGGCGACCCGCGTAACCCCGGCGACGCGAAGGAGAACGCCACCCGTTACCAGTTCTTCCGCGGCATGAACGGCGACCGGCGTGCGGGCGGCGGCACCCGCTCGGCGTCGGTGACCGACTCGCGCGGCGGCACGCTGGCCGACGACCCGCAACTCGCCGGCTTCCTGCGCGAGCAGACCACCTACAACGGGGCGGGCGGGCCGGTGGTGGCGCACGCCATCCACGACCCGCTGACCCGCTTGACCGCCACGCAGGGCCCGCTCAAGGCCCACCGGGTGCTGGTGGAGCGGACGACCACCCGCACGGCGCTGGCCGCGGGCGGGTGGCGGGAGACCGAGACGCGCACCGCGTACGACGACGCGGGGCAGCCCGTCAAGGTGAACGACCGCGGCGACACCTCCATCGCCGCGGACGACCGCTGCACCGAGACCACCTACGCCCGCGACACCGGCGCGTGGCTGCTCTCCCTGCCGAGCCGGGTGCGGACGTACGGGACGGCGTGCGACGCGACGCCCCGCTTCCCCGAGGACGGCATCTCCGACGTGCGGACCTACTACGACGGCAAGGACCTCGGCCAGGTCACGGCCGGTGACGTCACCAAGGTCGAGGAGGTCAAATCCTACGAGAACGGGGAGCTGCGCTGGGTGACGACCAGCCGCGCCACTCACGACGTCTACGGCCGGGTGCTCACCGCACACGACGCGCTGGACCGCGCGACCACGACCGTCTACACGCCGGCCACCGGCCTGCCGCGGACCGTGGTCACGACCAACGCGCTGGGACACGCGACGACCACGACCATGCACCAGCTGCTCGGCGTCGCCGAGACCGTCGTCGACCCCAACCAGCGGCGCACCGACCTGCGCTACGACGCGCTCGGCCGGCTGGCGGCGGTGTGGCTGCCCGGCAGGTCAGCGGCGGCGAACCAGAGCCCGAACACGCGCCACACCTACGTCGTCCGTCCCGACGGCGCGACCTACGTGGCGACCGAGTCCATGCGGGCCAACGGCAACCACGTCGCCGCCTACGCCCTCTACGACGGCTTCCTGCGGCCCCGCCAGACCCAGGAACCCACCTGGGGCGGCGGCAGGGTGGTCACCGACACCCACTACAACGCCCGCGGCCTGGTGACCCGCGCCAACGCGGCCTACCACGTGGCGGGCGCGGCCGGCGGCGCGCTGCTCGCGCCCCAGGACGACACGCTCATTCCCAGCCAGACCGTCACCGAGTACGACGGCGCCGGGCGCGAGGTGCTGTCCAAGCTGGAGGCGTTCAACCAGAAGAAGTCCGAGACGAGGACGGAGTACGGCGGCGACCACGTCGCGGTGACGCCGCCCTCGGGCGACACGCCCACGGCGACCTACACCGACGCGCGCGGGCAGACCACCGAGCTGCGCCAGTACGACTCGGACAAGCCGTCGGGCGCCTACACCGCCACCCGCTACACGTACACGAAGGCAGGCGACCTCGCCTCCATCCGTGACGACGACGGCAACGAATGGCGCTTCGACTACGACGCGCGGCGCCGCAGGACCGGCTCCCACGACCCCGACAAGGGGCACACCGAGCACGCCTACGACGCGGCGGGCCGGCTGGTGAGCACGACGGACGCGCGCGGCCGGACGATCGCGCACGTCTACGACGACCTCGGCCGCCGCGTCGCCACCCGCCGCGACGGCCCGCAGGGCCCGACGCTCGCCGAATGGGTGTACGACACGCTCGCCAAGGGCCGGCTCACCTCGGTGACCAGGTACGCGGGAGCGAACGCCTACGTCAACGCCATCACCGGCTACGACGCGGGTTACCGCATCACCGGTCAGTCGATCGTCATCCCCCCGGCGGAGGGCGGCCTGGTCGGGACGTACACCACGACCAGCACCTTCCTCGCCGACGGCAGCACCGCCTCGGTCGCCATGCCCGCCATCGGCGACCTGCGCGCCGAGACCCTCGTCTACACCTACGACAGCCTGGGGGCTCTCAACACCGTCAGCGGGGCGGCCAAGTACGTGAGCAAGACGGCCTACACCGAGCTCGGCGAGCCCACCCAGCTACACCTCGGCGACCAGGACCAGCCGCTGATCTGGCACTCGCAGTACTACGACCCCGCCACCCGGCGGTTGACCCGCTCCCTGGTGGAGCAGGAGAAGGCAGGCGCGCTCAAGGTCGACGACACCACGTACGAGTACGACCCGGCCGGCAACGTGACGAAGATCGACGACGCCCTGGCCGGCGCCGCCCGCGACGTCCAGTGCTTCCGCTACGACCGCTACCGGCGGCTCACCGAGGCGTGGACCCCGCCGGCGGACTGCGCGGCCGGGCCCGGCGCCACCGGCGGCCCCGCGCCCTACTGGTCCGGCTTCACCTACGACGACATCGGCAGGCGGCTGACGGAGACCAGGCACGGCCTCGGCGGCGCCCAGGACACCGTCAGCAGGACCGAGTACCCCGGCGCGGGCGAGGCCCGTCCGCACGCCCCTACGTCCGTGGAGGTCACCGGCCCGGCGGGGAACAGGACCGACACCTACGAGCACGACGCCGCCGGCAACGTCGTCGGCTGGCGGAGCGCCGCGGGTGAGCGCACCCTGGACTGGGACGCCGAAGGGCTGATGACCGAGGTGAGCGAGCAGGGCGCGGCGGACGGCGGCGTGGACCGCGTGTACGCCCCCGACGGCGGCCTGCTGATCAGCCGGGACAAGGCGGGCGCCACGCTCCACCTGCCCGGCGGCACGCTCCGCCTGGACACCGCGTCGGGCAAGCTCACCGGCACCCGGTTCTACCGGCACGGCGACAGCACCATGGCGGCACGTACGGCCGCCGGGGTGAGCTACCTGATGGCCGACCGCAACGGCACACCCGAGCTGGCCGTCAACGCGGCCACGTGGGCGACCTCCAAGCGCCGCTTCGACCCGTTCGGCGTCCCGCGCGGCGCGCAGCCGCCGTCCTGGCCAGGCGACCGCGCCTTCGTCAACGGCGCCAAGGAGGCCGCCACCGGGCTGACCAGGCTCGGCGTGCGCGACTACGACACCGCCACCGGCGTCTTCCTGTCCCCCGACCCGCTGCTGCACCCGGGCGACCCGCAGCAGCTCGCCCCGTACGCCTACGCGGGCCAGAACCCGGTCACCTTCAGCGACCCGGAGGGCCTGGCCTTCCGCAACGCGCCCGACGGCGAGTGCGACAGGGGCTGCGCGTACAAGCCGGGCACCGGCCCGGCCAGCACCCTGCACTACCGGCCGTACGCCCCGGCCACGGGCCGCACGGCCAACTCCCCGGACGGCGAGTGCAGCCGCGGCTGCCGGTACAAGCCCGGTCGGGGGCCGGCCAGCCGGGTCACCGGCCGCGCGGTCGGCCTGGCCCGAGGCAAGACCAGGAACGCGCCGGACGGCGAGTGCTACCGGGGCTGCCTGCACAAGCCGGGCCGGGGCCCGGCCAGCGGCTTGACGAGCTGGCAGGCGGCCCGGCTCGCGCAGCAGCGCAAGACGGAACGGGTCCAGAAGGCGATGGCCGACCACGGCCTGATCGAGGTCACGAACCTGGCGAAATACCAGTCGGGCTCGGTGTGCGTCGAGTCGACGAAGGGCGTCATCGTCACGGTCGGTGTCAACGCCTGCGTCAACTGGGACAACCAAGGGGTGACCGTCAGTGGAGGCGCCAAGGTCGGCGTGGAGCTCGGCGCCGGAGCCAGCGTCGCCGTCGTCGCCAGGCTGAGCACGGAGAACGCCGTCGAGGTCAACAACGGGATCACCGGATCGGTGGACGTCGGTCCCGAGCTGTTCGTCGGCGCCGGCGGCGGCGTGAAGGGCCTCTCGGCCGAGGTGAACGACAAGATGGAGGTCAACCACTCGATCCAGGCCAGCTACGGGGTCGGCGCCCGCGCCAGCCTCGGCGGTGCCTGGCTCAACGCCAACGTCAACTCCGGCTATCTCCTCAAGTGGACGGATCTGGGCATCCGCTGACGGATCGCCCGCTCTGAGCGGCGGCCGGATGACCACTCATCCGGCCGCCGTTCGCTTTCTCAGACCGGGCAGGCCACCGAGGCGCCCGAGCGGATCGAGTACAGGTACACCTGCCGCAACGCCGGCGGCACCACGCCCCGGCCCGCGCAGAGCACGAAGTCGCCGGGCACGCCCGCGAAGAGGAACCCCGTTGAGCAGCGCGTCCACCCGAGGTGCCCCGAGACGCGCGCGTGGCCTCATCATGAGCGCGGCGGGCACTTCTGTAAAGCGGCCCCTGTTCCCCTCTTGCCTGAGTGCCTCAGGAGGGCGAATGTGGAGGTACGCATCCCCGGGGACGGCTGTTCCCCGGCGGAGGGTCCGGCCCGGACAGCGAGATGGGTGGCGGTGGCCGAGAGGCCACCAGACCTGCCGCCGCTTGACGGTGCCTCTGCTGGTCCGGGCCGGATCTCAATCCGTGCGGGTCAGCCCCGGGTCTCCACCCACATGCTGACCGTCGTGTGCGGCGTGATGCCCGTGTAGGACACCGTGCCGACGGGCTGCCACGGGCCCTCGATCGGGATGAGCCCGACCTCCGGCAGGAAGTGGCGCTGCAGGACGCGGATGCGGTGCTCGCCGGTGCCCGAGGTGCACAGACTGTACGCCCCGCGCGTCTCGGTGGCGAACTGGGCCGTGCATCCGGTGGGTGTCGCGGAGGCGGCGGGGGAGGCCGCGATGAGCAGGGCGGTGGTCAGGGTGGCCGAGGCGGCGCCGGCCGCCCATCTTCTTCTCGCGTGCATGATGGCTCCTCGTGGGGGGGAAGGGTGGAGCGGGCGAGAATGCTTAGGAAAGTTTCCTAAAAGTGGGCGGCGGCGTCAATGGGCTACCAGCGGTCGTGCACCTGCGGGCGGATCAGCTCGTCGTAGACGTCGCGCACCGCGTCGAGCGTGGCGGCGTCCAGCGGCGGCAGCGCGGCGGCGGAGGTGTTGCCGGCGGCCTGGGCCCGGTTGCGCGCGCCGGGGATGACTATCGAGACGCCCTCCTGGTCGAGCACCCAGCGCAGCGCGAACTGGGCCATCGTCATGCCCTCGGGCACCAGAGGAGCCAGGCGGCGCACCGCCTCCAGGCCGGTGGCGAAGTCGACGCCGGAGAAGGTCTCCCCGACGTCGAACGCCTCGCCGTGCCGGTTGTAGGTGCGGTGGTCGTTGTCGGCGAACGTGGTGTTCTCGTCGTACTTGCCCGACAGCAGCCCGCTGGCCAGCGGGACCCGCGCGATGATGCCCACCCCGGCGGCCCGCGCGGCCGGGATGACCCGCTCCAGCGGCTTGAGCCGGAACGCGTTGAGGATGATCTGTACCGTCGCCACGCCGGGGCGGGCGATGGCGGTCAGCGCCTCCTCGCAGGTCTCCACGCTCACGCCGTACGCGGTGATCTTCTTCTCCGACACCAGCGTGTCCAGGGCGTCGTAGACGGCGTCAGAGGAGAACACGGAGCTGGGCGGGCAGTGCAGCTGGACCAGGTCGAGCGTGTCCATGCCCAGGTTGCGGCGGGAACGCTCGTTCCAGGCCCGGAAGTTCTCCAGCACGTAGTTCTCCGGGACCTGGTCCATCCTCCGGCCCATCTTGGTGGCCACGAAGAGTCCCGGGTGGTCCTTGATGAAGCGGCCGATGATGCGCTCGCTGCGCCCGTCGCCGTACACGTCGGCGGTGTCGATGAGGGTGACGCCTCCGTCCACCGCCGTCTGGATCGTGGCCAGCGCCTCGTCCTCCGTCATCTGGCCCCAGTCGGCGCCAAGCTGCCAGGCGCCGAGGCCGACCACGCCGACCTGGCGTCCGGTACGTCCCAACACGCGCTGTTCCATGGTCGTCACCCTTTCTCGTACGTGAGCAGCACCCAGTGTCGCGGATCGTGGGTGCTGCCTCGTACCCGGGCCGTCCGGGACCCGGTCAGGCGGCAGTCCTGCGGGCCAGGCGGTGATCGTCGAGCGTGCGCGCGATCGTGTGCACGGCCCGGCGCAGCGTGACCCCGTCCAGGTGCCCGAAGCTGAAAGCGATCCCGTTGCGGGGCGGGCGCCCGGGATGGTGGAACGCGGCCAGCTCCGCCACGTGGACCCGGCGGGCCCGCAGCAGCCGGACCACCGACTCGGCCGGGACGGAGGAGGGCAGCAGGAGCGCGGCCGAGGCGCCGGAGTGCGTGCCCAGCAGGCGGGTGCCCGGGTACGCCCCGAGTGCCTGGCGGACGAGCGCTCGTTTGGCGCCGTACAGGAGCGAGAGCTGCTCCGCCCGCCTGGCCACACGGCCCGACGCCAGCAGTTCGGTGAGCGCGAGCTGACACGTGACCGCCGCCCGTTCCCACCCCGCGCCCGCCGGGCCCGCGCCTGCCATGCTCACGCCCGTAACGCCCGTAACGCCCGCGCCCGTGCCCGTGCTCAGGTCCCGCTCCAGCTCTCCGGCCGGTCGGCGCGGCAGCACCGCGAACGACAGCCGGAGCGCCGGCGTCAGGAGGTCGCGGAACGAGCCCGTCATGGCGGTGCACCACGGGTCCCCGAGCGCCAGCACGCTGGGCAGCGGGTCGGGCGCGGCGCCGAACCGGCCGTCGAAGGCCGGCTCCAGCACCAGCCCGCCGCTGTCGCGGGCCCACGCGGCCAGGGCACGGCGGCGGTCGAGCGGCATGCGGGTGCCGTACGGGACGCCGCGCTCCGGCAGGACCACCACGATGTCGCAGGAGCGGGGGATCAGGTCGGGGCGGGCGCCCGAGCCGTCGGCGGGAAGGGGCAGCACGGTGCCGAGCCGGGCCAGCTCGCCCCTGAGCCAGGGCGGCGCGGGATCCTCCAGGGCGATGACGGGATCGGGCCCGCCCCGCGCCCGCACGGCCAGGGCGAGCGCGCCGGCGGCCCCGGCGGTGACGATCACGTCGTGGCCGTCGAGCACCAGGCCGCGCGTGCCGCTCAGGTAGGCGCCGATCGCGGCGCGCAGCGCGGGCAGCCCGGCGGCGGGCGGCTCGCCGAGGAGCGCGGCCCGCTCGCCGGCCCGCCGCCAGGCCGCCCGCCATTCGGCCGGCGGGAAACCCTGCGTGCTGGGCAGGTCGGCGCGCAGGTCGATGACCGTCTCGGTGGAACGCTCCGGCTCCCGGACCGGCGGGCCGGCGGCGGGGCGCGCGACGTAGGTGCCGGAGCCGTGGCGGCCGTTCACATACCCCTCGGCCAGCAGCCTCTGGTACGCCGTCAGGGCCACGCCGCGCGAGGTCCCGAGTACGGCGGCCAGGGTGCGGGTGGACGGCAGTCGGGCGCCGGCGGCCAGCCGCCCGTGCCGGATGGCGGCGCGGAGCTGGGCGGCGAGCTGCTCCTGCAGCGGCTCCGGCAGGTCGCGGTCGAGAGTGATCGCGAAGTTGAGCCCTTGCGGATGACGCATGGATGATCCCCCAGTGAATGTCGGAACGTGGCCCCTCCCCTCAGGCGTGCCATCCCGTTCCACCGGCGTTCCATCCACCACCCAGACGCAGGACCCATACGAGGGATCATCGCGGCCGGTACGAGCAGCGCACCCCCGTCTGCACGCACGCGCGCAGCTCCTCGCCGATCACGGCGTCCACGGCCTCGATCCGGGCCAGCGCCCGCCTGATCGCCTTGCCGACGGCGATCCTGGCGCGCTCGTCGCCGTCCGCGAACGGCCGCGCCCGCCCCCCGATGCCCGTCGCCGCCGCCAGCTCGCTGATCAGCCACTCGCGCTCCAGCCGCACCGCCGCCGCGCGTTCGAGGTCGTGCATCGACTCCAGCTCGTCGATTTCCTCCTGCAGCTCGGCCAGCCGCTGCCGGTAGGTGTCCCTGGCCAGGTCGTCGAGCATCGGCTGGGCCGAATCGCCCTGCCCGGCCGGCCGGCACGCGCCCGCCGCCAGGTCGGCGGCCGGGATCTCGCGCCCGGGGTTGCCGACCAGCGTGGCCAGGTGACCCATGCCGACGCTGTGATCGACCAGCGCCACCCGCCCGCCCAGCTCGACCTGCCAGTGCCGCCCGTGGCGGCGCAACCGGCACGGGCCGCCTGCGCCGCCGGCCCGCCCGGCGGCGGCGGGCAGCACCATGCCCAGCTCCCTGGCCTCCCGCGCGGCGGCGGCCTGCTCCGCCCGCGCCGCCTCGCTCGCGGGGCCGTCGCGCAGGGCCAGCGCCTGTCCGAGCCGGCAGCGCGACAGCGTGGCGGCCGGCCAGTGGCTCAGCGCCAGGTTGTCGTGCACGGCCGCGCGCAGGTGCCGTACGGCGAGGTCGAGGTCGCCCTGGGTGAGCGCGGCCATGCCCAGCGAGTGGTGTGTCGAGCCGAAGCAGGCCACGCCGAGGCTGGCCACCATCGGCAGATGCGCGTACGGGCTCAGCAGCGTGTACGCGCGGGCGGCCGTCTCGGCGTCCCCGAGCAGGTGCGCGGTCTCCACGACGCAGTACATCGACAGCAGCCACGTGCTGGAGCTCGGCAGGGCACCCAGGTCCCGGCCGCGCAGCCGGGCGAGGTGGCCGGCCGCCTGGCGGCGGTCGCCGGAGACGGCCGCGGCCAGCGCCAGCCCGGCCAGGTAGGAGTTGTCGATGGGGCTGAGCGTGGGGGAGCTGGCCAGGTCGGCCATCGCGGGCAGCAGCTCGGCCACGCGGCCCTGGTACCAGCGGACGGCGCCGAGCTGGCCGCCGTACCAGCCGGTCGCGTCCACGTCGCCCGCCGTCACGCCGAGCTCGTAGCACTCGCCGGCCAGCCGCTCCGCCTCCTCGAAGCGGCCCGCCCTGATGGCGAGCATGACCCGCATCGCGGCGGCCACGTAGCCGACCGCCAGGTGGGGCTGCTCGTCCAGCAGGCCGCGCAGCTCCTCCAGGCAGCGCTCCGCGTGCGGGTCGGCGGCCAGGTACAGATCGGCCGTGCGCCACATGAGCCCCATCAGCAGGTCGCCCCTGCGCCGGGTGACGGCCGCCTGGCCGATCAGCTCGGCGGCCAGCTCCTTGCGCAGCTGCCCGTGCTCGGGGCCGAGCAGGCAGTGGTGCGCCAGGCTCAGCGCCTCCGCCAGCAGCTCCGCGTCCCCGGCGCCCCTGGCCTGCTCCAGCAGGCGCAGGATCTCGTCGTGGGCGCCCCTGTGGTAGTCCGCCTCGCCGCACATCCGTACCCGCAGCCGCTGCGCGAGCGTGGAGCCGGGGTCGATCAGCGACAGCGCGTGCCGCTGGCGGGCGCGTACCATCTCCGACTCGGCCGCGGTCCTGTGCTCGCGTACCCAGATCCCGCCCAGCCCCAGTGCCGCCCGTGCCAGCGCGGGCGGGTCTCCGCACGCCTGCGCCTGGAGGTAGGCCGCGTCGAACCAGCGCCGCGCGGTGCGCAGGTCCCCGTTCACATATAACGCCCGCTCGCCCAGCACGAGGGACAGCCTGAGCTCCGCACACGGCGGGCGCACGCCAAGCCCTTCCGCAACGCTCACGATTCCGCTCCCCTGTCGGTCACCTTTATTGAGCGTCGGCATGGCCCTCCGAATACTGTTCTAAGAAACCGCGCACGTTTCAAGGGCCCGTACGCTGAACGACATGATTCGTCCTGCCACACCCGCCGACGTCCCCGAGATCATCGGCATGATCCGGGAGCTCGCCGCCTACGAGAAGGCCGCCCACGAGGTGCGCGTGACCGAGGAACAGCTGCACGACACGCTCTTCCGCGACAACCCCGCCGCCTTCGCCCACATCGCCGAGCAGGACGGCGAGGTGGCCGGCTTCACGCTGTGGTTCCTCACCTACTCGACCTGGCGCGGCGTGCACGGCATCTACATGGAGGACCTGTACGTACGCCCCGCGCACCGGGGCGGCGGCCACGGCGTCGCCCTCATGAGGCGGCTGGCCGAGATCTGCGCCGAGCGCGGCTACCAGCGGCTGGAGTGGTCGGTCCTCGACTGGAACCCGGCCATCGGCTTCTACGAGAAGCTCGGCGCGGTCAACCAGGACGACTGGTACCGCTACCGGCTGACCGACGAGCCGCTGCTCCGCCTGGCGACTCTTCGCGACTGAGACTTCTGTACAGACGCGCGTCACGCGGGTCACGCACGACGGCGTGGCCCGCGTGACGCGTCCGCTCAAACGCCGGCGTGTGACCGGCTCCGCGTGCTCTCAGCCTGTTCGAACACGCCCATCTCGCCTTCCTGCATGTCGCGGTGCGTCTCCTCGATCCGCAGCGCGACGCCGAGGGCGAAGAACGTGGGCGCCCACTCCCCGATGAAGATCCCCCATCGGTCGGCCCGGTCGAGCCCGGCCCGCTCGGTGTTCTTGGACATGAACCAGGTTCCGAAGGACAGAGCGATCGACGCCAGCCCCGCGGTGTACGCGTGTCCGGAACGCACGCCCATCTGATGCAGCTTTTTGATCATGTTTCCCCCCTTGCTGTGAGTGCTGTTACCCCAGGCGAGGACAGGTAACCGATCATTACCGGCATGTTTCGTACGTGACGCTTGTGCGGAGCTTGTTACCGCGGTGAATCACCCGTAACGAACTCACGGCCACGCAGGGTCAAAGTGCGTAACGAGCCCTTCCTACCGTGGTGAATCCGGAACGCCGAGCGTAGGAGAGGTCGATGGCGCGCTGGATCGCCGAGTGGCATCCCGATGACCCAGCATTCTGGGAGAGTTCAGGCAAGCGCGTCGCACGGCGCAACCTGATCTTCTCCATCGTTGCCGAACACCTCGGCTTCACCGTGTGGACCCTGTGGAGCATCGTCGCGACCAAGCTGGGGTCGTACGAGTTCACCACCGACCAGCTCTTCTGGCTGGTCGCCCTGCCCAACCTGATCGGTTCGGTGCTGCGGGTCCCCTACACGTTCGGCCCCGCCAGGTTCGGCGGCAGGAACTTCACCGTGGTCAGCGCCCTGCTGCTGCTCATCCCCGCCGTGCTGCTCGGCGTGGCGGTGGGCAATCCGGGCACCCCGTACTGGCTGTTCCTGGTGATCGCGGCGCTGGCCGGGTTCGGCGGGGGCAACTTCGCCTCCAGCATGGCCAACATCACCTACTTCTACCCGCGCGGCAGGCAGGGTGTCGCGCTCGGGCTGAACGCGGCGGGCGGCAACATCGGCGTCAGCTCGGTCCAGCTCGTCATGCCGCTGGTGATCGGCTCGCTCGGCCTGGCCGCGGCCGGCTGGTTCTGGGTGCCGTTCGTGGTCGTGTCCGCGATCTGCGCCTGGTTCTTCATGGACAACCTGACCAGCGCCAAGGCCGACCCACGCGAACAGCTCGCGGTGGCGGGCAAGGCCCAGACCTGGATCATGTCGTTCCTCTACATCGGCACCTTCGGCTCGTTCATCGGCTACTCCACCGCCTTCCCGCTGCTGAGCGCGAGCCTGTTCCCCGGCGCGCCGTTCGCCGCGGTGGCCTTCGCCGGGCCGCTGATCGGGTCGCTGATCAGGCCCGTCGGCGGCTGGCTGGCCGACCGGCTCGGCGGCGCGCCGGTCACGCTGTGGAACTTCGCCGCGATGGGCGGCGGCGTGCTGCTGGTCTGGGCGGCCAGCACCTCGGGCAACTTCTGGCTGTTCTTCCTGTCCTTCCAGGTGCTCTTCCTCACCTCCGGCGTCGGGAACGGCTCCACGTACCGGATGATCCCGGCCATCTTCCAGGCCAAGGCGGTGGCCGAGCGCGGCGAGGGCGAGGAGGCCCTGCTGTACGGCAAGCGCCAGGCCTCGGCCGCCATCGGCATCATCTCGGCGGTCGGAGCGCTCGGCGGGTTCCTCATCAACCGGGCGTTCGGGATGGCGTTCGCCGCGGCCGGCACCCCGGCCCCCGCCTTCCTCGCCTTCGGCGTCTTCTACGTCTCCTGCTTCGCCCTGACCTGGTGGTGCTACACCCGCAAGGTCGGCGTCAACGTGGTGGCGAGCCTCGCCCATGCCAGGGTCTGACGTGACGGCGACCCACTGCCCGTACTGCGCGCTGCAGTGCGGCATGGAGATCGGCCCGGGGGTGGCCATCACCCCCAGGACCGACATTCCCGCCAACGCCTCGGGCGCGCTGTGCCAGAAGGGATGGACGGCGGGCGAACTGCTCACCAACGGCGAGCGCCTGACCACGCCCCTCCTCCACGGCGAGCCCGTGGCCTGGGACGTCGCGCTCGACTATGTGGCGGACCGGCTGTCCGCCATCCGCGCCGAACACGGCCCCGACGCCGTGGCCGTGTTCGGCGGGGGCGGGCTGACGAACGAGAAGGCGTACTCGCTGGGCAAGTTCGCCCGGGTCGCGCTCGGCACCAGCCAGATCGACTACAACGGCCGGTTCTGCATGTCCTCGGCCGCCGCCGCCTCCATCAGGGCGTTCGGCATGGACCGGGGCATGCCGTTCCCGATCACCGACCTGGCCGAGGCCGACGTCGTGCTGCTGGCCGGGGCGAACATCGCCGAGACCATGCCGCCCTTCGTCCGCCACGTGACGGGCCCGCGGGTGATCGTGATCGACCCGCGCCGCACCCAGACCGCCAAGCTGGCCTGGCTGCACCTCCAGCCCGCCCCCGGCACCGACCTGGCGCTGGCCCTGGGCCTGCTGCACCTGGCCGTCGCCGACGACCTCGTGGACGAGGCGTACGTCGCCGCCAGGACCACCGGGTTCGAGGAGGTGCGCACCTCGCTGTCCGCCTGGTGGCCCGAGCGGGTCGAGCGGATCACCGGCGTGCCCGTGCACCAGATGCGGCAGGCTGTCAGGGCCATGGCGGCGGTGGACAAGGCGTACATCCTGACCGGGCGTGGTGCCGAGCAGCACGCCAAGGGCACCGACACCGTCACCGCGTACATCAACCTGGCCCTCGCGCTCGGGCTGCCCGGCCGGCACGGCTCCGGGTACGGGTGCGTGACCGGGCAGGGCAACGGGCAGGGCGGCAGGGAGCACGGGCAGAAGGCCGACCAGCTCCCCGGCTACCGCAAGATCGACGATCCGGCCGCCAGGGCGCACGTGGCCGGGGTCTGGGGGATCGATCCCGAGGACATCCCGGGGCCTGGGCGGTCGGCGTACGAGCTGCTCGACGCCCTCGGCACCAGGGAGGGGCCGCGCGCGCTGCTGCTGTTCGGCTCGAACCCGATCATCTCCGCGCCGGCCTCCGAACACGTGGCCGAACGCATCGCCGCCCTCGACCTGCTGGTGACCTGCGACTTCGTCATGTCGGAGACCGCGGCGCTGGCCGACGTGGTCTTCCCCGTGACCCAGTGGGCCGAGGAGGGCGGCACCATGACGAACCTGGAGGGCCGCGTCCTGCTGCGACAGAAGGCGGTCGCCCCGCCGGAGGGCGTCAGGAGCGACCTGGACGTCATCGCCGCCCTCGCTGAACGGCTCGGCCACTCCTTCGAGACCGAGCCGGTCCAGGTCTTCGACGAGCTGCGCCGCGCCAGCGCCGGCGGCCCGGCCGACTACTCCGGCATCACGTACGAGCGCATCACGGCCGAGACCGGCGTCTTCTGGCCCTGTCCTGACCCCGATCACCCGGGTACGCCAAGGCCCTTCCTCGACTCCTTCGCAACTCCGGACGGCCGGGCCAACTTCGTGCCCGTCCAGCACCGGCCGCCGGCCGAGGAGATCGACGGGGACTACCCCCTCTACCTGAGCACCGGCCGGGTGCTGGCCCACTACCAGAGCGGCGCGCAGACCCGCAGGATCGCCCCGCTCGTCCAGGCCGCGCCCGAGCCGTACGTCGAGCTGCACCCCGACCTGGCCGAGCAGCTCGACATCGGCCCGGGCGACGTCGTGCGCGTCACCAGCAGGCGCGGCGAGGCCAAGGCCGTGGCCAGGATCACCGACGCGATCAGGAGGGACACCGTGTTCATGCCCTTCCACTGGGAGGGCGCCAACCGGCTCACCAACCCGGCCCTGGACCCGACGTCGAGGATGCCGGAGTTCAAGGTCAGCGCCGTCAGGGTGGAGAGGGACTCATGAGGCTCGTCGTCGTGGGCAACGGGATGGCCGGGTCGCGGCTGATCAGCGAGGTACGCGCCCGTGACCCGCACATGAAGATCACCGTGTTCGGCGCGGAGACGTGCCGGCCCTACAACCGCATTCTGCTGTCGAACGTGCTGGCAGGCAGCTCAAGGCCGGAGCAGGTCCGGCTGGTCGACCCCGCCTGGTACGACGCCCACGACGTGACGGCCGCCTTCGGCAGCGCGGTCGCTCACATCGACAGGGAGACCAGGCACGTCGTGACCGAGGACGGGCGGCGCGAGCCGTACGACCTGCTGGTCCTGGCCACCGGCAGCTACGCCATCGTGCCGCCGATCCCCGGCGTGGAGCGGGCGATCCCGTTCCGCACGCTGGAGGACTGCGAGCGGATCATGGAGGCGGCCGAGCACGCCCGCGGGGCCGTGGTCGTAGGCGGCGGCCTGCTCGGCATCGAGGCCGCCCGCGGCCTGGCCGGGCGCGGCCTGCCCGTCACGCTCCTGCACCTGGCCGACCACCTCATGGAACGCCAGCTCGACAGCGAGGCCGGCGTGGTGCTGGAGGAGACGCTGGCCGGGCTCGGCGTGCGGATCCGTACCGGCGTCAGCGCCTCCGGGGTGGAGGAGAGCGGCGTCAGGCTCGACGACGGAGAGCTGGTCGAGGCAGACCTGGTCGTGCTCGCCTGCGGCGTTCGTCCCGTGACCAAGCAGGCCGCCGACGCCGGGCTGGAGGTGCGGCGCGGCGTCGTCGTGGACGACGAGATGCGTACCGACGACCCGTCGATCTTCGCCATCGGCGAGTGCGCCGAGCACGACGGCACCGTGTACGGCCTGGTCGCCCCCGCCTGGGAGCAGGCCGTGGTGGCCGCCGAGGTCATCACCGGCGGCAAGGCCCGCTACCGGGGCTCCCGGCTGGTCACCCGGCTCAAGGCCAAGAGCGTCGAGCTGGCCGCGATGGGCGAGACGCACCTCGGCGAGGAGCACGCCGAGGTGGTGCGCTTCAGCCACCGGGCCCGCGGCACCTACCGCAAGCTCGTCATCCGCGACGGCCGCCTGGTCGGCGCGATCCTGCTGGGCGAGAGCGACGCCGTCGGCACGCTCACTCAGCTCTTCGACCGTGGCGGTCCTGTACCGGGAGACCGGGCCGGGCTGCTGTTCCCCGGGCTGTCGTCGGCGCCCGTGACCGACAGCCCGACGCTCATGCCCGACGCGGCCACGATCTGCCGGTGCAACAACGTGACCAAGGGCCAGATCAGGGCGTGCTGGGAGGCCGGGGCGCGGGACGTGGCCGGAGTGGCGGCCGCGACCAGGGCCACGACCGGATGCGGTACCTGCCGCGACGCCGTGGAGGGCATCGTCGGCTGGCTGTGCGAGCAGGAAGGGATCTCCGTGTGAACAGGATCGTCGTCGTCGGGTACGGCCCGACCGCTCACCGGCTCGTCGAGACGCTCACGAGCAGGGGCTTCGCCGGTACCGTGACCGTGATCGGTGAGGAGCCGCGCCCCGCCTACGACCGGGTGGCGCTGACCTCCTACCTGTCGGGCACCACCGTCGAAGACCTCACCTACGAGGTGCCCGCGGGCGTCGTGACCAGGCTGAACACCCGCGTCACCGGCATCGACAGGGACGCCCGCCAGGTGCTCATGGCCGACGGCGGCGCCGAGCCCTACGACGTGCTCGTGCTGGCGACCGGCTCCGCGCCGTTCGTGCCGCCGGTGCCGGGCGCCGAGCACGCGTTCGTCTACCGCACGATCGAGGACCTCGACGCGATCAGGGTGGCCGCCAAGGACGCCGTGGAGGGCGTCGTCGTCGGCGGCGGCCTGCTCGGCCTCGAGGCCGCCGACGCGCTGCGGGCGCTCGGGCTCAAGGCGCACATCGTCGAGATGAGCCCCTGGCTCATGCCGCGCCAGGTGGACGAGGGCGGCGGCTCGGTGCTCAAGTCGCACATCGAGGGGCTCGGGCTCAGCGTGCACGCCGGGGCGGGCGTGCAGGAGGTCGTCGCCGACGAGGAGGGCCGGGTCACCGGGCTGCGCAAGCCGGACGGAACCCTGGTGGAGGCGCAGGTCGTCGTGTTCTCGGCCGGGATCAGGCCGCGCGACGAGCTGGCCAGGTCGTCCGGGCTCGACGTCGGCCCGCGCGGCGGCATCGTGGTCGACTCCGCCATGCGGACCTCCGACCCCGCCATCTACGCGGTCGGCGAGTGCGCGCTGTCCGGCGGCATGGTCTACGGGCTCGTCGGGCCCTGCAACACGATGGCCGAGGTGGCCGCCGACCGGATCATGGGCGGCTCCGCGGCGTTCGAGGGCGCCGACCTGTCCACCAAGCTCAAGCTGCTGGGCGTGGAGGTGGCCCAGTTCGGGGCGATGGAGGGGGCGCTCGACGTCACCTACATGGACCCGGTGGGCGGCGTGTACAAGAAGCTGTTCATCAGCGACGACGCGCGGACGCTGCTCGGCGGCATCTGCGTGGGCGACGCATCGCCGTACACCTCGCTGCGGCCGTTCGTCGGCAAGGAACTGCCCGCCGCGCCGTCCGACCTGCTGTTCAGCGGGGCCGGCGCGAGCCTCGACCTGCCGGACGAGGCGCAGGTCTGCTCGTGCAACAACGTGTGCGCGGGCGACATCCGCTCGGCCATCGCCGACAAGGGCGTCACCGACGTGCCCGGCATCAAGTCGTGCACGCGGGCCGGGACGACCTGCGGCAGCTGCGTGCCGATGCTCAAGCAGCTGCTGGAGAAGTCGGGCGTCGAGGTCAGCAAGGCGCTGTGCGAGCACTTCACGTACTCGCGGGCCGAGCTGTTCGACATCGTACGGGTGCGCGGCATCACCACCTTCTCCGAGCTCATCAATCAGCACGGGCAGGGCCGCGGCTGCGACATCTGCAAGCCGGCCGTGGCCTCGATCCTGGCCTCGCTGCACAACGGGCACGTGCTGGAGGGGGAGCGGGCCGCGCTCCAGGACACCAACGACGCCTTCCTCGCCAACATCCAGAAGAACGGCACGTACTCGGTCGTCCCGCGCATCCCCGGCGGCGAGATCACGCCGGACAAGCTGATCGTGATCGGCGAGGTGGCCCGCGACTTCGGCCTCTACACCAAGATCACCGGCGGGCAGCGCATCGACCTGTTCGGCGCCAGGGTCGAGCAGCTGCCGGAGATCTGGCGGCGGCTGGTCGACGCCGGGTTCGAGTCGGGGCACGCGTACGGCAAGGCGCTGCGTACGGTGAAGTCCTGCGTGGGCTCGACCTGGTGCCGCTACGGCGTCCAGGACTCCGTGGGCATGGCCATCGCGCTGGAGCTGCGCTACCGCGGCCTGCGCTCGCCGCACAAGCTGAAGTCGGCCGTCTCCGGCTGCGCCCGCGAATGCGCCGAGGCCCGTTCGAAGGACTTCGGCATCATCGCCACCGAGCAGGGCTGGAACCTGTACGTCGGCGGCAACGGCGGCTTCAAGCCCCGCCACGCCGACCTGCTCGCCACCGACCTGACCACCGACGAACTGATCAGGACCATCGACCGGTTCCTCATGTTCTACATCCGCACCGCGGACCGGCTGCAACGCACGGCCACCTGGCTCGAGTCGCTGGACGGCGGCCTCGACTACCTCCGTGAGGTGATCATGAACGATTCGCTCGGCATCTGCGCCGACCTGGACGCGCAGATGGACCACCACATCGCCACGTACGCCGACGAATGGCAGGCCACGCTCGACGACCCGGAGAAGCTCAGCCGGTTCGTCAGCTTCGTCAACGCCCCCGGCGTGCCCGACCCGTCGATCGTGTTCGGCAGCGAGCGCGGCCAGATCAAGCCGGTGATGGCCCCATGAGCTGGACCCCGATCTGCGCCTACGACGCCCTGCTGCCGGAACGCGGCGTCTGCGCCCTGGTGGACGGCGTCCAGGTGGCGATCTTCCGTACCTACGAGGGCGACCTGTACGCGCTGTCCAACCTCGACCCGTTCAGCGGGGCGTACGTGCTCTCGCGCGGCATCGTGGGCACCAGGCGCGGCGAGCCGACGGTCGCCTCGCCGCTGCACAAGCAGGTGTTCTCGCTCGTGACCGGGCGTTGCCTCGATGACGAGAGCGTGTCGGTGCCGGTCTACGCCGTGCGGGCTGAGGGTGGGCACGTCGAGGTCACCGTGCGTCAACTCGTGGAGGCCGGCGTACTCGTGGAGGCCGGCGTCTAGGGAGACGCGCCGGAGAACTTGAGAAGGGGACGCCGGGTGGCGCCGGGGCCGTGACGACGGTCCTGGCGCCACCCGGCGTCTGCGTTCTGCTGCAGCGGGTGCGGGCGGCGGGCTAGGCTCTGGTCTCCACGGCGCCCACCTCTACCGGGGGGTAGACATGTGCGCTGCGGTGAGCCGCTGGAAGCACGCAGCGCCGTCCCGACTCGACGTTGTCACAACGTTCGGCGTCTTCGCGCTGGGGGAGAGGCTCAGGATTCGCCTGGATTCGCGGCACTGAATGGACGGTATCGGCGCTGCCATGCCCACTGGGTATCAAGGTGGCAACGATCGCGGCACTGACCGGTCTCTCCAATTCCGGTGAAGCGTTACCGTGAGTAATACCCGGACCCGGTAAAGAGGCTGTGCGAAGTGCCTAAACCGCGCATTCGCCGCCGACCGGCGGGGGCATCAAGCGGCCATGACCAAGATTTCTCAGCACAGGGCACTCCTGCTGGCCGCTGTCGTGCCCGCACTCCTGATCGCGGGCTGTTCCGCGAACACCCAGGCGATGAAGGGGGCGGCCAGCCCCGGCACGCCCACCGACATGGACTCGATGTCGCCCGGCACCGCATCGCCGTCCGACACCGCCGGCGGCAGCCAGGCGGAGTCGGCCGTCCAGGGCTACTTCAACGCCCTCAAGTCGGGCAACCTCGACCAGGTCGTCAGCTCCTTCGCCGACGACGCGGTGGTCGCGGTGGACGGGCAGGCCACGGCGGAGGGCAGCCAGGCCATCCGCGCCCTGTTCCAGAAGCTGCAGGGCTCGCAGGACATGAAGCAGGCCACGCACACGATCGACCAGTCGCGTACGGCCGGCGACCAGGACGCCTTCGTCCGCTCGACCAGCAAGCAGGGCGACGACGACTACCGGGAGCTGTTCCTGCTCAGCAAGGACGGCGAGGAGTGGAAGATCTCGCAGTTCATGAACAACCAGGCGTCTTGACGCGCGCGCGGAAAAACGGCTTTGCCTGACCCGGGGTATATCGTCCGGTCGGAAATCGGCATTACAAGATAGGGCACGCGGGCCGCGGAACGGGCAGTTTTTTGGCGGTGTGGCGGGGGATCAATTCGGGGCGGTGTCGCCGGGGATGCGGGGGCGGATGCGGCGCTGATCCACCAGCGCCAGGTAGACGGCGAAGGCGCCGCGTGTCCACATGTCCGCCTGCTGCGCCGTCAGCCTGATCTCCTCGCCTTCATGCGAGACGATCATGTACCCGCCGAGCGGCATCCGGCGCCAGGCGACCAAGAGGTTCTCGTAGACGAGCACGTCGAGCATCGCGGTCAGATATTCGCGTCCGGCGGCGGGCACGGCGCAAGCCTCCTCGCTCCTCGCCGAATTCTCGCCTTTCTCTTTCCATTGTGCGCGCCCTATCGGGAAATAGCGCACTTTCCTTTCGGGAGTCGGGCGTCGGGAGTCGGGAGTCGGGCGTCGGGCGTCGGGCCGTTCCGCGGGACGGCTTTCCCGGGCGGGGCGGGAACCTCGGGGCGGCCTGCGGTGTATGCAGACCGGAGGTGGTCCCCATGAGAAGGGCACTGATGGCACTGGCCCTGGTGACGGCACTGGCCGTCGCGGGCGTCCCGGCCGCGGCTTCGACCGGTGGAGGCGTCCCGGCCTCGGCTTCCGGTGGCTGGGCGGTGACGTACCTGGATCCGTCCCCGGCCCGCTTCGAGGGCGGCGAGTCGTACACGCTGGGCTTCTGGGTGCTGCAACACGGCACGCACCCGTACCAGGGAGCCATGAACCCCGTGGCCCTCCGCTTCACCGGCTCCGACGGCACCAGCGTGACCTTCGACGGAAAGGTCCTGCCCGAGGCCGCGCACTACGCGACGGCCGTGGCGCTGGCGGAGGGCACGTGGAAGGTGGAGGCCGTCCAGGGCCCGTTCCAGCCGTACGAGGTGGGCACCCTGACGGTCCCCGGCTCCCTGCGCATCAACCCCGTACCGAAGGACCTGGTGGCCAACCTGGGCGCCGAGGCCGACAAGTACTGGGACACGATCCGCCCCCCGGCCCCGCTGTTCGGCGACGCCCCGGCCGCCGTACCCGCCCAGAAACCCGCCCAGAAACCCGCCACGACCCCGTCCAGTGGCGAAAGCAGCACAGTCCCCACCTGGACCCTGCTCCTCGCCGCGTCCGCCGGCGCCCTGCTGGCACTGACCGCTCTGCGCCTCCCGTATCTCCTCCGTCGCCGCCCGAACCCAGACCCCGACCCACCACTCAACGATCAGGCGGACACCATCGCCATCCCCGGCTGACCACCCGAACGACCGGGATGCGCCCCGAGCAGCACCCATCCGGGCGCATCCCGGTTCACCGATGGGGCGGCCCCGGCTGCCGGCATTCGCCTCCGGTGACCGGACAGATGTCCACGGAGTATTCGCGATCGGCGAGAACCTGCCGAAGGGATGCTTCCACCGGCGATCCCTGGATTGTCCGTACGGATGCGGCGCGCGATGACCACGACGGTGACCTCCGCGGCTCCGGCGAGAGCACGGCCCCACGCTCGGCTACCTCACGATGAAGGTCGCGGTTCTCAGGAGGAAAGTGTCTGCGGATCCCGGTGCCGATGACGGCCACCGTCCGGCCACCCGCACGGAGTGCCGCCTGGTGGGCCGCCGTGTCGACGCCGGCCGCCAGGCCCGAGACCACCGTGAGACCGCGTTCGGCGAGTCGGGTGGCCAGCTGGGACGCCAGCGACCGGCCTTCTGACGAGGACCGCCCGGGAACCGACCACGGCGACGCCGTCGTGCTCGTCGAGGAGCGTCCCCCGGGCGAACAGCAGGGCGGGGCGATCGAACACGTCGCGCAACCGCTGCGGATAACGTTCGTCTCCCAAGGCGATGACCTGGATGCCGTCTCGTTCCCAGGAGGCGATGTCCTCCCGCGCCTGGGCGATCGCCTCCTCCACCGGATCGGAGAACAGGTCGTCAGGTCCCAGCCGTTCGCGCAGCAAGACCACGGGCGATGTCTCGTCGGAGCCGCCGCACGGACTCACGTTCGCCTTTCTCGGTGGTGGTACGCCGAAGCAGCGCCACCAGCGCGGCGCGTTCCCTGCCGTCCCACCTGCTCATCCTCGCAGCGTAGTGTCCCGGTCGTCGTCACGTCAGTCAGGGCGTCGAACGTTTGTGCCTATGGTGGCGTGTCGTCCGGGTGCCGGGAACGCAACCGGAGGGGTCAGAGGTCGCGTTCCTGTTGGTCCAGGATCGCGATGGAGACGGCGACCGCCTGGGCCGGGTCGCCGGCCTCGATCGCGCGTAGCAGGGCCTCGTGGGAGGGGTCGGGCTCCAGGGCCGCCTGCTCCTGGTCTCGTACGCTGTCGCGCAGCGCGTCGCTCATGCTCCGGTAGAGGTCCCCGAGCAGGGCGTTGTGGGCCGCGTCCGCCACCAGCAGGTGGAAGTCCACGTCCGCGTCGGCGAAGCCGTCGAGGTCGCCCGCGCGGCCGGCCGCGTCTCTGCGGGACAGGGCCTGGCGCATCGCGGTCAGGTCGGCCTCCGTGCGGCGGCCGGCCGCCAGCCGGGCGGCGACGAGGTCGAGGCCGCGCCGGACGTCGATGATGTCCATGGCGGCGGCGGTGTCGAGGCGGCGGCGCAGCGCGACCTGGGACTCGTCGGTCGCCGTCACGTAGGTGCCGTCGCCCTGCCGGGTGTGCAGCAGGCCCGCGTGGGCGAGGACCCGCACCGCCTCGCGTACCGACAGCCTGCTCATGCCCAGGCTCTCCGCGAGCCGGCTCTCGGAGGGGATCTTGGTGCCGACCGGCCACACCCCTTCGGCGATCTCCCTGCGGAGTTCGGCGATGGCGGCGTCCACGAGCGAGGTCCGAGCGACGTTACGCATGCACCCTCTCCTCAACGGCTGATCGGACATCCACCCTAGACGCTTCCTGAGCGGGCCCGGCGGCTCGGATCTTCATCGCGCCCATGGCTGGGCTCGTGGGTGGGTTTCTCCACCGCCCTCACTACTGCGTTCACGACTGGGCCCTCTTGCCACGTGTCAGACCGTCTGAGAGATTGCGTTCTGGCTCCAGCACACCCTCACGGAGGTCACGCGTGTCACAATTACGCCCGGCCCTGTTCGCCGTCGCGCTCACCCTCGCGATAGCGACGCCGGCCCAGGCCGCCGCCGCTCCCGCGATCACCGTCAAGAACGGCCGGACACAGCCCGTTTTTTCCTACGCGGACGCCGTCCGCGAGCACGTGTACGTCGAGTCGACCGTCGACAGCGACCTCGACGGCAATCTCGACAAGGTCAGGGTGGACATCATCCGGCCCAAGGAGTCCGGCCCCAGGCTCAGGGTGCCGGTGATCATCGACGAGAGCCCGTACTACGACAACTCGGGTCGTGGCAACGAAGGCGAGCGGAAGGTCTACGACGCCGCCGGAAATGTCACGAAATTTCCGCTCTTCTATGACAACTACTTCGTCCCCCGCGGCTACGCCGTCCTCAACGTCGACATGCTCGGCACCACCAGGTCCGAGGGCTGCCCCGACATCGGCGGCAAGGCCGACGTGCTGGGCGGCAAGGCCGTCATCGACTGGCTGAACGGCCGCGCCAAGGCCTTCAAGCCGGACGGCACCCCGGCCGTGGCCGACTGGACCACCGGCAAGTCCGCCATGATCGGCAAGTCGTACGACGGCACCCTCGCCAACGCGGTCGCCGCCACCGGCGTCAAGGGCCTGGAGACGATCGTCCCCATCTCGGCGATCAGCTCCTGGTACAAGTACCAGCGCTCGAACGGCGTCATCTACAACTACGACTACGCCTCCTGGCTGGCGAACTACGTGGACACCGACCCCGAGGACAAGTGCCGGCCGGTACGCGACAAGATGGACGCCGAGGACGGCGACGACACCGGCGACTACAACGGGTTCTGGGCCGAGCGCGACTACATCAAGGGCCTGCTCGGCGACGTCTCCAAGGTCAGGGCCAGCGTCTTCGTCATCCACACGGTCAACGACCTCAACGTCAAGCCCGACAACTTCTCCACCTGGTGGAAGGCCCTGGCCGACAGGAACGTGCCGCGCAAGATCTGGGTCGGCCAGACCCAGCACGTGGACCCGTTCGACTTCGAGGGCCGCAGGGACCTGTGGGTGGACACGCTGCACCGCTGGTTCGACCGCTGGCTGCACGGCGTGCGCAACGGCATCACGAACGAGCCGCGCGCGGACGTCGAGATCGGCCCGGCGCAGTGGATCACGCAGCGCGACTGGCCGGCCCCGTACGCGCTCAAGGCGTCGCTCCGGCCCTCGGCCGACGGCTCGCTCGGCCTGCGCCCCGGCGCCAGGAACAGCACTGCCACGTTCACCGACGTCGCCATGAGCGAGACCGACATGGTGGCCGAGGTGGGCCAGCCGCACCCGGGGCGGGTGGCGTTCACCACCGGTGAGCTGCCGCTGAGCCTGCGCCTGTCCGGCACGCCCACCGCCGACCTGCGGGTCAAGCTGGACAAGCCGGCCTCCAACCTGACCGCGCTCCTGGTGGACTTCGGCGACGACACCCGCGTCGACTGGCGCCGCGGCCAGGGCATCACCACGCTCACCGAGGAGGACTGCCACGGCGAGAGCACCGCGGACGACGACGCCTGCTACCGCAAGGTCGTCACCAACGTGGCCACCCGCCCGCTGGAGATCGTCGCCCGCGGCTGGATCGACGTGCGCAACCGCGACTCGCTCAGCCAGGGCAAGCCGCTGCCTCCTGGCACGTACGGGACCGTCAAGTGGCTGACCCTGCCGCAGGACTACACCTTCAAGAAGGGCCACAGGATCGGCCTGGTGGTGGCCGGCACCGACTCGACGTACAGCTCCGAGACCGGCACCGGGGCGAACGTCACCGTCGATCTGGCCAGGAGCAGCGTGACCGTGCCGTTCGTGCTCGGCACGCCGCTGCCCGACGTGCCCAAGGACACCTCCAGGTTCCGCGGGCCGGAGAAGCTGGACCTGCCCGAGCCTGAGCCCGGGTTCCACTTCTTCTAAAACGCCGGCGCAAAACACCGGCGCGGGGCAGGGGCTGTCACAAGCCCCTGCCCAAGTGGCCCGCCTCAGCAGTCGCGCCAGTGGGTCCCGTCGCGGGCGTCGAGCGTCAGCACGCCGTCACCCCGCTCGACCGTCCAGGACACCTTCAGGCGCAGCGTGCCCCCACCGGCGGTGGTCCCGCCGGTGTGGCGGCCGTCCCCGGTGGTCCTGCCCGCCCACCTGACCACGATCTCCCCGCGTCGTACGACGGACTCGTCCTCGCAGCGCGCCCCGGCCGTCTCCTTGATCCGGAACCGGTTCCCCGACACGGCGATGCCGTCCGTGCCCGAGGCCGACACGATCTCGCACCGGCCGGTGCACGCCAGCGCGAACGACCCGGTGCGCCCCTGCCCCAGCGACACCGACGCCGGCGACAGCCGGGCCGCCGGCGGCTCCGGCCTGGGCAGCGCGGACTTCCTGGGCACCGCCTTCAGCGCCGACCCGGCGGTGCTCTCCTGCGAGCCGCCGGCCGCGTTGCCCGTGGTGACCTCGGCCACCCACCGCGAGGGCTCCTCCAGCAGCACGCTCGTCTGCGCCGCGGCCTTGGTGAGCGTGGCCGGGTGCTCGCGGGCGTTCATGACGGCCCAGATCAGGCCCGCCGCCAGCAGGCCCACGCCGAGGATCAGCCCCAGCCTGGCCACGGCCCTGATCGGCGTGCCCTGATCGGGATCGTCGTCCTCGGGCTTGTCCCGCCAGTACTCCTGCCATTGCCCGGGGTCGTTCCCCGCGCCCCCGCCGCCCGTCAGCCGTTCCGCGCCGGACAGGGTGATGCCGCCGTAGCGGATGACCGCGCTGTCGTCGTGGTGCACGCCGTTGCTCTCGCCCTTGACGACGGAGGAGTAGACGAGCTTGTCGCCGTTCGCGCCGCCGCGGAAGGCCCTGGTACGGCTCGGCGGCGTGAACGGATGCCGCCCGCGCACGGCGGGTGCGATGGGGTGCTCCTGGTCGGCGGCGGCCGCGCCCGCCGCCGACCAGGGCTTTCCCTGGGTCGCCGCCGTGGGGTCGGCGACCGGGGTAGGTGGCGTGACCTCAGCGACCGGTGGAGCCGGCGACGAGGAGCCGGTCTCGACCAGTGTGCGGGCCTGCACAGGAAAGCCGTCGGCCCGCCAGAGTGGCCCCTCGCCGGGCAGAGGCTGCGCTGACGCCAGCCGGTTGGGCAGTGTGCCGGGCAGTGCCGCGATCGGCAGGCGGCGCAGCAGTGCCGCCGCCGTCATGGTCCTGGGCGCGGCCCGGCAGGTCGCGCAGGACTGGATGTGGCGGCCGATCCTGGCCCTGGCCCGCCGGCCGGGGGCCGTGACCCACTCGCCCACCCGTGCCGTCAGGTCGGGGCAGCCGTCGCGGGAGCGCGCCGCGACGATCGCGGCGAACCACTCCTCAAGGCCGGCCGCGGCCCGCTCGACGATGGCGCGCACCTCGGCTTCGGGCAACTCGAAGAGCGCGCTCAGCTCGGGGTCGGCCAGGCCGTGCCGTACGGACAGGTCGAGCAGCTCGCGCTGCGGCCGATCCAGGGACAGCAGCGCCTCGGGCAGCAGCTCCGACATGCGGCCGGGGCGCGACCACGAGCCGATGCTGGCCGGTTTGGCCACGACCGCCCGGTGTGCCCTGGCCACCGCGTACAGCCAGGGCCGGCGCAGGGCCGGATCGACCACCCGGTCCGCGTACAGGTGCGCCGTCATGACGGCGCCCGCCACCGCCTGCTCGGCGTCGCCGGCGGCGAGCTCGGTGCGGCAGTAGTCGTAGAGGCGGGCTCCGTGCTTGTCGCACAGGTCTCGGATGGCCTGGCGGGCGTCGTCGGACAGGGTTCGCCACATCCGGTGTCACCTCCTCCTATCGGTACGCGGACTGGTGCGTGCTCTCGGTCGTCAGGTCCTCCCGGCCGGTTTCGGCGCGATGTCCAGCAGTGACGCCTGCGCCAGGTACGCGCGGGTGGCGTCGGGATCGCCGGCGATGGCCCGCAGCCCGGCCATGGCCGCCGCGAGCCTGGCGCTGTCGTGCTCGCGCACGCCCGCCAGCCGCGTCTCGCCGCGCGGGACCACCCGGTGCAGCAGCACCGAGCGGCGCCGCCAGGCCCACGCCTCCAGCGCGGCGGGCTGCGCGTAGCCGCCGATCACGGCCGCGATGACCTGGGCGGCCTCGGCGGCGTCGTGGATGCCGGCGTTCATGTTCAGCCCGCCGATCGTGGACGTCAGGTGCGCGGCGTCGCCCACGAACAGCACCCGCCCGCACCGGTACGAGGTCAGCACCCCCCTCGACAGCCCGAACCGGTCGGCGCCGGTCACCCTGATCGGCTCGCTGGCGCCCGGCAGGGCCCGGCGGACCAGCAGGGACAGGTTCGACGGCGACAGCGGCTCGTGCGCCTCGCAGGGGATCTTGAAGATGATCCGCCAGTGGTCGGGCAGTCCGAGCAGGGTGCACGACTGCTGCACGTCCCGTACGTACGTCAGCGGCGCCAGGCTCGGCAGCAGCCGGTCGAGCGGCGAGTCGGTGAACACTCGCAGCGCCTGCGTGGGACAGGTGGAGCGGGGAAAGGACAGCCCCAGCGAGCCGCGCACGGTGCTGTGGGCGCCGTCGGCGGCGATCATGTACCGGGCCCGCGTCCAGGTGTGGCCGACGCGGACCCGGATCCCTGTGCCGCCCTCGGCGACGCCGTCCACCTGGGTGCCGAACCGCACGTCCACGTCCGGGTAGACGTTCAGCGCCTCCAGCAGCAGCGCGGTGAGCGCGGACTGGTCGGCGTGGATCCTGAACGGATGCCGGGTCAGGCCGTCCAGCCGGTTCATGCCCATCTCGGCGAGCACGATCCCGGACCGGTCGCGCCACTGCACCCGGTCCACGACGCGCCCGCCGGCCACGAGCCGGGAGGCCACGCCCAAGGAGTCGAGCAGGTCGAGTGTGGCGGGGTGAAACGTGCACGCGCGCGCCTGCCTGGGCAGTTCGTTCTCCCGCTCCAGCACGGTGACCGGGATCCCGGCCCTGGCCAGGGAGAGCGCGGCCGTCAGCCCGGCGGGACCGGCTCCGGCCACGATGACGCCGTTCATGCCGTGCGCCTCCCCTGCGAAGCCATGGGACGGCGGTAGGGCACCCGGCTGAGCTTCACGTGCCGGCCGACCGCGTGGGACAGCGCCCACCAGGCGGTGCAGAGGTTGGAGGTGAGCAGGGTCCTGTCGTTGCCGTCGGCCAGCGGGCCGAGCACGGACAGCGTGCCCAGTCCTGTGCCGGTGAACAGCAGCGCCGCGTCGGGCGGCGGTTCCGCCAGCTCGACCTGGGTGATCAGTTCGTCGGGGGTGACCGCGTAGGAGGAGTAGCCCTCGCGAGCACGTACCTGGACGATCTGGGTGACGTTCATGCCGGCCGTCTTCCAGAACCGTTCGGCCAGCTCCGTCACCCACGGCTCATGCGGTGAGATCAGCACGATGTCGTGGACCATCACGTGTTCCATCGCCTCGCGCGTGGCCAGCGTGGCCGAGGCGAACGGCACTCCGGTCGCCGCTGTCAGCCGGTCGCACTGCTCCTTGTCCCCGTCGGGGCCGAGCAGATATCGGGGCTCGCTGCAGGCCATGACCATCGCGTCCAGCCGCAGGCCGTCGAAGGCGTTGACCATGGAGGGCAGGTCCGCGTTGTAGCTTTCGAGCCGGTCTGCCATGGGCAGCCCTGGCCGTACGGGGAAGCGGGCGACGTGCATGTCCGCACGCGAGCCGAGCAGGCGGGTCAGCTCGGGTTCCGCTGACGGGTTCGCCGGCGCCACGACGACGCCGACCCTGCCGCGGCTCACGGGATGCCCCGGACGGGTGCGCATGGATGTCCTCCTGTGCGGGAAGGCGAGCGGTGCTGGGAAGGCGAGCAGTGCTGGAAGACGAGCAGAGCTGGAAGACGGGCAAGGTCAGGACGCGCGGTGCCGCAGCGCCTGGTCGATCTCGGTGATGGCCTCGACGGACACCTGCCGGATGCGGCGCAGCCGGTGCACGGTGCGCGCAGGCGCGGCGGGCGGCGGTTCGGCGACCTGGTCTTCGCCCCAGGCCGGGGGTGGCGCGCCGGGCCGTACGCCCCGCGCGTGCACTTCGTGTGGTCGTGACCTGGGCACTTCGTCGGTGATCATGATGGCTCCTGGTGGTCGCTGGTCGACGGGAAGGAGTGTTGGGAGGCGGCCGGCCGCTGCTCACGTCCCGACGCCACGGCGACCCGCACCTGCGCCGTGGCGGCGAGCGGAACTGCGGCCGGCGGCACGGCCTGCCGCGGCCGGGGGCTGCCCGCGCGGCGCCGCCGCGGGATCTCCGGGGATCCTGGCGGCGGCCCGGCGGACGCGCCCGCACGGCCCAGCGGGCGGGAGAAAAGCCGACCCCAGGTGCTATCCCTTGAGATGGCCAGCACGCCAGCCGCTACCGCGCTGGCCATCAGCACCGTGCCGACCAGGTCGGGCACGTGCTTCACGGTGCCGGGGGGGTGGGATAGCGCCGGGGCCGGCGCTGAGGGCGCCGCCGCCATTCCCGCGATGGCGGCGAGCGAGGCGGCGAACGAGATCGCGCCGCCCATGTCCTGCACCGGTCCGTCCTGAACAGGTGCATCCTGCACCGGTACGACCTGCACCGGTGTGTTTGGAACCGATGCGTCCTGGACCGATCTGTCCTGAGACAGCGGGTCCTGCACCGGTGTGTGCTGCTGAACCGGCCGTTCTCCCCGCGGCGCCTGCCGGGACGCGGCCGTGATGACCGCCGGCGCGTCCGGGCAGTTCAGGGCCGGGCCGAGCGCGAGCACGCTCGGCCGGCCGGGGGAGCCGGCCGGACGCCTCCGGCGCGCCACGGTCGCCGGAGCCGGTCGCCGGGGCCGTGTCACGGCCGTCGGGACCGGGGCGACCGGGTGCTCGCACAGAGGCGTCAACGTCATCGCGCCGTCACCGCGCTTCCCGCCACGTTCGGCACGCTGACGCAGACCATGCGTTCAGTCAGTCCCGCCCGCGGTCCTGCCGCACGAGGACGGGCCGGCCCCGCACCACCGGACACCGTACGTGCGACCTTGCCGGCGAGCGTGAGATGCTCGCCGCAGCGACGGCTCACCTTGACCTCCAGGCCGGCCACCTGGGCCAGCCGGAGTCGCAGGGGCTCGAGCGACGACCGTCGTTCCAGGCCGTCGAGATCGGCCAGGCGGGCGGGCCAGCGCAGCGAATCCGCGCAGCGCGCCTCCACCTCGGCCGGCAGGTCCTCGGCTGGGAACCCGTCGTGACGGAGCCGGGTGGCGACCATGACGGCCGTGAACGCCGTCTTGTCGAAGTCGGCCAGCCGGCCCTTGAGGGCGGCGCCCAGCATCCTGACCCGGTGGCTCAGGCAGACCGCACTCCACCCGAGCAACAGCAGCCGGTCAGGGCCGGTCTCCGTGTGCCAGCCGGACAGCCGCAGCTCGCGGGCCATCCGGTGGTAGAAGCGCCAGCGGTGACGTGGGTCGTCCAGCCAGACCTGGACCCCGCCCAGCGGCAGGCTCGCGACGCGTACGCCGTCGCCGGCCAGTGGCCCGGCGACCCGCGCGCAGATGCGCTGGACGACGAGCTCCTGCCCGGTGGAGACCGGATCTTCCGTCAACCGGGAAGCGTCCGGGGTATCCATGGTCACGTCTGGCCACCTCCTTGCCGGGGATCTCTTCAGAACCCTTTGGCTGTTAAGCCTCAGTTACCACGTGCTCCGATAGTCTGCTTATGTGTGCGAGTATGTCAACTGACAGTTTGCGCATAAGTTGATACCTGCTCGCGTGGCAGAGCTTGCCCGCATGGCAGGGGACACTGGGGCTCGCGTCCCTTACGCTGAGAACGTTCACGGGCGGTAGGAGGTGTGCCGTGGCGAACTTCGCCGAGCGGCTCGATCTCGCGCTGACCAAGCGCGGCTTCACCGGCGCGCAGGTGGCCTCCGCCCTGACGGAGGCGGGCATCCCGATCACCCGCGCCTACGTCAGCCAGCTGCGCACGGGCAAGCAGACCAACCCGACGCTCCAGGTGCTCCGGGCCCTGGCCACCTGCCTTCAGGTGAGCGTCGGCTGGCTGGTCGGCGACGACTTCCTCGAGTCGGGCTCGGTCGAGGACCTGCAACTGCGGGCCGCCACCATCGGCCTGTCCGCCTCCGGTCTGTCGGAGGGCTCACTCGCCGTGCTGCGCGGCGTGGTCGAGCTGGCCCGCAAGGCCGAGGGGCTGCCCGAGGAGCCCGAGCCCACGTCCGACATCCCCGAGGCGGTCGCGCCGCTGAGCGGGCCGCAGCGGCGGGCGCTGGGCAAGCGGCTGCACGGGCTGCGCCTGACCGCCGGGCTCTCCGTCGAGCAGGTCGAGACCGCGGTCGGCAAGGGCGCGGCGGCGATCCCCGCCATCGAGGAGGGCCGCATCGCGCCCGCGCCGATCACCGTCGAGCGCCTGCTGACCGTCTACGGCGTCTCCGTCCCGCCGATCCGCGAATACGTGCTCTCCCTGGCCAGGGGCGAGCGCGAGGCCGCCTGGTACGACGCCCAGTCGGTGCCCGTCTGGCTGGCTACCGGCTACGCGCTCGAACAGCGGGCCACCGTGATTCGCACCTACCACAACCAGTTCGTCCCGCCGCTGCTGCAGACCGAGGAGTACGCCAGGGCCGCCATCACCGTGGCCGGGCCGGCGACGCTCGGGCAGCAGACGGTCGACGAGGCGCTCGCTCTCGTACTGGCCCGTCAGGAGGCCGTCGCCCGCGAGAGCGGCGTAGTGGTGTGGGCCGTGATCGACGAGAGCGTGCTGACGCGCTCGATCGTCGGGCTGCACGTGCAGCTCCGCCAGCTTGAGGTGCTGATCGAGCACGCCAAGCGGCCCAACGTCTCGCTGCACGTGGTGCCGATGGAGGATCCCGCCTACGTGCCGCGCACCGGCCCGTTCACCCTCTGGCGCTTCGCCGAGGCGTTCGAGCCCGACGTCGCCTGCGCCCACGGCATCGAGTCCGACACGCTGCACACCGACTCGGCCGCGGTCGAGGCCTACCACCAGGCCTTCACCAAGCTGTCGGTGACGACGACCACCCGCGACGAGACGTTCGAGATGCTCAACCACCATCGCGAAAGGCTTTCGCGTTCGCTGGGGAAATGATCTGCTTCCCGCTTGGGAGATCATTTATGCGTCGGAATGGTGACGCACATATACCCAAAACCAATGGCTTTTCCGGTTGTCTTTCCCGGTGTAGCGAGGATCATATGGTCTGGGTCATCGAGTGGGGTCCGAAAGGACAACTTTTCCCGAGATAGTGGGCGAGGGGAAAGGGGCAACACTCAATGCGTCAGCGTGCCATCCGAAACTTGGCGAAGCTGGACATGACCCAAGCGAGGATCACCCGGATTCTCGACGCCGCCGCAGGTGGGAAGAACCACTTCGAGGCGGATCGAGACGCCGTGCGCCGCTACGACCTGGCCGCACCCGTCACGACGACGGCCGCGCGTGCCGTGCTCGGCTATCTGCGTCGTGTGGTCCGCCATCTGGCGGGCGCAGGCGTGGACCAGTTCGTCATCGTCGGGAGTGGCGTCCCGAGCGGCCTGCCGCCGGGCGGGCAGTTGCACGACGTGGCCCGTGACGCCGCGCGCGTCTCGGCGCCCCGCGTGGTCTATGTGGAGAACGACCCCATGGTGCTGGCCGGCGCCCGGGCGACGATCGAGCCCGTCACCGATCTCGTACGCGTCGTCGAAGGCGACATCCGCGAGATCGACGAACTGCTCGACGACCGGGTCCTGCAGACGTTCCTCGACTGGGACCGGCCCGTGGCCGTGCTGCTGCTGTCGACCCACAGCCTGAACGACGACGAGTATTTCCATTACGTGATCAAGCGGATAAGACAGGCGGTTCAGGAAGGCAGCTTCCTGTCATTGCTGCAGACCACGTTCGACGCCATTCCGCCGGAACTGCTGCCCGCCGTGCACGACCTGCTGGCGATGACGCTTCCCGGTCACGCGATTCGTACCAGGGAGGAGGTGGAGGCGTTGCTTCGAGGTCTCGTGCTGGTCGATCCGGGGTTGGTGTGGATTCCGGATTGGCGGCCCGACGGCCAGGACGTCGAGGGTGCGGAACAACCGGGCGCGTCCGGCGGCTACGGCGCCGTGGCGCGGATCCCCTGAGCCCAGCCGGTGGGAAGCCCAGTCGTCGGAAGCCCAGTCGTCGGAGGGCCAGTCGTTGGAGGGTCAGTCCCACCAGAAGGACCAGGCGTGCGCGCCGATGATCTGCTCGGCATAGCCTTGCAGGTCGCCGGGCCCCTGCACGACGTTGTCCGGGCAGAACGCCCAGTGCTCGGCCGCCACCTGTAACGCGTGCTCGGCATCGACCGGTGGCGCCGCCACGCTCAGGTCGAGCGTGTTGAAGCCGACGCTCACCACCCGCGCCCCGAACCTGTCCTCCCAGCTGCGCACCACGGCCGCCATCGGCACCATCCACTCGTTGTGGTGCAGCGCCCCCTGCCAGCCCATGATCGTCAGCGCGTCCGCGCTCCTGTCCGCGGCGACCAGGCCGAGCGGCATCCCCTTGACCGCCAGCTCGCCCGCCAGCCAGTCCGCGACCGCCTCGGGGTCCGCCTTCAGCACACCGGGGGCCGCCGGTCCCGGGCAGATCGCGCCGTACGGCTCCAGCTCCTCCAGCGCGTCCTGCGGCATCCGGGCCACCCACTCCTGCCACACCTCGGTCATGAACCCCTCGGCGGTGAAGTGCTCGATCTGACGGGGATCGTCCGGGATGATCTGCCCGATCCCCCACGGTTGCGTCGACTCGTCCAGCAGCAGCGGCCACAGGCCGCTGTGCGGATGCCACTCACGCATCAGCGTCCACGCGGCGCCGCTGACCGGCTCGTCGCTCATCCAGAACGCCGGCCGCGACGCCTCCCCGTGCCCGGTGTAGCCGGGGTCAGGCCAGACGACGTCACCGGGAGGCAGCTCCACGGGCAGCCGCCGCCCCTTGCCTCCGTCGGCGAACAGCTGGCACAGCTCGCGTGGCAGCCGGAGATCGCTCATGCCCTACCGTTCCGATACCGAACCCTGTCTCGGAGATGGTAGTGCCGACGGTCCCTTCAGCACCTGTGACAGGTCCTATCACTCCCCTTACGGGGCAGAATGGTGAGCTGTGTTCCCCTTTGACGCGGTCCTCTCGGACCTCGACGGTGTGCTCCGCCACTTCGACCACGCGGCCCAGGCCGACATCGAGGCCCGTTACGGCCTGCCGCTGATGAAGACGGCCTTCGACCCCGAGCTGATCATGCCGCCCACGCTCGGCCAGGCCACCGAGGAGCAGTGGGCCGAGTCGATCGCCGTGGCGCTCGGCGGGGACGAGCGGGCCCGCGCGGCGGTGGCGGAGTTCATCCAGGTCGAGTTCTGGGTGGACGAGCAGGTCAGGGAGCTGCTGGCCAGGGCGCAGCAGCACGTGCCGGTGATCATCGTGACCAACGCCATGGACACCCTGGAGGAGCACCTCGACCGGCTGGGGCTGACGTACTTCGCCGACGACGTGGTCAGCAGCGCCAGGGTCGGCATGGCCAAGCCCGACCCGCGCATCTACGAGATCGCCGCCGAGCGGGCGGGGGTCGCGCCCGAACGCTGCCTGTTCGTCGACGACCGGCTGCCGAACGTGGAAGCCGCCAGGGCGCTCGGAATGACCGGCGTCCACTATCGGTCATTCCACGACCTGGCGGCGGTCCTCGGCTGACCGCCCCGGCCCGCCCCTGCGGCCCTCACGGGCCCGGCAGCGGTCACGTTCCGGCCGGTCAGCCTGTCTGGTCGGCGGCCATGTCGAAGAAGGCGCGCTCCAGCTCCACGGCCCGGCGGAACACGCCGAGCACCTCCTGGCGCCGTTCCTCCGCGAGGTCGGCGCCCAGACGGTCGAGCTCGCCGCGCAGGAAGGCCACCCAGGCGCGGAACTCCGCGCCCTCGTGCAGCTCGATCCACTCCCGGTGCACGAAACGCTCGGGCAGCGGCTCACGGGCCCGCGAGGCCCAGCCCAGGTAACACCACTCGGCCACGCACAACACCGTGACGATGAGCAGGTAGTCCTGGGAGGCGCGCACCTCGTCCATCAACTGTCCGAACGCCGCCGTCACCGGTTCCGCCGGAGCGTCGGTGCTCCCGCCCAGCTCGGCCAGCGCCCGGTGGAAATAGGTCTTCTCCTCGGTGGTCGCCACCTGCCCGAGGAACTTCCCGTACGGCACCCGGGCCTCGAACGTGTCGGCGGCGGCCACCGCTGCCCCGAGCAGTGCCGTGAAGGAGTCGACGAACTGGAAGTCCTGCTCCAGATAGCGCCGCAGCGCCTCGTCGGGCACCGTTCCCTCGTTGATCGCCATCGCGAACGGGTGGGTCACCACCGCCGTCCACTCGGCCTCGCACTGCCGCCTGAGCCACTCGCTGAAGATTCGCTCACTCACGGCCCCGACTGTAACGGGCCTTGGCCGGGGTCGTTTCCGGCGCGGCTCGCGCCGACCGCGCCGGAAACCCCGAGTGACCGCCGCCCCCCGCCGTGTTCCGGCGAGCTGCGCTTCCCGCCTGGCCGAGGGCGGCGGCGTCCGAGCGCCCTGTCAGTACCCGCCGTACGGATTCTGGGAGGACGACGGGGTGTCGGGAGCGCTCGTCCGGTGCCCCGACGGGTGCGTCGGGCGGCTCGACGGGCGGCTCGACGGCGTGCCCGCCGCCCCGTTGGAACTGACCTTCGTGCCCTGCGGCGCGATCACGCCGATCAGGCCGTGCTTGGTGCCGTCGATGCCGGCGGAGAACCACAGCGAGCTCTCGCCGCCGGTGGCCGCGGTGCCGGGTTCGAGGTCCCACAGGCCGGGCAGCACGATCGGCCTGCCGTCGGAGTTCGTGAGCGCGCCGAGGTGCTGGTTGCGCTTGTACGCGTGCACGGTCCCGTCGCCGAAGTTGCCGACGAGCAGCGCGCCGGCGTACTGACGCCAGCCCTTGGGCGCGGCGGTGATGCCCCAGGGGGCGTTCAGCCCGACCCTGGAGATGCGCCCGGTCAGGCGGCCGGTGGCGTTGAAGCGGCTGACGAAGCCCTTGCCCTTGCCGAAGGCCGGCTTGCCGGTGGCCGGGTCACGCAGGGCGTAGGACACCCAGACGCTGCCGTTGGCCACCGCGACGTTGTACGCGTTGTAGCCCTCGGGCAGTTCCCGGTCCCTGAACTGCCAGCTGGCCAGGCGGATGCGCCTGAAGTCCTCGTCGAAGGCGTGGATGCGTCCGCTGGCGAAGTCCGCCGCCAGCAGGAACGCCTCGTCGTCCTCAGTCTGGACGAGCTCCAGCCCCTTGTAGTCGGCGCCCCGGGTGAAGGCCGCGATGATCGCGTTGGCCGGGTCGACCTCCGCGTTCCATCCGGAGATGGCGCCGCTCGGGCTGGAGAAGATGAACGAGGCGGGCTTGCCCTTGACGGTGAAGCCTTCGCCCGGGTTGAACACCTGGCCCGTCGGGGCTCCGCCCGGAATGGCCACCTCCGTCTTCTCCTTCCGGCCCGTGCCGGAGTAGACGGTGGCGCTTCCGGTGCCGGTGTTCGACACCCAGAGTGTCTTGCCCATGGCCAGGCCCCAAGGGTTGACGACCTTGGGGTCGGTGACAGGGGCTTTGCCCTTGACGTCCGACACAAGGTTGATGACGTCGAATCGCGTCCTGGTGGTGGCGTGTGCGGGAGTGGTGAGAGTCGCTCCCAAGACGACCGCAACAGCGCAGAGTGTGATGATGCGTGGCCGCATCCGAGCCTCCTAGTTAGCGCTTGTGACGGGGGATACGCGGCGGGCGGGAGGCGGGTTCAGCCGGGGCCGGAATTGGCCGGACGGGAGTGTTCCGCGCCAGGCGGGGGAGATGCACAACCATGAACGTCCTGGGCATCGACATCGGCGGCTCCGGCATCAAGGGGGCCCCGGTCGACACGAAAGCCGGTGAGCTGCTGGAAGACCGGCTGCGCATCCCGACCCCCGAGCCGTCGTCACCCGACGCCGTGGCCCATGTCGTGGCCTCGATCGTCGAGCATTTCGGCTGGAAGGGGCGCGTTGGGGTGACCTTCCCCGGAGTCGTGGCGGACGGCGTGATCAAGTCCGCGGCGAACGTGGACCGCTCGTGGATCGGCGTGGACGCCGCCCGGCTGTTCGGCGGGGCCACGGTGCTCAACGACGCCGACGCCGCGGGCCTGGCCGAAATGCGGTTCGGGGAGGGGCGCGACCGGCGCGGGGTCGTCCTGGTGCTGACGTTCGGCACGGGCATCGGCAGCGCGCTGTTCGTGGACGGCGTGCTGGTGCCCAACACCGAGCTGGGGCACCTTGAGGTGCACGGCAAGGACGCCGAGCACCGGGCCTCCGCGCGGGCGCGTGAGGAGCACGAGCTGAGCTGGGAGAAGTGGGCCGGGCGGGTGCAGGAATACCTGCGGCACGTCGAGATGCTCTTCTCGCCCTCGCTGATCGTGATCGGGGGCGGGGTCAGCAAGAAGGCCGACAAGTTCCTGCCGCTCGTGCACCTCGACACGCCGGTGGTGCCCGCGGGCCTGCAGAACGAGGCCGGCATCATCGGCGCCGCCCACGCCGCGGCCGCCAAGACGCCCACCCGCCAGAAAACGGTCAGCCGCGCCTGAGCGACCGGGCTCAAGGGGGTGTCGACAGGGTGTCGGCCATCGCGGCGAGCTGGGTCACGAAGCTCTGGGCCTGGGCCGGGTCCATGGCCGCCGTCATGCGGCGTTCGATCGCCGACACGTCGGCCTTGGCCGCCTCCAGGGCCCGCGCTCCCGCCTCCGTCAGGCGCGTGGGCAGCGCGCGTCCGGAAGGAGCCGTCGCGGGCCGCTCCACCAGCCCCGCCTCCTCCAGGCTCCGCAGCAGCACGTTCATGGACTGCCGGGTCACGAACGTCCCGCGCGCCAGCTCCGCGTTCGACAGCCCCGGCCACAGCCTGAGCTGCTCCAGGCACGAGTACTGCGGCGTGGTGAGCCCGTGCGGGCGCAGCGCGCCGTCCATGGCCGCCCGCAGGGCCGCCTGCGCCCGCTTGAGCTGGTAGCCGATGCTGCGGCCCAGGTCTTCTTGCGTCATGTCAACATTCTGACATATGCTCCTGCATGTCAAAGTCCTGACATCGAAAAGGGAGCGCCATGTCCGTCGCCGGAATCGACTTCGTCGCCCTGCAAGTCCGCGACCTCGCCCAATCCGCCGAGTTCTACGAGAAGCGCCTGAGCCTGAAGCGGGCCCCTGGCGGCCCGCCGAACGCCGTCGTCTTCGCCGCCGAGCCCATCCCCTTCGCCGTCCGCGAACCGCTCCCGGGCGTGGAGCTGCCCGAGCGCCCCGGCACGGGCGTGGTGCTCTGGCTCGGGACGGCCGCGGCCGGGGACGCGCAGCGCCTGCACGACGACCTCCAGGCGGCCGGCGTGCCGATCGTGGCGCCGCCCGCCGACAGCCCCTTCGGGCGTACGTTCAGCTTCGCCGACCCCGACGGCTACGTGATCACCATTCACGATCGCTAGACTCGGCGATATTGAGATGCGAGCGGCCGCTCCCGTCGGGCACCATGGGCGGTTGGCTCCGAGGATGCGGAGCTCAAATATCCTGAAAGCAGTATGGGAACACCTTCGTTGTCCTCTCCGATAGCCGAGCTCCAATCCCGCCTGCCCGACCTCATGCCCCGCGACCAGCGGCGCCTGCGGCGCAGGCTCGACGGCATGCGCCGGGTCCGCTCCCGGGACACCCGGGACAAGATCGTCGCGGAGATCCTCGCCGACGTGGAGCGGGCCGAACAACGGCTGGCACGGCGACGCGCGGCCGTGCCGACCGTGACCTATCCAGAAAACCTGCCCGTTTCGCAGCGCAAGGACGACATCCTCGCGGCCATCCGCGACCACCAGGTCGTGATCATCGCCGGCGAGACGGGCTCCGGCAAGACCACCCAGATCCCCAAGATCTGCCTGGAGCTGGGCCGGGGCGTGCGCGGGCTGATCGGCCACACCCAGCCCCGCCGCATCGCCGCCCGCACGGTCGCCGAGCGCATCGCGGAAGAGCTCGGCACCGGCCTCGGCGAGGTGGTCGGCTACAAGGTGCGCTTCACCGACCAGGCGAGCGAGCGCACCCTGGTCAAGCTCATGACCGACGGCATCCTGCTGGCCGAGCTGCAGAACGACCGCATGCTCGACCAGTACGACACGCTGATCATCGACGAGGCCCACGAGCGCAGCCTCAACATCGACTTCATCCTCGGCTACGTCAAGCAGCTGCTGCCCAAGCGCCCCGACCTCAAGGTCATCATCACCAGCGCGACCATCGACCCCGAGCGGTTCTCCCGCCACTTCGACGACGCGCCGATCATCGAGGTGTCCGGCCGCACCTACCCGGTCGAGGTGCGTTACCGGCCGCTGGCCGACGACGACGACCAGACGCAGGGCATCGTCGACGCCTGCCGCGAGCTGATCAGTGAGGGTCCAGGCGACATCCTGGTGTTCCTGTCGGGCGAGCGGGAGATCCGCGACGCCGCCGACGCGCTGGGCAAGGCCCAGCTGCGCAACACCGAGGTGCTGCCGCTCTACGCCCGGCTCAGCGCCGCCGAGCAGCACCGCGTCTTCCAGCGTCACACCGGCCGCCGCGTCGTGCTGGCCACCAACGTGGCCGAGACCTCGCTCACCGTCCCCGGCATCAAATACGTGGTCGATCCCGGTTTCGCGCGCATCTCCCGCTACAGCCACCGCACCAAGGTCCAGCGCCTGCCCATCGAGCCGATCTCGCAGGCCAGCGCCAACCAGCGCAAGGGCCGCTCGGGGCGCACCTCCGACGGCATCTGCATCCGGCTTTACGAGGAGGAGGACTTCCTCACCCGGCCGGAGTTCACCGACCCCGAGATCCTGCGCACCAACCTGGCCTCCGTCATCCTCCAGATGACCTCGATCGGGCTCGGCGACATCGAGGCGTTCCCGTTCGTCGAGCCGCCGGACCGCCGCCAGGTGAAGGACGGCGTCAACCTGCTGCACGAGCTGGGCGCGTTCGACGCCCACGGCAACCTCACCGGCGTCGGCCGCAAGCTGGCCCAGCTGCCGGTCGACCCGCGCCTGGGCCGCATGGTGCTCGAAGCCGAGAAGAACGGCTGCCTGCGCGAGGTCATGGTGATCGCCGCCGCGCTGTCCATCCAGGACCCACGCGAGCGGCCCGCCGACAAGCAGCAGCAGGCCGACGAGAAGCACCGCCGCTTCGCCGACCCCGAGTCCGACTTCATGGCCTACCTCAACCTGTGGAACTACCTGCGCGACAAGCAGAAGGAGCTGTCGTCCAGCGCGTTCCGGCGGCTGTGCAAGTCCGAGTTCCTCAACTACCTGCGTGTACGCGAGTGGCAGGACATCTACAGCCAGGTACGCCAGTCGCTCGGGGCCCAGCCCAACAGCCAGCCGGCGCCGCCGTACCAGGTGCACGTGTCCCTGCTCGTCGGGCTGCTGTCGCACATCGGCGTCAAGGACGTCATCGACAAGCAGCGCGGCCAGGACGGCCGCAGGCCGATCCAGGAGTATCTCGGCGCCCGCAACGCCCGCTTCGCCGTCTTCCCCGGCTCCACGCTGGCCAAGAAACAGCCGCAGTGGCTCATGTCGGCCGAGCTGGTCGAGACCTCGCGCCTCTGGGCCAGGGTCAACGCCAAGATCGAGCCAGACTGGGTCGAGCCGCTGGCGCAACACCTGGTCAAACGCAGCTACTCCGAGCCCCACTGGGAGAAGAACCAGGGCGCCGTGATCGCCCTGGAGAAGGTCACCCTCTACGGCGTGCCGCTCGTGGTCGGGCGCAAGGTCAACTACGGCCGCATCGACCCCGACCTGTCGCGTGAGCTGTTCATCAGGCACGCGCTGGTCGAAGGCGACTGGGACACCCACCACAAGTTCCTCAAGGACAACCGCCGGCTGCTCGGCGAGGTCGAGGAGCTGGAAAACCGGGCCCGCCGCCGCGACATCATGGTCGACGACGAGGCGCTCTACGACTTCTACGACCAGCGGGTGCCGGCCGACGTGGTCTCCGCCCGCCACTTCGACTCCTGGTGGAAGAAGGCCGGCAAGGAGCAGCCCGACCTGCTCGCGTTCTCGCCCGAGATGCTGGTCAACGAGGGCGCCGACGTCAGCGCCCGCGACTACCCCGACACCTGGAAACAGCTCGGCCAGCGGATGAAGCTGACCTACCAGTTCGAGCCCGGGGCCGACGCCGACGGCGTCACCGTCCACGTGCCGCTCCAGGTGCTCAACCAGGTCAACTCCGACGGCTTCGACTGGCAGATCCCCGGGCTGCGCGAAGAGCTCATCACCGCGCTCATCCGGTCGCTGCCCAAACACCTGCGCCGCAACTTCGTCCCCGCCCCCAACTACGCCAAGCAGGTGCTCGCGGGGGTCGCGCAGGGCGGGGAGCCACTGCTGGCGGCCGTGGAGCGCGAGCTGCTGCGCCTCACCGGCGTCCGCGTGCCGCGCGAGGCGTGGCAGCTCGACCAGGTGCCCGACCACCTGCGGATCACCTACCGGGTGATCGACGAGCGCAAGCGCACGGTGGCCGAGGACAAAGACCTCGACGCGCTCAAGCGCCGCCTCGCGCCGCGCCTGCGCCAGACGCTCTCCCAGGCCGGCGACGACCTGGAGCAGACCGGCCTGCACACGTGGAGCTTCGGCACCCTGCCCAAGGTGTTCGAACAGGGCCGGATGAAGGGCTATCCGGCGCTGGTGGACGCGGGCGACTCGGTCTCCATCAAGATCTTCGAGACCCAGGCCGAGCAGCGCCGCTCCCACTGGCCCGGCGTGCGCCGCCTGCTCATGCTCAACGTCACCAACCCCGCCAAGTCCCTGCTCGGCGGGCTGTCCAACCAGGCCAAGCTGGCGCTGTCACGCAGCCCGCACGGCGGCGCGGTGGCGCTGTTCGACGACGTGGTCAACGCGGCGGTCGACAAGCTGATGCTCGACGTGGGCGGCCCCGCCTGGGACCCGGTCGGCTTCGACCGCCTCTACCAGCACGTGCGCGCCCACCTCTACGACACGGCACGCGACGTGCTGGCCAGGGTGGAGCAGATTCTCAGCGTCTGGCACGAGGCGGGCGCCCGCCTCGACGCGCTGCGGCCGAGCGCGGCCACCGACGACGTACGCGGCCAGCTCGGCAGGCTCGTGTTCGCGGGCTTCGTCACCGCCACGGGCAGCCGCCGGCTGCCGGACATCCTGCGCTATCTGCGGGCCATCGACCGCCGCCTGTCGAAGCTCCCCGAGGAGCCGTGGCGGGACCAGGAGTGGATGGACCGCGTGCACAAGGTCGAGGACGACTATCAGGATGTGCTGGGCAAACTGCATCCGGCGCGGCGTACGGATCCGGACGTGGTGGAGATCCGGTGGATGATCGAGGAGTTGCGGGTGAGCTTCTTCGCCCAGACGCTCGGCACCCCGACCCCCGTGTCGGAGAAGCGGATCGCGAAGGCGATGGAGAAGCTCACCCCATGAACAGCGAGGTGTCGAGCTCGTAGTCGATGGGGGAGGGCAGCTTGAGCGGCTTCCCCAAGGACACCGGGGCCATCCTGAGATAGACGCCGTCAGTGATATTGCTGTAGACGGTGGCCGTCGGCGTCTTCGCGATGGGATCGATCAGGAGATAGATCGGCACTCCGCCGAACGCGTAGAGACGTGGCTTTTCCTGGCGGTCGATACAAACGCTGCCGGGGGAGACGATCTCGGCTGCCATGATCACCTTGGATGACAGGTATTCATTCCCCCATCGCGGACAGTCGGCAGGCACCACCAGATAGTCGGGCACATAAGCGTCTCGGGTGCCTTCGACACATGTGGTGAGGCCACCGGGCGCGCTGAGCCAGCCTCGCTCGCGACACAGTGGCGACAAGGCGTTGTACAGGTGCACTGCGGCAAAGGTGTGCTCTGGGCTGCCGGCCGGGCTCACTAGCAGGTTCCCTTCGATGACCTCGGCCCGGAAGCCGGGGAGGGGGGGTAGGACATCGAACAAATCTCTTCCGGTCTGTGGCATGTGCTCGCTGCTCTCCTCGGGCTGGATTGCCGGAGATTCGATCATCATGGCTACCATCGAACTATCCCTTCGTGTTCGAACGGGCACGCTAAGTATTTCATCAAGAGCCGGATCGTGCGACTCGAACCGGCCTTCGCATCGCGCTCCGACCACGTGAAATGATCCTGCTTGGAGGTAATGCCGGACTTGTCCGGTGAAGGAATCAGGGGGAGCGATGGTCAAGGCAGTGGTGTTCGACGTCGGCGAGACGTTGATCAGCGAGGGACGCATCTGGTCACGCTGGGCCGAGCGGCTCGGCGTCAGCCACTTCCTGCTGATGGGCGCGCTCGGCGGCATGGCCGCCCTCGACCGCCCGCACAGCGACGCCTTCCACCTCGTCCGCCCCGGCGTGGACCTCGTCGCCGAGGAGGCCGCCTGGGAGCGCGACGACCCCGACGGGCTGCGTAACCACTTCGACGCCGACGACCTCTATCCCGACGTGCGCGAGGCGCTGGCCGCCATCCGTGCGGCCGGATACCAGGTGATCATCGCCGGCAACCAGCCGCGCCGGGCCTTCGACGCGCTGGTGGCCATGGACCTGCCCGTCGACTCCGTGCACACCTCCGACGGATGGGGCGTGGCCAAGCCAGAGCCCGGCTTCTTCGCCAAGGTGGCGGCGGTGGCGGGGCGCGAGCCGGCCGAGATCCTCTACGTGGGCGACCGGCTCGACAACGACGTGCTCCCGGCCGCCGCGGCGGGCATGCGGACCGCGCTGCTGCGCCGCGGCCCCTGGGGATTCCTGCACGCCGAGCGCCCGCAGGCGCAGGCCGCCGACGTGATCGCCGATGACCTGCACGCGATCCTGCCCGCCTTGCGGCTCATGTGAGGGTTTCGTCGGGGTCGATGCGAATCGCGCGCTCCTCCGCCGACAGGTCGTCGGCGTCGCCGTTCACGTCCTCCCCGATCTCCTCGTCTTCCGTGTCCGGTTCGAGCCCCTCGTCCGGCTGGGTCAGCCGGTACTTGGGGCGAGGCGCGCGCAGCCTTTCCGGGGCCTCACGCCGCAGTCGTTCGTCGAGGGTGTCCCGGTGCTGGGGGTCGTCCTCGACGATCTCGTGGCGTCGGCCGAGATCGTCGGTCCATTCCGCGACCTCGATCTCCTGCTCGTCGCTCAATCCGTACCGGTCCGGAGGATGTTCGGTCATATGCGACCCCTACCCTGGGTACGGGCCGGAATCCTAGAACTTGTTCTCTCCCAGCGCCTCGGACAGCTCTTCCTTGTCCATCCGCGACCGGCCGGGGATGTCGGCCCGCCGCGCCTGCTCGTACAGCTCGGCCTTGGAGGGCTCGGCGGGGGAGCCGAGCGCGGCCAGTTCCTCGGCCCTGCGCTGCTCGAACGCGGTGCCCAGCCGCTCCAGCTCCGCCGCGTCGGCCGACTTCTTCAGCGAGGGCAGGAGCTTGGTCTCCTCCTCCTCGACGTGGTGGTTGATCGACTCGACGAGGTCGTCGAGCGCCTGGTCGAACTCCGCGGTGCCGGGCCGGGCCCGGACCAGGGAGTCGAGCAGGATCTCGGCCTCCTTGTGCTCCTCGACGCTGTGATGGGCGTCGATGCCCGGATAGACCCGGTCCTCCTCGGCGCGCGCGTGCGCGATCAGGAGGGCGCGCAGCTCGGCGACCAAGGCGTGCCGGTCGCCCTCCTTCTTCTTCAGCCGGTCGAACAGGCCTTCCACGACCCTGTGGTCCTGCGTGATGAGAGTGATGACGTCAGCCATGGGGTCGCTCGCTACCCCGGCGTTCATCGTCCAATCGCGGAACCGACGAGCGAACGGGGATCGGCGGCCCCGGCCAGCATGCCGTCCGGGCGCACGTCGATCACGTGGGCGTGGCCGAACGAGCTCCCGTACGGCAGCGCCGCCACCCGGTGCCCGAGCGCCCCGAGGCCGTCGGCCCAGCTCCCGCCCTCCTCCAGGTCGAGCACGGCGTCGTCGGGCGCCTCCCAGGTGTCGAACCCGGTGCCGCCGGTGCCGAGCCGCCAGCGCGGGGCGGCCAGGGCCGGGCCAGGCTGCTCGCCGTGCCGCAGCAGGCGGGTGATGACCTGCAGCAGGATCTGCGGCTGGGCGTCGCCGCCCATCGTGCCGGCGACCGCCCTGAGCGTGCCGTCGCGGCGGGTGATCAGCGCGGGGGTGAGCGTGTGGGGCGGGCGCCGGCCCGGCCCGTACTCGGCGGGATGGCCGGGCTTGAGGGAGAAACCGATGCCGCGGTTGTGGAGATTGATCCCGGTACGGGGCTCGAACACCATGCTGCCGAACCCGGACGCGTTCGACTGGATCAGGGACACGCCCATGCCGTCACCGTCGACCGCGCACAGGTAGGTCGTGTCGCCCTGCTCGGCGGGAGCGCGCAGCCGCAGCCGGGAACGGGGGTCGATGAGCGCCCGCCGCCGCGCGATCTCGTCGCGGTCGAGCAGGTCCTTGGCGCCCTCGTGCAGCAGGTCGAGCCGGTCGTGGCCGGCCACCCTCGCGGCCTCGGCCAGCAGATGGGCCCAGGCGGGATGGTGCGGGAAATCGGGCAGGTCGAGGCCGTCGGCGATGGCCAGCGACATCAGCAGCAGGTAGCCCTGGGAGTTGGGCGGCATCGACCAGACGTCGTGACCGTACGCGCGCGTCTTCAGCGGCTCGACCCAGTCGGCGCCCGGCGCGGCCAGGTCGGCCTCGGAGTATTCGCCCGCGCCCAGGTCGATCAGGCCCTGCCCGAACTCGCCCAGGTAGAAGCCGTCACGGCCGCGCTCGGCCACCGCCCGCAGCGCGCGGGCCACACCGGGCCTGGTCAGGCGGTCGCCCGCGGCGCGTACAGCGGCGAAGTCGGAGCCGCCCGGCCGCCTGGCCGCGTTGAGCGCGCCCGCCACCATCAGCGGCGAGGCGGGGAAGCCGCTCTCCGCCAGCCGGATCGCCGGGGCGAGCAGGTCGGCCATGGGCAGGCGGGCGTGCCGCTGGTGCAGCGCGGCCCAGCCGTCCACGCAGCCGGGCACCGGGACCGATCTGACGTCGTGCAGATGAGGCATGCGCCGGTGGCCCTCGGCGCGCAGGCGGACGGGATCGGCGCCCGACCCCGCACGGCCCGAGGCGTTGAGCGCGCTCACCCCGCCGTCGTGGACGAGGGCGAACAGGTCGCCGCCCAGGCCGCACATGTGGGGGGCGACGACGGTGAGGACGGCGTTCGCCGCGATGGCCGCGTCCGCGGCCGACCCTCCGCGCTCCAGCATCGACAGCCCGGCCGCCGAGGCCAGGTGGTCGACGCTGCACACCATGCCGGAGGGCGCGTATCTGGTGTTGTGCACGCTCAGAAGCGTACGCGCCTGAACGCCCGTCCCCGGACGCCCGCGTCTGCCGCCCGCACCTCTATGAGGGAGTACGGCCCGAATCGGTCCGCGAACGCGCCTGAGCCCGCGCATCGGCGCGGGCTCAGGGTCACTCCTGCTCGCCCAGCCTGGCGAGGGCCTCGTCGAGCCGGCGGCGCAGCGAGGCCACCTCCCGCTCCAGCTCCAGGATGCGGCGGATGGCGATGAGCGTCATCCCCTCCTCGGCCATCCGGGAGACGTGCTGCACGATGACGATGTCGCGGCGCGAGTAACGCCGCTGCCCGCCGCTCGACCGGCTCGGCCTGATGACGTCGTGCTGGTCGAGCCGTCGCAGGAAGGCGTGCTGGACCTGCAGCATCTCCGCCACCTGCCCGAGGGAGTAGAGGGGGGCGTGCTCGTTGTCGATGGGCAGGTCGGGCATGTCGTGCTCTCCTCATGGCGAGGGGGCGGGCCGTCGCCCGCCCCCGTGGCCGTATCTCAGGCCTTGATGGCCTTGGTCTCCCCGCGCTGGATCTCGACCTTGCGCGGCTTGGCCCGCTCAAGGACGGGGATGCGGACGGTGAGCACGCCGTTGGCGTAACCCGCGTCGACGTTGTCGCTGTCGAGGTGCTCGGACAGGTAGACGCGACGGGTGAAGGAGCCCATCGTGCGCTCGCGGACGAACGGCCGCTCCTCGTCGGTGATCTCCTCCTCGCGCCGGGCGCTGACGGTGAGGACGCCGCGGTCGATGGTGACCTCGATGGAGTCGGGGTCGATGCCGGGGAGGTCGAAGCGCAGCAGCACGTCGTCGTCGCGCCGGAGCGCGTCCATCGGCATCAGGGCGGACCCGTTGCCGAACGTCGGACGGATCAGCCGGTCGAACTGCCGCTCGAACTCCTGGAAGAAGGGATCGATCGAGGTCAGCAGCATTTTTTCACCCTCCTTGTTCTCTACTCTGGTGGAGGTAACCTCCAACTTCAGTTACAGGTTACCTCCGTCTAGGAACGCTGGCAAGTTCTCTGTGGAGGAGGAAGGGCACGGAGGATCAGACGAGTTCGAGCGGCTGGTCGCGGCTCACCAGCGCCGCGTAGTGACCGCCGCGGGCCATCAGTTCGGCGTGGGTGCCGCGTTCGACGATCCGCCCGTGATCGAGCACCACGATCTGGTCCGCGTCGCGGACGGTGGACAGGCGATGGGCGATCGTGATCGTCGTACGCCCCCTGGCCAGCGCGTCGAGCGCCTCCTGCACGGCCTTCTCCGTCTGCGTGTCCAGGGCGCTGGTCGCCTCGTCGAGGATCAGCACCGGCGGGTCGCGCAGCAGCGTGCGGGCGATGGCCAGGCGCTGCTTCTCGCCCCCGGAGAAGCGGTAGCCGCGCTCGCCCACCACGGTGTCGTAGCCGTCGGGCAGGGCGGCGATGTGGTCGTGGATGCGCGCGGCCCGCGCCGCCGCCACCAGTTCCTCGTCCGTGGCGGAGGGCCGGGCGAAACGCAGGTTGTCGGCGATCGAGGCGTGGAAGAGGTACGTCTCCTGCGAGACCACCCCGACGGCGTCGCTCAGCGTGTCGAAGGTCAGCTCCCGCACGTCCACCCCGTCGATCGTGACCCGCCCGCCGGTGGCGTCGTACAGCCGGGGCGGCAGGTAGCTCAGCGTGGTCTTGCCCGAGCCGGTCTCGCCCACGACGGCCAGGCTGGAGCCCGCGGGAACGGTGAGGTCGACGCCGGTGAGCGTGGGGGCGTCGCCGTAGGAGAAGTCGACCTTCTCGAACCGGACCTCGCCGCGTACGGAGGTCAGCTCGCGCGTGCCGGGACGGATGTCCACCGGCAGGTCGAGATACTCGAAGATCCGCCCGAACAGCGCCAAAGACGTCTGCACCTCGACCCCGAGCCGCAGCAGCGAGACCATCGGCCGGAACAGCCCGGCCTGCAACGTCGTGAACGCCACCAGCGTGCCGACGGAGATGGCGCCCGTGTGGCCGACGGCCCAGTAGATCATCGCCGGCATCGCGGCCATGACGAGCTGGATCGACGACTGGCGCCACCGCCCGGCCATGCTGGTGCGCACCCCCAGCTCGGCCAGCTCGTCGGAGGCGCGGCCGAAGCGCTCGGTCAGCTCGGCGGAGCGGCCCATCGTCCGGCCCAGCAGGATCCCGCTGATCGACAGCGACTCCTGCACCATGGAGGCGATGCCGGCCAGCTTGCGCTGCCGCTCGGCGGTGATGCGCTTGCGCTCGGAGCCGACCTTGCGGCTGATCCACACGAACACCGGCAGCAGCGCGAGCGAGACCACCGTCAGCCGCCAGTCGAGCGCGACCATGGCCACGATCGTGGCGATCACGGTGGTGAGGTTGGAGACGATGGAGGCGGCCGTGGAGGTGACGACCGCCTGCATGCCGCCGATGTCGTTGGCGATGCGCGACTGCACCTCGCCGGTCCGCGTCCTGGTGAAGAAGGCCAGCGACATGCGCTGCAGGTGGCCGTAGACGGCGATGCGCAGGTCGTGCATGACCCGCTGGCCGACGGTGGTGGAGACGAGGGTCTGCAGCGTGTCGAACACGGTCGTGACGACGGCCACGAGGATCATGCCGAGGGCCAGCAGCGTGAGCAGGCCGGCGTCCCTGGCCGGGATGGCCACGTCCAGCACCTCGCGCAGCAGGAACGGCGAGGCCAGCGACACCAGCGAGGACAGGACGATGAGCGCGCCCACGACGGCCAGCCGGCCGCGGTAGGCGCCGAAGAGTTTGATGATGCGCCCCAGCGGCGCGCGTGGTTCCTCCTCCAAGTGGAGCCCCCTGTCTCATGTGGACTTCCTGATGTGGACTCAAACAGAGGTTAACTCATATTTGTTCCGGCTAAACTTACCTCCATGGTAGAGAAGGAGCTCTCGGAGCTCTTGTTCCTGGCCGGCAGGCGACTGCGTCACGGCTACGCCCGCCGGCTGGAGCCGCTCGGGCTCAATCCCGGTCAGGCGCGGGCGCTGCGGGTCATCGCCGAGGCCGAGCGGCCGCCGCGCATGGTCTGGCTGGCCGACCGGCTGCGCATCGTGCCGCGCTCGCTGACGCCGGTCGTGGACGCGCTGGAGGAGGCGGGGCTGGTGCGCAGGGAGGTCGATCCGGCCAACCGCCGCTCGACCCTCGTCGTGATCACCGCCGAGGGCCGGGCCATGGCCGACAAGGCCCGCGAGGCGCGCAGGGAGGCGGGGCAGGAGCTGTTCGCGGTGCTGTCGGAGGAGCAGCGCGAGCAGCTCGCCGAGTTACTGGCGCTGGTGGAGAGCCAGTTCGGCTGACCGTCCTGAGAGCCGGTTCGGCTGGTCGCTTGGCGAGCCGGTTCGGCCGATCGCCGTAAGCGGGTGCGGAGCCCGGTGCCAGGCGATCAGGACGACGCGGCGGGGGAGTCCCTGGGGGAGTAGCGCCCGGACAGCCGGGCGAGCTTGAGGCTGAGATGCAGAGCCAGCCGCTCCCCGCCGTCCTTCAGGTCCGTACGCGCCAGCTCCTCCACCCGCTGCAGCCGGTAGTACAGCGACGTACGGTGCAGCCGCAGCGCCCGCGAGGTGGCCACGGCGCTGCCCGCCAGGTCCAGATACGTCTCCAGCGTCTCCAGCAGCGTCAGGTGCTGGGCGTCCCCGAGCAGCCCTTCCAGCCCCGGATGCAGCTCCTGGTCGGGTAACTGGGTGAGCATGCGGTAGACGCCCAGCCGGGCCCACTCGGCCGTCCGCCCCAGCCCCGGCACCCGCGCGGTCACCTCGGCGGCGTGCAGGGCCTCCCGGTACGACTCCGCCGCCCGCGCCAGCGTGTCCCTGGGCCGCCCGACCCCGACCACCACCGGCACCGGCATGGCCGCGTGCAGCTCGTCACCGGGGACCGGCGGCCCCGCCGTGAGCAGCACCGCGTGGTCGTAGCGCACCAGGTGCAGCGGATGATGCCCGCCCAGCCGCCGCCGCAGCGCCAGCAGCCCCCGTTCCAGCGCCAGCCTGAGCGCGTCGTCGGGCGCGGCCGCGACCGGCCTGGCCACCTGCACCGTCACCGGCCGCGCCTGCGGGAACGCGCCCGCCTCGATGAGCTGCCTGGCGGCGTCCGGCTCGCCGAGCAGCAGCCCCGTGACGGCCTCCAGCTCCCGGTGCGTGGCCAGGCCGCTGGCCAGGCTTTCGTGGAACAGGGCCAGCGCCAGGGCGGGGGCGGCCGCCTCGGCCTCGGCGACGCGGGCCTTCTGCATGGGCGGCTGGGCGTCGATGAACCACAGGAAGCCGAGCAGGCTGTCGCCGTGCCTGACCGGGACGCAGACGCGCGGCAGCAGCCCCAGGTGCGGCGCCCCGGGGATGCGCAGGGGCCGGACGGCCTCGTGGATGCCCGCGTCGCGCAGCCATCCGCGTACCTCGGACGTGGTGCGGCGGCGCAGGATCGAGTCGCGGCGTACGTCGTCCATGGCGCCGCTCTGCTCGCTGTAGACCACGACCTTCTGGACGCGGTCCTCAAGGAGCAGGGGGCGGTCGAGACGGGCGGCGAGCTCGTCCACGACCCGCTGGAGATCCGCCACAGCGCCACCTTTACGTGGATATTTCGACAATTGACGGAAACGGGACTACAGGTCTTCCCTACAACTGCTCGGTGATCTCCGTCAACAACGTCTATACCGTCAATCCGTGAACGCCCCGAAGAAGCTGCTGAAGGGTCTGCTGGCGGCCATCGTGCTGATCCCGGTGAGCCTGATCGCGACCCCCGCTTCCGCAGCACCCCCCACAGAACCCGAGCACCCGTGGCGGCAGAACCACTGGCCGCAGACGCAGCCCTGGCAACTGGACGCACCCGCCGGCTCCCCGGCCGGTGAGCAGGCCCTGCGCACCCGCCCCCCTGGGGGCATCAAGCCCATCGACCCGCAGAACTGGGAGAACCCCGACCACATGACGTGGGCGGACTACAAGAAGCCGCCCGGCACCAAGTGGAACGACCCCGCCGTGAAGGGCTCGCAGCGCACCTTCAAGGGCGCGCTGGTGCTGCTCGACTATCCCAACCAGCCGTTCGTGGCGACCCAGCCGCAGGGCTCGACGATCTTCGCCAACCCGAGCGCCGAGGCCCACGACGTGCCGCGCGACCAGGTCGCCCGGTTCTACCAGGACTTCCTCAACACCCCGAACGCCCTCAACAAGGGGCACACCATCCACGAGTACTGGATGGAGGACTCCGGCGGCCGGCTGGGCGTGGAGCTGACCGGGTTCGGGCCGTACCAGATGACCGGCAAGGACCACGAGTACGCCATGGAGTTCCAGGCGGGCAACGGCTGCCCGGCCGGCGACACGTGCACGAAGAACCTGCGCACCGAGGGCAACGCCGCCTGGCTCGCCGACGTCGGCCAGGAGACGGCCGCGCAGTTCGACTTCGTCTTCTACCTGAGCGCCGGCCAGGACGAGTCGTCCACCTGGCAGGAGTTCGGGATGATGAAGTTCCCGACGAAGGAGGACGTGCCCGACGAGTGGGGCCCGCCCGACCCCGCGCTGCCCAACTGGGTCGACACCCGCTACGTCGAGTGGACGTCCTGGCAGGCCGGCTCCACCTTCTGGCCCAACGCCCGCTTCGGCGTCGACTCCGTGCAGGCCGAGAGCTCCGGCATGGCGGTCTACGCCCACGAGCTGAGCCACATCATGGGCATCGCCGACAACTACAACAACCCGTACTCAGAACCGCCGCGCAGGGCGTACACGGGCATCTGGGAGATGCTCAGCCGCGGCAGCTTCAACGGGCCGGGCGGCCCGCACTCGCGCTGGCTGATCCCGCCCACCGGCGGCGCGTCCATGGGCGCCCAGCACATGCTGCGCAACAAGATCAAGCTCAACATGGTGGACGAGCAGAACGTCCTGCGGCTCTCCCGCGAGGCGCTCGACGAGTCCGGCCTGGTCACGGCTACGGTCCTGGCCCGCGTGGCGCAGCCGGGCGAGAACGAGCTGTCGGGCGTCAACATCTCCTTCGACACCGGTGACAAGAGCTCCTGCCAGGCCTCCGACCCGCTCTGCGACCGAGGCGGCTACGAGAACTACACGATCGAGGTCGTGGACCGCATGGGCAGCGACTCCTTCACCCCCGACTCCGGCGTGCTGCTGGCCAAGACCAAGAACGAGGACAGGGCCCCGTTCGAATGGGTGATCGACGCCAACCCGGCCGACATCGGCATGACCGACTACGTCCTGCCCGACGGGACCCAGGTGCCGATCACGATCGGCGACTATCGCCAGCTCTCCGACGCCCTCTTCCACGCCGGCACCGACTCCGGCAGCGAGTACGAGTACGTCGACGAGTCCAACCGCCTGCACTTCTACGTCACCGACCTCAAGCGTGACCGGGCCGGCGAGCTGTCCTACACCGTCGCCGTCCGCTCGCTCGACGGCTCGGGCCCGCAGCGCCGCGGGCTCAAGCTGCTGCCCGCCGCCGGCATCCCCACCGGCAAGAACCTGTCCACCTGTAAGTTCCCGCTGTTCAACACCGGCAAGGCCGCTCCCGCGCAGGGACAGCACCCGGAGAACGTCAGCGCCTACCTCAACCACGACCTCTACCGGCTCAAGGCCGAGGTGCAGGGCAAGGGCTGGACCGCCCAGGTGCCCAACGCCCTGGCCTCCGTCGCGTTCGGCAAGCAGGCGCTCGTGAGCGTCAACGCCGTCCGTGGCTCCGGCGGCGACCGGCTGGCCAGGGTCAAGCTCACCGCCACCTCGGAGAGCGACCCGTCCAAGACGATGACGGCCACCTGTCACGTGATCGGTATTTGAGTGAACGATGGGGTACGCCTGGCGCGAGGCGTACCCCATCGGTTTGAATCACCCCCAAGGGGGTGTTCGTTGACCGGGGACTTATTGCCGGACAAGCCTCGCCGGCGGAGAAAGCCGTGGGTCGCGCCCGTCTCCGCGGGACTGGCCGCCGCGGCCGCGAGCGTGCTCGCCGCGTCCGTGGAGTGGGAGATCCCGCCCGCCGCCAAGATCGGTGTGACGCTCGGGGCGGCCGTGCTCGTCGGCCTGACCACCTGGGCCACCACCGAGGCCCGCGACACCAGGCGCCGGGCGCCGCTGGAGCCGGGAGTGTTCGCGCCCGAGCAGTGGCCGCCCGTGCCCGAGCACTTCACCGGCCGCGCCGAGGCGCTGGCCGAGCTGCGCGAGGTGTTCGCCGCCCGCAGGCGCTCGTCCGACCTCGCCCCGCCGCTGGTCGTCTCCGTGTACGGCCGCGGCGGCGTCGGCAAGTCGGCGCTCATGGCCAGGTTCGGGCAGGAGGTCGCCGACCGCTACCCCGACGGCCGCCTCTACGCCGACCTGCGCGGCGGCGTGGACGCCCCCGTGCGGCCCGAGGAGGTGCTGATCGGGTTCCTGCGCGCGCTGGACGTCCGGCTGACCACCGACCCTGGCGGGCTGGAGGAACTGCGCAGGCTCTGGCTGACCTGGACCAGGGGCCGCAGGATCCTCATCGGGCTGGACAACGCCCACGACGCCGCCCAGGTCGAACCGCTGATCCCGGCCGAGCCCGGCTGCGCGGTGCTGGTCACCTCCCGCGCGCCGCTGTTCCTGAACGGCACGTACGACACCCGGCTCGGTGAGTTCAGCGAGCCGCAGGGCGTGGAGCTGCTGGCCAGGCTGGCGGGCGGCGCCAGGATCGTGGACGACCTGGAGGCGGCCAAGGAGGTCGTGCGGCTCTGCGACTACCTGCCGCTGGCGATCAACATCTGCGGCGGCCGGCTGGCCACGCGCGAGCAGTGGACCATGCGTGAGATGGCCAACCGGCTGGCCGACCGCCGCCGCCGGCTCGACCAGCTCGAAGTGGCGCCCACGGTGGACAAGAGCGTGCGCGCCTCCGTACAGCTCAGCTACGACGACTGCACCGGCGTGCAGCGCCGGCTGCTGCGCCTGCTCAGCGCGCTGCACTCGCCCGACGTGCCGGGCTGGGTGGCCGGCGAGCTGCTCGACGTCTCAGGGCTGGACGGCGCCGACCAGCTGGAGGCGCTGATGGACGCGCAGCTCGCCGAGTGCTCGGGCACCGACCAGACCGGCTCGATGCGTTACCGGCTGCACGACCTGGTCCGGGTCTTCGCCGCCGAGCTCGCGGGAGAGGACGAGGAGGACCGCGTCACCGCGGCGATCGAGCGTGTCCTGCACGCCTACCGCCGCCGCGCCGAGGAGGCCGCGCAGAACCGCTGGCCGCAGGACTGGAGCAGGGGCGGCAGGCAGTCGAGCGCGGGCGGTCAGGGCCGGGCCGGCGACTGGCTCAACGCCGAGCGGCTCTCGCTCATCGCCATGATCCAGCAGGCCCATCAGCTCCGGCTCTGGGAGCTGACCTGGGGACTGGCCAGGGCGTTCTGCTCGTTGTGCCACTCGCTGCGTGCGTACTGGGCCGACTGGGCGGTCGTCGCGGAGCTGGGCACGCGGGCGGCGGCCGCGACCGGAGACCGGCGCTCGCTGGCCATCGCGCTGCTGGACGCCGCCTCCGTGCACGGCGGCATGGGGCTGCGTGACCGGGGGCTGGAGGAGGCCGAGGGGGCTCTGGCGATCTTCACCGACCTGGGCGAGTCCTGGTGGGCGGCCAGGGCCATGCGCACGATCGGCATGACGCTGTTCAGCGACGGCCATCTCGACCGGGCCCAGGACTTCCTCATCGAGGCCATCACCGCGTTCAAGGGCGAGGAGGACCTGTGGTGGATGGCCCGCACCCAGCGCAACCTGGCCGAGATGCGGATGGCAGAGCGGCGGCCGGAGGAGGCCAGGGAGCTGCTCGAAGACGCTCTGGAGATCTTCAAGCGGGACGGCAACCGCTACTCCGAGGCCCAGACCCTGCGCGTCTACGGCGAGGTGCTGGCGGCGCAGGCGCGCGGCGAGCTCCGGGCCGGCGACCACCGGCGCGCGGCCGAGCTGTTCACCAGGGCCGGATACAGCCTCGACCGGGCTTCGGAGATGTTCAGGCAGCGCGGGGAGCTGTGGGAGGAGGCCCGCTGCCTGCGTGCGGCCGGCGAGGTCGGCGACCCCGACAACGGGCTGCGCGAGCTGGACTACGTCCGCCGGGCCGATGACATCCTGGCCGCGCTCGGCGACTCGTGGGGGGTGGCCCGCAACGCCGTGTCGGCCGGGCGGGCGCTGGCCAGGCTGGGCCGCCTGGAGGAGTCGGAGCGGGAGCTGCGGCGGGCGGTGCGGGAGTTCGAAGAGCTGGAGGACCGGTGGTGGATGGCCGAGAGCCTGCGCTACCTCGGCGAGGCGCACCTGAACGGGGGCGGCCACGGGGCAGCGGTGGAGCCGCTGGCGCAGGCCAGGGACATCTACCGCAGCCTCGGGAACGAGGCCGGCATGCGCAGGACCCTGGAACTGCTCCGCCGCGCCGCCCCCTCGGACGAACGGGAACCCTGACAGGACCGCTTTCACGTCAGCGGGGACCGCAGCAGCTCACCCGCCGCCTGCCTTGCTTGAAGGATGCTCTCCTCGAACAGCTTGCGCACGTGGGCCGCCTGGTCGGACAGCTCCCTGATCCGCTCATGCGCCATCTCGTCGCGCACGGTCTCGGCGAGCAGCTGCTGGTACTCGGGCGTCTTGGCGGCCAGCCGCTCCAGCCGCTGGTGCGCGTGGTAGACCTTGTCGGCCTTGAGCACCTGCTTGGCGTACTTCTCCAGGTGCCGTACCCGCTGGGACAGCGACGTCCAGGCGGCGTCGAGCGCGCTCGTGTACGGCTTGAAGGCGTCCTCCATCCCCGGCGGCAGCTCGCGCGGGATGAGCTTGCCGTGCTCGGCGTGCATGGACGACAGCCGCCGCAGCCGCTCGCCGATCTGCCAGACCTCCTCGGGCAGCGACACCCGGTTCTCGATGGTGTCGATCAGCCCGGCCTTGTGCACGTTGGAGTTCATGATCGCCTCGACGGCGTTCTGCGCCCGGCGCAACAACATCTGACAGGGATAGTCGAGATCCTCCGGCAGGATGTACCGCTCGGCGTGCGCCTGCGCGAGACGGAGTCTTCGCCGGGTGGACCGATAGGTGCTGTCCATCGCCATCCACCTGATCAGTACGATCATGCCGACTCCCAGGCCCGCGACGAACAGGCCCTCGCTGCCGGTCACCATGAAGATGAGGAGCAGGAAGGCGGGCAGGACGAAGAGCATGGCGGGGTTGTGCGTGGTGTCCATTCGCGCGCCCGACCGAGCCATGCGGAGAAGGTGGGGACTCGAGCGCAGCTCGACCGAGATCTCCGGGTGCAGCGATGGATCGATCACCAGCCGTGGAGGCAGAGCTCGTGGATCCATACGTTCATGCTGCGTTATGAACCTCGAATCCGCTCATATTTGGCGGACATATAGGGTCGCAATAATGAGCGAGATGACGAGGTGGATCGACCTGGAAGGCGCGGTCAACGCGCGTGACCTGGGCGGATTGCCCACTCGTGACGGTGGCCGCACCCGTCACGGGCGGATCTTCCGCTCCGACAATCTGCAAGGGCTCACCCCGGGAGACGTGTCCCTGCTGGTGGGCGAGCTGAACCTGCGGCACGTGGTGGACCTCCGCTCGACCCCCGAGGTACGCCTGGAGGGGCCGGGACCGCTGACCCGGGTGCCCGAGGTCAGCCACCACCACCTGACGCTGTTCGCCGAGGGCGGGCGGCACACCGACGTGGACGCCGACGTCATCGACGCCGACCGGGTGCTGCCCTGGGCCGAGCGGGTGCTGGACGAGGAGCTGCGCGTCACCGGCTTCTACTACGGCTACCTGCGCGACCGGCCCGACGCCGTGGTGGCGGCGCTGCGGGCGATGGCGCTGAACGACGGGGCCTCCGTGGTGCACTGCGCGGCCGGCAAGGACCGTACGGGCGTGCTGTCGGCGATGGCGCTGGAGATCGCCGGGGCGACCAGGGCGGCGATCGTCGAGGACTACCTGGTCACGGGGGAGCGGCTGGAACGGGTGCTCAAGCGGCTGCGTGGCAGCGCGACGTACCGGGACGACCTGGACGCCAGGCCCGCCGACTACCATCTGCCCAAGGCCGGCAACATCGAGCAGTTCTTCGGCGTGCTCGACGACCGGTTCGGCGGGGTGCTGGGGTGGCTGAGCCGGCACGGCTGGACGGACGCCGACACGGAGACCATGCGCGCCCGCCTGCGCGACTGACAGCGGCCGGTCCAGGTGGACACCGGTGCCCGTGACGGTGCCGGCCGTCACGACGGGTCCCGTGACGCTGAGGTCACTCCAGGTGGACGACGGTCCTTCGCGTGGCCGACAGGCGGGCCGCCTCGATGACGGTCAGCACCTCGACCGCCTCGCGCGGATCCACCGGCGGCGCCGCGCCCTCCCGCAGCGCCGCCGCCACGCCCCGGTAGAAGTCCAGGTACGCCCCCGCCTCGGTGCGCACGACCTGCTGCGCCTCCTCCTGGGCCTCCTCTGGGGCCTCCTCTGGGGCCTCCTCGGTGCCGAGCACGCCCCAGCGCTCCTCCTCGTCGTCCCCGAAGCCGGGCGAACCGGGCGAGATCCCGGCCCGCAGCCGTTCCTCCTGCACGTCCATCCCGTACTTCACGAAACCGGCCCGCGACCCGAGCACCCGGAACCTCGGCCCGAGCCGCGCCGCCACCGAGCTGGCCCACAGGTGCGAGCGGGCCCCGCCGGCGTGGGTCAGCGCGATGAACGTGTCGTCGTCGAAGGTGACCCCCTCCCGCCTGACGTCGCTCTCGCAGTAGACCTCGCGCACCGGCCCGAGCAGCTGTACGGCCTGGTCGACGAGGTGGCTGCCGAGGTCGTAGAGCAGGCCGCCGATCTCCTCGGGCGCGCCGGTCTCGCGCCAGCCGCCCTTGGGCGCCGGGCGCCAGCGCTCGAACCTCGACTCGAACCGGCGCACCTCGCCCAGCCGGCCCTCGCCGGCCAGGCGCAGCACGGTGCGGAAGTCGCCGTCCCAGCGCCGGTTGTGGAACACGGTCAGCATGAGCCCGCGCCCCTCGGCCAGCCGCACCAGGTCACGGCCCTCCTCGGCGGTACCGGCCAGCGGCTTGTCCACGACGACGGGCAGGCCGTGGCCGAGCGCCGCGGCGGCCGTGCTCACGTGGGTCCTGTTGGGCGAGGCGACCACGACGAGGTCGCACCGCTCCCACAGGTCCCGTACGTCGGCGACGGCGGTCGCGCCGTAGCGGCCGGTCACCTCGGCCTGGCGATCGGGTTTTCCGGTCACCACGGCCGCCAGGGACAGGCCGGGGGTGGCGTGGATGAGAGGGGCGTGGAAGTACGCCCCGGCGGTGCCGTAGCCGACCAGCCCGACGCGGATCTCGCTCATCGAGCCAGGCTATCCCGGCCCGAGCGGAGGGGTTTCTGGCCACTCGGTCGAGGGGCCTCCGGCGACTCGGCCGAAGGGCTCGGCCGAGGGGAGGCCCTCCGGTCACTCGTCGTCGCGCTCGGCCAGGAAACGTTCGAACTGGGCGGCCAGTTCGTCGCCCGTGGGCATGGGCGTCGTCTCGGCCATCAGGTTCTCGCGTTCCGCCCCGCCGGCGAACGCGTCGTACTGCTGCTCCAGCCCCGAGATGGCGGTGGACAGCTCGGCCGAGGCGCGGATCTGCTCCTCGATCTCCGTCGTGGTGCGCCGGGCGGCGTCACGCAGGGCGTCCATCGGGAAGACCAGCCCCGTGCCCCGCGTCACGGCCTCCAGGGCCGTCACGGCGGCGGTCGGGTATTCGGCCTGCGACAGGTAGTGCGGCACGTGCACCGCGTAGCCCACCGCGTCGTGGCCCTGCGCGCCGAGGCGCAGCTCCAGCAGCGCGGCGACGCTGCCGGGCACCTGCACCCGGCCGAACGCGCTGGTCTGCGCGTTGATCAGCTCGGGCCGGCTGGCGTGCATGGTGAGGCCGAGCGGCCGGGTGTGCGGGACCGCCATCGGGATGCCGTGCAAGGTCACCATCTTGCTCACCTTGAGCTGCTGGACCAGCGCCCGCACGGCCTTGGTGAACAGTTCCCACTCCCGGTCGGGCTCGGGCCCGCTCATCACCAGGAACGGGGTCCCCGTCGAGTCCTCGGCCACATGGACGGCCAATTCGGGGTTCTCACACTCCACCCACCGGTCGGTGTCGAACGTCATGATGGGCCGCCGCGACCGGTAGTCGAGCAGCCGGTCCACGTCGAACGTCGCCACGACCCGGTGCTCCAGCTCGGCCAGCAGGTGGCCGAGCGCGAGGCGTCCGGCACCGCCCGCGTCGACGAAGCCGTCGAAGTGGTACAGCAACACCGGATCGGTCAGCTCGGGCGCATCGTCTGCGAGCTTGTAGAGATCCTTCGGGTCGAACACGGTTGGACAGCCTTTCCCTAGGTACTCTTCACCAGAACCTACGGCGCGCCGGAACGATTCCGTGCACGGCACCCTATCGAGGGAAAAAGGGATGCATGGACGAGGACCCGGAGCTGGTGGAGTTCGCCACCAGGATGTTCGGCCTGGCCAGGGCGGGCGACACCGAGGCGCTGCGCGCGTATGTGGCGGCCGGGCTGCCGGTCAACCTGGCCAACGACAAAGGTGACACTTTGCTGATGCTGGCGGCTTATTACGGTCACGCCGAGACCGTACGCATGCTTGTCACAAGCGGCGCCGACGTGGACCGGGTCAACGACCGTGGGCAGACGCCGCTCGCCGGTGCCGTGTTCAAGAAGGAATCGGCTGTGGTCAGGGCGTTGCTGGACGGGGGAGCCGATCCCGACGCCGGGCGGCCGTCCGCGCGAGAGACGGCACTAATGTTCGCGAATGCCCAGTTTATCCAATGGTTCTCGCAAAGCGATTCATAGTATGAAATAAGCACTAAAGGGCCCGAAGTTGCTGAGTGTGGCCTTTCGAACACTCCCTAGTCATGCTGGGAGACGTGGCTACTTCTGCGCACTCCTTCAGTAGGCGACCGCTCCACATCCCTCCGCTGCCATGTCCGTTCCCGAACGAGATCAACGTGCATGCCTCGGAGGTCGACGCGGAGAGCCACGCATGGCTGGCCGCCTCACGAATGCTGAACGGCGCCGACACCATCGATCACTTCAGGCGCTCACAGATCGGTCTGCTCGCGGCACGTACCAACCCCACCGTGCCGCGCGAAAGCCTCAGGCTGATCAACGACTGGTACAACTGGCTCTTCGCCTTCGACGACGCCTTCTGCGAAGGCGAGTTGATGGGGCACCGCGCCTCCGCGCTGGCGCGGGCCCTTCCGCCGCTGCTCGAAATCCTCGACCGGCGGCGCGAGCCGGACGCCGGCGACCCCTTCGGCCTCGCACTCAACGAGCTCCTCCGCCGCATCACCGAAGCCGCCACCCCCGCACAGGTGGACCGGTGGCGGATCACAGTGAAGGAGTATCTGTTCGCCCAGATCTGGGAGGCGGCCAACCGCGAGGTCGACCTCATCCCCACCCCCGAGGACTACGTCCTGATGCGCCGCATCACGGGGGCCACCTACACCTGCTTCGCCCTCATCGACGCCGGTGGCGGTTACCGGCTGGAAGCCGAGGAATGGCACCACCCCGACGTGCGCACGCTCTCCGACCTGGCGTGCGACCTCATCGGCTGGGACAACGACCTCCTGTCGTACGCCAAGGAACGCGGCAACGACAAGGCCAGGCACAACCTCGTGACCGTGCTGGCCACGCACAAGTCCCTCACCTTGCAGGACGCGCTGCGCGAGGTCGCGCAGATGCACAACGACGCCATCGCGGCGTTCGTCCACCGGCGCGCCGCGCTGGAGCAGTGGGCTCCGCTGCCGGTCCGCAAGTACGTCCGCGGCCTCGAACACTGGGTGCGCGGCCACATCGAGTTCTCGCTCGGCAGTGCCCGATACGTGCACGCCTGGCCTGACGGCACCCGCTGGCCGCAGGCCGTCTAGGTCCCGTCAGAGTTCTCTTCGGGGGCGTCCGGATCCTCCAGCGCGAGCCCGGACGCCTCATCGAGATCGAGCCTGGCGCCCTCCTCGAACGCGTTCTTGTAGGCCAGCTCGCCCATGGCCTGCTTGCACTCGCGTACGCACCGGTCGTGGTCGTCGGTCATCCACGGCGCGCCGAGCTGCGGCAGACCGGCCGTCCGCCAGTTTTGCTGCAGCGCCCCGAGCAGCTTGGCGGCCACCGGCGGCTGCGCGGCCGCGGCGAAGATGCGCGCCGCCGTCTCCAGGGCCATCAGGGTGCCGAGCGTGTCGTGGAAGTGGCGCTTGATCCGCAGCGCCTCCCTGACGTTCTGCAGCGCCTCGCCGGTGCGGCCGGTGGCGAGCCTGGTGCTGGCCAGCGCCCACTGCGCGTGGGAGCTGACCCACAGCTCGCCGCGCTCCTTGCACACCTGAAGGCAGTCCTGCAGCAGCGACTCGGCCTCATAGAGCTCGCCCTGCGTGGTCAGCACGATCGACAGCTCGACGATCGCGGGCAGCAGGCCCGGGTTGAGCTCCTTGTTGTCGGTGTTGAACTCGATCGCCACGCCCAGCAGCGCGCTGGCCTTCTGCAGGTCGCCCTGCAGCAGCGCCGCCGTGCCCTGCATCTTGGAGGCCAGGATCACCGCGCGGGAGTCGCCCACGCGCACGGCCTCGGTGCTGCACTTCTCGGCCGCCTGCAGCGCTCCCGCGCTGTCGCCCTGGGCGCTCTTGACGTAGGACAGGACCCAGAGGGCCTTGCACCGTTCCTTGCTCACGGTGGGGTTGGCCTCCAGGGCCCGCTCCAGGTAGAGACGGCCCTCGCGGGCGAACCCGCAGCACACCCACATGAACCACAGCGACGACAGCAGCGTCAGCGCGAGCTGGGACTTGCCCGACGAGCGCAGCGCGTGTTCGAGCGCGATGCGGACGTTGTCGTGCTCCTGGCGCATGCGGACGAACCAGTAGATCTGACGCGGCCCCGACCAGGCGTCCTCGCTGCGCTGGGCCAGGCTCAGGTAGTACTCCAGATGCCGCTGGCGCATCCGCTCCTTCTGGCCCAGCTTCTCCAGCCACTCCTCGCCGTATTCGGCCAGGGTGTCGATCAGCTTGTAGCGCACGCCCGCGTGGTTGCTCCTGATCAGCAGGATCGACTTCTCCACCAGCCCGGTCACCAGGTCGGTGATGTCTTCGGACGGCAGCCGCCCGTCGGAGCAGACGAAGCGGGCAGCGTCGAGCTCGAAGTCGCCGGCGAACACCGACAGCCGCGCCCACAGCAGCCGTTCGGCCGGCTCGCACAACTCGTGGCTCCAGCCGATGGCCGCGCGCAGCGTCTGGTGCCGGGGCAGCGCCGTCCGGCTGGCGCCGGCCAGCAGGCTGAACCGGTCGGCCAGCAGCCCGAGGATCTGCTCGACCGACAGCGCCCGCAGCCGCACCGCGGCCAGCTCGATCGCCAGCGGGATGCCGTCGAGGCGGCGGCAGAGCTCGGCCACCGGGGCGATGTTGTCCTCGTCGAGCACGAAGTCGGGCACGCTCGCCCCGGCCCTGGCCGCGAAGAGCTGCACGGACTCGTTGGTGAACAGGCTCTCGGCCGGATCGTCGCCGGGCACCTGCAGCGGCGGCACCGGGACGACGTGCTCGTAGGGCAGGTGCAGCGACTGGCGGCTGGTGGCCAGCACCTTCAGGTTGGGCGCGGCCTCCAGCAGCTCGTGGATCAGCTCGGCGCAGCCCTGCACCAGGTGCTCGCAGGTGTCGATGATGAGCAGCATGTCGCGCTCGCCCACCCACTCCGACAGCGACTCCGACGCCTCACGCGAGGACTGGTCGGCGATGCCGAGGGCGGAGGCGATGGTGTGCCTGACCATGCCCGCGTCCTGCAGCCGGGCCAGGTCGGCGAACCAGACGCCGTCGGGGTAATGAGGGCGCACCTGATGGGCCAGCCGCAGCACCGTCCGGGACTTGCCCACACCACCGATGCCGGTGACGGTCACCAGGCGGGATTCGCCGAGGTGCCGTTTGAGGTTGGTGAGGAGGCGGGTCCGGCCCACGAAGCTGGTCAGCTCCGCCGGCAGATTGCCTTCTCGCCGCCAGCCTGTCGGGGTGGCCATGCGCAGCCTCACGGGGGGATCGGCGACACCTGCACTGGCATCGTACCGCCGCGATCGCCGCATGTCCTTGGACCTGCGGACACGCTCGGTATGGGTTTGTACACCCGAGTAGTATGTTCGGCGTGGAAGATTTCCTACCTGAGCAGACGGCCGACGACACCGACCTCGCGTGGGGCGACTGGCGCGAGCCCGACTCCGACGCCTTCTACCTGGACAACCGGCCGCCCCACTGGGGCTGACCCGGCATGATCCCCGCGCTGCGGCCGGCCGTGCCCGGCGACTACGACGCTATCGCCGCCGTGGTCGACGGCTGGTGGGGCCGGCCGATCCTGCCATCCCTGCCCAGGGTGTTCCTCGATCACTTCCACCGCACCTCCCTGATCGCCGAGGAGGCCGGCGCGCTTGCGGGCTTCCTCGTCGGCTTCCCGTCCCCGTCCCTGCCCGACGAGGCCTACATCCACTTCGTCGGCGTCGCGCCGGGCGCGCGCAAGAGCGGGCTGGCCCGCGTCATGTACGAACACTTCTTCGGCCTGGCCCGCGAGCACGGCCGCCACGTGGTCAAGGCGATCACCTCGCCGGTCAACACGGCCTCGATCGCCTTCCACCGCCGCATGGGCTTCGACGTCGCCGGCCCGGTGCCCGGCTACAACGGGCCCGACAAGGACGCGATCACCTTCTCCCGCACGATCTGAGGCGGCTCACGCCGAGGCGGCTCGCCGGGACGCTTGGTCGTTACTTTCCGCAACGCGTTACGTACTTTCCGTATGCATCCGCTGAAATCGGGAATGGCACACAGCGGTGCGAGGGAGGTGACCGGTGGCCGGACGGCTCATCCGGATGGGGCACAGGGGCGAGCTCATCGCGGAGTTCGCGGGGACCGCGGTGCTCATCCTGTTCGGCGCGGGCGTGGTCGCGCAGGTGGTCGCGGGCGGGCTCGGCGACCACGACAGCATCGCGTGGGCCTGGGGCATCGGTGTCATGCTGGGCGTCTACGTGGCCGGACGCACGACGGGCGCGCACCTCAACCCCGCCGTGACGCTCGGGTTCGCGCTGTTCCGCGGCTTCCCGTGGCCCAAGGTGCTCCCGTACGTGGTCGCGCAGACGGCGGGGGCCTTCCTCGCCGCCCTCATCGTGCGCTGGAACTACACCGAAATACTGACCATGTTCGACCCCGGGCACACGATCAAGACCCAGATCGTCTTCTCCACCCTGCCCGGCAACGGCACCCTGCCCGTCGGCCTGTGGGGCGGGCTGCGCGACCAGATCATCGGCACCGCGATCCTGCTCTTCGTCATCTTCGCCCTGTCCGACACGGCCAACATGGCGCCGAGCGCGAACATGGGGCCGTTCGTGATCGGGCTGCTCATCGTCGGGATCGGCATGTCCTTCGGCGCCGACGCCGGCTACGCCATCAACCCGGCCCGCGACTTCGGGCCGCGCCTGGCCAGTTTCCTCACCGGATACGGCGGCGCGTGGCGCGACCAGTACGGCGACCTCTACTTCTGGGTCCCGATCGTCGGCCCGCTGATCGGCGGCGTCATCGGGGCCGGCCTGTATCAGGCGTGCATCGCCCGCTTTCTCCCCCAGGGCGAGGACCGCGACACCGTGAAGCCGTCCGACTGAGGACAGACCGGGGGAGAACCGCATGCCCGAGTTCGTGGGCGCCGTCGACCAGGGGACCACCAGCACCCGCTTCATGATCTTCGATCACGATGGGGCCGAGGTGGCCAAGTACCAGCTCGAACACGAGCAGATCCTGCCCAGGTCCGGCTGGGTCGAGCACAACCCGATCGAGATCTGGACCAGGACCGCCGCCGTGATCCAGAGCACGATGCAGCGGGCCGGGCTGCACGACGGCGACCTCGTGACCATCGGGCTCACCAACCAGCGCGAGACCACGGTCGTGTGGAACGCCCGCACCGGACGCCCGTACTACAACGCGATCGTCTGGCAGGACACCCGCACCGACCGGATCGCCGCCGAGCTCGAACGCGACGGCCGCGGCCAGGTCATCCGCGACCGCACGGGACTGCGGCCCGAGGCGTACTTCTCCGGCGGCAAGATCCAGTGGATCCTGGAGAACGTCGAGGGCGTCCGCGCGGACGCCGAGCGCGGTGAGGCGATCTTCGGCACCACCGACACCTGGACCCTGTGGAACCTCACCGGCGGCGTCAACGGCGGCGTGCACATCACCGACGTGACCAACGCCAGCCGCACCATGCTGATGGACCTGACCACCCTCGACTGGGACGACGAACTGCTGTCGTTCTTCGGCATCCCGCGCGCGATGCTGCCCGAGATCCGCCCGTCCGCCGACCCGACCGGCTACGGCGCCACGGTCAGGCAGGGGCCCATGGCCGGCGAGGTGCCGATCACCGCCATCCTGGGCGACCAGCAGGCCGCCACCGTCGGTCAGGTCTGCTTCGCGCCGGGCGAGGCCAAGAACACCTACGGCACCGGCAACTTCCTGCTGCTCAACACCGGCCCCGCCCCGGTGCGCTCGCAGAGCGGCCTGCTCACCACCCCGGCCTACAAGTTCGGCGCGAATCCCACGATCTTCGCGCTGGAGGGCTCGATCGCGGTGACGGGCTCGGCCGTCCAATGGCTGCGCGACCAGCTGCACATCATCACCTCGGCGGCCCAGAGCGAGACGCTGGCGCGGCAGGTGGACGACAGCGGCGGAATGTACTTCGTGCCGGCCTTCTCCGGCCTGTTCGCCCCGTACTGGCGCGCCGACGCCCGCGGCGCCATCGTCGGCCTGTCGCGCTACCACACCGACGCCCACCTCGCCAGGGCCGCGCTGGAGGCCATCTGCTACCAGAGCCGCGACGTCGTCGAGGCGATGCAGCGCGACTCGGGGGTGGTGCTCGACGTGCTCAAGGTGGACGGCGGGGTGACGGCCAACGACCTGTGCATGCAGCTCCAGTCCGACATCCTGGGCGTGCCCGTCAGCCGGCCGACCGTGTCGGAGACCACCGCGCTCGGGGCCGCGTACGCCGCCGGCCTGGCCTTCGGCTACTGGGCCGACACCGGTGAGCTGCGCGCCCACTGGGCCGAGGACCGCCGCTGGGAGCCCAGGTGGAGCGAGGACCAGCGCGAGGAGGGCTACGCGGGCTGGAAGAAGGCGGTCACCCGGGCCCTCGACTGGGCCGGGTGACCGCCCACGCGCTCTAGCTGACCACGTCCTTGCGGCGGAAGCGCCGGAACGCCACCGCGATCAGGATCGCCGCGTACGTGATCGAGATCGAGGCCCCCTTCGCCATGCCGCTCCAGTCCAGCTCGGGCGCCAGGGCGTCCAGCCAGGCGTTGTTCCAGAACGTGGGCAGGAACTCGCGCAGCACCCCCAGCGCCTCCACGGCCTGGAGGATGGTGCACACGATCCACAGGCCGACCGCCCCGCCCACGGCGCCCAGCGGGGAGTCGGTCATGGTCGAGACGAGGAAGGCCACGGCGGCCACCACGAGCTGGCTGACCAGCGCGTACCCGATCACGATGCCGAAGCGCGGCAGCACGTCGAAGGCCGGGATGGTCTCGCCCGTCCCCGGCACCTGGATGTCGTCCCAGCCGAACGCCAGCGTCCCCGCGAGCAGCGCCATCAGCGGCAGGCAGATCACCGCCGCGGCCGAGTAGCCGAGCGCCACGATCAGCTTCACCCGCAGCAGCCGGTCGCGCGGGACCGGCGCCGCCAGCAGGTAACGCAGCGACGACCAGTTGGCCTCGCTGGAGACCGTGTCGCCGCAGAACAGCGCGACCGCCACCACCAGCAGGAAGCTGGCCGACACCGACAGGGCGAAGGCGGCGAAGTTCAGGCCGCTCTCGGTGGCCAGGTCGGAGATGCGCAGCGCCGACTGGCCCTGCGCGTTCGACTGCGGCCCGAACTGGAACGCGATCACGAGGATCCACGGCAGCGCCAGCAGCAGCCCGAACGCGACGATCGTCCGCCTGCGCTTGAACTGCCTGACGATCTCCACCCGCAGCGGCAGCGTGCGGTTCGGCGCGTAGCCGGTCGCGGCGGTCATGCGTTGTCTCCGATGAGGTCGAGGAACACGTCTTCCAGGCGCGGCCCGTGCCCGTTGACCGTGGTGGCCGTTCCCAGCAGCTGTGACACCGGGCCGGTCGAGACGAGCTGTCCGCGCCGCATGACCACGACGTGGCTGCAGGTCTGCTCCACCTCGGCCAGCATGTGGCTGGAGACGATCACGGTACGGCCGTCGCGGGCGTAGCGCTTGAGCACCTCGCGCATCTCACGGATCTGGGGCGGGTCGAGGCCGTTCGTGGGCTCGTCCAGCACGAGCAGGTCGGGCAGGCCGAGCATGGCCTGGGCGATGGCCAGCCGCTGGCGCATGCCCTGGGAGTAGGTGCGTACGGCCCGGTCGAGCGCCTTGCCCAGGTCCGCGATCTCCAGCGCCTCCTCGAAGTGCGCGTCGGCGGCGGGCCGGCCGGTGGCGGCCCAGTAGAGGGCGATGTTGTCGCGTCCCGACAAGTGCGGCAGGAAACCGGGCCCCTCCACGAACGACCCGAGCCGCGACAGCACGGGGGCGCCGGGGGCCACCGGCTCGCCGAAGATGCGGATCTCGCCGGCGTCCGGGTGGATGAGGCCCATCATCATCCGCATCGTCGTCGTCTTGCCGGCGCCGTTCGGGCCGAGCAGCCCGAGCACCTGGCCCCGTTCGACCCGGAACGACAGGCCGTCCACGGCCAGCTCGCCGTTGCGGTACGCCTTCGTCAGCCCGCTGATCTCCAGCGGCACGTCCGCGTCGCCGAGCGGGGCCTCGCTGGAGGCGGCGACGGCCTCGCGGGCGTCCGGCGTCCCAGTGGCTGCGGCTTTACGGCGGCGGGACGGGGTGCGTCCCGTGGCCAGCAGGACGCCGGCGACCACGACGGCGGCCAGCGGCATCGCCCACACCCACCACACGATCCCGGTCGGCGCGGCGGCCAGCGTGCCGACCGTCGGGACCGCGAGCGCGGGGGAGGCCAGCGCCACCTGGTACGCGGCCGGCTGTGCCGGGGTCGCGAACCCCATGTCGGTCGTGGCCACGACCAGGCGCAGCCGGTGTCCGGCCGCGAAGTTGTGGTCCACGGCGGGCAGGGTGACGGTGGCCTCCGCGCTGCCGGCGCCCTCGGGGATGCTCACCCGGACCGGCGCGACCAGGCCGGCCGGCAGGGCGGGCGGCTGGATGCTGTCGGCCACGTCGTACAGCTTCACGAACAGCGTGGCCTCGCCCTTGCCCGACACCTTGATCTTGACGGTGGGGCTGCCGGTGAGCTGGAGCGGGGCGGTGAGCGGCGCCGACTCGAACGCGGCGGACTGTCCCGGCATGTCGAGCGAGACGCCGCCGGTGTTCTGGCCGGCCAGCAGGCCGCCGATGCCCGGCACGGTGGAGATCGCCGCCGGGGCGCCGCCAGGTGGGTTGACGATGTTCTGCGCGGGGCCGCTCAACGCGACGTCGGTGGTGCCGGTGCCCGCGAGGCCCGGGTAGGCGCCCGCCTCCGGGTGCAGCCTGATGCGCTGGCGGGTGCCGGGGTCGCGGCCGCCGTCACGCGTCACCGTGAACGCGCTCACCCGCGGCGCCGAGTCGTCGCCCTTCAGATAACGGGCGAACCAGGCCGCAGACTGGTCGAACAGCCAGTCGGCCTCGCCGTTGCCCCCGTCGTGCCCGCCGTCGAACCAGGCCAGGCTCACCGGGGTGCCCGCGGCGGCGATGGCCCTGGCGTTGGCGTCGGCGTGACCGAGCGGGAACAGCGAGTCGCGCTGGCCCTGGATGAGCAGCGTCGGGGCCTTGATCTGCCCGGCCACGGTGATCGGGCTCGACTTGCGCAGCAGCTCGACAGCCTCGGGCGTGGCCCGGCCGGTCTCGGCGACCTGCTGGTAGACCGCGCAGATCGCGGGCAGGAACCGGCCGCACCTGGCCTGCTCGGGCGTCAGCGGCGGGGCGGCCTCACGCCGGCCCAGCAGGGACGTGGGGTCCAGCGAGACGCCCTGGCCGAAGAAGATGCCGGCCCACATGCGCTTGAAGACCCCGCCCACCGGGTCCGACTGCTCTGCGGGACCCGCGGTGGACCGGGCGGCGGTGGACGGCGTGGCCGGCCGAGCGGCGTTGGGGAAGAGCGCGTCGGCCAGGTCGGACCAGGTGATCTGGGGAACGATCGCGTCCACCCGCTGGTCGTAGGCGGCGGTCATCAGCGCGATGGCGCCGCCGTACGAGCCGCCCGCGATGCCGACGCGCGGGTCACCCGAGGCGTCGAGCCGGACCTCGGGACGCCGGGCCAGCCAGTCGATCAGCTGCTTGACGTCCTTGACCTCGTAGTCGGGCGAGTTGAGTGCGATCTGGCCGCCCGAACGGCCGAATCCGCGCGCCGACCACGTCATGACGGCGTAGCCCTGCTCGGCGAGCCGTACCGCCTGGTCCCGCATGCTCTGCTTGCTGCCGCCGAACCCGTGCGCGAGCAGCACGGCCGGCGCCTTCCCGCCGCCGGGCGGCGCGAAGAAGGTCGTGTCGAGCTCGACCCGCTCGTCGCCGGCCGGCCCGTCGACGACGGTGATTCTCTGGTCCTGGCCCCGCACCTCGGGAGCCGACGGCCACACGAGCCACGTCGTCACCCCGATGAGGGCGAGCGCCGCTGTCAAAGCGGCCACACGCTTCATGCGGAGAGCCTACTTTCCGCACCTGAGAGATCCCTGAGACGACGATCATGAAGCGCGGCGCCGGGCGGAGTGCGCCGTGGCCACGGTCAGGCTGTCCTCGTAGATGTGGTAGCGGGTGATGCGCCCGTCCTCGACCGTGAGGTGCAGGGCGAACGGGGACGTGTACGCCTCACCGGTGGCCTCGACCGTCTGGACGATGTCCCCGAGCACGACGGCGTCGTCCCCGTCCACCAGGATGCGCGCCACCGACGTGCCGTTCAGCTCGGGCACGTGGTACGCGGCCAGCGCGCGGAAGAGATCTTCTGCATCGTCGCGGCTCGACCGCGGCTTGATCCACGGCACCGCCGGGTGTCCTTCCTCCGGCCAGCTGTACTTCCAGTCGCAGCGCTCGGCGAACAGCCCGGCGGTGCGCTCGGCGTCCCCTTCGCCGATCCGGCGCAGCAGTTCCTGAACGGTGTCGCGAGTCGTCATGATCTGTCCCTCAAGTCCGGTTTCAGTGGTGCCGTCACACACTCTCCTCTCGTTCCCGCGGCACCGCGATTACCTCGTACGTAAGGGCGCGGCCTACCCGGTCTTCAGCCCAGGAGCGCGTAGATGGTGCTCGCCTGCGCCACGACCTCGCCGCCGCCCTCGGCCGTGAGGGTGATCTCGGTGAAGGCCAGCGTGCGGCCCAGCTTGGTGATCCGGACGTCGAGCAGCACGTCCTTGCCCACTACCGGCCGCTGGAACGTCGTGGACTGCTGGACCGTGGTCATCGGCACGAACCCGCCCCGCGCCGAGGAGATGGCGACGACGGTCGCGGTGTCGGCCGCGGCCATCATCGCCTGCCCGCTCAGCCCACCGCCCTCCCTGGCCAGGTCGTCGGACCAGGGCAGCCGTACGACGGCGTGCCGCTCGCCCACCTCCTCCACGCGCAGTCCGAGCCGCTGGATCCAGGGGGCGAAGTACTGAGTCAGAATCGCCTCTGCGTTTTCCGGAGTCACGTGACCGTCATCCCCACCGGGCGCGCGGACGTTACGCGTGCGGCGAGTTGCCGGGGCGCCGGGGCGGGGCGCATTGTGGAGGGATGGGGTCGGTGCGGCGGTCGGTGGTCGAGGTGTTCCAGCCGTCAACGTACGAGACGGCGGTCCCGTACGACCTGTTCGCCGCCCTCAGGGAGGAATCTCCCGTCTGCTGGATCCCCGAGCCCGCCCTGGGCCCCTGGCGCGAGGGGCCCGGTTACTGGGCGGTGTTCCGGCACGCCGACGTCAAACACGTGCTGCGCCACCCCGAGGACTTCTCCTCCCACCTCGGCGCCACCCAGATCCGCGACCCCGACACCCCGGCCGACCTGCGCTTCGTCCAGGCGCAGATGCTGAACATGGACCCGCCCGACCACTCCAGGCTGCGCCGGATCGTGGCGGCGGCGTTCACCCCGAGGGCCGTGCGGGCCCTGGAGCAGGCGATCGCGGCGCGGGCGGCGGCGCTGTTCGAGGCGGGGGAGTGCGACTTCGTGGAGGTGGCCGCCGACCTGCCGGTGTGGACGCTGGCCCACGTCATGGGGGTTCCGGCGCGGGACAGGCGGCTGCTGTACGACTGGGCCTCGCGCGTGATCGGCTACCAGGACGACGACTACGCGGGCCTGTCCACGGCCGACGCCGAGGCCCTCACCCCGATGGGCCGGCTCGCCGTCGCGGCCAGGCCGGAGCCGCGTCCCGGGGTCAACCCGCGTTCCAGGGCGGCGCTGACCGACATGTTCGCATACGCGCACGCCCTGGCCGAGAGCCCCGTGGACGGCGAGTCGGTCATGTCCGCGATGCTGAAGGGCGGGCCGAAGGGCGGCCTGACCGAGGCCGAGTTCGAGAACATGTTCTTCCTCTTCGCCGTCGCCGGGAACGAGACCCTGCGCAACGGCATCCCCGGCGGCCTGCTCACGCTGCTCCAGCACCCCGCCGAGCTGGCTCGCCTGCGCGCCGACCCCTCCCTGCTCGACTCCGCCGTGGAGGAGATGCTGCGCTTCTGGCCGCCGGTCATGCACTTCAGGCGGACCGCGACCCGAGACCTCACCCTCGCCGGCCAGTCGATCCGGGCGGGCGACAAGGTGGTCGTCTACCACGCCTCCGCCAACCGCGACCCGTCCGTCTTTCCCGATCCCGACCGGTTCGACGTCGCCCGCACGCCGAACGACCACGTCAGCTTCGGCTTCGGCCCGCACTTCTGCCTCGGCGCGCACCTGGCCCGCGCCCAGTTCCGGTCGGTGCTGCGCGAACTGCTCGCCTGGGACGTCGAGTCGGCCGGCCCGCCCCACCGGCTCACCTCGAACTTCCAGAACGGGCTCAAGCACCTGCCGGTACGCCTGCGCCGCCGCGACCGCTAGCATCACGATCATGGACGACTATCTCCAGGTCAATAGGGCCAACTGGAACGCGCGCGTCCCCGTCCACGTCGGCAGCGCCTTCTACGACGTCGAGGGCTTCAAGGCGGGCAGGAACGCGCTGCGGCCGTTCGAACTCGACGAGGTGGGCGAGGTCGCCGGCCGCAGCCTGGTCCACCTGCAGTGCCACTTCGGCCTCGACACCCTCTCCTGGGCCAGGGCGGGGGCCGAGGTGACCGGCCTCGACTTCTCCGAGGCCGCCATCGAGCAGGCCAGGAGGATCGCCGCGGAGTGCGGCCTTACGGCCAGGTTCGTCACCGCCGACGTCTACGACGCCGAGCGGGCGCTGGGCGAGACGTACGACATCGTCTACACCGGCATCGGCGCCCTGGTCTGGCTGCCCGACCTCACCCGCTGGGCGCGGACGGTCAAGGCCCTGCTCAAGCCGGGCGGGTTCCTGTACGTCGCCGAGTTCCACCCGTTCATGGACGTCCTGGACGACGAGAGCGGCACCAAGGTCACCGAGGACTACTTCGACCGCGGCCCCCATGTCTGGGAATATCCCCACACCTACACCGGCCCCGAGATCCTGGAGCACCAGACCACCGTGCAGTTCCGGCACGGTCTCGGTGAGATCGTCAGCGCGGTCGCGGCGGCCGGGCTGCGGGTGGAGTTCCTGCACGAGCACGATCACACCCTGTTCCGCCGCTTCGGCACGCTGGTCGAAGACGGGAACGGCTACCGGCGCCCGGCGGGGGAGCCCAGGACGCCGCTCACGTTCTCCATGCGGGCGTCGTACCCCAAGCCATGACCCTCCGGGGAAGATCGCGAAACAGGTCGAACGACTCATCGTGGGCCAGTGCGACCGATGACCGTAAGATTCAGTCCCGTGAAGTCTCCAGCATCGTTCAAGAGGGCCGCCGCATGGGCCCTGCCCTACTGGACTCGCGGCGAGGCCGGTCGCGAGACGCCGCACGACCTGTTCAGGGTGCTCTACTACGGGTGGCTGGTGGCGTTCACGCTCAAGGTGCTCGGCTCGGCCTGGGACGTCTCGTGGCACTTCAAGTGGCTGCGTGACGACCTCGCCCCGCCCCACCTGCTCAACTCCGCCGGCACGGCCCTGGTCGTCGCCCTCGTCATCATCCACGGCTACACCGGCTACGGCGTCGACAAGGCCGCGCTCAGGCTGATCCAGTGGGGCACCGGGATCTTCCTCGTCGCGGTGCCGCTCGACCTGATCAACCACCGCGTCAACGGGCTCGACATCACCTCGTGGAGCCCGTCCCACATCATGCTCTACGCCGGGACGTTCTTCATGATCGCCGGCGTGATCCGGGGCTGGTTCGTGGGCGCGCCTCCGGGACGTGAGCGGGTGGTCGTGCTCGGCGCGTTCTTCGCGTTCTTCCTGGAGAACGTGCACTTCCCCGAGCAGCACCAGGAGTACGGCATCCTGTCGCTCGGCGCCTGGGACAACAACGTCGTCTACGCCGAGAAGATCCTGCTCCAGTTCGCCGCCGACCAGATGGGGCGGCCGGTGGACCGGACGATGGTCACCGGGTTCACGCTGCCCGTGCCCGACTACCTCTACCCGGTCTACGCCGTGGTCGCCGGGCTGTCGGTACTGGTCGCGGCCAGGCTGCTGATCGGCAGGTTCGGCTCAGCCACCCTCGTCGCGGGGGCCTACGTGGGGTTCAGGACGCTGGTCTGGCCGCTGCTCACCTACACCGGCTTCCCGCCGTCGGCGCTGCCGTTCTTCCTGGTCGCGGGCGGGCTGCTGGTGGACCTCGCGTTCCTGGTCCGGATCCCCGCCGTACGGGCGGTGCTCGGCACGGCCGTCGTCACGGCGGGCGCGTACGGCGCGCTGATCGCCCAGAACGCGGTCATGGGTCCGGTGTACGGCGCGCTCAAGGGCCAGGAGAGGCTGATGGGCTCGCCGCCGCTGGTCACGGCGTCGGCCGGGTGGGCCGGGCTCGGGCTGCTGGTCGCCTGGCTGGCCATCGAGTGGTTCGCCCGCGGGCACAGCAGGACCGCGCAGGTCCCGGCGCCCCCGCCGGCGACCACGGTGACCGCGCCCGCGACCCCCTGAACGGCAGTCCGGTTGGGGCGATCGGGCTCTAGGCGATCGAGGCTCTGGTGATCGCCACCGCCACCCCGTACGCCAGTCCCATCACGCCCACCTCGGCCGCCGCCCACCCGACCAGGGCGGTGGCCCGGCCCTGGCGGATGGCGGGCATGAGCCGGAAGCGGATGTGGGCGGCCAGCGGCACCAGCAGCGCCACGAGCGCGGCCTTGACCACGACCAACTGCCCGTAGTGGCTGGTCACGATGGCCTCGGGCAACCGCACGCCGGGGGTGAGCGCCATCGTGCCCAGCCCAGTGATCAGCCCGGACAGCGCCACCAGGGCCAGGCAGACGGTCGCCATCCTGGAGAACTTCGGCAGCACGAGGGCCAGCAGGTCGCGATGCGGGGCCAGGAAGACGGCCGTGGCCGCCAGCCCGCCGGTCCACGCCGCCGCCCCCATGACGTGGATCTCCATCGAGATCATGATGGGGTCGTGCCAGACCGAGTTCACCGCGTGCCCGGTGACGGGGATCGGCAGCAGCCCGAACAGCGCCACGATCACCCGCAGCTCGGCCGGCACCTTCTCGCCGAACCGCACCGCCATCAGCCCGATGCCGGCCGCCGCCAGCGCGCACGCCGCGCTGAACAGCAGCCCCTGGCCGGTGCCGACGCTGCCCACGTAGTCGGCGATCATCCCGAACGTGGGCACGGCGCCGGGGTTGAGCTCGGCGGTCTGGAAGACGATGGTGAGCAGCGCGCAGATCGCCCACGCCCACGCGGCCATCACGGCCAGCGGGCGCACCCTGAGCAGGACCGGCTCCGAGCGCTCCGGGTTCCTGAAGCCGAGCAGCTTGGGCAGCAGGCTGAGCCCGACCAGCGCCACGGCGGCCACGTCGAGCAGCACGCGCACGACCGGCAGCCCGACCGAGACGACGGGGCCCGGCATGGGGATGCCGGGGACGGCCTGCTGAGCGGTGAACGAGCTGGCCGCCACGGCCGCGACCACCGCGCACACCCCGAACGCGCCCGCCACCAGCCGCCCGCCGACCCGCTGCCCGGGCACCGGGGGAGCGGCGACGGCCGTCACGAACGCGTCCTGTCGGCCGAAGCTTCCTGAACACCGGTCGCCGTAGCGGCCACCGTCCCGGCAGCCGTCTCCTCAGCGCCCGTCTCCTCAGCGCCCGTCTCCTCAGCGCCCGTCTCCTCGGGACCCGCTTCCTCGGCGCCAGTCCCGACGGCGCCAGTCGCCGCGGGCCCCGCCGACTCGGCACCGGTTCCTTCGGCGCTCGCCACCGCCGGTGCCGGCGCGGGGCGCGGGGCGCCCGAGCGGCGGAGGGCGACGGCCGTGCCGGCGGCGAGCACGAGCAGTGCCCCCACGATCCACACCACGGCCATCCCCGCCCCGCCGTTGGCCGCCGCCTCGGCGGCCTCAGCACTGCCGGCGGCACCGGTCTGGCCGGCGGGAGCGGCCTGGCCGGTGGGGGCGGCGGGGGCGGCCTGGCCGGTGGTGACGGCGGAGGCGCCGGCGGCCAGGGTGAAGCTGATCTTCCCGGTGACGGGGTGCCCGTCGGCCGACAGGATCCGGTAGCCCACCGTGTACGACCCCCCGCCCGGCAGCGGCCGCACCTTCACCGAGACCCGCTCGGCCGCCACCTCGGGGCTCCCGTCGGCCCACGAGGACCCGTCGGCCCCGGTCACGCCCACCTGCGCGTATCCCTGCCGGACCGCCTGGTCGAACACCAGGGTCACCCGTTCGGGCGAGGCCGCCAGCGTGGACCCGTCGCGCGGGTCGCTGGAGATGAGCACGTTGTGCGCCTGGGCCGGTGCGCCGGCCACGCCCACGGCGGCGAGAGCGAGCAGCAGGACCGTGAGTAGCCGCCTCACAAGTCAGAACCTTCCATCGGACAATTCGCGAACCCGTATATGGTCCCATCCATGGAGGACCTGTTCGGCGGCGCGGCTCCCTACTACGCGAAATACCGCTCCGGCCACGGCGACCCGGCGATCGAGCACCTGGCCATGACGTTCGGCGCCGGGGCGACGGTGCTGGACCTGGGCTGCGGCCCTGGCACGGTGGCGATCCCGCTGGCCCGGCGCGTACGCGAGGTGCTGGCCGTCGACCCGGACGCCGAGATGCTCGCCGAGGGCAGGCGCTTGGCCGCGCGGGCGGAGAACATCCGCTGGCTGCGCGGCGACTCGACGACGCTCGACCGGCTGCCCCCGTTCGACCACGTCGTGATGGGGCGGTCGTTCCACTGGATGGACCGGCGCGAGGTGCTGGCGGACCTGGACCGGCTGCTGCCGCCGGGCGGCGTGGTGGCGTTGGTCGGCCCCACCCGCGCGGGCGAGGAGCAGCCGTGGGAGCCGGCCATGCGGCGGGTGCGCGACGCGTTCGGCGTCAACACCTTCACCGCGAGCAACTCCTACCAGGCCACCGGCGAGCACCATGACGACGTGCTGGCCGGCTCGCCGTTCCGCGACCTCGACCGGGCCCACTACGAGGTGCGGATCGGCTACGACCTGGAGGCCGTGATCGGCCTGCAGCTGTCCTACTCCTACACCGCTCCGGCCCGCCTCGGAGACCGGCTGGACGCCTTCACCGAGATGGCCAGGCGGGCGCTGCTCGCGTCGAACCCGTCGGGCAGGTGGAAGCTGGTGACGGTCACCGAGGTGCTGGTCGCCCGGCGGCCCGCGGCGCCTCCCAGATCCCCATGATCCGCCAGACGCGCCGGGTCACCGCGTTGATCAGCCCGATCTCGGCGCACAGCTCGCGCGTCCTGGCGACGGAGTCGCGGATGTTCTGCCGGGCGCCGGGGTCGCGGAGATAGACCTCGGCCACGACGCTCGCCGGGATCCCGAAGCGGCGGATCATCGCTCCGGGCGGGGCCAGCATGATACGCGCCATGACGCCGAGGACGACCGGCGAGACGAGGCCGAGCAGCAGCCGCCGGTGTGCGGGCATCCTGGGCACGCGGTTGCGCAGGTAGTGCCGGGCGAAGGAGATGTGCCTGGCCTCCTCCGCGATGTGGATGCGCATGATCGTCTCTTCCAGCGGGTGGTGCGCCCGGCCGTCCTTGAGCACCTTGCGCTGGACGTGGTCGATGGGGTCCTCGCCGCCCAGCACGAAGATGAAGAACAGCTCGGTCGAGATCAGCGGGATCCAGGGCGCCACCTGGGCGATCACCGACAGCGGGCCGGGCATGCCGCGGATCGGCATCCCGGTGCGGTTCACGAACTCCTGGAACATCATCCCGTGATGTCCCTCTTCGATGGTCTCGTGGTAGACGTAGCGGAACTCGGGGGATCCGTTCGGCAACCGGTAGGCGTAGTTGAGCAGCCCGCGCTTGAGCAGGTTCTCGAACTGCAGCCCGATCTTCATGGCCGTGGCCACCCGCCACAGCCCGATCCTGGCGCGCTCCTCGGGGGAACGGCCGCGGTACCACGGGTGGCCGCCCAGCCGGTCGACCTCGGGCAGCTCCCAGCGCGGATCCTCCGGATCCACGAGGAACTCCGGGTCGTCCCAGGGGATGTCGCGGTACGGCTCCCAGTGCTTGTCGACCGACGCCTTCGAGAGGCGTTCGATGACCGCTCGGTACGCGCTCCCGCTCGCGACCTGCTCGTCACGTTCCCTGGCGGTGGTAGAGCTCGGTGCGTCCGTCATCGCGTGCACTCCTCTCCTCGCCCGCTAATTGTACGGAGAATCCAATAAGGCGGGAAAGGGAGGACCACAGCTTTTCCGGTCACAACTTGTCCTGGGGCACCCCCAGCTCGATCGCCGCCGCCGTCCGGATCAGCACGTTGACCCGCCGCCGTGACAACACCTTGGGATGGGTGTGCGTCTGCACCGCCAGCCCGTCGATCAGCGCGAAGAGCCGCCACGTCGTCCCGTCGGGGTCCGGGCAGGTGAACTCGCCGCCCGCCACGCCGGCCTCGATGATCGAGCGCATGAGCGTGCGCCCCCTGGCGTCGATGCGCCGCGAGATCTCTTCGAGCTCCGTGCTGCGCATGGCCTCGGACCAGGCGTCGATCCACAACCGCCAGCCCTCGGTGGGGATCGCGGGAGAGCAGAGCCGCAGCAGCGAGCGCAGGCGGTCGAGGGGTGTGCCCGTCGAACGCTCCACGTCGGCCAGGGCTTCGAGATGCAGGCGGGCCGCGTACGCGAAGGCCTGGGCGAGCAGCCGTTCCTTGGTCTCGAAGTGGTAGAAGAGCAGCGCCTGGCTGACGCCGGCCGCCCTGGCGATGTCCAGGGTCCTGGCGTGCCCGAATCCCCGCTCCGCGATCACCTCGCAGGCCGTCTTCAGTAGATCCTCGCGCCGTAATCGGCTGAAACCTGTTGTCACAGCGAGTAACTCTAACTTCTGATCATTAGTATTTATAGGACAAACCGGGCGTCAGTGCTGCTGATCTGAGATGTCCCGGTACGGTACGGCGGCCTGGCTTACCGACTGTCATGTTGATCATGGTAATCGGGAAAGGCCGAACGCCTTTCGGTAAGAGGTCACAAAAGCGCCTCAGTCCCCTATTTCGCCACGCTTGTGACGAAACGGGCGTCCCTGGGAGTGTGGCCGGGCGATCCGCGCGGGAAAGACCTCCAGAGCAATGCTCTATGCGTGCCGGGACGAGCTGACTAGAGTAAGTGAGCACTGATGCCGAGGAGTCGATGTGAACCTTGCTGATTATCGGCGTGCGGCCGGAGCCTGGCTGCGGGACAATGCTCCGTCCGAGGACCCTCCTGAGGCCGACGGGATCGCCCGCGCCAAGGACTTCATGGCCAAGCTCTACGACGCCGGCTACTCCGGCATCACCTGGCCGAAGCAGTGGGGCGGCCAGGGGCTGACCCAGGCCGAGGAGCGCGCGTTCGCCGAGGCGGCCCGTGACCACACCCTGCCCACCTACGTCTTCATGATCGGCCTGGGCATGACCGGGCCCACGCTCGTCGACCGGGGCACCGACGCCCAGCGCGAGCGGTTCATCCGGCCGCTGCTGCGCGGCGAGGAGATCTGGTGCCAGCTCTTCTCCGAGCCCGGCGCCGGCAGCGACGTGGCCAGCCTGCAGACCAGGGCCGAGCGCGACGGCGACCACTGGATCGTCAACGGCCAGAAGGTGTGGACCTCCGTCGCCCACCACGCCGACTGGGGTCTGCTGCTCGCCCGCACCGACGTGGACGTGCCCAAGCACAAGGGTCTGACCATGTTCGTGGTGGACATGCACCACCCCGGCGTGACGGTCAGGCCGCTGAAGGACATGTCCGGCAGGGCCAACTTCAACGAGATCTTCTTCGACAACGTCACCGTTCCCGACGAGCACCGCGTCGGCGAGGTCAACGACGGCTGGAGCGTGGCCGTCACGACCCTCCTGCACGAGCGGCTGTCGATCTCGGCCGGCGTCGGCATGGGCGGGCAGAAGGACAACCCCGCCTCCGTCGAAGCGCTGCGCCAGGTCGTCGACACCGATGACCCGCTGGTCCGCGACGAGCTCGTCGAGCTGCACATCCGCACCCGCGCGCTGGCGCTGTTCAACCAGCGGCTGGCCCAGGAGACCAGGGCCGGGATCTTCCCCGGCGCCCGGGGCAGCGCCGCCAAGCTGCTGCTGGCCGAGCTGACCATGTTCCAGGCCGACCTCGCCACCCGGCTCGCCGGCCCCGAGGCGATGCTGGCCGACCATCCCCTCGCCCGCGCGATCTCGACGGCCCCCGGCATGGCGCTGGGCGGCGGCACCAACGAGATCATGCGCAACATCGTCGGCGACCGCGTGCTCGGCCTGCCGCCCGAGCCCCGGGTGGACAAGACCGTGCCGTTCAAGGATCTGAAGGTGGGGACGCAGGCGTGAAGCTCGTACTCAGCGAGGAACAGCGCGAACTGCGCGAGACCGTACGTGGCTTCCTGCGCACCGCCTCCCCCCTGCCCAAGGCCCGGGACGGCTACGACCCGAAGGTGTACGCGCGCCTCAACGGCGAGCTGGGCCTGTCGGGACTGATCGTCCCCGAGGAGTACGGCGGCGCGGGAGCCGGTCTGTCCGAGCTGGCCGTCGTGCTGGAGGAGACCGGCGCCGCCCTGCTGCCCGGTCCCTTCCTGGCCACCGCCTTCACCGCGCTCGCGCTGACCGCGACCCCCGACAAAGAGCTGCTGACCGGCATCGCCGAGGGCCGCGTCGCCGCCACCCTCGACCAGGGCGAGCTCTCCTTCGACGGCTCCGCCGCGAGCGGCACCCTGCCCAGGGTGCTCACCGGCATGGAGGCCGACGTGCTCGTGGCGCCCGCCCCCAGCGGCGACGGCGGGAAGGTCCTGTTGGCCGTCGAACTGGCCGGCCCCGGCGTGCGCAGGACCGCGCTGGAGCCGCTCGACCTCACCCGCGGCCTGGCCGAGGTGGTGCTGGAGAGCGCGCCCGCGCGGGTGCTCGGGCCCGCCCCGCAGGCCGGCGTCGGCGACCGGCTGTGCGTGGCGCTGGCCGCCGAGCAGCTCGGCGTGATGCGGGCGGCACTGGAGTCGATCGTGGCCTACGCCAAGGTCCGCGTGGCCTTCGGCCGCTACATCGGCTCCTACCAGGGGGTCAAGCACAAGCTCGCCGACATGCACGGCAAGCTCGAACAGGCCGAGTCGATCGTCCGCTACGCCGCCTGGGCCGCCGACGAGTCGCCCGGCGAGCTGCCCGAGGCCGCCGCGCTCGCGCAGGCGTACGTCGGCCGCGCCTGCTTCGAGGTGGCCCGCGACCACCTTCTGCTCCACGGCGGGATCGGCTATACCTGGGAGCACGACGCGCACCTGTTCTACAAAAGGGCCAAGGCGGACGAGGTGCTGCTGGGCCCCCCGAGGATCCACCGAGCCAGACTCGCGCAACTACTGGAGTTGTGATGGACGTCAGCGACCTCCCCGGCTTCTACGCCATCGCCGCCGCCGACCCCGGCCGCCCGGCCGTGATCGACGCCGACGGCTCGGAGACCTCCTACGGCGACCTGCTCGCCCGGGTCAACCAGGTCTCGCACGGCCTGCGGGCACGCGGGCTCGGCACCGGTGACGTCGTCGCGGGCGTGCTGCCCAACGGGGTCGACGCCCTCGTCCTGGTCATGGCCACCGGGCAGATCGGGCTCTACTACGTGCCGATCAACTGGCATCTGACGGCCGCCGAGGTGGCGTACATCCTGGGCGACTGCGACGCCAAGGTGGTCGTCACCAGCGCCGAGCACGCCGTGCCCGGAGGGGAGATCGGGACGGACGGCCTGGCCGAGGGGCAGCCCGCGGACGCGCCCGCCGACCGCACCGCCGGCGCCGTCATGTGGTACACCTCCGGCACCACCGGCTTCCCCAAGGGCGTGCAGCGCCCGCTGGCCGGCGCCGAGCCGGAGCAGCTCGTGCCGCTCTACACGTGGTTCTTCGGGCAGGTCGTGGACCTCAAGGCGGGCGACGAGGTGCACCTGGTGACCTCGCCGATGTACCACTCCGCGCCTTGCGCGCACGCCCAGTTCGCGCTGCACCTCGGCCACACCGTGGTGATCACGCCCAGGTTCGACCCGGTGAACATCCTGGAGCTGGTCGAACGGCACCGGGTGTCCAACGCGATGATGGTGCCGACCATGTTCCACCGGATGTTGCAGCTGCCCGAGGACGTCAGGGGCAAGTTCGACGTGTCGAGCCTGCGCCAGGTCATCCACACCGCCGCCGCCTGCCCGGTCGCGGTCAAGCAGCAGATCATGGACTGGTGGGGGCCGGTCCTTTACGAGTACTACGGCTCCACCGAGTCCACCATCGCCTTCGCCGTCAAACCGCACGAATGGCTGGTCAGGCCCGGCACCGTGGGCCGGCCCGCGCCCACGTTCGAGGCGAAGATCCTGGACGAGGCCGGCGAGGAGCTGCCGCCGGGCGAGCCCGGCCTGATCTACGTCAAATCCGGCATGGGCACGTTCGAGTACCGCAAGGACCCCGGCAAGACCGCCGCCAGCATGCGAGGCGAGTGGTACGCGCCCGGCGACATCGGCTACCTCGACCCCGACGGATACCTGTTCCTGTGCGACCGGCGCACCGACCTCATCGTCTCCGGCGGGGTGAACATCTACCCCGCCGAGATCGAGGCCGCCCTGCTCGAACATCCCGCCGTGGCCGACGTGGCCGTCATCGGGGTGCCCGACGAGGAGTGGGGCCACAACGTGGTCGCGCTCGTGCAGCCCGCCGCCGGGCACACCCCGGGTCCCGAGCTGACCGCCGAGCTGCTGGAGCACTGCGGGCCGCGGATCGCCAGGTTCAAGCAGCCGAAGCTGATCGAGTACCGCGAGCGGCTGCCGCGCACGCCGACCGGCAAGCTGTCGCGCTCGAAGGTCCGTGCCGACTACCTGGCCCACTATCCGGCGGACTACCCGGCCGACGCTGAGAACACCAGCTCCTCGCTGTAACGGCCGCCGTCGCCCAGATAGAAGCGGGCCGACAGGGTACGGTCGGCGGTGTCGAACACCGTCGACCACAGCGTGCGGAACGGCAGGTCGCCGGTCTCCGGCTGGCGGACCGCGTCCATGCCGTCCCGCACGTCGCCCGCGGTCATCGAGCCGGACTTCTGGCCGTGCTCGTACAGCGTGCGCAGCCGCTCGAACGTGCCGAAGCTGTGCGGGCCGTCCTCGGGCAGGTTCGCCGGGTCAGGATGGCGGTGCAGCAGGTGGTTGGTGACGCAGAGCGGGGCGTCGCCGAGGTCGACGATGTGCTCGCTGCCGTCCCTGCCCCGTTCCCACACGAACGCCTGCCCGTACGCGTCGGCCACCAGGTAGTGCAGCGCCACGCCGAAGTCGTAGTGCTTGGCGCCCAGCAGCGCCTGCTTGGCCTGGTCGGCGTTCTCGCAGGTGTCGACCAGGAACCTGGGCAGCTGCACACTCGCCAGGCCCACCTGCGGTGTGGCCGGGCCCTGCGGCGGTTCCGCCTGCTCGAAGTCGGCGACCAGGAGCATCACCGCCAGGCCGGCCGCGTTGACGCCGTCCATGCAGCCGTCGAGCTCGTTCATGGTGAGCACGACCGAGGCGAGCCCGTCGTCGGGCAGCGTCGTGATCACGTACGGGCGCGACGCCATCGGCAGCTCGTCCGGGCCCGGTGTGCCGCCCATGATCTCGCTGGTCGTCGTCGGGAAGAAGTCGTAGTTGCGGCCTGCGCGGCCGTGCCCGTCGGCGGCGGCCGACGGCGGGATCCACATCGCCGAGCAGCCGGAGCCCGCGGGGACGAAGGAGAGGGCGTCGAGGGCCAGGTCGTCCTGGTCGGGATCGAGGCCGAGCGCCGCCGCCGCGCCGTCCATGCGCGCCTGGTGCTGCGGCCAGTGGCGCTCGAACCAGGTCCTGCGCGCCCTGCCCACGACCGGGTCGATCGGTGCGGGCGCCCAGCCGAGCCGCCTGGCCTCCTCGGCCAGCGCCCTGCCGATCTCGACCTGGCCGCCGGCCAGGGTCAGGTGGCGGACCAGCTGGAAGTCGTTCTTGCCGCCCGCGACGTGTGTCAGGTTCTTCATGCCTTCGACCCTGCCGGGACCCGCTGACCACCCCCTTACCGGCCACTGACGGCCCGCCGGTCGGCACCCTGCTGGGTCGCCCGCTACCGGTCGCCATCGGCCTGCCGGCCGGAGCTGTCCCGGTCGGAGCCGCCCCGGTCGCCTGGCGTGCGCCGGTCGGAGCCGGATCGGCCGCCCGCCGCGCGCCGGTAGCGCTCGGAGAGGCGCAGGACGTGCTCGGCCAGTTCCGGCGGGTCGAGCACCTCGAAGTCGACGCCGAGGAAGCCGATCCACACCGCCATCCCGTTCACGTCGTCGCCGCCCAGCCGGAGCAGGCAGGTGGACTCGTCCACCGGCTCGACGTCCAGCCCCGGCGACACCGCCCGCATCCGCCCCGCCGGGGCGTGCAGCAGCACCGTGGCGTGGTGGCGCCACATCGCCGTGCTGACGCCCCGCTCCACGTACGCCGCCACGTCCCCGCCCTGCGGCAGCTCGCGCGGCGTGAAGCGGGGGCCCGCCGGCGTGCGCGGGCGCAGCCGGTCCACCCGGTACGTGCGCCAGTCCCGCCGGTCGAGGTCGTAGCCCACCAGGTACCAGCGCCCGTGCCGGTGTGCCAGCCGGTACGGCTCCGCGGTCCGCAGGCTCGCCGCGCCGTCGTGGCCCGTGTAGTCGAAACGCAGCACCTCGTGGTCGCGGGCCGTGTTCGCGATCGTGGTCAGCACGTCCGGCGCGACGGCAGGGGAGTTGCCCGTGATCTGCACGGTGTAGTTGTTCAGCGCGCCGACCCGCCGCCGCAGCCGGGACGGCAGCACCTGCTCCAGTTTCGCCAGGGCCCGTACGGAGGACTCCTCGATGCCCTCGACCCCGCCTCCGGCGGCCCGGCCGAGCCCGACCGCGACCGCGACGGCCTCCTCGTCGTCGAGCAGCAGCGGGGGCAGCGCCGCCCCCGCCCCCAGCCGGTAGCCGCCCGCCACGCCGGGGGTGGCGTGCACCGGATAGCCGAGCGCGCGCAGGCGTTCGACGTCGTTGCGGATCGTCCTGGTCGAGACGCCGAGCCGGGCGGCCAGCTCGGGGCCCGGCCAGTCGCGCCGCGTCTGGAAGAGGGACAGCAGCTTGAGCAGACGGGCCGAGGTGTCGAGCATGCGCACCAGTGTGCCCGCTAACGCGGAAAGGAGTCTTCCGCGTTGATGATCAGCTTGCCCAGGAAGTGGCCGTCCTCGCTGCGCCGATGAGCCTCGACGGCCCGCTCCAGCGAGAACACCTCGGCGACCGGCACCCGCACCACCACCCGTGGAGAGTCCTCGCGCGCCTGATCGCCTCGTGCCGCCGCGAGCGGGTCGTGCAGGGCCCGTACGTCGTCTTCCGGGTTCGTGCCCCGGCCCGACGAGAAGCGCACACCGAACTCGGCCGCGTCGGCCAGATCCGCGATCGTGATCACCTTGGCGGGGTCGCCGGTCAGCTTGACCGACAGCTTCAGCACGCCCCTGCCGGAGGCGTCCAGCACCCGGTCCACGCGGTCGGGCAGGCGCTCCTCCAGGCCGTCCCCGTACGTGACGGGATGGACGCCGAGGCCGCGCAGGACCCCATGATGGCGCTCACTGGCGGTGCCGATCACCCGGGCGCCGAGCGCGCGGGCGAGCTGCGCGGCGGCCAGGCCGACGCCGCCCGCCACCGCGTGGATCAGCAGTGTCAGGCCCGGGCCGACGCCGAGCTCGCGCAGCGTCCTGACGGCCGTCCCGACGGCGACGGGCAGTGCGGCCGCCTCCTGGTACGTGAGCTCGTCCGGCTTGCGCACCAGCCGGTCCGCCTCGGCGATCGTGTGCGTGGCCAGCGCCCCCGACGCCACCTGGCCGAACACCGCGTCGCCCAGCCGCCACCCGGTCACCCCGGGACCAAGCGCGTCGATCGTGCCGGCCAGCTCGATCCCCGTCCCCTCCGGGCCGTCCATCTCGGTGCCGAGGAGACCGGCGCGGATCTTCCTGTCGATGGGGTTCACCCCCGCCGCCCTGACCGCCACCCGCACCTGGCCGGGCCCCGGCCGGGGCATCGGGATCTCCTCCAGCTCCAGCACCTCCGGCCCGCCGTGCTCGCGGTAGCGGACGGCCCGGGCGGTGACGAGCAGGACGGCCTTGCCGACCAGCTCGCGGGCCTCCAGCGCCGCGTGCGCCTCCCGCGCCCGTTCCAGGGGGACCGCCAGGCCCACGACGGTCGTCAGCCGGCCCGCCGCGATCTCCCGCATGGTCTCCGCCGCGAGCCGCCCGAACTCGGCGGGCGCGAACTGGACCTGCTCCATGCCGGTAACCCGCACCCCGCGCCGGTCGGCCTCCGCCGGGTCGATCGCGGCGGTGGCGCCGCTCGGCACTCCGTACGCGAAGAAGCGCCCGCCCCGCCCCAGCAGCCGGAACGCGCTCCCACCGACCTCCCCGCCCACCCCGTCGAACACGACGTCGAACCGCTCACCCGGGGCGTCGAGCCCTGGGTAGTCGACGGTCGTCGCCGCGCCCGCCTCCAGGGCCGCCCGCTGTTTGGCCGGGCCGTGGGCCGCCGCCGTGACCCGGGCCCCGGCCGTGGCCGCCAGCCCGACGAGGGCCAGACCCAGCGCCCCGCCGGCCCCGGTGACCAGCACCCGCGTCCCCGGCTCCAGGCCGGCAGCCCGTACCAGGCTCAGCGCCGCCGGACCCACCTGGATCAGTGCCGCCGCCCGCCAGAGGGGCACCTTGTCCGGCACCGCCACGACCGTCTCCACGCTCGCCGCGACCCGCTCGGCGTACCCGCCGCCGGGCACCAGCGCGGCGACCCGCCGCCCGATCCAAGAGGCGTCCACCCCGTCACGCACCGACAGGACCCGCCCGGCCACCCCCGTGCCCGGCACGTACGGCGGCTCGACGGGGAACCACTCCCGCCCCCACCCGGAGCGCAACTGCGCATCGATGGACATGACGTCCGACACCGACACGCCGATCACCAGCTGCCCCGCCCCGGCGACGGGATCCGGCGCCCGCTCGGCCACCAGCACCTCGGGACCACCGAACTTCTTCACCTCGACCACGTTCATGCGGCCGAGTCTGCAACCTCAAGTCCGCTTGAGGTCAACCGGCGGGGCGCGGACAGGCATCCCGCCCGCGCCCCGCCGTGCGATCAGACGATCAGCCGAACAACCGCTGCGCCTGCTGGAACACCACGATCACGGTCAGCGTGCCGAAGAACGCGACCGACCAGACCAGCGCCCCCAGCCGGTACGACCGCACCTTGATGGCCTCGGGCAGCGCCCGCCGGTTGAGGATGATCAGCAGGATGGAGTACACGAACATCATCACGGCCGCGAAGCACGCCGAGAACACCAGCAGGATGAGCGGCTGGTCCAGGCCCGCCAGCAGGATCCCGGTGCCGATCAGCGCCATCGCCCAGACCACGAGGAAGTAGACCCGATTCACCGAGACGGGCTTGTCGCGCAGGTAGACCGTCTTGATCGTGTCGGAGGCCAGCCGCGAGGTGTAGTCGACGATGCCCATCGCGGAGGCGAACAGGGCCAGCGCCCCGATCACCCAGAACAGGATGCCGAACCAGGGCCCGACGACGTCCTGCAGCACCTGGCCCTCCACCTCGAGGAAGGCGATGCTGTTCTCCAGCCCTTCGCGGCCGAAGACGGTGGAGTAGGCCAGCATCGACATGAGCGCGATCGTCACGAACGACACCATGGCGAACGTCCACGCCTGCTCCACGTTCGCGAAGCGCCACCACTGCTTCCAGCGCTCCAGGTTCTCCTTCGTCGGGGCGAACTGGAAGCCGGTCGAGGCCGCCGCCTCCTCGTGGCCGGTGACCGGGCTGACCAGGCGCGGGACGTACAGGCCCATGCCGAAGCCCTTGTCGCGGATCCAGTTGCTCTGGCACAGGTTCTGGCCGCCGCCCGCTCCGGCGTACGCGATGGCGCCCATCAGTACCGCGAAGTCCAGCGGCGGCACCGGGAACTGGGCGCCGACGCTCAGGCCCCGGCCCAGCTGCAGCCAGCTCTCGGCGTTGATCGCGACGACGATCGCGACCCCGGCGAGGATGGCCACCAGGGCGATCTTCACGAAGATCACCTTTTCCAGCGCGGTGTAGATCACCGGTGCCAGCGTCAGGCCGAGTGCGATCACGATCAGCATGCCGATCGCGATCCACCGCACCGAGCCCTGTCCCGACCCGGTCAGGTACGTCACCATGGTCGCCGACGTGGTGACCCACCCCGGCCAGAGATTCGAGGCCAGGGCCATCAGGACGAACACCAGACCCCAGTGTTTCCACATCCGGCTGAAACCGGTCAGCGCGGTTTCGCCGGTGGCCAGGGTGTAACGCTCGATCTCCATGTTGAGAAACCACTGGGTGATGATGCCGATCGCGGCACCCCAGATGAAGACGAGGCCGACCTGTGAGGCGATGTAGGGCCAGAGGATGAATTCTCCCGAGGCCAGGCCCACACCGGCGCCGACCAGGCCGGGGCCGATGATTCGCCAGGTCGATCGGGGTGGTTCGGGAAGGTCGCGGACGGCGACGGCGGGCAGGACTCGCGCAGGAACGGTGGGGGTGAACTCCGCCATGCGGATCTCCTTGTTCGGGCTTACCTGCACGTCACATTACAGAGACCCAAATGGTGAGTGGAATAGCTAGTTAATCTTCCCTCGCATATTCCCCCTGATCCGGGAAACCCACCCCCGTTCATGCCCGCCATCAGCTGCGATCCTGCCTATGACCGGCGAGGACATCATTGTGTGTCCGATCGACCACGATCAGATGCCCTCGTGATCGATGGTGGCGCGATGATTACACACGGTAGTCATGACGGGTGCGCCGTCCCACCCCGGGACGCCGCTGACCAGGGAGGTTCTCATGACGCTCGTGCTGACCGCCGCCCGCAGGATGGCCGCGCTCGGACTGTGCGTGGCCGCCACGTTCGCCGTGCCGTTCACGGCGCTTCCCGCCCAGGCCGCCGCGGGAGCCGATCTCTTCATCACGGTCACGCCCCGCTCCGGCGGCGCCTACGCGACCCGCCTGACCTGTGACCCGGACGGCGGCGTCCATCCCCATCCGCAGGCCGCCTGCCACGCCCTGCGCGGCGTGGACGGGCACGTCGACGATCTGAACGTCGACCCGGGCCCATGTCCGCTGATCTTCGACCCGGTCAAGGTCGAGGTGAAGGGTCACTGGTACGGCCGGCCGACGTCGTTCCATGAGACGTTCACCAACCGTTGCGAGATGGACCGCAGGCTCGGCCCGCTCGTCTGACCAAGGGGGCCGGCTCGGCCGGCCCCCGACACGCGTTAGCGGACCGCCTCGATCAGCGCCCGCAGCAGCGCGGTGCGGCCTGGCATCTCGGCCACGACGACGTGCTCGTGGTCGGCGTGCGCCCCGCCGCCCACCCCGCCCAGCCCGTCGAGCGTCGGGCAGCCGACGCCGGCGGTGAAGTTGCCGTCGGAGGCGCCGCCCACCGAGGCCGACGTCAGCGGCGCCAGCCCCAGCCCGGCCGCCAGCTCCTGCGCCTTCGCGAACAGGCCGGCCGACATCGAGGGCTCCAGCGGCGGCCGGTTGGGCCCGCCGAGGATCTCCAGCCGGGTGCCCGGCACCACCGGCCGCAGCGCGTGCATGGCCGCGTCCACCCGGGTCTGCTCGGCCACCTCCGCCGCCCGCACGTCCACCCCGACCTGGGCCGCCGCCGGGACCGTGTTGTGCGTGGTGCCGCCCGACAGTGCCGTCGGGGTGACGGTGGTCGCGCCAGCCCCCATGGCCGCGATGGCCAGGATCTGGTGGGCCAGCTCGATCCCCGCGTTCGCCCCCTTCTCCGGTTCGAGGCCGGAGTGCGCGGCCTTGCCGTGCACCTTGACGTGGTAGAGCGAGGTGCCCTTGCGGGCCGTCTTCAGCGCGCCGCCGTCGGCGCCGGCCTCCATGACGAAGGCGGCGGCCAGCCCGCGCGCGGTCTCCTGGATCAGCGGGGCCGAGGTGATCGAGCCGACCTCCTCGTCGCCGGTGACCAGCAGCGTGACGCCGTCGAGCGAGTCGAGCCCCGCCAGGGCGTGGAACGTCTGCACCAGCCCCGCCTTCATGTCGAACACCCCCGGCCCCCTGGCCACGCCGTCCACCAGGGACCAGGGGTGGGTGACGAGGGTGCCGATCGGCCAGACGGTGTCGTGGTGGCCGAGCAGCAGCACCCTGGGGGTGCCGAACGACCAGCGCAGATGCGTGACGCCGTCGATCACCAGCACCTCGGGCCCTGTGCCCAGGTGGCGAGTGCCCATCGCGGCCACGACCTTCGCGCTGCGGGCGACGGCCTCCAGGTCGCTGGAGAACGATTCGCACAGGACCAGCTCTTCGAGGTCCTCGATCATGCCTGCGGGGTCGTTCATGCCAGCCGCTCCCCGAGGAAGCGGTGCACGTTCCCGCCGATGATTTGCATGACGTCCTTCTCCGGGAGCCCGCGCGCCAGCAGGCCCTCGGTCACCATGGGCAGCCCGGACGGGCCCTCCAGGCCGGGGACGGCCCGCTTCGGGTCCAGGCCCCTGATGTGCACGTCCTCGCAGCACGGGGGCGTCAGGTCGGTCATCACCTCGCGGATGAAGTCGGGGCCGAGCCCCACGTGGTCGATGCCGGCGACGGACGCGATGTGCTCGATGTGGTCGAGCAGCCGGTCGAGCGTCATGTCGCGCTCGTTCTCGGCGAGGAAGGGGGCGAAGAAGTTGACGCAGATCACGCCCCCGGTGGCGGCCACGGCGCGGAGCTGGTCGTCGGTGAGGTTGCGGTGGTGGTCGCGCAGGGCGCGGGCGGAGGAGTGGGTGGCCATGAGCGGCTTGGTGGCCAGCTCCAGCACGTGCTCGACGCCGGTGGCGCCCAGGTGGGAGACGTCGAAGACGATGCCGAGCCGTTCCATCTCGGCCAGCGCGGCGACGCCGTCCGTGGTCAGGCCGCTGCCGGTCGCGTCCTCGCCGCTGCCGTCGGCCAGCGGCGTGCGGCCGAAGTGGGCGATCGAGGCCACCCGTACGCCCAGCCGGTGCACGGTCGAGATCAGCTCCACGCTCGCGTCGAGGCCCGGCATGCTCTCCATCGCCAGCACCAGGGCGATCCTGCCGTCGGCCAGCGCCCCGTCGATGTCGGCGGCGTCGAGGCAGAGCCGTACGTGCTCGGCGTTCCCCTCGGCCAGCACGTGAGCACACTCGATCATGCGCAGCGTCTGCCGCAGCGCGCCCTCGGGCCGGTACTGGTCGTCGATGAAGACGGGCAGCACCTGGAGGTTCACGCCGCCGTCACGCAGCTGGGGCAGCCAGCGCTCGCGGAAGAACGAGGCCCACTGACCTGGCGGTCTGGCCGAGACGGCCATCAGGAGGTCATTGTGGGTGTCTGCCACGATCGCGCGCTCGTGCAGGGAGTTCGTCATGGGACGGACGGTATCGCGGGGATCGTTCCAGCTCCACAAAGCACTCCGGTTTTCCCGCCCTGGGCGTGTACATTTGCCACCAGGGAGAATCGCTGGACCTGGCGAGGGTGTCATGCCCAACACTTTCCAGCGACCGTTACCGCCCTGCGGGCGGTCACACGGGGGGTCGCTTCTCAACGTCGCGGCGACGTGCGTCGGCACATCCGTGCTGGGCCCGGGACGCCGCTCGGTGGTGTGGGTGCAGGGGTGCCCGTTCCGCTGCCGGGGCTGCATGGCGCCCGACTGGATCCCCGACCGGCCCGCCCGCCTCGTCGAACCCGCCGCGCTCGTCGCCGAACTGCTGAGCGACCCCCAGGTGGACGGTCTGACCCTCAGCGGCGGCGAGCCCATGGAGCAGGCGCGGGGGCTGACCGAGGTGGTCAGGCTGGCCCGGCTGGTCCGTGACGTCACGGTCATCTGCTTCACCGGCCACCGCCTCGAACGCCTGCGCACCCGCCCGCCCGCCACCGGCGTGCCCGATCTGCTCGCCGCGCTGGACGTCCTCATCGACGGCCGTTACGTGGCCGCCCGCGACGACGGCAGGGGCCTGCGCGGCAGCGCCAACCAGCGGGTGCACCACCTGACCGGCCGCCTGGCCGGCCACGACTTCACCGGTGGCGCGCGCAAGGCCGAGCTCAGGGTGCGCGACGAGGAGGTCCTTCTCGTCGGCGTCCCGTCCCCTGGCCTGCTCGGCGCGCTCGACACCGGACCAGAGCCCGGCGGCGCGGCCGGGCACGTCACGCCGGGCGGAGGCAGGATGCGATGAGCGGGAAGAAGCAGTACCACGTCGACATGTCGGAGTGGTTCCGTACGAGGGTGGCCGCGCCGCTGGCCCGCTGGGCGATCGACGACTCCGTCATGGAGGAGGTCAGGCGGCGCGCCATGGAGGGCGCGCAGGACAGCCTGGGGGAGATGCGCGACCGGCAGGAGCGGGTCGAGCAGGTGGTGGCCGGCTTCAGCACGCAGACCAGGCTGCTGGAGCAGGAGACGAACCGGCGGCTGCGCGAGCACGGCGAGGAGCTGACCAGGCGGATGCTCTCCGCCGACCGCGAACTGCGCCGTGAGCTGAGCGGAAGGCTGGCCGAACGCGAACGCGCGCTCCGGGCCGAGATCGCCGCCGAACGCGGCGAGCGGCACAAGCTCGAGGGCCGCCTGGACGACCTCGAAGGCGGCCGGCGCACGGCGGCGCAGGCCGCCGCCGCCACGCTGGCCGAGGCGGGCGCCCTGCGCGACCTCATCGCCGCGACCTATCCCCACGAACGGTACGAGCCCGGCAGGCTGACCGCCCTGGAGCAGCGCTTCGCCACCGTGGAGCGCAACCTGGCCCAGGGCACGCCCGAGGCCGCGCTGGGCCTGGCGCAGACCGTCTACCACGAGCTGAGCGACCTGCGCGTCACCCTGGAGCTGCGTCACCGCGAGTGGAGCGGGGCCCGCTCCGACGCCGCCCAGGAGCTCGACACCGTACGCGCCATGATCGAGCGGGACATGGACGTGTCCGTCGCCGGCATGGAGGGGGCCGAGCAGGGCGTGCGGTTCGACCTCGGCCACTGGTCGATGGGCGAGCTGGAGCAGTTGCGCGCGGAGGTGGCCGCCGCCTACGACCGTGTCCACGACGAGGCCGGCCCGCTCGGCGTCGAGGAGTTGCGCGAGATCGTCGAGAGCACCGCCCCCCGCTACCGCGAACGCTGGTCGGAGATCGCCGAGCGCGCCGAGCGGCGGCTGCTCGCCTCCCAGATCCGGGTGAACCTGGCCGACTTCGTGGTCACCAGGCTCGACCAGTTCGCCGGGTTCCTGCTGCTGGAGAACGAGACCGGGTACGCCGGCCAGGATCAGCGCGAGGCGTTCTACGCCAAGTTGCGCCACCCGGGCGGCGACGAGATCGTCATCGAGGTCGTCACCGCCGAGTCGGACGACAGCCAGAACACGCTGCGCGTCATCTCGTACGACGAGGAGAGCGGCTCGCTGGACCAGCGGCTGGCCCGCAGCCGCGAGATCACCGCCCACCTGCGCGCCAACGGCGTCCACGTGAGCGACCCCGAGACCGAGCCCGGCGCGCCCGATCCCGTCCTGCGCGAGATGCGGATGTTGCGCGAGCCCGCCGGGCAGGAGCGCGCGAGCCGGCCTGGCACGTTCCATGACGAGGCCGGGCGGTGACGCGGCCGGCCCGGCTGGCCGCGCTGGACAGCGCGGGAGAGCCCCTCGTCGTCCTGTACGGCGAGGCCGTGGACGACGTGTTCGTCGGCGCCGACTACCGGGCCGTCAGGATCGACGAGGCGCTGTGCGACGTGCTGCTCGCCGAGGGCTTCGAGCGGATCGTCTTCAGCGGCGTCAAGTGGAACGTCTACTTCCTCGACGAGCGCTCCAGGGCGTCGTCCCGCCCCCGGCCGGCCGCCCAGGCCCGGGCTCGGCGGATGCGGTCCGGCCTCACCGGGCCCATGGGGAACGGGATCATCGCCGACCTCGGCACGGCTCCCGCGCCGGTCCCGGTCCAGGGGCTGGGGGACGAGGCCGCGGTGCGGCTCATGGACTCGTTCATGCGCGAGGGCGGGCCGCGTACGGCGCTCGTGTTCCTGGAGGCGGACGAGTGGCTCAGGCACTCCAACGCCGTCCGCAACGCCGCCGCCGCGCTGTCCGGCTGGCTCGGCGGGAGCGGCGGCCACCTCGTCGTCATGCTGTTCAAGCACCAGACCCTGCTCGCCGTGCAGGACGCCGTGGCCGCGACGCACGGCTTCCCCCGGCTGGAGAGCCATCTGACGCGGCTGCGCGAGCCGGGGCGGCACGGCGCCTTCGCCGTCGGCCCGCCGGACGCGGCCGAGCTCGAACGGCTGGTCCACCTGCTGCGGCTGCGCTCGGGCCTGGCGCCGGCCGACCCGCGCGAGGTGTCCAGGCTGGCCCGCGACCTGGCCTCGGCCCGCCTGCCGCTGCGCGTCTGGGAGAGCAGGCTCACCCGCCTGGCCACCGAGGGGACGCCGCTCGGGCGCGGCCTGCTGCGCGAGCGCGGCTGGGTGGAGCGGCCTGGCCACGGCGACGACAACCCGTGGGAACGGCTGGAGCGCATGCCCGGCCTGGCCCCGGTCAAGCAGCACTTACGCCGGCTCAACGCCTGGCTGGCCGCCGAGCGCGCGCTGCGCGAACGGGGCCGCGGCGGGCCCGGGCGCGGCTCGCCCCACCTGGTGTTCGCCGGCAACCCCGGCACCGGCAAGACCACCGTGGCCGAGCTGGTCGGGGAGATGTACCGCGACCTCGGCCTGCTGCCCAGCGGCCACGTCGTGCAGGCGGAGCTGGCCACGATCGTCTCTCGTTTCGTCGGCAACACCGCGCACGAGGTCACCGCCAGGGTCGAGGAGGCGCGGGGCGGGGTGCTGTTCATCGACGAGGCGTACCGGCTGGTCCAGCAGGGGCCCGGCTACGGCCAGGAGGCCATCGACACGCTCGTCTCCCTGCTGGAGAGCGGCCGCGAGGACTTCGTCGCCGTCCTGGCCGGCTATCCCGAGCCCATGGAACGCCTGCTGGACGCCAACCCCGGCCTGCGCAGCCGCTTCCCCCGTACGAACGTGATCGAGTTCCCCGACTACGAGCCGGGCGAGCTGCTCGCGATCCTGCTCGGCATGCTCGCCGACCGCGGCCTGACCTGGACCCCCGAGACCGAGCCCGCTTTAAGAGCCGTGGTGACCAAGGTCAGGGACGAGGCCGGCGCCGAATTCGGCAACGCCAGGGTCATGCGCAACCTGGCCGGCGAGCTGTACGACCGGTGGGCCGAGGACGGCGACCCCGACCGGCCGCTGGAGCCGTCCCACCTGGCCGGGCTGCTGCCGGACGCGGCCTCCGCAGGCCCGCCCGATCCCGCCGAACTGCTGAGCGAACTCGACGCGATGGTGGGGCTGTCCGGCGTCAAGGACCTGGTCAGGGACCTGTACCAGGTACTGGCCCTGCGCGGGCGCAGGCGGACGGGGCAGGACCTGATCGCGCCCCACCTGCTGTTCGTCGGACCGCCGGGCACCGGCAAGACCACCGTGGCCAGGGTCGTGGGACGCGTCTTCGCCGCGCTCGGCCTGCTCCGCACCGGCGCGGTCCGCGAGGTGTCCAGGGCGGACCTCGTCGGGGAGTACCTCGGCCACACCGCGGTCAAGGTCCGCGAGGCCGTACGGTCGGCGCTGGGCGGGGTGCTGTTCGTGGACGAGGCGTACGGCCTGTCGGAGGGCGGGGGCCACGACCCGTACGGGCAGGAGGCGATCACCGCCCTGGTCAAGGAGATGGAGGACCACCGGGGCGAACTGGTGGTGATCGCGGCCGGCTACCCGCGCGAGATGGACGACTTCCTCGCCGCCAACCCCGGGCTGCGCTCCCGCTTCGCCGAACGGATCGAGTTCCCCGGCTACACGACCGGCGAGCTGACCGAGATCCTGCGGATCGCCGCCGCCGCCCAGGGCTACACGCTCACCGCCGCCGCCGTCGAGAAGGCCGCGGACTGGCTGGCCGCAGAACGCGAGGCCGGCGGTGCGGCCTTCGGCAACGCCAGGACGGTGCGCAAGCTGCTGGAACGGCTGGAGACCGGGCTGGCCAGGCGCACCGCGAACGGTGCGCACGACCTGTCCACGATCACCCACGAGGACGTGCCCCATGCCCCCCGCTGACGCGCCCCCGCGCTGCCCCGTGTGCCTCACCACCGCCGCCGGCGAGCCTCCCGACTGCCGGACGTGCGGCTGGACCTTGTACGGCCCACCCGTGCTGGGCCGTCTCACGGCGGCCGACGAACGCGAGTTCACCGAACGACTGACAACCGGCCAACGCGCCCACGACCTGCTGGCCGCCACCCGCGCCGCCCACTTGGGCTCGGGGTTGGAGGCGCTGGTGCGGGCGGGGCCTGTCCAGATGGAGGAGCGGCGTACTGCCGAGCAGGACGTGTCTCGGGAGCTGGCGGCGCTGGACCTCACCGACGCCGACCCACACCAGGCAGCCGAACAGGCCGGGGCGGCCGGCGAGGTCGTCGTCGTGGAGATCGCCGAGGAACGGATCACCGCTGCCCGCTTCGCCCTGACCAGCGAAGCCGGGCCTGTGGAGTCGGCCGAGCTGCGTGTGGTGGAGTGGCGGTCGCTGGTGCCGGATTTATCCGGCGATCCGGTGGAACGGGCCTTCACGCTCGCGGGCGGGATCGGGGTCCGGCCCGTCACCTACTTGACGGAGACGTTCGCACCGACCCTGAGCGGGCTCGCCACGCGGGACGATCAGGTGACCGTCGTCAACCGCCTACCCGGCTGGCCACTCGCGGACGCCGTCGCCGAGACCATGCGGCACCACCATCCCGGATCCCGCCTCCTGCTCGCCCGCCCTCCTACCACCCGGGAGCCGCCGCCCAATCTCTCAGAGATGGTGCGGGTACGGGGCGGGATCACGGCGGGTGCGGCCGGCGTGCTGAGGGACGGGCGGGCCTTCGTCGCGGCAGGTGGCGCGGACGGGTCGGTGACCGCGTGGGCCCTGCCCGGCGCCGTCCGGCTGTCCCTCGACTCCCGCCACACCGCCCGCGTGACCGCCGTGGACCTGAACGACGACCTCGTGGTCAGCGGCGACGGCAGGGGCGTGGTCCTGTGCCGGCGCCTGCGTGGGGACGACACTGAGCCCCGCCCGCTGGTGGCCCACCTCGACCGGGTCATCGCCGTGCATGCCGGAGACACCGCCGTGTTCAGCCTGGACGGCACCGGCGCGCTCTGGCGCACGCCCACCGACTCCGGCGGGGACGCCTTCCACGTGGACGTCACGATCGCCGCCGCCAGCGCCCTGGCCGTGACCGGCGACGGCACGATCGTCGCCACGGGCGGCACCGACGGCACGATCCGCCTCTGGGACGGCCACACCGGCGACCGCATCCGCGCGATCAAGGCCGCCGGCCGGATTACCGCCCTCGCCTTCGCCCCGGACGGCAGGACGCTGGCGATCGGCCAGGTCGACGGCACCGTCGCCCGCTGCGACCTGACCGCCGGCCACGTCACGGCACTTCCCGTGGCGTCCCCCACGACCGGCCGGCCGATCCGCACGGTGGCGCTGCGCGACGACGGCGTGATCGTCACCGGCGACGACACCGGACTGATCCGCTGCCACCCGTGGGCGGGCACGGGACCCGCGGTGGGCACGGCATCCGCGGTAGGCGCTGGATCCGTGGGTTCGGGATCCGTGGGTTCGGGATCCGTGGCGGGCGCCGGATTCGCGGTGGGCACGCACGCGCCCGCCGCCGTCAAGGCGGTCGCCTCGCATGCGGACCGGCTGCTCAGCGCGGGCGCCGACGGGCTGGTCCGGCTCTGGGCCCGCGACTTCACCCGATCATCAGGCAGGAGTGGACAGGCGTGAACGAGGAGCAGTTCCTGACGCTGCTGGAGGAGGCCGACCCGCTCGGCACCCTGCCGGAGGCCGAGGAGGTCACGGTGGAGGAGGCGAAGAAGGCGCTGCGTCAGGCCTTCGACGACTTCGAGCGCTACGTCCACGAGGGCACCCCGCCGGGCGGGCAGGACACCGAGCGGCAGGCGGCCACTATCGCCCTGCTCAGGACCGCGCTGCTGGCCTCACTCGCCGCCCTGCGCACGCCGCAGCCCCGCCGAGGGCGCCCGCAGGAACGGCGTCCGCAGGAACGGGGTCCCGGCCTGCCGCTGCCCAGGATCCGGCTGCCGATCTTCTCGGAGCCGCCTCCGGCCCAGGAACGCGCTCAGGAGCCGCCGCGCGTACACGTCTCCACGCTGAGCGAGGCCGCCAAGAGCGCGTTCGCGGCGGCCCGCAGGCTCCTGGCCTTCGCCCAGCCGCCACCACCGCAGAAGGTGATCCAGCCGTGGGCCGCCGACGCCGAGCTGATCGGCCACCTGCACCTGCTGCTCGGCGCGGAGCACACCGGGGACGGCGAGCTGGCGCTGGCCTACGTCGGAGACCTGCGCACCACGCTGCGCCAGCGGCACGGCATCGACGTGGTGACGTACGACGGGCACAACGGCGAGCTGTTCGAGATCCACGACTGCGTACGTCCAGCGGACTCGGGCCGGACGAGACGACCGGCGCTCACCACGCGAGGAGAGCTGCTGCGCCGCGGCGAGGCGTTCGCGGTGCTCCCGGAGCCCGATCAGGAGGTGCGGCCGGAGTCCGGCCAGGAGGGGGAGAGAAATGAGCAAGACGTCTGACGCCGTCGTCGTCGGCTTCGACCTCGGCCACGGGGAGACCGCTGTGGCGTGGGCGCACACGGGCAAGAACAGCGTGCCCAACGTGATCGACTTAAAGGGCCGCGGCGGCCGCCAGCACGTCACCGCCGTCGCCACCCTGCCACCCGAAACCCAGCCGCCGGACGCCGGGCGAACCGGCACGGTGCTGGTCGGTGAGGACGCCGTGTGGGCGAGGGACGTCGACCGGCTCTACCTGGCGTTCAAGTCGCCGTACGTCGACCGGGAGGAGGTCCGCCGCCCGGTGCACCTGTTCGTCGGCAAGATCAGGCAGGACATCGACGACATGCGCACCGTACCCGCCGCCAAACGGGTCGAATGGGTCTTCGGCGCGCCCTCCGGCTGGGACCGCGACACCATGGACGCCTACGCCCAGGTGCTCGCCGACGCCGTGCGCGGGCCGGTGACCGTGGTGCCCGAATCGCGCGCCGCCCTCCTGTACGCCAGGGACGCCGGCGAGGTGCGCGTGGACGTGGACCGGCTGCTCGGCTCGGTCCTCGTCACCGACCTCGGCTCCTCCACCACCGACTTCACCGCCGTGATCGGCCGCAGCGCCCGGCCGTTCGACTACGGCACCAGGCTGGGCGCGCACCTGATCGACAAGACCATCCTGGCCAGGGTCGTGGAACGGCACCCGGAACGGGCCCGGCTCGAAGAGGCGCTCGACGACACCACCGAACGCCTCAAGCTGGAGCTGCGCTGCCGGCAGGCCAAGGAGCAGTTCTTCCGCACCGACCCCGAGCGCTTCGTCCGCGACGCCAGGGAGATGGTCGTGGTCACCCACCCGGTGTTCGACGCGACCGGCAGGGTGCTCGTGGTGATCGAACTGTCGGGCGCGGACATGGCGGAGGTCCTCGACACGCCGCAGCCGGCGCTGGAGCAGCGGTCGTGGCGGCAGGCGTACCGGGACGACCTGATCCAGGCCGCCGACGAGATGCCGGCGGACCCCGACGTGGTGCTGCTGACCGGAGGGGCCTCGCGGATGCGGTTCGTGCAGGAGATCACCAGCGAGGTCTTCGGCGACGACCGCGTGCTGCTGGGCGCGGAGCCGGAGGTGGCCATCGCGCGGGGGCTCGCCCTGGCCGGGCGCACCAGCGTGCGGGCGGAGGGCTTCCGCAAGGACGTCAGGAAGCTGCTCGAGGGCGACCGGATCGAGTCGCTCATCGCCGACCGGCTGCCCGCGCTGACGGACGAGCTCGGGCGGGCGGCGGCCGACGGCATCACCGACCGGCACATCGTCGGCGCGATGCGCCGCTGGCGCAGCGGATCGATCAGGACGCTGAACGACGTCGCCAAGGAGGTCGCCGCCGGGGTGCACGGCGAGCTGACCGACCCCGACAACCCGACGATCACCAAGGTGGTCGTGGCCTGGCAGAACGACCTGCTGCCCGACATCAACGAGCTGACCAGGCCCGTGTGCGAGCGCTGGCACGTCCCGCCCGCGTCGATGGCGCTGAGCCCGATCCGGCTGAGCGGCTCGAAGGACTGGCGGATCAGCGTGGACGTCGGCCCGGCCACCGGCATGCTGACCGGCATCGCGGCGACCGTGGGGGTAGCGGTCGCGGGGGTGCTGGCGATGACGTTGTTCGGCGGCGGGGTGGCCATCATCGCCACCACCGGCCCGCTCGGCGTGATCATCGCCTTCGTGGCCGGCCTCTGGGCGCTGTTCGTCGGTATGGAGGCGGCGAAGGAACGGATCGGCGACGTCAACCTGCCCGCCATGGTCAGGGAGCTGCGCAGCGAGGACAAGCTCGTGGCGAAGCTGCGCGAGAAGGCGGCGGGCAACGAGGCGGCCCTCGCCACCAGCCTGGGCCGCCAGTTCGCCGCCGACGACGACGGCGACATCGCCCGGCAGCTCAACCAGCTGGTCGCCAGGGAGTTGGAACGCCTGGCGGAGGAGGCGGAACTCCTGATCTCCTGACCCCGGCCCGTGATCGGTGGGGGTCAGGCGCGGGCCCTGGTGGTGTCGTCGCCCCACGGCACCCGGGGCCGGCGCGCGTGGGTCTCGTGGTCGGCGAGCGCGCCCGCCAGGGCCGCGTCCACCTCGCCCAGGCGCTCGTCGATCCCGTCCAGCAACACCCGCGCCCGCTCCGCACCGGAGAGCCCGGCACCGAGCCCGGCGAGGGCGTCGGCGATCTCCCTGTCGGCGCGCGCGTACGCCTTGGCCGACTCAAGCCGCTGCTCCCGCAGGTCGGCCAGCTCGGCGAAGCGGGCGGTGGCGGCCTCCGCGTCGGCCTCGGCCCGTGCCATCGCCTCTTCGGCCGCGCGGAGTGAGGACTGCGCCGTCGCGGCCCGTTCCAGGGACTCGCGCACCCGTGGCGTCAGCGCCGCCCGCCGTTCCTCGCTCAGCAGAAGCAGCTCCTCCGAGCCCGCGAACACGCCCTCCTCGGCAGCCGCGACCGGCGGACCGATCTCGACCAGCCGCCGCTCGATCAGGGCGCGCTGCGCCGCCAGCTCCCCGAGCGCCCCGGCCAGCCGCTCGGCCCTGCGCAGCCGGGTGACCTGCTCGGACAGCTCGGCGTGCTCGTCCACCGCCGCGCGCACCCGTTCCTCGCGCTCACCCAGCGCCGCGCGCCGGGCCCGCAACGCGGACAGCGACTCCCCGAGCGCCGCCAGGTCCTCCTGCCTGGTACGCAGGTACTCCTCCACTTCGGGCCCGGCGTCCGCCTCGGCGAGCAGCCCCGACACCGCGCTGGACAGGCGCGCGAGCTCGGTGACCGCGTCGTCGAGCCGGATGACGCCGTCCAGCGCCGCCACCGGGCCGCCGCCGGGCTCCGCGCGTTCGAGCTCGGCCACCGCCCACGCCGCGGCCCAGCGCAGCGCGTCGAGAGCGGCCTCCCTGCCGCCCGCCTCCACGGCCGCCGTGATCCGCCGCCTCAGTTCATCCATCGCCGTGCCGCTCCTCCAGTACGTACGCCAGCGCCGGACCGCCCCCGTCACCCCGTACGACGACGACCCCGCCACCACGCCGATCCGGCCAGTACGTGACCTCCACCGGCCCCTCAGGCACCGCCGGCCCCGCAACGGCCAACCGCCCCGCCGGAACAGTGGACCCCGGGAAGGCCCTCGTCGGTCCCGGGGCGGTCGGCGATGGCTCCGGCGTGCTCTCCACCTCCAGCGCCCGCCCCTCGGACAGCACCTCGACCACGGCCCTGACGCCCCGCCCGCTAGCCGCCACCGGAATCTCCCACGACCGCAGCAGCCCCCCGGCGACCCGCCGCCCGGCCAGCCGTACGGAAGAGTGCCCGGGCTCGCGCGCCCGCACCGTCCCCGCCGCGATCAGCGCCGCCCCCCGGGCGACGGCGTCGGCGCCCACCTCGCGCACCCCACGCGGAAGGCGCCCGGCCGCGGACACCCCCTCCACCACGGCGGCCCGGACCAGCGACGGCACCCCGGCGCCGCCCGCGACCACCACCTCAGGCTCCAGCCCCGGATGACGGGACAGCAGCGCGGCCACGGCGTCGCGCAGGGCGGCCGCCACCGGCTCGAAACCGTCGAGCACCTGCCCCGCCGTCACCCGGGCCCGCCCCCTGGCCAGCAGCGGCTCGTAGACGAGCGTGGCGCGGTACCGGTCCAGCTCACGCGCCCGAGGCAGCACCAGCCCGGCCCGCTCGGGCCGCTCCAGCACCTCCCTGCGCAGCGCATGCGCGAACTCCGCAACCGGCCGCCCGTCCGCCAGCCGCCGCTCATAGCACTCCACGCCGGCCCGCTCGGAGTCGGCCACGGCCATCTCACCGCCCTCGGCCAGGCACAACGTCACGCAGACGGCGTCCGTGCCGGCGTCGCAGACCGCGAAAACCCCCTCGCACCCGGCGACGACCGCCTCCCCGTGCCCCAGGAAGACCGGCGGCGGCAGCCCGCAGCCGGCGAGCAGCCCGTCCAGCCGCTCCCGCTCCAGCGCGCCCCGCGCCCCGCCGTGCAGCCAGTGATCAGGTACGGCGCACACGAGCGCCCCCGCCGAGCCCAGCCCGCCCAGCAGCTGCGCCAGGAACCGGCCGTCGATCACCTCGGGCGACGGCACCGGCGCACCCGGCACGCCGTCAACGGCCGCCGCCGTCCACGCCGTGCCCACGGCGAGCCCCACCGCCGGATCGGGGTTACGAACAACCGTCACCCAGCGATAGTAAATCGGAGGCCACCGGGCGCATCCGCGAAAAAGGGGGACGGTTCGCGTGAGCAGAGTTGTGCGGTTCAGCACCGACGAGGGGGCCGAGCTGCTGGTGGAGGTCGAGGACGACGCGTACGGCACCGCCAGGATCTCCCGCGGCGACGGCATCATCGACGCGGGCAAGCACCTGGAGGAGGTCCTCGACAAGACGCTGACCACGGTGAAGCCCGTGGTCGAGGCCGTGCGCAGGCTCGCGCCGGACGCCCACGAGATCGAGTTCGGGCTGAAGCTCAACGCCCAGGCCGGCGTGATGGTGGCCAAGACCGCCATCGAGGGCCACTTCACGGTCAAGCTCATCTGGAACAGCCAGGCCCCATGACACGCCCGCCCGATCCCGACCGGCCGCCCTGGCTGGTACGCGTCCGCGCCGCCCCCGAGGACCCGGCGGGCGAGATCGGGGCCGGCCTGCTCGCCGCGGGACGACATGTCCTGACCTGCGCCCACGTCTGCGTGCCCGGTCAGCCGGAGGACGAGCCGCTGCCCGCCGAGCCGCCGGCGGTGCCGCTGGACGTCAGCTTCCAGTTCTGCGGCAACGTGCCGATCCAGGCCGTGGTGGCGCCGGGCGGCTGGTTCCCCGGGCCTGACATCGCCGTGCTGGAGCTGCTGGAGGAGCCGCCGGCGGACGCCGTCCCCGCCCCGCTCTGCACGGCCAGGGGGACGCGCGGGCACGACGTCACCGTCCACGGCTATCCGAGGGGGTTCGACCACGACGCCGTGCCGTCCACCGGCTTCGTCCAGGCGGTCACCGGCCAGGGCTGGCTGGCGCTGGTCTCCCGCGAGGGCATCAACCTGGAGGCGGGCTTCTCGGGGGCGCCGGTGTACGACCACGCGCTCGACGGCGTCATCGGCATGGTCGTCAGGCGGGTGGAGGTACGCAGGTCGGGAGATCCGCGTACCGGCTTCGCCATCGCCGCCGACGACCTGGCGGCCCGCCTGCCAGGGCTGCCCGGTGGGCTGCGCAGGCCGTTCACCAGGCAGGACCGGGCCCGGGTCGAGGCGCTGACCACGCTCCCGCTGAGCGTCGGCGGCGAGCTGCCCCGGGTGCGCGACGCCGACGTGCACGACCTCGGCGTCACCGTGGCGCGCGGCGCCCGCGGGGACCCACCCGTGTACGTGCCGCGCAGGCGGGTGGACGAGGAGCTGGCCGCGGCGCTGGCGCACCCGTTCGTGGTGGCCATGGGCCCCTCGGCGGCCGGCAAGTCCCGCTCACTCGTCGAGCTGCTGCGGCGGGAGCGGCCGGACGCGGCGATCATCGTCCCGTGGGCCAGGACCGGCACGGTCGACGAGCTGTCCAAGCTGACGCTGCCGCTGCCGCCCCAGGGCGCGGTCATGTGGCTGGAGAACCTGGACGAGTTCCTCAGCGCCCAGAGCCTCAACACCGCCAGCCTCGACCGGCTCGCCGCGCACGACCCGCCGATCACGGTCGTCGCGACCATGCGCGGCACCGTCTACCGCACCCTCGTCGCCCAGAGCACCCACGTCGCCAAGACGACGGAGGCGGTGCTGACCAGGGCCGCGCAGGTGGAGGTCCCGGCCGCGCTGGCCGAGGAGGACCGGCCGCGCGCCGCCGAGCTCTACCCCGACGACGACTTCACCGAACGGGGAGTGGGCGAGGTGCTGGTCGGGGCCCGGCAGCTCGAAGTCCACTACCGCTACCCCGACTCCAGGGAGGGCCTGGCCGTGCTCCAGGCCGCGATCGACTGGAGCAGGACCGGCGTGCGCACGCCGATCGGCGAGCCGGCGCTGCGCGAGCTGTCGGCCGCCCGCCTCGCCGAGGAACTGCCCAACGCCGACCCTGACGCCGCCTTCGCCGCCGGGCTCGCGTGGGCGCTCGAACAGCTCGACGGCAACGTCCACCCCATGCTGCGGGTATGGGCGCCCGGCGGCGGGGCCGCGTACCGGCCGCACAACTACCTCGTCGCGCTGGCCTCGGGCGACCGCGACGTGGTCGCCGCGCGGCCGATCGCCCAGGCCGCCTGGGAGCGGGCCGTGGCGGACGCGCCGGCCGAGGACCTGCTGACGCTCACGTACACGGCGTTCGTCCAGGGGCAGTCCGGCGTGGTCAGGCAGGCGGCCGCCAGGGCGCGGGAGCTGGCGGGCGAGCCGGAGATCAGGGCGTGGGCCACCGTGCTGCTCGGCTCGGTCGAGGGGCTGGAGGGCGACTTCGCGCGGGCGCGTGAGCTGCTGGAGGAGGCGCAGGTCTCGGGGATCGCCGAGGTCGTGACGCTGGCCGCGTACGAGCTGGGGCCGCTGCTGCTCAACATCGGCGACATGACCCGCGCGGCCGAGGTGCTCGAACCGCTCTTCGACGACCCGGACGCGCCGCCGGGGCTGCTGGCCGAGGTCCAGCTCGCCATGGTGCGCATCAGGCAGGGCCGGCAGGACGAGGCGATCGAGCTGCTGACGGAGGCCGCCGCGGCGGACGATCCGCGACCGGCCGAGACCGGCGTGCGCAAGTCGGCCGTCGAGCCCGGGCGTCAGCACGGCCCCGGCAACGAGCGCGAGCGCAGATTCCAGCGGCTGCGCGACGAACACGCCGGCGCGGGCCGTCCCGACGGGCCCGGACTGCTCTCCGGGGAGCGGCAGGAGATGTTCCAGGCGCTGCGCGGCGCGGGGGAGTCGCTGGCCCCGCTGCTGGCGCGCACGCTGCTCAGCGGCCTGCTCGTCGGCAGGGGCGAGATGACCGACGCGCGCCGGCTGCTGGAGTCGGTCGCCGAGTCGCAGGACCCGCGCGTGCTGCCGCTGCTGCACGCGGCCATGGGCGGGCTGGCCCTGGTGGAGCAGGACTTCGACACCGCCAGGGAGCTGCTCGGGCAGGCGGCCGCCTCCGGCCATCCTGGCGCGGCCCCCGCCGCCCGGCTGGACCTCGCCGACCTCGCCTACCGGGAGGGCGACGCCGAGACCACGCGGGAGCTGCTGGACGCGATCGTGGCCGAGGGCCACCCCGACTTCGCCCCGCGCGCGAGCAGCCTGCTCGGCAACCTGCTCGCCCTGCAAGGGGACTTCGCCGGCGCGCGGGACGCCTACCAGGCGGCCGTCGACGCGGGCAACGCCTACTGGTCGCCGATGGCCAAGATCGAGCTGGCCGTCCTGCTCGCGCAGCAGGACGCCGAGCAGGCCCCGCGCTCGCGGCTGCTGCTCGAAGAGGTGATGGCCGAGGAGCATCCCGACCACGCGCCCCGCGCCGCCGACCTCCTCGGCGACCTGCTCAGCGGCCTGGGGGAGACAGCGGGCGCGGAGGTGGCGTACCGGCGGGCCATCGACTCCGGCAACCACTACTGGGCGCCCATGGCCAAGCTCGACCTCGCCGCCCTGCTCGACCAGCTCCCCTCGCCGCCGCTGGCCGTCGTCGAGACGCTGCTCAACGAGGTGGCGGGGGCGCCGCACCCCGACCACGGCCCGCGCGCCGCCGAGATGCTCGGCGAGCTGATGATCGAGCTCGGCCGCCCGGACGAGGCCGAGCGGCGCTTCCAGGAGGCCATCGAACGCGACCACCCGTACTGGTCGCCACTGGCTCAGATCGGCCTGGCCGCCGTCCGCGCCGACCAGGGGCGCGACGAGGGCGTCCTGGACCTGCTCGAAGCGGCCGGCGCGGCGGACGACGCGCAGATCTCCGCCGTCGCGCTGCTGCGCCGCGCCGCCCTGCTCCTCGACGCCGGCCGGACCGAGGAGGCCGGCGCCGACCTGAGCGCCGCCGCCGGCTCCACGCTCACCGAGTTCGCCGCGCTGGCGCTGGTCGAACAGGCCAAGCTGGCGGTACGGGACGGTGATCTCCAGCGCGCCGTGGCCCGCCTCGAAACCATGCGGGAACGGCTGGCCTTCCTCGGCACGCCGACGTCCCGTACCCGCGAGCTGGGCCTGCCGGAGGGGACCGGCTTCGCCTACCTGCGGGCGTGCGACTTCCTGCACGACATGAACGAGATGGACACGGCGGGCGAACTGCTAGAAGAACTGCTCGCCCGGCCGCCCGTCACCCTGGAGCCCGGCCTCCTGCCCGCCGCGCAGGCGCGGCTCGGGCGGATCCGGTACATGGAGGGCCGCTTCGACGAGGCGCGGGCGCTGCTGTGGCAGGCGCTGGCCGGGGACGTCCCGTACGTGATGCCGATGGCGCGGGCCTACCTGGCCAGCCTGTTCATGAAGCAGGACAAGCTCAGTGCCGCCGCCGAGATGGTCGAGCCGCTGGTGCGGGAGGGGGACGCCGAGTACCGGCCGTTCGCGATGGCGCTGCTGGGGCGGATCAGGGTGGTGACGGGGGCGTACGAGGAGGGGCGGGGGCTGCTGGAACGGGCGTTGGCGGAGACGGTGGAGTCGGGGGACGAGGACGCGGCGGCGGAGATCCGCGACAGCCTCGCAGTCCTCTCCACCGCCCGCCCACCCGCCACCGTCCCCGACCCGGCCCCCGCACCACTTTCGGCCACGGACGAGACCGCGCCGCGCCCCAGCACTGGTGACCTCGTGCCGGAGGCGGTCGACGAGCAGACGGAAGGGCCGGCGGCGGAGGTCAAGTTGTGGCTGGGGGAGGTGGCCTCGGCGCAAGGGGAGGTCGAGGAGGCGGCCTGGTGGTTCGGCGAGGTCATCGACGGCGCCGACCCGGCCACCCGCGACCTCGCCCGACTCGCCCTGGCCACCCTCCGATACGAGCAGGGCGACCTCGACACCGCCGCCGACCTCGCCCGGTCCCCGGTCACCGCGCACGGCGAGGTGTCCGTCCGCGCCGCCGCCCTGCTCACGGAGATCGCCGACCTCCGCTGCTTCCACCTGCGCGCCGGCGGCGGACCACCGACGAGGTGACCAGCCGGGCGACCTCAGCCGACAGGGGACCTTGGCCGGGCGATCTCAGCCCAGTGGCCCCGATCTACGTGGCCCCGGCGCTCCGGTACGCCGGCTGCGGCGGCCGGGCCGTGAGCCGGCGGTAGAGCGTCGTCGGCCCCGGCCAGTTGTTCGTGACCCGCCCGTCGGCCGTCTTGTACCAGCTCTGACACCCCTCACCCCACACCATCCGCGACATGGCCGCGTCGAGCTGCCGCCGCCAGGCCGCCATCGCCTCAGGCCGCACCTCGATGGGCCCGTGCCCGGCCAGGTACGGCAGGCACGCCATGATGTGGTTCACCTGGCATTCGATCATGAAGACGATGGAGTTGTGCCCGAGGTTGGTGTTGGGCCCGTACAGCATGAACAGGTTGGGGAAGGCCGGCAGCGAGATGCCCAGATAGGCCTCGGCGCCGTCCTTCCACCGCTCCTCCAGGGAGAGCCCGTCGCGTCCGACCACCTCCATCGGCGCGAGGAACTCGGTGCTCCTGAAGCCGGTGCCGTAGACGATGGTGTCGACCTCGTACGAGCCTTCGGTGGTCTCGACGCCCCCGGGCGTGATCCGGACGATCTTGTCGGTGACGAGTGACACATTGGGCCTGGTCAGGGCCGGATAGAAGGAGCTGTCGATGACGACCCGCTTGCACCCGGGCGGATAGTCGGGCGTGAGCCTGGCCCGCAGCTCGGGGTCGGGCACCTGGTCGCGCAGGTGGCGCAGCGCCCGCTGCTTGAGCAGCCCCTCGCTCCAGCCCTGGGCGAGCGCGGGGTAGAGGGTGCCTTCTGCGTAGCGGTAGATCCATTCGCGGTACGCGCGCTGCAGCCCCGGCACGTAGTGGAAGGCGAACCTGACCAGCGGCCCGAACGTGGCGTCCGGCTTGGGGATGACCCAGTTGGGCGTGCGCTGGAAGACGTGGAGGTGCCTCGCCCGTTCGGCGACGCGCGGGATGAACTGGGCCGCCGACGATCCGTTCCCGATGACCGCGACACGCCTGCCGGTGAGGTCGTGCTCGTGGTTCCAGCGGGAGGAGTGGAACGAGACGCCCTCAAAATCTGACATGCCAGGAATGTCGGGCATCCGGGGCCGGTTGAGCTGCCCCACCCCCATGACCACCACGTCGAACCGCTCCGTCCGCTCGCCGCCGTCCTCTGTGGCCGTGGTGACCTGCCAGCCCGAGCCGCCGAACTCCGCCCGCCTGACCTCCGTACGGAACCGGATCTTCTCCCTGACGCGGTACTTGTCCGCGCAGTGTTCGAGATAACCGAGGATCTCGGGCTGCTCGGGATAGCGCCGCGTCCAGCTTGAGTACTTCTCGAATGAGTACGAGTACAGATGTGAGGGAATGTCGCACCCGGCCCCCGGATAACTGTTGTCCCGCCAGGTGCCGCCGAGCTCGCCGGCCTTCTCGAAGACCGTGTACGACCGGATGCCGGCGCGTTCGAGCCGGATCGCCATGCACAGCCCACCGAACCCCGCACCGACGATCGCCACGCTTGGTGCCATGCCGTCCTCCCGCCTCAAGTCAGGATCCACTTACGTTACGCCGAACCCCGTTCTGAAGACACCCCCGCGAACCCGGCGGACCGGTAGTCTGCGCAGGTGGCTGCTGTGACGTTGACGAACGTGATCGAGGTGCTGGAGGCGGCCTACCCGCCCGGCCGGGCGGAGTCGTGGGACGCGGTGGGGCTGGTCAGCGGAGATCCGGCCCAGGAGGTGCGCCGGGTGCTGCTCGCGGTCGACCCGGTCGCCGCCGTGGCCGAGGAGGCGCTCGACTGGGGGGCCGACCTGATCGTCACCCATCACCCCCTCTACCTGCGCGGCACGACGACCGTCGCGGCCACCACGCCGAAGGGCCGCCTGATCCGCACCCTGATCAAGAACGACGTCGCCCTCTACACCGCCCACACCAACGCCGACGTCGCCAACCCGGGGGTCTCCGACGCCCTGGCCAGAGCCGTCGGCCTCGTGGGTGATCTGGTGCCGCTCAAGCCGTTCCCGGACGACCCGTGGCGCGGGCTGGGCCGCATCGGGGAGGTGGCCGAGGGCATGACGCTGGGCGAGTTCGCCGCACAGGCGGCCAAGGGCCTGCCGCGAACGTTCGCGGGCCTCCGGGTGGCGGGCGAGCCGTCCCGCCCGGTCGCGCGCGTGGCGGTCAGCGGGGGAGCGGGCGACTCGCTGCTCGCCACGGCCGCCGCCGCAGGTGTCGACGTCTTCCTGACCGCCGATCTGCGGCACCATCCGGCCAGCGAGTTCGTGGAGTCCGGCGGCCCCGCGCTGATCGACGCCGCCCACTGGGCCACCGAGTGGCCCTGGCTCGACAGCGCGGCGTCCATCCTGCACGCCAGTGGCGTTACCGTTGAGACGCATGTCTCCGCCACGGTCACCGATGCTTGGACAAGAGGATATTGATCATGAAAGCAGCCCCCGAGGCCCAGAAGCGACTGCTCGACCTGGCAGAGCTCGACTCCGTGATTGATCGGCTGGCCCACCGCCGCCGCACCCTTCCCGAGCTGGCCGTGATCGACGAGAAGTCGAAGTCGCACGCCAGGCTCGCCACTCAGGTGATCGAGGCCGAGACCGAGGCGGGCGACCTGGCGCGCGAGCAGACCAAGGCCGAGAGTGACGTCGAAGCCGTGCGCACCCGGGCCGACCGCGACCAGAAACGCCTCGACTCCGGCGCCGTGACCTCGCCCCGCGACCTGGCGAGCCTCCAGTCCGAGATCGTCTCGCTGCACAAGCGCCAGGGCGACCTGGAAGAGGTCGTGCTGGAGATCATGGAGCGCAGGGAGGCCGCCGACACCAAGGTGACCGACCTGGGGGCCAAGAGCGACGAGGTCCGCGCCGAGCTCTCGGCGGCCGAAGACCGCCGCGACGCCGCGCTCGCCGAGATCGAGAAGGAGACGGGCGAGGTCCAGGGCCGCCGCACGGGCGTCGCCGGCGAGATCCCCGCCGACCTGCTCAAGCTCTACGAGAAGCTCAGGGAGCAGTACGGCGTGGGCGCCGCCATGCTGCACGGCGGCCGGTGCCAGGGCTGCAAGGTTGCCCTGTCCATCGCCGAGATGAACCGCATCAAGGCCGCTCCCCACGACGAGGTGCTGCGGTGTGAGGAGTGCCGCCGCATCCTCGTCCGTACGGCAGAGTCAGGCCTGTGACCTCCTACGTCATCGAGGCGGACGGCGGCTCGCGGGGCAACCCCGGGCCCGCCGGTTACGGCGCGGTCGTCAAGGACGCCGCCGACGGCCAGGTGCTGGCCGAGGCGGCCGAGGCGATCGGCGTCACCACCAACAACGTCGCCGAATACCGCGGCCTGATCGCGGGCCTGCAGGCCGTGCTCGACCTGGGCGGCGACGGGTCGGCGGTGGCGGTGCGGATGGACTCGAAGCTGGTCATCGAGCAGATGGCCGGCCGCTGGAAGATCAAGAACGAGGGTCTGCGCCCGCTGGCGGCGCAGGCGGGGTCGCTGGTCAGGCGGCTGCGCGTGACGGAGTGGACCTGGATCCCGCGCGAACGCAACAAGCACGCCGACCGCCTGGCCAACGAGGCCATGGACGCCGCCGCCAAGGGGCTGACCTGGACGGCCGGGGGCACGTTGGGGGACGACGGCGCCTCCAGAAGTACTGGCACAGCCAAGAAGGCGACGCAGACCGACAGAGGCTCCCAGCCCTCCACAAAGGGATCGAGTAAGCCGGCGGGCCAGACCGACCTCCTCGACACCGGCCTATCCGGCCCCACGGCCTCCCTGGCCTCCGCCCAGCAGAAAGCCAGACCCACGAACACGACGGCCACCGGAACCGGAAGCGGTACTGGCTGGGCCCCACCCACCCGAGTCGCCACCTCCCTGCTCCTCCTCCGTCACGGCGAAACCGAACTGAGCGTCGAACGCAGGTTCTCAGGCCTCGGCGACGCCGAACTCACGGCCGCCGGCCTCGCTCAGGCATCCGCAGCAGCGGAGCGGCTGTCGCGGGAGCCGTACCGGCTGGACGTGATCGTCACCTCCCCGCTCAAGCGCGCCCGCCAGACCGCGCAGGCGGTCGCCGCCCGCACCGGCCTCGACGTGGACGTGTGCGAAGACCTCAGGGAGGCCGATTTCGGCGCCTGGGAGGGCCACACGTTCACGGAGGTGCAGCGCCGCTGGCCCACCGAACTCGCGGCCTGGCTCGCCGACCCGGAGGTCGCCCCGCCGGGCGGCGAGAGCTTCGCCACGACCGCCCGCCGCGTAGAGGCGGCCAGGGAACGGCTGGCGGAACGGCACGAGGGCAAGACGGTGCTGGCGGTCTCGCACGTGACGCCCATCAAACTGCTCCTGCGGCAGGCCCTGCTGGCGCCGCTGGAGTCGCTGTACCGCATGCACCTCGACCTGGCCTGCCTGTCGCTGATCGAGTACTACGCCGACGGCCCGTCCGTGGTGAAGTCCTTCAACGACACCTCCCACCTCCGCTGACGGACGCCGTGCCGGAACTCCACCCGGCGCGGCCGACCGGGGACGGCAGACCTGGGAACGGCCGACCGGGGACGGCAGACTGGGGGCGGCCGACCGGGGAGCGGCCGAAATTTGATACCCTTCCGCAGACGAGTCGGCCGGGCGACCGCGTCGGGCCTCATCAGGCCCGCCGAGGAAGGTCCGGGCTCCACAGGGCAGGGTGGTCGGTAACGCCGACCCGGGGTGACCCGCGGGAAAGTGCCACAGAAAGCAGACCGCCTTCCGGCCTGGCCGGGAGGTAAGGGTGAAAGGGTGGTGTAAGAGACCACCAGCGCCCACGGTGACGTGGGCGGCTAGGTAAACCCCACCCGGAGCAAGGTCAAGAAGGGACGCTCTCCGGAGCGTTCCGCGCGCGACGTTCGAGGGCTGCCCGCCCGAGCCGCGCGGGTAGACCGCTTGAGACCGCCGGCAACGGCGGCCCTAGATGGATGGTCGCCCCTTCACCAGAAGGACAGAACCCGGCCTACAGGCCGACTCGTCACCCACCCTCTCTGACCAGGGCTGAATCCGCGCCCCCTCGGCAAGGCATGCCTCCACACGGGGAGCGAGCACCTGACGGCGCCTCGACCAAGGCGCCGCTTCATTAGCATGGACTAATATAAGGCGATGCTGCTAGCGTGCGTCCCGTTCACTCGAGAACTGGAGCACTCCGCCATGAAGTACACCGTTTCGATCGAGATCGCTTTGCCACGGGAGAAGGTGGCCCAGCTGCTCGCCGACCCGGAACACGTGTCGAAATGGCTGCGGGGCCTGGTGCTGCACGAGCCGCTGAACGGGGTGCACGGGCAGGTCGGCACCAAGTCGCGAGTGGTGATGCAGATGGGCCGGCAGCAGATGGAGGCCACCGAGACCATCACGCGCCGGGAACCGGTGGACCTGCACGAGATCCCGCGGGAGACCGTCGTCCACTTCGACCGCGAGATCATCGGCAACGGCATGTGGAGCATGGTCCGCGACCGCCTGACCGAAGCAGGCCCGGAGACGACGCTCTGGGAGAGCGAGAGCGAGTACCGGTTCAGCGGCTTGCTGATGCGGCTGATGGGGCTCGTGATGCCCGGGGCCTTCCGCAAGCAGTCGCTCAAGCACATGCAGGACTTCAAGGCATTCGCCGAGCACGGAACGGACGTCCGCCAAGTCTCGGGCTGATCTACGGCCTGAACGCGAGAGCCGAAACGCCTCGCCCGCGTGGAGGAATTGAATGGGCTGCGTCACTCGCGAAAATGTCACGCCGTGCACGAGTCCTTGACGCCCTGGAGATATTTACCGGCAGGCCCCACTCAGGCATATTGAGCCCATGAGCCCGGCCGACCGCAGGCCCTGGTGGGACGAACTCCCCGTCACCCAGAAAATCATCGTGTTCGTGGCCCCGCCGTGCATCGCGATTTTCAGCGTGACGAGGCTGATCATTGTCCGGCCTTCAGGCTTCGAACTCGTGACGCTCCTGGCCCTCGTGCTCCTGGGCGTCGTGCTGTGCGCCGGCACGGTGCGTGATCTCTTGCGCATGAGAACCCGGAAAACGCAGGGGCGTCCTCTCTTTGAGATCACCATGCGCGGATACCGCCGGAGCGACGTGGACAGCTACATAGCGTCGTTGGAACGGCCGGCTGATGACGCTTCTCCCGCGAACACGCAACCTCTGCCCGACCGGCCGCAGTTCGTGACGGTATGGCGCGGCTACAACCCGCGCCGGGTGAACGAATACCTCTCCGAAAAAGGCAGAGACGCGATCTCCTGACCGTCCGGCATTGTCGGCTCGCGAGCCCGTGATGCACGCCGTTGCCTGAACCACCGCCGCCTGAACCAGGGAAGGAGATGACCTGCGAGCCGCTGGTCACCTTCGCCCGCGCGGAGTCCGTGGCGCCCGTCGCGTACGCGGTGGCCGGCGACGAGCGGTAGTGGTCGTCACCGCTTACGGACCAGCAACTGCACCGCCTGCGACCGGTGGCCGTTCATCGTGGTGACCTCGATCCGATGCTCGTCCACCAGGTCGAAGCCCGACAGCAGGGTGTGCAACTCCGCGAGGTCGTGGTGCCGGCACACCGCACCGTCGTCAGTGGCGAAGACTCCGTACGGTGTGCCGAATCGCTGCGCGTGGGCGGCGTAACGGCGGTGGTTTCGTTCGTCGTCCTGGAGGATCATGTCGCTGACGTAGAGCAGCCCGCCGGGCGCCAGGACCCGGCTCAGCTCGGCGACCATCGCCCGCTGAGCGGCATCGTCGGGGACGCACGTCAGCACCGCGAACAGCAGGACGACATCGAAGCTCGCCGACGCGCAGGTCAGGTCCGGTGGGGACTCCAGGACGGCGAAGCGCAGGTCAGGCCGTAGCTGGCGACCCCGCTCGATCAGCGCGGAAGACAGGTCAACGCCGGATACGTCGGAGAAGCCGTGCTCGCTCAGCTCGGCCATGACCCGGCCGTACCCACATCCGTAGTCCAGGACCCGAGCGTCCGGTCTCACCCTCGCCAGCCAGCTGAAATCGACCGGATGGGTGAACGTCTTCGTCGCCCCGACGCCGTCCCAGTATGCGATCTGACTGCCAAGATCCTTCATGCGAGTACAGAATACGGCCGGCCGTCACCGCTCTCATGATGGCGGCGCAAGCATGGAGTACCGGATGGGTGCAGATCGTTGCGGTCGGTGATGGATAGTGGTGGGCTCGTCACTATCGCGCCGGGCATAGAGCACCACTACCGGGAAGAGGGTGACGTCCGTGTCGCGGTCATGACGCACGGAGACGGCACGTGGGCCCGGGCCGAGGAGCGCGATGGTGAGGTCACCGTGCATCAGGGCGGGCCGCGTCGGCTGTGGGATCGCCTCGACGACGTGCGTGACTACTGGATTCGCCATGGCGAGCTGCCGTTCCGCGGGGCCAGGGCGACCATCGGGCGGGACGGGGTGATCACGCTTCAGCGTGGCCGGTGGAAGGCTGTCATCGGCCGGTAGAGGCTTCGGCTGGTCAGTGTTTCGTCGTGTGGGCGTGGCCCAGGATGTGGGCGGTGCGGGGGACGAGGGGCTGCGGGGAGAAGGTGAATCTGTCGGACTCCGTCACCTCGAAGCCGGCGCGTTTGATCGCGCGCAGGGTGTCCCGGTTCGGGTGGCAGCCGCCCGCCGCTCGGCGCCAGGCCGGGGTGATGGCGTCCTCCAGCAGGGCGAACAGCGGGTTCGCCGAGCGTACGTGCTCGTAGAAGCACAGCCGCCCGCCGGGGACGAGCACCCGCGTGATCTCCGCCAGTGCCCGCTGCTGCGACGGCACCGAGCACAGCACCAGCGACACCACCGCCGTGTCGAAGTCGCCTTCCGGGCCGGGCAGGGCGTCGGCGTGGCCGGGCACGACGGAGACGGGCACCGGGGCCGAGCTGGCCGCGGTGGTGGCGAGCGCGCGCAGCGTGTCGTCCGGCTCCACGGCCACGACCTCCGTGACCGTCTCCGGGTAGTGGGGGAAGTTGCGGCCGTTCCCGGCGCCGATCTCGATCACCCGGCCCTCGGCGCCGGTCAGCAGCCGCCGCCGGTGCTCGTACGCGCCCCGCTGGTCGGTGAGCACGCTCATCCGCGCGTACGCCTGCGCGAAGCGTGGGTTCTGGAAGTCTTGTGGCATGGTGTCCCCCGGGTTGCGTTTTGTGCCCCGGGTTCTGTTTCTAGCAGCTTGCCGGGCTCGGCGCGTTCCGGCCGGGTGAGGGGCGGAGGTGGGTCGCGCTCCGTCCGGCTACCATCGGCGGCCCCGAGAGGGGGCATAGCTCGAACGGCGGGCGCCTCCGCCCCTCCGGCCCCTGGGAGTGAGGACCGGCGTCGCGAGGGGCGCCGTGGGCAACGGGAGCACCTCGCTGGCACCGCGACCCTAACTCCGCCCCTGCCGCTCGTTCTGCGGAGGATTACGCAGAACGGACCTCAATCCCCGGCATCAATCCCCGGCATCAGTCCTCGGCATCAGGCCTCGCCCGCGGCCACTCCGAGCGGCCTGGCCGTGTTCGGGGGGCGCAGTGGCGGCACCATGTGCACCCGCGCCGACCCGATGTCGAAGAACAGCCCCACCAGCTCCAGCTTGCCCGCCCTGACCTGCTCGTCCACCTTGCGGTAGGTGCGCAGGTTCTCCAGCTGCTGCTGCACGTTCACCCGGCACAGCACGTCCAGCGCCCCGCTGTGCAGCCGGTCGCCCTCGGTGTCGATGAACGTGGCCAGGCTGTGGTCACCGTGCCGCAGCCACCTGCGCAGCCCGGGCAGGCTGCCCGCCTGCACCCCGGCGCTCAGCACCCCGGCCATCGCGCCGCAGCCCGAGTGGCCGCACACCGTGATCGTGTGCACGCCCAGCACCTGCGTGGCGTACTCGATGGCCGCCACCATCGAGTCGTCGTGCGGCTCCGAGCCCCTGCGCGGCACCAGGTTGCCGATGTTGCGCACGGTGAACAGGTCGCCGGGACCGCTCGCGGTGATCAGGCTGGGCATGATCCTGGAGTCGGCGCAGGTGATGAACAGGTGGGTCGGCTGCTGCTTGCGGGCCAGCTCGGTGAAGATGGGCCGGACGAGCGGCGCCGTACTGCGGTGATACTCGCGCGCACCGGCCGTGAGCATGCACTCGGGCGAGCCCGTGACGGCCCCGTCCAGCGGGAACGGCTCGGGACGGCGCCGCCGCTGCGCCCACGGCAGCCACCAGCGGTCCGGCGCCTTCGGCGGCGACTTCACGGGCAGCATGTGGGCGCCGCTGGCGGCCAGCGCGTACCACTCGTCGTGCAGCTCGTCGATGTCGACCGTGCCGCCCATGCGCTCGTGGTCGAGCCGCCAGGAGTGGATGGCCTCGAAGGCGCCGTTGTCCATGAAGTCGATGTTCAGATCGAGGTCGACGGCGGTGCCGGCCGGGATCGTGCGCAGCTCGTGCGTCAGCCGGGGCACCCCGAGGAACGTCAGCGACCCCGAGATCGTCACGTGCAGGCGCCCGTCGCGCTCCTCCCGCTTGAGCACGGTCACCCAGGTCAGGCGGCGCAGGGCGAGCAGCGCGGCCAGGGCCAGACCCGCCAGCACGCCCTCGGCCAGGCCGAGCAGGATGACGGTGACCAGCGTGACGACGTACACCGGCACCTCGCCGTGCCCGTGCACCTTCCTGATGTGGCCCAGGTTCACCATCTGCATGCCGATGAACACCAGCAGCGCCGCCAGCGCCTCCAGCGGGATCAGCGTGATCGACCAGCCGAACCCGGTCGCGAACACCAGCACCCACACCCCGTGCAGGATCGCCGACCAGCGAGTACGCCCGCCCGCCGCCACGTTCGCGGTGCTGCGCACGATCACCCCGGCCACCGGCAGCCCGCCGAGCGCGCCGCTGACCATGTTGGCCACGCCCTGGCCGGTCAGCTCCTGGTCGAGGTCGGCACGGCGGCCTGCGTGCATCCCGTCGACCGCGACCGAGCACAGCAGCGACTCGCAGCCGGCCAGCAGCGCCACCAGCAGCACGGAGGCCACCACGAGATGCCAGTCTCCCTGCGGCAGCACCGGGAAGGCCCAGTCGCTGACGCCGCCCGACAGGTCCACCCGCGTGACGTCCCAGCCGAACGCCCACGCCGTCACCGCCGCCGTGAGCAGCGCCGCCAGCGGCGCGGGCACCGCCTTGATCCGCCTGGGCAGGCGCGTCCACAGCGCCAGCACGGTGATCGTGAGCACGCCCACGGCGACCTTGTGGCCGTGCAGGTGCAGGATCTGCCCGGGCAGCTCGATGAGGTTCGCGATGGCGGAGCGCTGCGAGCTGCCGCCCAGCACGATGTGGAGCTGGGAGAGGGCGATGATGACGCCGACCGCGGCCAGCATGCCGTGCAGGACGGCCGGCGACACCGCCAGTGCCGCCCTGGCCGCCTTGAACACGCCCAGGACGAGCTGTACGGCCCCGGCCAGCAGGGTGATCATGCAGGTGGCGCGCCATCCGTACGTGTGCACCAGATCCACGATCACCAGCGACAGGCCGGCGGCCGGGCCGCTCACCTGGACGGCGGAACCGCCCAGCGCGCCCGCCACGATGCCGCCCACCACGGCGGCGATGAGCCCGGCTGTCAGCGGCGCGCCGGAGGCCATCGCGATGCCCAGGGAAAGGGGCACCGCGACGAGGGAAACCACGAGCGAGGCTGGCACGTCGTGCCGGAGGGTGCTCATCCAGCTACTCTGCGTGTCGCGGAACATGGAGCAAACCCTATTGCTCCGTCGACCCCGCTTTAGGGGGGCGTTACGCGGGTTTTACGGATTAATGGGCGCTAAAGATCATCGGTAGTAGTCGTTCGGATAGTCCTGCTCCGGGCCCCGGCGGTGGTTGCCGCGGTTGTTGTCCTGCGCCGGAGGCTGCCCGCCGTACGCGGGCCAGGTGCCCTGGGCGCCGTTGCCCGCGGCCGGAGGCTCGGGCCAGGCGGCGGCGGTGGTGATGTCGCCCGTCTCGTAGGCGCCCGGCCCGAACGGCGACTGCGGCGGCGTCGGGGCCGAGAGCACGTCGTCGTAGTTGGAGACCGCACGGGCGGGCGCGGTCGGGGTGCCGGTCGCGGGGGAGGGGGCGGTGAGCGGGTCGGAGTCGTCGGCCACGGCCCAGCCGGCCCGGACCTCGTAGGAGGCGGGGTAGGAGGAACGCTCGGCGGGCTGCTCGAACGCCGGCCACGAGCTCGCGCCGGGATAGGCGGAGGCCGCGGGGGCGGGGTCGTCGAAGATGTCGGGCGAGGCGGGCCAGGAGCCGGACGTGCTCGCCGCCGCGGGCGGGTAGGTCGACTCACGGGCGTCGGCGCCGCCGTACGCGGGGAACGGGTCGCTCGTCGGCGCGCCGTGGATGGGCGCGGCGGGAACGGCGGGGAAGCTGCCGCTGGAGGCGGGGCTCACCGGGCTCGCCGGGTTGCTCACCACGGGGAACGAGCCGCTGCCGCTCACGGAGGGCTGGGCGGGGAACGAGCCGCTGCCGCCGTTCGCCGGATAGGCGTTGGAGGAGACCCCGTTGGAGGCCACCGGGGTGGGCCTGGTCGCGGGGCGCTCGGCCCGCGCGGGTCGGCTCACGGGCGACGGCTCGGGACGGGTGGGGGCGGGCACCGGCTGGGCGCCCGCGCCGAGGATGCTCATCACGTCGGCCGTCGGGGCCGCGAAGGTCACGGTGCGCTGGTCGGCCAGCTCGGACTGAGCGGGAGTGGCGCGCTTCTGCGGCTCGACCAGGTCGGCCAGGTTGGCGGCGGCGGGCTGACGCTGGGGGAGCGGGGCTTGCACGGTGGCGGCGTTGGGGTCGGCGCCGGCGGTCGCGGGCTGCGGCTTGGCGGAACGGCTCGGCCGCTTGGCTGGCCGCTCGGAACGGCGCTCGGCGGGCCGCTCACGCGGGGCGGTGCGCTCGCGCTCGGCCGGACGCTCGGCGGCGGGCCGCTCGGAGGAGGGCCGCTCGGAGGAGGGGGGCCGCTCACGCTCGACGGGACGGGAGGCGCCCTTGCGCGCCGCGACGGTGCCGCCGGCACCGAAACCGCCCTCTTCCGCGTCGCTGCGGATGTTGGCCCAGAACTCCTCGTCGTCGTCGTCCGTGCTCGGGTTGCCCCACTCGTCGACGCCGCGCCTGCCGCGCTGGCCGGTGCGGACCGGCTTCGGCTTCGGCTCGTCGATCGGGCTGAAGTCGGGGCTGAAGTTGGCCATGCGGGGTTCGTGCGCCGCGAACTGGTCCGTCGAGCGCGTGAGCGTGTTCTCCTCTTTCTCGGCCATCTCCTTCAGCCGTTCCGGAGGTAGCGAGCTCTCCCTGCGGTTCATGGAGCGCATGCCCAGTGCCACGACAGCGAGCACGGCGAGCACGACAGCGACCAAGCTGATGACGACCGCGATCATTGCACCACCCTCAAAGTCATGGCCTCCCTCTGGCACCGATGAGATCGCGCGGCCATCGACGCGACCTGCCCCCTTTGATCACCAGTGCCTAACGATTGGATCTGATTGTGTCGGACCACTATGAGAGTTGTCACACCCTACGTGAAGAATTGGTACACCGGTACTACATGTCGTATTTGACTGCTCACTCAATGTTCACCGCGGTGAGCCTGCCGCGGGCGATGGTCTGATCCGCGATCTTCTTCAGAACCTCGGGAAGCTCGGCGCCTCCCGGCAGATCGACCTTGCCGTCCAACGTGTAGACGGTGAACCGGTAGCTGGCCCGGTCCTGGCAGGGGGGCTCGTAGCCCACCTTCCCGCTGGTCACCTTCGCCTGCCCGGACCCCTCGGGGGGATCGGCGGCGGCATCGGGGCCGAGCTCGGTCGTGGTGGCCGGGATGTTGAACAGCACCCAGTGCACGGCCGACTCGGACGACGTATGGCTGTCGACCACGATGGCGATCGACTCCGCCTCGGACAGGGGCTGGCTCGACCAGCGCAGCGGCGGGCTGCCCTGATCACCCCGGCAGGAGTATTCGCGCGGCAGCGGCTCGCCGTCGCGCAGCTCGGGGCTCGCGACGTTGATCTCCGCGATGTCCTTCGCCTCTGACCTGCCGAAAAAGCTGCCGCAACCCGCCAGCGCGAACGCGAGTGCCACCACTGTCACACTGACAGTGATGCGTCGCATGCGTGATGCCGTGTTACACAGCCCCATGCCGGATGATGCTACGCGGGTCTCGGCGGTGCGCAGACCGTTTCTCGATGGTCGGTGGTAGGTAAAGGATCCGAAAACAGCCGGAATGACGGCATCCGGGTAGTGAACTTGGCCACATCGGAGGCGGTGGGAGCGCCAGGCCGGGGGACGATCCGGGCAGGCCGGCGGACCATTTCCGGGCTGCGCGTTCGCGGCCGCCGTGGGTGAGGGCGGGGCGCGGGGTCTCGGACGGCGCTGACGGGGCCATCGTTCCATTAACGGGACGCGGCGAAAAATCGGGTGCGCCAGGTCGGGTCGTTCGACTAAAGGGGCGACGATCGGGGAACGGGGCGATGTTCGGGGAACGCGGCGCGGACGGCGGCTGCCACGTTGCGTTAGGCGCTCGCGCTGTGGTGCGGTCCCCGCGCTGCCCGAGCCTGGCTGGCACGAACGTGGCGCCGCCGACGTGGCCAAGCGCGACAGCCTGCGGCCGGGCCGCCAACGAGCATGCACCCGCGTACGGCCGCCTCGCGGCAGACACGCCGGAGCGTCCGGTGGATCTTTACCGGCCCGCTGGCAGATCGCCCCGGCGGTTCGCACCCTAAGCTGGCTTTGTGACGTCTACTGGCCCGCTGCGCGATCCGGCGAACCGCGTCTCGCCCAAGGCCGTACGGCTGTGGTTGCTGGAGTCGCTGATCGCTTTCGTGTTCTTCGCCGGCATCTCGCTGCTGCTGTCGCGGTGGGCGGGCGGCTGGCCCTGGGTGCCCGACTGGTTCGCCCGCGACCCGTGGCTGCTGCCCGCCGCGGTCGTGGTGCTGACGCTGCCGTTCCTGGCGGCCGAGCCGTTCGTACGGTACGCCGTGCATCGCTGGGAGCTGTCAGGAGACGTCGTCTACGCCAGGTCGGGGTTCCTGACCAGGGAGTGGGCGTTCGTGCCTGTGAGCCGCATCCAGACGGTCGACAAGGGGCAAGGGTGGTTCGAGCGGATGCTCGGTCTGGCCACCCTGGAGATCCGCACGGCGTCCCACGCGGGCTCGTCCACGATCAAGGGGCTCGACTACCGGGTGGCGGCCGGGCTGGCCGAGGAGCTGGCCCGGCGGGCCGAACAGCTGAGGGACGACGCGACATGACCGGCCCTCGTCCCGACGACCCGTCCCCCTCCACCGACCCGTCCCAGCCCACCGGCCCGCGGCCGTCCACCGACCGGCCACGCCCGCATGACGAAGGCCGGCCGCCCACCGCTCCGCCGCCTCCGCCCGCCGTCTCCCCGGCCCCGCCTCACGACGGGCAGCCGTCCGCGATGCCGCCTCAGGACGGGCAGCCGTCCGCGGTGTCGCCTCACGAAGGACAGCCATCCGCGTTCCCGCCGCCACTGGGTGACGGGCAGCCTTACGCGCCGGTGCCTCCTCAGGCCGGCGGGTGGTCGTCGCCGTCTGGGCCGCCTCCGGCCGCCCAGGAAGGTGAACGGTTCCCGCCGCCGGGCCATCCAGGCGCGGGACCGTTTCCCGAGCCCCCCGTCGTGCGGGTGCCGCAGCGGCTCAGCCCCAAGGTGCTGCTCATCGACCCGGTGCGCATGCTGCCCTCCCTCCTCCTCCCCCTGGTCGGCGTCCTGTTCGTGGGCGGCTTCTCGGCCAGGTCGTACGGCTACGCCGCCGCGGGCGTCATCGGCGCCGTGGTGTTCGCGATCATCCGCTGGGCCACGTTCACGTACGAGATCGTCGGCGACCGGCTGGAGACCAAGCGCTCGCTGATCAGCCGCTCCGTCCGTACCATCCCGCTGGAACGCATCCGCGGCGTCGACGTCTCCACCCCGCCCATGCACCGGCTGCTCGGCCTGACCATCCTCAAGATCGACACTGGGGCGAGCGGCGGCGAGGAGGAGGCGAAGCTCGCCGGCATCACGCCGGAGGAGGCGGAACGCCTCAAAGCGGTGCTCCTGCGCCGCACCGCCGAGCCCGAGCCGCACGCCCCCGGCGAGGCGGCGCCCGCCGCCACCGGGCCCAGGGAGCGCCCGATCATCGACGTGCCGCGCAGGTGGCTGCTGTACGGGCCGCTCTCGGGCGCGTACCTGCTGACCCCCTTCGCCTTCGCCGGCGGCCTGGTGGGGCTGGCGTTCCAGTGGGGCGACGAGCTCGGGGTCAGCCGGGACACCGCCTGGAGTGCGGGCGAGTGGCTCTGGGAGCACCCCTACCTGCTGCTGGCGCTGGCGTTGCTGCTGGTGGTGGCGATGCCGTTCGCGGGCGGCCTCATGTACGCGATCTTCAACTGGGACTTCAGGCTCAAGCGGCGCGACGGCTACCTCGTGGCCGAGCGCGGGCTGATCAACCGGCGCAGCGTGTCGCTGGAGTCGCAGCGGGTACGCGGCTACGAGATCGTGGACGGCCTGGCCGAACGGTGGGCGGGCGTCACCCGCGTCTGGGCCATCGTCACCGGGCTGGGCGACTCGGAGACGCGGGGGCAACTGCTGCCCGACGTGCCCCGCGACGTGGCCTTCCAGGTGACCGCCGACGCGATCGGCCCCTACCAGGGGGACCTGCGGCCCCATCCGCCCGTGGCGCGCCGCCGGCGGCTGTTCCGCGCCGTCTTCCCGTGGCTCCTGGCCGCTCTGCTCGCCGCCGTCGCCGTCTGGCTCACGGGGGCGGTGCTGTGGTGGGTCCTGCTGGTGCTCCTGCTGGTCATGGCCGGCGTTGGGGTGCCGCTCGGGCTCGACCGCTACGCCTCACTGGGTCACGGCTACGACGGGGTACGCCTGTCGGTACGGTCGGGCTCGATGCGTCGCGCCCAGGCCGTGGTCGAACGCCGGGCCGTGGTGGGCTGGCGGCTGCGGCAGACGTGGTTCCAGCGGCAGGCCGGGGTCCTCACGCTGATCGCCGGGGTCGGGGCCGGCAAGGGGGGCTACTCGGCGATCGACGTGTCGCTGCCGCAGGCGGTGGGTTTCCCCGCCGAGGTGACACCGGAGTGGCTCGCCCCCTTCCTGGAACGCGCCGAACCCTGACCGGGGGCTCATCCTGGACCCCAGTGGCCGGTGACTCGGAACCAGCTCCCTGGCAGGTGACCAGGTACGTGGCCCGGTTGGCCCGGCGACCGAGTTACCTGGCCCGGTGATCCGGTGACGGCCGTTCTGACCTGAGCGGTCTGGCTCGTCCTGATCAGTCCTGGCGGCGGGCGCCGAACATGATCTCGTCCCAGGTCGGCACCGAGGCCCGGCGGCCCCTCGAACCCTTGCGCGCCTGACGGGCGGCCGGAGCGGGCGGCGGAGAGGGCACCGGCACGGCCGGGTCCTCCTTCGGCTCGTCCTTGGCCGCCCGCGCCGCCGGTACCGCCGGAGCGGGCTTCGGCTTGGGCGCCGGGGGCTTGCTCTCCCGAACCGGCTGCTCGGGCTCGGCCCGACCTGCCTTCTTCTGCGCCGCCAGCTTCGCCGGGGTCGGCCTCTCCGGTTCGGTCGCCGGCTCAGGCGCGTCTTCGGAGGCGGGCGTCGCGTCCTGAACGGTCGCCGCCTCGGCAGCGGGCGCCGGGTCGGGAGCGCGTGCGGGCTCAGGAGCGGGCGTCGGCTCGGGAACGGAGACTGTCTCAGGAGCAACAGCGGCCTCGGGGGCGGGCGTCGCTTCAGGAGCCGACGTCGTCTCGGTGGCGGCAGCGGCCTCAGCAGCCGACGTCGTCTCGTCACCGGTGGACGACTCGGCGGCTCCGGACGTTTCGGCGATTGCGGACGCTTCGGTGGCGGCTACTTCCGGAGTGGGCACCTCGTCGGTGACCTCCGCGGCTGCGGCCGGGGCCTCGGCGGCGCTCGTGCCCTCGGGAGCCGCAGCGGTTGCCGGAGTCGTCTCGGCGGCGGCCGACGCAGCGGCTGCCTTCGTCTCAGTGGCCGCCGTCGCTGCCTCGGGAGCAACCTCCTCGGGAGCGTCCGTGGATTCGGCGGCAGTCGTGGATCCGGCAGTTGCCGGGGTCTCGGATGCGGCTTCGGGCTTGCTAGCAGTTTCGCTTGCGGCTGTGGAGGCGGGAGCGGACGTGGTCTGCGCCGGGACCGTGCCCTCGGCCGTGGCTGCGGCTGTTGTCTCGGACGTGGGCGTCGTCCCAGATGCGGTGGTCACTTCGCCGGCGACCGGCTTCTCACTGTTGACCGGCTGCTCGGTGACGACCGACTGCTCGACGGCGGCGGTTGCAGTTTCCGGGGATCCGGCCGTGGCGGTTTCGTCGCTCTTGGTGGTCTCGACGGTAGCGGCCGGCTTGTCGACTTCGACGGCCTTTGTGTCGGTGGCCTCGACGGCGGTTTCGTCGCTTGCGACGGGCTGGGCCGGTGCGGGTCCGGACCCGAGCTCGGCCTGGGCCTCGGTCCCGGTGGCCATGGCCTTCGCAGCGGGAGTGGGCGTCGCGGCGGGAGCGGGCGTCGTCTCCGGGGTGGCCGTGGTGGTGGGCTCTGCGGTGGTGGGGTGTCCGACCACTTTCACCGTGACGTCGGTGGAGGCGGCCGGTGCCACGGATGCGGTGGCCGCTTCCGTGGCGGTCTGGGAGGCGTCCTCCGTCGTGGGAACGGCTGCGCCTGCCTCGGCCTGGCTCTCGGCGGACCCGGACCCGGACCCGGACTCGGCTCTGGCGGGCGTCTGCGCGTCGGCGGCGGTCGCGGCGACGGCCTTCTCCGCGAGCTCGGCGGGCGTGACGACGGACGGGCCCGTGGCGGGCGGCGCGTCGGCCCGGACAACGGCCGTCTCAGCGTGCGCGGCCGTCTCAGCCTGGGCACTCGTCTCAGCCTGGGCGCTCGGCTCAGCCTGGACGGTCGGCGGCGTGGGCTGGGCAGCCTGGACCTCGGGCTGGGCGATGCTCGTCTCGGCCTGGGCGGTCGGTTCCGGGTGGTGGGCCGGGGACGTGGGCTGGGCGGACGGCGACTCGGACTGGGTGATCGCCGTGTCGTGCAGGTCGGCGGCCGGCTGGTCCCGGGCCGGCGAGAGCGCGTCGGCGGGCGCATCCGGCCGCACCGCCTGCTGGTTCTGGACGGGCGGGAACTCCTGGCCGGCCGGTCGGCCGTCAGAGGCGGGCCTCTGCGTGCCAGGCCGGTCCTCGACGAACGCGGGCCCGTCCGCGGGGCGCTGGTCGTCCGCAAACGCGGGCCTGTGCGTGGTGCGCTGGTCCTCGGTGGACGTAGCCCCCTGAGCTGTGCGCCGGTCGTCGGTGGACGCGGGCCTCTGCGCGGGGCGCTGGTCGTCGGCGGTGGTGAAGCGCTGGTCGGGTGTGGGGGTGTCGTCGATGGGCGGCCGGGGGGCAGGGCGGGAGGACGGCGGCCCGGCGGGGGCGTAGATGGAGTCGGTCTCGCGGTCGCCGGAGCGGCCCGCGCCGAAGTCGGGCAGCCACGGCGAAGACCCGCCGCGGCGGGACGAGGTGTCGCCGGGGCGGGCATGGCCGGTTTCGCGGGCCGGAGGTTCGGGCCGGTAGGGCTCGCGTACGGAGTCCTGCCGGTGGCCGGGATCCTGCGGGCGGCCGGAGTCGGCGCGGTGGCCCGGGTCGGGACGGTGGCCCGGGTCGGGACGGTGGCCGGAGTCGGGACGGTGAGTGGAGCCCGGGCGGTGGCCGGAGTCTCTGGCCGGGGAGTCGTGGCGTGCGGCCGGCTCCTCGCCGTGGTCGAAGTCGTGGCGCGGGGCGAAGGGCGCCTCGCGCGGCGGCGTCTCGGGCGGCCGCGTGTAGGCGGTCTCCGGCGACCGGACCGGCGGGGTGTAGCCGACGGCGGGCTCCTCCGGCTCGCGGCGCACCACCGACGGGAACGGCAGCGCGTCGGAGGCGAGCGGCGGCACCGGCTGCAGCTTGGCCACCCGCGGCGCGAACGGCATCACCGTGGTGTCCTCCACCACGGCGGGATCGGGGTCGAAGTCAGCGGACGACAGGCGCAGGGCCTCGTCGTCATGGGGTGTCACGTGGCGCTTGCGCGGGTCGAAGAGCCACTCGGCGTGGCGCGTGTGACCGTTCCACACGTAGCCGAGCTTGACCCGCCACAGGCCGTCGTCGCGCTTGGCGGAGTCCCAGTCGATCTCGTCGGTGGGCACGCCGCGCCTGGTCAGCCGCTCCGCGACGAGGTCGCCGAGCGTCGGCCCCGGGGCAGACTCGCCCGGCATCCGTACGGCCACACGTTGCGCCTGCTGGGCGACGTACTCCCGCTCCTGCAGCACCGGCCCCTCGAACCAGCGGACGCGCTCGACGGGGATCCCGGCGGTCGCCGCGATCTCCTCCGCCGTCTCTCCAGCTCGGATGCGGGCCTGGATCTCCTTGGGGCGCAACGGGCTCTCCACTTCGATCTCGTACTGGCCGAGACGGGAGAAGTTGCCGCGGACGGCAGCACGGAGCCGGTCGTCCACGGGAAGCGTGAAGCGCGTACCCCGTCCGGCAGTAGCCAGCACGAGGTAGGTGCCGTCCTCACTTACCGCGACGAGTCGGAGCTCCTGCATGCGAGTCCCTTCGTCAGCGTCGCCATTCTTCCCCCGGACCCTTGAGTCTCTCGCGTGTGCCGGTTGCCTGCCAGCACCGTACCCGGCATGTCCGAACATCGCCTTCCTGGGATAGCCCGCAGGCGTTGTGACGCCGGTCACATTTGTGGAATCCATCACTCTAGAGCCCGCCATCGCGCATGAGGAGGTTAGATCCCGTCGGCGGGTTCTGGCGAATCGCGCCGCGGGAGGGCGTGCACTTCAGCCATGAGGCGAGCGCGGCGGGGCCGGCTTCGGGGTGAAGTTCCAGGTGACGGGCGGCGGCCCCGGCTAGGTACGGCGTGTGCGGAGAGTATGCCCGGCCGTCCGGAGTGACGTGACATGTGCCGGTGGAGGAGGCTCCGACCACGAACACGCCCTTACGTACCAGCGACCGTGCGGCGCGGTCGAGAGCGGGGGAGCCGGCGCCGTCGATCGCCATGCTCGCCACGGAGGGTCCTCTGGCGTGCCTGCGGATCCAGTCCAGCCCGGCCAGGACGTCGGACAGTGTGCCGGAGCCGCCGCAGCCGAGCACCCGCACCGAGGCGAGGCCGGCCTTCGGCGCGACACTGTGTGTGCGGGAGGCGGACTGCGTGCCGTGGCCGCCGCAGTCGCGTCCGGTGCCGCCGGTGGCGTCGAACGCCCGCCACACCCGTTCCCCGAAGCCCCGCCCATCCTCGTCCCCAGCCTCCGCGCCCGTTTCCGCGCCCGTTTCCGCGCCCGTTTCCGCGCCCGTCTCCGCGCTCGTCTCCGTGCCCGTATCCACGCCGCTGTCCACGACGTACACGGTGACGCCCGAGCCGTCCGCCTCCACCGCGTACGGGCGGGAGGGTCTGACGCCGGTCATGGGACGGATCTGGCGGTCGGGCTCGATCGAGCGGACCCGCCGGTCGGCGCGCAGGTCGGCCAGTTCGGCGGCGGTGAGGAAGGTGGCGAAGCCAGGCAGCGCCGAGGTGTAGTAGCGGCGCACCCGCCAGCGCACCTCGCCGACGAGATCGCGGGCGGCCACCCGGCTGCGGGCGATGACGATGTACGGGCGGGCGGGCTCGGACAGCGAGGGATGCAGGGCGAGACCCGAGGCGGGCGTCATGGCGGAGGGTACGGCGGTCGCGGCGGCCGTGGCCACGGCCGCGGCGAGGTAAACGGAGGGCAGGCCGAGTCGTCGGGGCACGAGCTATAAGGGTGCCTGTCGCGCAGGTCACAGGAACAACAGGACACGCACTCGCGTCTATTCACGAGACAGCTCTTTACCAACACCGAACGCATGGCGAGAGAGGACTGAACCGGGGGATGAGTGACGGGCAGCGGGGGTTCGAGCTGAGCGTCCCACAGATCCTGGGCAGTGCCCTGGCCGCGGTGACGGCCGCGGTGGCCGCGTCGTACCTCGGCGTGGCGGGCACGGTGATCGGGGCGGCGGTCGTCAGCGTCGCCAGTACGGTCGCGACCGCGATCTACACGCACTATCTCAAGCGCACCGGAGAGCGGGTCAAACAGCACACACTGGTGCCAAAGGGGGGACGCGACCCGGAACAGGGCCTGCTGGCCGCCGCCGCACACGCGACCAGGGCCGACGCCGACAGGGAGACGACTCCGCACGCGGCCTCGAATGACGAGGGCGCCGCACGGCACGAGACCCCGGCCGACGGCGACACGCCGGACGCGACCTCGGGTGACGGCAGGTCCACGCTGGTGATGCCGGTCGTACGCGGGCCGGCGCGCGGGCTGCCGTGGGCGAAGGTCGGTGTGGCGGCGGCGACGGTGTTCGCGGTCAGCATGGGGAGCATCCTGGCCTACCAGGCGCTGGCCGAGCGGACGGTGCACGAGCAGGTCACCGGCAAGGCGCCGGTGAAGGCACGCGAGGACAGGACGCCGGCCACCCGCGAGCCGGAGAGCCGGGCGCCCGCGTACCCGCCGCACACCCTCACGACGGAGCCGGAGACGCCGACGCCCACCCCGACACCGACCCCGACGCCGAGTGCGACGCGGAGCAGGACGCCGGCCGGGCGTCCCACGTCCGAGCCGACGCCCACGCGGCCGGAGCCGGTGACGCCGTCGCAGGGAACGACGGAGGCGCCGCCGCAGGAGCAGCCCGAGCAGCCGGACGGCACCGACGAGACGCCGACGGCCACCGCGGAGCCGTCCCCGCAGACGGGCCAGGACGAGGCCGACGATCATCCCGCCGGCCGGGACGACCTGCGGTGAACCGCCGTCCGGCCGGTGGTGGCCGCCCGGAGGCGGTCCTGGGCGGTTCGTGGTGGCTCGCCGCTGGGGCTAGCCGAGCACCGTGTCCAGGTAGTCGTTGGTGAACAGGCGCCCCGGGTCGAGGCGGTCGCGCAGGGAGACGAGGTCGGCGTGGCGCGGGTACACCTTGGCCAGGTACGCGGCGTCGCGCGTGTGCAGCTTGCCCCAGTGGGGCCGGCCGTCGAAGCGGGTCATGATCTCCTCGACGCCCTCGAAGTAGGCGGGGTTCGGCGTCGGCCGGTAGACGTGGCAGGCGACGTACGCCGTCGGCCGCCCGTACGCGGTGGACAGCCACGCGTCGCTGGGCGGCGTCACCCGCACCTCCACCGGAAAGGTGATCCTCCAGTCCATCCGCCCGATCAGGTCCCCGGTCTCACGCAGGGCCTGGGCCAGGCGCTCGCGCGGGACGGCGTACTCCATCTCCAGGAAACGCACGTCCCGCCGCGCCGTGAACACCTTGTACGAGGCGTCCACCGACTCGGAGTCGCCCAGCGCCGCCGCGCTGACGGCGTTGATCTTCGGGATCAGCCCGGGCAGGCGGGCGCCGAGCGCGCAGGCGGCGCCGAAGACGGTGTTCTCCAGGAACACGTTGTCCAGCCAGTGCCGCAGCACGCCGGGCGGCCGGGCCGGGCCGGGGCTGCGGTTGTTGGTCTTGACCAGGCAGGCGTCGGTGTGCGGCAGCCAGAAGAAGTCGAGGTGCTCGTTCGCCGCGGTGAGGTCGTCGAGCGAGCGCAGGATGTCGCTGAGCGCGAGCTTGCGGCGCCGCTGGTGCAGCAGGAACGCGGGCTCGACCCGGAACGTCACGGCCGTCAGCACCCCGAGGGCGCCGAGCCCCACGCGGGCCGCGTCGAAGAGGTCGTCGCCGGGCGCGGCGGTGGTCACGGAGCCGTCGGCGAGGACGAGCTCCAGCTCGGCGACTTGGTCGGCGAGGCCGCCGCTGTCGCGGCCGGTGCCGTGGGTGCCGGTCTGGATGGCGCCGGCGACGGTCTGCTCGGTGATGTCGCCCATGTTCGCCAGGGCCAGGCCGCGTTCTGCGAGCAGTTCGTTGAGCGCGCGCAGCGGGGTGCCGGCCGCGACGGTGACGAGGCCGTCGGCGTACGACCTGATCCCGGTAAGCGCGCCGGGGCGGAGCATGATGCCGTCGGTCAGGGCCACTCCGGTGAAGGAGTGGCCCGTCCCGATCATGCGGATGCGCCGCCCTGAGGCGGCGGCGTCCCGGACGGCGCGTACGACGTCCTCGACGGAGGCTGGCGTACGCACCTCGGCAGGGGTGCCCGACTGGTTGCGCGCCCAGTTCACGAAGGTCACGAGCACCCCTTGGGAAAGAGCATCGTTCCGTTAGACGCGAACGATACTCACTTCTCCCAGCCTTCTGGAACGGGGAAGATGTCGCCGGGCTCGAGGTTCTGGCTCTTGATCACGTCGGAGACCGTCACCAGGTGGTAGCCCTTGTGCTTGAGCGTCTTGATGAGCGAGGGCATGCCGTCCACGGTCTGCTTGACCCAGTCGTGCATCAGGATGATGCCGTTGGGCTTGGCCACGGCCAGCGTCTGCTTCTGGATGGCCTTGACGTTCTTGGAGCTCCAGTCCTGCGAACCGGCGGTCCACAGGATCATCGGCATGCCGAACTCGGCGGCGATGTCGGAGACCTGGAGGTCGGCCAGCCCGTACGGCGGGCGCAGCAGCTTGGGCTCGACACCCGCCGCCTTCTTCACCGCGTCCTGGGTCTTCTGGATCTCGCTCTTGATGGTCCCGGCCTCGCTCTTGGTGAAGTCGGGGTGGCTGTAGCTGTGGTTGCCGAGCTCGTGGCCCTCGGCGGCCATGCGCTTGACGTAGGAGGGGCGGCTCTTCACGTATTGGCCCTCAAGGAAGAACGTCGCCTTGGCGTCGTACTTCTTGAGCGTGTCGAGCAGCGTGCCGGCGTACTTGCCCGGTCCGTCGTCGAAGGTCAGCGCGATGCACTTGACCTGCGAACAGTCGATGGGCTCCTTCTTCGGCGCCTGAGCCGACGCGGGCGCCGGGGCGACGGCGACGCAGACAGCCGCGATTGCTAGAAGTGATGTGATTCGTCGGGACATAACAAATGCTTCCGGTGTGATGGGTGTTGCGAGGGATGTCCCGACGGTAGCGGATCACGTCTGCGACGGTGAAGGAGCCTCGGGAAGTCTCAGCAAACCCGAACCTCCGATCCCGACCGCCACGGCCAGGGCGGCGGCGCAGACGGAGAAGACGTACGCGCTTGAGGCGCCGTACGACTCGGTGAGAGCCCCGCCCGCCCACGAGCCCAGCGCCACCCCGAACCCGATCGCGGTCGAGATCCAGGCCATGCCCTCGGTGAGCAGCGACTGCGGCACCATCCGCTCGGTGATCGAGAAGACCGTGATGAGCGTCGGGGAGATGGCGAACCCGGCCAGGAACAGCGCCCCCGCCATGATCCACGGGCTGCCGATGAACATGATCGGCACCAGCCCCACCACGAACAGTCCGAGCGCCCTGACGAACCGCTTGCGCAGCGGGATCCGCCAGTTCCGCGAGCCGAACCAGAGCCCCGACACCATCGACCCGCCCGCGAAGGCGGCCAGCAGGAACCCGGAGACCCCCTTCACGCCGTGCTCGTCGGCGAAGGCCACCGTGATCAGGTCGACCGACCCGAAGATCGCGCCCAGCGCCAGGGAGACGCAGGCCAGCAGGGCGATGCCGGGGATCAGGATGGGCGAGCCCGCCGACGACCTGATCTCCTGCACGGGCGGCTGGGTGTCTCGCTGCGTCGCCAGCGCCAGGCTGCCGGCCAGCATGCACAGCAGCGCCACGATCAGCCCCGCGTACGGGTTCACGCTGGTCGCCAGCACCGTGACCAGCGCGGGCCCGGTGACGAAGACGACCTCGTCGGCCACCGACTCGAACGCGAACGCGGTGTGCAGCCGGCCGGAGCCGCCGTAGATGACCGACCAGCGGGCCCGCACCATCGAGCCGATCGACAGCGAGGTCGCGCCCACGACGAGCCCGCTGGCGTAGAACGTCCAGTCGGGCAGCCCCCACCCGGCGAAGCCCATCATGGCCGCCAGCGCGACCGCGTTGACGACCGCGAACGGCGGGATCACCCGCCCCTGCCCGAATCTGTCCACGAGCCGGCCCGACAGCGGCGCGGCGATGGCGAAGGCCACGTTGGTGGTGGCGGCGACCGCCCCGGCGGTGGCGTAGGAGCCGGTCAGGGTGGAGATCAGCAGGATGATGCCGATGCCGAGCATCGACATCGGCATCCGGCCGATGAACCCGGCCAGCACGAACGCTTTGACGCCGGGCCTGTCGAACAACCCCCGGTAAGGCCCGACCACGCTGTTTCCCCCTTACTAAAAAGCAGCTAACCATTGCGCACCGTATGTCCGGATGGCAAGTCGGTTTCTGGTGGGGTGAGTTAACGTGTCCCGGGTGTCGGGTCTTCCCTCGTTCCGTGCGGTCATGCTCATGGTCATCGCGGTGCTCGCCGCCACGGTGGCGGCCGGCGGGGTCGTCGTGCTCGTGAGCGACGACGTGGTCGGCAGCACGGTCGGCAGCACGCAGGAGCCGCCCGTACGCGGGAAGCCGAGCCCGAGTCAGTCACCCGCGCCCCGCCTCGACCAGCTCGTCCCCACCGCGGCACCAGTAAAGGACCCGGTCAGAGACCTCGCGCGGGCGGGCACCAAGGTCACCGCGACGCCGCCGCGCGTGCTGGCCATCGCCCCCGGCACCGTGCCCAAGCAGACCAGGTTCCGCCTCGGCGAGCTCGCGAGCGTGCGCAAGGCGACCGTGGTGGACGCGGGCGCGGTCAAGGTGTCGGGCACCTCGATCAACCTGCTGGCGGTGGACCCGGCGGACTTCCGCTCATGGACGCCGCAGCCCGTCGCCGACCAGCCCGCGGTGTGGCAGGCGCTGGCCAGGGGCGAGCTCGTGACCGACGCGGCCGCGATGCGCAAGTTCGGCATGATCCTCGGCGCCGTGTACCAGGTGGACGGCGGGCCCCGGCTGCGCGTCGCGGCCTCGGCCCCGCTCGGGCTGCACGGCGTGGACGGGCTCGTGAGCGCCGATCTGGGCAGGCGGCTGGGGTTCGCACAGGGGGTGGCGGTGCTGCTGCACGGCAAGGCGGGCAAGATCCGCGAGTCGGGCGTACGCCGGCTGCTCGGCAAGAGCGCCCAGATCGTCATGCTGGACGCCTCCGCCCGCACCGCCAAGCAGCGCCAGCCTACCCAGCAGCAGACCGCCCAGGACCAGCCCGCCCAGGGCCAGCCGCAGCAGGTCACCGTCGGCCGCCCCGGCAGCTACCTGGAGCTCTACAAGGCCTCGGCCACCCGCTGCCCCGGCCTGTCCTGGACGGTGCTGGCCGCGATCGGGCAGGTGGAGAGCAGCCACGGGCGCAACAACGGCCCTTCGAGCGCGGGCGCTCTCGGGCCGATGCAGTTCATGCCCGCCACCTGGAAGCACTACGGCGTCGACGGCGACGGGGACGGCAAGAAGGACATCTGGAGCCCGTACGACGCCGTGCCCGGCGCCGCCAACTACCTGTGCGCGAACAAGGCCGGCCAGGGCGGCGAGCGGCTGCGCAAGGCGATCTGGTTCTACAACCACTCGTGGGACTACGTGAACAAGGTCATGGGCATCGCCGAGGCGTACGCCCGCACCTACGCCTGAGCGCCGCACCACGCCTGAGCGCCCGCACCTACGCCTGAGCGCCGCACCACGCCTGAGCGCCCGCACCTACGCCTGAGCGGACGCGCCGCTATGCCTGGGGACGGCGGCGGGGAGGCGGGCAGCAGGTGAGCGGGCACGGCGCCGGCTCCGGCTCCTCCAGCAGCTCGCGCACCATCTGGACGAAGCGCGGATGGGTGCCCGCCGTCGCGGCGCGCTCCATCGGCAGGCCCAGCTCCGCCGCCACCGCCTTCGCCTCGGTGTCGAGGTCGTAGACGACCTCCATGTGGTCGGAGACGAACCCGATCGGCACCAGCACCACGGACCCGGCGTCGATCTTGCGCAGATGGTCGCACACGTCCGGCTCCAGCCACGGCACCTGCGGCGGGCCGCTGCGCGACTGCCACACCAGGTCCCATGGCTGGTCGCGGCCGAGTGCCCGGCTGACCAGCTCGGCGCTCCTGCGCAGCTGCGCCTCGTAGAGCCCGCCGGACGGCCCGGCCGTCTCGGCCATCGAGACGGGGATGCTGTGGGCGGTGAAGACGAGCCGCGCGTCGTCGCGGCCGAGCCGGTCGAGCGCCGCGCGGGTGCGGTCGGCCATCGCGGCCACGAACCCGGGGTGCTCGCCGTAGTGGCGCAGTTTGACCAGCTCAGGGCCGCCTTCGACGGAGATGCGGTCGATGTCCTCGTAGTACTGCCTGCAGCTGGAGTAGCCGGCGAACGCGGAGGTGGCGAACACGGCGGCCTTCCGCACGCCGTCCGCCCGCATCTGACGTACGGTGTCCTCGCCGAACGGGTGCCAGTTGCGGTTGCCCCAGTAGACCGGCATCCCGGCGACCGGGCGCAACGCCTCGACCAGCGCGCGGTTCTGCTCGTTGATCGGGCTGACCCCGCCGAAGCTCTGGTAGTGCTCGGCCACTTCGAGCAGCCGTTCGCGGGGCACGCCCCGCCCGCGCACGACGTTCTCCAGGAACGGCATCACGTCGTCGGGCCCCTCGGGACCGCCGAACGACAGGACCAGCAAGGCGTCGTAAATTCCCACGTGACAACCCTATGTGGGAGTGTCTCCGGTCTCCGCCGCGAGGTAGGTTCGATCGAGTGAGCGCATTCAACGACATACGTGACTATGTGGCCATCCCCCGGGTTCTGTCGCTGCGGCTATCGCCCGACGGCTCCAGACTCGTCTCCACCGTCCAGTCCCTCAACCCTGACGGCAAGTCGTTCGGCACCGCGCTCTGGGCCATTCCCGTGGACGGCGAGCCGTACCGGCTGACGCGCTCGGCCAAGGGTGAGTCCGCCGCCGTCTTCACCGCGGCCGGGGACGTGCTGTTCACCTCCGCGCGGCCCGACGTGACCGTCAAGGACTCCACTGACGAGGTGCCGTCGTTGTGGCTGCTGCCCCGTGTGGGCGGTGAGGCCCGCCAGGTGGCCGCCAGGCCCGGCGGCATCGGCGCCGTGCGCACGGCCGGCGACGTGGTCGTGTTCTCCTCCGACGTGCTCGACGGCGAGGAGGCGGCCGAGCAGGACAAGCGCAAGGCCCGCAAGGACGCCGGGATCAGCGCCATCCTGCACGAGGGCTACCCCGTCCGTTACTGGGACCACGACCTCGGGCCAGGCCGGCCCCGGCTTTTCGCGGCCAGGCTCGGCGCGGACCGCCTGGAGGACGTACGCGACCTGACCCCCGACGCGGGCGAGGCGCTGCGCGAGGGCGGGTTCGAGCTGACCCCCGACGGCGCCACCGTGATCACCACCTGGCGCGAGTTCCTGCCGGACGGCCAGTGGCGCACCGACCTGGTGGCCATCGACGTGGCCAGTGGCGAGCGGCGCGTGCTGCTGACCGACGAGGCCCACGACTTCAACGGCCCGATGGCGGTCTCTCCCGACGGGACCAGGATCGCCTGCTCCCGCGAGCGGCACACCGGATACGACGTCTCGGCGCGCAGCGAGCTGTGGATCGCCGATCTCGCCAGTGGCGAGGGCCGCGCGTACGCGCCCGACCTGTTCCCGATGGACGTCGAGTGGGCTCCCGACAGCTCCGCCGTCTACCTCGTGGCCGACCACCAGGGCCGTCGCCCGATCTTCCGTGTTCTCCTCGATGGGGAAACGGTCAGGCTGACCCAGGACGACGCCGCCTACCTCGGGCTCAGCCCGTCCCCCGACGGCCGCTTCGTCTACGCCCTGCGCAGCGCCGTCAACCTCGCGCCCGGGCCGGCCAGGATCGACGCCGCCACCGGCGACATCGCCGACCTGCCGACGCCCGCGCCGCGCCCCGAGGTGCCCGGCACGCTGACCGAGATCTCCGCCACCGCCGACGACGGCGCCACCATTCGGGGCTGGCTCGTCCTGCCCGAGGGGGCCTCCGCCGCCGACCCGGCGCCGTTCCTGCTGTTCATCCACGGCGGCCCGGTGGCCTCCTGGAACGACTGGCAGTGGCGCTGGCAGGCGTGGATCATGGCCCAGCACGGGTACGCCGTCCTGCTGCCCGACCCCTGCCTGTCCACCGGCTACGGCCAGGAGATGATCGACCGCGGCTGGGGCAACTGGGGCCCGCGCACCCAGGCCGACCTCGACGCGATCGTGGACGTGGCCCTGGCCAGGGACGACATCGACAGCGAGCGCGTCGCCGCGCTCGGCGGCTCGTTCGGCGGCTACATGGCCAACTGGCTCGCCGGCCACACCGACCGCTACCAGGCCATCGTCACCCACGCCTCGCTGTGGCACCTCGACCAGTTCGCCGGCACCACCGACGCGGCCATGTACTGGCAGCGCGAGTTCGGCGTCCCCGGCGGCGAGCGCTACCAGCTGCTGTCGCCGCACCTCTCGCTCGACAAGATCACCACCCCGCTGCTCGTCATCCACGGCGACAAGGACTACCGGGTGCCGATCGGCGAGGCCCTGCGGTTGTGGTGGGACCTGCGCCGTACGGAGGTGGACTCGAAGTTCCTCTACTTCCCCGACGAGAACCACTGGATCCTCAAGCCGGGCAACGCCGTCGCCTGGTATGAGACCGTGCTCGCCTTCCTCGCCCAGCACGTGCTCGGCCAGGAGTGGAAGCGTCCGGACTCGGTGGCGTGATGACGGACTTCCTGAGACTGGCCGAGGAGATCGCCCGCGAGGCGGGGGAGATGATCCTGGCCAAGCGGCCGACCATGTCGGCCGAGATCGAGACCAAGTCCAGCCCCACCGACGTCGTCACCACGCTGGACAAGGCGTCGGAGGAGCTGATCCGCGACCGCATCCTGTCGGCCAGGCCCGGCGACCGGATCCTCGGCGAGGAAGGTGGCGAGGCGCCCGGCGAGTCCGACGTGCGCTGGATCGTCGACCCGATCGACGGCACGGTCAACTTCCTCTACGGCCTGCCCGACTGGGCCGTGTCGATCGCCGTGGAGGTCGACGGCCGGATCGTGGCGGGCGTCGTCAACGTGCCGGCGCGCGGCGAGGTCTTCACCGCCGCGCTCGGCGAGGGCGCCTGGCTCGGGCCGGAGCGGCTGCGCTGCAACACGGGCGTGCCGCTTTCGCAGGCCCTGGTCGCCACCGGGTTCGGCTACTTCAAGGAGCGGCGGGCCGTCCAGGGCGAGGTGGTGGCGCAGGTCGTGCCGCGCGTACGCGACATCCGGCGCGGCGGCTCGTGCGCCATCGACATGTGCTCGCTGGCGGCGGGCCGGGTGGACGCCTACTACGAGCGCGGGGTCAACCAGTGGGACTTCTCGGCGGCCGGGCTGGTGGCCACCGAGTCGGGCGCCAGGCTGGGCGGGCTGCACGGCAGGCCGGTCAGCCCCGACTACGCGCTGTGCGCGGCTCCAGGACTGTTCGAGGAGCTGCACGACCTGCTGGCCGGGCTCAACCCCGAACGCGACGCCTGACGTCCTCAGGCGAAGGTGTCATGGGCGAAACGGCCGGAGCCTGGCTCCGGCCGTTTCGCGTTCAGCTAGCGGGGCAACGGGATGCCGTGATCGTCGGCCAGCCGTCGCAGGTCCTCGATCTCGGCGGTGAGGGTGTCGGCGAGGTAGTCGTCGCCGACGCTGCGGGCCTCCCGAAGGCCCTTGTAAGCCTGGTCGAGGCGGTGTTCGATCGTGGTCGTGAACTCGCCCATCTCACCTACTCTCTGGGGGTTCGATCCGTGTGGGGGGCGAAGTTACCCCATTGCCGGATGAAGACTGGGCAATGGGTGTCCCGCAGGCATACCCCGGCTCGTCGCCCTCCGAAACATGAAATTCGCCTCGCTCCGCATCTCCGGGGGGTCACCCCGCCCTGAACATGCCTTACCGTGCGCTTATCGAGGTGGTGGGCACAATGAGGGCCCAGAATTCGGGAAAGAGGTGTGCCAGGCGTGCGAGTGCTGGTGGTTGAGGATGAGCGGGTGCTCGCCGACGCGATCGCGACGGGGCTGCGGCGCGAAGCGATGGCGGTCGACGTCGCCTACGACGGCGGCGGCGCGCTCGAACGGACCTCCTACATCGACTACGACGTCATCGTGCTCGACCGCGACCTGCCCGTCGTCCACGGCGACGAGGTGTGCCGGCGGCTGGTCGAGCAGCGAACGGCCTCGCGGATCCTCATGCTGACCGCGTCCGGCGACGTGGACGACAAGGTGGAGGGGCTCGGCCTCGGGGCCGACGACTACCTTGCCAAGCCGTTCGTCTTCGTCGAGCTGGTCGCCCGGGTCCGCGCGCTCGGCCGCCGCTCCGCCCCCGCCCTGCCGCCCGTGCTCGAACGCGCCGGCATCCGGCTCGACCCGGGCAAGCGGCTGGTGGAGCGCGACGGCAAGGAGGTCGTGCTGACGAAGAAGGAGTTCGCGGTGCTCGAAGAGCTGATGCGGGCCGAGGGCGCCGTCGTCAGCCAGGAGGACCTGCTGGACAAGGCATGGGACGAGAACATCGATCCCTTCACCAACGTGGTCCGCGTGACCATGATGACGCTGCGGAAGAAGCTGGGCGAGCCTCAGGTGATCGAGACCGTGCCCGGGGTTGGGTACAAGTTGTGACTGAAAGGCCAGAACGCGAGGCGGGGCCGACGCACCCCATGATCAGCCCGCATTCGGCGCGGAAGGCGACGCGGGTGCAGGAGGCGCCGCCGCCGACGGGGCCGCCCGCGTGGGACGGCCCCCCTCCGCCGGCGCGCCAGCCCGTTCAGCGCTCCACCATGGAACGTGTGAAGGAGCTCCCCGCCAAGGTCAGCATCCGGTGGCGGCTGACGATCACCTACGGCGCGCTCGTGTTCGGGGCCGGGGCGATGCTGCTCATCTCGGTCTACGCCATCGTCGGCACGGCCATCAGCACGGCCTGGCCGGACATCGATCTCGGGCTGGGCCCTACGTACGAGAACGAGCAGTTGCAGCGAAGCTGGCGCAAGTTCCAGGAACTGGCCATCGCCAACGCCCGTGACGGACTGCTCAGCAGCGCACCCTTCGCGCTGGTGGGCGTGGGGATCCTGGCGCTCATCATCGGCTACTTCGTGGCCGACCGGGCGCTCAAGCCCGTCGCGCAGATGACCGCCACCGCCAAGAAGCTGTCGGAGAGCACGCTCGCCCACCAGCGCATCGCCCTGGAGGGCCCGAGCGACGAGCTGAAGGAGCTGGCCGACACCTTCGACGCCATGCTCGCCCGGCTCAACGTCGCCTTCGACACCCAGCGCAGGTTCGTGGCCAACGCCTCTCATGAGTTGCGTACGCCGCTGACCATCAACAGGACGGTCCTGGAGATCGCACTGTCCGATCCCGAGGCGTCCGCGGACCTGAAAGCGCTCGGGCGTACCCTGCTCGAAGTCAACGCGCGAAACGAGAAGCTCATCGAAGGGCTGCTGCTGCTCGCCAGGAGCGAACGCGAACTCGCGGTGCGTAAACCGCTCGACGTTCAGGAAGTCGCGCAGACGGCCGTGGAACAGGTCACTCCCTTCGCCGAGGAGCACGGCGTAACCATCACCACCGAACTGGTCAGCGCGCCTACCGTGGGCGATCCCGTGCTCCTGGAGCGCTCCGTGAGCAACCTGCTGGAGAACGCGGTCAAGTACAACGTTCCCGAAAACGGAAAAGTATGGATCCGGACGGGAATGGCGGACGGTGCCTTGGTTGTTCAGGTGGCCAACACGGGGCAGCACGTCCCGGCGTACGAGGTGAACAGCCTGTTCGAGCCCTTCAGGAGGCTCCACGCCGACCGCGTGGAATCGGCCAAGGGATCGGGGCTCGGGCTGTCCATCGTCCGTGCGGTGGTACAGGCGCACGGCGGAAATGTGACCGCCGTGCCACGCGATGGTGGAGGACTTGTCGTGACCATCAGACTGCCGAGGCGCTGACACCCGTGGCGTTCCGGCGCGTTCGTCCGCATGTTGATGCGCGTGTTGAGGCACGGGGGGCGTCTCATTCGCGCCGCACATGTGGTTGGATGTGCCGTCGAACACGGTGGTGCATGACGCCAAGGCTGTGGGTTTCGCCATATTTGGCTAACCATTGCCGTCGGCAGCAGGCCCTGACGTGTTGGGAGGTTCGTTGTTCGTTTCCGCGGGGTACCGATGGGAAATCTCCCCGACGGAACGGGCACAAGATGGGCTTCCCGGACGTTAGAAGACGCGCGATGAGCGCGAAGACATATAGCTGAGGGGGATGGAGTAAGCACAATGGCTACCGACTACGACAGCCCGCGCAAGACAGATGACGACCTGGGGGAGGACAGCCTCCAGGAACTTCAGGCGCGGCGCACGGACAAGTCGTCCGGCAGTATCGACATCGACGAGACCGATCTCGCCGAGTCGCTCGAACTGCCCGGCGCCGATCTGTCCAACGAGGAGCTGTCCCTGCGGGTGATCCCCCGTCAGGCCGACGAGTTCACCTGCTCACGCTGCTTCCTGGTGCATCACCGTAGCCAACTGGCCTCCGAGAGGAACGGTCAGCAGGTCTGCCGGGAGTGCGCCGCCTGATCATCTGGAGCGAGCGGTCTCGGGGAGATGGCGAGGACCGGTATCGGTTCGTCCCTGAGCGATCGCGACCAAGACATGGAGGCATCGCGTGGCCGTACCAGAGAAAGACCGTCAACCAGGCAGTGAGGTCGCCGACCCCGATAACGAGGTCGGCGAGCTCGTAGGCAGGCTCACCGCGCCAGGTGAGCTCGAACCGGCCGAGCGGCGCAGGCTGCTCGGCCGACTAGCCCGGGCGCTGTCCACCGGGGCCAGGAAGGCCCGGGAGACCGGCGCGGGCCGTGGCCGCTGGCTGGCGGACGTCTTCCTCAACATCGCGCCGCGCATCCCCATCCGGGACCTGCACACCCTCGCCGAGCATCATCACGGCCTGACCGGCGAGGAACTCGCCGACGACCTGGTGCGCACCGCCCAGAAGGCCACGATGACGGTCGGCGCCATCGGCGGAGCACTGGCAGCGGCAGAGTTCGCCGCGCCACCCCTCCTGCTCTCCGCCCCCGCCCAGCTCGTCGCCGAGACCATCGTCGTCGCCGCCATCGAGGTCAAGCTGCTGGCCGAGCTGCACGAGGTCTACGGCGTACGCGTCCAGGGCACCGGCACCCAGCGCGCGATCGCGTTCACGGCCGCCTGGGCGAAACAGCGCGGCATCGACCCGCTGGCCCCCGCGTCCGTCACCCTGGCGCTCGGCGCCGCCACCAAGACCGCCCTGCGCAACCGGCTCATGCGCACGCTGGGCCGTCACCTGACCACCTTCGGGCCCTTCCTGACCGGCGCGGTCGCCGGCGGCGCGCTCAACCGCATGGCCACGAAGAAACTGGGCGAGGCCATCCGTGCCGACCTGCGCGTGAAGCTGCCCCCGGGCGGCGTGCCCGGCGCGGTCGGCTCCGCACCGGCCCGCGACCAGCTCGACGCCTGAACGGCCCACGCCTGAACGCCCGGCCCGACGCCTGAGCGCCCCCACGCCTGAGCAGCCGCCTGAACGGCCGGCTAAGCGGCCGGATCGACGCGCAGGCCGCCGAAGGTCATCTTGAGCAGCGCGTCGGCCAGATCGTCCGCCGAGGCGCCACGCGCCGGCTGATACCACTCGGTGATCGAGTTGACGCTGCCGAACAGCAGCCGCGTCACCAGCCCGGGATCGACGTCCGCCCTGATGCTGCCCTCCACCGCCGCCTCCGTGACCAGGCCGCTGATGAACCGGTCGAACTCCCGCCGCCGCGCCAGCGCCGCCTGCTCCGTCCCGCTGTTGCCGCGCACCCGCAGCAGCAGCGTCACGTACGGCAGCCGGTCGATGAGCAGGCGCACGCTCTGGCGCACCACCCACTCCAGGCGCTCGATCGCCGCCCCCGAGCAGGCGCGCTCGTCGGCCACCATCTCGAACAGCCCGTCGAGCGCCCGGTCGAGCGCACGTGACAGCAGCTGCTCCTTGCCCGGCACGTGGTAGTAGATGGCCGACTTGGTCACCCCCAGCGCCCTGGCCAGGTCTTCCATGCTGGTGCCGTCGTAGCCGCGCTCGTTGAACACGCCCACGGCGGTGGCCAGCACGGACTCGGGGTCATGGCCCCGCCTGCGCGGCCGGGTGGGGGTCGGAGTGGCCATGTGCCTAAGTATCCCGCTTGTCGATGACTCGTCTGAGCTTGCCGACCGACCGTTCCAGCGTCTCGGGGTCTACCACCTCGACCTCGACGCTCACCCCGACGGTGTCCTTGACCGCCTGGCGCAGCCGTTCGCCCGCCTCGTCCCGCCCGTCGCCGAGCCCGGGGCGCGCCTCGACCCTGACCGTCATCACGTCGAGCCGCCCGGGGCGGGTGAGGTGCAGCTGGAAGTGCGGCGACAGGCCCGCGACGCCCAGCACGACCTCCTCGATCTGGGTCGGGAACACGTTCACGCCGCGCAGGATGATCATGTCGTCGGTACGCCCGGTGACCTTCTCCATCCGCCGGAAGGCCGGCCTGGCGGTGCCGGGCAGCAGCCGGGTCAGGTCGCGCGTACGGTAGCGGATGACCGGCATGGCCTCCTTGGTCAGGCTGGTGAAGACCAGCTCGCCCTCCTCGGCCGGCTCGCCGGTGAGCGGGTCGACGGTCTCGGGGTAGAAGTGGTCCTCCCAGACGTGCAGGCCGTCCTTGCTCTCGACGCACTCGTTCGCCACGCCGGGACCCATCACCTCCGACAGGCCGTAGATGTCGACGGCGTGCAGATCGAAGCGGTCCTCGATCTCCAGGCGCATCCGCTCGGTCCACGGTTCGGCGCCGAAGATGCCGATGCGCGGCGAGGAGGCCCGCGGGTCCAGGCCCCTGGCGGCGAACTCGTCCAGCAGCGCCAGCATGTACGACGGCGTCATCATCACGATGTCGGGCCGGAAATCCTCGATCAGCAGCACCTGCCGCTGCGTCATGCCGCCGGAGACGGGCACCACCGTGCAGCCCAGCCGTTCGGCCCCGTAGTGGGCGCCCAGCCCGCCGGTGAACAGGCCGTAGCCGTAGGCGATGTGCACGATGTCGCCGGGCCGCCCACCGGAGGCGCGGATCGAGCGGGCCATGACCTCCGCCCAGACGTCGAGGTCGTGCCGGGTGTAGCCGACCACGGTCGGCCGGCCGGTGGTGCCGCTGGAGGCGTGCACCCTGGCGACCCGCTCGCGGGGGACGGCGAACATGCCGAACGGGTAGCTGTCGCGCAGGTCCTGTTTCGTGGTGAACGGGAACTTCGCCAGGTCGCCGAGCTCTTTGCAGTCGTTCGGGTGCACCCCTGCCTGATCGAACTTGTCCCGATAAAGCGGGACATTGCGGTAGGCGTGGTCGAGGGTGTGCCGCAGCCGTTCGAGCTGGAGCGCCTGCAACTCGTCGCGGGACACCCGCTCGATCGGGTCGAGCTCGTGGGGTGCGGGGGGATCGCCAAGTCTCACTTCAGCTCCCGGCTCCGGCCGCGGAACTCCGCGACCACGTGACCGTCTGGTCGGCGCACGGTGATGTCGTAGATGCCGCTGCGGCCGAAACGGGTGCGCTCGGCCGCCTCGGCCACCAGCACGTCGCCCGCGTGCGCGGGGGAGACGAACGTGATCTCCGCCCCGGCCGCGACCGTGACGGGGCCGCGGGTGTTGCACGCGCACGCGAACGCCGTGTCGGCGAGCAGGAACACGTAACCGCCGTGGCAGAGGCCATGGCCGTTGATCATCCGCTCGGTCACCGGCATGCGGCACACCGCCCGGCCCTCGCCCAGCTCCGTCAGCTCGATGCCCAGGGCGGCGGAGGCGGTGTCGGCGTCCATCATGCGACGCGCGCTCTCCAAGGAAGGTCTCCCTTGTCAACTGACCGAATGTTCGGTAAACAAATCATCGGCGGGACTTCCATGTCAAGAGGGTGAATCCATGAGGGTGGCGGTGATCGGCGGAGGGCGCATGGGCGCCGGGATCGCGCAGGTCTTCCTGGTCGCGGGCGAGCGCGTCACCGTGCGGGAGCCGCAGGCCGAGGCCGCCAGGTGGCGCATTGCCGAAGGGCTGGCCATCGCCGAGTCCAAGGGCGCGGTCGACAAGGCCGAGGCGCTGGCCAGGCTCACCATGGGCCCGGTTCCCTCGGACGCCGACCTGGTCGTCGAGGCGGTGCCCGAGGACGCGGCGCTGAAGGCCGAGGTGCTGGCCGAGGCCGAGGCGGCCGTCCAGGAGGGCGCGCTGCTGGCCACCAACACCAGCTCGCTGTCCATCGCCGAGCTGGCCGCCGTGCTCGACCGCCCGGAACGCCTGATCGGCCTGCACTTCTTCAACCCCGTCCCGGTGCAGCGCCTGGTCGAGATCGTCGTCACCAAGGCCACGTCCGGCGAGGTCCTGGAGCGGGCCAGAGACATCGTGGCGGGCATCGGCAAGACGAGCGTCGTGGTGAACGACTCGCCGGGGTTCGCCACCAGCCGGCTGGGCGTGCTGCTCGGGCTGGAGGCCATTCGCATGATGGCGGAGGGCGTGGCATCGGCCGAAGACATCGACACGGCCATGACGCTCGGCTACGGGCATCCGATGGGGCCGCTCAAGCTCACCGACCTGGTCGGTCTCGACGTGCGGCTGGCCATCGCCGAATACCTGCACGCCCGGCTGGGGCCCCGGTTCGAGCCGCCGGCGCTGCTGCGGGACAAGGTCGCCGCCGGTGAGCTGGGCCGTAAGAGCGGGAAGGGGTTCTACGAGTGGTGACCGCGTTCCCCATGAGCTGACCCTGGTCCGGGTCGCGCGTGGCCGCGTCACGCCCGAGCGGGAGGAGAAGCGATGGCCAAGCCGTTCGCCTCGTCGGCGGACCTCGGCGAGAAGAGGCAGTCCCTGGAGGTGCTCGCCCCAGGCGTGTACGCGCTCACGGCCGAGGGCGACCCCAACGTGGGCGCGATCGAGGGCGAGGACTTCCTCGTCTGCTTCGAGGCGCTGGCCACACCGGTGGCCGCCCGCGCCTGGCTGGCCAGGCTGCGCGAGCACACCGGCAAACCGGTCAGATACCTGGTGCTGTCGCATTATCACGCGGTCAGGGTGCTCGGCGCCTCGGCGTTCGACGCCGACGTGATCGTGACGCACGAGAAGACCCGCGAGCTGATCGCCGAGCGCGGCGAGCAGGACTGGGCCAGCGAGTACGCCAGGATGCCCCGCCTGTTCAAGGAACCGGAGTCGATCCCCGGCCTGACCTGGCCCACGGTCACGTTCAGCGACCGCTTCACCATCGACCTCGGCGGCGGGCGCGGCGACCTGGTGCTGCAGTACTGCGGGCGCGGCCACACCGAGGGCGACCTGGTGGCCTGGCTGCCGCAGCAGCGGATCATGTTCGCCGGCGATCTGGTCGAGTCGCAGGCCGCCCTCTACACCGGCGACGCCTTCCACCGCGACTGGGCCTCCTCGACGCTCGACCGGGTGGCCTCGTTCGGCGCCGAGACGCTGGTCGGCGGCAGGGGCGCGGTGGCGAGGGGCGAGGAGGGCGTGGCGGCGGCCATCGGGCAGACGCGCGACTTCCTCACCGTGATGCTGCACGAGAGCCGCGCCTCCGGGTCGCTGAAGGAGGCGTTCGAGCGCACCCACCGGGCGCTGGAGCCCCGATACGGCGAGTGGCCGATCTTCGAGCACTGCCTGCCGTTCAACGTCTCCCGGCTGTGGGACGAACTGCACGGCGTCGAGCGGCCGCGGATCTGGACCGCGGAGCGCGACCGGCAGGTGTGGGACGAGCTGCAGACATGAACGACGCGGCACAGGTCATCGTCGTCGGCGCGGGCCCGGTCGGGCAGAGTGCCGCGCTGCTGCTGGCCCGCTGGGGTGTCCAGGTGCTGGTGCTCGACCAGCGGCCGGGGCGGGCGCGCGGCGGCTCGAAGTCCATCTGCCAGCAGCGCGACGTGCTCGACATCTGGGCCGCCGCCGGGGCGGGCAAGGTGGCCGAGGAAGGGCTGGCCTGGACCACGGCCCGCACCTACTACCGCGACCGCGAGCTGTTCTCCTGGACGTTCGAGCGCGAGGGGCCGCTGCCGGCCTGCGTCAACATCTCCCAGACCCGCACCGAGCAGATCCTCGACGAGGCCATCGCCGCCCAGCCGCTCATCGAGGTGCGCTGGGACCACGAGGTCACCGGCCTGACCCAGGACTCCTCAGGCGTCACCGTGCGCTGCGGGCAGCGGGTGCTGCGCGCCCCCTACGTGCTGGCCTGCGCCGGAGCCAGGGCGCAGGCACTGAGGAGCGCGCTCGGGGTCGCCTTCACCGGGGAGACCTACGAGGACCAGTTCCTCATCTGCGACATCAAGGCCGAGCTGCCGGGCTGGGAGAACGAGCGGCGCTTCTACTTCGACCCGATCTGGAACCCCGGCAGGCAGGTGCTTATCCATCCGTGCCCCGGCGGTACGTACCGGATCGACTGGCAGATCGCGCCGGACTTCATCCCGGCCGACGCCGACATCGCGCGCAAGATCCGGCAGATCGTCGGGGACCGCCCGTACGAGCTGCTGTGGCACAGCACCTACCGCTTCCACTCGCGCGTCGCCTCCCGGATGCGCGTCGGCCGGGTGCTCCTGGCGGGCGACTGCGCCCACCTGGTGGCGCCGTTCGGCGCGCGGGGGCTCAACTCCGGCGTGCCCGACGCCGAGAACGCGGCCTGGAAGCTGGCGTTCGTGCTCAACGGGTGGGCGGGGGAGGAACTGCTGGAGTCGTACCACGTGGAGCGGCACGCGGCGGCGCTGGAGAACCTGGAGGTGACGACCGCCACGATGCGCTTCCTCGCGCCGGCCAGTGTGGAGGAGCGCATGCGGCGGCGGGCCGCGCTGGAGGGCGGGCGGGTGGCCGAGATCGACTCCGGCCGCTTCGCCGAGCCCTTCTGGTACACGGACTCGCCGCTCACCACGCCGGAGCCGTCGCGGCCCTTCCTGGGCCGCCCGCCGAAGGGCGCGCTGTGCCCGCCCGCGCCGGGCGTGATCCTGCCCGACGTCCTGGTGCCCGGGGGGAGGTTGCGGCAGTTCACACGGGATGGATTTCTCGTGCTATTGGGTGATATGTGCGATTCGAGTTTGTTTGTGCAGGTCCTGGGCAAGGTCATGAGGGCGCCGCTCGCCGTACGCGGGCTCGCGGAGATGGATGGGACAGGCTCGCTCGCTGAGAGGCTCGGCGCGGGGCCCGATGAGGCATGGCTCATCAGGCCCGACTCCCATATCGCCGCGATCATCCCCCATGCGGGGCCTGAGTCGGTGGCGGCCGCCATGAGCCGCGCGATCGGCGGCTCTCCTGACATGTGACCCCCAAGAGGAGGACTGCGTGAGTGGCCGTAGCTCGTTTCTGATCGTGGCGAACCGGTTGCCAGTCGACCGGACGCTCGCGCCTGACGGAACGGCCTCGTGGCGCAGGAGCCCCGGAGGACTCGTCACCGCGATAGCCCCGGTGATGCAGCGCCGTCACGGAGCCTGGGCCGGCTGGCACGGAGCGCCCGACGAGAAGCTCGAACCGTTCGAGCAGAACGGCATGAGCCTCATCCCGGTGCCGCTGTCGGCCAGTGAGGTCGAGCTCTACTACGAGGGGTTCTCCAACGCCACCCTGTGGCCGCTCTACCACGACGTGGTGGCCACGCCGGTGTTCGACAGGAAGATGTGGGACACCTACCGGATGGTCAACCAGCGCTTCGCCGAGGCCGCCGCGGAGGCGGCCGACGAGGGCGCGGTCGTGTGGGTGCAGGACTACCAGCTCCAGCTCGTGCCCGCCATGCTCCGCAGGCTCAGGCCCGACCTGCGGATCGGGTTCTTCCTGCACATCCCGTTCCCGCCGACGGAGCTGTTCTGGCGGCTGCCGTGGCGCAAGGAGCTGGTCGAAGGGCTGCTCGGCGCCGACCTCGTCGGCTTCCAGCTGCCCGGCGGCGCCTCCAACTTCCGCCGGCTGTGCCGACGGCTGCTCGGGCTGCCGTACAAGGGGAACGAGATCTTCCTCGACGACCGGATCGTCACCACGCAGGCGTTCCCGATCTCCGTGGACTTCGCGCAGCTCGACTCCCTCGTGCGCGAGCCGCACATCGTGGCGCGGGCCAAGGAGATCAGGATGGAGCTCGGCGACCCCGAGCACGTGCTGCTCGGCGTGGACCGGCTCGACTACACCAAGGGCATCGGGCAGCGGCTGGAGGCGTTCGGCGAGCTGCTCAACGACGGGCGGCTGCGTCCGGGCGAGGCCGTCTTCGTGCAGATCGCCACGCCCAGCAGGGAGCGGGTGGATGAATACCGGCGGCTGCGCGACGACATCGAGCTGCAGGTGGGCCGGATCAACGGCGAGCACGCCCAGCTCGGCTACCAGCCGGTGTGGTACTTCCACCAGTCCTACGACCACGAGGAACTGGCCGCGCTCTACCTCGCCGCCGACGTCATGGTCGTCACGCCGCTGCGCGACGGGATGAACCTGGTGGCCAAGGAGTACGTCTCCTGCCACCACGACCTGCACGGCGGGCTGGTGCTGAGCGAGTTCACCGGGGCCGCCGACGAGCTGCGGCAGGCCTACCTGGTCAATCCGTACGACGTGGAGGACGTCAAGCGGCAGATGCTGACGGCGATGGGGGCCACGCCGCACGAGCTGGCCCGGCGCATGCGCACGATGCGCCGCCGGGTCGCCACCTACGACGTGGACCGCTGGGCGAGCGAGTTTCTCACTGCTCTGGAGTCACCTGCCGCAGAGCCTTCCACGCGTCGTAGCGCTTCTTGGCGGTCCGGTTGACCACGATCTGCGCCACCGACATGCCCACGCCCATGACGACGGCGTAACCGATCGCCTCGCCCATGCTGACCTCGGGCGATTCCGTGTCGATGGGCGGCTCCTTGCCGGTCGCCTTCTTCCAGGCGAACGCGAGGATCTTCCGCGCCCCCCAAGCGGTCACCAGCCCCACCAGGCCGCCCACGACACGCCAGGCGATATCGGGCTTGTCCTCCGCCATGTCGATCTCCCTTCCCCTTTGTAACGAACACTAGTCTGTACCGCTTGCCGCGCTCGCGAAGCCGTACCATAAGGAGGCATGACTCAACAGCGACTACGCAGTCCCGCCATGCCCCAGAAGCCGACTCTCGACGGCCTGGAGCAGGTATGGGTAGCTCGCTGGGAAGAAGAGGGCACCTACCGCTTCGACCGGTCCAGGCCGCGCGAGCAGGTCTACTCCATCGACACGCCGCCGCCGACGGTCTCCGGTTCGCTGCACGTCGGTCACGTCTTCTCCTTCACCCACACCGACATCATGGCCCGCTACCAGCGGATGATCGGCAAAGCCGTCTTCTACCCCATCGGCTGGGACGACAACGGCCTGCCCACCGAGCGCCGTGTGCAAAACGTCTACGGCGTGCGCTGCGATCCCTCGCTGCCCTACGACCCCGGCTTCACCCCGCCGGAGAAACCCGGCAAGCGAGACATCTCCATCTCGCGGCGCAACTTCGTCGAGCTGTGCCAGCAGCTGACCGCCATCGACGAGCAGGCCTTCGAGGAGGTCTGGCGGCGGGTCGGGCTGTCGGTCGACTGGTCGCTGCTCTACACCACGATCAGCGACGAGTCGCGGGCGGTCTCCCAGCGCGCGTTCCTGCGCAACCTGCTGCGCGGCGAGGCCTACCTCGCCGAGGCGCCGACCCTCTGGGACGTCAGCTTCCGCACCGCCGTGGCCCAGGCCGAGCTGGAGGACCGCGAGTGGCCCGGCGCCTTCCACAAGATCTCCTTCTACGGTGAGAAGAGCCCGGTCTTCATCGAGACCACCAGGCCCGAGCTCGTCCCCGCCTGCGTGGCGCTGGTCGCCCATCCCGACGACGAGCGCTACCAGGAGCTGTTCGGCACCTCGGTGCTGACGCCGCTGTTCGGGGTCGAGGTGCCGGTGCTGGCCCACCGCCTGGCCGAGCCCGACAAGGGCACCGGCATCGCGATGATCTGCACGTTCGGCGACATCACCGACGTCACCTGGTGGCGTGAGCTGCACCTGCCGACCCGGCCGGTCATCGGCTGGGACGGGCGGCTGCTGCCCGAGCCGCCCGACGGCGTGGAGGCGGAGCCGTACAAGGAGCTGGCCGGCAAGACCGTCCACAGCGCCCGCGAACGCATCGTGGAGCTGCTGCGCGAGTCCGGTGACCTCGAAGGTGAGCCCCGGCCGGTGCAGCGCACGGTGAAATTTTACGAAAAGGGCGACAAGCCGCTTGAGATCGTCACCACCCGCCAGTGGTACATCCGCAACGGCGGGCGGGACGAGGAGCTGCGCAGGCGGCTGCTGGAGCGCGGGCGCGAGCTGACCTGGCACCCGCCGCACATGCGGGTCCGCTACGACAACTGGGTCGAAGGGCTCACCGGCGACTGGCTCATCTCCCGCCAGCGCTTCTTCGGCGTGCCGTTCCCGGTGTGGTATCCGATCGACGAGTCGGGGCAGCCCGTCCACGACGCGCCGATCCTGCCCACCGAGGACATGCTGCCCGTCGAGCCGTCCTCCGACGTGCCCCCCGGCTACACCGAGGAGCAGCGCGGCGTGCCCGGCGGCTTCATGGCCGACCCCGACGTCATGGACACCTGGGCCACCTCGTCGCTGACCCCCCAGATCGCCGGCCGCTGGGGCAGCGACGACGACCTGTTCGGGCGGGTCTTCCCGGCCGACCTGCGGCCGCAGGCCCACGAGATCATCCGCACCTGGCTGTTCTCGACCGTGGTCAGGGCCCACTACGAGTTCGGGACGCTGCCGTGGAGCGACGTGGCCATCTCGGGGTGGATCCTCGACCCCGACCGCAAGAAGATGTCCAAGTCCAAGGGCAACGTGGTCACCCCGATCGACCTGCTGGAGCAGCACGGCTCCGACGCCGTGCGCTACTGGGCGGCCAACGGTCGCTACGGCGTCGACACCACCTTCGACACCGGGCAGCTCAAGGTCGGGCGGCGGCTGGCCATCAAGATCCTCAACGCGTCGAAGTTCGTGCTCGGGCTGGCCACCGAGGACACGGATGGCTCCGGCGCCGGCGAGGTCACCGAGGCGCTCGACCGGTCGATGCTGGCGGCGCTGGCCGACGTCGTCAAGGAGGCGACGGAGGCGTTCGAGGGCTACGACCACACCCGGGCGATCGAGGCGGTCGAACGTTTCTTCTGGGCGTTCTGCGACGACTACCTGGAACTGGTCAAGGCGCGGGCGTACGAGTCAGGCCCTGCCTCCGCCTCGGCTCACGCGGCGCTGCGGCAGGCCCTCGACGTGCTGCTGCGGCTGTTCGCGCCGTTCCTGCCGTTCGTGACGGAAGAGGTGTGGTCGTGGTGGCGCGACGGCTCCGTCCACCACGCCTCCTGGCCGGTCGCCGAACGCGGCACGGGCGACCCGGCGGTGCTGAGCGTGGCCTCCGAGGTGCTCGGGCAGGTGCGCAAGGCCAAGTCGGAGGCCAAGCAGTCGATGCGGGCCGAGGTCTCGCGGCTGACCGTGTGGGCGCCGGAGGCGGAGCTGGTGCGGCAGGCGCAGGACGATCTGTGCGCGGCGGGGAACGTCGAGGAGTTCGTCCTGGAGCAGGGTGAGGCGTTCAAGGTCGAGGTCCACCTGGACTGACCGGTGCGGCCGGGCCGATCGCCTCCGATCGGCCCGGCTCGCGCGTCAGAGCTCTTCTGCGCGATGTAAGGCCAGGAACAGCGTGTACGCCTGCCCGTCCGGCGCCGGGACGCGGGCGCGGAAGTCGTCCAGCACCTCGCGCAGCCGCCGGCGTAACTCGGTGTGCCCCTCGGGGGTGAGCCTGAGCGCCAGCCGGTCGACGTCGCCCTCCTCGACGTGCTCCGACAGCCTCGCCTCCGCCACGAAGGCGTCCAGGAGCTCGGTGTTCGCGCCCGTGACGCCGCCCTCGCGGACGTCCATCTCCCACGACTTGCCGGTGGCCCGGTAGGGGATCTCGGTGGAGCCGCGCGGGCCCGGGCGGCTCGGCCCGGCCACCAGGAAGCCGGTCTCGACCAGCTTGCGTACGTGGTGCAGGGTCGTGGCCGGGTTGGCGTCCAGCAGGCCGGCGATCTCCTTGTTCGTGAGTGCTCGGTCGAGGCAGAGCCGCAGGATGCGCAACCGTATGGAGGAGGCCAGCGCGCGGGCCTCTGCCTCGGTGGCGGGGCGGCGGTGGGTGCCCATGGCAGGTCACCCTATAACCGGTCGGCTCCTGCCGATCAGTGGCGAACGAGACTCCGCCGGCCTGCCGCGCTGTGTCTAGTAGTCGCACACCCCCGTCGGGAACATCTGCTTCAGGCGGGCCCGCTGGTCCGCCGTGGGCCGCCAGGAGCCGTACAGGCCGCGGGCGACGGCACGGTCGACCGGCTGCAGGCGGCACTTGTAGACGCCGCCCTCGATCGGGCCGCCCGCCACGATCCGCGTGGTCGAGTAGAGGGGGAAGCGCCGGGTGCAGGCGCCGGGGGAGCGGCGGTCGAGCACGCCGTCCCAGACGTGCGAGCCGGCCGCGATCTGGGTGCCGTCGGTGGCGAAGCAGCGGTCCACGGCCTGGGCCGGCTTGTTGCCTAGTACCCCGCGGCGCGGATGTTTCCTGATGTTGGCCATCCACTCGTCGATCACCCGCAGCGCCTCGGGCGTCTGGTCGAACGCCGGCCCGTCAGGGCGGGCGTCGGTGAACCAGATGATCTGGTTGCCCGCCCGGCCGTCGTGGTCCAGCATGCGCTTCCTGGAGGCGAACGACTGGTGCGCGTTGTGCATGTCGAGCCGGTCCTCCAGATAGTGGCGCCAGTCGATCACCGGAAGGTCGATGTCGCCGCGGAACACCAGGCCGCTGCGCTCCACGTTCCTGATCGCCACGGGGTCGCCGGTGCGCCTCGGGGCCGGGTCGCCGAGGTTCATGTTGCGGGCGCTCCACGGGTCGAGGTCGGCCGGGCAGGCGGAGCGGACGAACGGGCAACCCTCCTGCACCATGTCGGCTGACTCCTTCCACGAGCCCGCCGCGGCGTTGACGTCCAGGAACTCCTCCGGCGTGACGACGCCGTCCACGAGCGCCTTCAGCCCGTACTGGACGCCCACGTTGTCCCAGGTCGAGCGGGCGTAGCCGGTGGCGTCCACGCCGTAGACGTGCTTGAGGTCGTCCCAGTGGGTCCAGTGCACGGTGTCCTTGACGCCCGGCGGGTCCATCCGCTGCCACTCGGGGTCGTCGTTCGAGGTCCACAGCGGGTTCATGGACAGCGGGGTCAGGCCGCGCCAGCCGTTGACGCACTCGTCGGAGCCGGGCCGGCCGGTGTACGGGTTGGCCACGGTGTCGCTGGCGTTCATGCCGATCAGGGCCGTCCTGTCGTCCCACCTCGCCCAGCGTGGATCGCGGTCCATGTAGCGTTCGAGCAGCTCGCAGTCACCCACGTGGATGGTCTGGGTGACCATGTCCGGATAGGAGTACTGTGGGACGGCGGCGTCGATCACCCGCGTGCCGTGGTTCTGGGCGTACACGTACTGCTGGATCGCGCCGCCCGAGGCGCCGACGCCCACCGTGTAGAGCGGCGGGCCGTGCCGCTCGATGAAGCGCTCCTTGACCATCAGGGCCGTCTCGCCGCCCAGGATCAGGTTGTAGTGGGTGGAGGTACGGGTGCCGGACGAGTGCAGCACCGCGTACCCCTTGCCCAGCCCGTACGGGTCGAGGGCGGAGCCGCCCAGTGTGCCCTGGTCGTGGCCGATCGCGACGCCGCCGTCGAAGCGGTACATCGCCCGGCCGTTCCAGCCGTCCTCCAGCATCGCGATCGAGTAGATGAAGCGGTTGACGACGCCCCGCTCCCGCCTGACCACGAAGTCCACCGTCCGGCCGTCCAGCAGCGTGGTCGTCGCCAGGTCGGCGGGGCGTCCGTCCGGCATCGGCTTGTACGTGCCGTCCGTCGAGCGGTAGAGGCGGTCCTCCACCACGGGCGCGAAGCAGTCCCTGCTCCAGCCGCCGCTGACGCGCATGCCCTGGCCGTCCTGGTTGTCCACGACCGGCGGCCCCAGCCCGCTTCGTTCCGTCTTGCATAAGAACGGGTACTGGTGCGGGCCCGAGAAGACCGGCCCCTGGATCGGATGGTTGTGCACCCGCAGGCTGCGCAGGTGCGGCCAGGCCACCGCGGGATCGTGTTGTCGCCGTCGCGCAGGCCCGTCACCAGGCCCGTCAGCCCGTCGCCCGTCTGCTTGAAGACCGAGGTGACGTCCTCGCCGTTCCGCAGCACCTTGAGTTTCGCGCCGCGAGTCTGGCGGACCCTGATCAGGGCGTCGCCGCCGGTGACCTGGTCGGCGGCACTGGAGAGCACGTCCAGCGCCGGCTCGGCGCCGGAGGCGTACGCGGGGGCGGGGGCGGCGAGGAGGGACGCCAGCACGGTGAGGACCACCACAGCCTTCATGGGCACGACGGTGTCACGCACCCCACCCCTTGCCCAGACCCGATCTCACCCGGACAAACCGATTTATGTGAACGGGAGCCGCGGGCGGACCGGCCGGGACCGAACCGCAGTCCCGCGTGGACCAGTCGGGACCGAACCGCCCGGACCGGAAGTCCCGCGCGGACCGGGAGTCCCTGGGCGGACCGGGAGTCCCTGGGCGGACCTGGCGGAACCGGGCCGCCCTGTTACGCTGTGAGCTGCCCGGCCCGTTATCCGCGCGCATCCGGCCCCCGGACATGCCAGTCTTGAACACGTGCTGCCCGACCCACCGACCAAGCTCGTGCCACCCGTCCTGGCCAGGACGGCCGCGTGGTGCGCATGCCTGATCCTCATCGGCGTGGTCGTCAACTACTTCGTCCAGGCCATCGCCGCCCTGTCCTTCGTGGCCCTGCCCGTGGCCATCGCGCTCCTGCTCACGGCCCTGCTGTTCCCGCTGACCAGAAGCCTGCGCGACACGGGCATGCGCCCCATCTACGCCACCTGGATCACCATGCTGGTGGCCCTGGCCGTGCTCACCGGCACGGGGTGGCTGGTCGGGGCGCGGGCCAGCGAAGAGTTCCCCAACCTGGTCAGACAGGTCCAGCAGACCGCGAGGACCGTGCAGGAGTGGCTGATCACCGGCCCGCTGCACCTCCGGGAAGCGCAGATCACCGACTACGTCGACGAGATCGCGGCCCTGGTCAACGCGCAGCGCACGGCCATCACCGGCACCGTGCTGTCCGCCGGCGCCGTGGCCGTCGAGGTGCTGGCGTCGATCGTGTTGCTCCTGTTCGTGACGTTCTTCCTGCTCAAGGACGGCGACCGGATCTGGTCGTGGTTCCTGCGGGCCTTCGGCGGGGTCGCGCCGCGCGTCGACAGGGCGGGCCGGGCCGCGTGGGCCACGCTCTCCCACTACGTCCAGGGCACCGTGGCGGTCGCCGCCGTGCACGGTGTGATCATGGGCATCGTGCTGGCCGGCATGGGGGTGCCGCTGTGGGCGCCGCTGGCCGTGCTGATCTTCTTCGCCAGCTTCATCCCCATCGTCGGCATCTTCTTCGCCGGCACGGTCGCGACCTTGGTCACGCTGGGCGCCAAGGGGCTCGTCTACGCGCTGATCTTCCTCGGCATCCTCGTCGTCGAGCAGCAGCTGGAAAACCACGTGCTGCAGCCGCTGATCGTCGGGCGGGCGCTCAACTTCCATCCGCTGGCGATCATCCTGGTGCTGGCCGTGGGCGGCATCCTGGCCGGCATCGCGGGCGCCGCCGTGGCCGTCCCGGTGGCGGCGGTGATCTACCGGGCGCTGCCCGAGCTGAGACACAAACCCCGCGCCCTGCTACCAGGCCCCGACGACCACCCACCAGGCGGCCCCCCGCCTCCCGTTCCTCCCGACGACGGCCCGAGACCCTACGACGACGGCCCAGGGGCACACGACGCCGGCCCGGGACAACATGGCGACGGCCCGGGGGCACACGACGCCGGCCCGGGGCCGCACGGCGGGGAACGCCCATGGCGCGACGACCACCGCCCGCCGCAGGGCGACGACGGCCCATCACGGGAGGAAGATCCACCGGCCCGCGACGCCGACAGGGCCTCGTAGTGGACGGACGGTGAGGCGACACGGAGTAACCTCGTCACCCGTGACGCGTTCCTCCCTCACCACCCCGCCGCCGGGCGCGAATCTGCCCGAGGCGCAGTCCGGCGCGCCGTCGCCGGGCAGCACTCTGGTCTCCCACTACGACCAGTGCTTCGCCTGCGGCCCCGCGCACCCCACGGGGCTGCACCTGACGGCGCGGACCCCCGACGGCGCCACCGTCGAGGCGGAGTTCACCGTGGGCGAGGCGCACCAGGGCGCGCCCCGGCTGGCGCACGGCGGGGTGCTGGCCACCGCCATGGACGAAGTCATCGGAATGTCCGTCTACCTGCTGCACAAGCCCTATGTGACGGGACGGCTGGAGACCGACTACCTCCTCCCTGTTCCCGTGGGCACGACACTCCACCTGCGCGCCTGGTGCAACGGCATCGCGGGCAGAAAGGCGTACCTTGAGGCTGAGGGGCGCATCGGCGCTCCAGACGGACCGGTCGCCGTCCGCGCGGCAGCGCTGTTCATCGAGGTGAACATGGAACACTTCGCCAAGCACGCCGACCTGGCCGCCACCGCCGCCGACCATCAGGACTACGAGGTGAACCCTTGAGCGACGTAGAGGTCCTCATCCAGCGGCTCGATCCCGGGCTGCCGCCGCCGTCGTACGCCCATCCGGGAGACGCCGGCGCCGACCTCTGCTCGGCCGAGGACGTGGAGCTGATGCCGGGTGAGCGGGCCGTCGTCGGCACCGGGGTGGCGATCGCCCTGCCCGAGGGGTATGCCGCGTTCGTCCACCCGCGTTCCGGGCTGGCGGCACGACACGGCGTCACGCTGGTCAACGCCCCCGGCACGGTCGACGCCGGATACCGGGGCGAGATCAAGGTGACCGTGATCAACACCGACGCCAAGGAGCCGTTCAGCCTGCGGCGTGGGGACCGGGTGGCCCAGCTCGTGATCCAGCGGGTGGCACACGCGGCCTTCACCGAGACCGAGCGCCTGCCGCCGTCCGCGCGCGGCACGGGCGGCTTCGGCTCGACGGGACGCTGAGCCGAGGTGCCACGTCCGCTCCGGGTTCCGGGTTCGGCGGACACAGGCAGGGGAAGTGGTCGTACGCGCTTGAGGCCGAGGAATCGGCTGTACGGACATCAGAGAGAGAACGGCGGCCGTACGGACATCAGGCCGAGTGACTGGTCATAGGGACATCAGACCGGGAAGCCGGTTGTACGGAACATCAGGCCGGGGACGCCGGCCGTACGGACAGAGGGCCGGGGAGCAGCCGGTCCGATGAGCAGGGAGAGTGAGGAACGTGTTCCGACGTCGTCGTCGTGAGCAGCCGGAGCAGGTGGGCGAGCAGGAGTCGGCCGCCCCCACGCGCGAGTCCGGCCCGTGGGACGCCGACGAGCCCCACCCGGAGACCGACAGGATCGACCTGGGCGGCCTCCGGCTGCCGCACAACGCGGACTTCGACGTGCGACTGGCCTCCGTGGGAGACCAGCACGTCGGCGTGGTCGTCCTGTACGAGGACAGCTCGCTGCAGCTGCAGGCCCTGGCCGCGCCGCGCAGCTCGGGCCTGTGGGACGAGATCAAGACGAAGATCCTGGCCCAGGCCAAGCACCTGGAGGAGCGGGAAGGGCCGTTCGGCAGCGAACTGGCCGGCGAGATGCGGACCGACGGCGAGACCCGGCCGGCCCGCTATCTCGGCATCGACGGCCCGCGCTGGTTCCTGCTGGCGGTGATCTCCGGCAAGGCGGCGGCCGACGAGAGCGTCGCCGAGGCGTACATCGACTTCATCAAGGACGTCGTGGTCGTGCGCGGGGACGAGCCGATGGCGCGTGAGGAGGCGATCCCGCTGCGCCGGCCCAACGAGCAGCCGGGCGGCGAGGGGGACGAGCGGCCGGCGCTCAACCCGTTCAAACGAGGACCTGAAATCAGCGAGATTCGCTGAGGGCTGATATCACATAGGCTGAACCATCATGAGTACGGCAGAGCCCCCGAAACGCGGGGGATTGCGTGGGTTCTTCAGTCGGCTGGCCACCAGCCAGTCCGAGATCGAGGCCCAGGAGCTGCGGGAGGACGCCGACGAGGTCGGCGCGACCCCGATCGTCTCGTGTGGCGGGCGCCGCCGCTTCTGCGTGGCGGGTACGCTACGTACGGTGACATTGCGCCCGAGGGGCGGCGCCCCGGCTCTGGAGGCCGAGCTCTACGACGGGTCCGACGTGATCGACCTGGTCTGGCTCGGCCGCCGCAAGATCGCCGGCATCGAGCCCGGCCGCACGGTCAAGGCCGAGGGCCTGGTCAGCATGCAGGACGGGCGCAAGGTGATGTTCAATCCGCGTTACGAGCTGCGCCCAGGGAGTTGATCAGGTGAGTGCTGAGGCTGAAGAGGTCGCCCACGACACCGTCGAGGCGGCGGTGCGAGCCCAGCTCGCCAAGGCCTTCGGCGGGGTGCGCGGCATCATCGAGGCGGCGGTCCCGACGATCGCCTTCACGTTGTCGTGGATCCTGTCCGAAGATCTGAAGCTGTCGCTCATCATCAGCATCACGCTGTCGGTGCTGCTGCTGCTCGTACGGATCATCCAGCGGTCCACGCCGCAGTTCGTGATCAACAGCCTGATCGGCATCGCGATCGGGGCATTTTTCGCGAGCCGTACGGGTGACGCGAAAGACTACTTCCTGCCCGGCATCCTGTGGAATGCCACGTACATGGTCGGCATGCTCATCTCGATCGTCGCCCGGTGGCCGGTCGTGGGGTTCCTGATCGGCTCGGTCACCGGTGACCCGACCGCCTGGCACAAGGACCAGGGCATCGTGCGGCTGTGCACGCGGCTGACCTGGCTGCTCATGCTGCCCTGCGCGGTGCGGGTGGCGGTGCAGGGGCCGGTCTACCTCTTCGGCGGCGGTGACGAGGCGGTGGCGGCGCTCGGGTTCGCCAAGATCGTCATGGGCTGGCCGCTCCAGGTGGCCGCGCTGGGCGCCATGCTCTGGGTGCTCGGCCGGGGCCGCACCCCGATCAAGCCTCCGGTCGCACCCGCCTGACACCATGCTCATGCTGCCTCTGCGGTCGCCGGCCGTTGTCCGACCGCCGGCGGCTGTGGATCAGCGGTCCTGGTGGTCGGGGTCGAAAGCTGTGGGTTCGGCCGGGAGGGTGTAGCGCGCGCCGATGAGGTCGGCGACGCGGCGGCGGCTTTCGCGCGGCTCCAGGCCGTCCGCCTCACGTTCCACCGCCGCCACCTCCTCCGCCAGCTCGGCGTCCCCCAGGCTCTCGCGGATCCACGCCGAGCAGTCGCGGCGCCGCAGATGATGCAGCCAGGTGTCGTCGTCCACCCCTTCGGCGAGTTCGACGAACGTGTGCAGGTTCCTGGCCCGCAGCCGCAGCCGGTTCTCGGGCCCGGTGAAGTAGAAGCTCTTGTCCTTGGCCATGGTGCCCGCCGCGTACTTGCGCCGGTGCCGGGTCCGCTCGGCGCGGGCGGGCGCGAGCGTGAGCCGCCGCGCGTGCCCGTCGGCGTCGTGCCAGAACGCGATGTCGCCCGCCTGCTCGTCCTCCGGTGACGGGGGCAGCGAGGGGACGTCGCGGCCGCGGGCCGTGGCGAACGCGGCCAGGGTGTTCCGCGGCTCCTTGCCCACCGCGACCGTACTGGTCACCAGCCGGAGCGCGTCGGGGCTCAGCGCGTCGGGATGCACGGTGATCATCAGCAGCGCGCCGAGGTCGCCGGGATGCCGCAGCGGTACGTCGCGTACCTCGGCGGGCATCAGGTGGTGCGCCTCGTCGAGCACCAGCCAGTGCGGATGCCCCAGCTTGGCCCGCAGCCCGGTCAGGCGCGGGAGCAGCTCGGCGAAGTACACCGGCCGGTCGCGCAGCTGCTGCCCGATCAGGTTGACGACGACGCTGTGACCGGGCTGCTCCAGCACGTGCAGCACCTCGTCCACACCGGGCACCCGGTCCGGGTCGCCGAGCACCGTGACGCCCGGATGCTCGGCATAGTCGCCCTCCGGGTCCACGATGACGCACTGGTAGCCGTCGCCGACGAGCCGTTCGAGCAGCGCCGTGGTGACCGTGGACTTGCCGCTCCCGGACGGCCCCGCCACCAGCAGCCCCATCCCGTACGTGGGCAGCCGCACCTCCTCGCCGTCCGCGTGCCCGAGCAGGACGTGGTGGCGCGGGAGCTCCATGGCGTCCAGGTCGCCGGCCAGCAGCCGGCCGGCCAGGTGGGCGACCCCGTGCCCGTCGGGTTCGTCGAGGGCGAGGTCGCAGGCGTCCTTGAGGGCGGGCAGGGCGTTGGCGACCGCGGCCCCGCACTCGGCGGCGGTCAGGAACGCGTGGTCGTTCTCGCCGTCGCCGACCGCGACCACGCTGTGCCGCGACACCGACAGCCGGTCGAGGGCGGCGATCAGGCCGCTGGCCTTGTTCACGCCCGGAGGCAGCACCATGACGGCGCCCTTGTTGTAGACGACCTGCAGCTCCAGGCCCAGCTCGCGGATCGCCCCCAGGACCTGGACGTCGTACGGCTCGCGGGTGGCGACCAGCACCTCACCGACCCCGAGCGGGTGCACGCCCTGCTCGCGCAGCCGGTCGGCCAGCTCGGCCGGCGGGGGAGCGGCCAGGACGTCGCGGGTGCGCTGGCGCGGGTCGTACAGCAGGCCGCCGTTCTCGGCCACGATCAGGTCGAACAGGGCGGGGTGCGGGAAGACGTTCAGCAGGTCGTCGAGCTGACGGCCGGTGACGAGCAGCAGCTTGAACCCGGCGCGGGACAGCCGTTCGAGCGCCTTGATCGTCTCCTCCGCGACCTGGCCGCCCTTCGCCAGGGTCTCGTCGTAGTCGCAGGCCAGCACGTTGTAGCGCATGATCCTGCCCCTACCCGGAGGAATCCGGGCATTCGGTCGTGGGGGTGAATGCGAGGCGAACTTTAACCGGCGGCAGCCCAGGAACGAGCGGGTCCTAGGCTTCTTGCCATGACCCTCATGCACGTTCCCGGCTCGAAGTCCGTCACCGCCCGTGCCCTGTTCCTCGCCGCCGCCGCGAGCGGCACGACCGTGCTGCGCCGGCCGCTGGTCTCCGACGACACGGAAGGTTTCGCGGAGGGCTTGATCGCGCTCGGCTACCGCGTGGAGCGCGGGCCGGAGGCGTGGACGATCGAGGGACGCCCGGAGGGGCCGCCGGTGGCGGAGGGGGACGTGTTCTGCCGCGACGGCGCCACCACCGCGCGCTTCCTGCCCGCGCTCGTCGCGGCCGGCCGCGGCGTCTTCCGTTTCGACGCCTCCGCCCAGATGCGCCGGCGCCCCCTCGGGCCGCTCACGCGGGCGCTGCGCGAGCTCGGGGTGGACCTGACGCACGAGGGCGAGGAGGGGCACCATCCGCTGACCGTGCGGGCCGACGGGATCAAGGGCGGCCGGATCACGCTGGACGCCGGGCTGTCGTCGCAGTTCCTGACCGCGCTGCTGCTCGTCGGGCCGCTCACCGCCGAGGGGCTGGAGATCACGGTGACCGATCTGGTGTCGGCACCGTACGTGGAGATCACCCTGGCCATGATGCGCAGCTTCGGGGTCGAGGTGCGGCGGGAGGGCGAGACGTTCCGCGTGCCCGCGCGGCCGTACACCGCCGTGTCCGGCTACGCGATCGAGCCGGACGCCTCCACCGCGAGCTACCCGCTCGCCGCCGCCGCGCTCACCGGCAACAGCGTCACCATCCAGGGGCTGGGCTCCGGCGCGATGCAGGGCGACGTACGCTTCGCCGAGGTCCTGCGGCAGATGGGCGCGGACGTCGACCTGTCGCACGACGCGGTGACGGTCACCGGTACGGGCACGTTGCGGGGAGTGACGGTCAACATGCGCGACATCTCCGACACCGTCCCGACGCTGGCCGCCATCGCCCCGTTCGCCGACGGCCCCGTACGAATCGAGGACGTGCACAACATCAGGGTCAAGGAGTGCGACCGGCTGGAGGCGTGCGCCGAGAACCTGCGCCGCCTCGGCATCGAGGTGAGCACGGGCCGCGACTGGATCGAGATCCAGTCCGGCACGCCTCGGCCGGCCGAGATCGCCTGCCACGGCGACCACCGCATCGCGATGTCGTTCGCCGTGGCGGGACTGCGCACCCCGGGGATCACCCTGGACGACCCGGGGTGCGTGAAGAAGACCTTCCCCGGCTTCCACGAGGCCCTGGCGGGGCTGCGGGCTGAGTGGGGCCTGCGGTAGCGAGCTCCGGTCGGAGTGGGACTGCGGTGAGGAGTCTCGAACTGAGTGGAGCTGTGGTGAAGCCCCCGGCTGGAGTGGGGGTTGTGGTGAAAGGTCCCGAGCTGAGCGGGGGTCGCGGTAAGGCCCCTCGGGCGGCGGGCGGAGTGCGGCGGGCGGCGGTAAAGAGCTCTGGGGCTGGGCGTTGCCGTCCTGAGCCGGTCGCACGGGTAGGACGGCTGGTGAACGGTCACTTCAGCTCAGATCGAGGCACCACCATGTTGAGAAGCGCCTTCGCCGCCTTCGCCATGACCGCCGCCGCCCTCCTGCTGGCCGCGGTCCCCGCGATCGTCGGCGACAGCCGCAGGGGCCTGCGGGTCTGACCTGACCGGACGCCGGGTCGGCGTGCTGGGCCACGGCGCCTCGTCCTCGCGTCGGTCGGCGGGCCGGTGCTTTCCAGTTCCTTCCCCTGATCCCCTTGCCTGGTCATTGTTCGTCGTCCTGGACGAGGGTGCTCCACATCTTCAGTGCTTCGGCCGTCTTGACCCAGTTGGTCTCCGTGACCACGACCTCCTTGCCCCTCCGGTCGGTCCGGCGGATGTGCATCAGGCCGCCCGCGGCGCACAGCTCGTACACCACCGGCTCCGCCTCGCATGTGTGGGCCTTGACCCGCACCGAGGGATGCCTGGCCGTGACGGGATACCAGACGATCTTCTCGGAGCCCCGCTCCGGCGGTTCGGCGTGTAGTCCGTGGTACTCCTCAATGGCCAAGCCGACCTCCAAGGTCGTTCGTGCTGCGGGCACGGAGATGCCGCAGGGCGTGGCGGGACGGCGGTCGGCAGGGGGGAGGGGCACCCGGCTGTGGGCACCGCTCCGCCGACCGCTGGGAAGCGGGGATGCGGTGAAGTGATGAGTGATTCGTGGTCGATCAGCGACGCAGCGTCACATGGGAATACTAGACGTTGTCGATTGCACACGTCTACTAGTTGTATCTGCTTGTATAAACGGTAGACACGACAGAGAGGACGCGGGTCGGGCCGTGAATACTTCGCTCGCAGTACAAAATCAATGCATCTGCTGCGTGATGCCGTCATATACCCCTACGGGGCATGCTGGAGGTCCGTCCGGACGTCCGGTTGAAGGGGTTGAACGCGCGATGCTGCTCATCGAGGTTTTCGTGCCCAGGAACGCGCTGAGCGAGGACGAACGCCAGGCGCTGGGCCGCGGGCTCATCGACAGGCTGATGGTCGAGGACGACAGCCACGCCATCGAGATCATCGACGCCCAGCGCACGATCACGCAGGTGCTCCTGCACGAGCCGGCCACGTGGGTGCTCGGCGAGCGGCCGGCGGCGGACCCAGCGGACCCGCCGCGCTACGTGGTCCGCGTGACCGTTCCCGCGTCGTGGCGCAAGGACATGTGCGAGCACGTCGTGCGCGTCGTCACCGAGGCCCTCGGTGAGACCGAACGGGCCGCGGGGCGCGACCCGGACCGGGTGCGGCGCCAACCGCACGCGATCATCCTCACGGAGGGCGTCACCGAGGGCGGCATCGGGATCTACGGCCGGTCCATGAGCAGCCTGGACCTCACGGAGCTGGTCTCACGCCCCTACCGTGACGGCGCCGCGCTGCGTGCCCCCGTGCCGGAGCAGCCGCCCGGCAGGGTGATCGACCCGATCTGCGGCATGGGCGTCGAGCTCGGCGACTCCGCCCTGACGCTCGTCCACGAGGGCACCGTGTACGGGTTCTGCCACGGCCTGTGCCGCCGGGTCTTCGCGAACGAGCACGGCCTGTCGCTCGGCAAGGACGACCCGCACGCCTGAGGCCGGGCTCCATGACGGCGGGGCGGTCATACCCACGGCATAAACAGATACTTTATCCGTTTATGCTACGGTGAAACGGATGACTCATCCACTTATGGCTGAGTCCGGTACGAGGAGACACCGATGCCTTTCACCACAGACGCCGTCCCACACCTGCCCGCCGGATTCGGCGAGATCTTCACCAGCCGCACTGTCGACGTCAAAGGCGTCGAACTGCATGCCGTGGTCGGCGGGTCCGGCCCGGCGTTGCTGTTGCTGCCGGCGTGGCCGCAGTTCTGGTACGGCTGGCGGCTGGTGATGCCCGCTCTCGCCGAGCACTTCACGGTCGTGGCCGCCGACATGCGCGGCATGGGTGCCAGCAGCAAGCCCGCCAGCGGGTACGACGCGGTCACGCTGGCCGATGACATGGCCGGCCTGATGACCTCCTTGGGCCACGACCGTTTTCACGTCGCGGGCTACGACATGGGGATGATGGTCGGCTACGTGCTCGCCGCCCGCCATCGCGACCGGGTGAGCAAGCTGGTGCTGGCCGAAGCCGTCCTCGCCGGCTTCACCCCGATGCCCCCGCTGCTCATGCCTCCCGAGGTCAACGAGCTGGCCTGGCACTTCGTCTTCAACCGCCTGGCCGAGATCAACGAGCGCATGGTGTCGGGCCGCGAGGAGATCTACTTCGGTTACCAGTTCGCCACCAAGGCCGCGTCTCCCGAGGCCATCCCACAAGCTGCGGTCGACGTCTACGTCGATGCCCTGCGCGACCCCGCCGCCTTGCGCGCGAGCTTCGAGTTCTACCGCGCGGGAGAGTCCGGGGACCAGGTGGTCGCGCTGGCCGCCGAGGGGCCGCTGGACATTCCGGTTCTGGCCATCGGGGGCGAACACGGCATGGGCGATGGCGTCGAGCAGGCGGTGCGGCAGGTCGCCTCGAACACCACCGGCGCTATCGCACCGGGTGCGGCGCATTTCCTGCCTGAGGAAGCGCCCGAATGGATGACCCGCACCTTGATCGACTTCTTCGCCTGAACCCCGAACCCTGAACCGGCATCGCCACGTTCGGCTCCCCCAGCGGGGGGGGAGCCGGGCTCGCTCAGCGCTCCGAAAGTCAGTGCTGCGAAAGTCAGTGCTGCGAAAGTCAGTGCTGCGAAAGTCAGTGCTGCGAAAGTCAGTGCTGCGAGAGGAGGTGGGCCAGCTCCTGCTCCACCTCCTGGTTGGCGACGAAGAGCAGTTCGTCCCCCGCCTCCAGCGGATCGTCCGCCGTCGGGACCAGCACCCGGCCCTCCCGCAGGATGGCCACGAGCGCCGAGTCCACCGGCCAGGGCACCGAGCCCGCCCGCTGCCCCACCACCGGCGCGTCGTCCGCCAGGGTCAGTTCCACCAGGTTCGCCTGGCCCTGGCGGAAGGTCATCAGCCGGACCAGGTCGCCGACGCTCACCGCCTCCTCGACCAGCGCGCTCAGCAGGCGCGGCGTGGAGACGGCGACGTCGACGCCCCACGACTCGTTGAACAGCCACTCGTTGTTGGGGTGGTTGATCCTGGCGACCACGCGCGGCACGCCGTATTCGGTCTTGGCCAGCAGGGAGACGACCAGGTTGACCTTGTCGTCGCCGGAGGAGGCGACGACGACGTGGCAGTTGTTCAGGCCGGCCTCGTCGAGCGAGGCGATCTCGCAGGCGTCGGCCAGCAGCCACTCGGCGCGCGGCACACTGTCGATCTTGATGGCTCGGGGGTCGACGTCGATGAGCAGGACCTGGTGGCCGTTCTCCAGGAGCTCGGCCGCGATGGAGCGGCCCACGGCGCCTGCTCCGGCGATGGCGACGCGCATCAGTGGTCCTCTTCCGGTGCCGCGGCGAGCACCTTGTTGATCCGATCCATGTCGCTCTCTGCGGCGATGACGTGCAGCACGTCGCCCTCCTGCACCACGGTGTCGTCCGCGATGGTCACGGCCTCGCCGATACGGTTGATGAAGGCGACGCGCGCCCTGGCGGCGGCTTCGAGGTCGTGGACGCGGGTGCCGATCCAGGACGGGTGGACGGTGACCTCGGCGAGCACGACGGTGCCGGAGGGGTCGCGCCAGAGCGGTTCGGCGCCCTCGGGCAGGATGCGGCGCATGATCTGGTCGGCGGTCCAGCGCACGGTGGCCACGGTGGGGATGCCCAGCCGCTGGTAGACCTCGGCCCTGCGGGGGTCGTAGATGCGGGCCACCACGTTGTCGACGCCGAACGTCTCGCGGGCCACCCGGGCGGAGATGATGTTGGAGTTGTCTCCGCTGGAGACCGCGACGTAGGCGGTGGCGGACTCGATGCCGGCCTCGGTGAGCACGTCGCGATCGAAGCCCACGCCGGTCACCCGCCGACCCCGGAAGCCGGCGCGCAGGCGGCGGAACGCCTGCGGGTCACGGTCGATGATGGCGACGGAATGTCCGCTGTCTTCGAGGATGTGGGCGAGGGTCGATCCGACCCGGCCACACCCCATGATCACTATATGCATTTCCCCCCGCACTTCCGCGGTCGGCCGGTTGCTCGACACCAGTATGGACCGATGGGGGAGCGCCTCGTTTAGGTCGTCGGCGTGGGGCTAGCATCTGGTTACGTGGCGAAGGTAACAGATCTTGTCAAACGCTTGCTCGTGGGGCGCGCCCTGCGCAGCGGGCAGCTCCACGAGCAACTCCTCCCCAAACGGATCGCCCTGCCGGTCTTCGCCAGTGACGCGCTCTCCTCCGTGGCCTACGCGCCGCAGGAGATTCTCGTCATCCTGTCGCTCGCCGGCGTCTCCTTCTACGCCTTCAGCACCTGGGTCGCGGTCGCCGTCGTGGTCGTGATGCTCACCGTGGTGGCGTCGTACCGGCAGAACGTGCACGCCTACCCCAGCGGCGGCGGCGACTACGAGGTCGCCACCACCAACCTCGGCAAGAACGCCGGGCTCACCGTCGCCAGCGCCCTGATGGTCGACTACGTGCTGACCGTCGCGGTGTCGGTGGCCAACGGCGTCGACTACGTGGGCGCCACGATCCCGTTCGTGGGCCAGCACAAGCCGGCCGTCGCCATCGCCATCGTCGTCCTGCTCACCGTGGTGAACCTGCGCGGCATCCGCGAGTCCGGCGCCGCCTTCGCCATCCCCACATACGCGTTCATGTTCTCCGTGCTGTTCCTCATCGCCTGGGGCGGCTTCCGGCTACTGGTGCTGGGGGAGGAGATCCGGGCGCCGAGCGCCCACTTCAGCATCGCGCCCGAGCAGACCAACCTGACCGCCTTCGCCGCGGCCTTCCTGGTGCTGCGGGCGTTCTCCTCCGGCTGCGCCGCGCTGACCGGGGTCGAGGCCATCAGCAACGGCGTGCCCGCGTTCAGGAAGCCCAAGAGCAAGAACGCCGCCACCACGCTGCTCATGATGGGCCTGGTCGCGATCACCATGTTCGGCGGCATCATCGCGCTCGGCCTGGCCTCGGGGGTGAAGGTGGCCGAGCCGTCCGTGGTCGCCGAGGACCTGCTGCGGCCGGACGGCACGCCCGTCGGGCCCGGCTACTACCAGCAGCCGATCATCTCCCAGGTGGCCGACGCGGTGTTCGGGGGCGGCTCGCTGCCGTTCGTGTTCATCTCGGCGGTGACGGCGCTGATCCTCTTCCTGGCCGCCAACACCGCCTTCAACGGCTTCCCCGTGCTCGGCTCGATCCTGGCCCAGGACCGCTACCTGCCACGCCAGCTGCACACGCGCGGCGACCGGCTGGCCTTCTCCAACGGCATCATCATCCTGGCCGCGGCGGCCTGCCTGCTGCTGTGGGGGTTCGACGCCGACGTCAGCCGCCTGCTGAACCTCTACATCGTCGGCGTCTTCGTCTCCTTCACACTCAGTCAGACCGGCATGGTCATCCACTGGACCCGCCACCTGAAGACCGAGACCGATCCCAAGGCGCGGCACCAGATGCACCGCTCGCGCGTGATCAACTTCTTCGGCGGCGTGATGACGGGGCTGGTGCTGATCGTCGTGCTGCTGACGAAGTTCCTGGTCGGCGCGTGGATCGTGGTGATCGCCATGCCGATCCTGTTCCTCATGATGAAGGGCATCAGGCGTCACTACGACAACGTGGCGGCCGAGCTGGAGCTCACCGAGGACTACGAGCCGGCCATGCTGCCCGCGCGCAACCACGCGATCGTGCTGGTCTCGAAGATCCACAAGCCGACCATGCGCGCGATCGCGTACGCCCGAGCCACCCGGCCCTCCACGCTGGAGGCGATCACCGTCGGCGTCGAGGGCGAGGAGGCCCGCAAGCTGCAGGAGGAGTGGGAGCGGCGCGGCATCCCGGTGCCGCTCAAGATGCTCGACTCCCCCTACCGCGAGATCACGCAGCCGATCATCGACTACGTCAAGACCCTGCGCAGGCGCTCGCCGCGCGACGTGGTGACCGTCTTCATCCCCGAGTACGTGGTCGGCCACTGGTGGGAGCACCTGCTGCACAACCAGAGCGCGCTGCGCCTGAAGGCGCGGCTGCTGTTCAAACCGGGGGTCATGGTGACCAGCGTGCCGTGGCAGCTGCACTCCTCCGACCGGCTGCTCGGCCGGCCCGAGCCGTTCGCGCCCGGGGCCGTGCGCCGTCCGTGGCACCGGACTGTCAAGGACGACGGTCAGATCACCTCGCGCTGATCAACGCGCGCAGGCGCCGCGTGTCGCCGGCGTTCCAGTCCGGCGGCGCGGCGACGGCGGCCCAGCCGTCCACGATGTTGGCGCCGTAGCGGTGGCCGTGCCCTGGCGGCACGTCGAGCGCCACCGCCATGTCCACCAGCACCTGCCAGAACGTGACCAGCGGGAACCAGTTCATCTGCGGGTTCACGCCCGGCCCCCGCGGGCCCTCCAGCCAGGCCGGCCTGCGGTAGATGAGCCGCGGCGACCACCACACCACGGGGTCGGAGGCGTTCTGCAGATAGACCACGCGCGGCGGTGGCCAGGGTGTGCCCGGCCTGGACAGATCCACCGGATACTGGGCGAACCTGGCTGTCCTGCCGCGCTGGTAGACGGGCCGCCAGACGGGGCTGCCGGGGTCGCGGGCGGCGGTGAGGTGGCTCCAGATGGGGTTGGCGTTCGGCGGGCCCACGAACACCGCGCCGTCCGCTCTGGCCACGAGGTCGCGCAGGTCGCGGAAGGACTTCTCCATCTGGTACGACCCCAGGCTCTCGCCCGACAGCACCAGCTTCGGCCGCGACCCGGCGGGCAGCCGGGCCCACCGCTCGCGTACGGCCTCGAACAGCGCCCGCCCTGAAGCCGCCGCCTTGTCCCGGTCGACCAGGAACGACACCCAGCTCGGCAGGTAGGAGTACTGCAGCGCGACCATGGCCGAGCGCCCGTCGTACAGGTACTCCAGGGTGTCGGCGATGCGCGGGTCCACCCAGCCGGTCCCGGTGGTACCCAGCACGGCCAGCACCGGTCGGTCGAAGGCTCCTGTGCGTTCCAGTTCGCGTACCGCGAGCGCCGCCTGGGACCGCGGCGACGTGGTGCTGTCAAGTCCGATGTAAACCCTGATGGGCTCGGTGGCCGGCCGTCCCGAGAAGGCGGTGAGCCGGGCCGGGGTCGCGGCGGTGCCGGTGAAGCGGCGGCCCTCCCTGCCGAGCGACTCCCAGGTGACGAGCGAGCCAGGCCCGCCCGACACGTACGCCGACACGGGCCTGCGCACGCCGGGATGGGTGCCCTCGTTGGCCACGGACGAGATGTCGCTCATCCTGGCCACGAACCCGTTGAACAGCACGTCGTTGGCCACGACCGCCACCAGCAGGCCGATGACGAGCACGCCGATGGCGTGGCCGACGTAGACGGGGACGTACCGGTCGAGCCAGGCGTTCAGCCGCCGCCCGCCCAGCCGGACCAGGCGGGCGGTCAGCAGGGCCGCCGCGAACAGCGCCAGCGTCACGCCCAGGATCAGCGGCGGGAACCAGGCGATCTCCGTGTCCATGCCCATGAGCGCCCGCAGGTCGCGCTGCCAGTCCAGGCTGTACGACAGCGACACCACGATCAGCCCCGCGCACACGCCGAGCAGGACCTGCCAGGCGATCCGCCGCCACCGCTCCGGCGGCCGGTACGGGATCACGGCCCGCCCGAGGGCCCCCAGCCCGGCGCCGGCCGCGTAACCGAGGATGCCGGTCACCGCCCCCATCACGCCCTGGTAGAGCCAGGTGCGCGGCAGCAGCGACGGCGTCAGCGAGGCGCAGGCGAACAGCGTGGCCAGCAGCGTGCCGCCGAAGCCGAGCCGCCGTCGCACCACCCTCGACCTGTCCACGGTCACCTAGAGTAGTGGACCAAGTCGGATAAGTGGTCATAGCGGGTGGACGCTAGGGTGTCGGGTGTGGAACAGGCATCTCTCGAGCTGACGGTAGGTCCGGTCGCCCACGGCGGCTGGTGTGTGGCGCGCCACGAAGGGCGGGTGGTGTTCGTCCGGCATGCCCTGCCGGGCGAGCGGGTGATCGCCGAGGTGACCGAGGAGACCACCCGCTTCCTGCGGGCCGACGCCGTGGAGATCCTGGAGGCATCGCCCGACCGGGTGGTGCCGCCGTGCCCGTACGCGGGGCCGGGGCGCTGCGGCGGCTGCGACTGGCAGCACGCCACGCCCGAGGCACAGCGGCGGCTGAAGGCGCAGGTCGTGGCCGAGCAGTTGCATCGGCTGGCGGGCATCGAGCGCGAGGTCGTGGTCGAGGAGGTGCCGGGCGCGAAGGACGGGCTCGGCTGGCGCACGCGGGTACAGTTCGCCGCCACGCCGGGGGGTGAGCTGGGCTTCCGCCGGCACCGTTCGCACGATATCGAGGTCGTCGACGCCTGCCTGATCGCCCACCCCGAGGTGGAGGCGGTCGGCGTGGAGGAGCACCTGTGGCCGGGGGCCGCCGGGGTCGAGGTCATCGCCTCCTCGGGCGGCGACCGGGCCGTGGTGGTCGCGCCCAGGCCCCGGCGCAGCGTGACCGTGCCCGACCTGGAGGCGCCCGCCTCGATCCTGCTCGACCAGGGCAAGGGCCGCACGGTGCCCCGGCGCGGCTCGGGGGTGCTGCACGAGCAGGTGGGCGACCGGGAGTTCCGGGTCGCGGGCAGCGGCTTCTGGCAGGTGCATCCAGGGGCCGCGGAGACGCTGCTGGACGCGGTGCTGGCGTACGCGGCGCCGGAGCCGGGGGAGTGGGCGCTCGACCTCTACTGCGGGGTCGGGCTGTTCGCGGCCGGGCTGGCCGAGGCCGTGGGGCCCGAGGGGGCGGTGTTCGGGCTGGAGTCGGAGGCCGCGGCCGTCCGCGACGCCCGCGCCAACCTGCGCGACCTGCCGCAGGCCAAGATCGAGCGAGGGCGCGTGGAGGAGGCGCTCGACCGCTTCCAGATCGAACGGGCCGACCTCGTCGTGGTCGACCCGCCCAGGGCCGGGCTGGGCCGCGACGTGGTCGACCGGATCGCCTCGCTGGAGGCCCTGCGCATCGTGTACGTCTCCTGCGACCCGGCCACGCTGGCCCGCGACCTGGCCTGGCTGGGCGAGCGCGGGTACGCGCTGTCCGATCTGCGGGCCTTCGACGCCTTCCCGATGACCCATCACGTGGAGTGCGTGGCGCTGCTCGACCGCGAGTGATTCGGCTCACGTGATCGCGCCGTGACCCCGGCCCCCGCACCTGTGGTGCGGGGGCCGTTTCACGCGTGCCCGCCGGGGTTCCGGTCCACACCCTGTGGACTGCGCAGACGCCTCAGTCGTCACTCGGGTTTACTTCCGCTTTAGGAAAATGTCCCAGTTTTGATGACAAATCAGTATCGGTCCCGACAGAATGCGGTGCCATCCAGCGTCTACCGCAACTGGAGGAAGACCCCTATGCGTAGACCCCTTGGGGTACTCGCCGCAGCCGTCAGCCTGGCCGCGATCGCCGCACCCGTGAGCGCGGCCGAGGCCGCCGCGACGACGGAGGCGGCGCGGTGTCGCGTCAGCGTGCTCAAGCCGAGCGTCAGCGACACCTTGAAGATCCAGACGTCGGCCGCCCGCCGTGGCTGTTTCACCCCGGCGCTGCTGCGCATTCGCATCCAGCGGGCCGTCCCCGGTCCCGACCGGGTCGTCAAGAGCGGCGCCACCAGGAAGGGCCGGCTCACGCTGGCGCTGCCCTGCGTCCCCGGCACCTACTACGCGACCGCGACCGACTACCGCGGGCGCACCGTCAAGTCGCGGGCCGTCAGGCTGGCCTGCACCCCGGGCAGCGGCGTTCCGACGCCCTCCCCGAGCGCGACGTCGCCCGGGACACCGGTCCCCACGCCGACCCGCACGGTCACCCCCACGCCCACCCGCACCCCCACCACCCCGCCTCCGGCGTCCGGCGGCGTGGGTTCGGCCGAGGAGAACGAGGTCGTCAGGCTGACCAACGCCGAGCGCGCCAAGGGCGGCTGCTCGGCTCTCAAGCACGACCCGCAGCTGCGCGAGGCGGCTCACGGGCACTCCGCCGACATGGCGGCCAAGAACTACTTCAGCCACACCTCGCAGGACGGGCGCAGCTTCCTCGACCGCATCAAGGGCGCCGGCTTCACCGGCGGCTCCGGCTGGGCCGAGAACATCGCCGCAGGACAGACGAGCCCCGCCTTGGTCGTCCAGGCCTGGATGAACAGCTCCGGCCACAAGGCGAACATCATGAACTGCAAGTACAACCTCATCGGCGTCGGCGCGGTGAAGGACTCCAAGGGCAAGATCTACTGGACCCAGGACTTCGCCGCACGCTGACGCACAGGGGACGCACGCCGCGCCCGTCCTCGATGTGGACGCGCGCGGACGGCCGGGCTCACCGGCGAGCGCGGACAGGGCCCGGCGGGCGCACAACCCGCCGGAACCAAGCAGCACCCTCACCCTGACCCTCGCCGGCGAGCCCGCGCCGTCACGAAAGGCGCTGCCACACGCAGCGCCGCCGTCACCTGAGCGCCGTCACCTGAGCGCCGTCACTTAAGCGCCGTCACGTGGCAGGCGGAACCATGGTCACAGAGATGCGCGCAGGCGGGCCATCTCCCCGGCGATCGTGGCGACCGTCCAGTGGGCGTTGAGGCCGCTCGGGTTCGGCAGCACCCACACCCGGACCCCGCCGACCAGCTCGTCCTGCGGCCCGATGACCGACTTGGGGCGGGCGAAGGCCGTACGGTAGGCCGAGATGCCGAGCACGGCCAGCACCTTGGGGCCCACCTGGGCCACCTTCACGGCCAGCTCGGCCCCGCCCCGCGCCAGCTCATCCCTGGTCAGCTCCGACGCCTTGGCGCTGGCCCGGGGCACGATGTTGGTGATGCCCAGCCCGTACGAGGGCAGCAGGTGCTGCTCCGACGGAGCCAGCAGGCGCGGCGTGAAACCGGACAGGTGCAGCGCCGGCCAGAAGCGGTTGCCCGGCCGCGCGAAGTGGCGGCCGGTGGCCTCGGACATCAGGCCGGGGTTGATGCCGCAGAACAGCACGTCGAGCGAGGGGCCGAGAACGTCGTCGAGCACGTGCCGGAGACTAGCCCATGTCTTCGAGTTTGCGGCCCTTGGTCTCCCTGACCCACTTGGTCACGAAGAGGAACGACAGCAGGGCGAACAGGGCGTAGATGGCGTACGTCAGCGGCAGATTCCACTCCGACATGGCCGGGAACGACACGGTGATCAGCCAGTTGGCGATCCACTGGGCCGCCGCCGCGACGCCCAGGGCGGCGGCGCGGATGCGGTTGGGGAACATCTCGCCGAGCAGCACCCAGACCACCACGCCCCACGACAGCGCGAAGAACAGCACGAACAGGTTCGCGGCGATGAGGGCGACGGCGCCCTGCACGGCGGGAAGGGTGACCGGTTCGCCCGCGCCCCCGGCGAAGCTGAACGCCCACGCCGCAGTGGCCAGCGAGATCGCCATGCCGGCCGAGCCGATCATGAGCAGCGGCTTGCGTCCGATCCGGTCGACCAGCGAGATCGCGATGAACGTGCCGATGATGTTGATGATCGAGCTGGAGAAGCTGATCAGCAGCGAGTCGCTCTGGTTGATGCCGACCGACTGCCACAGCACGGACGAGTAGTAGAAGATCACGTTGATGCCGACGAACTGCTGGAAGGCCGAGAGCACGATGCCGATCCACACGATCGGCAGCAGCCCCAGCGCGCTGCCGCGCAGGTCCTTCAGCCCGGGGACCCGTTCGGTGCGCAGCACGTTCTGGATCTCCGAGATGCGGGAGTCGAGGTCCACGTCGTCGCCCTCGACCTCGGCCAGCACCTGGCGCGCCTGCTGGGTGCGGCCCGCCATGATCAGGTAGCGCGGCGACTCGGGGATGTTCAGGGCGAACAGCAGATACAGCAGGGCCGGTACGACGCAGGCGCCCAGCATCCACTGCCAGGCCTCAAGACCGAGCAGCACGTTGTTGACCTTGCCCCCGGCCAGCTGCGCGATCACGTAGTTGACCAGCTGCGACACCGCGATCCCGAGCACGATGGCGAGCTGCTGGAACGATCCCAGCCGCCCCCGGTAGGCGGGCGGGGCCACCTCGGCGATGTACGCGGGCCCGAGCACCGACGCCATACCGATCGCGAAGCCCGCGACCACCCGCCAGAACGCCAGGTCCCAGACCGCGAACGGCAACATCTGGCCGATCGAGCTGATCGCGAACAGGATCGCCGCCATCTGCATCGAGCGCGTACGCCCCCACCGGTCGGCCAGCCCGCCGCCGGCCCAGGCGCCCAGGGCCGAGCCCAGCAGCGCGATGGCCACCACGAACCCGATCTCGACCGCGCCCACCCGGAAGTGCTGCTGGATCCCGACCACCGCACCGTTGATGACGGAGCTGTCGTAGCCGAACAGGAACCCGCCGATCGCGGCCGCCGCCGTGATGAACACGACATGACCGAGATGCTCGTTATGGGTGTACTGAGTAGCCATGCCGGTCCTTCCCCTGAATGGTCGGGGAACTACCCTGCGATCACCCTCGTATTCGCATCACAGGCGCGGGTCGACCGGCTCCGATTCCAGCGCCAGCACGGCGAAGACCGGCTCGTGCACCCGCCAGCCCGCCTCGCCGTCGGCCAGCCGCGACAGCGCCTCCAGGCCGAGCGCGTACTCGCGCAGCGCCAGGGAGCGCTTCTTGCCGAGGAAACGCCGGCGCAGCACGTCGAGCGACTCGGTGTAGTCGGGGCCGTAGATGATGCGCAGGTATTCGCGCCCGCGCACCTTCACCCCCGGCTGCACCCGGCCGGGCGTGGGCACGGCGGGTTTGACCACCATGCCCTCCCCGCCGGCCGCCGTCAGCTCCTCCCACCAGGCGGTCGCCTCGGCCCGCGACTCGGGGGAGCCGAGGGTGACGAAGACGTGCCGGGTCGTGGTGATCAGCGGCGAGTCGAGCAGCGCCAGCGTGGACAGGTGCCAGGCGTGCGGCTCCAGCGCCGTGGCCCGCCCCTCGCAGGCCAGGATCTGGAACGGCGCCACCTTGATCCCCTCCAGGCCGTCGACCGGCCAGCAGTAACGCGCGTAGGCGTCGCGGAACAGGGCAGCGTTGCCGGTACGGCGCCGGGTGCGGTCGAGCAGCTCGCTCACACCCAGGCCGCGCCCGGCCGCCGCCTCCAGCGCCGCGACCGCCTCGGGCAGCGCGGCGCGGGCCGCCGCCCCGACGGAGGCGTACTGTGACCTGATCAGCTCGCCCGCCTTCGCCGACCAGGGCAGCAGTTCGCAGTCGAGCACCACCCAGTCGGAGCCCAGCTCAGCCCAGAGCGGCTCGCACGCCTCACGCAGCCGGTCGATCAGCGGTCCGGTGTCGGCGAAGAACGGCCGCCCGGTACGGGTGTAGAGGGCGCCCGCGCTCCCGTCGCCCACCCCGAACCTGGCCTGGGCCACCTCGGGAGTGCGGCACAGCACGGCCACGGCCCGCGAGCCCATGTGCTTCTCCTCGCACACGACCTCGCCCACCCCGGCGCCGGCGAACTCCTCGAACGCCTCGTGCGGGTGCTCCAGGTAGCCGTCGAGCCGGGAGGTCTCCGGCGGGGCCATGGTCGGCGGCAGGTAGACCAGCCAGCGCGGGTCGACCGCGAAGCGGCTCATGACTTCCAGCGCGGCGGCGGAGTTCTCCTCCCTGACCTTGACCGTGGTGGCGAAGCGCGTCTCCACGTGCCGGGTGCCGATCACGTCGTCGATGTCGAGCATGCCGGGGTCGCGGGCCGCGTCGCCGAGCGGCTTGGCCGGCGCGTACCACACCTTCTCCGCCGGAACCTGGACGATCTCGCGCTCCGGGTAGCGCAGCGCGGTCAGATGGCCGCCGAACACGGCGCCGGTGTCGAGGCAGATCGTGTTGTTGACCCACTCCGGCCTGGTCGTGGGCGTGTGGCCGTAGACGACCATGGCCCGGCCCCGGTATTCGTCGGCCCACGGGTAGCGCACCGGCAGGCCGTACTCGTCGGTCTCGCCGGTCGTGTCGCCGTACAGGGCGAACGAGCGCACCCGGCCGGAGGCGCGGCCGTGGTAGGCCTCCTTCAGGCCGGCGTGCGCGACCACCAGCCGGCCGCCGTCGAGCCGGTAGTGGCTGAGCAGGCCGTCCATGAACGTCCTGGCCCGCTCCACGAACTCGGGCGGCTGCGCGGCGAGCTGGTCGAGCGACTCCTGCAAGCCGTGCGCGACGGTGACCTTGCGGCCGTTGAGTGCGCGCACCAGCTTCTGCTCGTGGTTGCCCGACACGCAGATCGCGGTGCCGGCCTCGACCAGGTCCATGACCAGGCGCAGCACGCCCGGCGTGTCGGGGCCCCGGTCCACCAGGTCGCCGACGAACACGGCCGTGCGGCCCTCGGGATGGCGCGGCAGCGGCCCGTCGAAGCGCCAGCCCAGCTCGCGCAGCAGCGTCTCCAGCTCCGAGCGGCAGCCGTGCACGTCGCCGATGATGTCGAACGGGCCGGTCAGCTCCGTCCGGTCGGACCACGCCTTCTCGTACGTGATCACGGCCTGGTCGATCTCCTCGGTGCCCCGCAGCATGTGCACCCGGCGGAACCCGTCCCGCTGGATCTTGCCGAGCGAGCGGCGCAGGTCCTTGCGCTGCCGGATCACCACGCCGGCGCCGAAGTCGCGCTCCGGCCGGCCGGCGTTGCGCTCGATCGCCAGCTCCTCGGGCACGTCGAGGACGATCGCGTCGGCCAGCACGTCGTGGCGCTTGGCCAGGTCGATCAGGCTCCTGCGGGCCTGGTATTGGACGTTGGTCGCGTCGACCACCGTGAACAGGCCCCTGGCCAGGCGCACGCCGACGATGTGGTGCAGCAGGTCGAAGGCCGCCGGGGTGGCCGACTGGTCGTTGACGTCGTCGGAGACCAGGCCGCGGCAGTAGTCGGAGGAGATGACCTGGGTGGGCTTGAAGTGCTTGCTCGCGAACGTGGACTTGCCGCTGCCGGAGACACCGACGAGCACCACGAGGGAGAGCTCAGGAACGCTGATCACGGGTGAACACTCCCATCTGGGTGGGCGGGCCGACTTCGGGGTCGTCGTCGCCGACCGGTTCGAAGGCGACCTGGTAGCCGTAGCGGTCCGCGACCCGGGCGGCCCAGGCGGCGAACTCGGCCCTGGTCCACTCGAAGCGGTGGTCGGGGTGACGCAGGCCGGTCAGGAACTCGTAGCGGACGTTGTGCTCGATGTTGGGGGTGGTGACGAGCACGTGGAGGGGCTTGGCGTGGCCGAACACGACTCGTTCGAGCGCGGGCAGGCGCGGCGGGTCGACGTGCTCGATCACCTCCATCAGGACGGCGGCGTCGTAGCCGGTCATCCGCTTGTCGGTGTAGGTGAGCGCGCCCTGGAACAGGGTGAGCCGGGCGCGCTTGGCGTCGGGCATGCGTTCCAGGCGCAGCTTGCGGGCGGCGATGGTGAGCGCCATCGGCGAGACGTCCATGCCGCCGACCTTCGTGAACCTGGGCCGGGACAGCAGCGCGCCGACCAGCTCGCCCTGGCCGCAGCCGAGGTCGATCACGCTGGACGCGCCGAGCTCCTCCAGCTTGGCCAGCACGGCCTCGCGCCGCTTGAGGTTGAGCGGCTTCGGTTTGGCCCCCGGGCCCGCTGCGGCCTCACCTTCCGGTACGGAGGCGGTCTCGGCTTCCGATACGGCGGCCCCGGCTTCCCTGGAGGCGGCTTCGCCGGAGGTGGCTGCTTCGGAGGCGGCGGCCTCGGCTTCGGCGGCGGCCGCCTCGTCGGAGGCGGTGGTCTCGGCCGGGGCGTCCTCCTCGACCGCGGGCTCCAGTTCCTCCTCCACCTCGTCGCCCAGCTCCGCCAGCCGCGACAGCGCCGTACGCGCCAGGGCCCAGCGCCGGCCGAGGTAGCGCCGGGAGATCAGGCCGCGCTCCGGATGGCCGTGCAGCCAGCCCTCGCCCGCCCTGATGAGCTTGTCGACCTCGTCCTGCGCGATCCAGTAGTGCTTGGCGTCGTCGAGGACCGGCAGCAGCACGTACAGGTGGTTGAGCGCGTCGGACAGGAGTGCGGTGCCGCGCAGGGTCAGCCCGACATAGCGGGAGTCGCCCCATTCGGGGAAGCCCTCGTCCAGCGGCGCCGGCCGGGCGTCCACCTCCCAGCCGAGCGGCTCGAACAGCCGCCGCGCCAGCTCGGGGCCGCCCCGGCAGGGCAGCGCGGGCAGGCGCAGCTCCAGCGGCAGCGGCCGGCCGGGCAGCTCGGGCCGGGCCTTGCAGCGGCCCGCCCGAGCCGTCCTGAAGACGTCGGCCAGCGCCACGGACAGCAGCGAGGAGGCCGCGTAGGGCCGGTCGTTGACGTACTGCGACAGGGTGAAGTCGGGCGAGTTCTTGCCGCGTGACCTGACCAGCGCGATCGGGTCGACCTCCAGCAGGAGCGCGGCCGTGCAGCGCTCGTCGCCCGCCTCGGGATAGAACACCGTGGCCGTGCCGAATGAGTGCCCGAACTCCTGCACGCGCTCAGGATGCTTGTGCAGGAGGAAACCAAGATCGGTCGCGGGCCTGCCAGGGGTCGAGCCAGTGGTCGATATCGTCAGCAGCACGGGCCAAGTCTGCCGTAACGCCGCGAAGTGTCCAATCGATTACTCCACGTGCGGCAGCACCTCGGCGGCGATCAGCTCCAGGTGCTCCAGGTCCTGCAGATCGAGGATCTGCAGGTAGAACCGGTCCGCCCCCAGCTCGGCGAACTTCCCGATCTTCTCCACGACCTCGGCTGGGGTGCCCGCCAGGCCGTTCTCGCGCAGCCGTCCCGCGTCCTCGCCGATGGCGGCGGCGCGCCGCTCGATCTCGGCCTCGTCGGCCCCGACCACGGTGGTCTGCGCCACCGACAGTGTCAGCGTGCGCCCGGTCTGCTCGCACGCCGCGCGCACCCGGTCGAAGGCCGCGCCGGTGTCGGCCAGGGTGTGGAACGGCAGGTTGTACTCGTCCGCGTACGTGGCCGCCAGCCGGGGCGTGCGCTTGGTCCCGAAGCCCCCGATGATGATCGGCGGGCGCGGCGACTGCACCGGCTTGGGCAGCGCGGGCGAGTCGGCCAGCCGGTAGTAGCTGCCCTCGAAGGAGTAGTCCTTCTCCGCCGTCCACAGGCCGGTGATGATCTCCAGCTGCTCCTCGAACCGGGCGAACCGCTCGCCCACCGGCGGGAACGGGATGCCGTACGCCGCGTGCTCGGCGTCGAACCAGCCGGTGCCGAGACCCAGCTCCACCCGGCCACCGCTCATCTGGTCCACCCCGGCCACGCTGATCGCCAGCGGCCCCGGCAGCCGGAACGTGGCCGGTGTCACCAGCGTGCCCAGGCGGATCCTGGACGTCTCGCGGGCCAGGCCGGCCAGGGTGATCCAGGCGTCGGACGAGCCGGCGCCCGGGTCGCCGGGGTTGATGCGCGAATAGTGGTCAGAACGGAAGAAAGCGTCGAAACCCAGCCGTTCGGTGGCCTGGGCGACGGACAGCAGGTCGTCGTACGTGGAGCCCTGCTGAGGTTCGGTGAAGATCCGCAACTTCATGTGCACATTATCCGCACACAACGGACGCGTACCGGAAAAGGCCCGCGCGCCGCCGCGCGGGGTTGCTAGCGTTCCACCCGCCAGCGCCGTTCCGTAGCCGATCGACCACCTGGGGTGGCCACATGTCTCGGCACAAGAGGGAGCCGGGCACGCTCCCGCGCCCGCTCGCCCTGCTCGGAGCCCTTCTGCTCGCCACCGCCACCGCCGTGGCGATCAGGATGCTCCCGGCGGGCGCCGTCTCCCCGTCACGCCCGCCCGCCGCGCGCCCGCCCGCCACGCCCGCGCCCTTACCGGACCAGGCCGGCGAGCCGCCCGCAGGGTTTGTCGGGTTCGTCGGCTTTGTGGACCTGGCCAGGCAGCCGGGCATCGACCTGCCCGCCGAGTCCCGCCGCACCGGGGTCCGCCGGTACGCGCTCGGCCACCTCGTCGCCGGCGGCGACGGCTGCTCGCCCAGGTGGAGCGGCCAGGCCGGCCCCCGCAGGAGCCCGATGGCGGGCCGGCTCGCCAGGCTCAGAGCCATGGGCGGCGACGCGGCCCCCGTGCTCGGCGGCCCGGCAGGCCGCGAACTGGCCGCCACCTGCACCAGGCCTGGTGGCCTGAGCGCCGCCTACCGCCGGGTGGTCGGGGCCTTCGACGCCGCCGAGCTCGCCTTCGAGGTCCGCGACAGCGCCGACAGGGCCGCCGTGCTGCGCCGGGCCCGCGCCATCCAGGCCGTGCAGCGCGAACGGCGGCTCCGGGTCAGCTTCACGCTGCCGCTGCGGCACGACGGGCTCACCCCCGGCGACGTGGCCATGTTGCGCGCCACCCGCCAGGCAGGCGCGGAGGTCGCCACCGTCAACCTGCTGGCCCCCATCGAGCCGCGCACCACACGGGGCGCCCGCCTGGGCCGGGTGGCCACCGCCGTTCGGGCGGCCGAAGAGCAGATCGCGCGGGCCCAGGGCCTGGCGGAGCCCGGCGAGGCATGGCGGCGCATCGCGCTGACGCCGGTGCTGGCGGGCCGGGACGACCTGAGCGAACTCGACGCCCGCAAGCTGGCCGCCTACGCCGCCCACCACGGGCTGGCCTGGCTGTCGTTGCGCGGGGTCACCCCTGAGCCGGACGTTTCCCGCATTCTTTGGCGTACCTCGTCCTATAGGTAGGATTCCGCTGACCGGGAAGGATTCAGGCGGCGGGGGAGGGCGTGATGGCGACACGTCCTGAGACCGCGAAGAAGCTCCTGCTGTACTGGATGGACGCCTCGATGGCGTTGGTCTTCCTCATGTACACGTCCTGGAGCGTCGTGATGACGGTCCAGGGACGGCTGGCGCCGCTCAGGGCGGTGTTCGCCGTCCTCCTGCTGATGGGCGCCTTCGGCATCTTCCCCGTGCTGATGCGGCGGGCCTTCGAACACCGGCCGAGGCCGTCGGCGCTGCTGCTGGTCAGCGGGGCCTGCGCGGCCGCCCTGGTGCCGGTGCTGCCGCACACGAGCGACATGACGACGACGTGGGTGGACGCGGCCCTGCTGTGGGTGGCGCTGGCCTCGCTCTATCTGCGGCCGTGGCCGACGGTGCTGCTCGCGGTGACCGTGGTCCTGCTCCTGTCCTCCTACGTCGCGCAGGACTGGCAGACGTGGCCGGGCCTGCTGGCCGTCGCGGCCTTCAACTGCACGATCATGGTCCTGGGCATGCTGGTGTGGCGCTGGCTCTGGTGGGTGATCAGGGACGCGCACAAGAGCAGGGAGGCCAGGGCCCGGCTGGCCGTAGCGGAAGAGCGGCTGCGCTTCGCCCGCGACCTGCACGACCTGCTCGGCCGCAGCCTGTCGGTCATCACGCTGAAGAGCGAACTGGCCGCCAAGCTCGCCACCAAGGACGCCGCCGAGGATGTCGACCGTGCCGCGGCTGAAATGGCCATGGTGCGCCGGCTGGCAGGCAAGTCGCTGTTCGAGGTGCAGCAGGCGGTGCACGACTACCGGGCGCTCGACCTGGAGGAGGAGCTCGCGGGCGTACGCACCGCGCTGGAGGCTGCGGGCGCGAGCTGCGTGATCGAGACCCGGCTCGACGACCTGTCGCCGGACGCCAGGACGCTGCTGGCCTGGGCGGTGCGTGAGGGCGGCACGAACGTCCTCAAGCACAGCGCGGCCACCCGGTGCGCGATCAGGATCGACGGGGGCGTGCTCGAAATGGTCAACGACGGGGTGGGGGAGCGGCCCGCCGCACCCGCCACGCCCGGCAACGGCCTGCGCGGCCTGTCCGAGCGGCTGGTCACGGCCGGCGGCTCGTTCTCCGCCGAGCCGACCAAGGACGGGGAGTTCCTGCTGCGCGCGGCGGTGCCGGCGTGAAGGCGTGGGACCGGATCAGGAACTCCTCCAAGCTGACCAGGGTCCGCTGGCTGATCGTCTACTGCACGGACATCATCCTGTTCTTCCCCCTGTTCGGCTACTACGCCTTCTACCTCAACTGGCAGCAGGGCATGCCGCCGCTCGCGGTGCTGGGCGGCGTCGTCGTGCTGCTCGCCTTCAACGTGCTCAGCACCCGTCCGTTCCGGATCGCGGTGCAGGGCGGCAGGCGGCCCACCGTCGTGCTGGCGGTCACCGGCGTGCTCGCCGTGGCGCTGCTGGTCATCTTCGCGCAGATCTGGGCGATCCCCACCTGGCTGGGGCTGCTCGCGCCCTTCGTCCGCAAGCGCGTGGCCATCGTGGTGGCCTTCGCCTCGATCGTGCTGGCCAACCTGTTCGTGTGGTGGATCGGCGGGTGGATCATCTCCCTGCTGATACTGGTCCAGACCGTGTTCACGGTGATCTGCCTGGCCGTGGTGTGGGCCAACCTGGCGCTCTGGCGCCTGACCACGGAGGCGCACGAGGGTGAGGAGGCGCTGGCCAGACTGGCGGTCTCGGAGGAGCGGCTGCGCTTCGCCCGCGACCTGAACGACCTGCTCGGCCAGAGCCTCGCCGACGTCGCGCGGCGGACCGAGCGGGCCGAAGGGGCGCTCGCCTCCGACCGGGATGCGGCCGCGGCCGAGATGTTCGAGGTGCGCGACCTGGCCAGGCGGTCGCTGCGCGAGGTGCGCGCCGCCGTGCAGAACTACCGGGCCATCGACCTGGACGAGGTCCTGGCCAGCGTACGGGCGGTGCTGGAGGCGGCCGGCGTGCGCTGCACCGTGCGCGCCGACACCGGCGCGCTGCCACCGGAGACGCGGACGCTGCTGGCCACCGTCGTCCGCGAGGGCGTGACCAACGTCCTCAAGCACAGCAGGGCCGAACGCTGCACGATCACGATCGAGGATGGGGTGCTGGAGATGTCGAACGACGGCGTGAGCGGGCCCGCGGGCGAACACGCGCCCAACGGCCTGGCGGGGCTGGCCCAGCGGGTACGCGCGGCGGGCGGCACCCTGGAGGCCGAGCCCACCGCGGACGGCCGCTACCGGCTCAGGGCGGCGGTGCCGGCATGACCACACGCGTGCTGCTGGCCGACGACGAGCACCTGATCCGCGGGGCCATCGCGGCCCTGCTCGACCTGGAGGACGGCATCGAGGTCGTCGCCCAGGTGGGCAGGGGTGACGAGGTCGTGGCCGCCGTCGCCGAACACCGGCCCGACGTGGCCGTGCTCGACATCGAGATGCCCGGCATGGACGGGCTGAGCGCGGCCGAGCGGATCAGCTCCCAGTGCAAGATCGTCATCCTGACGAGCCTGGGCCGCCCCGGTTACCTGCGCCGGGCCATGGCGGCGGGCGTCAGCGGCTTCCTCGGCAAGGACGCCTCGGCCGAGGAGCTGGCCATGGCCATCCGCAAGGTCCAGTCGGGCGGCCGCTACCTGGACGCGGAGCTGGCCGCCGCCGCGATGGCCGCCGGCGACAGCCCGCTGACCGAACGCGAGCGCGACGCGCTGCGCCTGGCCGGCGACGGGGCCACGATCTCCAGGATCGCGGCCGAGCTGCACCTGACCGAGGGCACCGTGCGCAACTACCTGTCCAGCGCCATGACCAAGCTCAACGCCCAGAACCGGCTGGAGGCCATCCGCACGGCCCAGCGCATGGGCTGGCTCTGATCACCCCGCGGACAGGTAAAACGCCACAGACGGCCTGTCCGGTCCGGCACTGAGGGCAGGTCCCGTTCCGCGTTGTACTCGTCTCCGGTCGCCGATCGCGGCGGCCTGTCATCCGACAGAGGGGGATACATGAGTACGACACGGGGGACAGAGCGCCGCTCCAGAGCCACCGTCCTGCGACGGCACGGGGTGCGCGCGCTCACCGCGGGGGCGGCGCTGGCCGCCGCGCTGATGGCGGTGGCCGGGCCGGCCCACGCCACCACCAACGTGAGCGTGTCGGGCGGGGTGCTGCAGATCGTCTCGGGCGCCGCGTCCGACGGCATCTCGGTCGCGCAGGCAGGGAACCGGCTGATCGTCCAGAACGACGGCGACGTGGTGATCCCGGCCGCTCCGTGCGTGGCGGTCAGCAAGAACCAGTCGGCCTGCCCGGCCACCGGCGTCACCCTCATCGCGGTGAGCACCGGGGACGGCGACGACGACGTCAGGAACCGGACCACGCTGCGCTCGCGGGTGGCGCTCGGGGCGGGTTCCGACACCTTCGTCGGCGGCACGGCCGTGGACCTGGCAGCCGGTCAGGACGGCGACGACCGCCTGGCGGGGCTCGCGGGCGACGACGTCCTGATCGGGGCCGCCGGGCTGGACAGCGCCAACGGCGGCGACGGCACCGACAAGTGCGACGCCGAGACCGTCACGCTGTGCGAGTAGCAGGTACGAGGCAGGCCCCTGCCGTGCCTGAGAAGGACGGCCCCCGGCAGTCAAGGCACATACGGTGTACTGCATACTGGATCCCATGTCTAAGAAGATCATGGGCCGTCGTGCGGTACTACTCGCCACCGGACTGGCCGCCGGAGGGGTCCTGTTAGACGGCGGGCCGGCGCGCGGCCTCGCACAACCCTCCGCGCGCCGGCCCGCCACCCCGGACGAGGCGTGGGCGAAGCTGCGCGAGGGCAACCGGCGCTGGGCCGCCGACGCCTCCACCCGTCCCCACCAGGACCTCGGCCGCCGCGCGGAGGTCGCCAGGAAGCAGGAACCGTACGCGGTGGTCGTCACCTGCATCGACTCCCGCGTCCCCCCGGAGATCGTCTTCGACGTGGGGATCGGCGACATCCTCACCGTACGCAGCGCCGCCCAGACCGTCGACCCCCTCGTCGCCGGCGCCATCGAGTACGGCCCCGCCGAACTGGACACACCTGCGATCGTGGTGCTCGGCCACCAGCGCTGCGGCGCGGTCACCGCCGCCGCCCACGCCCTCAAGGAGGGCGAGAAGCTTCCCGGCCACCTGCAACGCATCGTCACCGACCTGCGACCGGCCTATGAGCTGGCCCGCGGGGACGTGGACCGGATGATCCGGATCAACACCACCAAGGTCGTGGCCGACCTCAAGGCCGACAAACTGCTCGCCTCGCGCATCGCCGACCGGAAGCTCAAGATCGTGGGCGGGTATTACTCGCTCGACACCGGCAAGGTCACCCGGCTGGTGTGACCGCTTTTGCGAAAGTGCCCGGAGGACGTCTGCCAGGGTCGTCCAGCCCGGCACGGCCCGCCGCCCGCAGGGAGCCCCTGCGGGCGGCGAGCGGTCAGCAGCCGACGGAGGCGGACCCGGTGCTGGCCTTGTAGGAGCACGAGTCGACGAGCCTGCCCTTGGGATCGCGGACGTAGGCGGTGTCCTGGTCGTTGTTCCAGACGTACCGGTCGCGGTTCCAGTGCACGATGCGGCCGCCCGGGCCGTTCGCGTCCGTGCCCCGGCCGGAGCGGAGGGTGATCCGCTTCCTGGCCTTCAGGACGACGCTGGCCATGAACGTGTAGGTGTAACCCGTCTTGTCCCGTACGCTCCACCCCTTGAGCTTGAGAGCCCGCTTGGTGGTGTTGAGCAGGGTGACGTACTCGGCGTTCAGCGAGCTGTTGGAGCGGCTGTCGGCCCCCGGGGAGTCGTAGAAGATCTTCGCGATCTTCAGCCGGGGAGCCGCGGCCTGGGCCGGCGCCGTGCCGAGCGTCGCCATCGCCACGATCGTGGCGACGGCTGTGGGGACAAGTCTCACCATTGAGTCCTTTCTGGCATATGTGACAGAAGTAGGACGGCGGACTACCTCGCGTGGTTGGCAAGATCGCCAAGGGTTGAACCGGTCAATCGGGCCGTTCCGCATCGTGCCTGCACAGAGGGGATCCCGGCCGTTGAGAGCGTTTGCCGGAGCACGTCTCGAAAACGTCACGGCTCTTGACGGCGCGGTCACGTGGAATTTACGTTCGCGGTACTTATCCGGTTCAGCGGATCCCTCAGTCCTCATCCATCTACCGAAAAATGATCGCTCACCGGCTTTCGCCTCAGTCTTGGGAGCGCTCCCAGGTCGGCCCGGCGGAGGTCGTCCCATCGGGGTGTCTAGCCAGATCTGCGAACCTTCGCGCCGTGCGCGGAGGAAGGAGAGAAGCGATGCGTAACCGGGCTCGGATCTTGATTCCGCTCGTGGCGGCGGGTCTGCTCGCCGCGGCCTGCACCGGCGGCGGATCCACGCCGACCCCGCCGGCCTCCCAGCCGCAGAGCCAGGGCGCCGTGGCCAACCCCGACCAGTTGCCGCGCAACGAGACGCTCTACACCACGGGCACGCAGTGGGGGCCGCCGCCCAACTTCAACCCCATCAGGGAATGGGACTCGGCCGTCGGCACGAAGGGCCTGGTGTACGAGACGCTGTTCCACTACGACACCACCGCGGCCAAGCTGAGCCCGTGGCTGGCGGCGAGCGGCGCCTGGACCGGCGACACCACGTACGAGGTCAAGCTCCGGCCGGGGATCAAGTGGTCCGACGGCCAGCCGTTCACCGCCAAGGACGTCGCCTTCTCCTTCGAGCTCGGCAAGATGGAGACGATCCCGTACCACCACCTGTGGAACTGGCTGAAGTCGGTCGAGGCCACCGACGATCAGACGGTGAAGTTCACCTTCTCCAAGGCGAACTACCAGCAGTGGGACTTCATGCTCTACAGCCGCTCGATCGTCCCCGAGCACGTCTGGAAGGGCCGCTCTGAGCAGGAGGTGCTCGACGGCATCAACGAGAACCCGGTGGGCACGGGCTCGTACAAGTTCCTCAGCAAGGACCAGGACCGCGTGGTGCTGCAGCGGCGCGACGACTGGTGGGGCAAGTCGGCGCTCGGCATGGAGCCCAAGCCGCGCTACATCGTCGACATCGCCACCCCGAGCAACGAGGTCGCGATGGGCATGCTGCTGCAGAAGGGGCTCGACCTCAGCAACAACTTCCTGCCCGGCGTGGCCAACCTGGTGCAGGGCAACTTCGGGCTGACCACGTACTACAACGAGCCCCCTTACATGCTCTCGGCCAACACCGCCTGGCTGGTGCCCAACACCACCAAGAAGCCGATGGACGACCCGGCCTTCCGCAAGGCGCTGGCCGCCTCCGTGGACGTCAAGAAGATCGTCGAAGGCGTGTACGGCAACCTGGTCAAGGCCGCCAGCCCGACCGGCCTGCTGCCCCAGTGGGACAAGTACGTGGACCAGAACGTGGTCTCATCCTCCGGCTTCACCTTCGACGCGGCCAAGGCCAAGAAGCTGCTGGCGGACGCGGGCTACAAGGACGGCGACGGCGACGGGTACGTCGAGAACAAGGACGGCTCCAAGATCAGCCTGAGCCTCATCGTCCCGTCCGGCTGGACCGACTGGATGGAGTCGGCCCGGTCGATCTCCGCCAGCGCCAAGACCGTGGGCATCCAGATCACGCCCGACTTCCCCGACTTCAACGCCCTGGTCGAGCAGCGGGCCAAGGGCGACTTCGACCTGCTCATCAACAACGAGCGGCAGCTGTCGAACTCCCCGTACACCTACTACGAGTACATGTTCCAGCTGCCGATCCAGAAGCAGCAGAACACGGTCAACTTCGCCCGCTACGAGAACAAGAAGGCCTGGGAGCTGGTCGAGCAGCTCGACCAGGTCAAGACCGACGACACCGCCGGCATGCAGAAGATCATCTCGGAGCTGCAGAAGATCCATCTGGACGACATGCCGATCATCCCGCTCTGGTACAACGGCCTGTGGGCCCAGTCCAGCACCAGCGTGTGGAAGAACTGGCCGTCCGCCGCGGGCGGCGCGCCCAAGACCGGTGCCGTGATGTGGCGCAACTGGCTGGAACTGGGCGGTTTCGAGACGCTCACCCAGCTGCAGCCCTCCGGCTCGTGACGACCTGACCGGACGAATCCTCCGGCCCTCCGCCCCGAGACCCGCCACTGGGATCCGGGGCGGAGGGCCCCTCCCGGAGACAAAAACACGTGCGTCGTTATTTCGGTAGAAAACTCCTCATTTATGGGCTGACCTTCTTCGTCGCCGTCACGGTCAACTGGATGATCCCGCGCTTCATGCCGGGCGACCCGATCGCCAGCATGGTCGCGCGGGCCAACGTCACCAACGCCCAGGCCGTCGAGGCCATGCGGGCCTACTACAGCAACCTGTTCGGCCTGGACCAGCCGCTGTGGCAGCAGTACGTCAACTTCTGGGGCGCGCTGGCGCAGGGCGACTTCGGGATCAGCATCTGGCTCTTCCCGACGCCGGTCGCCGACGTGATCACCCAGGCGGTGCCGTACACGCTGGCGCTGATCGTCCCCTCGGTGCTGCTGAGCTGGGTGGTGGGCAACCAGTTCGGCGCCTACGCCGCCCGCCGCAAGCTGCTCGACAACACCGTCCTGCCGGTCGGCTACGTGCTGACGGCGATGCCGTACATGTGGCTGGCCGTGCTGCTGGCCTGGGGGTTCGGCGTGCTGCTCGGCTGGTTCCCGGTGGCCGGCGGCTACAGCTTCTCGATGCGGCCCAACTGGTCGTGGACGTTCGTGCTCGACCTGCTGCACCACTGGACGCTGCCGTTCCTGTCGCTGTTCCTGGTGGCGCTGGGCGGCTGGGCGATCGGCATGCGGAACATGATCATCTATGAGCTGGAGTCGGACTACTCCAGCTACCTGTCCGCGCTCGGCGCGCCCACCAGGCTCATCCGCAGGTACGCCTTCCGCAACGCCGTCCTGCCCCAGATCACCGGGCTGGCACTCCAACTGGGCGTGCTGGTGGCCGGGGCGCTGGTCACCGAGATCGTCTTCGCCTATCCGGGGCTCGGCAGCCTGATTCTCAAGGCCATCCAGAACAAGGACTTCTTCCTGCTGCAGGGCACGTTCCTGTTCATCGTGCTCGGCGTGCTGATCGCCAACTTCATCATCGACATCGTCTACGTCGTGGTCGATCCGCGTACCAGGGCGGGAATGGCGGGTGCCCAGGCATGACGACGATCCAGGAAGTCGCCCCGCGCGAGCCGGCGGGCGTGCGCCGCGAGGCGCTCTACTTCGCGGTGCGCAACGGCAAACTGCTGGCCGGGTTCGGGATCGTGCTCGTGCTGCTCCTGCTCGGCCTGTTCGGCCCGCTGCTGTTCGCGGGGGTGCCCAACGACTACGGCACCAGACCCATGAGCCCGCCGTCGGGCGAGCACTGGTTCGGCACGACCACGTTCGGTCAGGACGTGTTCCTGCAGTTCGTGCACGGGCTGCGCAGCACGTTCGTGGTGGGCGTGATCGGCGGCGGCATCGCGGCGGTCATCGGCATGTTCGTCGGCTTCGTGGCCGGCTACCGCGGCGGGATCGTGGACGAGGTGCTCAACATGCTGACCAACGTCATCCTGGTCATCCCGACGCTGGCCGTGCTGCTGATCATCAACGCCTACCTGGGCATCCGCAGCGTGGCCGTGCAGGGCCTGTTCATCGGGCTGACGCAGTGGCCGTGGGCGGCGCGGGCGATCAGGGCGCAGACGTTCTCGCTGCGTACGCGCGAGTTCGTGGACCTGGCCAGGATGAGCGGATCGGGCACCGGCAAGATCATCGCCAGGGAGATCGCGCCGAACATGAGCTCCTACCTGTTCATGACGTTCATCCTGCTGTTCGGCGGATCCGTGCTCATCGCCTCCTCGCTGGACTTCATCGGCCTCGGCCCCACCGAGGGGGTCTCGCTCGGCCTGATGTTGCAGAACGCCAACCAGTGGAGCGCGCTCCAGCTCGGCATGTGGTGGTGGTTCGTGCCGCCGGGAGCGGCCATCACCGCCATCGTGGGCGCCCTGTACGTGGCCAACGTCGGGCTCGACGAGGTCTTCAACCCGAAACTGAGGGTGACATGAGTCTGCAGGTCAGCGAGCTGAGGGTGTACTACAGGACGCTCAAGGGGGATGTGCGCGCCCTCGACGGCATGACCTTCGAACTCGGCGACGGCGAGATACTCGGCCTGGTCGGCGAGTCCGGCTGCGGCAAGAGCACGCTGGGCAAGTCGCTCATCCGGATGGACGGGCGCATGCGCCGCGTCGGCGGCACGGTCACGCTCGACGGCCACGAGCTGCCGATCGACGACGACCGCTGGATGAACGACTTCCGCTTCCGCGAGGTCTCCCTCATCCCGCAGTACGCCATGAGCGCGCTCAACCCCACCCGCAAGATCCGCAGAATGGTCACCGAACTGCTCAGATCGCGCGGCACCACCCTGGACACGGCCGAGCTGGAGCGCCGGATGGACCAGGTCGGGCTGCGCCGCGAGGTGCTCGACCGCTACCCGATCGAGCTGTCGGGCGGCATGAAGCAGCGCATGGTGATGGTCATCTCCACCCTGCTCGACCCGTCCCTGCTGATCGCCGACGAGGTCACCTCCGCGCTCGACGTCTCCACGCAGAAGGCCGTGGCCCGCGCGCTGCTCGGCTTCCGCGACAGCGGCTACGTCAAGAGCATGATCTTCGTCACCCACGACATCGCGCTCACCCACCACATCGCCGACACGATCATGGTCATGTACGCGGGCAAACTCGCCGAGAAGGCCCCGGCCGACGTGATCGTCAAGGCGCCGCGGCACCCGTACACGCGGCTGCTGCTCGACTCCCTGCCCGAGGTCGGCGTCCGCTACGCCGAGCGCAGGCTCGAAGGCATCGCCGGCAGCCCGCCGTCGCTGCTCGACCCGCCCACGGGCTGCCGGTTCCGCGACCGCTGCCCGATCGCGGGCGAGGAGTGCGCGCAGGAGCCGCCGGTGGCCGAGCTCGCCCCCGACCACCATGTAGCCTGCTGGAAGGCCTGATGCTGAGACTCGACGACGTCACCAAGGAATTCCGGATCGGCGCCTTCGGCGGCAAGAGCGTCGCGGCCGTGCAGGGGGTGAGCTTCGAGGTCGTCCCCGGCGAGGTCGTCTCGCTGATCGGCGAGAGCGGCAGCGGCAAGAGCACCATCGGCCGGATGATCCTCGGCCTCAACCCGGTCACCAGCGGCTCCATCACCTTCGACGGGCTGCCGGTGCGCGCGGGCAAGGAGTACTACCGGCGGGTCCAGGGCATCTTCCAGGACCCGTTCAGCTCCTTCAACCCCGTCTTCAAGGCCGACCGGGTGTTCACCATGATCAAGGAGGCGTACTACTCGTCCGTCTCCGGGCCCGAGTGGGCGGCCAAGGTCGAGGAGTCGCTGCGCGACGTGCGGCTCAACCCCGGGCAGGTGCTCGGCAAGTATCCGCACCAGCTCAGCGGCGGCCAGCTCCAGCGGCTGCTCATCGCCCGCGCGCTGCTGCTGGACATCAAGCTGCTGGTCGCCGACGAGATCACCAGCATGCTCGACGCCTCCACCCGGATCGACGTGCTCAACCTGCTCGCCGAGCTGAAGATCAGGGGCCTGAGCGTGCTCTACATCACGCACGACCTGTCACTCGGCAACTACCTCGCCGAGCGCACGGTGGTGCTGCGGCGGGGGAGCGTGGTGGAGATGGGGCCGACCGAGCGCGTCTTCGGCGACCCGCTGCACCCGTACACGCGCGAGCTGCTGTCGGCGGTGCCGCGCCTGCACGAGACCTGGGACGACGCCGTGCCCGTGGAGACCTGCCTCTACCACGAGCGGGGCGGCGGCGCGGGTGGCCTGGCCGAGGCCGATCCGGGCCACTTCGTGGCCTGCGCCCGGCTGGACACCTGCTGAGGAGGCCGGTCGCCGGGATGCTCCCGGCGACCGGCCCGCCTTGGGCGCATGCCCTGCGGCCGGCCCGCCTTTCGCGCCCGCGTGCCCTCAGCGGCCGGCGCGCAGCCGTCCGGTGGCCTCCGCGTCCACCTCGAACGTGACCGGGTCCACCGCCACGCCGTAGTCGCGGGCCGCCGCCGTCACGCTGACGAACCCGTTGCGGACGTCCGCGGCCACCCGGCCCGGCTCGCGCTCGAACGGGTCCCCGTACCCGCCCCCGCCGCCGGTGTTGTTGACCAGCACCTCGTCCGCCTCCAGCCGGTTGTAGCTGCCGCCCTGCACCACCTCGCGGCCGGTGCCGGGGTTGAGGATGACGTGGTTGCTCTCGCCGGGCATCCCGTCGCCGATGGCCCACGGCCTGGTCCTGGTCTTGTAGACCAGGCAGATGCCGGTCGAGGGGGCGGTGAACCGGTACGTACGGCCGACGCCGACGCCACCCCGGTGCCGGCCGGGTCCGCCGCTGTCGGGACGGTAGCCGTACGACTCGATGAACATCGGCGACTTGGTCTCCAGCACCTCCACCGGGTTGTTGCGGCAGCCGGGCTCCGACAGGTGCATGATGCCGTCCTCGCCGTCGCCCCCCGCGTGCCCGCCGAACCCGACGGCCTCGTTGGTGGCCTCCAGCCACGCCTCGCCGGTGCGCGGGCTGACGCCGAGCCCCATCATCGAGCACACGTCGCCGCCCGAGCAGGCGGGCACGCGGTCCGGCATGCCCTGGGCCAGCGCCTTCAGCACGACCTCGCCGCCGAGCAGCCCGGTCCACAGCGTGAACGTCGGCATCGGCGGCACGGCGTGCATCACCGACCCTGGCTCGGTGACCACCCGCAGCGGCCGGAAGTTGCCCGCCACGACCGGGGTGTCCGGCGTGGTCAGCGCCTTGAAGACGAGGCTGCAGAACGCCTCGGTCTGGCCGACGGGCAGGTTGATCGGGCCCTTGACGTCGCGCTCGCTGCCGGTCCAGTCGATCACCATCTCGTCGTCGCCGATGGTCACGGTGACGTTCATCTTGATCAGGCGGTCGGTGTCCACGCCGTCGCTGTCCACGAAGTCGTGCGCCGTCCAGGTGCCCTTCGGCAGCTTGGCCAGGGCCAGCCGGGCCAGCCGCTCACCGTGGTCGTTGATCGCGTCCATGGCGGCGCTCAGCACGCCGGCGCCGTACTTGGCGGCGATCTGCTGGGTGCGGCGCACGCCGGTCACGCACGCGGAGACCTGCGCCTGGATGTCGCCGATGGTGCGCTCGGGCATCCGGCTGTTGAACCGGACGATGTTGAACACGTCGTCGTTCTGCACCCCGCGCCGGTAGAGCTTCGAGCACGGGAAGAACAGGCCCTCCTGGTACATGTCGGTGGAGTCCAGGACGTACCCGGGGTCCTTCTGCTTCAGGTCCAGCACGTGGATGCGGCAGGAGGCGAACCCGATCAGCTCGTCCTCGTGGTGGATGGGCGCGAAGACCAGCGGGTCCAGGGTGTGGGCCGAGGCCCAGTACGGATAGTTGAGGATGAAGACGTCGCCGGGCTCCAGCGCGTCGTGGCCGAGGAACTCGACCGCCCGCTTGATGCCGTGGTCGTTGCCGCGGGTGAACACCGCGATGCCCGGCGCGTCGGCCACCACGTCACCCTGGGCGTCGTGGATGCCGATGCCGTAGTCGTGGATCTCGTACACCACCGTGTTGTAGGCGGTGCGGCACAGGTTGCGGGCCATCTCGTCGGCGGCGGCGAGCAGGCCGTGCCGGATGATCTCAGTGGTGATGGAGTCGGTGATGATCGTTTCGCTCACTGTTGTCCCCCGGTTCGGTCGCTGACGGAAATGACCAGTTCGCCGTAGCGGCCGACGCTCAGGCTGTCGCCGGCGTGGATGACGGACGTGGCCGTGTGCTCGGTGATCACGGCGGGCCCGGCGACGCGGTCGCCCGCCAGCAGCTCCTCGCGCGTGTAGACGCGGTATTCGACGGCCGGCTCGTCCGGTGAGAGGTAGACCCGGCGGGTCCCGGCCGGCCGCGGCTCGCCGGAGGCGCGTTCCGCCACGGTAGGCAGCTCGGGCTTGTCGACCGTGCCGGTGGCGCGCAGCCGCAGGGTCGTGACCTCGACCGGGTCGTCCATCGTGTGGCCGTACTGCCGCTCGTGCAGCTCGGCGAAGGCGGACTCCACGGCGGCGGCGAACGTGGCCGGATCGTTGGGGAAGGCGACCGTGACCGAGTGCTCCTGCCCCTGGTAGCGCACGTCGAGCGTGCGCACCAGCGCGCGCCTGTCCGGCCCGAAGCCCTCCGACTCCAGCTGCTCGACCGCCGCCGCCTCCATCTCCCGGTAGACGGCATCGGCGGCGGTCGCGTCGAGCGCGGCCAGCGGCGTGACGGCGGTGCGGGCGAAGTCGTGCTGCACGTCGGCCAGCAGCATGCCGAACGCGGAGAACGCGCCCTGCCCCGGCGGCACGATCACGGTCGAGATGCCCAGCTCCCTGGCGACCTCGACGGCCACCAGGCCGCCTCCGCCGCCGAAGGACAGCAGCGCGAAGTCCTTCGGGTCGCGCCCGAGCTCCACCGTGATCGCGCGGACGGCGCCCATGATCTTCATGGTGGAGATCTGCACGACGCCGCGGGCCAGCGCCTCGGTGGCCAGGCCGAGCCGGGTGGCGATGGGCTGCAGCGCCTTGTCGGCCAGCTCGCGGTCCAGGGCGAGCTTGCCGCCGAGCGGGCTGTCCGAGCCGAGGTGGCCCAGCACGAGGGCGGCGTCGGTGAACGTGGGCGCGGTGCCGCCCCTGCCGTACGAGGCCGGTCCCGGCGCCGCGCCCGCGCTCTGCGGGCCGACCTGCAGCGCGTCCGCCTCGTCCAGCCAGGCGATGGAGCCGCCGCCGGCGCCGATGGTGTGGATGTAGAGCGACGGGGTGTTGATCGGCAGCCCCTCGAACTCCGCGCCCTGGTAGAGGACGGGTTCGTGGTCGAGGATCAGCGAGGCGTCGAGGCTGGTGCCGCCCATGTCGATGGTGATCAGGTTGGGCTCGTCCAGCAGTCTCGACAGCGCCGCCGCGCCGATCACGCCGCCCGCCGGGCCGGACAGGATGAGGCTCACCGGCTGCTCGCGGGCCGCCTGCGCGGTCATCGCGCCGCCGCCGGAGCGGGTCATCAGGAACCGGCCGCGAAAGCCGCCGCCTTCCAGCTCACCCTCCAGCTCGCGCAGGTAGCGGTGCACGATCGGCTTGACGTACGCGTCCAGCACGGCGGTGCTGGTCCGTTCGTACTCGCGGTACTCCCTGGACAGCTCGTGCGACAGCGTGACCGCCACGTCGGGCGCGACCTCGGCCAGCACCTCGCGCATGCGCAGCTCGTGCTCAGGGTTGGCGTAGGAGTGCAGGAACGCCACCGCGACCGAGCCGTACCCGCGCTCGGCGACGACGGCGGCCACCCGGCGGGCGTCCTCGTCGTCGAACGGTGTGTGCACGCTCCCGTCGAACCGGCACCGCTCGCGCACCTCGAAGGTGTCGTACCGGTCCAGCAGTGCGGGCGGCTTGCGGTAGGTGATGTCGTAGTTCGTCCTGCGGTCGGTGCGCCCGAGCAGGTAGACGTCACGGAACCCCTTCGTCCCGATGACGGCGGTGCGCGCTCCCGTCCTGGTGAGCAGCGCGTTCAGTCCCAGCGTGGTGCCGTGCGTGAACATCGTGATGGCCGGCGTGCCGGACTCGGCCAGGCCGAAGGCGTCCATGACGCCGCGGGCCGGCGCGTCCGGCGTGGTGGGGACCTTGCCGAAGCTGAGCGCGCCCGTGTCGGGGTTCAGCTCCACCACGTCGGTGAAGGTGCCGCCGACGTCGATCGCAAGCCTGCTCATCGTTTCGCCTTCCTCGATGGCCTTCTGGATGATTGGTGCGTGACCGCGACGAGGTCCAGCGCGCCGGACGGCATCCCCCTCGCGTCGTCCGGTCGCGGCCAGTGCAGGGTGAGCTCGTGGAAGCCCTCGTCCCGCCGGCGGTAGGCGCCGTAGGTCACCCAGGCCTGGCCGTGCCTGGCGGCCAGCGCCATCGCGCGGGGCCCGGTCGCGGCCACGGTCAGGGGCACGCGCGGGCGCTGGAGGCAGCCGGGGATCTGGTGGGCCTCGACGGCGCTGTAGCGCGGGCCGTGGACGGTGCTGACGTCGTGGGTGAGCAGGTGGTCGAGCAGGTCGAGCCATTCCGCGAAGCGCTCGGCCCGCTCCGCGAGCGAGCGCGGCGGGTCGCCGAGCACGGCGGCGTCCGCGCCCTCCGCGCCGTCCCCGACGCCGATCTCCAGCCGGCCGCCGCTCAGGTGGTCGAGCGTCATGATCTCCTTGGCGAACGTGACCGGATGGCGGTAGTTGGGCGTGGCCACCTGCGTGCCCAGGCGTACCCGGGAGGTGGACACGGCCGCCGCCGCCAGCATCGGCACGGCCGCGTGCCAGGGCCGGTCCTTCAGCGGGGTCCAGGTCAGATGGTCGTAGGTCCACACGGTGCGCACGCCCAGCGCCTCCGCGGCCCGTACGTCGGCGACGAAGGCGGCGGGATCGCGGTCGGGCAGCACCAGGACCGACAGCTCGATCATCGGCGTTTGCTCGCCACGCTGAGTGCGACCGCGGCCAGGATGACCACACCGGTCGTCAGGTCCTTGAAGAACGGGTTCGCGTTGAGGATGTCGAACCCGTTGTCGATCAGCGCCAGCAGGTACACGCCGCAGACCGAGCGCCAGATCGCGCCGACGCCGCCGTAGATGCTGGTGCCGCCGAGGATGACCGCCGCGATGGCCAGCAGCTGCATGCCGTCGCCCGCCTGCGGCTGCCCGGTGCCGATCCGCGACACCCCGATGGCGGCCGCGATGCCGGCGGCCAGGCCGCTGTAGAGGAACGTGTAGAGCTTGATCCGGTTCACCCGGATGCCGGACAGCTCGGCGGCCTCGGCGTTGCCGCCGACGGACAGGACGTACCTCCCGAAAGCCGTGCGGTTCAGCAAAAATCCGGACAGCAGGGCGAAGAGCGCCAGGATGACGATCGCGTAGTAGACCGGGCCGATCCCGCCGCGCCCGAGCGCGGTGAACCCGGTGGCCTGGACGCTGATCAGGAACCCGCCGGTGATCAGCACCGCCAGCCCGGCGTACACGAGGCTGGAGGCCAGCGTCGCCAGGAACGAGTGGATCCGCAGCCGGGTGATCGCCACCCCGTTCACCAGGCCCAGCGCGGCGCCGGCCAGCGGCGCGGCGATCAGGCCGAGCACGGGGCTGTTCAGGTGCAGCGCCACCCAGGCGGCCACCACGTTCGCGACGCTGAAGATCGCCCCGGTCGACAGGTCGAAGCCGCCGCAGATGACGACCAGCGTCCCGGCCACCGCGATGATCGCCAGCGGGGCGTTCTGGTTGAGGATGTTCAGCAGGTTCGTGAGCGTGAGGAACGACGACGTCGAGACGCTCAGCACCACGAACAGCGCCACGAGCATGATCAGGACGGCGTAGTGGCGGACCAGGGCCGGCACGTTGACGCCGGATCCCGCTCGCGCCGATGCGGTGGCGGTCATGGCCTTCCTCCGGTTTCCGTTTCGTTGGCGGGCGGCTGCTCGGGCTGGGGCTGCTCGACCTCGAAGAGGCGCTGCAGGATCTCGTCCACGGACGTGCCCGGCCCCGGCACCTCGCCGACGACCGCGCCGCCGCGGACGAGGTGCACCCGGTGGCTGAGGCCGACCACCTCCTCCAGTTCGGAGGAGATGAGCAGGATGCCGGTGCCGGCCGCGGCGATCTCCACGATGAGCTGGTAGATGCGGGACTTGGCGCCCACGTCCACGCCTCTGGTGGGCTCGTCGAGGATGAGGAACTCCGGGCGGCCGAGCAGCCATTTGGCGAACAGCACCTTCTGCTGGTTGCCGCCGGAGTAGACCGAGATGTCGCCGTCGAGCGCGGCCGGGCGTACGCCGAGGCGTTCGACCAGCTCGCGCACCGCGGCGCGCTCGGTCCGGCGTGACAGCACCCCGGCGCGGGTGAAGCGGCCCAGGTGCGGCAGGGTGACGTTCTCCAGGACCGGGCGCGGCAGCACCAGGCCCTGGGCGCGGCGGTCCTCGGGGATCATGGCCATGCCGCGGGCGATCGACGCCCGGGGCGAGGCGTCCGTGACCGGCTCGCCGCGGAACAGCATCTGCCCCGACTCGATCCGGTCGCAGCCGAAGAGCGCCCGGGCGATCTCCGTCCGCCCGCTGCCGACCAGCCCGGCCAGCCCGACGATCTCGCCGGGGCGGACCCGCAGGGACACGCCCCTGACGGCGGCGCCGCGCACGTCGCGCATCTCGGCCACCGGCTCCGTCTCCGGCGGCGGCGCTTCGGGCAGGTCGGGCAGCAGCATGTCGACGGGCTCGCCGAGCATGGCCTCGACCAGGCCCGCCTTGGTCTCCTGCGCGGCCTGAGCCGTCCTGATCACCCGGCCGTCCCGCATGACCGTGACGCGGTCGCAGTTGCCGAGCACGTCGTCCAGGAAGTGGGTGACGTAGACGACTGTCGTGCCGCGCTCGCGCAGCCAGTGCATGATCTCGTGCAGGCGCTCGCTCTCGTCGGCGGTCAGCGACGACGTCGGCTCGTCCATCACGATGACGCGCGCCTCGCGGGCCAGGGCCCGCATGATCTCGACCTTCTGCTGATCGGCGATCGGCAGCGTCCCGACCGGCGCGTCGGGCAGGAGCCCGAAGCCGCAGAGCTCCTCCAGGTTCCGGTAGCGGGCGCGCAGGTCCGCGTGCAGGACGCCGAACGTGCGGCTCTCCCGGCCGAGGAACACGTTCTCCGCCACGGTCAGGGCCGGGACCAGGCACAGCTCCTGGGCGATGATCACCACCCCGGCGTCCTGCGCCCGCCTGGTGTCCCAGCGGTGCACCGGGCGGCCGAACACCTCAAGGTCGCCGGAGTCCGGCTGGTAGAGCCCGCCGATGACCTTGCCGAGCGTGGACTTGCCGGCGCCGTTCTCGCCGACCAGGCCGTGCACCTCGCCCTCGGCGAGGGACAGCGACACCGAGTCGAGCGCCTGCGTGGAGCCGAAGCGGACGGACAGGTCGCGTACGGTGACCGCCGGAGTCGCGCCCTGCATCAATCGGCCCACTCGCCCTGGAAGTCGGGGTGCTCGCCCAGGATCTCCTTGGTGACGATCACCGGCACGGGGCCCAGCGTGTTGGCGTCGATGACCGGCGTGACCGGTTTGCCGCGCACCGCGTTCACCACCTGTTCAAGCGCGGCCTTGCCCATGCTGTTGGGGAAGTCGACCTGGTCGGCCGCCCATTTGCCGGCGCGGACCTGCTTGATGGCCTCCTGGTTGCCGCCGCCGCCCGTCACGTACATCTTGGTCAGGTCGACGCCGGCGCTCTCCAGCGCGACCTGGGCCCCGATGGTCTGCTGGTCGGCGTTGGACAGCAGCACGTCGAGTTTGGGGTTGGCCTGGAGGATGTTCTGCATGGCCTTGAGCGAGGTGTCGCGGTCGTAGTTGCCCTGGCCCGTGGCCACGACCTTGATGTTGGCGTGCCCGTCCAGGACCGACCGGTAGGCCTTGTTGCGCAGGTTGTCGAACGGGAACTGGAGCTGGCCGATGAGGATCGCGACCCGGCACGGGTCCTTGCCCTCGCAGTACTTCACCACGCCTTCTGCGAGCTTCTTGGAGTTCTCCTCCGTGTTCGCCGCGACGGTGGAGACGATGCCCTCGACCTGCGGCTTCAGCTCGGTCAGCTTGGGGCCGACGGGGAAGAGCGTGGTGGCGACCGGGATCTTGGCCTGGGCCGCGGCCGGGATCGCCGCCGCGATGCCCACGTTGTCGTTGGGCACCAGCACGATGCCGTCGTAGGTGCCCTGACTGGCGACGTTCTGGACCTGGTTGAACTGGGTCTGGCTGTCGAACTTGCCGTCGAAGATGGTGACCTCGACGTCGCCGTACTCCTTGGCCCTGGCCACGGCGCCGTCGTAGACGGCCTTGTTGAAGCCGTTCTGGCTGGAGGAGGCGAGCAGAGCGATGCGCACCGGGCCCGTCTTGCCGCTGGGCGGGGCGCTGGAGGAGTAGACCTGGGAGACGTCGGAGTTGCAGCCCGCGAGAGCGAGGCTCAGAAGCGCGGCGGCGGCGGCGATGGCCGGCCTCCGGCGGGGGATGGACAGTGATTTCACAGGCACCTCTATCTCATGGTGCGTATGTTTCCGCAGGTGACAAGCTGTCTTGAAGCAGTACAATGTCACACTGCAACATCTGGGTCAACGGATGCGACCTTGACCGAATCGTGTCAACGCCGATGAGGGGGCGCTCCTGGCGGGAGCGCCCCCTCATCGGCGTCGTGCGGTCAGACCCTGAACTCCTCGGTTCGGTGCGCGTAGGCGGGCAGCGCGGCCCGCATCTCGTCGGTGATCATCGGCGGCGGGAGCGGCACGACCTCGCGCTCGTGGAAGGCGCCCACCTCCTCGCCCTCGTCGAACAGCGCCCGCACCGCCCGCAGACAGGGGCCGACGACCTCCGTGTCGGTGATCCGCCGGCCGCCCCTGCCTCCGCCGTGCTGGTCGTAGAGGACCTCGTACATGAGGGACGGAGAGAAGATCACCAACTCGGGCAGGGGTTCGAGGGCGGCGACGCGCTCGGCCGGCACCGTCCGGCAGGGGGAGCCCGCGCGGGCCCGTAACGCCAGGATGTGCATCTCCCACTGCAGGTAGGCGGTGATGGGTAACTCGACCACCCGTACCCGCCTGACCGGCTGGCGGTGTCTGAAGTAGTCGGCCAGCGGCCCGGCCACCCGCTCGATCAGCGCCAGCGACCGCCCCCAGTCGCCGTCCATCATCGCCCGCCAGCTCGCCACGTCGGGCTCGTAGAAGACCTGCGCGCGCTCCAGCTTCCACATCGGCTCCGTGCAGGCCGCGTGGTCGTGTTCGAACCGGGCCTGGTACTCCGGCACATCCAGGACGAGGCCGTCGGCGTCGGCGACGGCGGCGAACGGATTCGTCTGGCGGACCGGAGTGCCCTGCTCGGTCATGCGGATTTCCCCTTAGCGTCGAAGACCCGCCCAGATCATCAGGTGAGCCTCTGACCGGGTCAAGGCCCAAAACGACCGGGGCGCGGCCGTCAGCCGCGGTGGTGGAAACGGCGGCGCACCAGGGAGAACAGCAGTGCCCCCAGCCACACCACCAGCAGTGCCTTGAACACCCCGAAGCCGCCGAAGATCAGCCCGAGGACCATGAGGACGAACAGCACGGGCACCAGGGGATGGGGTCCGTGCCCTCTTCTCATGGGCCCCCGCATCGGGCCACGCATGCGCATCCCGTCGCGCCAGGCCTGCCGGGCGGCGCGGTGCATCTCGCGGTGGTCGTGGTGCACGGCCCGCATCTGGTTGCGGTGGGCGTGCATCGCCGCCCGCCAGTCGCCCATGCCGTACGGGTCGGCCGGCGGCGCGTACGGTGAGGCCTGCTCGCGGTAGGCGGGCTGCTGACCCGGCAGGTCGGCCGTCACCTGGGCCAGGTCGCGGGCCGTCTTGGCGGCCAGCGTCCGGTCGAGGCGCTCGTCGAGCTCCTCGTGGGTCAGGCGGCCCTGCGCGAAGTTCTCGCGCAGAGCGGCCATGGTCTGCTCGCGCTCGGCGTCGCCGATGCGGAGTTCGCTGCTGTCCATGCCTGGGCTCCTCGTCCTCCCGAGCGGTCGCTCAGTCCTCGCCCGGGTCGCCGTCGGCCAGGATCTGGTAGAGCTTGCGCCGGGTCTCCACCAGAGTCTTACGCGCTTCGCGGATTTGTGCGTCGTTTCCGGTCTGAAGAACCTGCATCATGGCGAATGCCGACTGTCGGGCGATATGCCAGAGATCAGCGGTGTTGTCGTCGATGTCCGGACGCATCTCGTCCCAGGGAGCGCGGACTTCGTCGGCGTGTGCCTCGATGTAGTTACGGCCCTCGTCGGTCAGACGGAAGGTCTTGCGGCCCTCGTTCTCCTCCGAGACGACCAGGCCCTCGTCCGTGAGCTGCTGCAGCGCCGGGTAGACGGCGCCGGGGCTGGGCTTCCAGCCGCCCTCGCTGCGCTCGGCGATCTCCTGGATGATCTGGTAGCCGTTGCGCGGCTGCTCGGAGAGCAGGGCCAGGATCGCGGCGCGCACGTCGCCCCGCTTGGCCTTACGGCCCCTGCCGCCCCAGCCTCGGTGGCCGCCGCCCCACGGGCCGCCGCCAGGACCGAACGGGCCTTCTGGCCCGAACGGACCTCCGCGCCCGAAGTCGAACGGGCCGGGCCCGCCTCTCCTGCCGCGCTGGCGCCGCTCGTGGGGGCCGCCGTGGTGGTGGCCGCCGACCTGCTCGAAGGCGTCGGCCATGGCCCGGAACGCCTCGCGGGCCGCGCGCTTGTAGTCATGTGCGCCGGGCCAAGGTGACCCTGCTGCCATGTTGTGCACCATTACTTCCTCCTATATCGCGATCTGTTCTCGATGCGTCAAAGATATATCGATACTATGTCGTTCGCAAGCGAGGTGCGGACGTGAGCCAGATCACGAAAAAGTTGCGGAATCCGGGAACAGGATTGGGGAGGCGCTCGTTGTGTAGAGCAGACGAGGTCGTTCCGCGTCGGCAGGGCTGGGGGGTGCTGTCGCCGCGGAGACGACCTCGTCTGCGTTTGCGCGACATTCCCCTGTCGGCCGTGGAGCGTTCCGGCCCGCCGCGGCGCGTCAAGCGGTTCTTTGCCGTACAGTCCCGATCATGATGGGGCACTCTCACGCGATGACCGGGGCCATCGCCTGGCTGGGGCTGGCTCCGCCTCTCGCCGCTCTGCCATTGGTCAACGAGTCGTCACGATTCATCGAAACCGGGATCATGGCCACCGCGCTCAGTCCCGCCGAGCTGATCGCCGGGGCGATCATCTGCGCGGGCGCCGCGATGCTGCCCGACCTCGACCACCCGAGCGCGACGATCGCGCAGACGTTCGGGCCCGTGACATGGGCGCTCAGCAAGGCCGTGGCCTGGCTGTCCGGCGGCCATCGCGGGGCCACTCACTCGCTGCTCTTCGCGGTGGCGATCGGGGTCGGCGCGCACTTCCTGGCCGACGCCTATCCCTTAGGCCGCGACATCATGGTCGTGCTGCTCATCGGCCTGGCCCTGCGCGCGGTCGGCGTGGGGATCCCGGGCAACAAGATGGGGTCCGCCATGGTCAACGTCGGCATGACCGCCGGGCTCTACGCCGTCTTCCGCTCTCTCGACGTGGGTTACGCCTGGCTGGGGCTGGCGGTGGGGATCGGCTGCCTCATCCACGTCGTCGGCGACTGCATGACCGAGCGGGGCTGCCCGGTGCTCTGGCCGCTCGGGGCCAAGTTCGTGCTGCCGTGGAAGATCGGCATCAAGACGGGTCGGACGTTCGAGCAGAAGATCCTGGCCCCGATCCTGTCCGTGGCGATCATCGGGCTGCTCTTCTGGCGGCTGGCACCCGTTTAACTTGATGTCGAGATACTCTAGAGATATCTTGACGTCGAGAGATCCGCCGCCACCTGCGAGTTAGGTTTACCTAACGTACTGCTCGGTCAGGGAGTGCGGCAGGATTCTGTTGAACACATGTCTGATGGAGGAGGCGAATCACCGTGTCCGCGAACAGCTTCGGCAGCCGTGACACGCTACGCGTCGGCGACGCGGCATACGAGATCTTCCGGCTGAATGCCGTAGAAGGCGCCGCACGCCTCCCGTACAGCCTGAAGATCCTGCTGGAAAACCTTCTCCGCACCGAGGACGGCGCCAACGTCACGGCCGACCACATCCGTGCGCTGGGCGGCTGGGACCCCAAGGCGGCGCCCAGCGTGGAGATCCAGTTCACGCCCGGCCGCGTCATCATGCAGGACTTCACCGGCGTGCCCTGCGTGGTCGACCTGGCCACCATGCGCGAGGCCGTGCGCGACCTCGGCGGCGACGCCGCCCGGATCAACCCGCTGGCGCCGGCCGAGATGGTCATCGACCACTCGGTCATCGTCGACTACTTCGGCCACCCCGACGCCTTCCAGCGCAACGTCGAGCGCGAATACGAGCGCAACCGCGAGCGCTACCAGTTCCTGCGCTGGGGCCAGACGGCCTTCGACGAGTTCAAGGTCGTCCCGCCCGGCACCGGCATCGTGCACCAGGTCAACATCGAGCACCTGGCCCGCGTGGTCATGACCCGCGACGCCGACGGCGTCACCAGGGCCTACCCCGACACCTGCGTCGGCACCGACTCGCACACCACGATGGAAAACGGCATCGGCGTGCTCGGCTGGGGCGTCGGCGGCATCGAGGCCGAGGCCGCGATGCTCGGCCAGCCGATCTCCATGCTCATCCCGCGCGTGGTCGGCTTCAAGCTCAGCGGCAAGCTGCCCGCCGGGGCCACCGCCACCGACCTGGTGCTGACGATCACCGAGATCCTGCGCAAGCACGGCGTGGTCGGCAAGTTCGTCGAGTTCTACGGCGAGGGCGTCTCCTCCGTGCCGCTGGCCGACCGGGCCACGATCGGCAACATGAGCCCCGAGTTCGGCTCCACCTGCGCGATCTTCCCGATCGACGGCCAGACCGTCGACTACCTGCGCCTGACCGGCCGTTCCGAGGAGCAGATCGCCCTCGTCGAGGCCTACGCCAAGGAGCAGGGCCTCTGGCTCGACCCGTCCTCGCCCGAGCCGGTGTTCTCCGAGTACATCGAGCTCGACCTGGCCACCGTCGTCCCGTCGATCGCCGGCCCCAAGCGCCCGCAGGACCGCATCGCGCTGTCCGACGCCAAGCGGGCCTGGCGGCACGACGTCCAGAACTACGTGAGCGACGGCGTCGACGAGGCCGTCGAGGAGAGCTTCCCCGCCTCCGACGCGCCCGCCTCCAACGCCACCGCCAACGGCGTCCGGCCGCACAAGCCGGTCCCGGTCACGCTGGCCGACGGCAGCACGTTCGAGATCGACCACGGCATCGTCTCCATCGCCGCGATCACCTCCTGCACCAACACCTCCAACCCCTACGTCATGCTCGGCGCGGCCCTGCTCGCCCGCAACGCCGTCGGCAAGGGGCTCACCCGCAAGCCGTGGGTCAAGACCTCGCTCGCCCCCGGCTCGCAGGTCGTCACCGGCTACTTCGAGCGCTCCGGCCTCCAGCCGTACCTCGACAAGATCGGCTTCAACCTCGTCGGCTACGGCTGCACCACCTGCATCGGCAACTCCGGCCCGCTGCTGCCGGAGATCTCCGACGCCATCCAGGCCAACGACCTCGCGGTCACCGCCGTCCTGTCCGGCAACCGCAACTTCGAGGGCCGGATCAACCCCGACGTCAAGATGAACTACCTGGCCTCGCCGCCGCTCGTCGTGGCGTACGCGCTGGCCGGCACCATGGACCTCGACCTCGACACCGAGCCGCTCGGCCTCGGCGCCGACGGCGAACCCGTCTACCTGCGCGACATCTGGCCCTCGCCCGAGGAGATCGCCTCGGTGGTCCACTCCTCGATCGGCCGCGACATGTTCGAGCGCGACTACGCCGACGTGTTCAAGGGCGACGATCACTGGCGCTCGCTGCCGATCCCGACGGGCAACACCTTCGAGTGGGACCCCGACTCGACCTACGTGCGCAAGGCCCCCTACTTCGACGGCATGCCGGAGAAGCCGGAGCCGGTGTCCGACATCTCCGGCGCCCGCGTCCTGGTCAAGGTCGGCGACTCGGTCACCACCGACCACATCTCCCCGGCCGGCTCCATCAAGCCCGGCACCCCCGCCGCCGACTACCTGCGCGCCAACGGCGTCGAGGTCAAGGACTTCAACTCCTACGGCTCGCGGCGCGGCAACCACGAGGTGATGATCCGCGGCACGTTCGCCAACATCCGCCTGCGCAACCAGATCGCGCCCGGCACCGAGGGCGGCTACACCCGCGACTTCACCCAGCCCGACGCGCCGGTGTCGTTCATCTACGACGCCTCCGTCAACTACGCCGCGGCCGGCACCCCGCTGGTGGTGCTGGCGGGCAAGGAATACGGCTCCGGCTCCTCGCGCGACTGGGCGGCCAAGGGCACGGCGCTGCTCGGCGTGCGCGCGGTCATCGCCGAGTCCTACGAGCGCATCCACCGCTCCAACCTGATCGGCATGGGCGTGCTCCCGCTGCAGTTCCCCGAGGGCGGCTCGGCCGCGTCGCTGGGGCTGACGGGCGAGGAGACGTTCGACATCACCGGCGTCGAGGAGCTCAACCAGGGCGGCATCCCGCGCACGGTGCACGTCAAGGCGGGCGACGTCGAGTTCGACGCGGTCGTCCGCATCGACACCCCCGGCGAGGCCGACTACTACCGGCACGGCGGCATCATGCAGTACGTCCTGCGCTCGCTGCTCGCCAAGTGACCTGAGTCTTCCTCGCCCCTGCCCGGTCATGAGCCGGGCGGGGGCCGGAAGCCCTTGGCCTGCGTGCTGGGGGTTGGGCGTGATCCTCACGCGCCCGTATCGGGGGAACCACCCGACACCTGAGAGCCGCTCCGCGGGTAACCCCCGCGGGGCGGCTTTCTCGTCGCGTAGGGCGTCGTACAGGCGTCTCTCGGCCGTGCGCGGGGCGCCCGGCACCCCGGCGCCCGGTACGGTCGTCAGACGCGCCCACGAGCGGCCCAGGCGGCGCACAACCGTCGAAAGAACGCCCGCGCGGGCCGGCCGGGGATACGCGGCCCCCGCCTGGGACGCGATCCTGTCTAGGACACGCGGCCTCAGCCTGGGACGCGCGGCGTACACCGAGAGCACCGAGCACCGAGCACCGAGCACCGAGCACCGAGCACCGAGCACCGAGCACCGAGCACCGAGCACAGAGCACCGAGAGCACCGAGAGCACCGAGAGCACCGAGAGCACCGAGAGCACCGAGAGCACCGAGAGCACCGAGAGCACCGAGAGCACGGTGACACGGTGGAAGACGCCGGTCGGTGTGATGATTGACTCTGCCGCATGGGTGGTGATGCGGCGTTGGTCCTGGTTGTCGGAGGATTGGCGGTTTTCGCGGGCGCGATCGTGCAGGGCGGGGTGGGCTTCGGGCTCGGGCTGGTCGCCGTCCCGGTGCTGACCATGCTGGTCCCCGACCTCATGCCCGGCGCCGCACAGGTGGTCAACCTGGTCCTGCCGCTGTTCACCCTGGCCGTCGAATGGCGGAAGGTTGACTGGCGCGGGGTCGTGTTCGCGGCGCTTGGCCGGCTGCCGGGCAGCGTGATCGGAGGCGCCATCGTCGTCACCTTCACCGTGCAGGCCAGGAGCCTCTTCGTGGCGGTCATGGTGCTGCTCGCCGTGGCGCTGACCGGGCGGGCGCTGAGCGTGCCGCGCAATGGGTTCACGATCACCTCGGCCGGCTTCGTCTCCGGCGTCACCGGCACCGCCACGGGCATCGGCGGCCCGCCGATCGGTCTCGTCTATCAGAGCGCCAAGGGTCCGCAGATCCGGGCGACACTGGCGATGTTCTTCTTCCTGAGCGCCGCCCAGTCGCTGGCCATCCTCGCGTACGTGGACGAACTACCCGCCCGCGCCCTGCTGACGGGAGCGGCGCTGATCGTGCCGATGGTGCTCGGCTTCCTGGTCTCGGGACGCCTGCGCCGCTACCTCGACGGCGGCCGCGCACGGACGGCGGTGCTGGTGGTGGCCGCAGCCTCCGCCCTGGCCCTCATCGCCCAGAACGCCCTCACCCAGGGCTGGCTCCCCTGACACGGCACGCGACCGCGTGCCGTCGCCGCGAACGCTCCGCCGACGAAGGTGGCGAGGGCGGTGCCCACGTCACGGGGTGATCGGCATCACCGATCAGCTCGCACCCGCCGGCCGCAGCAGTTCACGCCCGCTGGCGACGGCTGTTCACGCCTGCCAGTAGCGGCAGTTCTCATCCGTCGGTGGCGGCGGTTCGCGTTCGCCGGTCGCCGGTCGTCGGGACTCACCCGCCGCTTCCGGGGGAGGGCGGCAGCGGGAGTTCGAGTTCGAGCTCGTGCCGGATGGGGATTCCGTCCAGCCCGATCTCGGGAATCGACGGCTTGAGCGCGCGAGACCGGGCGACCGCGTCACGGTGCACGGCGACGAGGTCGAAGCCGTACCGCTGGTAGAAGCGCAGCGCCCGCAGGTTGTCGTTGGTGGTGATCAGCCACAGCCGTTCGACGCCCTCGGCGCGTGCCGCCCCGGCCACGGCGTCGACGAGAGCGGTGCCCACGCCCGCGCCGTCACGTACGGAGTCGAGCGTCACGAGCTCGCACTCCCGGCCGTCGATCCGGTAGGTGGCGACGCCGACCCGTTGTTCGTCGAGCACCGCGATGACCCCGGGCAGCGCCGTCGTGTCGTGGGCGACACCGCGGCTCACGGAGACGCTCCCGCCCCACCTCTCGGCGAACAGCGTCTCCAGCCAGGGGAGATCATCGGCGGTGAGCGGCCGCACCGCAGGACGGGGTGCCCGCTCGTGACCGGAAGATGGCATGGGACCTCGCAGGACTGTCGGTTGACGTTCGATTGTAGGCAGACCGACGTCGCACTCGCTCCGGAGGGCCGACCCACCCGCAGACCGAGGTCGTACTTGCTCCGGAGGGCCGACGCCCCCACAGGCCGGGGTCGCACTCGCTCCGGACGGCCCGCGCACCCCACGAGCCGGCGGCAGGGGATCGCGGGTCGGATCGGCCGCAGCCCTTCCAGCGCGGACCCAAGTCTTCATCCGCGCCCTCACGAACGCGTCCGACCGCGAGTGCGCCGGCGCCGGTGCCACCGGCGCTGGACACCCCGGACGGTTGCCGGCAGACGTCGGGTGGATTGAGGTGACGTTTCTGGATTGTTACCGGAAACAACAAACTAGCCGCCGCGACCCCCTTCCCATGCGCTCGATCCCGGAATACGTTGCCGCAAACAACATTCATCCGGGCCCCTCCGGAAGAAAGGACCCTGCACCATGCGCAAGGGGATCCTCAGCATGACCGCCGCGGCAGCCGCGCTCGCACTAGGTCTCACCGCCTGCGGGGGCGACGGCGGCCAGACCACTACGTCGACCTCGTCCGCCCCGGCCTCCTCGGCCGCCGCGGCCGGCAAGATCGGTGTCATCCTGCCGGACAGCAAGTCCTCGGCCCGGTGGGAGACGGCTGACCGTAAGTACCTCGAAGAGGCGTTCAAGGCGGCGGGTGTCGCGTACGACATCCAGAACGCGCAGAACGACAAGACCGCGTTCCAGACCATCGCCGACCAGATGATCACCAACGGCGCGACCGTCCTGATGATCGTGAACCTGGACAGCGGCACCGGCAAGACGGTGATCGAGAAGGCCAAGTCTCAGGGCGTGCCCACGATCGACTACGACCGTCTGACGCTCGGTGGCGGCGCCGCCTACTACGTCAGCTTCGACAACACGAAGGTCGGCACGCTCCAGGGCGAAGGCCTCAGCAAGTGCCTGACCGACAAGAAGGTCGAAAAGCCCATCGTCGCCTACCTGAACGGGTCGCCGACGGACAACAACGCCACCCTGTTCAAGGAGGGCTACGACGGGGTGCTGAAGCCGAAGTTCGACTCCGGCGATTACGTCAAGGGCCCCGACCAGTCCGTGCCCGACTGGGACAATACCCAGGCCGGCACGATCTTCGAGCAGATGCTGACCGAGCAGCCGAAGATCGCCGGTGTCCTGGCCGCCAACGACGGCCTCGGCAACGCCGCCATCACGGTGCTGAGGAAGAACAACCTCAACGGCAAGGTCCCGGTCACGGGTCAGGACGCCACCGTCCAGGGTCTGCAGAACATCCTGGCCGGCGACCAGTGCATGACCGTCTACAAGGCGGTCAAGAAGGAGGCCGACGCCGCGGCCAAGCTCGCCGTGTCCCTGGCCAAGGGTGAGAAGCCCACGGCCAGCGGCAGCGTCAAGGACCCGGAGACGAACCAGGACGTGCCCGCCGAGCTGATGGAGCCGCAGGCCATCTACCTCGACAACGTCAAGGACGTGGTGGCCGACGGTTACGTCACCAAGGAGGAACTCTGCAAGGGTGACTTCGCCGAGAAGTGCACCGAGGCAGGCATTCAATAACACCCAGGGGTACGGCCCGCGTCACGAGCGCGGCCGTACCCCCGTTTAGGGAGCCACATGAACCCCCTCCTTGAAGTGCGCGGGCTCGACAAGAGCTTCGGTCCGGTGAAGGTCCTGCACGACGTCGAGTTCGCCGCCTACCCCGGCCAGGTCACCGCGCTCGTCGGTGACAACGGCGCGGGCAAGTCCACCCTGGTCAAGTGCATCGGCGGGATCTACCCGATCGACTCGGGCCAGGTGCTCTTCGACGGCGCCGAGGTCCACGTGCACAGTCCCCGCGACGCGGGCGAGCTGGGCATCGAGATCGTCTACCAGGACCTCGCCCTGTGCGACAACCTCGACATCGTCCAGAACATGTTCCTCGGCAGGGAGCGCAAGAACGGCATCCTGCTGGACGAGGACAGCATGGAGGAGCTGGCCGAGAAGACCCTGAGCGGCCTGTCCGTACGGACGGTGAAGTCGATCAGGCAGCAGGTCTCCAGCCTCTCGGGAGGCCAGCGGCAGACCGTGGCCATCGCCAAGGCCGTGCTGTGGAACAGCAAGGTCGTCATCCTGGACGAGCCGACCGCGGCGCTGGGCGTGGCCCAGACCGCGCAGGTGCTGGAGCTGGTGCGCCGGCTGGCCGACACCGGCCTGGCCGTCGTGCTCATCTCGCACAACATGAACGACGTGTTCGCCGTCTCCGACCGCATCGCGGCGCTCTACCTCGGCAGGATGGCCGCCCAGGTCAAGACCTCCGACGTCACGCACGCCCAGGTCGTCGAACTGATCACCTCCGGCCGCAGCGGCGAACTGGGCCTCAAGAACGGGGTCACCCCATGAACAAGGTCAAAGAACTTCCCGGGGAGGCCATCGTCACGGCGGCGGAGGCCCCATCCATCAGGAACAGCTTCCTCGCCTACATCCAGCGGGTGCGCGGCGGCGACATGGGCGCGCTGCCGGCCGTGCTCGGCCTGGTCGTGCTCTGCGCGGTCTTCGCCGCCGCCCGTCCCTCCTTCGTCACGGCGATCAACTTCGCCAACCTGTTCACGCAGGGCGCGGCCGTCACGCTCATCGCCATGGGCCTGGTGTTCGTGCTGCTGCTCGGCGAGATCGACCTGTCCGCGGGCTTCGCCAGCGGCGTCTGCGCGGCGGTGCTCGCCGTCACCCTGGCCAGCGCGGGTCTGCCCTGGTACGTCTGCGTGGCGGCGGCCATCCTCACCGGCGTGATCATCGGCACGGTGCTGGGCTCACTGGTCGCCAAGGTCGGCATACCGTCGTTCGTGGTCACCCTGGCCGCGTTCCTCGCCTTCCAGGGCCTGGTCCTGGTGCTGGTGGACGAGGGCACGAACATCTCCGTCCGCGACGAGGTGATCGTCGCCATCGCCAACAAGAACCTGCCGCCCTGGCTCGGCTGGGCCGTCTACGCGGCGTGCGTGGCGATCTTCGCCGGCGTGCAGCTCAGGCGGGCCAGGAAGCGGGCGAGCCGCGGCCTGGTCGCCGACCCGCTGTCGCTGATCGCCTTCCGCGTCGGCATGCTGGCGCTCTTCGCCGGGCTCGCGGTGGCCGCGCTCAACCTGGAGCGCAGCCGTAACCCGGCGCTCGTCTCGCTCACCGGCGTGCCGATCGTGGTGCCGATCATCCTGGTGCTGCTGGTCGTGTGGACGCTGGTGCTGCGCCGCACCGGGTTCGGACGCCACCTGTACGCGGTCGGCGGCAACACCGAGGCGGCCAGGCGAGCCGGCATCCCGGTCGACCGGATCAAGATCAGCGCGTTCGTGATCTGCTCCTCGATGGCCGCGATCGGCGGCATCGTGGCCGCCTCCAGGGCCAGCTCCGTCGACCCGAACACGGGCGGCAGCTCCGTCCTGCTGTACGCGGTCGGCGCGGCGGTCATCGGCGGCACCAGCCTGTTCGGCGGCAAGGGCAGGGTGCTCGACGCCGTGCTCGGCGGCGCCGTGGTGGCGGTGATCGAGAACGGGATGGGCCTGATGGGGTACGGGGCCAGCGTGAAATACCTGGTCACCGGGTCTGTGCTGCTGCTCGCGGCGGGAGTCGACGCCCTCGCACGCAAGCGGGCGGCTGCCGCTGGTCTAAGGTGATCAGCGACTCACAGCCCCTGAAGGAACCCCAGACCATGCGTGCCGGCCCCTCCCAAGAGGACATCAGACGCCACAACCTCGGCGCGCTGCTTCGCCACGTCCATCTGGGCGGGCCGATCTCGCGCGCCGAGCTGACCGCGAAGATGGGGCTCAACCGCAGCACGATCATGGCCCTGACCTCCGACCTCACCGCCGCGGGGCTGGTGCGGGAGGAGCTGCCGCGAGAGACGGGCCGGGCCGGCCGGCCCTCGCTCGTGGTGCGCCCCGAGTCGGCCAGGGTGTACGTGTTCGCCTTCGACGTGGGCCCCGACAGGCTGGCCGTGGCCCGCGTGGGGCTGGGCGGGGTGATCCTCGACCGCAAGGAGTGCGTACGCGACCGCGACCGGTTCGAGCTGGACGAGCTGGCCGGGACGCTGTCCGGGTTCGCCCGGCAGATGCGCCGCAAGACCAGGGACGACACGGTCTGCGTCGGCGCGGCGGCGGCGGTCTCGGGCGGCGTGCGCAAGGGCGACGGCGTGATCAAGTTCGGGCCCAACCTGATGGCCGACGAGGTGCCGTTCGGCGACGAACTGGCCCGCAGGCTCGGGCTCGGCCTGCCCGTCAGCGTGGGCAACGACGCCAACCTGGCCGCGCTCGCCGAGCACAGCCGCGGCGTGGGGGCGGCCGTCAGAGACCTCATCTTCCTGCACGGCGACGTCGGCATCGGCGGCGGCATCATCGCGGGCGGCCACCTGCTCGGCGGCCACGACGGCTACGGCGGCGAGGTCGGCCACATGGTCGTCAACCCCGGCGGGCGCGCCTGCGGCTGTGGCTCGCACGGATGCCTCGAAGCCGAGGTGGGGGAGCGGGCGCTGCTGGAGTCGGCCGGGCGGGTCGCGGCCGGGCAGCACGGCCGTGACGCGGTGCGCACGGTCGTGGCGGCGGCCGACCGGGGCGACATCGTGGCCCAGGAGGCGCTCAGCCGGGTCGGCGACTGGCTCGGGCTGGGCGTGGCCAATCTGGTGAACATCTTCAACCCGGAGATCGTGGTCTTCGGCGGCATTCTGCGCGACATCTACCTCGGGTCGGCCGCGCAGGTGCGGACACAGCTCGCCCTGCACGCGATGGCGCCGCAGCGTGAGCGGCTGCGGCTGCGTACCTCGGCCCTCGGCGACGCGGCCACCCTGGTCGGGGCCGCCGAACTGGCCTTCGCCCACGTCCTGGCCGACCCGCTGGAGGTCCTGGCCCGCGTGACCGCCTGACCCGCGAGAACGCCTCGCGCCCTGACTTACGGCGAAATACCCGGATTGTGCGGACGTGGGGCCGTCGCGGGTTCAGGTGACCTTGTGCTCGCCGGCCGTCCAGGTGTTGCAGAACCCGGCGGTCCCGCCCCGGTAACCCCGGTCCTGCCAGGACGCCAGGTTGCGCGGTTTGCCGTGGATGTCGCTCTCGTTCGCCGAGCGCACCGCCGCCAGCCAGTCCTTCCAGCCGATGTCCGGCCCGATCGACTTGAGCGTGGCGCTGTAGAAGACCCCGGCGAAGCACTCGGCCTGCATCTCCAGCCGGTGGCTGAGCAGCCTGCGCGCGCTCTTGGAGGCGGGCGCGTACAGGGCGGCCTGCGCGTTCAGCACCCCGATGAGCTGCTGCACGTGATGACCCCACTCGTGCGCGACGGAGTGCGCCAGGTTCATCCGAAACGGATCCCGCAGGTCGCCCTTGGTGATCCGGACGACGATCGTGCGCTGCTCGGGACAGTACTGCGCCCCGCTGCTGGTGATCGCCCCGCAGACCGAGTCGCCGCCCGTGGTGATCGTGACCCCGGGAGAGTCGTACGCCAGCCCGGCGGCGGCGAACCTGCCCGCCCAGAAGCGGTCCGCGCATGCCGCCATCGCCCGGTGGAAGGCCCGGAGCGAGGCCGTGCTCCCCGGCCTGATCTCGGGGACCGCGCACTTCTGCGCCACCACCTCCCCGCCCGCCGAGCCCAGCAGCCCGCCCTGGCCGATCCTGGCCGCGGCCCGCGCGGGTGCGGGCGGGAGCAGTCCCGCGACCACGCACGTGACCACTGCTACGAGGAAGGCGAGGAGAACGCGCATGATCCCGGTGGAGGGCTCAGGACACTTGCGACTTGGGCGCCTTGAAGGTGTTGCAGCCGCCGGCCGACTCGGTGTCGTATCCCCGCGTGAGCCAGGCGCCGATGTTCTTTGCGCTGCCGTGCGTCTGCTGGGCCTGGTCCTTGCCCTTGATGCCGAGGAGAGACAGGACGGACCCGCTGCCGCCTCTCCTCGCGATGAAGGTGAAGTCGGTCTCCTTGCGGCCCAGGGAGTGCCACACACTGCCGACGAACGTCCCGGACAGGCACTCGGCCTGCAGTTCGATCCGGCGCGACTCGTCCAGGACCCGGGCCGCGTTCTTCCCGTTGTAGCGCGTCATCGCGCCGAGCATGCCGGTGAGCCGCTGGACGTGGTGACCGTACTCGTGGGCCAGCACGACCATCAGCCACAGGTCGTTGGGCTCCTCCACGGTGCCCGGCTCCACCAGGAAGGTGATCCGCCTGTTCGTCGGGCAGTAGACCGCCTGGGCGCCGGCTGGGAACTTGCCGCATCCGGTCGGCACGCCCGCCTTGCCGGTCAGCCGCAGGGTCGGCTTGCCGAAGGTGAAGCCCGCGCGCTGGACCACGGGCTTCCAGGCGGCGTCGAGGCAGTCGAGCACCCCCTCCAGGTAGACCCTGACCTCGTCCAGATCGGCGCTCTGGACGTCCGGTTCGTCGCACGTCTTGTAGCCGAGCTTGCCCGTCTTGTAGATCGGGTTCTTCGCTAAGGCCGCCTTGAAGGCGGGCGCCGAGGAGGAGGCGGCGGCGTGGGCGGTGCCGGCGAGGAGCACGCTCGCCAGGGCACCCGCCAGCAACGCCGTTCGGGGGATACGCATGAGACGGAACCCTAATGAAAGAAGGAGTTCCAGGTAAAGAAGATCAATCAGGTGACATTTCGGGGATTGGCCGCCCAAGTGTTGCAGGAGCCGGGGGTGCCGCGGTTGAACCCGCGCGTCATCCACGCCGCCTGCGTCGGTCCTCGGCCGTGGTCGTTCTGCGGCCAGCCCTTGGCGCCGTTCTTCCTGAACCAGCCCACCGTGTACGCCCAGTCGGCGTCCGTGACGAGCGGGGTGCCGCGCATCGTGCTCATGAAGACCGCGGAGAAGCACTCGGCCTGCAGCTCGGAGTTGCGCGAGAGCTGGAGGCGCTTGGCCTTGCCCGCGACGGAGCGCGCGGACCAGTAGTAGGTCCAGATGCCGGAGACCTGCTGCACGTGGTGGCCGTACTCGTGGGCGATCAGGCGGGTGATGCCCAGCGGGAACGGGTTGCGCAGCTGGGACTTGCTGATCATCAGGTACATCGTGCGGTCGGTGGAGCAGTAGACGCCGTCGGCGCCGGTGTTCCACGCGCCGCAAGGCGTCTTGATCTTCCTGGTGATGATGCGCAGCCGCGGCTTGGCGAAGGGCATCTTCGCCTTGCGGAACTGCGCCGCCCACGCCTTGTTCAGGCAGAAGGTCACGCGGGTCAGGAAACGCCGGTACGCCACCATGCTCCCGGCGGGCAGCGCCCCGGGGGCGCAGTTCACGTCGGTGAGGCGTCCGGTCTTGTAGAGGGGATTGGCCGTCGCCCGGGACCGGCCGGCCGCTCCGGCCCCCTGTCTCCGGTCGGCGGCCAGCTTGGCGGGCGGTGAGGCGAGCTGCTGGCCCTCGTTGACGGGGGCCGCCGACGTCGTGGCCACGTCCGCCAGAACGAGCACCAGAGCCGTCGCTGCCAGGACGAGTGCCAGCATGGCGGCCACAAGGGTCGCGAGTCTGCTTTTGGGGACGGAGTTCATAGGTACCGAAAGACTAGGTCAAGATCGGACATATGTGGGTGGATTTGACTCGATGGAGTCAGTGAGGCATCCGCGAACTAGACTCTTGGGGATCGGCGCAAAAGAGCAGAGGGGGTCGGATCCGTGAGCGGGTTGCTGGGCTCGATCGAGGGACCGCAGGACGTAAAACGGCTCACTGTCGAGGAGCTGCCACAGCTCGCGGGGGAGATCCGTGATGTCCTCGTCGACGCCTGCGCCAGGTTCGGCGGACACCTGGGCCCCAACCTCGGTGTGGTCGAACTCACGATCGCCCTCCACCGCGTGTTCGACTCACCCCGCGACCCCATCATCTGGGACACCGGCCATCAGTCGTACGTGCATAAATTGCTCACCGGCAGGGCCGCCGGCTTCGAGGCGCTCAAGCAGGAGGGCGGCCTGTCCGGCTATCCCAGCCAGGCCGAGTCCGAGCACGACTTCGTGGAGAACTCCCACGCCTCGACCGCGCTGTCCTACGCCGACGGCCTGGCCAAGGCGTTCAAGCTGCACCGCGATCGTGACGCCTCGGGCGACGCCGGCCGCACCGCCGTCGCGGTGATCGGCGACGGCGCCCTGACCGGCGGCATGGCCTGGGAGGCGCTCAACAACATCGCCGCGATCAAGGATCTGCCGGTCGTGATCGTGGTCAACGACAACGGCCGCTCCTACTCGCCCACGATCGGCGGCCTGGCCTCCCACCTGTCCTCGCTGCGGGTCAACCGCCGCTACGAGGACGTCCTCGAATACGTCAAGGACAAGATCGGCAACGTTCCCGTCCTCTACGACGCCCTGCACGGCTTCAAGAAGGGCGTCAAAGACGTCCTGGCGCCGCAGGTGATGTTCGAGGACCTCGGCCTCAAATACGTCGGCCCCATCGACGGCCACGACGAGCAGGCCATGGAGGCGGCCCTGCGCCAGGCCCGCGACTTCCGCGGCCCCGTCATCGTGCACGCCCTCACCCAGAAGGGCCGCGGCTACACCCCCGCGGAGAACCACGACGAGGACCAGTTCCACTCGCCCGGCGCCTTCGACCGCGCCACCGGCGCGGAGAAGCCCAAGGGCCGCATCTGGACCAACGTCTTCAGCGAGGAGCTCGTCCGGCTCGGCAAGGAGCGTGACGACCTGGTCGCGATCACCGCCGCCATGCTCCACCCGACCGGCCTCAACGCCTTCGCCGAGGCCTACCCCGACCGCATCTACGACGTCGGCATCGCCGAGCAGCACGCGCTGACCAGCGCCGCCGGGCTCGCCCTCGGCGGCCTGCACCCGATCGTGGCCGTCTACGCCACCTTCCTCAACCGTGCCTTCGACCAGCTCCTCATGGATGTCGCCCTGCACCGCCTGCCGGTCACGGTCGTGCTCGACCGGGCGGGCGTCACCGGCGACGACGGCGCCAGCCACAACGGCATGTGGGACCTGTCGATCCTCCAGGTCGTCCCCGGGCTCGGCATCGCGGTGCCGCGCGACGGCGACCGCCTGACCGAGCTGCTGCGCGAGGCCGTCGAGGTCACCGACGGCCCCACCGTGCTGCGCTTCCCCAAGGGCCCGGTCGCCGAGCCGATCGAGGCGGTGGGCAAGCTGGGCGAGATGGACCTGCTGCGGGCCGCCGAGGCCGAGCCCGACGTGCTGCTGGTGGGCGTGGGCCCGATGGCGCAGGTCTGCATGGACGCCGCGGTCCTGCTCGACGCCCAGGGCATCTCGGCCACCGTGGTCGACCCGCGCTGGGTCAAGCCGCTCGACGAGGCGCTCGTCCTGGCCGCCGGCGCGCACAAGCTGGTCGCGGTGGTCGAGGACAACGGGCGCGTCGGCGGCGTGGGCGACGCCGTGGCCCGCCTGCTGCGCGATGCCGACGTCGACGTCCCGGTACGCACCTACGGCATCCCGCAGCAGTTCCTCGACCACGCCAAGCGGGCCAAGATCCTCGGCCGGATCGGCCTGACCGGCCAGGACCTGGCCCGCCAGATCACCGAGGCGGTGGCTCGGCGCAGCAACGCCGCAGAGCCCGCCCGCCGCTGACCACCGCCGCTGACCACCGCCGCTGACCACCGCCGCTGACCAGCGCCACTGACCACCAGCGCTGACGTCCCGCGCGGGTCCGCTGCACCGGCCCGCGCTCCTGTCCCTGCCCTGAGGTGATCCAAGCCTGTACCCGGTTACGGGCATGATCACCCTGGGTGTGGGAAATATCGCAGATCGTGGACATCTTTCGCACGAAGACTGTCGAGCAGTCGATCCGCGACACCGAAGCCCCCGAACATCAGCTGCGAAAGCGCCTGACCGCCACGGACCTCACGGTCTTCGGCATCGGCGTGATCGTCGGCACCGGGATCTTCGTGCTGACCGGACAGGTCGCCAAGGAGACGGCCGGGCCCGCCGTGGCCGTCTCGTTCGTCGTCGCCGGCATCGTGTGCGGACTCGCGGCCCTGTGCTACGCCGAGTTCGCCTCCACCATCCCGGTCGCCGGGTCCGCCTACACCTTCTCCTTCGCCACCCTGGGCGAGTTCCCCGCCTGGGTGATCGGCTGGGACCTGATCCTGGAGCTGGCGCTGGCCGCGGCCGTGGTGGCGGTCGGCTGGTCGGGCTACTTCGCCTCGCTGCTGTCGACGTTCGGGCTGAACCTGCCCCCCTCCATCGCCGGCGCCGATCCGGTGGTGAACGTCCCCGCCGTCGCCATCGTGGCGATCCTGACCGCGGTCCTGGTGGCCGGGATCAAGCTGTCCTCGCGGGTCAACCTGATCCTGGTGATCACCAAGGTCGCCGTGGTGCTGCTGGTCATCGTGGCGGGGCTGTTCTTCATCAACGGCGCCAACTACACGCCGTTCATCCCCGAGGCGGTCTCCACCCCGCGCGTGGAGGGGCTGGAGGCGCCGCTGTTCCAGGTGATGTTCGGCATCACGCCGGTGGCGTTCGGCGTGATCGGCATCTTCTCCGCCGCGGCGATCGTGTTCTTCGCCTTCATCGGCTTCGACATCGTGGCCACCGCCGCGGAGGAGACCGTCAATCCGCAGCGCGACGTGCCGCGCGGCATCATCGGCTCGCTGGTGATCTGCACGATCCTGTACGTCGCCGTCTCGCTCGTCGTCGTCGGCATGCAGCACTACAGCGAGCTGAGCACCGAGGCGCCCCTGTCAGGCGCCTTCACCGCGGTCGGACAGCCCTGGCTGGCCTCGATCATCGGCCTGGGCGCCATCGCCGGCCTGACGACCGTGGTGCTGGTGCTGCTGCTGGGCCAGACCCGGGTGCTGTTCGCGATGTGCCGTGACGGGCTGCTGCCACGCTCCATGGCGAAGGTGCATCCCAAGTTCGGCACCCCGGCCCGGCTCACGACGCTCATCGGGGTGGTGACGATGGCGCTGGCCGGCTTCGTCTCCTTCGGCGAGCTGGCCGAACTGGTGAACATCGGCACGCTGTTCGCGTTCGTGGTGGTCTCGATCGGCGTGGTCGTCCTGCGCAGGACCAGGCCGGACCTGCCGCGGGCGTTCAAGACGCCGCTGGTGCCGGTGCTGCCGGCATTGTCCGTGCTGGCCTGCCTCTACCTCATGCTCAACCTGCCGGTGCAGACCTGGCTGCGGTTCCTGATCTGGATGGTCATCGGCGTGGTGCTCTACTTCGCCTACGGCTACTGGCACAGCCGTACCGCGATGCCCTGGCAGAAGGCCCGCCACTGAGACCGGGATCACCGGGGCGGGCCCTCAGCGGGTGCTCAGAGCGAGACGACCGCCCCGGTGGCCGCGCGGACCAGGCAGCCGTTGGCGAAGACCTTGGCCCACTGCACGCGCGAGCTGTACCAGCGGCCCACGACCACGACGGCGTGCGGCGCGAGCTCCTTGGTGCAGACGGCGTTCGGATGCACGTTGAGGTCGGCCGGCTTGCCGCCGACCCGCTCCAGCTGGCGGCAGGCCGCGCGGGCGTTGGGGTGGGTGCCGCCGGCGGGCGCGCAGTGCAGCCAGACGGTCTTCGTCACCCCGCTCTTGGCCGCGTCGACGATCTTGAGCTGCACCTTGGGGGGCGGGGCGACGGCCAGGGCGGGCGACGACGCGCCCGCCAGGAGGGTGCCGCAGAGCGCGAGGGTGCCTGCTGCTCTCATCATGGTTACTCTCCGTTCGTAGGACGGCACCATACGCTACGACGGAGCCAGGGCGGAGGTGAGGAGGCCCGCGTGCGAGCCTCCTCAAAGGCCCTTAAAATCAGGCCGGCAGCGAGGCCACACCGGGCGCGAGGAAACGCGGCCGGGCGACGCCGGTCCGGTCGAGATACGGCGTGATCCCGCCCAGATGGAACGGCCAGCCGGCGCCGAGGATCATGCACAGGTCGATGTCCTGGGCGGCGGCCACGACGCCCTCGTCCAGCATGACGCGGATCTCCCTGGCCAGCGCGGCGAGCACCCGCTCGCGCACCTGCTCGGCCGTGGAGGGAGACGAGCCGCCCGCGAAGAGCGCCACCGCCTCCTGATCGAGGGTGAAGTCCGGCCGGTAGACGCCCGGCTTGCCCGAGGCGACCAGCTTGGCCATGTTCTCCGAGACGCCGAAGCGGTCGGGGAACGCCTCGTGCAGCGTTTCGGCCACGTGCAGGCCGACCGCAGGCCCGACGAGCTGCAGCAGCGCGAACGGCGTCATCGGCAGCCCGAGCCCGTCGAGCGCGTGCTCGGCGGTCTCCAGCGGCGTGCCCTCGTCCACGGCCGCGACGACCTCGCCCATGAAGCAGGTCAGCAGCCGGTTGACCACGAACGCCGGAGCGTCCTTGACCAGCACCGACGACTTCCTCAGCGCCTTGCCCACGGCGAACGCGGTGGCCAGCGTGGCGTCGTCCGTCGCCGCGCCCCTGATGATCTCCAGCAGTGGCATGACCGCGACCGGGTTGAAGAAGTGGAAGCCGACCAGCCGCTCAGGATGCGCCAGGTCCGCGCCCATCTCCGTCAGCGACAGCGAGGAGGTGTTGGTGGCCAGCACGCACTGCGCCGAGACCACGGCTTCGACCTCGGCGAACACCTGCTTCTTGACCGCCAGGTCCTCGAACACGGCCTCGATCACGAAGTCGGCGTCAGCGAAGGCGTCCTTCGTCAGCGAGCCGCTCACCAGCGACTTCAGCCGGTTGGCCTGGTCCTGCGACACGCGGCCCTTGCCGAGCAGCTTGTCCACCTCGGCGTGCACGTAACCCACGCCCTTGTCCAGCCTGGCCTGGTCGAGGTCGGTCAGCACGACCGGCACCTCCAGGCGGCGGGCGAACAGCAGCGCCATCTGCGAGGCCATGAGCCCCGCGCCGACCACGCCGACCTTGGTGATCTTGCGGGCCAGCGCGGCGTCCGGCGCCCCCGCGGGCCGCTTGGCCCGGCGCTGCACCAGGTCGAAGGAGTAGAGCCCGGCCCGCAGCTCATCGCTCATGAGCAGGTCGGCCAGCGCCTCGTCCTCGGCGGCGAAGCCCTCGTCGCGGGTGGCGGTCTCGGCCAGCGCGATCAGGTCGAGCGCACGGTACGGGGCGGGCGAGGCGCCGCGCAGCTTCATGTCCACCAGGAAACGAGCGTCGCCGACGGCCTTGGCCCAGTCGTCGTCACGGGCGGGCCGCTCCACGGTGACCTCGCCCTTGACCACGCGGGCGGCCCAGCGCAGCGACTCCTCCAGGAAGTCGGCGGGCTCGAACATCGCGTCGGCGACGCCCAGCGCGTACGCGTCCTTGCCCTTGATCATGCGGTTCTGCGACAGCGGGTTCTCGATGATCAGCTTGATCGCGTTCGCCGGGCCGATCAGGCGGGGGAGCAGCTGCGTGCCGCCCCAGCCAGGCACCAGGCCGAGGAAACACTCCGGCAGCGCCACCGCGGGCACGCCCGCCGAGATCGTCCGGTATCTGCAGTGCAGCGCGATCTCCAGCCCGCCGCCCATGGCCGCGCCGTTCACGAACGCGAACGACGGGATCGCCAGCTCGCCCAGCCGCCGGAAGACGTGGTGGCCGAGCGCGCCGATGGCCAGCGCCTCCTCCCGGGTGGCCAGGCTCGCCGCGCCCTTGAGGTCGGCCCCCACGGCGAACACGAACGGCTTGCCGGTGACGCCCACGGCCGCCAGGTCGGTGCGCTGGGCGATCTCCGACAGCGCGCCGTTGAGCGCGAACAGCCCGTGCGGGCCGAACGTGCTCGGCTTGGTGTGGTCGAAGCCGTTGTCCAGCGTGATCAGCGCCATCGTGCCGGCCCCGTACGGCAGCCGTACGTCGCGCACGAGCGCCTTGGTGACGACCTCGTCGCTGTTGCGCTCGCTGAGCAGCGAACGCCAGGTGTCCATGCCGTTGGTGTCGTTGCTCATGCGAGGTTCTCCCAGATCACGGTGCCGCCCATGCCCATGCCGACGCACATCGTGGTGATGCCGTAACGCACGTCGGGACGCTCGCCGAACTGCCGCGCGAGCTGCGTCATCAGCCGTACGCCCGAGGAGGCGAGCGGGTGGCCGTAGGCGATCGCGCCACCGTAGGCGTTCACGCGGGGATCGTCGTCGGCGATGCCGAAGTGCTCCAGGAACGCCAGCACCTGGACGGCGAACGCCTCGTTGATCTCGAACAGCCCGATGTCGGAGATGTCGAGATCCGCCAGCCGCAGGGCCCGCTCGGTGGACGGGATCGGCCCCACGCCCATCACCTCGGGGTCCACGCCCGCGAACGCGTACGACACCAGCCGCATCTTCGGCCCCAGCTCCAGCTCCTCCGCGATGTTCGCGGCGGCCACGACGCAGCCGGTGGCGCCGTCGTTGATGCCGGAGGAGTTGCCGGCCGTGACGTGGCCGTGCGGCCGGAACGGCGTCTTGAGCCCGCCCAGCGCCTCCATCGTGGTGCCCGGCCTCGGGGCCTCGTCCTCGACGGCCAGGCCCCAGCCCCGCTCCGCCGTCCTGATCGCGGTCGGCACCAGGTCGGGCTGGATCTTGTCGTCGGCGTACGCCTTGGCCGCCTTCTCCTGCGACAGCACCGCGTACGCGTCGGCGCGCTCCTTGGTGATCGTGGGATAGCGGTCGTGCAGGTTCTCCGCCGTCATGCCCATGACCAGGGCGCTCGGGTCGACCAGCTTCTCCGACAGGAACCGCGGGTTGGGGTCGACGCCCTCGCCCATGGGGTGGCGGCCCATGTGCTCGACGCCGCCGGCGATGGCGATGTCGTACGCGCCGAACGCGATGCCGCCCGCGACCGTGGTCACCGCGGTCATCGCGCCCGCGCACATGCGGTCGATCGCGTAACCGGGCACCGTCTTGGGCAGCCCGGCCAGCACGGCCGCCGATCGGCCGATGGTCAGGCCCTGGTCGCCGATCTGGGTGGTCGCGGCGATGGCGACCTCGTCCACGCGCTCGGGGGGCAGGTTGGGGTTACGCCTGATGAGCTCGCGGATGACGCGGACGACCAGGTCGTCCGCGCGGGTCTCCGCGTACAGCCCCTTCGGCCCTGACCTGCCGAAAGGTGTGCGCACGCCGTCGACGAACACGACGTCACGAGAGGAAGGCACGGATTCGCTCCTCGTTGTTAGCAGGGGTTCCGTGTCTATGCTACTCGTCAGTAACTACTCCGCAGACGAGCGCGGCGGCGAGCAGCACGTAGACGGTGCCGGTGGCCGGCTCCCAGAGGTGGGCGCGGGCCCCGAGCAGGGCCACGACCGCCACGACCGCGCCCGTCCAGAGCACCGCGCCCTTCCGCGGGCGCGTGCCGAAGCCGGGGTCCCAGGGATCGCCGGGTGAGCCGCCCGAGCGCAGGGCGCGCGTCACGGCCCCGGCCACGTCGCGGGCCCACAGCAGCAGGAACAACACCCCCGCGGCCACGCTCACCACCGACAGGACCTCGACGGTCCAGGCCAGCACGTCGGCGAAGGTGTACCAGGCGGCCTCGCGGAAGAAGCGCGGCACGGTCCAGCCGAGCAGGAGCGTCACCGTCCAGCCCGCGGCGACGGCCAGCCGGGTCAGCGGGCGGGCCCGGCCCGAGCGGACGAAGGCGTACAGCTCATGTTCGCGCCGCCGCACCATGCGGGCGCGCACACCCCACACCACCTGGGTGAGCGCCAGCGCGGGCACGGCGACGGCGAAGACGCCGAGGGACAGCAGGGCCTGCGGCAGCACCTGCTCCCTGGTCGCAGCCCTGTCGGCGATCAACTGCGCGGTGGCCAGCAGCGAGATCGAGGCGACCAGCGCCACGAACGCGCCGCGCCGGCCGGCTCTGGCCCGCTCGCGCAGCCTCGCCATTTCCTTGGCGCCGGGGGGAGACGCCATCTCGGTCAACAGCATGAACGTCATGATGACGGCACTGTGCGTCATGACGCCCCGCATTCGCGTGCTTTGGATGGAGCCCTCGATGGAGGTGACGCATGAGTACCCAGGACGCCAGGTCTGTTCCATCATGGAGGAGCGAAGTAGGCGCGAGATGCTGGGACCTGTCCTCTTGAGGGCCTGTTTGTGGCTATGCTTCGCGATCATGGTGCGAGGGGTGAACCGCATGAGGGAGCAGCAGGACGAGGCGGTTCTTGGCCGCAGGGTCGCGCCACCCCTACCTCCGCCGGACCATGGAGGACGCCGTTCCGAGCCCCGGCGCAACCCGCTGACGCCGCTCGGCTGGGTGGCCGTGGGGCTGACCATCGTGCTGGTGGCCTCGGTGCTCGGCGGCTACGGCTACTACCGTTACCTCGAAGGCCAGATCGTCCGCGACGCCATCGACGTCGGCCCCAGCCGGCCGCCCGACACCGGCGCGCTCAACGTCCTGCTCGTCGGCTCCGACTCCCGCGACGGCAACAACCAGAAGTACGGCGCCACGACCGTGGGCGCAGGGGAGCGCACGGACACGATCATGCTCCTGCACATCGCCCCCAACCGCGACAACGCCACCATGATCAGCTTCCCGCGCGACTCCATGGTGCTGATCCCCTCGTGCAAGGCCAGGAACGGCACCGCGCTCACCCCCGGCATCCGTCAGATCAACTCCGCCTTCAACGACGGCGGCATCAACTGCACGATCAAGACCCTCGAATCCCTCACCAGCATCAAGATCAACCACTTCGTGAAGGTGGACTTCACCGGCTTCAAGGGCATCATCGACGCCATCGGCGGCATCGAGATCTGCCTGCCCAAGGCGGTCAACGACCCGAAGGCCAAGCTCGTGCTCGGTCCGGGCAAGCACCGGGTGAAGGGTGAGCAGGCGCTGGGGTACGTACGCACCCGCTACGCTCTGGGCGACGGCAGTGACCTGAGCCGGATCACCCGCCAGCAGATCTTCCTCACCCAGGTGCTGAAGGAGATCACCAGCGGCGGCCTGCTCACCGATCCGGGCAAGCTGAACGACTTCCTCCAGGCCGGCATCAAGGCCGTGACCGTGGACGACGGCCTGTCGCTCGACCGGATGCTGGAGATCGCCAACAGCGTCAAGGGCCTGACCGCCAAGGAGCTCAAGGGCATCACGGTGCCGATCGAGGAGTACCCGCAGGACAAGGCGCGGGTGCAGTTCTCCGAGCCGGCGGCGAGCAACTTCTTCGAGAGCGTGCGCAACGACGTCGAGGTCACCGCCGCCCCCACCCCGGGCAAGCCGTCCACGCCGAAGATCGAGAACAAGCAGGTGCGCCTCCAGGTGCTCAACGCCACCGGCGAGGAGGGCAAGGCGCTCCAGGTGGCCGACGAGCTGGCCGCCCAGGGGTTCGTGGTCACGCAGGTGGGCAACGCCGCCCTGACCCCGACGACCGCCGTACGGTATGCCAAGAAGGACGCCGAGCAGGGCCCCGCCTACGGTGACGCGGTGGCCGCGCGGCTGTCGAAGGACAAGCGCACGCCCGTCGCGGGCAAGGTCAGGCCGCTGACGGCGCAGCCGTACAAGGGGAAGGCGAAGGCCGCCCAGGCGCCCGGCGGGCCGATCATCCAGCTCGTCATCGGCAGGGATTGGCCCGGCGTGCGGGTCGTCTCGGCGATTCCCGACTCGCTCAAGGACAGGGTCGTCGACAGCAACACGAACCCGTGCAAGTGACCCCGTACTGACCCGTGTGGGTGAAGGCGTTACCTACCCGTACAGACGTGACGGGAAACGTCATTGGGGCGAATGTTACGGAGAGTAATTCTAGCGAAACAAGTGAAATATCCCGACAAGTAATGGTAGGAAGGGGCGCGGTCTGATTTCGAACTAGAGAGGTTCCACCGTGGCGCGCGACGAGAACGACAGGCCATACGAGGATGGGCAGGGTAGGCCGTTAAACCCGGAGTTGATGACGGGTGACGTGCTGTCCCCCCGGTGGAGCACCGAGGACACCGACGAGCAACCCGCTATCCAGGTGGTCGGCAACGAGACCTACATCCTGCCTCTTGACAAGGGCTCGCAACCGATCGACGGGCCGCGTGACGTGCTCGACGACCCCCCGCCGAGGGGATTGCTCGCCCCTGACCCGCACGACGTGCTCGGCGGGCCCCATGACGTGCTGGACGGACCGGGTTCCCGCGACGCGCTGGGCGGCGCGAGCGGTCCGCATGACGTGCTGGGCTCGTCCGGGGGCTACGACCTCGGTGGCCCGAGCGGCGCGCACGACTTCGGCGGGCCCAGCGGCGCCCACGACTTCGGCGGCCCGAGCGGAGCGCACGACTTCGGGGGGCCCAGCGGGCCGCACGACCTGGACGACGGGCTCAGCGGGCCGCACCGGGTCGACAGCGACAACCCGTACCTCCCGCTGGACCGCGGATACGACAGCGACCGCGACGAGCGCGACGACCTCGACGACGACCGGCCCAAGCGCGGCTTCCTCGGCTCCGGCTGGACCGACGACGGCGACGGCAAGGACTCCTACGGCGGGCGCGCGAAGGGCGAAGGCGAGGTGCGCCGCCGCACACGGGTGCTGCTGGTGGCGGCCGTCGCGGTCGTCATCGTCGGCGTGGGCGCCGGCTGGATGCTCACCGGTACGTCCTCCGACGACCCCTGCTCGGGCGCCCAGTGCGCGAGCGCTGGCGAGGTGAACACCCCGTCCGAGTCGGCGCTGCCCGAGGACGAGCCGGTCGAGGAGGAGTCCGAGGAGCCCGCCGACGACGAGCCCGTGGACACGACCACCGACCAGCCGGACCAGCCGCGGGCCTCGGTGCCGGCGACGCCGCAGCAGCGGGTCCGCCAGCCCGCGACGCGGGAGCCTTCGGCCCGCCCGACCGCCACCCGCGAGTCGAAGCCGACCACGAGGGCCACCAACCGGCCCACCCGTGAGCCGCAGGGCCGGATCAACGAGACCGACAGCCGGGGCGACGGGGTCGAGACCGACACCTCGGACAAGCAGACGGACAACGACAGCCAGACGCCGACCGAGACCGACTCCGGGACGACGCAAGCACCGGTGCCCGCGCCGACGCAGGAGGAGCGCAAGGGGCTGCTCGACATCCTGTTCCCCTGGGCCTGACCCGATGACGTGAGGCCGGCCGCGCCCTTCACGGGCGCGGCCGGTTGTGTTCTTTCCGGCGTCCGTCGGCTGCGTCGTCATGAGCGTGAGGACGCGCGTCCTTCTGGGCGAGTCGGTTGCGGCGGAGGGCTTTGTCGCGGATGTGACGGGCGATGTCCCTTCCGGGGTGCGGCATCCTGTTGTACGGGGGCCGGGGCGTGGCAGGATGCGGATCCAGGTGCCGGTCTGGCAGACTTGGAAACCGCTTTCCGGGAGGTCTCGTGGTCACGCTGGAAGACGTCGCCAAGCAGGCGGGCGTCTCGCTCGCGACCGCTTCGCGGGTGCTCAACGGCAGCACCCGCCAGGTGGGCGCGGCCCTGCGGGCACGCGTCGAGCAGGCCGCGGACGAACTCGGCTACCGGGCCAACATCGCCGCCCAGACGCTGGCCCGAGGGGCGAGCAACGTCATCGGCATCGTCGTCCACGACCTGACCGACCCCTACTTCGCCGCCCTGGCCGACGGCGCCATGCGGGCGGCGGCCACCGAAGGGCTGCTGGTCATGGTGGGCACGACGCATCGCGACCCCGAGCAGGAGATCGCGTACGTGGCGACGCTGCACGCCCAGCGCGTGCGCGCGGTCCTGCTGGTCGGCTCGCGCGTCGCCGATCCCGGCGTCACCGGGCGGCTGCGCGACGAACTGGCCCGCTACCAGGCGGGCGGCGGCAGGGCGGCCTGCGTCGGCCAGGACCTGCTCGGCGTCGACACCGTCGCCCCCGCCAACCGGCAGGGCGCGGCCGAGCTGGCCAGGGCGCTGGCGGGGCTGGGGCACACGAGGTTCGCGGTGCTGGCCGGGCCGCCGCACCTGGTGACGGCGGCCGACCGGAGCGCCGGCTTCGCGGGCGCGCTCGCAGAGCTCGGCCTGCCCGCCCCGCAGGTGATCCACGGCCCCTTCGACCGCGACGGCGGCTACGCGGCGGCGCAGCAGGTCGGGGACGCGACGTGCGTGTTCGCGGTCAACGACGTGATGGCGGTGGGGGCGCTGGCGGCCTACCGCGAGCGCGGGGTCAGGGTGCCGGAGGACGTCTCGGTGGCCGGTTTCGACGACATCGTCACGCTCCGTGATCATGTGCCCGCGCTGACGACCGTACGGCTGCCGCTGAAGGACATGGGGGCGCGGGCGCTGGTCCTGGCACTGAACGAGGACGACCCGATCGTGGTCGAACAGGTCGCCGGCGAGGTCGTCCTCCGGGAAAGCGTCCGGAGACTCCCCTGACCCCGGCGACCATCGCTCCAGGAAGATGGCGGGTGGCCGAGGGGATCATGGCGGGCCCGTTCTTGGTCGGGTGAGGTTGTTCGGAGGGTGGCGTGCTGGTGATGAAGGCCGGTGTGGACCGCCTGGAGGCGCTGTGTTGATGGGGAGAATGGTGTGAGGCTGGCGGTCAGCACGCTGGGGATGCCCGGCGAAGGGCTGGACAGGGCTATCGAGATCGCGACCGGGCACGGTTGCCAGGGGCTGGAGCTGCGGCTGCATCCGGACACCGGCGTGCACGCGGGACTCGGTCGCGAGGAGCGGGCCTCGGTGCGCGGACGGGTCGAGGGGGCGGGGCTGGAGATCGCCGCGCTGGCCGGATATGTCGGTATATGTGAGCCGGGGCCGGATGAGCCGGTGATCGAGGCGCTCCTCGCCGACCTGCGGCTGGCCGCCGACCTTGGTGCACCCGGTGTACGGGTGTTCCCGCGCGGCGACGATCCGGCCGTCGGCGCCCGGCGGCTCAAGGCGGTCTCAGGACCCGCCGCCGACTTGGGCCGCCGCGTGCTCGTCGAGACGCACGACAGCATGGCGACCGGCGCCGCCGTGGCCGGGTTGCTCGCGGAGGCGGACTGCCCCGAGACCACCGGCGCCCTCTGGGACCTGCTCCACCCGTGGCGGCACGGCGAACCGCCGGCGCGGTCGCTGGCCGAGCTGACGCCGTACCTGTCGTATGTGCAGATCAAGGACGCCGTCTCGGCGCAGGACACCACGCCGGTGCCCATGTGGACCGGGTCGGTGCCCCTGGACGAGGCGGGCGCTCTGCTGCGTGAGGCCGGCTTCGACGGCTGGGTGTCGCTGGAGTGGGAGCGAACGTGGTATCCGCAGGTGGCACCGGTCGAGGAGATCCTTCCGGGCGCCGCCGAGTGGATACGCCGATTCACCCCCTGAAAATCGCCGACTGAGCTTCTCCGTGGGTGGGATGCGCCGTTCGCGGGGCGTTTCGTCAGCCGCCGGTCGGCGTTCGGTGTGGGTGGATGGGTTTCGGTGGGGATGGGCGCTTAGATGGGGGGATGTCCGTATTCTCTAGCAAGGTGCTCGTCGTCGGCATGGACGGCCTGCGGTACGACCGGCTCATGGAGCTGCCCGCGCCCACTCTGAAGGCGCTCATGTCCACCGGTGCGTACGGCACCAGCCTCCTCCCCTACGGTGAGGCCGGCACGCCGCGCACCGAGTCGCCCGGCGAGGTCGTGCCCAAGAGTCCCGAGGCGGGTGACGGCGGCCGGGTGATCCGGTCGCGTACCGACTCGGGCCCCGGGTGGTCGTCGATCGCCACCGGTGTCTGGCCCGACAAACACGGCGTCGTGGACAACGGTTTCGCGAGCCACCAGTTCACGAAATTTCCGGACTTCTTGACGCGGGTGAAGCTGGCCCGCCCCACCCTCACCACCGCCGCCCTCTTCTCCTGGGCCGCCCTCGCCGAGCACGGCGCCTTCGGCCCGGGGATCGATCACCGCCTGGCCCTCGACGGGTACGCCATCGGCTGGGCCCTGGCCGACAAGCAGGTCACCGAGGCCGCCGAACGCCTGCTGGGCACCGGTAACCCGGACGCCACGTTCGTCTACCTCGGCGACACCGACGAGGTGGCCCACGACCTCGGCCCCCACTGCCCCGAGTACGCCGCGGCCCTGGAGGCCCAGGACGCCTACCTCGCCCGCCTGCTCGCCGCGATCCGGGCGCGGCCCTCGTACCCGGACGAGCGCTGGACCGTGCTGGTCACCACCGACCACGGGCACGTGGACGCGGGCGGCCACGGCGGCACCTCCGACGAGGAGCGCACGGTCTTCGTGATCGCCAACCGGCTGGGCGAGGACCTGGGCGGGAGCCCGCTGCGGGGGCCGCGGCTGGTGGACGTGGCCCCGACGGTCCTCGCCGCACTAGGCGTGGACCTCGACCCGGCCTGGGACCTGGACGGCTCACCCCTGGACGGCTCCCGCGCGGATGGCTCGTCCTAGGACGGCTCGCCCCAGGACAACTCACCCACCGACGACTCGCCCTGCCACGGTTGATTCATCATGTGTTGAATTCTTTGCCGGACTGCGTGACACTGGAGATGAAACGACGCTGAACCGGCAGGGAGCATTCGATGAAGACGGCTCTGGAGTTCTCCGAGATCCACGCGGGCATGCTCGCCGAGGTAGGCGGCAAGGCGGCCAACCTCGGCGAGCTGACCAGGACGGGCCTGCCCGTGCCGCCCGGCTGGGTGCTGACCACGGAGGCGTACCGGCAGGTCGCGCAGGGTCTTGAGACCGGCGGCGAAGACCTGGCCGCGCGGGCCAGGCGGCACCTGCTCCAGGCGCCGGTGCCGGACGACGTGCACGAGGAGATCCTGAAGTCCTACGCGGCGCTCGGCGACGACGTGCCCGTCGCGGTGCGCTCCTCCGCCACCGCCGAGGACCTGCCGTTCGCCAGCTTCGCCGGCCAGCAGGACACCTTCCTCAACGTGGTGGGCGGGTCGGCGGTGGTGGACGCCGTCCGCCGCTGCTGGGCCTCGCTGTGGACCGACCGCGCGGTGGCCTACCGCGAGTCCAACGACATCGACCACGCCGCCGTGCGGCTCGCGGTGGTCGTCCAGGTGATGGTGGACGCGCGGGTGGCGGGCGTGATGTTCACCGCCAACCCGGTGACGGGCCGGCGGCACGAGGCCGTGATCGACGCCAGTCCAGGGCTCGGCGAGGCGGTCGTCTCCGGCGCCGTCAACCCCGACCGCTTCCTCGTCTTCGACGGCCGGATCCTCGAACGTCACGCGGGGGACAAGCGGCTGGCCATCCGTTCCCTGCCGGGCGGCGGCACCGAGCGGGTCGAGACCGCGTACGACGGGCTCTGCCTGACCGACGAGGAGGTGCTCCGGCTCGCCGAGCTGGGCACCCGCGTCGAGCGGCACTACGGCGCGCCGCAGGACACCGAATGGGCCATCGACGACGAAGGGCGGCTCTGGCTCACCCAGGCCAGGCCCATCACCACGCTCTACCCGCTGCCCGAGCGGCCCCGTCCCGGCCTGCGGGTCTTCTTCTCCGTCAACGTCGCCCAGGGCGTCATGGGCCCGTTCACCCCGATGGGGCAGGCGGCGTTCCGGGTGATCAGCGCCGGTGGCGCGGGCCTGGCCGGGCACGCGCCCGCCGACCCGCTCGACGGCGCCGCCTTCCTGACGAGCTCGGGGGAGCGGCTGTGGCTCGACCTCACCGCCGCCGTACGCTCCCGCAACGGCCGCGCCATTCTGCCCCGCGCGCTGACGCTGGGGGAGGCCCGCGCGGTGTCGGTGATGGAGCGGCTGTTCGAGGACCCGCGCCTGTCCCTGGCGCACACCTCCCGCCGTCCGTTCCTGCGCGGTCTGGCCCGTTTCATCAGGAACGTGCACGTGCCGTCCCGCGTCCTGACGGCGCTCACCAGGCCCGAGCGGGCGCTGGCCTTAACGGTCCGCCTCGGCGAGGAGCTCGACCGGCGGCTGCGGGTGCCCGACTGGGCCACCCCGGCGCAGCGCCTCGACCACGCCGAGCATGTCCTCGTCCGCACGTTCCCGCTGATCATCTCGGTCATGCCGATCGCGGTCACCGGGTACGGCCTGTTCGCGCTGGCGTCCAGGCTCTCCGGCGTGCCGATCAACGAGATGGGCGACGTGCTGCGCAGCGTGCCCCACAACCCGACCACGGAGATGGACCTCGAACTGTGGCACCTGGCCACGCGGGTCGAGCCGGAGCCGTTCAAGGAGCTGACGGTGGCCGAGCTGGTCCGACGCTACCGGGAGGAACGGCTGCCGCCCGTCGCCCAGCGCGAGATCACCGCCTTCCTCGCCAAGTACGGCCACCGCGGCGTCGCCGAGATCGACCTGGGCGTGCCGCGATGGTCGGAGGAGCCCGCCCACATCCTCGGCGTGCTGGCCAACTACCTGCGCATGGACGGCGACCCCGACCTCGCGCCCGCCGCGCAGTTCGCCAGAGGCGAGCGGGAGGCGCGGGCCGCCATCGCCCACGTGGTGGCGCGGGCGCGGCTCAAGGGGCGCTGGCGCGCCGCCGTCGTGCGCTTCGGGCTCGGACGCACCCGCAGATACGCCGGGCTGCGCGAGCTGCCCAAGTTCTACCTGGTCAAGACCCTGGCGGCGATCCGGAGCAGCCTGCTCGTGGTCGGGGAACACCTGGCCGGGCGCGGGGTGCTGGAATCAGCCGGCGACGTGTTCTTCCTCGACCTGCGCGAGACGCGGGCCGCGCTCGACCCGGGCGCCGACCTGCGGGAGTTGGTGGCGCGGCGACGGGAGACGTACGAGAGGGAGCGGCGGCGCCGGCACGTGCCCCGGGTGCTGCTGTCCGACGGCACGGAGCCCGAGGCCCTCGCCCAGCCCGCCGCCGACGGCGCGCTGACGGGCACGCCGGCTTCGGCAGGCACGGTCACCGGCGTGGCCCGGGTGGTGCTCGACCCGATCGGCGCGCACCTGGAGCCGGGCGAGATCCTGGTCTGCCCCTCGACGGACCCCGGCTGGACGCCGCTGTTCCTGACGGCGGGCGGCCTGGTGATGGAGATGGGCGGGGCGATGTCGCACGGGTCGGTGGTGGCCAGGGAGTACGGCATCCCGGCGGTCGTCGGCGTGGCCGACGCCACGCACCGCATCACCTCGGGCCAGGAGATCACCGTCGACGGCGCCGCCGGCACGGTGACGCTCCCGTCCTAGCGACCGTCCTGGCGACCGGCCTTGTGTCCCGCGACGGACCTAGACGAACGGGATGAAAGCCCGGAGCCGGCGAACCCCCGGCCGCTATGGCGATCGAATGTCCGAGCCCTACAGGAACCACAACGTTCATCAGAAACCTCCGAAGAACCCGCGCCTTCAGGCGGGGGAGGAATCGGACCCCTGCGGAGCAGGACAGGGGCAGGCGATTCGCCGCTGGATGAACTGCCGTCGAAACGCGGCGCGAAGCGGCGAGGTTCGGTAGTGCGTTCGACGGTGGCGATGACCAAGCCGCCGGAGCAACGATCGGACATACCCTCGCCGCCGGGCTGGCGGAGAGGCGAAACGCCTGTGGAGCTGGTGTAAGACCTCAACGAGAGATCCCTTTCTCGGGCGGGCGACCGGCGATGAAACAGGAAACCTCACGGGTGACCGTGGGAATCCCCCTCCCTTCAAGAGGGGGAGGATGTCAATACCAGAGCCTGGTGATGAAGCTCATGCCGTGAGCTGCGAGCGGCGCTCGACAGCGGCTGCGGCTCCGGCCCGGCCCGAAGAGCGGGCCGGGCAAGAGCGTGCCCTCCCTGCCCCCGGTGCTGTCGTGGGGCGAGACCGAACGGCTGGCCCGCGAGGTGCTGCCCGGCTGCCGGCTCCGCCGCCTGCTGCTGCGCCGTTACCTGCTGGTCTGGGACAAGCCGGAGTGACGGCAGGCCCCCAGGAGCTCGGGGGCCGCCGCCGGGCCCGGCATCGGATCCCCGGCCGGCGCAGCGCCCGGGCTCAGGGGAGCACGACGTCCGCGTAGCGGGTCTTCATCGTGGCCACGACCTCGTCGGGATCGGCCGCCCAGATGTCGGCGTTGAAGATCTCCACCTCGACGTCCCCGGTGTATCCGGCGGCCAGCACCGCCTCCGTGATCGGCCGGAAGTCGATCACCCCGTCACCCATCATGCCCCGCCCGAGCAGCACGTCCTCGGGCAGCGGATGCAGGTAGTCGCACACCTGGTAACTGGCGATCCGGCGACCGGCCCGCGCGATGTCCTCGAACAGCCTCGGGTCCCACCACACGTGGAAGGTGTCCACCACCACGCCGACCTGCTCCTCGGGGAAGGGCAGGCTCAGCTCCAGCGCCTGCCCCAGTGTGGACAGCACGGCGCGGTCCGGGCAGTAGATCGGATGCAGCGGCTCCAGGGCCAGCTTGACCCCGCGCTCACCCGCGTACGGGGCCAGCTCCGCCAGCGCCTCGGCCACCCGTTCCCTGGCCCCGGCCAGATCACGGGTGAACCCGGTCGCGGGCAGCGCCTCGCCCGGCCGCACTCCCGGCAGACCGCCCACCACCAGCACGAGGCAGGACGCCTCAAGCTCCGCCGCCTCGTCCACGGCCCGCCGGTTGTCCTCCAGCGCCTGGGCGAACGCCCTCTTCCCCTCTTCGCCGGGCAGTCCGCCACCCGTGAGAAAGCCGCCCCGGCACAACGACGAGACCCGCAGCCCGGCGGAACGTACCAGCTTGACGCTTTCCGCGAGGCCCTGTTCGGCCACCTTCTCCCGCCACAGCCCGACCGCCGGAAGGCCGTGCCGTACGCAGCCGTCCACGGTCTCGGCCAGGGACCATCGCCTGGTCGTCCACTGGTTCAGCGACAGGCTCACAGGCCGTTCACCTCCAGCAGCGCCTTCATGCGGCGTACGGCGAGCTCCTGGTCGGTCAGCAGCCCGGCCTGGTCGGCCAGGCGGAACACCTCCGACAGGTGCCGCAGCGAGCGGGCCGATTGCGCGCCGTTCACCATGGCGAACGCGTCCTGGTGGCCGTTCAGCCAGGCCAGGAAGACGATGCCGGTCTTGTAGTTGTACGTGGGCGCCTCGAAGATCTTCCGCGACAGCGGCACCGTCGGGGCCAGGATCTCCTCGTACGCGGCCAGCGCCCGTTCCCGCTCCGCCTCGTCACCCGCGGTCTCTGCCGTGTCCAGCGCCCGCAGCGCCGCCGCGGCGGCCGGGGCGATGGCGTCGAAGATGCCGAGCAGCGCGTGCGAGCCCGACCTGATCAGCGACGGATAGTTGAAGTCGTCACCCGTGTACAGCTTGACGCCCTCGGGCAGCGCGGCGCGCAGCCCCACCTCGTGCTCCTCGTCCAGCAGCGACACCTTCACGCCGTCCACCATCGCGGCGTGGGCGTGGATCAGTTCGAGGAACGAGTCCGTGGCCGCCGCCACGTCGCGCGAGCCCCAGTAGCCGGCCAGGTTCGGATCGAACATCTCGCCCAGCCAGTGCAGGATCACCGGGCGGTCGGTCAGGCCGAACAGCTTGCCGTACACCTGGTGGTAGTCGGCCGGGCCCGAGGCGGCCCGCGCGAGCTGGCGGGAGGCCATGACGATCACGCCGGCGCCCGCCGACTGGACGGTCTCGATCTGCTCGGCGTACGCGGCGGTGATCGTGTTCAGGTCGGCCGCATCGGGCGCGTGGTCGGTGCCCGCGCCGCAGGACACCAGCGTCGCCGGGTCGCCGTACGCGCGGGCCTCCTCGGCGCTGCGCCGGACGAGCTCCTTGGTGGCCGCCCAGTCCAGGCCCATGTTGCGCTGCGCGGTGTCCATGGCGTCGGCGACGCGCAGGCCGTGCGACCACAGGTGGCGGCGGAAGCGCAGCGTGGCCTCCCAGTCCACGGCCGCGGGGGAGCCGGGCGTGTTGTCGCCCAGCGGATCGGCCACGACGTGGGCGGCGGCGTACACGATCCGGCTGGAGGCGGGCGTCGCGACGACCGGCCAGCTCACCGGCTCTCTCAGCGGGTACGTCCCGAAGCAGGGCAGGTCGATCCTCACAGCTGCGGCACCTCGATCCTGCGGCCCTCGGCGTTCGAACGCAGGCCCAGCTCGGCGAGCTGCACGCCCCGGGCGCCCGAGGCGAAGTCGTTCGGGAAGGGCGCGTCCTCCAGCACGTGGCGGATGAACGCCTCCCACTGGATCTTGAAGCCGTTGTCGAACTCGGCGTTGTCCGGCACCTCCTGCCAGCCGTCGCGGAAGCGGGCCGTGGCCGGGAGGTCGGGGTTCCAGACGGGCTTCGGGGTGGCCGAGCGGTGCTGGGCGCGGCAGTTGCGCAGGCCCGCCACCGCACTGCCGTGCGTGCCGTCCACCTGGAACTCGACCAGTTCGTCGCGGTTGACGCGAACCGTCCAGGAGGAGTTGATCTGGGCGACGATGCCGCCCTCAAGGTCGAAGATCCCGTACGCGGCGTCGTCGGCGGTCGCCTGGTACGTGTTGCCCTGCTCGTCCACCCGCTCCGGGATGTGCGTCACGGCCTGGGCGTAGACGGACCGGACCCGGCCGAACAGGTTCTCCAGCACGTAGTGCCAGTGCGGGAACATGTCGAGCACGATGCCGCCGCCGTCCTCGGCGCGGTAGTTCCACGACGGGCGCTGGGCCTCCTGCCAGTCGCCCTCGAACACCCAGTAGCCGAACTCGCCGCGCACCGACAGGATCCGGCCGAAGAAGCCGCCGTCGATCAGCCGCTTCAGCTTGAGCAGGCCGGGGAGAAAGAGCTTGTCCTGCACCACGCCGTTCTTGACGCCCTTGGCCGCAGCGGCCTCGGCCAGCGCGAGCGCCTCCTGCGTCGACTCGGCCGTCGGCTTCTCGGCGTAGATGTGCTTGCCCGCCTCGATGGCCTTCAGCACGGCCTTCACCCGGGCGCTGGTGACCTGGGCGTCGAAGTAGATCAGGTTGTCGTCGGAGGCGAGGGCCGCGTCGAGGTCGGTGGTGAAATCCGAAATGTCATGCTTTGTAGCGATATCAGAAAGCTTGTCGGCGTTGCGGCCGACCAGTACGGGCCTGAGCTTGACCCTGGAACCGTCCGAGAGCGTGACGCCGCCCTGCTCGTTGATGGCCAGAACCGAACGGACCAGATGCTGGCGGTAGCCCATCCGCCCGGTGACGCCGTTCATCACGACCCCGATGGTGCGCACGCTCATGAGGTTCCCTTCACATGGAAAGCGCTTTCCCGAACGGTACGGCCGGGCCACCGAGGGCGTCAAGTGGCGCGAACCTCAGGTGAGCCTCGACCGCGGGTGAGTGCACCCGGTGTCGAGCTTAGGGCCCGCCGCGTACCTCCAGCCTGGCCAGGGCCTTGGCGATGGGGTGGGCGGCGAGGGAGAGCTGCCACTCGCGGGCGCCGAGCTCGCGCAGCCGGGCGGTCACGCTCTCGTCGGTGATCTCGGCGGGCGGCTCCCAGGTGAGCCTGCGTACGGCGTCGGGCTGCAGCAGGTTCTCGGTGGGCATGTGGTGCTCGTCGGCCAGCGCCGCGACCACCGCGCGGGCCGCGGCGAGGCGCTTGGCGGCGGCCGGGTCGCGGTCGGCCCAGCGGTTGGGCGGAGGCGGGCCGTCACCGGGCGTGCTGGGCTGGGGCAGCTGGTGGTCGGGCAGGTTTCTGGCCCTGGCCACCGCGGCGAGCCAGTCGTTCATGTGCCTGCGCGCACTTCGCCCGGTGAATGCTGAAATTTCGGTCAATGCCTTCTTCGTGCGCGGGCCCTCCAGCGCGGCGGCGACGATCGCGGAGTCCGGCAGCACCCGGCCCGGCGCGAGGTCGGCCTCACGGGCGATCTGGTCGCGCATGGTCCACAGCTCCCGCACGATCGCCAGGGCCCGGACGTTGCGTACCTTGTGAATGCCCGACGTGCGGCGCCACGGATCGGAGCGCGGCACCGGCGGCGGGGTGCCGAGCACGGCGGCGAACTCCTCGCGCGCCCACTCCAGCTTGCCCGAATCCGCCAGCTCCCCGTGGAGCACGTCGCGCAGCTCTACCAGCACCTCCACGTCGAGCGCCGCGTAACGCAGCCAGTCTTCCGGCAGCGGCCTGGTGGACCAGTCGGCCGCCGAATGGCCCTTCTCCAGCCGCAGCCCGAGCACGGTCTCGACCATCGTGCCGAGGCCTACCCGCTCGTAGCCGAGCAGCCGGCCCGCGAGCTCCGTGTCGAACATCTCGCGCGGCTTGAACCCCACCTCCATCAGGCACGGAAGGTCCTGCGACGCGGCGTGCAGGACGATCTCGGCCTCCGCCACGGCCTGATCGAGCGCCGACAGGTCGGGGCAGCCGATCGGGTCGATGAGCGCGGTGCCGGCTCCGGCGCGGCGCAGCTGCACGAGATAGGCGCGGTTGCCGTAGCGGTAGCCGGAGGCGCGCTCGGCGTCGACCGCGACCGGGCCCGTGCCCGCGGCGAAACGCGCCACGACCTCGTCCAGCCCGGCGGCGTCGGCGACGACGGGGGGGATGCCCTCGCGCGGCTCCAGCAGTGGCTCCACTGTGCGTTCTTCTGTCATGAGTTCACCGACCTCATGACGCGCGTGCTGTCTTGACTGGTGCCCTCACTTCGTTCGGTCACTCTCCGGATCATCACGTCGGCGGGGCAGCGCGGCCACGTCGGGCGGGAGCGGCGGGATGCCCGCGGCCACGCACATCAGGTCGCACCAGGCGGCGACGTGGCCGGACAGATCCTCCTGCGCGGGTGACCACGACGCCCGCAGCTCAAGCTCGGTCGTGACCGGGTCGTCGGCCTTGTTGCCGAACCCCTCGGAAACGGCTCTTGTCACCGTACCGCCAGCGGCCGAGTAGTCGGCTTGATGCGCGTCGAGAGCTTCGGTCAGCCAGCTCCAGGCGACGGGCCCGAGCAGCGGGTCGGAGGTGATCTCCGGCTCCATGTCGGCCCTGACGTAGGCCACCAGCCGGAACGGGCCCTCCCATCCGCGCTGGCCGTCGGGGTCGTAGAGCAGGATCAGCCGGCCGACCGCGAGCTCGTCGTCGTCGCGGTAGACCGACGCGCCGATGGCCGCGGAATAGGGGGCCAGCCGCTGCGGCGCGGGCAGGTCTTCGAGCTCGATCTCCGGGCGCACCTCGGCCTGCCGCAGGCTCGCCGCGGCACGCGTGAACGCGGCGGGCGGCGGCTGGTCACCGAGCGTCATAGCCGAAGCGTAGGTCGAAGACGGGTGGAAGGGGACCACGGGGGTGCTCATCCTTCGTGATCAAGCCGCTGCCGTAACCAGCTGGCGTGCCGGGCGGGTGGACTCCACGGTGCCGAGCGTGATCGCGTGGCCGCAGCCGAGGCAGGCCCACTCGGGGCACTCGCCGGGCTCGTGCCCGTCGAGGCACGGCGGCTGCTCGAAAGGCCGCTCGTCGGCGCAGGCGGGGCAGCGTTCACTGCGGCGCTCTGGAGAACTCCACAACGCGGTCATCGCATGAGTCATCGAACCGGGGCCTTTCTTCGGGTCGTGGCTCCGACGTTGGCACGAGCCGCTGACAATTCCCCGCAACGCGCTCGGCGTGTCCCGAAAGTGGTCGCTGAATCGATGCCGCGCGGTGGCTTGGGCAACATTTGGCCCAGTCGAGACCGGCTCTCTGGGCGGGCATGGGGTGTGTTCGACCCGTGTGCGCTGCCGATGCCGAGCAGACCGGTAAACCTTCATCTGACTATCTGATCATGATTTGGGGTGTCCAATGCATCTTTTTCCGACACCTCGCGCCGGTGTCGTGACCGGCCACCGCCCGTGGCACCCTTGTCTGGTGAACCTCGCCGACTCCGCCTTCCTGCGCGCCTGCCGCCGCGAACCCGTGCCCCACACCCCTGTCTGGTACATGCGTCAGGCCGGGCGGTCGCTGCCGGAATACCACAAGGTCCGTGCGGGCGTGCCGATGCTCACCGCGTGCGCGACGCCCGACCTCATCGTCGAGATCACCCTGCAGCCGGTCCGTCGCCTCGGCGTCGACGCGGCCGTCTTCTTCAGCGACATCGTGGTGCCGCTCAAGGCCATCGGCATCGACCTCGACATCAAGCCGGGCGTCGGCCCGGTCATCGCCGACCCGATCCGCGACGCCAAGGGGATCGAGGCGCTGCGCCCGCTGGAGCCAGGCGACATCCCCTACGTCACCGAGGCCATTAAGGCGCTGACCGGCGAGCTCGGCGCCACCCCGCTCATCGGCTTCACCGGCGCGCCGTTCACGCTCGGCTCCTACCTGATCGAGGGCGGCCCGTCCAAGAACCACGACCGCACCAAGGCCATGATGTACGGCGCCCCCGAGCTGTGGCACGCGCTCATGGACCGGTTGACCGGCATCGTCCTCGAACACCTGCGCATCCAGGTCGCGGCCGGAGCCTCGGCCGTGCAGCTCTTCGACTCCTGGGTGGGGGCGGTGGCGCCTGACGACTACCGCGAGTTCATCCTCCCCTACACCCGGCGCATCTTCGAGGGTGTCGCCGGCGTGCCGCGGATCCACTTCGGCGTGGGCACCGGCGAGCTGCTCGGCGTGCTCGGCGAGGCAGGGGCCGACGTCGTGGGCGTCGACTGGCGGGTGCCGCTCGACGAGGCCGCCCGCCGGGTCGGGCCCGGCAAGGCGCTGCAGGGCAACCTCGACCCGGCGATCCTGCTGGCGCCGTGGGAGGTGGTCGAGCGCAAGGCGCGCGAGGTGCTGCGGCGGGGCGAGGCGGCCGAGGGGCACGTGTTCAACCTGGGCCACGGCGTGCTGCCCTCGACCGATCCCGACCAGCTCAAGCGCCTCACCGACCTCGTCCACGAGCACACCCCCACCGCCTGAACGTCCCCCCGACGACCGGTCGGGTCCCATCGGCCAAGCGTGCCGCGCCGGGCGGTCAGGCTTCGACGGCCTCCTTGCCTGGGCCGGGCTCCTCGGGGCTCGGCTCCGAGGGGCCGGGTTCCGTGGGCCGGCCCGCGTGCTGGGCCGGCGCCGGGCCGGACGGGGGAGCGGGGCGCCGGGCGCGGTCACGCCGGACGCGCCAGACCACCAGCGCGATCAGCGGCGACGCGAACAGCAGCCACGGCAACAGCGCCCCGATCACGGTCAGCGCGATCTTCGTGAACGACACCAGTGCGTTCCATCCGGACTTCAGCCCGCCGAGGAACCCGGCCGGCTCCTCCACCGGATCCACCACCTCGGCCGCCGGGCCCACCAGCTGCAGGCTCAGCGTGGCCATCGAGACCTGCGCGGCCAGCTCCTTCTGCTGCGCCTGCAACGACTCCAGGTCGGCCTCCCGGGTGGAGATCTCCCGCTCGACCTGCAGCACCTGGCCGATCGTGTCCGCCTTCTTCAGCAGCGTGCGCAGCGACTCCAGCGACTCCTGGGCCGACTTCAGCCGGCTCTCGACGTCGGCCACCTTCAGCGTGACGTCCTCGGTGCCCTGCCGCATCGACAGCTGCTTGCCCAGCTCCTTGCCGAACCGGCCCACCACCTCGGCGTACTTCGCCGGCGGGATCTTGAACTCCAGCGTGGCGGAGTCCTCGGTGTCGCTGGCCGAGCTCGTCTGCTCCTGCGACAGGTAGCCGCCGGCGGCGGTGACGATCTGCTTGGCCTGCTGAGCGGCCGTGCTCACCTGCTTGGCCCGTACGGTCATGTTCCCCGTGTAGATGACCTGCCGGTCCTGCCGGGTCACCTTGACATCGGCGGCCACTCCGGCCCGCCCCGCCTGCGGCCGGGCCGCCTGCTCCCGCACGTCGCCGTCCTGGGCGGCGGCGTCCTGGGGAGCGCGCTGGGCCGCGTACTCCCGGGAAGGGGCGCCGGCGGCCTGGCTCCCCGAGTCGGATTGGACCAGCCCGCCCCCGCCCCCGCAACCGCTCAAGGCCAGGGCGGCACAGGCCGCCGATAACGCGATGCCGTACCGGATTCTCCTCATGCCCTAATGACGGCCCCTGCACCGCCTCGGTTTGACCGGGACCATCACGTTCAGATCACTGTGTCAGATCACCGGCCCGAAGAGCTGAGCACCGGGGTGAGGCGGTAGCGTCGGGAGGCGTGGATGGGAAACGGGCGCACGTGGTCGTCATCGGCGCGGGGATCTCCGGGCTGACCGCCGCGTGGTATCTGCACCAGGGCGCCGGCGACCGGATCAAGGTGACGGTCCTGGAGGGCTCGCCGCGCATCGGCGGCAAACTGTACGCCTCGGAGGTCGCCGGGGTGAGCGTGGACGCCGGCGCGGAGGCCATGCTGGCCCGGCGTCCCGAGGGGAAAGAGCTGGCCAGAGCGGTCGGCCTCGGTGACGACCTGGTGCTCCCCGGCACCACGCGCTCGGCCGTCTACACCAGGGGCACGCTCCGCCACCTGCCGAAGGGCCAGGTCATGGGCGTGCCGTCCGACCTGACCGAGCTGGCCAAGTCGGGCATCGTCTCGCCCGGCGGCCTGGTACGCGTGCCGCTCGACCAGATCCTGCCCGCGACCCTCGTCCGCACCGACGTGTCCGTGGCCGCCTACATCCGCGCCAGGATGGGCGCCGAGGTGGTCGACCGGCTGGTCGAGCCGCTGCTCGGAGGCGTCTACGCGGGCCGCGCCGACATGCTCTCACTGGAGGCCACGATGCCGCGGGTGGCGGCGGTGGCCCGTTCTGAGCGCTCGCTGCTGACCGCGGCCAGGCAGCTCGTCGAGGAGGCGCCCAAGGACGCCGGCCCCGTCTTCACGTCGCTGCGGAACGGCATCGGCTCCCTGCCCGAGGCGGTCGCCAAGGCGTCGGAGGCCGAGGTCAGGACCGGCGTGACCGTACGCGAGCTGCACAGGACCGAGACCGGCTGGCGGCTGGTGACGGGCCCGGTGCCGCGACCGGAGATCATCGAGGCCGACGCCGTGATCGTGGCCACGCCGGGCCCGGCGGCGGCCAGGCTGCTCAAGGCCGAGGCGCCCAAGGCCTCCGCCGAGCTGGCCCGCATCCAGTACGCGAGCATGGCCGTGGTCACCCTGGCCTATCCCGTGGACGCCTTCCCCGAGCCGCCCGCCTCCAGCGGGTACCTGGTTCCGCCGGTGGAGCGGCGGCCGGTCAAGGCGGTCACGTTCAGCTCGGTGAAGTGGCCCCACCTGGCCAAGGACCTGGTGATCCTGCGCTGCTCGATCGGCAGGATCGGCGAGGAGCACCTGCTCCAGCGCGAGGACACGGAGCTGGTCTCCCTGGCCATGGCCGAGATGGCCGACGTGATGGGCGTGCGTGGCCTGCCGGTCGACAGCAGGGTGACGCGCTGGGGCGGCGGCCTGCCGCAGTACAACGTGGGCCACCTCGACCGGGTGGCCAGGGTGCGCGCCGCGGTCGCCGTGCAGCCGGGGCTGGCCGTGTGCGGCGCCGCCTACGACGGCATCGGCATCCCCGCCTGCATCGGCACCGCGCGTACGGCCGCCGCCCGGATTCTGGACCACCTGACCGGCGGAGGAGAATAGGAGCCATGACAGAGGGCGCTCCGCGGCCGAAGGCCCGCGATCTCAACCAGGTGATCCGTTACACGATGTGGTCGGTCTTCCAGCTGACCGAGCCGTGCCCAGGCGACCGCGACAACCTCGCGGCGGAGGTCCAGGAGCTGCTCGACCAGGCCGCCGGCAAGGACGTCGTGACCAGGGGGGTCTACGACGTCTCGGGCTTCCGGGCCGACGCCGACTTCATGTTCTGGTGGCACGCTGCCACGCCCGAGGACCTCCAGGACGTCTACTCCCGGTTCCGCCGCACGGAGCTGGGCCGGCGCACCAGGCCCGCCTGGTCGGCGATGGCGCTGCACCGGCCGGCCGAGTTCAACAAGTCGCACATCCCGGCCTTCCTCGCCGAGGAGGAGCCGCGCGCCTACGTGAGCGTCTATCCGTTCGTCCGCTCCTACGAGTGGTATCTGCTGGAGGACTCCGAGCGCCGGGCGATGCTGGCCGAGCACGGCCGGATGGCGCGCGACTATCCCGACGTGCGGGCCAACACGGTGGCGTGCTTCTCGCTCAACGACTACGAGTGGATGCTCGCGTTCGAGGCCGACGAGCTGCACCGGATCGTCGACCTCATGCGTACGCTGCGGGCGGCGAAGGCGCGTCGGCACACCCGCGTGGAGATCCCGTTCTACACCGGCGCCCGCAAGCCGGTGCAGGAGCTCGTCGCCGCCCTGCCCTGACAGGCCTTGCCGGCGAACCTCAACGGGTCAGCGCGGCGCGCAGCCGCCACGCGCCGAGTGCGAACAGGGCGGCCGCGTACCCGGCCAGCACGCCGAGCTGCGGCAGCACGGTGGCGATCGTGCCGCCGCGGCCCAGCAGCTCGGCGAAGCCGTCCATGGCCCAGGCGTGCGGGGTGAGGTGCGCGACCTGCCGCATCGTGCCGGGCAGCAGGTCGAGCGGCACCATCGCGCCGCCGATCGCGCCCAGCCCCAGGCCGAGCAGCAGCCCGAGGGAGAGCGCCTGCTGCTCGGTGCGCATCGCCGCCCCGAGCAGCATCCCGGCCCCGCCGCCGACGAGCGAGAACGCCAGCAGCAACGCGGCCGCGCCGAGCGGGTCGCCCCAGCGCACGCCGAACAGCAGCGCCGAGCCGAGCATGATGATCAGCCCCTGGGCCAGCGCCACGGCCACCCGCCCCGCCGCCTCGCCGAGCAGGATCCGGCCGATGGCCATCGGCGTGGCGTACATGCGCCGCGAGACGCCGTACCTCCTCGTCTCGATCAGCGCCGTCGCGCCGGTCAGCGAGGTGAGGAACGTGAACAGCAGCAGTTGTGTGCTCGCGGCGGTGACGAATCCGTCGCCGCTCCCGGTTTGCGCGGGGGCGCCGATGGTGGCGTAGGCCACGGTGACGCCCGGCACCCGGACCGCCTCCGCCCTGGCCAGGCGCTGGTCGAAGGAGCCGTCGCGGGCGTACGCGGCGGCCCTGGCGGGCATCGCGACCTGCTGCACCACCGAGCGCACGGCGGCGCCCAGTTGTAGCGAGGAGGGCTCGTTCCGGCTCAGCAGCGGCAGCGACACCCGGGCACGGCCCGACATGGCGCCCTCGTAGCCCGCCGGGATGATCAGCGCCGCGGCGAGCCTGCCGCGCTCGACCAGTTCGCGGGCCTCGGCGTCGTCGCCGACCCGGACGACCTCCATCCGCCCGGACCGCTCCAGCGCCGCCACCAGCTCGGCCGCCCGCGCGCCCGCGTCGCCCGCGACGCCGAGCCTGGGCACGAAGCCCGAGCCGAACGACAGGCCCAGCACCATGATCAGCACGATCGGGAAGACGACCACGAAGAAGAGGTTGGCGCGGGCCATGAAGAGCCTGACCAGGTTCACCCAGGCGATGGCGATCATGGGCGCAGCATCCTTCTCAGCCTCGTCAGCGCGATCCCGGTGGTCACCGCGGCGAACCCCAGCAGCGCCAGCGTCGGCACCGGGGCCAGCACGGGCGCGTGCTCGCCGTGCAGGTCGGCCAGCCCCTGGAGGAACCACCGGTGCGGGGTGAGCAGGCTCAGCGTCGCGAACGTCTCACCCAGCTGCTGGAACGGGATGAAGACGCCGCCCAGCACGCCGAGCAGCACCGCCACCACGGCCTGCCCGTTCTGGGCCTGCTCGGTGCTCCGCGCCACGGTCGCGACCAGGGCCATCACCCCGGTGGCCGCCAGCACGCCCGCCACGACGAGCAGCCCGACGCCGAGCGGGTGGCCCCAGCGGGCGCCCAGCAGCAGCGACGAGGCGACGACCAGCACGGTCATGCTCATCACGCCGACGACCACGCCGCTCAGCAGTTTGCCGAAGGCGATCGTGGCGCGGGGGACCGGCGCGGCCAGCAGCCTGGCAAGCGTGCCGTCGCGGCGTTCGTCCAGGATCGAGCTGAACCCGAACTGTACGGTGAAGAACAGGAAGAACACCGCGATACCGGCCGAGAAGCTCTCCGCCAGCGACAACTGCCGGCGCTCGGCCGTCAGGTCCTCCAGCGTGACGGGCGCGGGCACGGCGGCGGCCTCCTGCGGGGAGCCGCCGCCCCTGACCGCCAGCGCCACCTGCACGTACCGGACCTCGGCCGCGAACGCGTCCGCGACCGAGCGGGCCACGAACGAGCCGATCGGGGCGTTCGCGTCCCCGAGCACCCGCAGCGTGGCAGGCCGCCCGCTCAGCACGGCACGGCTGAACCCGGCCGGGATGACGTAGGCGGCGCGGGCCTGGCCGCGCGCGATCAGGTCACGCGCCTCCTGCTCGGTGGCCGCCGTCCTGAGCCTGAGCACCCGCCGCCGTTCCAGCGGGGCCAGCACCTGTTCGGTGAACGTGCGCGCGATCTGCTCCCCGTCCTGGTCGGCCACCGCGAACGTGGCCGTCTCCTGCCGGTCGACGCCGCTGAAGACCACGCTGAAGATCGCCGCCAGCCCGAACGCCACCACGAGGGCCAGCAGGAACAGCGACCTGTCCCTGACCCGCTGACGCAGGTCCTTGGCGGTGATGAGCAGCAGCGGCCCCACGTCAGTCCCGTAACGCCTTGCCGGTGAGATGCAGGAAGACCGACTCCAGGTTCGGCTCGTGCACCTCCACCGCGCGCACGACCACGCCGGCCTCGGTGGCCGCCGCCAGGACCCGGGGCAGCGCGCTGCGCGCGTCCTCCACCATCACGTCGAGCCGGCCCTCCCGCACGCCGACCTCGCGCACCTCGGGCAGGGCCTCCAGCTCCGGTACGGGTCGCGTCCCGTCGGCCGTCAGCGTGATCCGGTCCAGCTCGCCCACCAGGCCGACCAGCTCCCGCCGGGTGCCCTCGGCCCTGATCCGGCCCAGGTCGAGGATGCCGATGCGGTCGCAGAGCCGTTCGGCCTCCTCCATGTAATGCGTGGTGTACAGCACCGCGACGCCCTCGCCGGTCAGCGCGGCGACGCTCTCCAGGATCGCGTTGCGGCTCTGCGGATCGACGCCGGCGGTGGGCTCGTCGAGGATCAGCAGGGGAGGGCGGTGCAGCAGGCCCACGCCGATGTTGAGCCGCCGCTTCATGCCGCCGGAGAAGTCCTTGACGGGGTCCTTCGCCCGGTCGGTCAGGCCGACGACCCGCAGCACCTCCTCGATCCTGGTACGGGCCTCGGCGCGGCCGAGCGCGTACAGGCGGGCGAAGAAGCGCAGGTTCTCGCGGGCGCTGAGGTCGGGGTAGAGGGCCAGGTCCTGGGGGACGTATCCGATGCGGCGCTTGCCCCAGGCGCTGGAGGTGCTGTGAGGGCGGCCGCAGACGAACACGTCGCCGCCGTCGCGGGCCAGGATGCCGGCGATCATGGAGATCGTGGTGGTCTTGCCGGCGCCGTTGGGGCCGAGCAGGCCGTAGGTCTCGCCCGCCGTGATGGTGAAACTGACGTCGTCCACGGCGACGAGATCACCGAACGTCTTCCGCAGATTGCGACATTTCAGGATCTCGTCCGTCGACACAAGCGAAGTCTGGTGGCCGGATTCGTACCCAGCAAGACCCATGTTGGCGATCCCACTGAATTGATCTATCCCCTTTGTCACAATCAGGGGAAATCTCTTGGTCGTTGGGCGTACGCGGGGTGGCACGTTCCAACGGGGAACCGGAGGACGGGGTGGCAGAGCCGGAAAGACGAGAACGACGACCGGCCGGACGGCATGCGGCGGGACGGCATGCGGCGGGACGGCGTGGGAACGGGCGGGCGCGGCGGGCGCGAGGGCGGGGCCGGAGGCGGTTGCGGTTGGTGGCGGGGGTGCTGGTGCTGGCGGGTGGGGCCGCTGGGTTGCTCGGGGTGAACGGGGCGTTCGGCGGGGCGTGGCGCGGAGAGGGCGGCGCGGCTCTGGCCTTCGGGTTTGCAGACAGGTCGCCTGGAGCGATGGTGCGGGAGGACGGGCTGCCGGGTGGGGCTGACGGCTCGCCTGCGGCCGGGCTGGGTGGCTCGCCGACGGTGGGCGGTGGCGGTTCGCCCGAGGAGCCAGGCAAGGGTGTGGCGAGTGCGGGGGCCGAGACGCGGCAGGCGCCCAGAGCTCAAGCGTCCGGGCCCACCGGGCAGGCGGATCCAGCGCAAGCGGGCCCGGCGCAGGGAGGCACCGGGCGGGAAGGTGCTGTGCAGGGGGACGCCGCGCGGGAGGGCGGGGCCGCCGATCCCGGGTTGGTCGCGGGCAGCACATCGGCGGAGGACGTGCTGGCCGGAGGGCCGGATCCGGCGGACGGGGAGGGGTACAAGGCCGACGGGCCGTCCCGGCACACCGATCAGGAGGCGGCGCGGTACTTCCGTGCCAACTGGGGCCCGGGCGACAAGGCGATGAAACGCCTCAAGGACATTCGCACAGTCGGCGGATATTTGCGCATTTATACGGACCTGCCGGAGACGGCGGACAATTCCTTGACCGCGATCACCCTGTGCGAGCGCGGCCTTGCCTACATGCATGAGCGCGGGGTCGCCGACCCGGTCGTGTTCGTCCAGGCGGAGTTCGGCGGGAACGGCAACCCGGTGCTCGCCAACATCCTCGGCCGCTCCGACCGCAGCTGCCGCGTCACCCACCCGGCGCCGGGATGACCGGTCAGCGGACGCGGACGCGGGTTTTCGCGCACACGTCACACCGCTGGGTGATGACCCGACCGATGGTCTCGATCGTCACCCAGCGGTGGCGAAGATGTACAAACCGCACGCGGCACTCGTACCCGTGAGAGGCGATCGATACGCGCTGTCGCTACGTGATCACTGCTTGGGTTCGAGGCGGAGCGAGACGGAGTTGATGCAGTAGCGATCGTCCGTCGGCGTCGGGTAGCCCTCGCCGTGGAAGACGTGCCCCAGATGCGAGTCGCACCGCGCGCACCGCACCTCCGTACGGACCATGCCGAGACTGCGATCCTCGATCAGCCGCACCGACTCGGTTTCGGACGGCTCGAAGAAACTCGGCCAGCCGCAGTGTGACTCGAACTTCGTGTCCGATCGGAACAACTCGGCACCGCAGGCGCGGCACGAGTAGACCCCCTCGGTCTTGGTGTCGACGTACTCCCCCGTGAACGGGCGCTCGGTCCCGGCCTCCCTGAGGACGTGGAACTCCTCGGGCGACAGTTCGGACCGCCATTCGGCCTCGCTCTTGACCACCTTGTCCATGGACCCAGAATACGAGATCGGGCAAAAAGAGATCTCCAGAGGGTGAAGCATCCGTTCTGGGGTGAATTCGCGTCTTTGTAGGCATGGGGGTGTCATCGCCTCCTGTGAAGGGGTGAGATCGTCCGCAGATCCGCCGAGCGGCACAGCCCACGCCCGTGCTGGCGCCGCTGGGGATCGGAACGGCCGGCCGGGTGGCGCGCCAGCGCCCGGAACGGCGGCGGACGCTCTCAGCGGCCCGTCCCGTCGAGCCCCCGGTCCCGCCACCGAGGCGGCTCCGGGACGGGCCCACCCCGCAGGTCCGCCATCGACGGCGTTCGGCCGTCCGCACTGCCGGTTGAGCGATGGCGTCTGGTGGCACTGCCCGCTCTTCACGGAGTGGAGGGCGTGGGCAGGGTAGGTTCGGGGGCATGGCATCGCCGTACATAGAGCTCGAGGTGGGAGAGAGGACCGTCAAGGTCACCAATCCCGACAAGGTCTACTTTCCTGAGATCGGCGCGACCAAGCGGGAACTGGTCGAGTACTACGTGAGCGTCGGCGAGGGGGCCCTCCGGGCGCTCAAGGACCGGCCCACCAACCTCAAGCGCCATCCCGATGGCGTACAGACCGAGGCGATCTACCAGAAGCGGATGCCGCCCAAGCATCCCGACTGGCTCCAGTCCGTGACCGTGACCTTCCCGAGCGGCCGTACGGCACAGTCCCTGCGGGTCACCGAGGTGGCGGCCATCGCCTACTGCGCCAACCTCGGCACCATCGACTTCCACCCCTGGCAGGTGCGCGCGGCCGACGTCGAGCACCCCGACGAGCTGCGCGTCGACCTGGACCCGCAGCCGGGCCTGGAGTTCGACGCGGCGCGCCGGGCGGCGTTCCTGACCAGGGACGTGCTCGGCGAGCTGGGCATCACCGGGTTCGTGAAGACCTCGGGCAACCGCGGCGTGCACATCGCCGTGCGGATCGAGCCGCGCTGGGACTTCATCCAGGTACGTCACGCCGGCATCGCCCTGGCCAGGGCGGTCGAGGCGCGTGACCCGAGCCTGGTCACCACGGCGTGGTGGAAGGAGGAGCGCGGCGAGCGGGTGTTCATCGACTTCAACCAGAACGCCAGGGACCGCACGGTGGCCAGCGCCTACTCGGTCAGGGCTCAGCCGCACGCCCCCGTCTCGACTCCGCTGACCTGGGAGGAGCTGGAGGACGCCGACCCGCGCGACTTCGACCTGCGCACGGTGCCGGTCCGGTTCGCGAAGGTGGGCGACGTGCACGCGGCCATCGACGACCAGGCGTACTCGATCGAGCGCCTCCTGGAGATGTACGCCGAGGACGATCGGGGCGACATGCCCTATCCGCCCAACTATCCGAAGATGCCGGGAGAGCCGAAGCGGGTGCAGCCCAGCAAGGCCCGGTCCGACACCTGAGGGTCGCCGAACCCTCCGTGGTCGGCTGGTTTCACTTCGGTCACATTACTTGACTGGCGGTCTAATAATTCGCCAGGCTCTCATGTGCGTCGGGGGGCGACAATCGAGTCTGGAGCCTTCCCATGGCAAGAGCGCGACGTCTCGCAGCGGCTGGAGCGGTGACCGCCTTCGCGGTCGCGGGAGTGAGCCTCGCGGCGGGTCTGGGCACCGCCTCCGCCGCCTCCACCCTCTCTGCGCCTGCTCTCTCTGCGCCTACTCTCTCCGGTCCCGCTCTCGCCGGCGCCGTGGACCCCGGCCGGCAGGTGCCCGGCACGGAGGTCGTCTGCCTGCTTCCACTGCCGCTGCTCTGCGACGAGCCGTCCGGCGGCCCCCAGCCGGGCGAGTCCCCTCAGGATCGCCCCTCGGACTCCTGGTCGAGCGCCCCTCAGCACGAGGAGTCCTGGTCGGAGCCGCCCACGCGGGAGGGCTCACGGCCGGGCACACGGGAGAGCGAACCGCCATGGCGGCCGGCGGGCGAGGAGGAGCACAGGGTGCCGAAGGGGCATCCCGAGACGGGCGGTGGCGCGCTCGCCGCGAGCGGCGGGCCGGTGTGGCCGTTCGCGGTGGGCGGCGCGGCGCTCCTGGCCGGTGCGGGCCTGGCCGGCTTCGCCGCCCGCCGCACGAGCCGGCCCGCACCGCCCGAATAGCGCGGCCCTCGGATGGCGCGGCTTCGAAATGTCCGTCTGGGGAAGGAGCCCTCGTGCTGAGGCAGGTCGCAGCGGGTGTGCTGGTCCACGAGAGCGAGTTCGTCCAGACCAACGGCGTCGTCGTGCACGGCCGCGACGGCGTGCTGCTCATCGACCCCGGGATCCAGCACCACGAACTGGCCTGCCTCGCGAACGACCTGTCCGGCGCGGGACAGAGCGTCGTGGCGGGCTTCGCGACGCATCCGGACTGGGATCACGTCCTCTGGCACCCGGCGTTCGGCACGGCTCCTCGCTACGGCACGGCCCGCTGCGCGGAGGCCGTCCGCGAGCAACTGTCCAGCCCGGAGGCCAAGGCGCGGGTCGCCGACCACCTGAGCGAGACGGAGATCGCCGGGCAGGTCCCGACGGACCTGCTCGGCGACATCACCGCCCTGCCCACCGGGACGGAGCAGGTTCCCTGGGACGGCCCCCGGGTCCGGATCATCGAGCACCAGGCGCACGCCCCCGGCCATGCGGCGCTGTTCATCGAGGAACGCGGGGTCCTCGTCGCCGGCGACATGCTGTCCGACGTCCTGGTCCCGATGCTCGACGTCGAGGACGGGGCCGACCCGATCGAGGACTACCTGTCCGCGCTGCGGCTGCTGGAGGACGTGGCGGACGGCGTCGAGTTCGTCGTCCCCGGTCACGGGTCGGTCGGCGGGCCCGGTCAGGTGCGTGCGCGGATCGAGCTGGACCGGGCGTACGTGCTCGCCCTGCGCGAGGGCCGCGAGCCGAGCGACCCTCGGGTCGGCCCGTCGGCCAGGGCCGGCTGGGAATGGGTGGCCGAGGTGCACAACGGGCAACTCCAGAGCCTCGCCAGAAGACGCGAACGCGACGCCTCCGGCCGGGCCGGCGGCGGTGGCGGTTAGCATGCCGCCACCGCCACCGCCACCGCCACCTCCGCCACCACCACCGCCACCCGCGTCGCCGTTCCCGCAGTCAGAGCCCGCCCGGCGTCGCCTGTCGGACGCGATGCCGGCTACTGGGCCGGATACCAGGTCGGACACCGGGCCGTATGCCGGGCTGGATACCGGAACGCGAGCTCGGCGGGCGGCGGGAGCTCGGCTGATCGCGGGTGCGGCGGTGGTCGTGTCGCTGGCCGGGATGGCGCTGATCGGGCTGGGGATCGCCGGTGCGCTGGACGGCGGTACGGACCCCGCACCCGTCGCCTGGCAGGACAAAGCCCCAGGACCGGCGGCGAGCGACCTGCCGATCATGGACGTGCCGCTGTCGAAGGTGGCCAGGCCCATGAAGGCGGCCAAGCCCACCGCCGTCTACATCCCCTCCATCGGCGTGGCCGCGCCCCTCATGGAGCTGGGCCTGGACGCGGAGGGCGCCATCGAGAACCCGCCGTTCGACCCTCCCGACCTGGCCGGCTGGTACCGCTACGGCCCCGTCCCCGGACAGCGCGGCGCCGCCGTGATCACCGGCCACCTGGACACGCGCTCGGGGCCGGCCGTCTTCGCCCGGCTCAAGGAGGTCAGGCGCGGCGACCAGGTGCAGGTGCTGCGCGCCGATCGCTCGGTGGCCGTCTTCGTCGTGGACAAGGTCGAGCACACCCCGAAGCGCACATTTCCCGCCAAGAAGGTCTACGCCAAGCTCGCCTACCCCGGGCTGCGGCTGGTGACCTGCGGCGGCACGTTCGACCGGCGGGCGCACAGCTACGCGGACAACACGATCGTGTACGCCCACCTCGCGGCCCCGTACCGGCTCAAGGACTGATCACGGATCCCGAGGCAGGCCCAGGGCGCGTTCGGCGATGATGTTGAGCTGGACCTCCGTCGTGCCGCCGCCGATCGTGAACGCTCGGGTGGTGAGGATCATGCGGTTCCAGTACGGGTCGGCGGGCGCGAGCGACCAGCAGAACTCCGAGATCTCCTGGGAGTGCCGCATGCCGAGCAGCTTGCGCACACTGGAGGCGGTGCCCCGGCCCCCCGCGCTCGACTGCCGGGAGCCCGATTGCCGGGAGCTTGGAGGCTGGGAGCCTGATGGAGGGGAGTCCGGCTGCGGAGAGCCTGGCGGCTGGGCGTCTGACAGTTGGGTGAGCGTCACCCGTAGCCCGAGCGCCGAGATGGCCTGACCCTCGGCCCACAGCCGGCCCGCGCGCTCGCGCTGCGCCTGGCGGAGCTCGGGCAGGCGGGCGATGAGCGCGGCCATGTCCGTGTGCCGCGATCCAGGGCCCCAGGAGTCGCCGAGCGCGACGCGTTCGTGGGAGAGCGTGTCGCGGGCCACCCGCCAGCCGTCGTTCACCGCCCCCACCACCAGGTCGTCCGGTACGAAGACGGCGTCGAGGAAGACCTCGTTGAAGATCTCGTCCCCGTTGATCTCCTTGAGCGGTTTGACGGTGACGCCCGGGGAGGCCATGTCCACCAGGAAGTAGGAGATGCCGTCGTGCTTGGGCCGGTCGGGGGAGGTGCGGGCCAGGCAGATGCCCCAATGTGCGTACTGTGCGAGGGATGTCCAGATCTTCTGGCCGGTCAGCGACCAGCCGCCCTCCACCCGTTCCGCCTTCGTCGTCAGCCCCGCCAGGTCGGAGCCGGCGCCGGGCTCGCTGAAGAGCTGGCACCACACGATCTCACCGGTGAACGTGCCGGGCAGGAACCGTTCCTGCTGCTCGCGGGTGCCGTACCGGACGATGGACGGGACCGCCCAGGCGGCGATGCCCAGGTTCGGTCGGCGCAGGTCGCGGAACTCCTGGTGGATGATCACCTGTTCGAGCGGCCCGGCGTCCCGGCCCCAGGGACGCGGCAGGTACGGCATCAGCCATCCCTCACGCGCGAACCGGCCGCGCCTGGCCACCGGCTCCTCGGCTCGCAGCGATGCCGCCTCGGCCCTGATCCGGTCCCTGAGCGCGGCGGCCTCCTCCGGCAGGTCCGGCTCCATCCGCCGCCGCACGCCCGCCACCGCCAGCCGCGCCGTCTCCTCCGCCCACGGGCCGGGGTCGCCGGTGAGCATGCGGTCGGACAACGCTCTGCGGTAGTAACGGTGGGCGTCGTGCTCGAACGTGTACCCCATGCCGCCGAGCACCTGAATCGCATCCGCCGCACACCGGACAGCGGCATCAGGCGCCAGCACCGCCGCCACGCTCACAGCCAGCCGCGCCTCATCGCACATCCCGGACTCACCTCGCAGCTCGGCCTGCCGGCCGCTCCCGGCATTCCCACCGGACGGGGCCGCGCCGCCGTCTGAGTGCCGGTCGTGGTGGCTGTCCGGGGTGCCGGCGGTGTCGCCGGTCGTGCTGTTTCCTGTGTCGCTGTCTGGGGCGTGGTCCTGGGCGCTGTCGGCGCGGTGCTCGTCGAGGGCTCTGGCGGCGTCCCACACGGCGGCTCTGGCCTGTTCCAGTGTCACCAGGGCGTCGGCCACCCGGTGCTTGACGCCCTGGAACTGCCCGATCGGCCGCCCGAACTGCTCGCGGACCTTGGCGTGCTCGGCCGCCGTCGTCACGGCCCACTCCGCCACGCCGCACGCGTCCGCGCCGAGCAGGACGGCCGCGAGCTCCCGTACCGGAACGTCGCCGAGCACCCGGGCGGCGGGCACGGTCCGCGCGGTCACCGAGCAGAGCGGCCGGTCGAGATCGACGCCGTCGGCGGGCTCGGCGCTGGCGTCGCCGCGATCGAGCACCGCCCACGCCCCGCCCTCACCTTCGACCGGAACGAGGTACAGATCCGCCTCCGCCGACCCGAGCGCCAGAAAGCCCTGGTCCGTGGGTGGCCCCATGGCTACGGCGGCGGTCAGGGCGCCGTCGGCGAGGCCGCCTATCAGGGCCCGCACGTCGGCGGTCAGCGAACGCGCCTCGCCGGTGAGCGGACGCGCCTCGCCGGTCAGCGGACGGGCGCCGTCCGCCCACGCCAGCGCCGCCGACGCCAGCACGGACGGCAGGTACGCCCCGCCGACCTGCCGTTCGGCCAGCGCCTCCAGCGCCACGCACAGCTCCAGCAGGCCGTACCCCTGCCCGCCGCACTCCTCGTCCAGGTGCAGCCCCAGCAGCCCCTGCCCGGCCAGGGCCGCGTGGCTGCGGTCCCGGCCGGCCAGGCCGCGTACGGAGGCGGCCAGCTCGACGTGTTCCTCGGTCAGCCCGATGCCCATGGGCCGAATCTAGAACATCATTCCGCTCATCTCCACAAAAATGGCTGGCGACCGGACGTCATGCCTCGTTACGCTCGCCGTGTCCGTTCAGTGGAGCTTCCGGGCAGTCACGCCCGCAGGGGAGGGGTCTATGCCCGGCACCGCGCCCAGCGCGCCTCGCCGTACCCACAGGCGGATCCCGACCCCGTAAGGCGTCACCACATCCGTCCGCCCTTCCACCGGCGTGCCCCGCGAGGCCCGCTCGGGCGCTTCCTTGCTGCCATTTCGCGAACCTTCTCGCAACCTTCGCGAACTCTCGTCAAAGATGACATTCCGGCAAGGAGTACCCAGGTTGTCCACCGACGGAAAACCTCGTTCGCTCGCGAACACCGAGACATTCCCGTGCGTACGCTGCGGCCTGACCGTCGCCGCGGTCGCACCCGACGGCGCCCGCCGCAACCACTGCCCGAGCTGCCTGCACTCGCTGCACCTGCGGGACGAGTGCAGATCACGCATGCTCCCGATCTCGATCGCCGTCCTGCGCACCGGCGAATGGATGGTCATCCATCGCTGCACCCGGTGCGGGGAGCTGACGTCCAACCCCATCTGCGGGGACGACAACCAGCTCATCCTCATGCGCATGGCCGTCAGGCCGCTGGCGCAGCCGCCGTTCCCGCTAGAGGCGTTCGGTGATCTGTGACATGCCGAGGAGGAACCCGGGCCGGGAACGGCCCCAGCGACGTAAAGAGCTCTTCCACGTGGACGCGTTCCGCTGCGTCGGGTGCCGGCTGGACGTGCCGATGCTCGCGCCCGGCACCGCGCACCGCAACCACTGCCCGAACTGCCTGACCAGTCTGCACGTCGACCACCGGATCCCGGGGGATCGGCGGGCAGAGTGCCGGGGCAGGATGGCGGCGCTGAGCGTGTCCGTGCGCGGGGACGGGGAGTGGCTGATCATCCACTGCTGCCAGTCCTGCGGCGGGCTCAGCGCCAACCGCATCGCGGGCGACGACAACGCGCTGGCGCTGCTGCGCATCGCCATGCGCCCGCTGTCGGACACCCGCCTGCCGGTCAGCGCCCTGCTGGCCCTGTGATCCCGCCCCGCCGGAGCCGCGGTACGCCCGCGGCCCCGGCGGGTACGGGACCACCTCCTGTGACCGGCGGGTACGGGGCTGCCCCACGTAAAAGGCGGGTACGGGGGCGCCGCGTGACGGGCGTCAGTCGTCGGTTTCGAGGTGCAGCGCCCGGGTGAAGTCGGCCACCGCCTCCTCGTGCCGGTCCAGCTCCTGGAAGATCTCGCCCCGCACCCGGTAGGCCCAGATGTAGTCGGGATCCAGCTCGATCGCGGCGTCGAGGTCCTTCAGCGCCGCCTCGTTGTCGCCCAGCTCGCTCAGCACCGCGCCCCGGCTCCCGAGCGCCCGGTCGTTGCCGGGGTCGAGCTCCAGCGCCCGGTTGAGGTCCTTCAGCGCCTCCTCGTAGCGGTCGGCCATCCGCAGCGCCTCGCCCCTGCGGCTCAGCGCCCGCACGTAGTCGGGGTCGGCCTCCAGGGCCTTGGTGTAGTCGTCGATCGCCTCCGCGTAGAGGTTCATCCGCTGGTAGAGGTCGCCGCGGGCGACCCACGAGTACGCCAGTTCCTCGTTCAACGCGATGATCTTGCCGTGCTCGGCCAGGGCCTCGTCCAGCCGGTCCAGGTCCACCAGGGCGTCGGCCTTCGCTTCCAGGATCCACAGGGAGTCGGGCGACAGCGTGAGCGCGTGCTCGAAGTCGGCCATCGCCTCCTCCAGGCGGCCCATGGCGGCGTAGGTCTGGCCGCGCGAGCCCAGGGCGTACGCGCTGTCCGGCTCCAGTTTCAGTGCCTCGTCGAAGTCGTCGAGCGCGGTTTCGTACCGTTCGATCACGCGATGGCTCTCCCCGCGCAGCCGCCAGGCCCTGGCGTTGTCCGGCACCAGCGCGATCGACTCGGTCAGATCCGCGATCGCGGCGTCGTGCCGTGACAGGGCGATGTACGATTCGGCCCGGCTGCGCAGCACCGATGCCCGGGACTGTGCGGCCGCTTCAGACAGCCCTGACGTGTCCTTGATCCCCTCGCTCATGAGGGGTAAATGTATCCGACTAGATCTGGATAATGGCTGCCTTTTCCCGGGTGTACTCGAGCACCGAATCGTGGCCGTACCCGCTGTCCTTGACCCCGCCGAACGGCAGCCCCGGAGGCATCTGGCGGAAGGTGTTCACCCACACCGTGCCGCTGCGCAGATCGCGGACGAAGCGGTGGGCCCGGCCCAGGTCGCGGGTCCACACGCCGGCCGCCAGCCCGTACGGTGAGTCGTTCGCGATCGCCAGCGCCTCCTCGTCGGTCGAGAACGGCAGCGCCACCGCCACCGGCCCGAAGATCTCCTCCTGGCAGACCCGCAGCGCGTTGTCCTCGCTCGTGTAGAGCGTGGGCGCCACCCAGTAGCCGCCGGGCAGCTCAGGCACCACCTCGGCGCCGCTCCGCCCGCCGAAGACGAGCCGCGCGCCCTCCTTCTCGGCCAGCTCCAGGTACGACGTCACCCGCTCGTACTGCCCGGCCGACACGATCGGCCCCATCGTCGTCGCCAGGTCCAGCGGGTCGCCCAGGACCAGGTCCGCGCAGGCGCGCTCGATCCGGCCGAGCATCTCCGACCAGATCGAGCGGTGGATGAGGATGCGTGAGCCCGCCACGCACACCTGTCCCGCGTTGCCCGTGTAGACGGAGTTCACGGTGACGCCCTGGGTGGCGGCGTCCAGGTCGGCGTCGGGGAAGACGATGTTGGGTGACTTGCCGCCCAGCTCGAACGTCAGCGGCTTCAGCGCGTCGGCCGAGGCCCTGGTGATGGCCCGGCCGGTCTCGGTCGAGCCGGTGAGGCTGACCTTGCCCACGCCGCGGTGGCGTACGAGGGCGTCGCCGACCTCCTCGCCCAGGCCGCTGACGATGTTGAGCACGCCGGGCGGGAAGACGTCGGCCAGCAGCTCGCCCAGCCGCAGCACCGACGCGCTCGCCTGCTCGGCCGGCTTGACGATCACCGTGTTCCCGGCGGCCAGCGCGTACGCGGCCTTGGCCGAGAAGGTCGAGATGGGGGAGTTCCACGGGATGATGCAGACCGCCACCCCGTACGGCTCGCGCCGCGTCAGCCCGAGTGCGTCCGGCCCGAGTACGACCGTGTCGCCCTTGACCGCGTCGAGGCACTGCCCGGCGGCCAGTTGCCACAGGTACGCCATCCCCGGCAGGTCCCGCTTCAGCGTGTCGCGCAGGATCCTGCCGTTGTCGCGCGTCTCCAGCTCGGCCAGCTCCTGGGCGTGCCGGCCGAACAGCTCCGACACCTTGCGCAGGACGTGGGCCCTGGCCGCCGCGGGCAGCGCCGACCAGGCGGGGAAGGCGCGGGTGGCCGCGGCGACGGCCGCCTCGGCCTCGGCGGCGCCGCTGGCGGGGATACGGGCCCATGGCTCGCCGGTGGCGGGGTTGACGGTGTCCATCTGGCGTGCGGCGGGGACCAGCTCGCCGCCGATCAGGTTGCGGTAGTCAGGCACGCGACCAAGCATATGCTTGCTCGATTCGCGGAGCCAGGGCGGAGGAATCACAAAAGATCACGTAAAGCGCCCGAACGCGGACGCTTAGATAGGGACGGCCCGGGCACAACCGCACGAAGGGTGGTGGCGATGACCAACAGATTCCTGGCCAAACTGGCCTACGGCTCCCGTTACGACCGCGTCCCCTGGGCGCAGCGGGTCTACGTGCGGCCGGGAGAGCGGCTCATCCGCGAGGCGCAGTGGCGCCGGCTGACCGGCCGCGCGCCGATCATGTCGCGCGCCGCCTACGAACGGCTGCGCCCGCTGGGCGAGATCGAGGAGTTCCTCGACTGCATGATGTGCGGGGAGTCTCGCCAGCAGCCGCTCTTCGAGCCGACCGGCGGCAAGGGCTGGCGCTACCACGTCGTCCGCTGCCCCGCCTGCGGCTTCCTCTACCGCAACCCCAACGTCAGGCCCGAACGCCTCGGCGACCTGTACTCCACCGGCTACAGCACCTTCCTGACCGGCAAGTACGCCGCCAACCGGCAGCGCCGCTACGACCTGACCATGAAGGCGATGTCGCCCGTGTTCGACGAGGGCAAGGAGCGGCGGCTGCTCGACTTCGGCTCGGGTGTCGGCCTCTTCCTCGAACTGGCCGAGCAGCGCGGCTTCGACGCCTACGGCGTGGACCTGTCGCCCGAGTCGGTGGCCCAGGCCAACGAGCGGCTGAGCCGGGCCCGTACCTACTTCGGCGCGCCGCAGGACGTGCCGGAGATCGCCGCCGGCGGGTTCGACGTGATCACGCTGTGGTCGGTGCTCGCGCACCTGCCCCGGCCGCTTGAGGACTTCCAGCGGTTCAGGAGCCTGCTGGCGCCCGGCGGGGTGCTGCTCATTTTGACCGTGAACGCCCGCTCGCTGCTGCTCAAGGCGTACGGGTCGAAGTGGAGCGGCTTCACCAAGAACCACCTGATGTTCTACTCCCCGCAGACCGTGCGCACGCTGCTGGCCCGCACCGGGTTCGCCGGCGCCGCCTTCGCCCACCACTACGGCGACACGGTCGAGGCCGGCACCACCAAACTGTCGCCCGCCCACGCCGCCCGGCTGCGGCGCAGTGTGGAGGCGAGCGACGGCGGCAACATGATGCGGGTGCTGGCCTTCGCCGACGAGGAGGCGATCGGCCGCTGGGGCGGCGGCCCGCTCACGGTCCACCGCCTGCACGACTGAGCCGGGCCGCGGTCGAGCCGGGCCGGGCTGCGGTCGAAACGGGCCGGGCTACGGCTCCGGTACGCCGAGGTCGGAGGTCTGGGACGGCTTGGCCAGCTCGGGATCGAGCTGCTCGATCAGCCGCTGCACCAGCGCCGCCCGCCGGACCCGCTCGCGGCCCAGCTCCTTCGGCACCACTCCCAGATGGCCGCCGGAGGGGTAGATGTTGGGCGCGTTGCGCAGGCCCATCTTCAGGTAGACGGGAGCGGCGGCCCGGACGATCTCCACCGCCTCGTAGAACCGGACGAACCCACCCTGATCATCCGGCACCTCCAGGTAGAGATCGATCGGCAGCCCGGTCGCCGCGCGGATCTCGGCCAGGTGCGGCACGGTGAGGTCGGTGCCCACGTTGACCGTGGTCGCGCCGAGCCGCTCGTAGACGGCGGCGGTCGGCCCGTTCGTGAGCGGCATCAGCACGGACGTCTTCAGCACCAGGTTCGGCGGCAGCGTCCCGTCCGCCTTGAGCTCCCGCAGCACGTCCAGGGTGCCGAGATCGCCCACGAGCAGGCTGCGGATGCCCAGCGAGCAAGCCCGCAGCGCGTCGGCCAGGCAGGCGGCGACCATCGCGTTCCCGCGCGCCGCCGCGCCCACGGCCTGGGTGAGCTTGGCCTGGCCGCCGGTGTCCCAGGCGGCTCTCGGCCCGAGGAACAGGTTGACCTCGATGCTCCGCTCTGCGCCGAGCCTGGCCATCCGCCCGATCTCATCGTCCGTCAGCATCATCACGCCGCTGCCCTGCGAGGTTCTCGCGACCGGCACGCCGAGCCGGTCGGCCTCGGCGACCACCGCCTCCAGCACCTCGGGCCCCTCGACGCTGGGGATCTCGAACCGGTACGAAGCCCCGTCCGGGAAGCGCGACGTCACGGGAGCGGCGGGTTTCTGCGCGGGCACCACCGGGTGCCCCAGGCGCTCCATCAGCGCGTGGAGCTCGGCCAGGCTGGTCATCGGGAAGCCTCCTCGTCATGGATCACTTCGGCGCGGCCGAGCGGGTGGATCTCTGTCCCTTTTGCCGGTCTTATGGAGACAATAGATCAGACCCGGCTGAAGTGAGGTTTCATACCCCATGACCAGTCCGCTCTCCGGTGTCCGAGTCGTCGAGGTGGGCGTGTTCATGGCCGCCCCCTTCGCGACGATGCAACTCGCCGACCTGGGCGCCACTGTCATCAAGGTCGAGCATCCCCACGGCGGCGACCAGGTACGCGCCATCGGCCCGTTCACGGCCGGCCACAGCTCCCCCTTCGCCCGGCTCAACAGGAACAAACGATCGCTCGCCCTCGACCTCAAGGCGGAGTCCGGCGCCGCCGCCTTCCTCCGCCTGATCCGGGAGGCGGACGTGCTGGTCGAGAACCTGCGCCCCGGCGCCATGCGCAAGCTCGGATTCGGCTACGCCGACCTCAGCGAGCTCAACCCCGGCCTCGTGTACGTCTCCGCCTCCGGCTGGGGCCAGGACGGCCCCCTGGCCGATCTGCCGGGGCTGGACATCATGGCTCAGGCCCGCGGCGGCCTCATGAGCGTCACCGGCATGCCAGGTGGCGACCCGGTCAAGGTCGGCGTGCCCGTCGCGGACCTCGCCTGCGGCCTTTACGCAGCCCTCGGCGCCGTCTCCGCCCTGCACGCCCGCGCCCTGACCGGCCGGGGCCAGCACGTGGACGTGTCGCTGCTGGAGTCGGCCGTGTCACTCGCCATCTGGGAGGCGGGCAGGTATTTCGCCACCGGCGAGACCGGCCGGCCGCTCGGCTCGGCGCACCAGAGCACGGCGCCGTACCAGGCCATCAGGACCGCGGACGGCTGGTGCACGGTCGGCGCGGTCACCCCCAAGACCTGGCACGGCCTGTGCACCGCGCTCGGCCTGCCCCACCTGCTCGCCGACGAACGCTACGCCGACGCCCACGACCGGCACGGCCTGCGCCACGAGCTCATCCCCGCCATCGAACAGGTCACCACGCGGCGCACCACGGCCGACGTCGTCGCCGTGCTCGAAGCCTCCGGCGTGCCCTGCGCGCCCATCGCCGACTACGCGCAGGTGTTCACCGACGATCACCTCACCCGGCGGCGCTTCTTCTGGGATGCCGAGCATCCCGAGATGGGCCCCGTACGCCAGCTCGGCTCGGCCATGCGCTTCTCCGGCACGCCCACCAGGCGCGGGACCGCCGGGCCGCCGCTCGGCGCGGACACCGTCGAGGTGCTGCGCGAGTGCGGCCTGACCGAGCGGGAGATCGACCGGCTGCTCGCCGAAGGCGCGGCGGCCCAATCCGCCACCCCGAAGGAGATCGTGTGAGCGAACTGATCGTCACCACCGACGGGCCCGTGCTGCGGGTGGTGTTCAACCGCCCCGCCCAGCACAACGCGCTGACCTGGGCCATGTGGGACGGCCTCTACGACGCCTGCGAACGCGCCGACGCCGACCCCGGCATCAAGCTGCTCACGATCTCGGGGGCCGGCGGGCGGGCGTTCGTCGCCGGAACGGACATCGCCCAGTTCGCCGCCTTCACCGACGGGGAGGACGGCGTCGCCTACGAGCGCAAGGTCGAGCGCATCATCGGCCGCCTCGAAAGCGTCAAGGTGCCCACCCTGGCCGTCGTCCAGGGCTACTGCGTGGGCGCGGGCCTCATCGTGGCCGCCGCCTGTGATCTGCGCCTGTCCGTGCCGGGATCGAGGTTCGGCGTTCCCATCGCGAGGACGCTCGGCAACTGCCTGTCCATGAACACGTACTCGCTGCTCGTCCACCATCTCGGCCCCGCCAGAACCCTGGACATGCTGATGCGGGCCCGCATGTTCACCGCCGAGGAGGCCCACGCGGCCGGCTTCGTGGGCGAGGTCTGCCAGCCTGAGGAGCTCGCAGACCGGCAGACGGAGACGGAGGAGCGGCTGCTCTCGCACGCGCCGCTGTCGATGTGGGCGGCCAAGGAGGCGGTCAGGCGGCTGCGGGTGGCGAATGTGCCGGACGGGGACGACATCGTGGCCACGGTCTTCGGCAGCGACGACTTCCACAGAGCCGTCCCCGCCTTCCTCACCAAGCAGCAGATGACTTGGGAGGGCCACTGATCCGGGTGGCGCCGGACCGGACCTCATCCTCGGCCTAAGATCGGAGGCATGCAGCTCGCCCCCGGTGTCCACGTCGCCATCACCGACCGCAACGGAGGGGTCAGCGCCCCGCCCTACGGCACGCGCAACCTCGGCGGCATGGTCGGCGACGACCCGGCCGCCGTGCGGGCCAACCGCGAGGGCGTGGCGGCCGAGCTGGGCGTGCGCGCCATCGTGTTCATGCGCCAGGTCCACAGCGCCGACGTGGCGTACGTCAGCGAGCCGTTCGGCGACGACCCGCCCATGCTCGACGGCGTGTTCACCACCGAGCCCCGCCTGGCGCTGGCCTCACTCGGGGCCGACTGCCCCGCCGTCCTGGTGGCCGACCCCGTGGCGGGCATGATCGGCGCCGCCCACTCCGGCCGCCCCGGCACCGAGGCGGGCATCGCCACGGCCCTGGTGGAGGCGATGGCCGCCAAGGGCGCGGAGCCCGGCAGGATGGCCGCCATGATCGGCCCCGGCGCGTGCGGCCGCTGCTACGAGGTGCCCGCCGACCTGCGCGAACAGGTCGCCGCGAAGGTGCCCGCCACCTGGTCCACCACCTCCTGGGAGACTCCCGCACTCGACCTGCGGGCCGGCATCGAGTCCCAGCTCCGGGCGGCGGGCGTCCCCGACGTACGCCACGACGCACGCTGCACGATCGAGTCGGAGGAGCTCTACTCCCACCGCCGCGAACGCCCAGGCGGCCGCTTCGCCGGCCTCATCTGGCTGGACGCCTGAGCTCGGCCAGGTAGCCCGGCATCACAGATGCATCTCGTTCCCTGGAATGTGCAACAGCCAGGGTCTCGCCTCGCGTCCTGGGCGGGAAAGAGATGAAAGGTGACGGATGTGGAGCAGCCGGGGAGTATGACGGAGTTCGTACAGATCCGCGGGCCCGCCTTGCTGCGCTACGGGCTCGTGCTCACCGGCAACCCGCACGATGCCGCCGACCTGGCCCAGGAGGCGCTGCTGAAACTCAGCGGCTCCTGGTCGAGGGTGCGCAAGAAGCAGGACCCCGAAGGATTCGTCCGCATCACCATGGCGCGGCTGCACATCAGCGCCTGGCGCCGGATCAAGCGGGAACGTCTGGTCGGCAGAGTTCCCGAAGAGGGCATCGCCGACGCCGACATCGCCCGCTTCGACGGCGAACCGGGGCTGTGGCGCCTGGTGACGCGATTACCCCCGCGCCAGCGCGCGGTCATCGTCCTGCGCTACTACTGCGACCTCTCCGACGAGGAGATCGCCGATGCGCTGGGGGTGTCCAGGGGCACGGTGCGCAGCCAGGCCGCACGGGCGCTCGACAAGCTCAAGACCGGTTGGAACCGCGAACACGCAGGGGACATCGATGTTCGAGGATGAGCTGACGAAAACGCTGAACGCGGCGGCCAAGTGCGGGCCGCCCGAGGATCTGCTCGCCGGAATCGACGCCCTGCGCCGCCGCCGCAGGCGCCGCCGCGCCGGAGCGGCCCTGGCCGCGTGCGCCGTCGCCGTCGTCGTGGGCGTCGTCACCGCCGTGGTCAGGCCGGCTTCGCTGACATCCCTGCCGGCGGCGACACCCGGCCCCACCGCGTCGAACCTGGCCGAACGCGTCACCCGGGCGACCGTGAAGGTTCCGGCCCGTTCCCCGGACGGCCACACGTACGAGGGAATCGAGGCGATAGACGCTCACCGGTTGTTGCTGGTCACCGAACGCGGCTTCGACAGGTATGACGCGTCCACCGGCGAGATCACTCCCGTGGTGCGACTGCCCGCCCCGGTCGACATCCGCGACGTACGAGCCAACGAACGGCACGTCGTCTGGAAGGTCAACGTCCAGCAGGGCGACGCCGAGCGGAAGAGCAGGCCGGCCGATCCCGTCGACAGAGCGCTGGAGCAGGCGGATTCAGCACTCAGGAAGCTCGGTCTCCCCGAGTACTGGACGGTGCCGCTGCCCGGGGGCACGCCGCGCAAGCTGCCGCCGACGCTCGGGGGCCCCTTCGACCTCATCGGCGACGACCTGATCATGCTCGACGGAGCCGGCGCCCGTCGAACGGCACTCACCGGCGGCCCGCCCCAGCCGATACCCGGCGCCGAGAACGCCCTCGCGCTGGACCTGCCGTGGGTGATGCTCGCGACCGAGCCTGCCGTCCTCGGTCAGGAACCGGCCGAGTTGCTCAATGTCGTGACGGGAGAGAAGCGGCGACTGGCGGCAGATCTGTGCGCGTCGTCCGCGTGCCTGCATGCTCCGCTGCACCTGTGCTCGTCCGACTGGTGCATCCGCGAAGACAGGGCGGGCAAGCCGTTCGCCCGGCGGACGGACGGCTCACGGACGGTGCCGCTGCCCGGCGCCAGTACGGAGCCCCCGGCCCTGAACCGGTTCGCCGTCCTGGACGACGGGCGGCGGCTGTTCGACCTCACCACGGGAGCGAGCGCCGGCTTCGACCCGCCGGGCTCGCACGAAGTCCCGCCCTCCGGCACCGGCCGGCGGCTCCTGGCGAGAAGCGCGGGCGATGTCATCTGGGTGGTCAACCTCAAGGCTCTCAGCTGAGAGCTCTCATCACGCGCGAGGGGTGCGGGCCTGCCGAGCACCCGATCACGCGCGAGGGACGGCTCGGCAGTGCGGGCTTGCCGAGCACCCGGCCGGCTGCCGGGTCACACGTGTCGGGTCAGCTCTTCTTGCCGGAGTTGTAGATCCCGTTCACTATGACGATCCCGAGCCAGATCCAGAAGAGCCCGTTGGCCCGGTCCGCGAAGATCAGGACCAGGGTCATGATCGTGCCCAGGGCCATCGAGATGATGGCCAGGGCCAGTCGCTGCGCCTCCGTCGGTCCCGAGCGGGCCGCCTTGCCGGCCTCCGGGGTGAGCTGGGCCACGCGTTCGTCCACCCGCCGGTCGATCTCGGTGCCCATCCGGTCGAGGAACGACTCCACGACCGCGTCCTCGAACTCCGGCCCGAGGTCGCGACGCGCGGACACGGCGGCTCGTAGTTCATCCCCAGTAGTCATATGTCGAGATATAACGGGATTATCGGCTATCGGGCAAGGATGTCATCGAGGTTGTAACTGACTGGACGCTCCAACTGCTCATACGTGCATGATTCGGGCGTACGGTCGGGCCGCCACCGTCGGAACTGCGCGGTGTGCCGGAACCGGTCGCCCTCCATCTGGTCGTAGGCCACCTCGATCACCAGCTCGGGCCGCAGCGGGATGAACGACAGGTCCTTCTTGGCGTTCCACCGCGACACCGCCCCGGGCACCCGCTGCCCGCCCGTCGCGGGCCCGGCGGCCGGCTGGCCGGCGTTGGCCGTCGCCTGCTCGGCCCAGTGGCCCCAGGGATGCTCGCTCAGCTCGGCGAGGTACGGCCTGATCTCCTCGACCAGCTCGGCCCTGCGCTTCATCGGGAACGAGGCCGCCACGCCCACGTGATGCAGCCGCCCGTCGTCGCCGTAGAGGCCGAGCAGCAGCGAGCCCACGATCGGACCCGACTTGTGCTCCCGGTAGCCGCAGATCACGACGTCGGCGGTGCGTTCGTGCTTGACCTTGAACATCGTGCGCTTGTCGGGCACGTACGGCTGGTCACCCGGCTTGACGATGATGCCGTCGAGCCCGGCCCCCTCGAACATCTCGAACCACTCGCCCGCCTGCTCCTCGTTGGTCGTGACCGGTGTGAGCCGGACGGACCCGCTCTTGTCCTCGGGGAAGAGCTGCTCCAGCCGGGCCCGCCGCTCCGCGAACGGCGCCTCAAGCAGCGACTCGTCGCCCACCGCCAGCAGGTCGAAGGCGACGAACTGGGCGGGTGTGCGCTCCGACAGCATGGTCACCCGCGACTTGGCCGGGTGGATGCGCTGCTGCAGCGCGTCGAAGTCGAGCTGGGAGCCCATGGGCAGCACGATCTCGCCGTCCACGACGACCTTGTCGGGCAGCTCGGCCCGCACCGCCTCGACCAGCTCGGGGAAGTAGCGCGTGAACGGACGCTCGTTGCGGCTGCCCAGGTAGACCTCGTCGCCGTCGCGGAAGACGATGCAGCGGAAGCCGTCCCACTTCGGCTCGTAGAACAGCGTGCCGTCCTGCTTGGGCATGGCCTTGACCGGCTTGGCCAGCATCGGCGCCACCGGCGGCCGCACCGGCAGATTGGGCACCGGCTCCGGCTCGGCTTCAGGCTCCGGTGCGGCCTTCTCGGCCGCCTGAGCCTTCGGTGACGGCGCCGCCGCAGGTGCGGTCGCGTCCGCATCGGCCTCCGGCGGCGTGGTCGCGTCCAGGTCAGGCTCCGGAGTCGGGCTCGGCGTCCGGTCGGTCATGGCTCTGCTCCCTCGTGTACTTGCAGAAGAGGACCCCCTCCTCTTCCAGCACCTGACTGAGTTCAAGTGCCGTCTGGGCCGGCTCGCCGTTCTGGATGCGGGCCGCGCCGCCCCCGACCAGCAGCGGGCTGATCGTCAGGCACAGCTCGTCGACCAGGCCGTCGGCCGAGAGCTGGGCGTTGATCCGGGGGCCGCCCTCGCACAGCACCCTGGTCAGGCCCCGGTCGTGCAGCGCGGCCACCGCCCGCCGCAGGTCGACGCCCTGCTCGCCGGCCACGATCAGGTCGGACCGCTCGGCCGCCGTCTTGCGCCGCTCGTGCGGGGCGGCCTCGCAGGTGATCACGATGGTCCTGCTGGGCGCGCTGGTGAACAGCTCGCCGTCGAGGTCGAGATCGAGGCTGCGGGTGATCACGGCGATCGGCGGCACCTCGGGCCGGCCCCGCCTGATCTCCGCCCACCACTCGCGCGGCGGCACCGGGCCGTACTTCTCCTTGCGGACGGTCGCGGCCCCCGCGACGATGACGTCGGCCAGGCCGCGCAGGGTCTGGAAGATGCGCTTGTCACCCTTGCTGGACAGCCCGCCGGAGCGCCCGTCGAGCCAGGCCGCGCCGTCGGCGCTGGACACCATGTTGAGCCGCAGCCACGGACGGCCCTCGGGATAGGCGTACGCCTGCACGATGTCCGGGTTGTCCTGTATGTCGGGATAGATGCGCCGCACTCCTCTACCTTGGCACACCGCACCGACAATCAACCCCGAGGGGAGCGCGGGGCCTCTGGTCAGGGGTTGGGCTGTCTGGGCTGGCGCAGCACCTGGAGCGAGCGGGCCGTGACGGCCACCACGGCGTTGGGCAGCCAGCGCTCGTCGAGGAACGCGTCCTCGACCGTGTCGTGGTTGGTGTCGAGCACCGGCAGCCACGCCGTGCCGAACTCCTCGCCGGGCAGCGTAAACGGCATGTTCTCGTGGTGGGCGTTGATCAGCAGCAGGAAGGAGTCGTCGACGATCCGCTCGCCGCGCGGCCCCGGCTCGGTGATCGCCTCGCCGTTCAGATAGACCATCAGCGACTTGGCGTAGCTGATGTGCCAGTCGCCCGCCGTCATCTCGCGCCCGCCGGGCGTGAGCCAGACCAGGTCCCGCTTGCCGTTGTCGGGGTGGCGGCCGTGGAAGAAGCGGCGGCGCTGGAAGACGGGATGCTCGCGGCGCAGCTTCGACAGCGCGCGGACGAAGTCGAGCAGATCGGACTCGGGCCGCACCATCGACCAGTCGACCCAGGCCAGCTCGTTGTCCTGGCAGTAGGCGTTGTTGTTGCCGCGCTGGGTGCGGCCGATCTCGTCGCCGTGGGACAGCATGGGCACGCCCTGCGACAGGAACAGCGTGGCCAGGAAGTTGCGGCGCTGGCGGCGGCGCAGCGTGACGATCTCCGGGTCCTCGACCGGGCCCTCCGCGCCGCAGTTCCAGGAGCGGTTGTCGTTGGTGCCGTCGCGGTTGTCCTCGCCGTTGTCCTCGTTGTGCTTGTGGTCGTAGGAGACCAGGTCGGCGAGGGTGAAGCCGTCGTGGCAGGTGACGAAGTTGATCGAGGCGACGGGGCGGCGGCCGGAGGACTCGTACAGGTCGGCGGAGCCGGTCAGGCGGGAGGCGAACTCGGGCAGGGCCGAGTGGGTGCCCCGCCAGAAATCTCGTACGATGTCGCGATATTTGCCGTTCCACTCCGTCCACAGGGGCGGAAAGTTCCCGACCTGGTAGCCGCCTGGACCGACGTCCCACGGCTCGGCGATCAGCTTGACCTGCGAGATCACCGGATCCTGCTGGATCAGGTCGAAGAACGCGCTCAGCCGGTCGACGTCGTGCAGCTCCCTGGCCAGCGCCGAGGCCAGGTCGAAGCGGAACCCGTCGACGTGCATCTCCAGCACCCAGTAACGCAGGGAGTCCATGATGAGCTGCAGCGCGTGCGGCGAGCGCACGTTGAGCGAGTTGCCGCAGCCGGTGTAGTCGAGGTAGTAGCGCCGGTCGCCGTCGTGCAGCCGGTAGTAGGCGGCGTTGTCGATGCCCCTGAAGCCCAGCGTGGGCCCCATGTGGTCGCCCTCGGCCGTGTGGTTGTAGACCACGTCGAGGATGACCTCGATGCCCGCCTCGTGCAGCGCCCGCACCATGGCCTTGAACTCCAGCACCTGCTGCCCCCGCGTCCCCGCGCTGGAGTAGCGGCCGTGGGGCGCCAGGTAGGCCATGGTGTTGTAGCCCCAGTAGTTCGTCAGCCCGCGCGCGACCAGGAAGTGCTCGGGAACGTAGTGGTGCACCGGCATCAGCTCGACCGCCGTCACCCCGATCGACAGCAGGTGCTCGATGATCGCGGGATGCCCGATGCCGGCGTACGTGCCGCGCAGGTCGGGCGGCACGTCGGGGTGGCGCATGGTGAGCCCGCGCACGTGGGCCTCGTAGATCACGGTCTCGTGGTACGGGATGCGCGGCAGCCGGTCGTTGCCCCACTCGAAGAACGGATTGATCACCACGTTCTTCGGCATGTAGGGCGCGCTGTCCTCGGTGTTGCGCCTGGTCGGATCGGTGAAGTAGTAGGGGAACAGCGCCTGGTTCCAGGTCAGCTCACCGTCGATGGCCTTGGCGTAGGGGTCGAGCAGCAGCTTGGCCGGGTTGCACCGGTGGCCGTGGGACGGCTCGTTGGGCCCGTGGACGCGATAGCCGTAGCGCTGACCCGGCTGGATACCCGGCAGGTAGCCATGCCAGACGAACCCGTCGACCTCGGGCAGTTCGACGCGCTCCTCGGAGCCGTCATCGTGGAAAAGGCACAACTCGACCCGCTCGGCGACCTCGGAGAACACCGAGAAACTGGTGCCAACGCCATCCCAGGTGCCGCCGAGTGGATAGGGCTCGCCCGGCCAGACCTCACGCATGTGGCCCAATTGTCGCACGCTGAAGCGGTCTTGGTCTTGTTATGGCTCGATCGCTTCGCTCGCGAGCCACGGAACCCCACGTCGGGAGGGGCTCCGTGGCGGGCGGGAGGCTAGAGCAGCTCGGCCTTGAGCGTGATCGTCGTGCCCGTCAGCGCCTTGCTCACCGGGCAGTTCGCCTTGGCCGTCTCGGCGGCCTCCTGGAACTGCTCGGCCGTGAGGCCGGGCACGTGACCCTGCACGGTGAGCACGATGCCCGTGATGCCCTCACCCGGCTGGAACGTGACGTCGGCGCTCGTGCGCAGCGACTCCGGCGGCGTGCCGGCCCCGGCCAGCCCGTGGGACAGCGCCATCGAGAAGCAGGACGAGTGGGCGGCGGCGATCAGCTCCTCGGGCGAGGTCTTGCCGTTGGCCGCCTCGGCTCTGGACGGCCAGGAAACCTCGAACGTGCCGACTCCCGACGTGTCGAGCGACACGGTGCCCGAACCGTCGAGCAAGGCGCCTTTCCACTGTGTGGTAGCGGTGCGTGTGGTGGCCATGGCGTTGTGCTCCCTCCTGTATGGACTTCCGACCTTATCGCGCGGCGAAACAGGCACGCCGACCGTCATCCGGCTCTACATTTGCCGCGAATAATGACATGCTCGGGTCGCGGCGCACCCGCCGCCTTGGTCCGGATTAAACGGGAGTGTGGTGCCAGTGGAGGCACCGTACGACGACCGCCTGCTGCATCAGCGAGTGGTCGGCGGCGATGAGTCCGCTCTGGGTGAGGTCTACGATCGGCTCTCCTCGCTGATCTTCGGTCTCTCCCTGCGGGTCACCAGGGACCGGGTGATCGCCGAGGACATCACGCAGGAGGTGTTCCTCGTCTTCTGGGAGCGGCCTTTGGCCTACGACCCGGAACGGGGCACGCTGCGTGCCTGGCTGGCCACGATCGCCCACCGGCGCGCGGTCGATCACGTACGCGCCGAGGAGCGCAGGAGGGTCTCGGCGCTCGGCCCGAGATTGTTCGAACGCGAGCCCGTGCGGCTGGAGGACACCGTGCTCGCCGCCGACGAGGCGGAACGGGTCCGGCAGGCGGTCACGTCGTTACCCGACGGCCTGCGGGAAGCGGTCGAGCTGGCGTACTTCGGCGGCAGGACCTACCGGCAGGTCGGAGAGGAACTGGGCGTGCCGGAGGGCACGGCCAAATCGCGCATCCGGCTGGCGCTGCGGCGCCTGGCGGACGCGCTCGCCGAGGAGGAAGTGTGATGAACACCGCGCCGCCGCACGCCGGGCGGGCGTTCGCGCCCGCGAACGGCACGCCGGACGCGGGATCGCCGCACGCGCGCCCGGCGCAGACGGGATCGCCGCAGACGGGATCGCCGCAGACGGGATCGCCGCAGGCGGGATCGCCGTACGCGCGGCCGGTGTTCGCGCACGCGGGAAGCAGTCTTACGGACGCGGGGCCGCCGCACACGTGCCCAGCGTCCACGCACGCGCAGGAAGAGGTGTGATGGACCCCGTCGAGCGTCTCTATCTGGACGCGATGATGGAGGACCCGGCGGTGCCGGCCCACTCGTTGCGACCCCAGCTCCTGTCCGGGGCCAGGGCCCGGCGCAGGCCCGCGGCCCCCACCGCCGCCTGGGCCGAGCCGTACGCCGGCCGCGTGGCCGCCATGGACGCCCTGCTGGCCTCGGCCGCGGAGGACGACTGGTCGCGCGTCATCGTCGAGGGCTGGACGCTGCAGGAGCTCGTCGCCCACCTGGCCGCCAAGGACAGCCTGCTGGCCGCCTCCGTCGGAGCTCCCGTGCTGGGCCCGCCGATCGGCGCGCCCGACTCGACGAGCCGGACGAACGACCTCCAAGCCTACGAACGTGCCCGCAGCCCCGAACAGACCAGGAGGGACTGGCGCGCCCAGGCCGACGCCCTCTGCCGCCACCTGGCCGAGCTGCCGCCCACCACCCTGACCACGCTGGACGGCCTTGAGGTGGTGGCGAGCGACCACATCCTGGCCAGGAGCCTGGAGACGTGGATCCACACGGCCGACGCGGCCCAGATGGCCGAGATCCGGCTGCCCGACCCCGTCGCCGGCCACATCCATCTCCAGGCCGACCTGTGCGCCCGCCTGCTGCCCCTCACGATGTTCATGTCCGGCATGGACGGCACCGGCCGCACGGCGCACGTGACGCTGACGGGTGCGGGCGGCGGTGAGTGGCGGGTCGCCCTGGGCGTCGCCGACACCGAGCCGGGCGAGCCGGACGTGCGCATCACGGCGGACGTGGTGACGTTCTGCTTCCTGCTCGGTGGCAGGGGAGACCCGGGGGACTTTCCCGCGGAACTGGAGGGAGACCTCTCTCTGGCCAGGGACATCCTCCTCTCGGCCCCCGCCCTTTCCGGCCCTTGAAAGAGCTTTTGCCGCGTCATTTACCGCATATCCCGCAAAAGCGTGATTTCCGAATATCGCTGCTCCCTGGTGAACGGCGGAGATTTGACCGCTTGTTGGGGGTTCATAGCGGGAATCGCCGGCGCGCCCGTCATTTCAGCAGAACGACCGGAGCGACGGCCGGGGTGGTGGCCGGTGATCGCGGAGGTCGTCGTCTAGGCTCGGCTCATGACGAGAGGGGGGTCCTCGTGGCGGACGAAGTGACAGGTCTTGCGGGCCTGCTGTACGAGTTCGGGCTGCTCAAGCGCTACAAGCGGACCGGTTGGCTGGTGGCGGGCGTACGCGACCCCGAGAGCATCGCCGAGCACTCCTTCCGCGCCGCCGTCATCGCCAGTGTGATCGCCAGGCTGGAAGGGGCCGACCCGGAGCGGGCCGCGTTCATGAGCCTGTTCCACGACACGCAGGAAACCCGCATCACCGACATCCCGTACATCGGCAAGCGCTACCTCAAGCCGCCCTCCAACGAGGACGTCACCGCGGACCAGATGCGGGGCGTGCCGGCGGAGGTGGCCGACATGGTCGGCGACGCGGTCGGCGAGTACGAGGAGAAGGCCAGCCTGGAGGCCGTCTGCGCGCGCGACGCCGACAAGCTGGAGTGCCTCATCCAGGCCGTCGAATACCGCGAGCAGGGGCACCAGAACGTGCAGGGCTGGATCGACAGCTCCCTGGCCGCGCTCACGACCACGACGGGCAAGCGGCTGGCCGAGGAGGCGTTGAGCACGGGGACCCTCGACTGGGTGGTCCGCGTGCTCAACGGCGACTGACAGCCGCGACGGCCCGGCGGGCGGCGCCGCGGGCTCGCCGGCGGTCCGTCCGGGAGACCAGGCGCCGGGGCTCGCTGACGGGCCGTACGGGCCTCTACCGGCCTTATTCGCCGGCGGGGCGGGTGACGAGCTCCCTGGCATACTCGTCGTCGCTCTCCGCCAGCACCCGCTCGACCCCCTGCGCGGCCCGTTCGTCGCCGCGCAGGGCCAGCCCGCGGGTCGCCTCGGCCACCGTGCGCAGGTCGGTGTCGCTCAGCCGGGCCGCCAGCGCCTCCCTGATCCCGGGCGTGTCGGCGGCCAGTCCGGCGACCCCGGCGGTGGCCCAGTCGCGGATCTCGGAGTCGTCGTCCTCGGTCATCGAGATGAGCAGCGCCAGCCCCTCCTCGTCGTCCGGCGGCAGCACGTCGGCCAGCGCGATCGGGTCGGTCATCGTGCGCTTGTGACCGGGCCGCCCGATGACGTCGAGCACGTACGGCAGCGCCCGCGGATCGCCCTGGTGCCCCAGCCCCGCCAGAACCGAGCGCAGCACCTGCGGGTTGCTCTCCGTGGTGACCATCTTCTGCAGCAGCGGCAGGGTCCGGTCGAGGTACGGCTTCTCCCCGTCCTCGGTGAACCCGAACTGGGAGATGGCGTCGACCCCGAACTCCCGCTCCCTCGCGTCCTCGCTCAGGCACAGCCGGGTCAGCGCGTCGTACGTCTCCTCGTCGCCCCGCTTGTTCAGCGTGTCGGCCACGATCCACCAGGTCTCGGCGTCCTCGTCGATGTCGCGGTGGGCCAGGGCCCGCGCCACGAGCCGCTCGATCGGGGTGTAGACGCCCGCCGCGTCCTCCAGGAGCGTCGCGACGGCCGCGTGGCCGCGCTGGGCCTGCACCTGGTCGCTCTCGGAGCCGTCGGCCGAGCGTCCGGCCACGGTGATCAGCTCGGTGCCGTCCTTGGCGTACTGGCGGGCCACGACGTATTCCCAGTCGTCCTGCTCGAACTGGTCCATCAGCGCGCTCTCCAGGTGCACGCCCACCCAGGCACTGGCGATCTCCAGCGGGGAGTCGCCTTCGCCGTCGTACTTCTCGTGGTCGGCCCCGGCCTCCAGCAGCACCTGCACCACGCCCAGCGCGCCTCGCCTGGCGGCCAGCGCGAGCGGGGTGTCGCCGTCGTCGTTGGTGACATCCACGTCGGCGCCCGCCTCGATCAGCATCCGGGCGACCGCGGCCTGTCCGTTGGTGGCGGCCCAGAGCAGCGCCGTCCAGCCGCCGTCCTCCCGGCCGTCGACCTGGGCGCCGGCGTCGAGCAGCGCCCTGGCCACCTCTGTGCGGTCCCTGGCGGCGGCCGCGCACAGCGGCAGCCCGCCCTCCTCGCCCTCGCTGGGCGTGTTGGGATCGGCGCCGGAGGCGAGCAGCTTGCCGACGGTCTCGATCTCGCCGTTCATCGCCGCGCGGTAGAGCTGTTCCTCATGCATGACAGGGACCCTAGCCTGGTCCGGCCGCGCCCCGGACCAAGCCAGGGCCCCGTGTCATGGCGTGGTACGCACCCGGCCCCCGCCGGGGTTCAATGACGATGCCGAACCTGCATCGTTCGCAGGGTGTCGTGATTCCTACCAAAGTAGGAGCTTCAAGGCGCTCGAAACGCGATATGTTGCGAGTATGACTGATCCTGGTGAGCTCCGCGCGTCGGACGCCGAGCGCGAGGCCGTCGTCGAGCAGCTCCGTGTCGCCTCGGTCGAGGGCCGGCTCTCACTCGTCGAGCTGACGGACAGGACGGAGGCGGCCTACACCGCCACCACCCACGCCGAGCTGGCTCTGCTCACCCAGGACCTGCCCGCGGCCGGCACGCCCGCCCCCGCTCCCGCCGTGCCCCAGGAGGGCAGGAAGCGGCGGTGGTTCGTCGGCGTCATGGGCGACTCCAAGCGGCGCGGCACGTGGCGCATCGATCAGGAGCTCGGGGCCGTCGCGGTGATGGGCGACGTCGTGCTCGACCTGCGCGAGGCCGAGGTGCGCACCGACCGGGTGGAGATCCTGGCGGTCTCCGTGATGGGCGACGTCAAGATCATCGTCCCCGACGGGGTGAACGTGGACCTCGACGGCATGGCGATCATGGGCGACAAGAAGGTCAAGGTGGACCAGGCGCCTCCGGGCATGAACGTGCCGGTGGTGCGGGTGCAGGCGTACGCGATCATGGGTGACGTCAAGGTGGTCGGCGACTCGTACGCCCAGCCGCTCCAGCGCCGCCTCACCGCCTGGCGCGAGCACTGGCGGCGGCTGCACGGCGAGGACTGGCGCGAGCTGGGCCGCCAGCTGCGCGCCGACACCCGCGAGCTGAACAGGCAGATCCGCGACGCCCACCGCGACCTGGGCCGAGGCTACTGAGCCGGAAAGCCGCGATCGGCCCGCGGGTCAGCCCGCCAGGGGCACCGGTTGCCGCTGGGCCGCCTCGTACCGTTCCAGCAGCACGTCCACCAGCTCGGGCGCGGGCCCGAGCACGTCGGCCACCACCTCGGCGCCCGCCTCCAGCGTCTCGCGCCGCACCTTGTCGGCGAAGTAGCCGGGAGCCAGCAGGTAGGGGGCCACGACCACTCTCGGCGCTCCCGCCCGCCGCAGCGCGGCCACGGCCTCGGCGGGGGAGGGACGGGCGGCGGAGGCGTACGCGGCCGTGACGGTCCACCAGCCGGAACGCCGCCAGCCCCGCGCCAGCGCGGCGACGACCCCGTTCGCCCTGGCGTCACTGGAACCCGCCGAGACCAGCACCACGGCCGTCTCAGGGTCGCCCACGGTCACGCCCGCCTCGGTCAGCCGCCGTTCGAGCGCCGAGCGCAGCGCCGGATGCGGCCCGAGCGTGCGGCCGTAGTGGACGAGCAGGCGCGGCTCGCGGGCGCGCACCTCGTTGAGCGCGGCCGGCAGGTCCACCCGGCTGTGATAGGCCTCGGTGAGCAGCAGCGGCAGCACCACGGCCCGCTCCAGGCCGCGCAGCGCCTGGCCGAGCGTGGGAGCGCTGTGGTCGAGATAGGCCACCCTGACGTCCAGCGGCACCTGGCCGAGCAAGGCGGCCACGGTGGCGGCGGCGCGCGGGTCTCGCGACCCGTGGGCCACCGCCACCAGTGGCACGCCGCCGGGGGCCGTCCCGCCTGCCAACGGGACGGGTCCCCCACTGGGGATCACAGGTGAATGCCGCATTCGACCTTCCCCAGGCCCGCCCAGCGTCCGCTGCGCGGATCCTCACCCTCGGCGACCTGCCGCGTGCACGGGGCGCAGCCGATCGAAGGGTAGTTGTCATAGTGCAACGGGTTGATCAGCACCCCGTTGTCGGCGATGTAGTTGTCGACGTCCTCCTGTGTCCAGGCCGCGATCGGGTTGACCTTCACCATCTGCCGCTTGGCGTCCCACTCCACGACCTTGGTGCCGGTCCTGCTGGTCGCCTCGTCGCGGCGGATGCCGGAGATCCACGCCAGGTACGGTTCGAGCGCCCGGTTGAGCGGCTCGACCTTGCGCAGGTAGCAGCACAGGTCGGGGTTGCGGCCGAACAGGCGGGGGCCGAGGTCGCGGTCCTGCTCCTCGACCGTCCGCGACGGCTTGATGTCGATCACATTGACGTCATAGACCTGCCGCACGGCGTCCCGCGTGCCGATCGTCTCGGCGAAGTGGTAGCCGGTGTCGATGAACAACACGTCCACGCCGGGTTTGACCCTGCTCACCAGGTCGATGAGGAGGGCGTCGCTCATCGAGGAGGTCAGGCACAGCCGGTCGCCGAACGTGGCCGCCGCCCAGCGGATGATCTCGCGGGCGGGGGCGCCCTCCAGGAACAGCGCGGCGGACTCGACGATGTCCTGAAGGTCGAGCGCGTCGCGCTGCTCTCTCAACCCGATCTCGATGTCGGCCAGCGTCATATCTTCACTCCGATTCCCAGGAATTTCAGCTTGAAGGCACGAGCGCAGGCGCGGCAGTACCAGCCGCCGTCGCCCTGGTAGGGCTCGAGGTCCTCGTCGCCGCAGTAGGGGCAGTGGAAGGGGACCGCTCGTGTGGTCATTTCAGGTCGGCCTCGTCTGCTCGCTGGACCCAGTCGGCGAACGATTCGCCTTCCTTCTTCTGGCTGTCGTAGTTGGACACGACGCGCGACACGTAGTCGGGCAGCGCCTTGGCGGTGGTCTTGAGGCCGCGCACCTTCCTGCCGAACCCGGCGTTGGTGCCGAGCGAGCCGCCGAGGTGGATCTGGTAGCCCTCGACCTGGTCGCCGTTCTCGTCCACGACGAGCTGGCCCTTCAGGCCGATGTCGGCCACCTGGATGCGGGCGCAGGAGTTGGGGCAGCCGTTGACGTTGATGGTCAGCGGCTCCTGGAAGTCGGGCAGGCGCCGCTCCAGCTCGTCGATCAGGTCCATGGCGGTGGCCTTGGTCTCGACGATGGCGAGCTTGCAGTATTCGATGCCGGTGCAGGCCATCGTCTGGCGGCGGAAGGTGGACGGGTTGACCTGGAGGTCGGCCGCCTCCAGCTCGGCCACGACGGAGTCGACCCGGTCGGGCGCGATGTCGAGGACGACCATCTTCTGCTCGACCGTGGTGCGGACCCGGTCGGAGCCGTGCCGTTCGGCGATGTCGGCGATCCGGTGCAGGGTGTCGCCGTCGACCCGGCCCACCTTGGGCGCGAAGCCGACGTAGAAGTTGCCGTCCTTCTGCGGGAAGACGCCCACGTGGTCGCGCCGGTTGCCGCGGGGCAGCTCGGGCGCGGGCCCGTCGGGCAGCCGCTCCTTGAGGTATTCGGTCTCCAGGACCTCGCGGAACTTCTCCGGCCCCCAGTCGTTGACCAGGAACTTGATCCGGGCCCGGTGGCGCAGCCGCCGGTAGCCGTAGTCGCGGAAGATCCCGACGACACCCTCGTGGACGTCGGCGGCCTTGTCGGGGCTGACGAACACGCCGAGCCGCTTGGCCAGCATCGGGTTGGTGGACAGCCCGCCGCCGACCCACAGGTCGAAGCCGGCCTCACCCTGCTCGTTGACCACGCCGACGAACGCGATGTCGTTGATCTCGTGCACCGTGCAGTGCGCCGGGCAGCCGCTCAGCGCCGTCTTGAACTTGCGCGGCAGGTTGGAGTAGGCCGGGTTGCCGACGACCCGGTCGTAGATCTCCGTGATCTGGTCTGAGGCGTCGATCACCTCGTCGGTGTCGATCCCGGCGAGCGGGCAGCCCATGATCACGCGCGGGGTGTCGCCGCACGCCTCGGTGGTGGACAGGCCGACGGCCTCCAGCCGCTCCCAGATGTCGGGCACCGACTCGATCTCGATCCAGTGCAGCTGGATGTTCTGGCGGTCGGTGATGTCGGCGGTGCCGCGGGCGTACTCGTTGGAGATGTCGGCGATCGCACGGAGCTGGGCCAGGTCGAGCTGGCCGCCGTCGATGCGCACGCGCAGCATGAAGTAGCGGTCGTCGAGCTCCTCGGGCTCCAGGATGGCGGTCTTGCCGCCGTCGATGCCGGGCCTGCGCTGCGTGTAGAGGCCGTACCAGCGCATGCGCCCGCGCAGGTCGGCCGGGTCGATCGAGTCGAAGCCCCGCTTGGAGTAGATGTCGATGATCCGTTGGCGGACGTTGAGGCCGTCGTCGTTCTTCTTGTTCTCTTCGTTCTTGTTGAGCGGCTCGCGGTAGCCGAGGGCCCACTGGCCTTCGCCGCGCGGGCGTTTGTGGTGCCGGCTGGCAGGAGTGCGGCTGGCAGGGGTGCTCATTGCGCGTCCTTCGATTCATGGGCGCGCGCGGTGTTCCCACCTGGCCTCATCATCGAGGGCAGGGCTGGAGAGGAAGAATGCGACGCGCTCAGCGGTAGAGAAACAAGTGAGTTAGCGGGCGTCGCAACAGATGGCACTGCGGACACGCTGAAGATCGACGTGGCGTCGACCGACGAGCATGGGGTCCGCTGGCATGGTTCGAGATTACTCCGGCTGTCCGGGATGTCCAAGACGGGGTCCAGAGTGTGGGATGGTTCACCCCTGGCGTGGCCAGTCCAGATCCGACTCCTGGGGCTGCTCCTCCGTCTTGTGCTGGCAGTCGCACCATGAGCCGCCGCGGCAGTCCTCGTGACGCTTGTCCTTGCAGCTCTCGCAGATCACGCTTGCATTATGGACCTCATGGCCGAATTGCTCGGCGACCTGCGTGCCGAGACCGCCTCCTTCGAAGAACTGCTCCAGCCCCTGCGGGACGACGACTGGGAGCGGCCCACCCCCGCCGAGGGGTGGGCGATCCGTGACCAGGTGAGCCACCTCGCCTGGTTCGACGACGCGGCCGTGCTCGCCGCCACCGACTCAGCCGGCTACGACGCGCTGCTCGGCCGGTTCGGCTCCGTGGACGACGTCGCCGAGGCGACGCGGGGGATGCCGCCGGGCGAGTTGCACGCCTGGTTCGGCGCCTCCCGTGCCCGCGCCCTTGAGGTGTTCGCCACGCTCGACGCCCGTGACCGGCTCCCGTGGTTCGGGCAGCGGATGTCGGCGGCCTCGTTCGCGACCGCGCGGCTCATGGAGACGTGGGCGCACGGCCAGGACGTCGCCGACGCGCTCGGCGTGGTCAGGGAGCCGACGGAGCGGCTGAGGCACGTGGCGACGATCGGCTTCAGGGCCCGGCCCTACAGTTTCGCCGTGCGCGCACTGCCCGTCCCCGAGGAGCCCGTACGGGTGGAGCTGAGCCTGCCAGGCGGCGGCACGTGGACGGCGGGGCCGGAGGAGGCCGCCGACGTCGTCCGTGGGACGATCCTCGACTTCTGCCTGGTCGTGACCCAGCGCATCCACCTGTCGGACACCGGCCTGGAGACCACCCCCGGCCCCGCGCGGGCCTGGATGGAGATCGCCCAGGCGTTCGCCGGCGGCCCTGGGAAGGGACGGGCGCCCAAGTCGGGGTGAGGCCAGGGTTCCGCCGGATGACGCCGGCCTCATGATCGGTGACATGCTGTGAGCATGCGCACAATCCTCAACGTCATCTGGCTGGTGTTCGCGGGCGTCTGGCTGGCCCTGGGCTACGCGCTGGCCGGCGTCATCTGCTGCATCCTGATCGTGACGATCCCCTTCGGGATCGCCTCGTTCAGGATCGCGGCGTACGCGCTGTGGCCGTTCGGCCGGACGGTCGTGCGCGACCCGGACGCGGGCGTCTTCTCCCTGCTCGGCAACGTCATCTGGTGCGTGGTGGCCGGCATCTGGCTGGCCATCGGGCACGTGGTGACCTCGATCCCGCTGTTCATCTCCATCATCGGCATCCCCATGGGCGTGGCCAACCTCAAGCTCATCCCCGTCTCCCTCCTTCCCCTGGGCGCGCGCATCGTCGACAACGACTGACCACCGACTGACCGCCGTCTGGCCACGACTGACGGCGACTGGGCCGCTAGAGGTGGCGCGGGGGACGTAAGCTGTGCCGAAGAGTCACTGCGAATAACCGTTGGGTGCCATGACGTCCACCGATGCGCCTGCCCGGCCCAAGCGCGGCCTGGTCTCCCATGCCCGCGCGCGGCTCAACTGGGTGCTCGACACCAAGTCGTGGGCGATCGTGCGCGCGTCCACCAACGCCGGCGTCACCTACCGGGTGACCGGCCTGGCCGGTGAGGCCGCGTTCTTCGCGCTGCTGTCGCTGCCGCCGTTCGTGCTGGGCCTGATCGGCGTGCTGGGCAAGCTCGGCACCTGGCTGGGCCCCACGGTCGTCACTCAGGTGAAGAGCTGGGTGATCGAGCAGGCCGGGCTGCTGTTCACCGACGACGCGCTCAACAAGGTGATCAACCCGCTCATCACCGACGTGCTGAGCGACGACGCCGGCAAGGTGTCGATCATCTCGCTGGGCTTCCTGCTGTCGCTCTGGTCCGGCTCCAGGGCGCTCTACGTCTACGTCGACCTCATCTCCGTCGCCTACGGGCTGGGGGAGGAGCGCGGCATCATCCGCACCCGGCTGATGTCCTTCGGCCTCTACGTCATCGGGCTGATCATCGGGATCATCGTCATGCCGATCCTCGTCGTCGGCCCGACCCTGATCAAGGACGCCCTGCCTGCCGACTACGGCATCCTCATCGACCTGCTCTACTGGCCGGTCGTCATCATCGGCTCGGTGCTCTTCCTCACCGTGCTCTACCACGTGAGCGTGCCGGTGCGCACCAAGTGGTACCGCGAGCTGCCCGGGGCCATCCTGGCGCTGTTCCTGTGGATCCTGTGCGCGGCGGTGCTGCGCGCGGTGCTGGCCGCCTGGTTCTCGCCCGTCTCGGTGTACGGGTCGCTGGCGGCGCCGATCGCACTGCTGCTGTGGCTCTACATCACCGCGCTGGCCGTGCTCATCGGGGCGATATTGAACGCGGAGGTCGACCGGCTCTGGCCCGGCGTGGGCCGCGCCAAATAGGGCGCCGCTCCTGATCACGAGGCGATGAGCGCCTGCCCGCATCCGCTATCGTCTAGGCGTGACGCGACTGGCGCATTGGGTGGGATCGACCACCGGGGAGCGAAAGGAGCGGAGGCCGTGCGCCTGGGTCTTCGCAATTCGTCAACGATGACAGGAGAGTCATGAGTTCTCTCGCTAGCGTCGACCCGCAGATCGCCGAGCTCATCAAGGCGGAAGAGCGTCGTCAGTCCGACACCGTCAAGCTGATCGCGTCCGAGAACTACGTGTCGAAGGCCGTGCTCGAGGCCACCGGCACCGTGCTGACCAACAAATACTCCGAGGGCTACGCGGGCAAGCGTTACTACGAGGGCCAGCAGGTCATCGACCAGATCGAGACCGTGGCCATCGAGCGGGCCAAGGCCCTGTTCGGCGTCAACCACGCCAACGTGCAGCCCTACTCCGGCTCGCCCGCCAACCTCGCCGTCTACATGGCCTTCCTGGAGCCCGGCGACACCGTCATGGGCATGGGCCTGCCGTTCGGCGGCCACCTCACCCACGGCTGGTCCGTCTCGGCCACCGGCAAGTGGTTCAACCCGGTCCGCTACGGCGTGCGCAAGGACACCGGCCGCATCGACCTCGACGAGGTCCGGCAGCTGGCGCTGGAGCACCGGCCCAAGCTGATCTTCTGCGGCGGCACCGCCATCCCGCGCACGATCGACTTCGAGGGCTTCGCCTCGATCGCCCGCGAGGTCGGCGCCGTACTGGCCGCCGACATCGCCCACATCGCCGGCCTGGTCGCGGGCGGCGCCCACCCGTCGCCGGTCGGCCACGCCGACGTGATCTCCACGACCACGCACAAGACGCTGCGCGGCCCGCGCGGCGCCATGCTCATGGCCACCAGCGACGAGCACGCCACCGCGCTCAGGAAGGCCGTCTTCCCCGGCCTCCAGGGCGGCCCGCACAACCACACCACCGCCGCCATCGCGGTCGCGCTGCACGAGGCCGCCCAGCCGTCGTTCCGCGACTACGCCCACCAGGTGGTCGCCAACGCCAAGACCCTGGCAGACGAGCTCGCCTCGCGCGGGTTCGACCTGGTCTCCGGCGGCACCGACAACCACCTCATCCTGCTCGACCTCACGCCCAAGGGCATCGGCGGCAAGCCCGCCGCCCAGGCGCTCGACCGCGCGGGCCTGGAGACCAACTACAACACGGTGCCGTTCGACACGCGCAAGCCGTTCGACCCGTCCGGCATCCGCATCGGCACGCCGTCGGTGACGTCGCGCGGCATGGGCGAGGCCGAGATGCGCCAGATCGGCGCCTGGATGGACGAGGTCGTCACCGCGCTCGCCAAGGGTGATGCTGAGTCTGTTATTGCCCGTGTCCACCACGAGGTGAGCGAGCTCACTGCGCAGTTCCCTGCTCCCGGCCTTTAAAAGCCACAATCTTTATAGGTTACGGCGGTGCCGGCTTGGCGCCGCCCGCCGCACGGGGTTGAGGGCCTCCAGGGTGACGGCCTCTGACCCGCACGTGGTCGGCCGCCGTCACGGCGCGACGTTGGCCGTGACGGCGGTTCTCTCTGCCCGCCGACGGTTGTTCAGCCGCTCGTCCTGGTGATGGTGCCGTTTTTGATGGTGGCCACCGGGATGATGTGCTGTTTCGGGGTCAGGGTGTCGCCCTTGGCGTCCCTGTAGACGCGGTTCTTCGGGGCCGTGGTGGTGACGTGGAAGAGCGTCGCGTGGTGGATCGTGCCGTCGGGGGCTAGCCACGGTTCCGGCATTCGGAGGATTTCGCGTGGTCGTCGTGTGACCGCGTCGATCGCTTCCTCCAGGGGCATTCCGCAGGCCATCAGCTTCGTGATCGTGGTGGCCAGGTCGTGTACCGGGCCGCTGATGTTGCGGACGTGGACGTCCGTGCTGATCGTGTGCGGTGGGAAGCCGGCCGCGAGCGCGCGGGACGCCACCTCGAAGCTGAAGCTGGCCGCCCCGTGACCCACGTCCATCAGCACGCCCCGGTCCAGCGCGCGGGCCAGCGACGGGGCCGGGGCGCCGCCCGCCGTCCATGGCGTGCCGGTCTTGCCGTGGTAGCAGTGGGTGACCACGTCGCCGGTGTCCAGCAGGTCGAGCACGTCGTCGATCAGCGGCGGCGCCTCGCCCACGTGGACCAGCAGCGGCAGGCCCGCCTCCCTGGCGACCAGGCGGCCGAGCTGGAGCGGCTGCAGGCCCATCGCGCCCACGATCAGGCCGCTGGAACGCACCTTCACCCCGCACACCACGTCCCGGTGCCGCTCGATGGCGGCCAGGGTGGCGTCCACGTCGACGAACGACGGGTCGGCGGTCTCCCGCAGGTGGACCAGGCCGTGGGAGCCGATGTTCAGCCAGGCCCGCACCCGGGTCCTGGCCGTGGGCAGGACGTAGCGGACCAGGCCGTCGATGGTCGCCTGCCCGGCGCTGCCCGCGTCGGCCAGCACGTGCACGCCCGCGTCGAGGCCCACTCGGTCGGGTGGCAGGCTGATCTCGGTCATCGCGTCGTAGACGTGGGCATGAAGGTCCACCCATCCGGGTCCCGCCCACAGTTCCCCGGCCTCTTCGGCTGCCGGGGCGTCATTCGGTTCAGGGTTCAGTCGTGCGGTTCCGCCGGAGACCGTCAGGCGGGCCGGAGTCGGGGAGCCGATCACGCGCACGGGTGTGTTCGCCAGATCCTCGGACGCGTTCCGGGTCATGACAGCGCCTCCGTGACGGCGGCGTTGTGGAAGGTTCTGCGGATGCGGCCGATCGCGTCCGAGTCGCGCGTCGGGTGCACCCGGTTGGTCAGCAGCACCGCGAAGAAGTCCAGCTCAGGGTCCACCCACAGGCTCGTCCCCGTGAAGCCGTTGTGCCCGTAAGCCGCCGCGGTGAGCAGGTCGCCGCCGCTGCTCAGCGGCGGCTCGTGCGCCTGCCAGGCCAGCGTGCGGCCGAGCAGCCGGGTGCCGGTCATCACGCTCAGCGTGCGCGGCGCGAGCGGGCCGCCGCCGCCCCGGCACAGCCAGCGGCCCAGCCGGGCCAGGTCGGACACCGTGCCGAACATGCCCGCGTGACCGGCCACGCCGCCGAGCACCTCGGCGTTCTCGTCGTGCACCGTGCCCTGGACGACCCGGCCGCGCCACGGGCAGTCCTCGGTGGCCGCCGCCCTGGCCCGGTCCGGCTCGGGGAGCACGAAGGTCGTGGCGTCCATGGCCAGCGGCGCGGTGATCCGGTCGCGTACGAGCCGGTCCAGGGACGTTCCCGAGGCGCTCTCCGCGATCAGCCCGAGGATCATGAAGCCCTGGGAGCTGTACTCCATCCCCGGCTCCGGGCGGAGCGGCAGGTCCACGAGGGCGTCCAGCAGCTTCTCCCGCGTCGGGAAGCGGCGGTAGAGGGGCTGCTGACCTGGGATGCGGGAGGTGTGGGTGAGCAGCTCGGACACGGTGATGTCCGCCTTGTCGGTGCCCGCGTAACGCGGCAGGTGGTGGGCGATCCGGTCGTCCAGGGTCAGCTCGCCCGACTCCACCAGCGCCATGACCGCCAGGCCGACGATCGGTTTGGTGACCGAGGCGAGGTCCCACAGGGTGTCCGTGCCGACCGGGTCGCCGTCCCAGCTCAGCGTGCCGAGGGTGCCGAGCTCGACCGGGCCGGCCGAACGGCCCCACGCCCACGCGGCCCCCGAGAACGCGCGCTCCTCTCTCGCCCGCGTCAAAACCCACCTCGCCGAATGCGGCACCGTCATGTGTTCCTCCCCAGCGCCGCCGAGACCCGGGCGGCGGCGGCCACCACCAGCGGGCCGAGCAGCGGCACGTCGTCCTCGTTCAGGTTGAGGGTCAGCCCCGCCACGCTGACCGCGCCCACCGCCGTGCCGGCCGCGTCGTGGACGACCGCCCCGACGCACCGCACGTTGGTCTCGTTCTCCTCGTCGTCGACCGCGTACCCGCGCCGGCGCACCTCCTCCAGTTCGGCCATCAGCAGCTCGGGCTCGACGATCGTCTTCGGCGTGTTGCTGATCAGCGGCGCGGTGGCCGCCAGCACGGCGCGCACCTGCTCCTCGGGCAGGTGCGCCAGGATCGCCTTGCCGATCGCCGTGCAGTGCAGCGCGATCTGCGTCCCGACCCGCGAGGCCATCCGGTACGGCTGCTGCGACTCCACCTTGGCCAGGTAGACGGCCGACGAGCCGCTGCGGATCGCGAAGTGCACCGTGTGCGTGGTGTTGCGCTGCAGGTTCTCCAGGATCGGCCGGACCAGCGTGGTCATGTCGCGATCGGTGAGCGCCGCCCCGGCCAGCGCGAGGATCGCCGGGCCCGAGGCGTAGGTGCCGTCGCCGTGCGAGACGGCGTACCCCTGCGCGATGAAGATCTGCAGAATCCGGTGCACGGTCGTCTTGTTGATGCCGGTCCGCAGGGCGATGTCGGCCAGGCGGCGCGGCTGGTCGTGGCCGGCCAGTGCCCCCAGCACGACCAGGGTCTTCTCCACCGAGTTCATTGTCACCTGACCCAAAAGGCTTGACGGACATAACCGAAACGAGCCATATTCAACCACGTGATACGAGATTTCACCATGTGAAACGTAAGAAAGGGAGGCGGGATTCATGTCCGTCCGCGAATTGCCGACCCGCCGGGATCTGTTCAAGCTCGGCGGCCTCGCCGCGGCGGCGCTCTCCCTAGGAGCCTGCGCCAGCACCAAGCCATCGACCGGCGGCCAGGGCGCCGCCGCGTCCGCGCTGCGGGTCTCGCTGGCCGCGGATGCCACCACCCTCGATCCGCACAAGCAGGGCGACCTGCCCTCCATGAACGTGCTGATCAACGTCTTCGACACGCTCACCGTCAGGGACACCGGCGACCAGCTGGTCGGAGGACTGGCCGAGCGGTGGGAGTCGAAGGACGACAAGACCTGGCGCTTCCACCTGCGTAAGAACGTGACCTTCCACAACGGCGAGCCGTGCGACGCCGCCGCCGTGGCCTACAGCATCGAGCGCCTCATCGACCCCGCCACGCAGTCCCCGATCGTGGAGCTGCGCCTGGTCACCGGCGCCAAGGTGATCGACACCCACACCGTGGACCTGGTCACCAAGGAGCCCGACCCGATCCTGCCGGCCAAGCTGTCGCTGTTCGGCGGGGTGATCGTGCCGCCGAAGTACATCAAGGAGAAGGGCGACCAGGTCTTCGCCGAACACCCGGTCGGCACCGGGCCGTTCACGTTCGAGCAGTGGCAGCGCGACAGCCAGATCACGCTCAAGGCGAACCCGAAGTACTGGAACGGCAAGCCCTCCGTCGAGCAGCTCACCTTCAAGGTCATGCCGGACCCGTCGTCGTCGCTGGCCGCGCTGCAGTCCGGCGAGCTGGACATCGTGACCGGCCTGACCCCCGACGCCGCCCAGCAGCTCGGTGACGCGCCGGGGTTCAAGGTCGTCACCTCGCCGGGCGTGCGCACGTTCTTCGTCTCGCTCGACACAGAAGAGGGCCCGCTGAAGGACAAGCGGGTGCGCCAGGCGCTCAACCACGCCCTCGACGTGGACACCCTGATCACGTCGGTGCTCAACGGCGCCGCCGAGCGCACCCCGACACTCATCCCGAAGCAGGCGTTCGGCTTCGACGCCTCCGTGCGGCCGTTCCAGCACGACGTGGCCAAGGCCAAGAGCCTACTGGCCGAGGCGGGACACTCCGGCGGCTTCAGCCTCAAGCTGTCGTCCTCCACCGCCGACAAGGACATCGCGCAGGCCATCTCCGGCCAGCTCGCCGCGGTCGGCGTCAAGGCGGAGGTGTCGCTGCTCGACCCGGCCACGTTCAAGGGCCGCCTGGTTTCGGACAACCGTAAGGCGCTGGGCGAGATGTATTTCGTCGGCAACTCCGGCTGGACCATGGACGCCTCCAGCAACCTGCAGTCGTTCGTCCGCCACGACCGCCGCCAGAGCCGCTGGAACAACCCGCAGGCCGACAAGCTCATCGACACCGAAGAGCAGTCGGTGGACCCGGACACCCGGCAGGAGGCGTTCACCGCGCTGCAGAAGCTGATGATCGAGGAGTCGCCGTTCCTCTACCTGTATCAGGCGAGCATCCTGTACGCCGTCAGCGACCGGGTCCAGTGGAAGACGAACGCCAACGGCACCCTCGCCATGGCGACCGCCAAACTCGCCACCTCATGATCGGTTTCATCGGCAAGAGGGTCGGCCACACCCTGCTCGTGCTGTTCTGCGTGGCCACGGTGGCGTTCTTCATCGTCAGGCTGGCCGGCGACCCGGTGCAGCAGATGCTGCCGCCCGAGGCCACCGTCGAGCAGGAGCGCGCGCTGCGGGCGAGCCTGGGCTTCGACCGGCCGCTGCTCGACCAGTACGTCTCGTACATGACGGGCCTGCTCGGCCTGGACTTCGGCCAGTCGGTGTTCTTCCACCGCCCCGCGTTCGAGGTCATCATGGAGCGCCTGCCGCTCACGATCGACCTGGCCGTGGCCGCGATGGCGTTCACCCTGATCGTCTCGATCCCGGCCGGGATCGTGGCCGCGGTCAGGAGGGGCAGCGCGACCGACACCTCGGTCATGGCCTCGGTCCTGGTCGGCCAGTCCACGCCGGCGTTCTGGGTCGGCATCCTGCTCATCCTGATCTTCGCGGTGAACCTGCAGTGGCTGCCCGCCTCGGGCACCGGCTCGCCGGCCCACCTGGTGCTGCCCGCGATCACGCTCGGCCTCTACTCGGCCGCGATGATCGCCAGGCTGCTGCGCTCGTCGCTGATCGACGTGCTCGGCGAGGACTACATCCGCACCGCCAGGGCCAAGGGCCTGTCCGGCCTCAAGGCGGTCACCGCGCACGGCCTGCGCAACGCCTCGCTGCCGGTCGTCACCGTGGTCGGCCTGGAGGTCGGCAGCCTGCTCGGCGGGGCCATCCTCACCGAGCAGGTCTTCTCCTGGCCGGGCATCGGCCGGCTGACCGTCGAGGCGATCACGTACCGCGACTATCCGCTCATGCAGGCCACGGTGCTGTTCCTGGCGGCCGTGTTCGTCATCGTGAACCTCATCGTGGACCTGTCCTATGCTCTGCTCGACCCCCGCGTGAGGCTGTCCTGATGCTCACCGCAACCCTGCGCGCCCTGCGCCGCAACCACGCCGCCAAGGTCGCCGTGGGAATCATCGGGCTCGTCGTCCTCGTCGGGATCTTCGCGCCGCTGATCGCGCCGCACGACCCCAACCTGCAGAACCTGCAGCTGAAGCTGCGCCCGCCGTTCTGGATGGACGGCAGCGAGCCCGGCTACCTGCTCGGCACCGACAAGCTCGGCCGCGACGTGCTCAGCCGGGTCATGTACGGCACCCGCGTCTCCCTCCTCGTCGGCCTGGCCGCCACGCTTCTGTCGGGCGTGGTCGGCGCGGCCGTCGGAGTCGTCAGCGGCTACTACCGGGGCTGGCGCGAGCAGGTCTTCATGCGCCTGGCGGACGTGCAGCTCGCCTTCCCCTCGATCCTGCTGGCCCTGGCCATCATCGCGGTGCTCGGCCCGAGCCTGCTCTTCCTGATCCTCGTGCTCGGCCTGACCGGCTGGGTGTCGTACGCCCGCGTGGTCCGCGCCGAGGTGCTCTCGCTCAGGGAGCGCGAGTTCGTCACCGCGGCCAGGGCGATCGGCGACACCGGCCCGCAGATCATGGTGCGCCACCTGCTGCCGAACATCGTCGCCCCCCTGGCCACCATCGGCACGCTCCAGGTGGCCGCGATGATCGTCGCGGAGGCGTCGCTCAGCTATCTGGGACTCGGCGTGCCGCCCAGCGTCCCGACGTGGGGCAGCATGCTCGCCGACGGCCAGCTCTATCTGCGCGGGGCGTGGTGGATCGCGGTCTTCAGCGGCGCTGCCATCATGATGACCACACTCGCGATCAACGTCACCGGCGACCTGCTCCGCGACGTCGCCGACCCGAAGGCATACCATCGATGAACCTCGCCACCCACTACAAGTGCGACGACTGCCACGCCACCTTCTCGCTGGACAAGCCCGCCCTCCTCTGCGAGGCGTGCGGGGGCCTGCTGGAGATCGGCTACGACCTCGGCCCCGCCGACCCCCGCCGGATCACGGAGCGGGCCGCCGCCCGCCGTGACCTCGGCCTGTGGCGGTGGTCGGATCTGCTTCCGCTGCCGCGCGGCGCCGAGCCCCTCTACCTGGGCGAGGGTGACACCCCGCTGATGCCCACCAGGAGGCTCGGCCGCCACGTGGGCCTGCCCAACCTGCTGATCAAGAACGACACCCTCATGCCCACGGGCAGCTTCAAGGACCGCGGCTTCTCCGTCGCCGTCGGCTTCGCCCGGGCGCTGGACGTCAAACAGGCGTTCACCTACAGCTCGGGCAACGCCGGCGCCTCCTTCGCCGCGTACGCCGCCAGAGCCGGTATCGAGGCCACGGTCCTGGTCGAGGACGTGGCCAACGAGTCCAAGATCGCCGCCATCAGCCTCAGCGGCGCCCGTGTGCTGCGGCTGCGTTACCGCTCAAGCCTGGAGATCTTCGCCGGGGTGAGCGCCCTGTCGGAGGCGGGTTTCTACTGCTTCGTCAACTTCATCAACCCGGTGCGGCACGAGGGGATGAAGACGTACGCGTACGAGATCTGCGAGGCGCTCGGCTGGCGCGCGCCCGACGTGATGGTGCACCCCGTCGGCACCGGCGGCGGCCTCTACGGCGCCTGGAAGGGCTTTCGCGAGCTGCGCGAACTGGGCCTGATCGACCGGCTGCCGAAGATGGTCGGCGTCCAGCCGGCCGCCTCGGCCCCGCTCGTGCGCGCCTTCGCCGAGGGCAAGCCGGTCGCGGGACGCCACGGTGACGCCAACAAGACCGTGGCCCAGAGCATCGCCGGTGACGCCCCCATCCAGGGCGGCTCGCGCGTGCTGCGCGCCGTCTACGAATCCGGCGGCCGGGTGGTCGCCGTGGACGACAACGACCTGTTCGAGGCCATGCGGCTGCTCGGCGAGGAGGGCGTCCTGGCCGAGCCGTCCGCCGCCGCCTCCACCGCCGCCCTGCTGCGCGCCCGCGCCCAGGGCTGGGTGTCGGAGAGCGACACGGTGGTCAGCGTGGTGACGGGCGGCGCGCTCAAGCAGCCCTCCGCCCTCGCCCAGGCGGCCCGCCCGCCGGCCGGCACCGTCCAGGCCGACCCGGCCGAGCTGCTGCGCATCTTCAGGGAGGGCCTCGTATGACCGGCACCGCCCGCCCGAGCCCGGAGGCGATCGCATGAGCAGCGTGCTGGAGATCAACGACCTGCACGTCGAGTTCCGCCTGGACGCCGGCACGGTCAAACCGGTCAACGGCGTGTCCCTGTCGGTCAAGGCGGGCGAGACCCTGGCCGTCGTCGGCGAGTCGGGCAGCGGCAAGACCGCGACCGCCCTGTCGATCCTGCGCCTGCACCCCACCCCGCCCTGCCACTACACCGGCGGCGAGATCCTGTCGGGCGGCCGTGACCTGCTGAAGCTGTCGGAACGGGAGATGCGCGCGATCCGCGGCAACGAGATCGCCATGGTCTTCCAGGACCCGATGACCAGCCTCAACCCGCTCAAGACGGTCGGGGCGCAGATCGCCGAATCCCTCCGCCTGCACCAGGGCCTGTCCAGGTCGCAGGCCCGCGCCCAGGCCGTCCAGGCGCTGCGCGAGGTCGGCATCCCCAACCCCGAGCAGCGGGCGGGGGAGTACCCGCACCAGTTCTCCGGCGGCATGCGGCAGCGCGTGATGATCGCCATCGCGCTGGCCTGCCGGCCCAAGGTGCTGATCGCCGACGAGCCCACGACCGCGCTCGACGTGACCGTCCAGGCGCAGATCATGGAGCTGCTCGCCGGGCTGCAGGAACGCTTCGGGATGGCGATCGTGCTCATCACGCACGACCTCGGCGTGGTGGCCCGCTGCGCGGACCGGGTCCTGGTCATGTACGGGGGGCGCCCGGTCGAGCTGGCCGCCGTGGACGAGGTGTTCGCGGCGCCCAGGATGCCGTACACGAGGGCGCTGCTGCGGTCCATGCCCCGCTCCGACGTCCCCGGCGGCGCCGCGCTCGACCCGATCCCCGGCAGCCCGCCGAATCTGTTCTCGCCGCCGGGCGGCTGCGCGTTCCATCCCCGGTGCGCGCTGGCCATGCCCGAGTGCTCCGCGACGGTGCCGCCGCTGACCGAGCGCGCGCCGGGACACAGCGCCGCCTGCCTGCTGGAAGGGAGTCTCTGATGGCCGAGCAGCCGCTGCTGTCGTTGCGCGGCGTACGCAAGGAGTTCCGCTCGGGGGTGGTCGCCGTGGACGACGTCTCGTTCGACGTGCGCCCCGGCGAGACGCTCGGGCTGGTCGGTGAGTCGGGCTGCGGCAAGACCACGCTGACCCGGCTCATCCTGCGGCTGGTGGAGGCCAGCGGGGGCGAGATCTGGTTCGACGGCAAGGAGCTGCTCGGGCTGCGGCAGCGGGAGCTGCTGTCCGTGCGCGAGGACATGCAGGTCGTCCTCCAGGACCCGTACGCCAGCCTGAACCCCCGCATGCGCGTGGGCGACATCGTCGCCGAGCCCCTGATCACCCACGGCCGGGTGCGCCGCCGCTCGGCCGCCGCCCGCGACCGCGTGGCCGAACTGCTCGACGCCGTCGGGCTGGAGGCGGGCAGCCAGGACCGGTTCCCGCACGAGTTCTCCGGCGGGCAGCGGCAGCGCATCGGCATCGCCAGAGCCCTCGCGCTGGAGCCGAAACTGGTCATCTGCGACGAGCCGGTCAGCGCGCTCGACGTCTCCATCCAGGCGCAGATCATCAATCTGATGAAGCGGCTGCAGGCCGAACGGGGGCTGACGTACCTGTTCGTCTCCCACGACCTGTCGATCATGCGGCAGATCGCCACCCGCGTCGCCGTCATGAACCTGGGCCGGATCGTCGAGCTGGCCGACACCGAGACGCTGTTCACCGCGCCGCGGCATCCGTACACGCACAGCCTGCTGTCGGCGGCGCCCGTCGCCGACCCGAAGGTGGAGCGGACGCGGCGGCGCATCGTGCTCAGGGGCGACCCGCCGTCGCCCGCCGACCCGCCGTCCGGGTGCAGCTTCCGCACGCGGTGCCCGGCCGCCCGCGACGAGTGCGCGCACACCCGGCCGCCGCTGGCCGCCCAGGAGGACCCCGGCCACACGGCCGCCTGCCTCTTCCCGGTCTCGGACGCCTCCGCCCTGGTGTGACCCGGTGCCGGGGCTCCGGCCGGGTGTGAGGAGCGGGCTTTGCGGACTCCGGCCGGATGCGGCGGAGCGCCCCGCCGCACGGGCTCCTGTGTGCGGCGGGGCGCTGGTCGCGACCGGGGTGGCCGGAGTACCCCGTCGCGGCGGCCGACCGGCTGACCAGGCCGGATCGGCCGGAACGGCCGTTCGGGGGACGGGACAGAACCGTCCCCCTACGGCCTCGCTCTGCTCTCCCTAGCTCGGCCTCGTCTCGTCTCGTCTCGCCTCAGCCGAGGAAGACGTAGTCGGCCCCGTACGGGACGCTCACCTCGGCGCCCGGCTCGCACGCGCCGGCCGGGGCGACGCCGCCCGTGGTGTTCAGCCGCAGGATCTGCGTGGCCTGGGCCAGCAGCCCGGTGCCCGCGCCCGCCTGCGTGGCGTCGAGGACGAGCTCCGGGATGTGCGCACCGTTCGGCGTCCTGGAGAACACCGCACCGCGCACCGCGCTGCCGTCGGGGGCGACCCACTGCGGCGGCCCGGAGGCGGGCGTGACGAACGAGTGGTCGATGCCGCGCCGGAGCTGGGCCGTCACGCCGAGCTGGGTGAAGCCGAAGCCGCCCGCGGGAAGCTGCGTGCAGGCGTAGATCTGGCTGCCGCGCAGCACCTCGGCGGTGAACCCGCGCGGATGGGTGAAGGCCGCGCCCGACAGCCGGCCCGGGGCCGCGCCGTCGCCGAGTTCGGCGGTACGCAGGTCGGCGTAGTACGCGCCGGGGCCCGCGGCGATGCGCTTGGCCACCTTCGGGGCGACCGGCGTCTCCCCGGTGACGCCGGTCACGTTCGCGGGCAGCCCACGGGGAACGGTGAACAGCTCCGCCGCCACGGCGCCGTGCCGCCCCGGCGTGCCCTTGTGCAGGTGCCCGCCCGTGATGCGGCCGAGGCCCGACCAGGTGACGGTGTAGGCGATCGAGGAGCCGCCGGGACGCAGCCACCAGGTGGCCTGTCCGCCCGACTCGCCCCCGGTCCGGGCGGAGAGCGTGGCCTGGTCGCCGCCGTGCAGGACGCCGTTGAGGTCGACCGGCCTGCTGAGCCGGTGGAACTGGCCGCGTACCGCGCCCTTGGGGTGGGCGGCGTCGTACAGGTTGGCGTAGAAGCCGCCGGGGTTCTCGACGAGCGCGCTGACCACGTCGGCGGCGGCGGTGACGGTGCCGGTCACGCCCAGCGCGGAGCCGGGCAGTGACCCGGGAAGTAAGTCGAGCCGGACGTCGCCTTCCGTGCCCTTGGCGCCCGCGTGCACGCGGCCCGCGGTGGGCACGCCGATCCCGTTCCACCGGGCCGCGAACGTGACCTGGTTCCCGCTGATCCTGAGCACGACCGTCGAGGCGCCGTCCGCGTCGCCAGGGGTTCCGACCTCGCCGGCGCCGCGCAGACCGGCCGCGAGATAGACGTCGTCGGCGGCGGCCTGCGCCGGGCTCACCGGCCCGGCGAGGAGCGCTCCCGCCGCCAGCAGCGCGGGGACCAGGATTCTTCGCTTGGACATTACGGCACCTCGTCAAGGACTTTGATATTCCGGTCAGTACGGCAGGCAGTACGCGCCCGGAGCGGGGCGGGTTCACCCCGTCTCGCGCATATTTCGCGAATTCGCCCGATAAATCGAGAAAGCCCTCCCACCAGCGGTGGAAGGGCTTCCCGTGAACCGGTCAGGCCTGGACGGTGAGCAACTTCTTACCTGCCGAGGTGACCACCTCGAAGTGGTCGATGTCCTTCAGCGGCGTCGCGCTGCCGCCGTGCATGTAGAGCGGCGTCGGCGATCCCGGCACTCCGTACCCGGCTGGAGGTACGGACCACCCGGTCATCACCCGGCGCTCACCCGACTTGCCGACGGAGATCAGCTCGCACTCCAGCGGCCCCTTCACTCCGGACAGCTTGAGCGCCGCGTGCGTGCCCCACCCCTTGGACTCCACGACCAGCCCGCCCGTCACCCCGTCGACGCCCTTGCCCTCGATGGGGCGGCCCTCGGTGTAGAACTGCTCGGCCGGGCCCATGTCGGTGCTCATGTGGCCGCCGTGACCCTGCGCGACCGGCGCCGCCTCTCCCGCGTCGAGCTGCGTGCCGATCGTCAGGCCGCCCGCCACCAGCGTGACCGCGGCCGCCATCCCGATCACGAACGTCCCCCTGCGCGTCCGCCTGTCGGCCGCCTTCTTGCGCCGGAGCAGGCCGACCACGTCGTCCTCCCCGCCGGAGGGGAGGTCAACGGTAGGGGGGCCGAGATCATGGACGGGTCCGATCCCGTGCAGCACGTTGGCCACGCCGGCCAGGTCGGACAGTTCGTACCGGCACTGTGAGCAGCCGAGGAGGTGGGCCTCGAAGGCCAGCCTGTCGTCCTCGTCCAGCAATCCGAGCGCGTAGGCCCCCACATCCGTGTGCTCGACTCTCGAAGTCACGCCGTCACCCCCCTCTCCTCAAGTGCGATCCGCAACGCGCGTACGGCGTAGTAAACCCGGGACTTCACGGTGCCCACCGGGATGCCGAGCGCCTTGGCGGCGTCGTTGACCGACCGGTCCCGCAGGATCGTCTCGTTGAGGATCTCGCGGTGGGCCGGCGACAACGCCTTCAGCGCCTCGGACACGACCACCTGGTGCAGCAGTCCTTCCATCTCGTCCGGCACGGGCATGCTCTCCAGCGCTCCGTCGCCCGACTCCCGCGGCCGGGCATCCCGGCGTCGCCGGTCATCGATCACGATACGTCTGGCGACCGTGGCGAGCCAGGGCATCAGCGAGACAGAATCCGGGTCGAGCCGCTCCGCACTGCGCCACGCTCTGATCATGGTCTCCTGCACCACGTCTTCCGCCCACTGCCGATCGCCCGCGGTCAGCCGGATCACGAATGCCAGCAGCGGCCTGTGATATTCCCGGTAGAGCGCGGACACGACCACCTCGTCATCCGGGCGCACGCGCCGGATCCAGTGGCGTAGGCGCGGCTTCCCCATCGGGGCGGCTTCCTCGGCCGAGGGCGGGGGATACGTGCTTATTCGCATCATTCCCCTTTCTCAGTCCGTCGGGAGGTGGTACGGCCAGTGGCCAGGGGGCGGTTCAACGAATCGCGGAAGATAATGCGATTGCATCGGTGGCGGCAGTCTGCGTAGAGTCGCCCCGACGACAGTTCGAGATCGAGGAGGTGAGGACCTATGCGGGTCGCCGTTTTCAGCGTGCCGTCAGTCCACCTCCGGGCGCTCACCTGAGCAGCCCTTTTCCTCTTCCTTCTCGAAACAAAGGTTCATCGCGTTGTCTCACGACCTTTCCCTGCTCGGCTGGAGCGACCTGCGCGCCGCCGAGCTGCCGGCCGAAACCGTCCCCGCCCGCGTGGCCCGCATCGACCGCGGCGCCGCCGAGGTGATCGCCGCTGACGGCCAGCATCACGCCAAATACGGCGCCCGCGTGCGCCGCGCCTCCGCCGCCGACCCGGTCGCACTGCCGTGCGTCGGCGACTGGGTCGCGCTCCGATGGCTCCCCGAGGGCCGCTACGAGCTCGACGAGGTCCTGCCGAGGAGCACCGCCTTCGTCCGGGGCGGCGTCAGCCGCGACTCCGTCGGGGGCCTGTCGGGCGACGGCCAGGGCCAGGTGCTCGCGGCCAACGTCGACGTCGTCTTCGTGGCCGAGCCGTCGATGCACTCGACCGACTTCGCCGACCTCGGCCGCATCGAGCGCCTGGTCGCCCTGGCCTGGGAGTCCGGCGGCACGCCCGTCGTGCTCATCACCAAGTCCGACCTGTTCGAAGACGGCCTCGACGGCCTGCTCGACGACGTCCGCGTCGCCGCGCCCGGTGTCGACGTGCACGCCGTCTCCTCGCTGCACGGCGACGGCGTCGAGCTGGCCGCCTCCTACCTCGGCGGCTCGCGCACCGCCGTCATCCTGGGCCCGTCGGGCGCGGGCAAGTCCACTCTCGTCAACGCGCTGGCCGGCGACGGCGTCATGGAGACCCAGCACGTACGCGCGGCCGACGGGCGCGGCCGGCACACCACCGTGCACAGGGAGCTGATCCCGCTGCCCGGCGGCGGGCTGATCATCGACACGCCCGGCATCCGCCGGGTGGGCCTCTACGACATCGGCCAGGGGGTCGACCTCGTCTTCGCCGACATCGAGGCGCTGGCCGAGCGGTGCAGGTTCGGCGACTGCGGCCACAACGGCGAGCCCGGCTGCGCGGTGCTGGCCGCCCTGGAGAGCGGCGAGCTGCCGGAGCGGCGGCTGGAGAGCTGGCGCAAGCTCCAGCGGGAGGCCGCCTGGATGGCCTCAAGGACCGACGCGCGACTGCGCAAGGAGCAGCAGAACAAGTGGAAGGTGATCACCAAGGAGATGCGCCGCTCGGGCCGCAACCGCCCGTAGCCTGCTCCCTGTGGCTCCCTGTGGCTCCCTGTGGCTCGCTGTGGCTCGCTGTGGCTCGCTGTGGCTCGCTGTGGCTCGCTGTGGCGCCCGTGAAAGGCATCGCCGATCGCGGGAATGAGCGGAGGCGAGGAGCGGCCGTCAGCGGGTAAGCACAGGTCATGGAGTACTTCGCGGACCGGGCCGAAGCGGGGGCCCTGCTGGCCGAACGGCTGCAGGACGCGCACGACCCCGTGATCCTGGCCCTGCCGCGCGGGGGCGTGGCGGTGGCCGCGCCCATCGCGCGGGCCCTCGGCGCGCCGCTCGACGTGCTGGTGACCAGGAAGATCGGCTATCCCCCGACGCCCGAGCTGGGCGTCGGGGCGATAGCCGAGGGCGGCGAGCCGGTGTTCGACCTGACGCTGCTGAACCGCCTGGGCCTGACGCCCGAGTCCGTGGCGCACGTGGTGGAGCACGAACGGCGCGAGCTGGCCCGCCGGGTCCGCGCCTATCGCGGCGATCGGCCGCTGCCCCCGCTCGAAGGCCGGGAGGTGATCGTGGTGGACGACGGCCTGGCCACGGGCAGCACCGCGCGGGCGGCGCTGCGGGCGGTCGCCAGGGCCCGGCCGGCGAAGGTGACGCTGGCTGTCCCCGTCGGGGCCACGGACACCGTCGAGTCGCTGCGCGCGGAGGCCGACGAGGTGGTGGTGCTGCTCACGCCGATCGACTTCAGGGCGGTCGGCCAGTGGTACGAGCACTTCGAACAGCTCACCGACGCCGACGTCCTGCGCCTGCTGGACAGGGGCTGAGGCTCCCGCGACGGAGGTTTCCCGGACCGAGCCTGGCCGGGAAGGAGGCTTTTCGGGACTGGGCTCCCGGGGCTGGGCCTTCTCGTGCCGGTCAGCCGGCGATGACGGCCCAGACGACCTTGTGCGAGCCGCCGGGGGAGAGCCACCCCCACGTCGTGCAGAGGGCGTCCACGAGCCGCAGCCCGCGCCCGTACTCGGAGAACACGTCGGGCGCCGAGGTCACGGGGACGGTCCGGCTGCGGTCGGTCACCACGCACGCGAGCTGCGCCTCGTGCGAGACCAGCCGTAACTGCGCGGCGCCGCCGCCGTGCCGCATCGCGTTGGTCACCAGCTCGGAGACCACCAGCTGGGTGTCGAAGGCCAGGTCGAGCGCGCCCCAGGAGCCGAGCGTCTGGTCGACGAAGCGCCGCGCCATGGCCACGCAGGCGGGTTCGAGAGCGGTGCGCTGGTGGAAGGGGAAGACGGCATCACACTCCCCGGCGCGTCCTTCCACCAGAATGGGCGACAGCCATCCTGGTGGCCGGGTGCCGGTGGCGGCTTGCGGCCGAGCGTCGAAAGTCGTCATCCTGGCCCCCGAAGCGCGGTCTGGTGATCCAATGCCCATCTTTACGGGGAGCGCTTACCGATGCAAGACTTTTCATAGTTTACGGATGCGAATCGCATCTGCACGTGCAGATGACCTAGGAGCGGTGCAGTGAGCGCACAGAGCGCGGAAGGGCAGCTTCTCCGCCATTCGCCGGGAAGCCCGACAGTGCTGCGGATCCTGCTCGGGACCCAACTGCGCAGGCTCCGTACGGAGCAGGGTATCTCGCGCGAGGACGCCGGATACTCGATTCGCGCATCTCACGCAAAGATCAGCCGGCTGGAGCTCGGCCAGGTCAGCTTCAAGCAGCGCGACGTGGCCGACCTGCTGACCCTCTACGGCGTCACCGACCCGGCCGAGCGCGAGCCTCTGCTCGCCCTGGCCAAGCAGGCCAACGCCCCTGGCTGGTGGCACCAGTACGGCGACCTGCTGCCCTCCTGGTTCGAGGTCTACATCGGTCTGGAGGGGGCCGCGTCCAGCATCCGTACGTACGAGAACCAGTTCGTCCCCGGCCTGCTGCAGACCCCCGCCTACGCCAGGGCGGTGATCGAGCTGGCCCACGAGAAGGCGTCCAGGGCCGAGCTGGACCGCCGGGTGACGCTGCGCACGACGCGGCAGAAGCGGCTGGAGAGCGGCCTGACGATCTGGGCGGTGATCGACGAGGCCGTCGTGCGCCGCACCCTGGGCGGCCCGGAGACGATGCGCGGGCAGATCGCCCACCTGCTCGACCTGACGGCCGAGCGGAACATCACGGTGCAGATCATGCCGTTCGACCGCGGCGGTCACGCGGCGGCCGGCGGGCCGTTCAGCATCCTGCGCTTCCCCGAGCGGGAGCTGCCCGACGTCGTCTACATGGAGCAGCTCACCAGCGCCCTCTACCTGGACAAACCCGCCGACTCCGACCAGTACATGGAGGTCATGGACCGGCTCAGCATCCAGGCGGAGGAGCCGAAGGCGACCAGGCGCTTCCTGGAGCGGCTCATCTCTGGATGAGTTCCCGTATATCCCTGTGATCCACTCCATACCGTGATTTTTGGTCGTCCGGTATATGGAGTTCTTCGTGCTGCCGTATTGTCAGCTCGCAAACGCGGATGCACGTGCATCCGTAAGATCGCGAGGAGCCGTCCCCATGCATGAGTTCCACAACGGAACGTCCGCCGGCCGCCTTCCCGTCGTCTGGCGCAAGAGCAAGCGGAGCAATCCGAACGGGAACTGCGTCGAGGTCGCGAACCTGCCCACCGGGGAGATCGCCATGCGCAACTCACGCTTCCCCGAAGGGCCCGCCCTGGTCTACACCCAGGCGGAAATCACCGCGTTCGTCCTGGGGGCCAAGGACGGGGAGTTCGACGACCTCATCGTCTGACGCGGCCACGCCGTCGCTGGTTACGGTCGTATCGGCGACGGGTTTCGGTCACGGAGTCTGTGACGGCGGTTCGTTGTGCCAGCGCCACCGTGTCAGGCGCGGACGTCCGGGAAGTTCGGCGCGGCCCGTGGCCCACAGCAGCGTGGCCCATGGCTCGGTGTCGCGCGGGGCATCGGGGAAGAGCCGGTTCAGCACCCGCGCGCAGATCTCTCCGGGCGGATTCCAGCCGAGCCCCAGGCCCTGAGCCAGGTCGTGGGTGTGCACCAGGGTCTCCACCAGGCCCATCGCGGCCGAGGACTCAGCGTCCGCCGGCCCGAAGACGTGGTGGGCGCGCGCGTGTGGAGGCGCCGTGCGCACCATCGCGCTCAGCAGCGCGCCGCTCGACTGCAGCACCTGCATCAGCCCGCTGACGCCCGAGGCCCGGTCGGCGTGCACGGAGTTGCGCGGCCCGCCGGAGCGGCGGCTCTGGGCGGCGAAGGGGATGTAGACGTCCAGCGGCCCCGTGGTGAGGCCGAGCTGGACGGCGTAGGCGAACAGGTCGTCGGCCAGGTGCTCGGCGGTCTCCCAGCAGGTCCATTCGAGGTCGCCCGCCTTGGCGTTCCAGGCGGGCTCGGTGGTGTCCGCGAGGACCGCGACGGCCAGACGCACGATCTCGTCCAGGTCGTCCGCGGTCACTGGTGCGGTATCAGATGCCGACATGTCAGGCACCCTAGCGGCACGCCCCGCTCGACCCGTGGCGAGCCGAAGCCCGGGGCGACGACCCCATGAATGAGCCCGGGAACGACCCTGGAAATGACTTCGGACCGCGGCTGGCGCCCGCGGTCCGTTTCATGTGCCACCCCCGGTAGAGCCGGGGGTTTCTGACTGTGGTCGCCTGATCAGGCAGTTGTCCCGACCGGGTTCGCCAGAGCCTGCGCTTGGCTGGCCAGGCTCTGGTTCATCGGGACAACTGCGTGATCACGCGATGGTGACGCTGCCGGGTGTGTCAGGCGGCGGAGATGCCGGCGCTGGCCGCGCGGCGCATGCGACGGCGACGCTCGCTCGCCCGCTCGTCCTCGTTGAGACCGCCCCACGTGCCGTACTTCTCCGGCCGGGAGAGCGCGTAATCAAGGCACTCGTTGCGGACAGGGCACTGGGCGCAGATCGCCTTGGCCTTCCGCTCTCGTACGTCACGCTCGGGCTGCCGCTCCCCGTCGGGGCCGAAGAAGAGCACGAGGTCCTCACCCCGGCACGCGGCATCATCCTGCCAACCCCAGCTGGGGCGCGGGCGGGCGAGCTGCCGACGTACCTGAGACATGAGAAAACCACCTTCGTGAGAGGTATTTCGGTAATTGAGCCGCATTGGACGCTTTTGGCGTCACTGTTCCAACGCAACGTAGGGCCGTGATGTTCCCTGCTCAGGCGAGAGCGGGCGTGGCGTACCGCACAGGCGTGAGCCTGTCCAGCGAAACCAGCCGGTAGGTGGTGATCGTCTCGGCGCAAGCCGAAGCGGTGCCACACGGCGCCGTGAACGCCGATGGCTCGACCACAACCTGGAGCCGGACGTCGCCGATGCGCACAATGGCTTCGGTGACGTCGCCGTCCGTCCTGGAGGATTCCACGGCCACCGCGCCGACGGAGCACTCTCCCGTATGGGCTCGGGCGAAGTGCTCGACGGCCTGCAATGGCTCAGGGATGCCTGCGCGTCCCCGGTAGCGGTCGAGAATGACCTCGCCCGACCGGTACGCGTTAGCCGCTGCCAACGCAGCAGCCTGAGACATGCTGCCGTAGAAAATTCCGTGTGGCAAGCACACGAGGTTGGCGGCGTACCGATCGCCGCCAACGTGTGACGTTTCCCATACTCTGTCCGGCAGGTTTTCCGCCAGTGACCGAGCGAGGGGTAGTCCAATGCGGGCGCAGCACACATTGCGCTTGGCGTGCGTGCAGACCAGAAATACCGGCTCGTCTTCAAGTATGCAGGACTCCGGGACCACTCCCGCCACCAGCGCGTCCAGGTCAAGATCGTCGGGACCTGCGACGACACCCGAGGCCAGCCAGGGGTTCGGCCCCGCCGCGTAGGCCACTAGCACACGGATCCCCTGCTCCTGCGGGCGGGTTCGCCTCCCGGGACGGCGGATCAGCTGGGGCCGGATACCGCGTTCGAGCGCCCGGCGGACGAGTTCTGAGATTTTTCCCGGAAGTTCGAGCGTTTCCAGGCGCGAAGGCCAGGCTCCGGTGTATTCGATGAGCAGCCACAGCCTGGCTCCCACGGTGGCACTCGCCAGCGTGGGCACCTCCCCTGTGTGGCATCCCGCCGGATGCTCGCAGCCCCTCGCCAACGTGCCTGTCCTTTCCCCGATCCGACTTAGGTAAGACTAACCTAACGGATCGGATGGGTCAGGCGGACGAGATTCGATCGAGTACGGCCCGTGTCGCCGGCAGGGCGCGGTCCCTGTCCCTCCGGACCAGGCCGATCCTGGTCCGCCTGTCGAGCAGGTCGCCCTCGTCGAGCGCCCCCTCGTGCAGCGCCGACCAGAGCAGGTCGCCCTCGGTGAGGCCGAGCCCGACCTCCTCCTGGTGCTCCTTGACGAGCTGCTGCACGGCCGCGGCCTCCGCGCCGTAGCGCTCGGCCAGGCGCGCCGGCGCCCCTGACGGCACCGGGCCCGCGCCCGCGAGCGGGATCTTGCGGGTACGGCACCGCCCGGCCCGGAGGTTCCCGTACGAGATCGCTCGATCCACCGCGTCCTCGGCCATGCGCCGATATGTCGTCAGTTTGCCTCCCACCACGGTCACCACGCCGCCGTCCGTGAGCACCGCGTGCCTCCTGGACAGGTCGGCCGTCCGCCCGTCGGCCGCCAGAAGCGGCCTGAGGCCCGCGTAGACGCCCGCGACCGCCTCTCTGGTCACCGGAGCCTCAAGAACCCCGTTCAGCACCTCCAGGAGCGCTCTGACGTCCTTCTCGGGCGCCTCGGGCACGTCGGGGATCGGCCCCTCCAGCGGCTCGTCCGTGAGCCCGACGTGGACGCGGCCGTCGCGCTGCGGCAGCACGAGCGCGAACCGGTTGCTCTCACCGGGGATCGGCAGGTGCATGCCCGCGATCTGCCCCGGCAGCGTGCCAGGTTCGAGCACCAGGTGCGTGCCGCGGGACGGGCGCAGCTCCACCGCCGGGTCGAGGGTGCCCGCCCACACCCCGGTGGCGTTGATCACCACCCTGGCCCGGATCGTGAACTCCTCGCCGGTCAGCTCGTCGCGCACGTCCGCGCCCGTACCGGTCAGCCGCAGCGCCCGGCACCTGGTCAGCACCCGGGCGCCGTGCCCGGCGGCGGTCCGCGCGATCGCCACCACCAGGCGGGCGTCGTCGAGCAGCCGCCCGTCCCACGACAGCAGCGCGCCGCGCAGCCCGTCGGAGGCCAGCACGGGCGACAGTGTGCGGGCGCGGGCCGCGCTCAGCCGGGAAGGGCCCGGCAGGAGCCGGCGGGAGGTGCGCGCCGCGGCCCGCAGCCCGTCGCCCATCCGGTAGCCGGCCATCACCAGCGCCGCCTGCCTGCGCGACACCGCCCGGGTCAGCGGCAGCATGTACGGGTGCGCCTTCACCAGGTGCGGAGCCGTCCTGCGGAGCAGGATCCCGCGCTCGACCGCGCTCTCGTACGCGACGTCCACCTGACCCTTGGCCAGGTAGCGCAGCCCGCCGTGCGCCATCTTGGAGCTCCACCTGGACGTGCCGAAAGCCAGGTCGTGCGCGTCGATCGCCGCTACGCTCAACCCCCGTGAGGCGGCATCGAGCGCGGCGCCCGCGCCCGTCGCGCCCAGCCCCACCACCAGCACGTCCACCCGTTCCTCGGCGACCCGGCGCAGCTCACGGGATCGTCTGGCGGCGTTCAGCGAGCTATCCAAGGTAGGCCTCCAGCAGGGCGGCGAGCTCGTCGTCGAGCTCGTCGAGCGTCACGGGGTCGAGCATGGTCGGGGCGGACAGCAGGAACGACTGGGCGACCAGCAGCACCGCCCTGGCCCTGCGCGCGTCGCCGACGACCGGCTCCAGCACCTCCAGCACCGCCTCGTGGGTGGCACCGCGCCGGTCGAGCAGATACGGCACGAGCAGTTCAGGGTCCGCCTCCACGATCTTGCGCCACAGCGGGTGCCCGCGCAGCCCCCTGACGCCCGCCACGACCGCGCGTACCGGGTCGGAGGTGTCCAGCCCCTCGACCACCCGTACCCATTCCCTGGTCATCACATCGGCCACCAGCGTGCGCACGTCGGGCCAGCGGCGGTAGAGCGTCATCCGCGACACCCCGGCCCTGCGCGCCACGTCCGTGAGCGTCGTCCTGCGCACGCCGTAGGCGAGCACGCAGTCGCGGGCCGCGTCCAGAACCTCATCGTTGTGACGAATCGACGTCATGTGTCACAGTGTATGCGTGACTGGAGAACCGATGTCGTGGTCCGGCTGGGGCGACCCCGCCCAGGCGCGCGAGCTGCCCGAGAGCGTCCGGGGGCTGCTGCGCGACCTGCTCGGCGTACGCGCGCCCGCCACCCCCGCCGCCGGCTTGGAGTCGGTGCGGCTCGCGCCGGTCGCTCTCCCCGAGCCGCTGCTCAAGGCGCTCGCGGAGATCGCCGGAGCCGCGAACGTGCGGACCGGCCACGAGGACCGGGTCAGGCACACGCGTGGCAAGTCCACCCCAGACCTGCTGCTCATGCGCGCCGGCGACGGCTCGGCCGCGCCCGACGCGGTGGTGCTGCCCGGCTCGCACGAGGAGGCGGCCGAGCTGCTGCGGCTCTGCTCGCGGGAGCGGATCGCGGTCGTGCCCTTCGGCGGCGGCACCTCGGTGGTCGGCGGGCTCGCCGCCGAGCGCCCCGCCGAGCGCCCCGCCGAGCGCCCCGCCGAGCGCGCCGCCGCGGGGTCCGGTTTCGCTGGGGTGATCGCGCTCGACCTGGGGCGGCTCGACCGGCTGCGGTCGGTGGACGCCGAGTCGATGGTGGCCGAGTTCGAGCCAGGGGTGCGGGCTCCCGACGCCGAGCGGCTGCTGGCCGGGCACGGGCTGACGCTCGGACACTTCCCCCAGTCGTACGAGTACGCCACGCTCGGCGGGTTCGCCGCGGCCCGATCCAGCGGGCAGGCCTCCGCCGGGTACGGCCGCTTCGACGACATGGTCGTCGGTCTCACCCTGGCCACCCCGTCGGGCACGCTCGACCTCGGCCGGGCGCCCAAGTCGGCGGCCGGGCCCGACCTGCGCCAGCTCGTGCTCGGCTCGGAGGGCGCCTTCGGGGTCATCACGTCGCTGCGGCTGCGCGTGCGGCGGGCGCCGGCCGAGCGCCGCTACGAGGGCTGGCGGTTCCCGTCGTTCACGGCCGGCTCGGCCGCCGTACGGGCGCTCGCCCAGGAGGGGCCGCTGCCGGCGGTGCTCCGGCTCTCGGACGAGACCGAGACCCTGATCGGCCTGGCCAAGCCGGACTCGATCGGCTCGGGCGGCTCCGATGGCGCCGGTGGGCCCGACGGCTCGGGCGGCTCCGATGGCGCTGGCGGGTCCGGGTGTCTGCTGATCGCCGGGTATGAGGGGGCGGCGATCGGGGCGCGGCACGCCGCCGCGTCGGCCGTGCTGGCGCGCATGGGCGGTGAGCCGCTCGGGCCTGAGCCGGGGCGGGCGTGGGAGCGCGGCCGCTTCTCCGCGCCGTACCTGCGCGACTCCCTGCTCGCGGCCGGCGCCACCGTGGAGACGCTGGAGACGGCCGGGTTCTGGTCGAACCTGCCCCGGCTCTACGACGCCGTCAGGCTCGCGCTGCTCGGCGCGCTGGGCCCGGCGCACCCGCCGCTCGTCATGTGCCACATCTCGCACGTGTACGAGACCGGCGCCTCGCTGTACTTCACCGTCGTCACCCCGCAGGACGCCGACCCCGTCGCGCAGTGGCAGCGGGCCAAGACGGCGGTGAACGCGGCCATCGTCGAGGCGGGCGGCACCATCACCCACCACCACGGCGTGGGCCGCGACCACCGCGACGCGTACGGCGCCGAGATCGGCCCGCTCGGCTCGGCCGTCCTGCGCGCGGTCAAGGCCGAGCTCGACCCGGCCGGCATCCTCAACCCCGGCGTCCTCATCCCCCCGCCTCCGTAGTCCCGTCCCGCGCCCGTAGCTCGCGTCCGCGGCCCGCGCCCGCCCCCGCGTCCGCGACCGGTCGCGTCCGGAACCCCGCGCCGGCGACCCGCCTCCGGGCGGGAAGCCGGGGCGGGTCAGTCGGTGCGGGGGATCCGCTCGGCCTCGGCCATGGTGGCGGCGGCCTCGCTGTAGCGGTGCAGGGCTTCCAGGGCCGTGGCCAGGCAGACCAGCGAGAGCACCAGCGGCCCGCCGCCGATCGAGCGGGCGACGGCCACCGCCTCCTGCGCGAGCGGCAGCGCCTCCGTCGCCCGGCCCCATCGCAACTGCAGCCCGGCGGTCGTGCGCAGGCAGCGGGCGAGCAGTTCGGTGTACTCGCCGGGGGACTTTCCCGCCAGCGCCCTGCTCCTGGCGATCGCCTGACTCGCGCTGTCCAGGGCGGCGCTGCCGCTCCAGCGCGGCCGGGTCTGGGCGAATGCCAGCAGACCTACGATGGCGTCCATTTCCGAAGTGCCCTTCCGGGTCGCGTCGTCCGGGCCGTTACGGGTCATGGGAGCCTCCCTGGGCGGTCCCAACCGCTTGCTTGGGGGGTGAGGCTACACCATTGCGCACCTTGTGTGTTCCTTACGGTACGGAGCGTTCAGGATGCGCGAATGGTAGATCACCGTAAAGATGTGGTCATGGTGGAAGTTGCGGCCGAACGAGGAAAGCAGTCGTCGTCCCGGATCTCTGAGGAGGGCGCCGGATGGGCCTGTGCGCAGACGGGGACGTTCGCGCAGCTCAGACCGGACCGCCGTGGTTTTTCCTGGCTCAATTTACGAACGCTCTGGCTCTCGCGCAACGAGATCCTGGCGGGCTTGTTCGGTGATCCTTCAGGACAGGTCCGCGCGCGCTGGGTTGAGGCGCAGGAAGCGCGGGGGATTGACCAGGAATTTCGCATCAAGCCGCCGGTAGGGGGAGATTTCACTTTCCTGTTGCTGGGCGATACGGGTGAGGGAGACGCATCGCAGTACGCCGTTGTTCCGGGCCTGCTGAAAATCGGGGAAAAGACGTCCTTCGCGGTCATCGCCAGCGATGTGATCTATCCGACGGGATCGGGCAACGAATACGGCGACAAGTTCTTCCGTCCGTACCAGGCCTATGACGCCCCGATCTACGCCATCCCCGGCAACCACGACTGGTACGACGGGCTCGGCGGCTTCATGCGGGTCTTCTGCGACGCGCCGCCGCTGAAGCCGAAGCCGGACCGGGGGCTGCGCGGGCTGCTGTGGCGCAAGCCGGAGACGATCGACGAGGCCGCTCTGGCCGAGGCGCGCACGCTGCGGGGCAGGCCGTCGCAGCAGGCGAGCCCGCCGGCGGCGCAGCCGGGACCGTACTGGGTGATCGAGAGCGACAGCCTGCTCGTCGTGGGCGTCGACACCGGCATCCGCAACGTGATCGACCGGGCCCAGACCGAGTGGCTGCGGCGCGTCTCGCGCGACCCGCGGCCGAAGATCCTCGTCACCGGCAAGCCGATCTACACCGGCAACGTCTACAAGCCGTCGCGGCTGGAGGGCGGCGGGACGATCGACGACATCGTGCGCGACCCGGCGCACCGGTACGTCGCGGCCATCGGCGGCGACGTGCACAACTACCAGCGCTACCCGGTCAGGCTGGACGACGGCAGGGTGATCCAGTACGTCGTGACGGGCGGCGGCGGCGCGTTCATGCACGCCACTCACATCATCGGCCGGGTGGACGTGGCCGGCGTGCACGAGGACGACTTCAGGTGCTACCCGCTGCGCGGCGACTCGCTGTCCTTCTACAGCCAGCTCTACGCCAAGCGGCTGCGGATGAGGTGGCTCTACCTGACGCCGTCCGAGGCGGCCTGCATCACGTCGGAGCACGTCGGGAACGAGCCGGTCAGGACCATGGCCGGGCCCGTGCGGATCACCCAGCGGATGCGGTGGGCGGCCCGGCTGCTCGGGGCCTGGCCGTGGCCGCTGCGGCTGCCGGTGGACAAGGTGTTCCACCGGTTCCTGTCCGAGCTGTCCGACTGGGACACGCCGCCGTTCTTCAAGCAGTTCCTGCACGTCACGGTGACCGGTGAAGAGCTCACCCTGCGGTGCTTCGGGGCCACGGGGTGCCTGGGGCAGGAGCTGGACCCGCCGCTGGAGGACGAGGTGCGCATCCCGCTGACCGTCTGATGGGCACCTGATGGGCACGCGACGGGCACGCGACGGGCACCTGGCGGGCACCTGGCGGGCTTTCTGTCGGAGGCGTTTGGCACTCTTGACCTCGTGCACGTCGTGGTCGCGGGGGAGAGGCTGCTGCCGGTCGGGGACACGTCGGGGCTTCCCGCCGACGGTCCCCCCAGCGGGATGGCCGAAGCCGTGCGTGAGATCGAGGCGGCCCGGGGGCCCCGGTGGGTGTGGGCCGACACGCGGGAGGCGTACCCGCCGCTGCTGGAGAGCGGCGTGCGGGTGGCACGCTGCCACGACCTCGCCCTCACCGAGGGGCTGCTGCTGGCCGCCGAGGGCCGCTACGGCGAGCCCCGCTCGGCCAGGGCCGCCCACGCCAGGCTGCACGGCCTGCCCGTGCCGGATGAGCAGCCGAACGCGCCCGGCACGCTGTTCGCGCCCGAGCCGCTCGGCGCGGAGGCGGTGGCCGAGGTGCTGGCCGGCCAGCTCGCCAGGATCGCGGCGCTGCCCGAGCCGGGCAGATTCCGGCTGCTGGTGGCGGCCGAGTCGGCGGGCGCGCTGGTGGCGGCCGAGATGACGCAGGCGGGCATGCCCTGGCGCCGCGACGTGCACGACGCGTTGCTGACCGAGCTGCTCGGGCCGCGTCCCGTCCACGGCATGCGCCCGGCCAAGCTGCAGGCGCTGGCCGGCGAGGTGGCGGCGGCGTTCGGCCAGCCGGTCAACCCCGACTCGGTGCAGCAGCTGGTCAAGGCGTTCAAGGGCGCGGGGGTGGAGCTGAAGACGACCAGGTCGTGGGAGCTGAAGCGGATCGACCATCCGGCGGTCACGCCGCTGCTGGCCTACAAGGAGCTGGCGCGGCTGTTCAGCGCGCACGGGTGGGCGTGGGCCGACCAGTGGGTGCGCGGCGGGCGGTTCAGGCCCGAATACGTGGTGGGCGGGGTCGTGTCCGGGCGGTGGGCCACCAGCGGGGGAGGGGCGCTGCAGATCCCCAAGGTGATGCGGCGCGTGGTGATGGCCGACGAGGGCTGGGTGCTCGTCGTCGCCGACGCGGCGCAGCTGGAGCCCAGGGTGCTCGCCGCGATGGCCGGCGACGTGGGGCTGGCCAGGGCGGCGGGCGAGATCGACCTCTACTCCGCGCTGGCGCAGGCGTTCGGGGGCGAGCGCGACAACGCCAAGATCGCGATGCTCTCCGCCATGTACGGCGGCACCAGCGGCGACGCCTCCAAACTGCTGGCCGTGATGCGCCAGCGCTTCCCGAAGGCGTACCAGTTCGTGGAGGACGCGGCGAAGGCCGGGGAGGAGGGCCGGATCGTCCGCTCCTGGCTGGGCCGCACCAGCCCGCCGCCGTCGGCGCGGTGGAAGGAGCTGGTGTCCGGGCCCGAGGGCGGGCGCGCGGCCAGAGACAGGGGGCGCTTCACCCGCAACTTCGTGGTGCAGGGCACGGCGGCGGAGTGGGCCCTGGCGCTGCTGGCGGTGCTGCGGGGGCGGCTGCCCGAGCCGGCCAGGCTGGTGTTCTTCCAGCATGACGAGGTGATGGTGCACTGCCCGGCGGAGCAGGCGGCGGAGGTGATGGCGGCGGTGACCGAGTCCGCGGCCGAGGCGAGCCGGCTGCTGTTCGGGCAGACGCCGGTACGGTTCCCGATGGAGGCGGTGGCGGTCTCCTCCTACGCGGACGCCAAATAACCCCCGGGTGGGGTCAGACGGGATCGGGGGCAGGGCGGCGCCAGACGGCGGTGAGCCACAGGCCTGCGGCGGCGACCATGATGCCCACGACCAGGCCCAGCATGCCGTAGCCCAGCATGCCGACGATCGCCCCGGCGACGATCGTCCCGGTGGCGCCGCAGACGTTCATGAGCAGGTCCGACAGGCCCTGGACGGCGGGGCGGCCCTCCAGCGGGACCGACTCCGAGACCAGCGCGGAGCCGGCCACCAGGCCGCAGGACCAGCCGAGGCCGAGCAGCACCAGCGCCGCCGTGACCTGCCACACCCGGTGCCCGGCCGTGCCGGCCAGCGCGGCGGCGCTCAGCAGCAGCGCCATGCCGAGCACCAGCACCGGCACCTTGCCCGCCTTGTCGGCCAGCCAGCCGACGACGGGCGACAGCACGTACATGCCGGCGATGTGCAGGCTGATCACGAGGCCGATGACGTCCAGGTTCGAGCCGTCGTGGTGAAGTTTGACCGGAGTCATGGACATGACGGAGACCATCGCCGTGTGGCTGACCGCGATCATGACCAGGGCGCGGCGGGCCATCGGGGTCGTGCGCAGGGTCAGCCACGCGGTCCTGATCGTCCGGTTACGGCCGGGCCCCGGGTCGCCGGTGCCGTTCAGCTCGCGGGCCAGCTTGAGCGGGTCGGGGCGGAGGAAGCCGATGACGACGACGAGCGCCAGCGCGAAGGCCAGCGCCGCGAACGCGAACGGCCCCGCCTTCTCCACCAGCCCGAGCCGCATGCCGATCTGGTCGGCGGGCTTGGCCAGGTTCGGACCGGCCACGGAGCCGATCGTGGAGGCCCAGACGACCAGTGACAGGTGCCGGGCCGAGCGGTCCTTGGGCGACAGGTCCGTGGCGGAGTAGCGGGAGGCCAGGCTGGCCGCGCTGCCGCCGCCCACCAGGACCAGCCCGGCCAGCAGCAGCGGCCACGCGCGCAGGCTGATCGCCAGCACCGAGATCGCGCACCCGGCCAGCGCCGCCAGGTACGCCAGCGACAGCCCCGCCCGGCGCCCGCCCTGACCCGACGCCCTGGCCGTGGGCAGGGCCAGCAGCGCCGCGCCGAGCACGGTGGCCGTGCCGGCGAAGCCGCTGATCACCGTGGAGCCGGACAGTTCGTCGACGACGACCGAGCTGAGCGCGAGCCCGACGGCCACCCCCACCCCGCCGACGATCTGCGCCGCCGAGAGCACCATCAGGGTGCGCCGCTGGACGCGGATGATTCGGTCAGATGAGGAGACTGCGGGCTTCGTGGGGGCACTCGTCACCCGTGAAGTCTCGCATAACCCCTAACATCGCCCCAAAAAGGACGGTGAATGAATTTCTATCGGGAAAGCGGCATTTTTCGTTAGAAAACGGTGACGGGGTCACCCGTGGCGAGCCGGCCGGGCCCGTCCGGGATCAGGTTGACGCCGAACCAGACCTTCCCCTCCCATCGGCGGAACCGGGCCAGCGTCCTGATGGGCTCCACGCCCTTGGTGAACGTGGAGGTGTCGACCGTGGTCATCACGCAGCGGTCGCACCGCTTGGTCACCCGGAACTCCACCTCGCCGATGCGCAGCCGCTTCCACTCGTCCTCGGCGAACGGCTCCGTCACCCCGTCGATCGCCCCGTCGATCACGACGTTCGGCCGGAACCGGCGCATGGGCAGCGGCGCGGGCGGCTCCTCGCCCCGCTCCAGGGCCGTCTCGGCGATCCAGTCGTTGAGCCGGGCGAGCGAGGCGGCCGAGGTGAGCAGCAGGGGATAGCCGTCGGCCAGGCTCACCCGGTCGCCGGGGCGGCCGTAGGCGGGATTGACGGGGCGCCGCGTGGGGTCGTCCAGCCACTTGAGCCGGACCGGCCGCCCCACCAGCGCGCTCAGCCACTCCGCCGCCGCGTCGCCGCAGTCGGTCAGCTCGACCCGGGTGGCCCACACCTGCACGGTGGAACGCCACGTGGCGGGCGAGACCGGCAGCGGCGGAGCGTGCGGCCCCGTCAGGGTGAGCGCGTCGCCGTCGAGGCGGGCGACGCAGGCCAGCAGGCGCGGCTCCACGCGGGCGGTGAGGACCTCGCCGTTCGCGCCGGTGACGAGGTAGCGCCGGTCGCCCGCCAGGCCCCACGGCTCCACCTCGGCCGTGGTGACCTCATGTCCGGCCGTGGACTTGACGGGATAGAAGGAGATGCTCGCCAGCCTCATACGGCCGACCGTATCGGACCTGCCCCGGCGGTTTCCGGCGTGACCGGAACCCGGCGGTGCAGCGCCGCGGCGAGCACCACGGCGGCCAGGGCCACCACCCCGATCGCCGCGCCGATCCAGGCCACCGAGGCGTAGCCGAGGCCCGCCCCGATGGCCAGGCCGCCCAGCCAGGGGCCCACGGTGATGCCGACGTTGAAGGCGGAGACGTTCACCGCCGCGGCCAGCGTGGGGGCGTTCCTGGCCAGGGCGAAGGGGCGGGCGTTCAGCGCGGGGTTGGTGCCGAAGCCGAACGCGCCGAGCAGGAAGATCAGCGGGATGGCGATCAGGGCCGTGGTCGCGGAGGCGGCCAGGGCGGCCGAGGTCAGGATGACGCCGGTGATGCCGGCGTACAGGAGGGGGAAGGGGCGGGCGTCGGCGATCCGGCCGCCGATGGTGATGCCGATCAGCGAGCCCACGCCGTACAGGGCGAGGACGGCGGGCACCCAGGCGGCGTCCAGGCCGGTGGTGCTGATGAGCAGGGCGCTCAGGTAGCTGAACGAGGCCAGGAGAGCGGCCGTGGTGATGGCGGTGGTCGCGTACGCCAGCCAGAGCGCGGGCCGGGCCAGCACCCGCAACTCGGCGACGATCCCGGAGGCCGGGCCGGGAGCGGCATCAGAGGCGTGGTTGTGAGCGGCGTCCGAAACCGTGCCGGGAGCCGTGCCCGGAGCGGCGCCCGGCGTCGCGGGCTGCTTCGTGGCGGGCTGCGGGCGGCCGCCCGGGATGGTGACGAAGACGCCGATTCCGGCCAGGGCCGACATCGCGGCGACCGTCCAGAAGGCCGCCCGCCAGCCCAGGTGCTGGCCGATCATCGTCCCGGCGGACAGGCCGAGCACGGTCGCCACCGTCAGCCCGCCGGCCAGCACGCTCATCGCCTTGGCCCGGGCGTTGACGGGCACCAGGCCGATCGCGGTGCTCGCCGCCACGGCCCAGAAGCCCGCGTACACGAAGGCTCCTGCAACGCGGGTGGCGAACAGCACGCCGTAGCTCGACGTCAGCGCGGCGACGACGTGGGTGAGCACGAAGATCGCGGTGAACGCCAGCAGCACCGTACGGCGCGGCCAGCGCGAGGTGGCGATGGCCAGCACCGGCGCGCCCACCAGCATCCCCAACGCGAACGCCGAGATCAGCAGCCCCGCCTCCGGCACGGAGACGCCCAGATCCTCGGACAGCACGGGGATCAGCCCGGCCAGCATCAGCTCGGACGTGCCCTGGGCGAAGATGGAGAGTCCCAGGATGTAGACCGCCAACGGCATGGCGACCTCCTCAATTTTAGATTGATCAGTACAAAACAAGGGCAGCAGAAAATCAGATCGCGCCCAGCGCGACGTTCGCGATCGACTCGAGCGCGGCCCGGCTCGCCCCGCCCCTGTTGGCCACTCCCAGGCCGTTGATCGTGGCGGTGACGAAGTGGGCCAGGGCCAGCGGGTCCTTGTCAGCGCCGATCTCGCCGCACAGCCGGGCGGTCTCGAGGGCGGACCTGATGGCCTGGACCCGGAGGTCGGTGTCGCGGCGCAGCAGGTCGGCGATGTGCGGGTCGTGCGGGGCCAGCTCGACCAGCGTGTTGATCACCAGGCAGCCGGCCGGTTCGTCGGGGTCGGGGTCGACCGACCACCACAGCAGCGTCTTGATCTTCTCCTTGACCGGCACTTCGCTCGCCATCAGCTCGGCGAACTCCGCGTTGCGCCAGCCCGTGTAGTGCCGCAGCGCCTTCTCGAACAGGTCGTGCTTGCTCGCGAAGGTGTTGTAGATGCTGCTGCGCCCGAGGCCGGTCGCGGCGCACAGGTCTTGTGTCGAGGTGGCCTCGTAGCCCGCGTCCCAGAACGCGCGCATGGCCGCCTCGACCGCCCGTGTCTCCTCGAACTTCCTCGGTCGTGCCACGAGAGGCACGCTACCCGTTTTGGAATGGTCAGTGCAATACGTCAGGCCTGCCGGAACGTGTTCAGGAACACCTCACGGGTGCCGGCCTGGTCGTCCCACTTGAGCTCGGGCAGATCGAACGTGATCTTGAACGCGGCCTTCTTGTCGATCGAGACGTACCTGGTCAGCGCGTGCATGGGGACACCGCTGGGCGTGGTGTAGGTGTACTCCCAGTCGGCGGCCTGCCAGTCGCGGTAGTCCACGCTCTGGAGCTGCACCTGGATGTAGCTCTCCAGCCCGCCGTCCGCCTCCTGCCGGCCCAGCGCCGTCAGCCCGCCGTCGGACTGCGGCGTGGCCTTCTCCACGACGATCCGCATCCCGGAGTCCTTCGGCCCGGTGAAGGTGGACCTGTCGCCGTCGTCGCCAGGCTTCCAGCTCGCGGGCGCGGCGGCGGCGAAACCGGCGCCCGTGTGCATCGTGTACCCCTCGGGCGCGCTGGACGGCCCCTCGTCCGCCTTCAGGGGCGAGACGCCCGACGTGGCGGCGCCCGTGGCGACGGCGGTCGTCGCGGGGGGCGCCGTCGGCGATCCGCCGGTCAGGATGATCAGCACGGCGCCCGTCACGACGGTCAGCGCCAGCAGGGAGCCGATGATCGTCAGCGGGGTGGGCCGGCCGTCGCGCACCCAGGGGCCGTCGTCCTCGTCGCTCCTGCGCCGGCTCTTGCCCGCGCGCGGGGTGGCGCTGGGCAGCGTGGTCAGGCGGTCGCGGCCGATGTCGCGCGACAGGCCGCGCGACTGCTCGCGCAGGTCGTCGGGCGAGGCCAGCGGCCAGGGGGTGGCGCCGGAGGTACGGCTGTCGCTGGTCAGCGGCAGGATCGGCTGGGGACGCGGCCAGGCCGGGCTGTCCAGGTCGTCGTCCGGGTGCCGGCCCTGCCTGGGTCCGGGGGGAGCGCCGAAGGGCATCCCGGCCGGGCCCGACGTGCTCGCGAGCGAGTCGTACGGGCCGGAGGAGCTCGCGAAGGAGTCGTACGAGTTGCTCGCCAGGGAGTCGTACGGGCCCGAGTTGCTTGCCAAGGAGTCGTAGGGGCCGGAGGAGCTCGCCAGGGAGTCGTACCCGCCCGAGTTGCTCGCGAGCGAGTCGTACGTGCCGGGACGCGGGCCGGAAGGGGCGCCGGGGGCGCCGGGCGTGCGCGGCAACTGCGGCAGCTGGTCGGTACGGTGGCCGGCCGACGGGCTCGTCAGACCCTCGTAGGGCGGCATCGAGTAGCCGCCGGACGGGTTGCCCTGCGGGTCGTACGGCACGCGTACCGGACCCGAGGGCGTCTCCACGATCCGTGAGGGCATCGGCCCCGACGGGGTCTCCAGCGGCGGCAGCAGCCCCGCGGGAGTGGGGTCGGACTGGCTGGGCAGCGTCTCCGTCGCACGGGGGCGCGGGGCGCCGTGCGCGCGCAGCACCGCCTCCAGCATCTCGATGACCTGGGCCGAGGTCAGCCGTCGCGCCGGGTCCTTGAGCAGCAGCCCCTCGATCACCGGCAGCAGCGAGCCGGCCCGCTGCGGCGTGATCGGGTCCTGGGTGAGCACGGAGCCGAGCACCGCGACCGGGTCGGGCCCCTCGTAGGGCGGGCGGCCCTCGACGGCGGCGTACAGGGTGGCGCCGAACGACCACAGGTCTGCCGCCTGCGTGATCGGCTGGCCGGACAGGCGCTCAGGCGGGATGTACGCGGGCGAGCCCATGAGCAGCCCGGTCTGCGTGATCGTGACGTCGCCCTCGATGGCCGCGATGCCGAAGTCGGTCAGCACCACCCGGTCCGAGGTGAGCAGCACGTTGCCCGGCTTGATGTCGCGGTGCAGGATCCCGGCGGCGTGCGCGTGCCGCACCGCGTCGAGCACCCGGATGCCGATCTCGGCGGCCTGGATCACCGGCAGCGGCCCGCTCTGGCGTACGGCCTGCTCCAGGGACCAGGCCCGGACCAGCTCCATCACGATCCAGGGGCGGCCGTCCTCCTCGACGACGTCGTGAACGGTCACGATGCCGGGATGCGTCAGCCGCGCGGCCGACCGGGCCTCACGCAGCATGCGCCGGTGGGCGACCTGCTTGCCGGCGTGGTCGAGACCGTAGGGGAGGATCAGCTCCTTGACCGCCACGTCCCGGTCGAGCAGCACGTCATGAGCGTGCCACACCATGCCCATGCCGCCTCTGCCGACGGGCGACATCAGTCGGTAGCGCCTGCCGATCAGGCGTCCCTGGCTCTGCGAAGCGCCCCCCGTGGCACCTCCCTCTGAGCCGGGCCCGCTGAGCAAGCGGTCGGCTGCCATGTTCCCGCCCCCATCTCGCCTCATCCGTCACGTGCGTTTCCACGCTACTTGCAGATTATGAGGATGGTTACGATATCGGCGGCGAATGCGCAAGGGAAGGTGATGTTGCCTTACATGAGTTCCGACGTGGTGATATGTCGGATATCAAAAAGGATCACTTAATCGCCTCGGCCAGCGCGTGCAGCGCGCTGGTGAACGCCTCCACCGGCGGCTCGACCAGCCCCGCCCCGACCTGCCCCGTCCCGGCGACCCGGCCCGCGATTCCCGTGTTGACCACGGGCAGCAGGCCCGTCCGCGCCACGAGGGTGACGTCGATGCCGACCGGCGTGCCGCGGAAACCGAGGCCGGGAATCTGGAAGGCGGGATGTTCGGCCAGCGTGATCTCGTACATGGAACGGGTGGCCCGCACCGCGGCCGCCACCTCGCCGCCGACGAACCGCACGATCGCCGGTGACGCCGCCATCGCGAACCCGCCCACCCCCGACGTCTCCGTGATCGTGGAGTCGCCGATGTCCGGGTTGGCGTCGGCGGGGCCGTACGAGCCGAGGTAGAGCCCGTCGGGCACGCCCGCGGGCCCGGTGAACCAGCGCCCGCCCAGCCCCGACACCTGGATGCCGAAGTCGGTGCCGTTCCGCGCCATGGCGACGACCAGGGACGAGCCGGGGACGTCGCGGGCCGCGTCCGTGGCCGCCTTGGCCGCGGCCATGCCGGCGTTGAGGAAGAAGTGGTCGTTGCCGTGGATGAAGCGGAGCACCGCCGCGGCGTCGGACGGGGCGGCCTCGACCACGGCGGGGGCCAGCTCGCGCAGCAGCAGTGAGGTGGCGGCGCGGTTGCGGTTGTGCAGATCGTCGCCCATCTGCAGGGCCTGCGCCATCAGCCAGCGCAGGTCGATCGGGCCCGTACGCTCAAGCGCGCCCGCCAGTGACGGGCCGAGCACCGCGTCCATCCAGCGCAGCCGCTCCAGCACCTCGGGCCCGTACGCGCCGTAACGCAGGACCTTGCCCAGGCCCTCGTTCAGCGAGCAGTACGCGGTGCCGCCGTGCTCGTCGTCGCGTACCTCGAACAGCCACATGGACGGGCTCACCACGCCCGCCATCGGGCCGACGGCGGCGTGCTCGTGGCACGGGCGGAGTTCGACCGCGCCCGCCGCGAGCCGGTCGGCGGCGTCGCGCTCGTCGGCCGCCAGGTCCTCCAGCAGCATCGCGCCGATCAGCGCGCCGCGCATTGGGCCCGACGCGCGCTCCCAGGTGATCGGCGGGCCCGCGTGCAGGAACACGCCCTCGCCGAGCACCTCGGACGCGCGCCGCACGCCCACCAGGTGCGGGCGGGCGGAGACGAGCCGGGCCACGGCCCGCTCGTTCGCCTCGTGCCTGCGCGGGTCGGCCAGCACCGTGGCCAGGTCTTCCGCGGTGCCGGGCAGCGGCGGGCGCCAGGCGACCGGCGTCGTCGGCACGGCCTGCGCCCGCAGCGCCTCGTCCAGCAGCCCCGCGCCGACGGTGATCACCCGGGGCGGGGCGTCGAGCAAAGAGGTCAAAGGAGGCTCCTGGCGTGGCGGGCGGCCTGGGCGTTGGACAGGAAGACGGCCGCGCCCGCCTCGCGGAAGGCGCCCGCCTGGCGGTGCAGGTCCTGCGGATCGCCCTCGGTGCCGATCAGGGCGACCACGACGGTGGCGGGGCTGCGGGCGATCGGATGGGCGAGCGAGGCGGCCGGATCGGGGTCGGCGCCGTGGCCCAGGACGACGTCCATGAGCACCACGTCCGTCGCCTCGACCCGCCCCAGCGCCTCCACGCGCAGCGCGGGATCGATCATCGGATGCGCCCTGCCCCTGGTGTAGGCGTCATCACCGAAGTCGACGAAGTCACCGGAGTCCCCGGCGCCGGCCACCGCCGCGGCCTCCACGCTCAGGGTGCCGCCGGCGTACAGACCCTTGATCCGTTCCGGTGTGGCCCGGCCGCCGCGCCAGGCGGGCCAGGACGGCCACTCGGGGACGGGCCGGCCGAGCGCGCGCAGCGCCTGCTCGGCCGCCTCCGTCAGATCGGGCGCGCCCGGCCCGAGCAGGGCCCGCACCACGGGCGTGCGCAGCGGCAACTCCTCGATGGCCCGCGCCACCTCGGGGGCAGGCGGCTTGGAGATCAGCACGATCAGCTCGGTGCCCGGGTCGTCGTCGAGCAGGCGCAGCGCCCGCCGCGCCGACAGCCCGCCCACCTCGGCCGACAGGTCCCTGCCGCCCACGCCGAGCACGTGGCTCACGCCGGTGCCGGCCCGGTCGAGCAGGCACGTCACCTGCTGCGCGCCGGTGCCCGACGCGGCGACCACGCCGACGGGGCCGGGCGTCAGGACGTTCGCGAAGCCCAGGCCCGCGCCCGCGATCACGGCGGTGCCGCAGTCGGGACCCATGACCAGGACGTCTTTCGCCTCGGCCCACTCCTTGAGCAGGCGCTCCCGCTCGACGGGGACGCCGTCGCTGAAGATCATCACGTTCAGGCCGGCCTCGACGGCGTCGAGGGCCTCGAAGAAGGCGTACTCGCCCGGGGTCGAGACCAGGACGAGATCGGCGGGGCCGCGCGCGGCGGCCGAGCGGGTGGTCAGCGGCGGCTGCTCGTCGGAGGTCTCCCCGGGCCGGGGCGCCGCGGTCAGCTGCCGGTCGGCCTCCTCGACCGCCGCGTCCGTGTCGCGCGCCCGTACGGCGATCACGAGGTCGCCCGGCTCCGCCTCAGGCACGCCGAAGCCCATCTCCCGCAGGATCGACACGTTGAGCTCGGTCGCCATGGCGACCATGGCCGCGTGCACGCCGGGCAGCTCCGACAGCGCCCGGCTGACCCGCATCAGCGTCACCGAGTCGTGGTAGGTCCCTCTCCGTACGAGCACCGCCTGGGGCAGGCCGTTCATCGGGCCCCGCTCAGCGACCGCACGGCCCGCACGCCGATCGCGACGCCCTGGGCCAGGTCGGCGCCCGAGGTGTGGCCGAGCCGGTGCAGCCGGCGCAGGGCCGGTTCGAGCGCCTGTCTGCCCGCGATGCCGCGCAGCACCGCGATCACCTCGGGGCTGGCCTCGCCCCTGGCCGCGCAGTGCAGCAGCGTGGCGGACAGCGGCGTCGTCCGCGTCCGCGCGTCGAACGTGACGGTCGCCGCCAGCCAGCCGGCCAGCCACACCGGCCGCTCGGCCCGCGCAGCTCGGCCCAGGTGCCGCAGCGTCACCAGCAGCCCGGCCAGCACGTCGTCACCGCTAGGCGTCAGCCCCGGCCCGAGCCCGACCAGCCGCTCCGCCGCCGTCACCGCGCCCAGCAGCCAGCCCTTGGCGCAGCTGTCGGCGAGCAACTCCACCGCCTCGTCGCCGGCCAGCCCGGCGCCCGGCGGATCGGCCAGTGCGGCCTCCGCGTCCGCCAGGCGGGCCGGATCGAGCCGTCCCAGAGGCGGGGCGGGATCCCACCATCGCCGTACGCTCAGGCTCAGCGGCCCCAGATCGATCGTGCGGTCGCCCACCGTCGCCTCGTCACCCACCGTGAGATGGGGCAGCGGCGTCGACAGCAGCACGGAATTGGGCAGCCGGGTGGCCTCGCCGGTGATCACGGCGATCACGGACGGCTCCAGATCGGTCCTGACCTCCAGGTACACGCCCGCGGGGAACGCGGCCAGCACCCGGGCCGGGCGCCGCTGGGACTCGAGGACAGGGCGCACCGCCGTACTGGCCGCGCCGGACACGTGGACGCGGGTACGCCGAGCATGAGTACTGACGGTCACCAGACCTCCCAACCGACCTTGGTCCTGACCGTAGAACGGCCGGTGAACCCTCCGTACGGGTAAATTTGCCAACAGTCAGCGGGAAGGTTGGCTCTTCCTGACAGACCGCTTGTGGGTTCACAATCTCTGCATGGAGCCCCCCGTCCGTCTCGCCAGCACCGGCACGATCATCCACGGCGTGTCCGTCGGCGAGGTGCTCGGCGTGTCCACCCTCGCCGACGCCCGGCTGATCGCGGGGGAGAGCGGGCTGGGCCGCATCGTGCAGCGGCTCAACGTCATGGAAGTGCCCGACATCCTGGCCTGGGTCAAACCGCACGAGCTGCTGCTCACCACCGGCTACCCGCTGCGCAACACCCCCCAGTCGCTCGGCCGGCTGGTCGCCGACCTGGACGAGCGCGGCCTGGCCGCGCTGGCCATCAAACTCGGCCGGTACGTGGACGAACTGCCCGACGAGATGGTCGAGCAGGCCGACCGGCTCGGCTTCCCCCTCATCCTGCTGCCGAACGACGTCGGCTTCGACGACATCCTCAACCAGGTGCTGACCGACATCCTCAACCGCCAGGCCGCCGTGCTGGCCAGGGCGGAGGAGGCTCACCGGGCGCTGGTGCAGGTGGTGCTGGCCGGGGGTGGGCTGAACGAGGTCGCCGCCGAGGTGGCCCAGCTGCTCGACGTGTCGGTGGCGGCCGTGGACGGCTCGGGCGGCGTGCTGGCCACCGCCGGGGCCGCCGAGCACGTGAAGGTGCTGCGCGAGTCGATCTCCCGCGAGGGCCCGCCGCTCTCGCCCGCGGGCGGCCGGGTGCGCTCTTTCGCCTCGGTGCCCGTCCTGGCCGGCGGCCACCACCACGGCAGGATCGTCGCCTACAGCCCGTCGGGGGCGATCAGCACCAGCGACGTCGGCATCCTGGAACGTGCCGCCACCGTCGCCGCGCTCGTCGTCACCCGGCAGGAGGCGGTCAACGCCGTCGAGAGCAAGTACCGGGCCGACTTCCTGCGCGACGTGCTCACCGGCCGGGCCGGCACCGCCGAGCGGATCACGGCCAGGGCCAGGGCGTTCGGCTGGGACCTGGCGCGTACGGTGACCGTCCTGGTGGCCGAGCTGGACCCGGACGGCGACGAGCGCAGTGCCCAGGACCGGCTGGTGTCCTGCTGGACGGCCGCGATCAGGCGGCACGACCCGCGCGGCGCGGTGGCCGGGTTCTCCCACGAGGTGGTGGCCGTGGTGGACGCCGGCATCGACGCCGCCAGGGTGGCCAAGGACGCCGCCTCGGCCTTCGCCGACGTGCCGCCCGCCACCTTCTCCACCGGCACCTCCCGGCCCAGCCCCGGGGCGGCGACGCTGCCGGAGGCGTACTCGCAGGCGCTCAAGGCGGCCAGGGTCGGCCGGCAGCTGCACGGGCCCGGAGCCGTTGCCCACTTCGACCAGCTCGGCGTGTACCGGCTGCTGTCGCTGGTCAACGACACCGACGAACTGCACGCGTTCGTACGGGAGACGCTCGGGCCGCTGGCCTCCGACGACGACGCCGAGAACGCCGACCTGCGGCGCACCCTCCAGGTGCTGCTGGAGACCAACCTGAACGTGGCCGAGACGGCGCGGCGGCTGCACTTCCACTACAACACGCTCCGCTACCGGATCGGCAAGCTGGAACGGCTGCTCGGCAACTTCACCGACGACCCCCACCTGCGGCTCAACCTGACCCTGGCGCTGCACGTGCTGCGCATGCGGGGCATCTAGCCTGCGTCTAGGCTGGGGCGTCGTGGACTTCGAACTGCGCTCTGACTACATCCCGCTGTGCGACCTGCTGAAGTACTGCGGGATCACGGAGACGGGCGGCATGGCCAAACACCTCATCGCCGAGGGGATGGTCTCGGTGGACGGGGAAGTCGAGCTGCGCAAGCGAGCCAAGATCCGGGCGGGGCAGGTCGTGAGCGGGGAAGGCTTCTCGATCCGGGTGGAGTGAACGCGGCGGACATCGGGCGCGCCGGAAACGCACCGAGCGGGCAGCCCGGCGTACTGGAACTGAACGCGCACCCCTTATTGTGCTCTCCGACATGAGTCAGGGAGACGAATCCGCTGGTCAGGCGGGAGATCGGGGTGCGGGCGTGGCGTTCGGGTGGAAGGTGCACGGCGATGGGAAGCGCCTGACGCCGGGTGAGGTGGTCAAGCCGGACGAGCGCCTGAGCTGGCCCAGGATGGTCGGGATCGGGGCGCAGCACGTCATCGCCATGTTCGGCGCGACCTTCGTGTTCCCGCTCGTCATGGGGCTCGACGCCAACCTGGCCGTGATGATGTCCGGCGTGGCGACGATCCTGTTCCTGCTGATCGTGAAGGGCAAGATCCCGAGCTACGTGGGGTCGAGCGCGTCCTTCGTCGGGGCCGTGGTGGCGATCAGGGCGGCCGGGGGCGGCGACGCGACCGTCACCGGGGCGCTGCTGGTCGTGGGCGTCGTGCTGGCCCTGTGCGGGTACGCGATCCACCGGCTGGGCGTGGGCGTGATCCACCGGGTCTTCCCGCCGATCGTCACCGGCGGCGTGGTGATGCTGATCGGGTTCGGGATGGCGTACGTGGCGGCGGACGTCTACTGGCCCAAGGACCCGTGGGTGGCGCTGCTGACGATGGCGGCCACGTTTGTGTTCATCGGGGTGTTCCGCGGCTTCCTGGGCCGGATCGGGGTGCTGCTCGGGCTCGTGTTCGGGTTCGTGCTGTCGTGGGGATGGGACCTCGTCGGCGGCCGGATCCTGGCGCCGGACGACAGCGGGCGGGTCACCGAGCACTTCCGGGTGAACCTGGAGGGCGTCGCGCAGGCCGACTGGATCGGGCTGCCGTCGCTGCACGGGCCCGTGTTCGAGGTGTCGGCGATCGTGCTGGTTCTGCCCGTGGTGATCGCGCTGATCGCCGAGAACGTGGGGCACGTCAAGGCCGTGGGGGAGATGACCGGGGCCGACGTGGACGCCTACATGGGGCGGGCGGTCATGGCCGACGGTGTCGGCACGGTCGTGGCCACGTCCGTCGGCGGTCCCGCGACCACGACGTACGCGGAGAACATCGGGGTCATGGCGGCCACCCGGGTGTACTCGACGGCCGCCTACTACATCGCGGCCGTCATCGCGATCCTGTTCGGGCTCTGCCCCAAGTTCGGGGCGCTCGTCGCGGCGACCCCCGGCGGTGTGCTGGGCGGCGTCACGACCATCCTGTACGGCATGATCGGCCTGCTCGGCGCCAAGATCTGGATCGAGAACCGGGTGAACCTGTCGGACCCGGTCAATCTGGTGCCCGTCGGGGCCGGGATCATCTGCGCCATCGGGCCCGTCGCGCTGCCGATCACCGGCACGTTCGCGCTGAGCGGGATCGCGCTGGGCACCATCGTGCTGCTGGCCGGGTACCACCTGCTGCGCGTCACCCGCCGGCAGGACGACCGCCAGTAGGCCGGTCCCCCGCGTGTCGGTCCCCCACACGCCACCGCGAGCCCCTGCGAGCCCCCCTCACACGCCGACACTTCTCATGTGCGCGAGGTTCACCCTGGTCTGCCGGTCAGATTTGGCAGATCATGCCCGTGTAGGCGCGTGCCGTCGGGCCTAATGTGCCCGCAAGCGGAGCGTGCCGCCGGCCCAACCGCCCAGTACAAGAGGGGCTCGCATGGTTGTGGGATGGACCAGACACGGTGACGGCAAACACCTCGCCCCGGGCGAGGTGGTCAAACCCGACGAAAGACTGAGCTGGCCCCGGATGGTGGGGTTCGGGGCGCAGCACGTGATCGCGATGTTCGGCGCGACGTTCGTGTTCCCCCTGGTGATGGGGCTGGACCCGAACGTCGCCGTGATGATGTCGGGCGTCGCGACGATCCTGTTCCTGCTGATCGTGAAGGGAAAGGTGCCCAGCTACCTGGGCACCAGCGCGTCCTTCGTGGGCGGCGTGTTCGCCATCAGGGCCGCCGCCGGCGGCGACACGGCGGGCGCGGACGCCGTCGTGACCGGCGCGATCCTGGTCGCCGGGTTCGTGCTGGCGCTGGCCGGGCTGGCCATCCACTTCCTCGGCGTGGACATCATCCACCGCGTCTTCCCGCCCGTGGTCACCGGCGCGGTGGTGATGCTGATCGGGTTCGGGCTGGCGTTCGTGGTGGCGGACGTCTACTGGCCGCAGGACCACTGGATGGCGCTCGTCACGATGGTCATCACGTTCGTGGTGATCGTGGCGTTCAAGGGGTTCATCGGCCGCGTCGGCGTGCTGATCGGGCTGGTCGCCGGGTTCGTCCTGTCGTGGCTGCTGGACATCACCGCGGGACCGGTCACGTCGGTGCTGCCGGGGGCCAACCTGCGTGACGCGGCGGGGGCGGCCTGCCCAGCGGAGGGCACGTACTGCGTGGCGACGGCCTTCCCGCACGACCGGGTCAGCTTCGACGCCGTGTCCTCCGCGCCCTGGTTCGGGCTGCCCAGCTTCCACGCGCCCGACTTCAAGACCTCGGCCGTGCTGCTGGTCCTTCCCGCCGTGATCGCGTTGATCGCGGAGAACATCGGGCATGTGAAGGCCGTGGGGGAGATGACCGGCACGGACCTGGACCCGTACGTGGGGCGGGCGGTGACGGCCGACGGCGTCGCGACCGTGCTGACCAGTGCCGTCGGCGGATCGCCGACGACCACGTACGCTGAGAACATCGGCGTGATGGCGGCCACCAAGGTCTACTCGACGGCCGCCTACTACATCGCCGGGATCATCGCGATCCTGTTCGGCCTCTGCCCGAAGTTCGGGGCGCTGGTCGCGGCCACGCCCGGCGGCGTGCTCGGCGGCGTGACCGTGATCCTGTACGGCATGATCGGCCTGCTCGGCGCGAAGATCTGGATCGAGAATAAGGTGGACTTCGCCGATCCCGTGAACATGGTTCCGACCGGAGCGGGCATCATCCTGGCCATCGGACCTGTGAGCCACTTCATCGGCGGAGACTTCACCCTTGAGGGCATCGCGCTCGGCACGATCGTGGTGCTGGGCGGATACCACCTGCTGCGCGCCATCGCCGGCCGCAGTCCCGAGCCCGCCAGGAGCGAGGCCGGGTGAAGCCGTCGCCCTTCGAGTACCACGCGCCCCGCGACCTCAGCGGGGCGCTGCGGACCCTCGCCGAGGTGGACGGCAAGGTGCTGGCCGGAGGCCAGAGCCTCATCCCGATGCTCAACATGCGGCTGGCGGCGCCCGCCCACCTCGTGGACATCAACCGCGTCCACGGGCTCGGCGCGACCGAGGTCACCCCGGAGGGGGTGAAGGTGGGCGCGCTGGCCAGGCACGCCGAGGTCGAGCGGGCCATGGCCCATCCGCTGCTCACCCGCGCGCTCAAGCTGGTCGCCCACCCCGTGATCCGCAACCGGGGCACGGTGGTGGGCAGCCTCGTGCACGCCGACCCGGCGGCCGAGCTGCCCGCCGTGCTGGCCGTGCTGCGCGGCAGCGTGCTCGCGGCCCGCTGGGAGACGGCGAACGGCGGGCCCGTGCTGCGGGAGGTGCCGGCGGAGGAGTTCTTCGTCGGCCCCATGGAGTCGGCGCTGCGCCCGGACGAGCTGGCCGTGTCGGCGTTCTTCCCGGCGCTGCCGGAGGGGAGCGGCGCCGCGTTCGAGGAGGTGAGCCGCAGGCACGGCGACTACGCGCTGGCGGGCGTGTGCGCGGTGGTCACGGTCGGCGCGGACGGCACGGCCCGCGCGCGGGCCGCGTGCGTCGGGGTCGGCGCCGGGCCCGTCGTGGTCGACCTGGGCGACGTGGGGCCCGTGGAGCGGGCCGACTGGAAGGCGGCGGCGGCCCTCGTACGCGAGGCGACCGATCCGGAAGAGGACATCCACGCCACGGCCGCCTACCGCGGTCACCTGGTGGGCGTGCTGGCCGAGCGGGCGCTGCGGAACGCGGCGCGGGAAGGGGCGGCGGCCCGTGGAGCATGAGATCACCCTCGTCGTGAACGGCACCCCCAGGCGGGTCCGCGTCCCCGCGCGCCGCCTGCTGTCCGACTGCCTGCGCCACGACCTCGGCCTGACCGGCACCCACGTGGGCTGCGAGCACGGAGTCTGCGGCTGCTGCACGGTGCTGCTCGAAGGCCGGCCGGTGCGTTCGTGCCTGACGTTCGCCGTGACCGTGGACGGGGCCGAGATCACCACCGTCGAGGGGCTGGCCGGGAGCGACGGCCGGCTCTCGGCGGTGCAGCGGGCCTTCGCCGAGTGCCACGGGCTGCAGTGCGGGTTCTGCACGCCGGGCTTCCTGTGCACGGTGACGGCCCTGCTGGCCGACAATCCGGTCCCGACGGACGACGAGGTGATCGAGGGCATCTCCGGCAACCTGTGCCGCTGCACCGGCTACCAGAACATCGTCAAGGCCGTCCACCGGGCCGCCGAGCTGCAGGCGGAGGAAGCATGACGACGAAGCTGTTCGGCGAGCCCGTCCAGCGGCGCGAGGATCCGCGGCTGCTCACCGGGCAGGGGCGCTACCTCGACGACCTGGGCCGGGAGGCGCTGGCGGCGGCGTTCGTGCGCTCGCCGCACGCCCACGCCCGCATCCGCGACATCGACGTCGGCCCCGCGCTCGACGTGGAGGGCCTCGTCGCCGTCTACACCTGGGAGGACCTGCCCGAACGGGTCGGCCGGGCGCTGCCGCTGCTCATCCCGCACCCGGCGCTCACCCACGGGCGCACCGCCTACCCCCTGGCCAAGGAGATCGTCAGGCACGTCGGCGAGCCGGTGGTCATGGTGGTGGCCGCCGACCGGTACGCCGCCGAGGACGCCTGCGCGCTCATCGAGGTCGACTACGAGCTGCTCAAGCCGGTCGTCGGCCTGGAGGAGGCGGTTCACGGGGCCCAGCTCGTGCACGAGGACGTGCCGGGCAACGTCGGCGCGCACCTCGTCCAGGAGGTCGCGTTGCCCGGCGGGCACGGCGCCAGGGAGGCGATCGAAGCCGCGCCGCACACGCTGGACTTCCGGCTCGACATCGAGCGCAGCGCCAGCATGCCGCTGGAGGGCCGCGGCGTGTACGCCCGCTGGGACGGCCGCGACCTGCGCGTCTACTCCAGCACCCAGACCTCCACCAGCGTCCGCATGGCGGTGGCCGCCACGCTCGGCCTGCCGCTGCCCCACGTCGAGGTGATCGCGCCCGATGTGGGCGGCGGCTTCGGGGTCAAGATCGTGCACCCGTGGCCGGAGGAGGTGCTCGTCCCCTGGGCGGCGATGACGCTCGGGCGCGAGGTCAAGTGGGCCGAGGACCGGCGCGAGCACTTCATCTCCTCCGCGCACGAGCGGGCGCAGGTGCAGCACGTGCGGGTGGGGTTCGACGACGAAGGGCGCGTTCTGGGACTGGACGTCACGATCCTGCACGATCACGGCGCCTACACGCCGTACGGGATCATCGTGCCGATCGTCACCTCCACGCAGCTGCTGGGGCCGTACCGGGTGGGCGCCTACCGGGTCGAGTTCACCGCCGTCTACACCAACACCGTGCAGGTCACCCCCTACCGGGGGGCCGGGCGGCCGCAGGGCGTGTTCTGCATGGAACGCACGATGGACAAGATCGCCCATCATCTGGGCAAGGACCGCACCGCCGTCAGGGAGGCCAACTTCATCCGCCCCGAGGAGTTCCCGTACGACCAGGGGATGATCTTCCAGGACGGTCGGCCGCTCATCTACGACAGCGGCGACTACCCCGAGATGCTCCGCATGATCAAGGAGCTCATCGGCTGGGACTCCTTCGAACGGCGTCCCGGCAGGGGCATCGGGATCGGCTGCTACGTCGAGGGCACCGGCGTCGGCCCGTACGAGGGCGGGCACGTGCAGATCACCTCCGACGGCCGGGTGCACGTCTCCACCGGCCTCACCTCGCAGGGACAGGGCCACGAGACGGCCTTCGCCCAGATCGCGGCGACCGAGCTGGGCGTGCCCATCGAGCGCGTCAGCGTGGTCACCGGCGACACCCGCAGGTTCGGGTACGCGGTCGGCACGTTCGCCTCGCGCGCGGCCGTGGTCAGCGGCAACGCCATCGCCCTGGCCTGCCGCAAGGTGCGCGAGAAGGCGCTGCGCATCGCCGCCGACGCCCTGGAGGCCGACCCGGCCGACCTCGACATCGCCGACGGCCTCGTGCACGTGGCCGGCACGCCCTCCGCGTCCATCCCGCTGTCCACGGTCGCGGTGCTGGCCAACCCGCTGCGGTACGCCTTCGACGAGGAGACGGCCAAGGCCACCCAGTTCTCCGGCACGGCCTCACCCGACCGGCCGCCGGTGGCCGAGGGCGAGGAACCGGGGCTGGAGGGACGCGACTACTACTCGCCGATCAGGTCCACGTTCGCGGCCGGCATGCACGCCGCGATCGTCGAGACCGACCCCGACACCGCCGAGATCAAGGTCGTGCGGTACGCGGTCGTGCACGACTGCGGCCGGCTGATCAACCCCATGATCGTCGAGGGGCAGATCCACGGCGGCGTCGCCCAGGGCATCGGCGGCGCCCTGTACGAGCGCATGGTCTACGACCAGCACGGCCAGCTCGTCAACGCCTCCTTCATGGACTTCCTGATGCCGTACGCCACCGAGGTGCCGCGCGTCGAGACCGACCACCTGGAGACGCCGTCGCCGCTCAACCCGCTCGGCATCAAGGGCGCGGGCGAGGCCGGCGTGATCCCCGTCTCGGCCGTCATCGCCTCGGCGATCGAGGACGCCGAGGGCTTCGCGATCGACCGCATGCCGATCTCGCCGTCCGAGCTGTTCGAGGCGAGGCGGCGCCACGGCCGGTGAGCCTGCGCCGACGAGATGTGCCGACGAGATGTGCCGACGAGATGAGCGGCATGCGCTCATCGGGGTGGGATGATCGGCGGCATGCGTGCCCCCGACTCCGGTCTGACCGTCTTTCCCGACGTGCCCGATGACGTCCGCCTGATCGACCTGGCCTGGAACGAGATCGCCGAGGTGCCGGAACGGGTGGCCGGGCTCGCCGCGCTGGAGGAGCTGCGCCTCGACGGCAACGGCCTGCGCACGCTGCCCGACCTGTCCGGGCTGACCACGCTGCGCGCGCTCCACCTCGACGGCAACGCGCTGACGTCCTTCCCCGCCTGCCCGCCGCGCCTGGAGAGCCTCTTCCTGTACGGCAACCGCCTCGCCGAGCTCCCCGACCGGCTGCCCGCGACGCTCAGGCACTTGGCAGCGGGCGCGAACGGCCTCACCACGCTCCCGGACACGCTCTGGAAGCTGACCGGCCTCGAATCGCTCAACGTGGCCCAGAACGCGCTCACCGAGCTTCCCGCGGGCATCGGCGCCCTGTCCCGGCTGCGCATGCTCGACCTCGGCCACAACCGGCTCACCGAGATCCCGGCCGAGCTCGGCGACCTGCCGCTGACCGACTACCTCTACCTCAGCGACAACCTGTTCACCGAGGTGCCGGAGTCGATCGGGCGGCTCGACCGGCTGGCCTACCTCAACCTGACCGACAACCGGCTCACCCGCCTGCCCGCCTCGCTCGGCTCCATGGCGTCGCTGGTGGAGCTGCGGCTCTACGGCAACCGGCTGGAGTCCCTGCCGGACACGATCGGCGATCTGCCCCGGCTGCGCGAGCTGCATCTCCAGGGCAACCGGCTGCGGGAGCTGCCCGGGCGGCTGCCGGAAGGTCTGAAGGTGCTCGACCTCCGCGACAACCGGCTCGGCCGGCTGCCGGAGTCGCTGCCCGCCGGGCTGAAGCAGCTCGACCTGCGTAACAACCGGCTGCGCGAGCTTCCGGACACTCTGCCTGACCTGGAGAAACTCGATCTGCGGTGGAACAAGCTGGACGGCGAGCCGCAGGTGCTGGCCCGGCTCGAAGCGCGCGGGTGCGTCGTGCTGAGGTGAGTCTGGAGTGCCCGGCGGCGTACCCGTGGCGAACCGATGGCGAACCGGTGTCGTCCGGTGGTGAACCGCGCCGGGCGGGCCTGCGTACCCTCGCACATGACGACATTTCCACGTCTGGCCGCTTTCGCGCTGCTGGCCGGACTGGTCGCCGGCTGTTCCTCAGGGGGCGGCTGGAGCGACTACGTCGCAGCAGGCAAGAACCAGCCCCCCAACCCCGCTCCGCTCACGATCGAGCAGATCTCCGAGAAGGTCGGCTGCAAGCCCAAGATGCAGGTCGACGCCGACGAGGTCCGTACGGCGTACTGCAAGACCCAGGACGGTGAGTTCTTCGTCAACACGTTCAAGACGGAGAAGCTCAAGGACGAGTGGATGGACCGGGCTCCCGAGTACAACCCCCATCTGGTCGGACCCAAGTGGACCGTGCTGGGGCCGTTGCAGGTGCTTGAGACGATCAAGGGCCCGCTCAACGGCGACCTGCACCTGACCGACCACCGGGTCTCCAAGACGCCTGCGCCGAAGTAGCCGGGCCCGGATAACCGGCCGAATATCCGGACGGTATGAGTCTGAACCGAGGTAGGAAGGGCCGCGTACCCCCGCTCATGACGACAATTCCCCGCCTGACCGCTGTCGCGCTGCTGGCGGCGCTGGTCGCCGGCTGCTCCTCAGGGAGCGGCGGCTACGTCGCGTCCGCCGGCAAGCTGGCCGTCGCCGCGCCGCTCACGGTCGAGCAGATCTCCGCCAAGGTCGGCTGCACGCCTCGCATGCAGGTCGACGCCGCCGAGATCCGCACGGGTTTCTGCCGGACACCGGACGGCGAGTTCTTCGTCACGACGTTCGCCAGCCAGTCAGGCAAGGACGCCTGGATGGACGCAGCTCCCGAGTACAACCCGCACCTGGTGGGCAACCTCTGGACGGTCCTGTCCAGCCGCAAGGTGCTCGACCTGCTCAAGGAACGGCTCGGCGGCGACCTGCACCTCACCGACCACCGGACGAAGCAGATGAAGGTCGTCGGCTGACGCACGCTTCCAGCCACCGGACCGTGAATCCGGTGGCCGGCGCGTTTCCGTACCGCACCCGACTCTCTCTCAGGGGCGCGGTGCGGCCGTGGAGGCTCTGACGACCAGCTCGTGCCGGGTACGGCGGCGGCGCGGCCGGGTGGCGGGCGGCTTGAGCACCAGCTCCAGGGCCTGCCTGCCCATGCCGACCATGGGCAGCCTGACCGTGGTCAGCGCCGGGTAGACGTCCCTGGCCACCGGCACGTCGTCGAACCCGGCCACCGAGATCTCCTCCGGCACCCGCCGCCCGTGGTTGAGCAGCCACGACAGCGCACCCACCGCCATCGGGTCGTTGAGCGCGACCACCGCCGTCAGCTCAGGGTGGGCGCGCACCAGCCGGGCCGTGGCCGCCGCGCCGCCTTCGCGGGTGAAGTCCCCGTGCACGACCGGCACCGACGCCCAGTCGAGCCCGGCCGCTCCGTACGCGGTGCGCAGCCCGGCCAGCCGGTCCTCGACCGTGGTCAGGTTGGCCGGGCCGCCGAGCACGCCGAGCCGGCGGTGGCCCAGGTCGAGCAGGTGACGCATGAGGGTCGCGCCGCCGGCGGCGTTGTCGGGCAGCACCGCGTCCACCGGCAGGTGGTGCCGGCCGATCACCGCGACCCGCCCGCCCGCCGCGGTGAACGAGCGCAGCTCGGCCGCGATGTCGGTCTCGGTGCGCGCGTCCACGTAGCCCGAGCCGGCCAGCACGATCGAGGTCACCCGGTGCGCCCGCAGCGCGCGGATCCTGGCCAGCTCGGCGCGCGGGTCGCGCTCGGTCTGGCTGATCAGCGCCAGGTAGCCGCGGCTGTCCGTCTCGCGCAGCACGCCCCGCGCGATCTCGCCGAAGTACGGGTCGCCCACGTCGTGCACGACCAGCCCGACCATGGACGCCTGCCCGCCGGCCAGCGCCCGCGCGTGGCTGTTGGGCACGTACCCCACCTGGGCGGCGATGGCCTGCACGTGCGCGGCGACCCGGGGGCTCACCCCGGCGCTGCCGGTCATCGCCCGCGAGGCGGTGGCCAGCGACACCCCGGCCGCCCTGGCCACGTCGATCAGGCGCGGCGGACCGGGCAGATCGCCGGGAAGCGCGCCAGGCGGGGCGGCCGTGCGAGGGCCAACAAGGGCGTCGGGTGGGGAAGGCCGCGGGGAAGGGCGTTCTGCCATGCGGTGCGTACCCCCTTGTATGGGGCGAGATCCCGTGTAATCGTAACCGAAAGCGCTTACGAAAGCGCTTTCGCTCGCCTCTTCTGACGGGGGTCTCCTCGATGGCAAGAGTAAGCAAGGGCCTGGCGATCATCTCCCTCTGCGCGCTGGCGCTCACCGCTTGCGCGAAGACCGACGAACCCGGCGCGGCGCAGTCGCCGGGACAGCAGAAGGGATCGGTGCGGATCGGCGTCTCCCTCCCGCTCACCGGCGACTTCTCCGAGCCGGGCAAGGGCATCCAGGAGGGCTACCAGGTCTGGGCCGACCGGGTGAACGCCAAGGGCGGCCTGCTCGGCAGGAAGGTCGAGCTGATCTTCCGCGACGACGCCTCCGACCCCAACCGGGTCAGCTCCGACTACGAGTCGCTCATCACCCAGGACAAGGTGGACCTGGTCTTCGGGCCGTTCTCCTCGCGCCTGGTCATCCCGGCGGCGAAGGTCGCCGAGTCGTACGGCATGCTGTTCGTGGAGCCCGCCGGCGCCGCCGCCGAGGTGTTCGAGCAGGGCTTCAAGCGGCTCTTCTACGCCGCCCCCGCCATCGCGAGCGACCACTACAACTATCTGGCCGACTACCTCACCAAGCTGCCCGCCGACCAGCGGCCGAAGACGGCGGCGTACGCGAGCCTGGACGACCCGTTCGCCCAGGGCACCGCGTACGGGCTGCGCGACAAGCTGGCCGCGGCCGGGATCAAGACGGTCGTGGACGAGGTGTACCCGCCGGAGACCACCGACTTCGCCCCCATCGCCGCGAAGATCGCCGCGGCCAAGCCCGACCTGGTCGTGGGCGGCACGCAGTTCGAGGACTCGGTCGGCCTGGTGCGGGCGCTGCAGGAGCTCAAGGTGCAGCCGAAGCTGGCCGCGTTCTCGACGGGGCCGACGCTGGCGGAGTTCCCCGCCGCGGTGAAGGGGGCGGCCGAGCACGTCATCTCGCCCGTCGGCTGGTCGGCCACCGCCACGTTCACCGGCAACCAGGACCTGGTCAAGCGCTACAAGGAGATGTTCGGCGGCGACGCCAACGAGGACGCGGCCAACGGCTACACCGTCGGCCAGATCGTCGAGGCGGCCGTGAACGCGGCCAAGTGCGCGGACCCGTCCAAGGAGTGCCAGGACAAGCTGACCGCGCACATCGGGCAGGCCACGTTCGACACCGTCGTGGGGCCGCTGTCGTTCGACGACAAGGGCCGGCCCGAGCAGGCGCACATGATCCAGCAGTACGTGAACGGCAAGGTCGAGATCGTGCTGCCCGAGCAGGCGAAGACCGCCGGCATCGTCTACCCGAAGAAGCCGTGGTGAGCCTGCTCGCGCAGGGCCTGGCCCTGGGCGTGCTGACCGGCGGGCTCTACGCGCTGCTGGCCTCCGGCCTGTCGCTGTACTTCGGCGTGATGCGGGTGGTCATGGTGGCGCACCCGGCGTTCCTGTTCCTGGGTGCCTACCTGACCTACACCGCGCACACCGTGTTCGGTGTGGATCCGTTCCTGGCGCTGCCGGTGACCGTGCCGCTCTTCTTCGTGCTGGGCGTGGCGGTGCAGCGGCTGCTCATCGCCCGCCTGGCGCCGGAGAACGTGGCGATGATGTCGGTGCTGCTGACCTTCGGGCTCGCGCTGACCATCGAAGGGCTGCTCGGCACGTTCTACACGGGCTCCTACAAGTCGGTCAGCATGGACTACGCCACCCGCTCGCTCACCGTGGCCGGCGTGCACCTCCCGTACGACAAGATCATCGCCTTTGGCGTGGCCGGGCTCACCCTGGCCGTGCTGTTCGCGGTGCTGGTCAGGAGCAAATTCGGGCAGGCGCTGCGGGCCACGATCCAGCACCGCGAGGCGGCCAGGCTGGTTGGGATCCAGACCGAGCGCGTGGCCGGCTACGGCTTCGGCGTGGGCCTGGCCACGGCCGCCGTGGGCGGCACGGTGCTGGCGCTGATCACGCCGTTCTTCCCCGCCTCCCACTGGGTCTGGATCGGCAAGCTCATGGCCGTCATCGTGGTCGGCGGCCTGGGCAGCGTGACCGGCGCCGCGCTCGCGGCCGTGCTGCTCGGCGTGGTCGAGGGTGTCGTGCTGGTGACCGTGGACGCCACCTGGGCCACCATGATGTTCTACGTCTTCCTCTTCCTGGCCCTGCTCGTCCGCCCCCAGGGGTTCTTCGGAGGCCGGCTTGCGCACCGTTTCTAGAAGAGGTCTGCCCCTGCTGGCCCCCCTGATGATCACTGTGTTGGCGATCGCCTATCCGTGGCTGGTGCCCAACTACTACCTGGTGTACGCGGGCGCGCTGACCGTCATGTACGCCGCCATGGCCACCTCCTGGAACCTGCTCGGCGGCTTCACCGGCTACGTCTCGCTCGGCCACTCGGCCTTCTTCGGGCTGGGCGCGTACGGCACCGGGCTGCTGGTCGTGCGCCTGGACGTGCCCTGGCTCGTCGCCCTGCCGGTCTCGGCGCTGCTGGTCACGGTGTTCGCCGTCGGCGTCGGGATCGCGGCGGTACGCGTGCGCGGCGCCTCGTTCGTGATCGTCTCCATCGCGCTCGTGTCGATGATGAACCTCGTCGTGCAGGGCTGGCGCTCGCTGACCGGCGGCTCCACCGGCCTCCAGGTGCCCTCGCCCTTCCCCGACCTGCACAGGGGCCAGACGCACCTGGTCTTCTTCTACCTGTTCCTGGCGCTGCTCGGGGTCGCGCTGCTGGCCTGGTGGCAGATCTCCCGTTCCCGCTTCGGCGCGGGGCTGCGGGCCATCAGGGAGGACGAGGACAAGGCCGAGTCGCTGGGGGTGCCGACGGGGGCGTACAAGGTGGCGGCCTTCGCCCTGTCCGCCCTGTTCGTGGCGCTGGCCGGCGGCCTGTACGCGCTCTGGTTCGGCAGCCTCGACCCGATCTTCGTCTTCTCCATCCTGATCGGCTCGTACATGGTGCTCATGAGCCTGCTCGGCGGCGTCAGGCACCTGCTCGGGCCGCTGCTCGGCGCGCTCATCGTGGCCCCGGCGGGGGAGTACTTCCTGATCGCGCTGGGCGAGACGCAGATCCACCTGACCGCGACGGGGCTGGTGCTCGTGCTGGTGGTGCTGTTCATGCCGGAGGGCATCCTGGCCAGGTTCACCCGGCGGCGGGCGGGTCCGTCCATCCCCGACGAGAGCGCGGACCAGCGGCTGCATGGGGTCTCGTCATGAGCTCGCTGCGGACGGAGGGGCTGACGAAGTCGTTCGGCGGCGTGCTGGCCGTGAACGGCGTCACCGTCGAGCTGCGCGACGGCGCGATCAACGGCCTGATCGGGCCGAACGGCTCGGGCAAGACGACGTTCTTCAACATCGTGACCGGCCTGATCAGGCCGGACTCCGGGCGGGTGCTCTACCGCGACAGGGAGATCACCCGGCACTCGCCGCACCGGATCGCCCACGCGGGCATCGGCCGCACCTTCCAGCTCTGCCGCGTCTTCCCGCGCCTGACCGTGCTGGAGAACATGCTGGTCGCGGTCCGTCGCACCCGGCTGCGCGAGCTGATGGCGGGGCTGCGCGACGCGGGCGAGATGGAACGGGCCCGCCACTGGCTGCGCCGCATGGGCATCGAGCACCTGGAGGAGGCCGAGGCCCGCGACCTGTCCTACGGCCAGCAGAAACTGCTCGAACTGGCCGCCGTGCTCATGGCCGAGCCGGACCTGGTGCTGCTCGACGAGCCCGCGGGCGGGGTCAACCCGGCGCTGATCGACCGGATCACCGGCCTCGTCCGCGACCTCAACGCCGAGGGCCGCACGTTCCTGGTCGTGGAGCACAACATGGACATGGTGATGGGCATGTGCGACCACGTGATCGTCTTCGACCGCGGCGCGCCCATCGCCGAGGGGCCGCCCGCCGAGGTGCGGGAGGACCCGCGGGTGCTGGAGGCGTATCTCGGTGTCTGAAACGGTGTCTGAAACGGTGTCTGAGCCCGTGCTGGCCTTGGATGACGTGGTGGCCGGGTACGGCAGGGGCGCGCCCGTGCTGCGCGGGCTGAACGTGACCGTCCGCGCCGGTGAGGTCGTCTGCCTCGTCGGCCCCAACGGCGCGGGCAAGTCCACCGCGCTCAAGGTGGCCAGCGGCCTGCTCGCGCCCAGGTCGGGCCGGGTGCTGCTGGCCGGCAGGGACGTGACGGGCCTGTCGCCGCAGCGGCTGCTCGGGCTGGGCCTGGCCCACGTGCTGCAGGGGCACAGCGTGTTCCGCGAGATGACCGTGGCCGAGAACGTGCGGCTCGGCGGGTTCACCGTCCGCGACCAGGCCCGGCTGAAAGAGCGGATCGAGGTGGTCAAGGACCTGTTCCCCGTGGTGCGCGAACGGTGGGGCGGCATGGCGGGGCTGCTGTCCGGTGGGCAGCAGAAGCAGGTCGAGTTCGCCCGCGCGCTGATGCTGGAGCCGTCCGTGGTGCTGCTCGACGAGCCGTCGATGGGCCTCGACCCGCGCAACACGCAGGTGGTCTTCGACCAGATCGACCTCATGCGCAGGACCGGCGTGGCGGTGCTGCTGGTGGAGCAGAACGCGCGCAGGGCGCTGGAGATGGCCGATCTCGGCTGCGTGCTGGACCTCGGCCGGGTGCACATCACCGGCCCGGCCCGCGACCTGGCCGCCGACCCCCGGCTGGGCCGCCTCTACCTGGGAGGCGCCCCCGCCGGTTGAGCGTCCGTCGTGGGTCAGGCGGGCACCTTGATCCGCTTCCTGAACACCCAGTACGTCCACCCCTGGTAGACCATGATGAACGGCAGCGTGATCAGCCCGATCCAGGTCAGCATGGTCAGCGTGTAGTCGCCGGAGGCCGCCTCGGCCAGGGTCAGCCCCGGCAGCGGCCGTACCCGCAGCTCCATGAAGACCGCCAGCGTGGTCAGCACGATCGCGCCCGCCGTGGCCGTGAACGCCCAGCCCTCCCTGCGCCGCCAGATCAGCGCCGTGGCCGCGGCCAGCGCCGCCATCGCGGCCAGGGCCGGAGCCGTGCCCAGGCCCGACAGGGCGAAGACGGCCACCGGGATCGTCACGGCGCCGGCGGCCATGGCGACGGTCCGCGCGCGGCGGCGCACCGGGCCCGTGGTCCGCAGCGCCAGGAAGACCGCGCCGTGCAGTGCGCACACCGCCAGCGTGAACGCGCCGCCGAGCAGGGCGGGGGCGACGCCGCCGAACAGCAGCGAGGCGAAGATCGCACCCCACAGGAACGCCGGGAGCGCGCTGCCCACCACGATGCCGAGGTCGCACCAGACCGGGTGCGTCACCTTGCCGCGCCACTCCAGCCCGACGCCGCGCACGATCAGCCCGGCCAGGACCAGCGTCACGGGCAGGTAGAAGGAGCTGAACAGACCCGCGTACCAGACGGGGAAGGCGGCGAACATGGCGCCGACCGCGGTGATCAGCCACACCTCGTTGCCGTCCCACACCGGGCCGATGGTCGCCAGGCCGGCGCGCTGCTCCTCGCCGTTCCTGCTCACCAGCGGCGCCACCATGCCGACGCCGAAGTCGAAGCCCTCAAGGACGAAGTAGCCGGTCCAGAGGAAGGCGATGACGGCGAACCACAACTCGATCATTGTCTGCTCCTCAGTACATCAGGGACGGCTCGCGCCGCTCGGCCGCGGGCAGCGGCGCCCGTTCCGCAACGCCCGTGCGGACGTGCCTGGTCAGCAGCACGGTCTCGGCCACCGCAAGCGCGCTGTAGAGAAGGGTGAAGAGGGTCAGCGAGGTGGCCACCTCGGCCAGGGAGACGCCCGGCGACACGCTGGAGGCCGTCAGCAGCTCGCCGGCGACCGTCCACGGCTGGCGGCCGATCTCGCTGAGCAGCCAGCCGGCGGTCACCGCGACCAGTGGCAGCGGCAGCGACGCCAGCAGCGCCCGCGAGAGCCACACGGGGAAGGGACGCCGGCGGCGGGTCAGCCACAGCCCGAGCACCGACAGGCCCACCGTGGACAGCCCGAACACGATCATCACCCGGAACGACCAGAACACGATCGTCTGGTCCGGCCGGTAGTCGCCGGGGCCGAACTGCCGCTCGAAGCGCCGCTGCAGGTCCTCGATGCCCTGGACGGTGGCGCCCGGGTCGTTCGTGGCCAGGAAGCTGAGCACGGCGGGGATCTCGATGCCGGGGGCGAGGCTGAACGGCGCTGCGGCGGTGTCGCGTTCGAGGCCCTCGGCCGAGGCCAGCTTCATCGGTTGCTGCTCGTACATGAGCTTGGCGGAGGTGTCGCCGGTGGCCGCGACGAGCACTCCCGCGACGGCCGTCATCACCAGCGCCGCGCGGGCCGCGCCGCGCCACATCTCGCCCCCGCCGGTACGCCGCGTCCGCAACATCCAGTAACCGCACACCGCCAGCACGAACCCGCCCGCCACGATGAACGCCGCCCCGATCACGTGCGGGACCTGGGCCAGCGCCGTGGAGTTGGTCAGCACCGCCCACAGGTCGGTCATCCTGGCCCTGCCGTCCACGACCTCGTAGCCCACCGGGTGCTTCATCCAGGCGTTGGCCGCGAGGATGAAGTAGGCCGAGATGTTGGAGCCGATGGCCGCCGCCCAGATGCAGGCCAGGTGCGCCCGCTTCGGCAGCCGGTCCCAGCCGAAGATCCACAGGCCCAGGAACGTCGACTCCATGAAGAACGCCAGCAGCGCCTCCATGGCCAGCGGCGCCCCGAAGACGTCGCCCACGAAGACGGAGTACTCGCTCCAGTTCATCCCGAACTGGAACTCCTGCACGATGCCGGTCACCACGCCCATGGCGAAGTTGATCAGGAACAGCTTTCCGAAGAACTTCGTCAGCGTCAGGTACTGCTCCTTGCCCGTGCGGTGCCAGGCCGTCTGCAGGCCGGCCACGAAGATCCCGAGACCGATGGTCAAGGGCACGAACAGAAAGTGGTAGACGGTGGTCACCCCGAACTGCCACCGCGCAAGGTCTAGTGCGTCCATACTCCCCGCCGACTCCCTGAGCTCTACAAGCTGTAGTACATCTACCCCCAGTAGTACTACAAGCTGTAGAGCAATGGGATGCGTTCTTGGTCACATCCCTTTTTGCTGGATTTCTGATCGCTGTCGAGGATCGCGCGTGCGGGCCCTCCTGCGCGTCCCCCGCCGGGCTGACAAGCGGGTACGCCGTGCGGCGGACCTCAGCGAATCCGGGCGGCGGCCAGGTACGCCTGAAGGTTCCCCAGCTCGTAGCCGCGCCGCCGGATCTTGCCGACCAGGACGCGGAAGTCCCTCGCGAGGTTCGGGCGGAAGTGCATCAGCAGGATGTCGCCGGGGCGCAGCCGCTTGTCGGGCACCTGGTAGGCGATCTTGCCGCCCGGCTGCACGGTCGCGGTCCACAGCAGCACGGCCGTCACGCCGCAGCTCCTGGCGGCCATGAGCGTGTCGGTGTTGTAGGCGCCGAACGGCGGGCGGAACAGCGTGGGCCGCGTGCCGACCTGCTTGCCGATGAGCTTGGCGGCGCCGCAGATCTCCCTCCGCTGGGCGTCGCGGCCGAGGAGGCGGAGGTCGGGATGGGTGAGGGTGTGGTTCTCGACGGGGACCCCCGCGTCCCGCAGTTGCCGGAAATATCCCCACTTGCCGGCGCCGACGTAACGGGCCCGGCCGCCCGCCTCGTCCGGGGTGCCCTTGGCCTCGACCGCGTCGCGCATGGCGAAGGCCGTGACCGGGATGCGCTGGTCGCGGATCTGCGCGGCGAAGCCGGGGTCCTGCTCCCAGCCGTCGTCGATGGTCAGGAAGACGACCTTGCGCTTGGTGGGGAGGGAGCTGATCACGGGCGGGAGGTCGCCGTCGTGCTCGATCGGGCGCACCTCACCCGCCCGGGGTTTCACACCGGGCGGGCCGGCCGGCGGCTCGCCGGTCGGCTGTCCGGAAGAGGGTGCTGTGGAGGGTGCCTTCGCGGGAGTCGTCGGGGTCGCCGATCCGGATGCGCCGGTGCCGGTCCCCGCCGGCGCGCAGGCCGCCAGGATCACGAGATACGCCCCGCCGACCGCCCGTCCGGCGGCCGCGCCGATCGGCCCGCCGATCACCCCGTACGTCCTCCGCCCCCTGCGCATGGGGCACCATCTTGCCAGTCCTGATCATGGCGCCGGGCCCGCGTCTGGCAGGTGTTGCCCTTATCGGGCCGTCCCCGTCTGCCTAAAGTGGCCCCATGAAGGTGGCGGGCAGCGCCGTGATCGGCGTGAACAGGGACCAGGCGTGGACGGCACTGCGGGATCCGGAGGTGCTGGTGCGCACCATTCCGGGATGCGAGCGGCTGGAGGAGACGGGGCCGGACACGTACCGGATGACGGTCAACGCGGGGGTGGCCTCCATTAAGGGCGTCTACCAGGGAGAGGTCTCGCTGGGCGACCCGCTGGCGCCGGAGAGCTTCACGCTGCGGGCGTGCGGGCAGGGCGCGCCGGGGACCGTGGACGCGACCGTCCAGGTCCGGCTGAGCGAGGTCGACGGCGGGACGCGGGTCGACTACGACGCCGAGGCCGTGATCGGCGGCATGATCGGCGGGGTCGGGCAGCGGATGCTGGGCGCGGCGGCCAGGCGGACGGCGGCGGAGTTCTTCTCGGCCGTCGATGAGCACCTGCGCGCGCCCGCCGAGATCTGCGAGCCCGTGCCCAACGGCACGACCGTCACGCCCGCCACGCCTGCCGCGCCGGGCGCGCTCGCCCAGCAGGACCGGCCCGGCGATCCCGCCCAGCCCGTGCAGGCGCAGCGAGCAGCGGGGGCGGCGGGAGCGGCGGGGACGGTTTATGAGCGGCCCGCCGCGCGGCACGCCGAGACCCGCCCGTGGGTGATGCTGGCCTCCTTCGGCATGGGCGCGGGCGTCGCGCTCGCGGGGGCGGCGGTGGGCTGGCTGCTCGGGCGCGGATGGCGGCGCGACGCCTGAGGGTGGTGGCGTCGCGGACTCTCGCGGAAAAGGATCTCCCGGCGTAGCGTGGCGGTATGCGGCAGGCACATGCTGAAGACGCACGGACCGAGGCCAGGCGAGTCGTACACAACCTGCTGGGCGAGGACCGCCCGACGGCCGAGATGCTGATCGGCGACGTGCGCCCCGTGCTCGGCGACGACCGCACCAGGCGCACGCTCGACCTGGCCCTCGGCGCCCAGCTCACCAGGCGCTCGGCGGAGCTGGCCGCCATCGCCGCGCTGCTGGTCGGCACCCGGGAGCTGGGCGAGGAGTGGTGGGGCAGGTCCAGGGGCGGCAAGCTGCCCGCGCCCGACGAGGTGGTGCGCACGGCCGTCGCGATCGAGCCGTGGACCGATCTGACCGCGCTGGAGATGCTCGCCGCCTGGATCGCCGACGACGCCGCGGACCAGCTCTGGGGCGCGCCCGTCGCGCAGGTCGACCTCAACTCCTGGCAGGCCGAGGACCGCTTCGACCTGCCGCCTGACGTCCGGCCGGGTCAGCGGCTCGTCGTGCACTTCGACGCGGGCGGCAGGCTCGACGCGGTCGTCGCCCGCAGGGCCGACGAGGAGCTCGGCTCCAACCTCGACTTCCAGTCGCTGCGTTACTCCCGCCCGGCCGAGGCCCAGTGGAGCTGGGGCGTGGCGGCCGGGCTCGGGCCGCACCGGCTGCCGGGGGAGAGCCCCGACCCCTACGCGCGCGAGGTGTCCTCCGCCGCCGCGGACGTGCTGCGCGCGTGGGCGATGCGCCACGGGGCCACCCGCGAGCAGCTCGGCGAGAGCTGGCGGACCGTGGGCGACGTGGTGGCCGCCATCGAGCGGGTGGACTGGATGTGGCGCAGCGGTGAGTGGTTCGGCTGGTGGCGCGGGGCTTCGGCGCTGGTCGACGATTCCGCGTACCTGCCGTACCGGCTGGAGGAACTGGCCGCCGGATAGGAAGCACGGGATAGGAATCAACGGCGGGCGGCGGCGGTTGAGGCCGACATGAAGGTGGAGATTTTCTCTGACGTCGTGTGCCCGTGGTGCTACATCGGCCACGCCAGGTTCACCAAGGCCGCCGAGCGGTTCCGTGACAAGGGCGGCTCGATCGAGGTGACGATGCGGCCGTTCCAGCTCAACCCGGACGCCCCGGCGAAGGGCGAGCCGCTGATCCCGTCGATGGAGCGCAAGTTCGGGCCCAACGCCCGCCAGATGATCGAGCGGGTCGTCGGCACCGCCGCCGAGGAGGGCCTGGAGCTCGACTACGACCGGGCGCTCAACTCGACCACCGTGCGGGCCCACCGCCTCATCGAGGTGGCCGGCCGGCAGGGGCTCGGCGAGGAGATGGCCGAGCGGCTGTTCCGCGCCTACTTCACCGAGGGCCGCGACGTGGCCGACGCCGGTGTGCTGGCCGAGCTGGCCGCCGAGGTGGGCGTGACCGACACGGGAGAGGGGGCAGAGGAGGTGCGCGAGCAGCTGGCCAGGGCCCGCTCGCTCGGCATCAGCGGGGTGCCGCTGTTCCTGTTCGAGGGCAAGTACGCCGTGTCGGGCGCGCAGCCGGTCGACGCCTTCGCCGCCGCGATCGACGAGGTGGCCGAGCGTACCGGCCAGACGCCGATCACCCAGCTTGCCGCGCCGGCCGAAGGCTGCGACGACGACGGCGTCTGCGCGGTCTGAGCGTCGCCGGAGTTCTCGGCGGGTGGAGATGGGTGGGAGACGGGTGGGAGAATCGCAGGGTGTCGAGACGTCGCCTTGGTTATCTGCTCAAGCACGCCAACCTGCGCCTGACCGAGCTGACGGGAGCGGCGCTGGAGCCGTACGGGATCGACGGGCGTGAGTTCGCAGTGCTCGCGCTGCTCGACTCGCCCGCGCCGATGTCGCAGCTCGACGCGGCCAGGCGGCTCGGGATCGACCGCACCACGATGGTGGCGATGGTCGACGCGCTGGAGCGCAAGGACCTCGTGCGCCGCCGCCCGCACCCCGACGACCGGCGCAAGAACGTGGTCGAGCCGACGGAGCGCGGGCACGAGACGCTGGGCGTGGCCAGGATCGCCGTGGACGCGGCGGAGGAGGAGTTCCTGTCCTCGCTGTCCGGCGGCGACGCCGGGCTCCTCAGAGACGTCCTGGAGCGCCTGGTCCCGCCTCCAGCGGGCTGAGCGCGCCCTCCCCGAGCCGGCCTGCCCGGTGGTGGCGGCGGCACAACACCTGATAGCGCACGTGCGCGGCGTCGGTGTCGCCGATCACCACCTGCTCGCCGGTACGCGCCATCGCCCCGCCCACGATCCTGGCGTTCAGCTGGCCGGGCCGCCCGCACCAGCACAGCACCTCGACCTGCAGCCGGCACACCTCGTCGGCCAGCTCGAACAGCCGCTGCGCGGCCGGGAACATCACCGACCTGAAGTCCGAGGCCAGCCCGAAGGCGTAGACGTCCACGCCGTGGCCGTCCACCAGGTCGGCCAGCTGCTCGATCTGCTCGACGGTGTAGAAGCAGGCCTCGTCGCAGATGAGGTAGTCGACGCGGTCGTGCGCGGTCACCAGCCGGACCAGGTCGAGGGAGTCCACCACCTCGATGGCCTCAAGGCCGAGCCCTATCCTGCTGGTCACCTTCGGGCCGCCGGAGCGGTCGTGCTTGGTCAGCACGAGGCCACGCCGGCCCTGCCGTCCGTGGTTGTAGTTCATCTGGAGCGCCAGCGTGGACTTCCCGCAGTCCATGGGGCCGAAGTAGAACTTCAGTACGGCATCCCTGGCTCCAGAGGGCACGGCGGACAAGGCAGACAGTTCAGTCACGGGCCGCCAGCTTAGTGGCTTGGCTTGTCCCATGACCTCGTGGGACATTTTGTCCCCTGAGTATCTGGAGGAATCAGTGGTCACCGACAATTCCCCGTCCCGGCCGGAGTCGCTCGACGCGATGATGACCCCGGACGACCTCACGGCCGCCCAGGCGGACGCCACCCGATGGCGGTACGGCTTCCTCGTGGTCGTGGCGGGTATCCTCGCGGTCCTGGTCGCCTTCGGCGCCGCCGTGTTCGCCACCGGGGAGTTCGCCGCGCTCTTCGCGGGAGTCGCGGGGGTGATCGGTACCATTATCGGGGCATACTTCGGCGTTCAGGCGGGGCAGTCAGGAAAGGCGAGGGTGGAGGCCGAGCTGGCCCGTTCCCAGGAGATGGTGGTCAGGCTGGCGGCCTACGTCGGCACACAGAACGCGCCCCGAGTCATCGACGAAGTGCTCGGCCGGCGCCGAAGCTGAGGAGTCATGCGTAGCGTCCGTATCGGTGTCGACACCGGAGGAACGTTCACCGACATTGTGGCGGTGGACGAGGAGACCGGTGAGATCCTCACCACGAAGACCCCCTCGACCCCCGCGAACCCGGCCGACGGGTTTCTCGCGGGCATCGAGAAGCTGGGCCGGCTCGACGCCGGCGCCATCGTGCACGGCACCACCGTGGCCACGAACCGCCTGCTGGAAGACCGGATCGAAAGCCTCGGGTTCATCACGACCGAGGGGTTCGAGTTCATCCTGGAGATCGCCAGGCAGAGCGTGCCCGACGGCTACGGCAACTCCTACTTCTGGGTCAAACCGCCGAGGATCGTTCCCGTGCACCTGGTCAGGACCGTCGGCGGGCGGCTCGACCACCGGGGCGACGAGGTGTGGCCGTTCTCCGAGGAGCAGGCCGTGGAGGTGGCCCGCTGGTTCCGCGCCAAGGGCATCACCGCGATCGGGGTCTGCTTCCTGCACTCCTACGCCAACCCCGAGCACGAGCGCCGCATGCGCGAGGTGCTGTGGCGCGAGCACCCGGAGGCGGTGATCTCGTTGTCGAGCGACGTGCTGCGCGAATACCGCGAGTACGAGCGCTCGGTCACCACCCTGGTCGACGCCGCCGTCAAGCCGGCCATGCGCGGCTACATCGCCAACCTGTCCACCCGGCTCGGCAAGCCGTTCTCGGTGATGAAGTCCAACGGCGGCATCCTGTCCGCCCGCGAGGTCGTCAACCAGCCCATCACCACGGTCCTGTCGGGCCCGGCGGCCGGCGCGCTCGGCGCGGCGCTCATCGCCTCGACGGCCGGGCACGAGTCGGTGATCACCCTCGACGGCGGCGGCACCTCGACCGACGTGGCCGTGGTGATCGACGGCGAGCCGTCCATCACCACCGAGGGCTCCGTCGGCCGCTACCCGTGCAAGATCCCGATGATCGACATCATCACGGTCGGCGCCGGCGGCGGCTCGATCGCCTGGATCTCGCCCGAGGGCACGCTCAAGGTCGGGCCCAAGTCCGCGGGCGCCGACCCCGGCCCGCTCTGCTACGGCAAGGGCGGGACCGAGGTGACGGTGACGGACGCGCACGTGTTCCTCGGCCGGGTCCCGCCCCACCTGCTCGGCGGGGAGATCCCGCTGGACGTCGAGGCCGCGCGCACCGGCGTCAAGGCGCTGGCCGACAAGCTCGGCCTCACCCCCGAGCGCACGGCGACCGGGATCCTGGAGATCAGCGCGTTCAACCAGAGCAACGCCATCAGGCAGCTCACCGTCAAGCGCGGGCTGGACGTGCGGGACTTCCCGCTGGTGACCTTCGGCGGTTCCGGGCCGCTGCTGGCGTGCCGGCTGATCGACATCCTGGGCCTGCCGTCCGTGATCGTCCCGCGCGACCCGGGCAACGTCTCGGCGTTCGGGCTGCTCACGGTGGACGTCAAGAACGACTACGTCCGTACGTACGTCACCCGCGACCTCTCGCTCGGCAAGGCCGTCGAGATCTTCCACGACCTGGAGCATCAGGCGGGCGAGGCCCTCGACCGCGAGGGCTTCGCCGACCCGGTCTACCAGCGCAGCGCCGATCTGCGGTACTACGGCCAGGCGTACGAGGTCCGCGTGCCCGCCCCCGCCGGCGAGATCGACGACGAGTGGCAGGCCGAGGTGGTCTCCCGCTTCCACGAGGCCCACGAGAAGCTCTACGGCTACGCCTACCGCGACGACCCGCGCCACGGCGTCGAATGGGTCAACCTGCGCGTCTCCGGCATCGGCCCCATCACCCGCCCGGTCATCAGGCGGCTGGAGAAGGCCGGCGACGGGGCCACCTCGGTCCGTCCCGTGCACTTCGACGAGACTCGCGACACCCCGATCCACCAGCGCTCCGCGCTCGGGCCCGGCGCCACGGTGCAGGGGCCCGCGGTGATCGAGGAGTACGGCTCGACGATTCCGATCCATCCGGGCTTCACGGCAAAGGTGGACGAATACGGAAATGTGGAGATAAGTCGTGACTGATCCCATCCTGGTGGAGATCGTGGAAGGCACGCTGGCCTCCGTCGAGAAGGAGGTCGAGACCGCCATCGCGCGTACGGCCCGCTCGCCGATGATCCGCGACGCCCACGACTTCCGCGCGGGCATCCACGACGCCCGCCTGCGCAAGCTCACCGGCCGCTCCTACAGCGCGCTCGTCCAGCCCGTCGTGCGCGACTTCCCGATCGAGACGATGAAGCCGGGCGACGTCTACTTCCACAACGACGTCTACCTGTCGGAAGGCGGCATCGGTCACCTGCCCGACCTGTGCGTCACCGTGCCCGTCTTCCACGAGGACGAGGTGGTCGCGTTCGTGCAGGCGTTCGGCCACCACGACGACATCGGCGGCGCGGTCCCCGGCTCCATGCCCTCCCATGCCCGTTCGGTCTACGAAGAGGGCCTGATGGTCCCGCCGATCAAGCTGTGGGACGCCGGCGAGCCCAACGAGGCCGCGCTGCGCATCATGACGCGCAACTCGCGCATGCCCGACTCGCTGGCGGGCGACCTGGACGCGGAGTGCTCGGCCTGCCTGATGGGCGCGCGGCGGCTCGGTGAGCTGTTCGAACGCTACGGCAAGCAGGCCGTGCAGGAGTGCTTCGACGCCATCATCGACAAGACGACCGAGACGTTCCGCAGGGAGCTGCTGGCCAAGATCCCCGAGGGCACGTACGTGTGGGAGGACTACGCCGAGCACGACGGCGTGGACGAGCCCCGCCTGCACGCCCAGCGCATCACGCTCACCGTCGACCACGCCGCCGACTCGCCGCTGACCATCGACTTCACCGGCACCTCGCCGCAGGCCAAGGGGCCGATCAACCACGCGGGCGACTACGCCGACGGGGTGTTCCTGAAGAAGTGGCTGGCCCCGGTGCTGCGCAACCTGGCCGACACGCCGGAGCGCATGGCGGAGCTGGACGTCAACGAGGGCGTCGTGCCGCTGATCAAGATGATCTTCCCGGAGAAGGGCACGCTGCTCACCCCGGTCTTCCCCGCGCCCACCAACGCCCGCACGTTCGTCATCCTGCGCCTGCTCGGCGTGCTGGCGGGCGTGCTGGCCAAGGCGACCGGCGGGCGCATGCCGGCCGACCAGGAGACCATCCGCTACACCGGCGTCCACGGCGTCGACGCGGAAGGGGCCCCGTACCTGATGCGGGAGGTCCTGGGCGGCGGCTCGGGCGGGCGCTGGTACGCCGACGGCGAGGACACCATCCACGTGGTGCCCGACTCGCGCAACATCCCGGTCGAGTTCGCCGAGGCCAGGTGGCCGTTCCGGGTCGAGCGGCTGGCGCTGGCCTGCGACTCCGGCGGGCCGGGGATGTACCGGGGCGGGCTCGGCTACGACAAGCACATCCGGATGTTGCGCGACGCGTCGTACATGTCGATCGCCGACCGCTCGATCCTGTCCTGCTGGGGCGTCAACGGCGGCCTGGCCGGGCGGCCGTTCCGCGTCGAGATCGCGGGCAAGGAGATGGAGGGGCTGGTCGACGACCACCAGGTGCAGGCGGGCGAGCTGATCAGGATCCGCACCACCGGTGGCGGCGGCTGGGGCTCCCCGTACGACCGCGACCCCCGCGCGGTGGCGGCAGACGTGCGCGACGGGAAGGTGTCGATCGCCGGGGCCCTCGGCGACTACGGCGTGGTGCTCGACGGCGACCGCATCGACGAGCAGGGCACGGCCGAGCTCCGCGCCCGCCTGCGGCCCCCGGCCGACCGCTTCTTCGACCGGGGCCCCGGCTACGCCAAGCTCTCCGGCGGCCGGCCGCACGCGGACGTGGACGAGCTCTAAGGGGCGTGCCCGAGCCGCGCGGGCCCGCCCCTCACGGCCCGTCCGGTCGCGTGTCCCGCTCGGGGTCGAAGGCGGCGAAGTACGTCGCCGCCATGTCCTCGTCGCCGTGCCCGGCCGCCTCGGCCCGGCGGAAGCGCTCGCCGGCGGCGGCCACCAGGTCGAGCCTGACCCCGGCCGTCTCGCCCGCCCTGGTGATGAGGCGGGTGTCCTTCTCGGCGTTGCGCACCGAGAAGGACGGCGTGAAGTCGCCCTCCAGGAGGGCCTTCGACTTGGCCTGGAAGTACGCGCTGTCCATCGGCCCGCCGGCGATCACCTGCCGCACCAGGTCGGGATCGAGCCCGAGCCCCTCTGCCAGGGAGAGCGCCTCGGCGATGACGGCGGTCATCGAGATGCCGACGCTGACCGTGGCCATCTTCAGCTTGGTGCCCGCGCCGCCGGAGCCGTCCTCGCCGAGCCAGAGCGTCCGCTGCCCGACCGCCGCGAACACCGGCTCCAGCGCCTGCCTGGCCGCCTGCGGACCCGCCGCCAGGATGACCAGCTTGCCCTGCTCCGCCGGTTGCCTGGTGCCCTGCACCGGCGCGTCCACGAACGTCAGCCCGTGCGCCCCGGCCAGCGCGGCCAGCCGCCCGACCGCGTCGACGCCGACCGTGCTCATCTGCGCCCACACCTGCCCGGGCCGCAGCCCCGGCGCGGCGGCGGAGATCGCGTCGTGCACGGCGTCACCGTCGCTCAGCATGGTGACGATGACGTCGGCGCCCTCGACCGCCCCGGCCGGCGAGTCCGCGACCACCACGCCGTCGGCCTCCAGCGGCAGGGCCTTGTCCCTGGTACGGTTCCACGCGCGCACGCGCAGGCCCGCCCCGGCCAGATTGCGGGCCATGGGCAGCCCCATGAGCCCGGCTCCGAGAACCGCGACAACACTCATGGGATCACGATATGCCGGGCGGTCCGGCTCGCTCGGCCGGGGGTGAACGGCGGCGTGTGAGGATGAGAGCATGGGCGTCGCGCGGATCATGGCGGTACGACACGGGGAGAGCGAGGCCAACCTGGCCTACCAGCGGGCCGGCGACACGCCGCTCGTCTACGAACGCGGCGACGACGAGGTGGGCCTGACCGGGCTGGGCCGGGCCCAGGCGGCGGCGCTCGGCCGGCTGCTCGCCGCCCTGCCTCCCGGAGAGGTGCCCGAGCTGGTCTGGTGCTCGCCCTACCGGCGCGCGCTCGACACCTGGGAGCTGGCCCTGGCGTCGTGGGGCGGCCCGCCGCCGCCCGTCACCGTGGACGAACGGCTCAGGGACCAGGAGGCGGGGCTGCTCGCGCCCTACAACCTGGCCGCGATCGGCGAACGGTTCCCCGAGGAGCTGGCCCGCAGGCGATCCGAGGGCGAATACTCCTACCGGCCGCCAGGCGGCGAGTCGCTCGCCGACGTCGTGCTCAGGCTCCGCGCCTTCGTGCACGACCTGGACGGGCGCGCGGACGGGCGGCGGGTGCTGATCGTCGCGCACGACTCGGTGGTGCTCGGGCTGCGCCACGTCATCGCCGGGGGTCCCGACGCGGAGCTCGCGGCGGTGCTGGACTTCGCGCCCGTGCTGAACGCGTCCGTCTCGATCTGGCACACCGGCGGCGCCGGGTTCGAGCTCGTCAGCTTCAACGACATCACCCACCTCGCCCCTTGGCCTTGAGGACACATCACGTTTCGACGACGAGATCGGCGCGTTCGCGGGTGCGATCGGCGGCGAACCATGCCTGTTCGGCCTTGAACCATTCCCGCCACCGGGGCTCCAGCTCCGGCCCGTCCCGCTCCAGCACGCGCCGCAGCCGTACCGTCTCACCGGCCTCCACCCACACGACGTAGGCCAGCAGCTCCGCCACCGACGCCCGCGCCGTGCCGACGCCCTCGACGACCAGAACGGGCGCCACGGGCACGGCGACCTCCTCGGCGTACGTCCCGCGCACCCAGTCGTACCTGCGGAAACCGCCGGGCAGGCCGTTCCGCAGCGGCTCCAGCACCTGGGCCTCCAGGGCGTGGAACCAGGCGCCAGGCCCCTCCTCCCACGGCACGGGGAAGTCGTCGCTGTGCACGACCTGGCAGCCCAGGTCGGCCGCCAGCCGATTCGCGAACGTCGTCTTGCCCGCCCCCGCAGGCCCGTCCACGGCGACGAGGCGCACGGGACCGCACGAGGGCCGCAGGCGCCTGATGCGCTCGGCCGGCTCAATCATCGACCCAGGGTAGGTGACGCGGGGCGGCCTCCTGAGAGAATGTTCTTTCACCCCGAACGCAAGGAGGAGGCTGGATCTTGCTCGGACCCCTCGGTGACATCGTCGTGCTCGATCTGTCCAGGGCCCTGGCCGGCCCGCACGCCGCGCAGATGCTCGGTGACCTGGGCGCTCGGGTGATCAAGGTAGAGCATCCGGACGGGGGCGACGAGTCACGCGGCTGGGGGCCGCCCTTCGTCGGGCCTGATAGCGAAATTTCCACTTATTTCCTGGCAGCCAACCGCAACAAGCAGTCCATCGCCGTCGATCTGAAGTCCGCCGAGGGCAAAGAGCTCATCGAACGCCTCGTGCGCCAGAGCGACGTGCTCGTCGAGAACTTCCGTACCGGTGTGCTCGACCGCCTCGGCTTCTCCGTCGAGCGCCTGCACGAGCTCAACCCGCGCCTGGTCATCCTGTCGATCACCGGCTTCGGCCACGACGGCCCGGAAGGGGGCCGCCCCGGCTACGACCAGATCGCCCAGGGGGAGGGCGGCCTGATGTCGCTGACCGGGCCATCGGCCGACGAGCCCTACCGCGTCGGCGCCTCCATCGCCGACCTGCTGGCCGGCATCCACGGCGCGTACGGCGTGGCCGGCGCCCTCTACGAGCGCGAGCGCACCGGCAGGGGCAGGGTGGTGCGCACCTCGCTGCTCGCCGCGATCACCGGCGTCCACTCCTACCACGGCACCGCCTGGACGGTCGGCGGCAAGGTGCCCGCCGCGAGCGGCAACCACCACGCCTCCATCACCCCCTACGGCGCCTTCCGCTGCGCCGACGGCATGCTGCAGATCGCCGCCGCGAACGAGGGCCAGTGGCGCAAGGTGGCCGCGCTGCTCGGCATCGACCCGGCCCAGGCGCGCTACGCCACCAACAGGGACCGGTTCGAGCACCGCGACGAACTCGCCGCCGACATGGAGAAGGCCCTCGGAGCCCACGACCGCGCCCACTGGCTGGCCAGGCTCGGCGAGGCGGGCGTGCCGGCGGGCGCGATCAGGTCGCTGGACGAGGTCTACACCTGGGACCAAACCCGCTCGCAGGGCCTGGTCGTCGAGGTGGAGCACCCCGTACTGGGCAAGATCGAGCTGCCAGGGCCGCCGCTGCGGTTCGACGGGCTGACCGGGATCGAGCACACCGCGCCGCCCATGCTCGGCCAGGACGGCGACGCGGTGCTCGCCTGGCTGGAAGAACGTGAACGATGATCGGAAATCGGCGGCACCGTCGAGGGCGCTCGTGCGTCAACATTTCAGCGTTGACCGACAACTAGGGAGCGATAGTGAGCCGTCCGGACGCGCGCACACTGATCGACACGGTCCTCGACCGGGGGTCGTGGAAGTCGTGGGACGTGCCGCCCGCCGATCCGGCCGAGCCCGGCTCCTCCTACGCCGACGAGCTGGCCGCGGCCCGCGTCAAGTCCGGCTACGACGAGGCCGTGATCACCGGTGAGGGGCTGCTCGACGGCCGCAGGGTGGCCGTCGCCGCGTGCGAGTTCTCCTTCATGGCGGGCTCGATCGGGGTCGCCGCGGCCGAGCGGTTCACCGCGGCCGTCGAGCGGGCCACCCGCGAGGGGCTGCCCATGCTGGCCGCGCCGGCCTCGGGCGGGACCCGCATGCAGGAGGGCGCGCTCGCGTTCGTCCAGATGGTGAAGATCACCGCGGTGATCCAGGCGCACCGGGCGGTCGGCCTGCCCTACCTCGTCTACCTGCGCCATCCGACGACGGGCGGGGTGTTCGCGTCCTGGGGCTCGCTCGGGCACGTCACGGCGGCCGAGCCTGAGGCGCTGATCGGGTTCATGGGGCCGAGGGTGTTCGAGTCGCTGCACGGCTACCCGTTCCCCGAGGGCGTCCAGGTCTCGGAGAACCTGCACCGCAAGGGCCTGCTCGACGCGGTCGTCTCGGCCGGCGACGCGCGGGAGATCGCCATCAGGGCGCTGGCCGTGCTCGCCGCCGACAAGTCCGGCATCGTCGCGGGCGAGCCGCCAGAGGAGGACCTGCGGCCGGTGGAAGCGTGGGAGGCGATCACCCGTTCCCGCCGCGACGACCGGCCGGGCGTCCGTACGCTGCTCAAGCTCGCCGCCTCCGACGTGACCCCGCTCAGCGGCACGGGGGAGGGCGAGAACGAGCCAGGGTTGCTGCTGGCGCTGGCCAGGTTCGGCACCGCGCCGGCCGTGGTGCTCGGCCAGGACCGGCGGCTCCAGCGCACCAACTCGCCGCTCGGCCCCGCCGGGCTGCGCGTGGCCAGGCGCGGCATGCGGCTGGCCGCCGAGCTCGGGCTGCCCCTGGTCACCGTGGTCGACACGGCGGGGGCCGACCTGTCGAAGGCGGCCGAGGAGGGCGGGCTGGCCGCCGAGATCGCCCGCTGCCTGGCCGAGCTGGTCATGCTCGACGCGCCGACCGTCTGCCTGCTGCTCGGCGAGGGCGCGGGCGGCGCCGCGCTGGCGCTGCTGCCCGCCGACCGGGTGCTGTGCGCGCAGCACGCCTGGCTGTCGCCGCTGCCGCCCGAGGGCGCCTCGGCCATCCTCTACCGCTCGGTCGACTTCGCCCCCGAGATCGCCCAGGCGCAGCGCATCCGCGCCACCGACCTGCGCCGCGACGGCATCGTGGACCGGGTCATCCCCGAGGTGCCCGACGCCGCCTACGAGCCCAGGCAGTTCTGTGAGCGGGTGGGGCGGGCGCTGGAGTACGAGATCGCGCAACTGCTGCGGGTGAGCCCGGCGGACCGTTTCACGGCCCGCCAGGCCCGCTTCCGCAACCTCGGCTAGGAGGGCTTGTCCTGCGTCATGGGCCCGTCCTGCCACAGCTTCGTGCCGGCGGCGTCGTAGCCCGTGATGGACATGCCGGCCGCGAACTGGGCGCCCTTCGGGATCGGCGCCGCGAACAGCGTGACGCCCTGGTCCCACTGGTCGGGCACGGCGTCCATGGTCACGGTGAGGCCGTTGGAGGTGCGCAGCTCGACCCTGGCCGTGCCGGCGGGGCCGTAGCCGTACCAGGCGGTGGCGCCGTAGGACCAGCGCACCGGCCGTTCGGCGGTGAGCAGGTCGCTCAGCCTCTCGCCGGGCAGCGGCCCGGGCAGCGACGGCGACGGCTCGCCGTGCTCGAAGAAGGCCAGGCAGCTCGGCTCGGCGACCAGGACCGTCACCCCCGCGGCCAGGCTCTGGCGGCCGGCCTCCGTCCCCACGGCCTTGCGCCCGCAGGAGGGGTTCGTCTCCGGATACCGGTCGACGCGCCCGTCCTTCGTCCGCACCGTGAAGCCGACGAGCACCGCGTCGCCGTTCGGGACCGTGACGTGCCAGATCCGGGCCGGTGTGCCCTTGCCGCGCAGGAAGGCCGCGTCGAGCCGGCGCCCGTCGGACAGCACCGCCCGCACCGACTCCCAGCTCTCGCCGGCCACTCCGATGTACGTGGTGGAGCCCGGCGCCGGCAGGTAGGTGACCGCCTTCAGCGGATGCGGCGAGTTCTTCGTGGCGCCGCCCTGGCACCTCACACCGCCCCCTGGCGAGGAGTCTCCTGACAGGCAGATCGTCGTCCTGCCCGGGCCCACGGCATCGCTGAACCAGGTACGCAGGCCGCCCGGGAGCGTCATCACCTCACCGGCGGCGGGGATGGCGTCCGCCACGGCGCCCTCCTTGTCGGTCTGGCGCCAGAGCTCGGCCCCGCCCGCGTCGAAGGCGACCACCTCGGAGCCCTCCCGCCAGGCGCCCACGGGGTTCTCCCCGGCGAACAGCGCCACGCCGAGGCCCCAAGGATCGGGCCGGGTCACGAAATCGTTCGAGGCGCCGCCGGGGAAGGTGATCGTGACCCTGGCGACATCCGCGCGGGCGATGCCCGTGATCACGTTCTCCTCCATGCCCGGGATGACCGCGTTCCGTGCCAGCGCTTTCACCGGCGCCGACGCCAGGTGCGCGCCGTGCCGTGACCAGGTCACCTCGGTGTCCCGGCCCTGCCGGTACGGCCGCGCCGTGACCCCGGCGGGCAGGTCCACGGGCGCGCCGGCGGCCGTGCCGAGCTGCTGCCCTGTGAGCCGCTCGCGTGACTCCTCGCCCAGGGCCCGGCCCTGGTCGTCCACGAGTTCGATCTTCGCCATCGCGTGCCGGGCCGGGTAGGTCACGGTCCAGAGCCGGTACGGCGCGCCCTCGGGCCGCAGCACCGTCCCGGAGAACTTCTCGCCGTCGGCGGCGACGCCGGTGACGCCTCCCACGCCCGGCAGTGCCACCCCCCAGTCCATGGCGGTCTCGGCTCCGTCCCGCAGGGTGCTGCCGACGAACCAGCCCTCGGTGATCACCTCGTCCGTGATGGGCGAACAGCCGCCGTACGGGTCCAGGTCGGCCCCCTCCACGACGAAGCACAGCTCGCGGTAGCCCGCCTTCGCCGTGGCGAACCAGAGCCGCAGCGGCCGGTCCTCCGTCGGGTTGTCCACGGTGACCTCTTCGCCGGCCGCGGTCCTGTCCTGCATGAGCCGTTCGTGCACGGCGTCGGCGTCGGACGCCGCGTCCCCGTCCCGTCCTCCGCCGAGCCATACAGGCACGAGCCCCGTCACCAGCGCTGTCACCAGCGCTGCCAGCAGCGTCACCGGCACCGCGGCGACCAGCGTGCGGCCGGCCAGGCGCCGCCACGGGCGGCGCTCCCGCATGCGGGCCCAGGCGTCCGGCCGGGTCTCGAAGGTCTGCGCCCGGGCGTCGAACGCGGCCCGCAGCCGCTCTTCCAGCTCGTTCACCGGTCATCCTCCTTCAGCGCCCGGCCCAGGGCCGCCAGCGCCCGGCTGGCGTGGGTCTTCACCGATCCCGGCGAGACGCCCATGGCATCGGCGATCTCGCGTTCCGACAGGTCCAGCCAGTAACGCAGGACGAGCGCCTCGCGCTGGCGGCGCGGCAGGCGGTCCACGGCCGCGAGCAGTTCCCTGTGCTCCTCGGAGACCAGGACGGCTTGCTCGCTGCTGCGTACGGGCTCCGGCGGGTCGGGGCGGCGCAGCCGGACGAGGCGCAGGTGGCGCAGGCGGTTACGGGTCAGGTTGCAGACGGTCGAGCGCAGGTAGGCCAGGGCGGCCCCGTCGTCGCGCAGCCGTCTGGTGTGCAGCCGGGAGAACGCCTCCTGGGCGATGTCCTCGGGGTCATCCGCGCCGAGCAGCCCGGCCAGCCGTACCAGCGAGTGGTAGTGGGCCGCGAACAACTCGGCGGACGACGGCTGCGTCATGGTCGCAGTCTCGATCACACCCTAGAGACACCCGCGGCGGCGGCCGGTTGACTAGGGGACCGGAATCCGTTCGACCCGGATCGAGAAGACCTCCTCGCGGGGCACCACGACCTCGTAGGCGCCGTGGTCGACCATCCAGTAGCCGAGCGCCTCGGCCTTCATGCCGCTGTGGCCGGTGTAGGCGATGTGCAGCCCGTCGTCGTCCTCGTCGAGGACGATGCACGGCTCGCCGCCGAACGCGCCCACGGTGCGGATCAGCACCAGCCACTCGACCTGCGCCCTGGGCACGACCCGGCGCCAGTAGCCGGAGGCGGGCTCGAAGCCGTCGAGCTCTTCCTCGCTGAACAGCACCACGTCGTTGCCGGGGCCGAGGGCGGCGGGCAGGGTGCGCTCGCCGAAGCGGGCCACGAAGCCGGAGGCGACCGGCGTGATCTCGTCGCTCATGCGGACGGCCGCCAGGTCAGCCCGTCGTAGCCGGCGAACGGCCGCTCGCCGTCTTCGGTGACATGGATGATCTCGGCCCCCGCAGGGATCGGCATCGGGACGGTGTGGAACTGCGGCACCACGTGCTCGGACGAGGTGGTGAACCCGTTGCCGGCGAAGGGCGGCGCGTCGCTCCAGTCACCCCCCATGTGGGGTCCGTACGGCACCGCGTAGGTGTCGACGTCGCGGGCCTGCCAGCGCATGAGATAGATCTCCGGCACCTCGGGGAACAGCTCCGATCCATCGAAGGACAGGTCGAGCCCGTGGTAGAGGGCCTCAGGGGTGGTCAGCCGGACGCAGTCCTGCACCCGGTAGACGTAGCCTGAGATGACCGTGCGCTTGCCCGACAGATATGGCACGAGCAGACGCGGCGGGACCACCTTCTGCATCTGCGTTCCGCTCACGCTACTACTTTACGATCGCTTTACCCCCCGGTGGACCGCCAGGGCCTACAGCACGCGGTGTTCCAGGCACGGAAGCGTCGCGCGGGCGGTCGCCGTCCACTCGTGGTCGACCTCCACGACCCGCACGCCGGGGCCGGTGCCGAGGTCGGCGCGGACCACGCCCATCGGGTCGACCAGCATGCTGCGGCCCACCCCGAACCCGTCGGACGACTCGGCCGGATTGGGCGCCTGGCCGACGGCCGCGGTCCACATGGTGTTCTCCAGCGCCCTGGCCCTGACCAGGGTCACCCAGTGGTCCTCCTTGAGCGGGCCCGAGCCCCACGCCGCGATCACCGCGAACAGCTCGGCCCCCTGGTCGACCAGCGCCCTGGTCAGCTCGGGGAAGCGGATGTCGTAGCAGATGACCAGCCCCACCTTGACCCCGGCCAGCTCCACCACGACCGGCCCCGCGCCGGGCGCGACCAGGTCGGACTCCTTCGCGCCGAACGAGTCGAACAGGTGGATCTTCCGGTACGCGGCCCGCACCTCGCCCTGGGCGTCGATGGCCACGGCCGTGTTGTGCACCCGCCCGTCGCCCGGCTCGAACACGCCGGCGATCACCGCGGTGCCGTGCTCGCGGGCGGCCTCGGCCAGCCCCGTCACGAACGGCCCGTCCAGCGGCTCGGCCAGGTCGGTGATGCGCCTGCCGTAACGGGTCAGCGTGGCTTCTGGAAAGATCGCCAGCTCGGCGTCACCGGCCGCGGCCAGCGCCTCTCTGGCCCTCTTGAGGTTGGCCGACGGGTCAGGGGACACCGGGATCTGGCAGAGGGCGATTCTGGTCACGGCTCGACTCTAGCCGGTTGGGCATCGGCCGGAACAAGGTCAGGCACCGCCACACCCACTCCAGGGGGCCGTACCTGTGACGTCCGAGCCACCATCGGCTGAACAGGATCTGCGCGGCGATCGTGACCGCCGCCAGCGCGACCACCGCCCATCGGGTCGGATCGGCGTTCAGCAGCGGTTTCGCCAGCACGATCACCGCCGTGCCCGAGACGTAGTTGGTCAGCGCCATCCGGCCCAGCGGCTCCAGCACCGCCGACAGGCGCGGGCCCAGCGCGAGCAGCAGCCCCAGGCAGTACGCCGCCGCGCCCGTCAGGGCCGCGAGGCTGTAGACGGTCCACTCGTCCGTCAGCACCCACCCCACGCTCAGCAGCGCCGAGGTCACCGCTGCCGTCGCGAAACCCGGCAGCAGCAGCGTTCTGGACGGCCGCAGGCGCCACAGCCCCATGCCGAGCAGGAACAGCCCGGGGATCAGCAGCACCCCGCCGCCCACGGGAGGCAGTAGCGCCCACGTCGTCACCACCCCGCCCAGCAGCAGCACCGGCAGGGCTCCCGGCAGGAACGAGGCCGGCAGCAGCACCAGCGCCCCGTAGAAGGCGTAGTCGGTCAGCACCTCGCCCTCGTAGAACAGGTGCTGCAACTTGCCGATGCAGAAAAGCCAGAACAGCCTGCTCAGCAGCGTCCAGCGGCTGTGGCCGCGCAGGAACAGCAGGAAGCTGATGCCGAACAGCATCGAGAAGATCGGGTAGAAGCGGCTCTGGAACAGCGCCTCGATCGTCCAGTCGAGCGGGACGGGCGGCTTCTTCTCGGTGTGCTGCCAGGTGTTGACCAGCATGATGCCACCCACCGCGAAACCGCGGAGGGCGTCGAGCTCACGGATGCGCGTCACAGGACCCAGGTGAACCACCATACGAGGAATCCGGCACCGGTGACCGCCGCCGCGAGGAGTCGCAGCTTGCGCTCGTGGAGGAACGCGGCGGCGCCCAGGACCACCGAGGCGACGGCGATCCACGTGTACGGCCAGGCCAGGCCGGGGAGCCCGACGGCGAGCGCGGTCTCGTTCCGTGCCACCAGGGTCAGCACCGAGTCGGTGATCAGCCCGGTGAACGCCACGCCCGCCAGGCCCCCGAAGGCCCGCACCGCCCTGCCCCTGAGCGCGCCCGAGACGAGCTGAGCCAGGGAGACGAGCGCGAACAGGACGAAGGGCGCGGCCAACCACGGCGAGCGCGAGATCAGGTACGGGGCCGCGGTCACGTGCAGGTCGCCCGTCCGCGCGGCCCGCGGGTCGTCAGGGCAGGCGGTGACGGCGTACGACGCGGGGTCGGCGACGAACGCCACGATCCTGGCGCGGGCGCACGCGCTGGTCAGGAAGACGGCGTGGGAGACGCCGCCGAACTCCTGGAACCGGGCCGCGGGCAGGGCCTCGGCGGCGGGCCGCGCGGTCCTGGGCGGGGTGGTCGGGTCGTCGGCGCCGCCGAGTACGTAGACGGGGGCCCTGGTGGTGGCGTTCACGGGTGCGGCCTTGGGGAGCTGCCAGGCGTCACATACCGCTTTGTCGGCGTTCAGCGTGAAAAACCGGGACGCGGGGGTGAAGGTGTTGAACGGGACCTCGTCCTGGCACTGCACCGCGTGATACAGCCCGAACTCGTGCGACACCAGCCCCTCGCCCGCCGCGTCGGCCAGCGGCGCAAGCAGCTCGTCGCGGCCCCGCGCCAGCGCGTTCACCAGCGCGGGCGCCACCGCCGCCACGTCGCTCTCCTGCACCGCCTCGGCCAGGATCGCGGCCACGTCGTCACCGCTCATCCGCGCCGTGAACTCCCTGCCGAGCAGCGGATCCGTCGTCGGGACCAGGGCGGGCGAACGGTTCAGCCGCTCGCGCACGGCGGCGAAGCGGTCCTCGACGCCCAGGCGGCGCATGGTGTCGGTCAGGTTCCCGTCACGGTCGTCGTACCAGGCGACGCCCTCGGGCAGGAAGGAGTCGAGCACCAGTGAGCGCACGCCCTCGGGGTCGGCCGCGGCCGCGGCCAGCATGACCCTGGTGGAGTAGCTGACGCCGAACAGGTTCCACGTGTCGTACCCCAGCTCCCGCCGCAGCGCGGCCACGTCGGCGGCGATCTCCTTCGTGTTGTAGCCGCGCAGGTCGACGCCCTGCTCACTCAGCCGCTCCCGGCACCGGACGGCGGCGGCGCCGACGTCCGCGGGCGGCCGGCGCAGCCTCCCGAGCAGCGCCTGCGCGGTCTCGGGGCAGGCCAGCACGGGCCGCGAGAACCGGCTCCCGCGCTGCTCGATCGTCACCACGTCGCGGTCGGGGAACATCTGTGAGAGGAAGCCGATGAGCTGCGTGGACGCCGAGCCGGGGCCGCCGCTCATGTAGACGATCGGGTCGGGTCTGCGGCCCGGCGCGTCCGACATGTGCACGGCGTACCCGACCTGGATCTCGCGTTGGGGGGCGTCCCTGCGCTCGGGAACCTCCAGGAAGGCGCAGCTCGTACGGGCGGGCACGGGCACCGGGCAGGCACTCGGAGCGGGTCCCGAAGGAGTCATGACGGGGGGCGCGGACAGAGCGAGGGCGAGCACGACCCGAATGATCACGCGACGAGACTAATAGTGTGGAGCCGTGACCGAACCACTTGTTACCAGGATGCGCGCCTTCGGCACGACGATTTTCGCGGAGATGAGCGCGCTCGCCGTCCAGACCGGATCGATCAACCTCGGCCAGGGTTTCCCCGACACCGACGGTCCCGCGGCGATGCTCGACCGCGCCGTCCAGGCCATCGGCGCGGGCGCGAACCAGTATCCGCCGGGCCCCGGGGTGCTGGAGCTGCGGCAGGCGGTCTCGGAGCACCGGGTCGCCCACTACGGGCTCTCCTACGATCCCGTGGGCGAGATCCTGGTCACGGTGGGCGCCACCGAGGCCGTGGCGGCCACCGTCCTGGCGCTGTGCGAGCCGGGCGACGAGGTGATCGCGTTCGAGCCCTACTACGACTCCTACGCCGCCTCGATCGCGCTGGCCCAGGCCCGGCTGGTGCCGGTGACGCTGCGCCCCTCCGAGGGCCGCTTCACCTTCGACCCGGCCGAGCTGCGCGCCGCCGTCACCCCGCGCACCAGGGCCGTGCTCGTCAACTCGCCGCACAACCCGACCGGCACCGTCTTCACCCGCGACGAGCTGACCGCCATCGCGGAGCTCTGCCAGGAGCACGGGCTGATCGCCATCACCGACGAGGTGTACGAGCACCTGACCTTCGACGGGGTCGAGCACATCCCGATGGCCACGCTGCCCGGCATGCGGGAGCGCACGGTGATGATCTCCTCGGCCGGCAAGACGTTCTCCGTCACCGGCTGGAAGACGGGCTGGGTGTGCGCGCCTCCCGAGCTGGTCACCGCGGTGCAGACGGTCAAGCAGTTCCTCACGTTCACCGCGAACGCGCCGTGGCAGCTCGCCGTCGCCTACGGGCTGCGGCACGAGCTGGAGTGGGTGGCCGCGCTCAGGGCCGGGCTGCAGGACAAACGGGACCGGCTGATGGAGGGGCTGTCGGCGGCGGGCTTCTCGGTGCTGCGGCCGGCGGGGACGTACTTCGTGCAGACCGACATCCGGCCGCTGGGCTTCTCCGACGGGCTGGAGCTCAGCCGGCGGCTGCCCGAGCTGGCTGGGGTGGTGGCCATCCCGACGCAGGTCTTCTACGACCGTCAGGAACGGGGGCGGCATTTCGTGCGGTTCGCCTTCTGCAAGAAGGACGAGGTCATCGACGAGGCGGTCACCCGGCTGAAGCGCCTGTCCTCCTGAACGGCCCGCGACGGTCTTGACTCATCGTGACGGAAGATAAACTCTCTGTCATGGTATCGCGGTGATACCACCTCGTGTCTACGATGGGGGCATGGCTATGACCCTTCGCTTGAGCGACGAGCAGACCGAAGCCCTCCGCAAGCGCGCGGAGGCTGAAGGGCGGAGCATGCAGCAGATAGCCCTGCGGGCCATTGACGACTACCTTCAGCGGGTCTCGGAAGACGAGCTCACTGACGCCCTGGCGGAGAAGGGCGCCCAGCGATTCGCCGACCTATTGCGGAGGCTCGGCGAGTGACCAGCTACATCAGCCTGGAGCAAGGGCTGCGCGTCGCCCGCAGAGCCGTCGGAGGGCCTATCGAAGTCCGGGACCTGGGGCTCTTCGATGCGGCTCTGCTGCGGCCCCAGACCTCCTTGTTCGGCCGGGACGCCTATCCCGACCTCATGGTCAAGGCCGCCGCGCTGCTCCACTCGGTGGTCACCAACCATCCGTTCGTCGACGGCAACAAGCGAGCGGGCTGGCTGCTGACCTACGTCTTCCTGGCCAGGAACGGAGTAGAGCTCGATCCTGTCGACGACGACTCCGCGTATGACCTGGTCATCGCGGTCGCATCGGGCAAGATGACCGACCTGGACGAGATCGCCGACGTGCTGCGCACCTTCGTCTGAGGCCGCCCGCGGACGACGCTCAGCCACGTGAGGGCCCTCGCTCACCCGGTGGGGCCCCTCCCGGGTGACGCTCAGCGCCGCTGGGCCGCCTCGTCGGTCGCGCCGTTCGGCTCGTCGAGGGGGGTCAGCGCCGCCGTCGCCTCCTCGTGCCCCATCCCCGTCGCCTGCAACAGATCCACGACCACCGACCGCAGCTGCGCGATGATGACGTGCGCCGAGAAGCCCAGCCCGTCAGGCCGTTCTCGCGCCGCCACGGCCAGCAGCGCCTGCTGGGCCAGCGTCGGCTCCCGGCCGGCTCCGAGTTCGAGCTGCAGCAGCAGCGCCGCCTCCGAGACCTCGCGCATCGCCTCCGCCAGCGCGGCAGGCGGCGGGCTCGCCTCGCCGAGCGAGGCCAGGGTGCGCCGGCTCAGCACCCGCGCGTTGCGCAGCGCCAGGTCCACCGGCAGCGCGGCGGTCTCGTAGCGGGCCAGGCGGGCGCGCCGGTGCCAGTGCAGCGGGGAGATCATCGCGATCTCCTTGCTGGTCGCCAGCGCCTCCTCGAACTCCTCCACCGCCGCCTGCGTGGCCCGCGCCTCGTCCAGCGCCTCGGCCGCCAGGTCCGCGTCCCGCTTCTCGATCGCCTCCGCCGCCCGTTCCATCACTGTAGACAGCGCGTCGAGCACCCCCGACAGGTGCTTGGCCGCGATCGCGAACGGGCTCGCGGGCAGCAGCGCCACCGCCACGATGCCGATGACGCCGCCGGTGAGCGCGTCGGCCATCCGGTCCAGGCCGCCCGCGTCCTCGCCGGGCACCAGGGCGGCCACCAGCACGGCCGACGAGCCCGCCTGGGCGACGAACAGCGCGCCGCTGTTCAGCACCACCGCCACCGCCATGGCCAGCGCCACCACGAGCCCGAGCTGCCAGGCGCCCGAGCCGATCCACGACACCAGCAGGTCGCCCACGCCGACGCCCAGGCTGACCCCGACGACCAGCTCGACGAGCCGGCGCAGCCGCCGGCCGAGGCCGACGCCCACGCAGATCAGCACGGAGATGGGGGCGAAGAACGGATGGGAGTGGCCGAGCAGCTGGGTGGCGATGATCCAGGCCAGGGCGGCGCCGACCGCGCACTGCGCGATGGAGGGAGCCATCAGGCCGAACGTGCCCAGCCGGTCCTTGACGAGATCGCTGAGCCGGGTTCGCACCATTCCACGATGCCTGATCATTGTGACGGTAAGGTCACATCATCACCCTTTTGGTCCCTTTTCGTCCGATCGCGTTCACTCGTCGAGGAACGCCTCCACCACGCTCAGGAACTCCTTGCGGGCGTCCATGTGGATCAGGTGCCCGGCCTCGATCCTGACCAGCCGCGCGCCCGGGATGCGGGCCGCCACGTCGGGCTCGAACGGGCTCAGCGTCCCCGACAGCACCAGCGTCGGCGCCGTGATCCCGGTCAGGCCCTCGGCCCACGCCGGATCGGGGTTCAGCATCTGCCGTTCCGTGTCGTGCATCATCCGCCAGTCGAACCCGGTGGACCCGTCCTCCACGATCGGCTCGCGCCCGGTGAGAGGGTGGGCGGGCGGCGGGTCCTCCAGGACGAGCCGCGCGACCCGGTCCGGATGGCGCATGGCGAGGTGGTAGGCGACCACGCCGCCGAGCGAGTGCCCGACCACCGCCGCCCGCGCGGCGCCGACGTGGTCGAGCAGCGCCGCGATGTCCTCGGCCATCTCGGGCAGCGGGTACGAGCCCGGCCGGTCGCTGGCCCCGTGGCCCCTCAGGTCGGGCACGAAGACATGGCGCCGGGCCGCGAACCGCTGCGTGATGCCGTTCCAGTCGTTGTGGTCGGCGGTCCGGCCGTGGAGCAGCAGGAGCGGGGGAGCAGCGGGGTCGCCTTCCTCCCGGTAGACGAGCTTGATCCCGTTGACGTGCGCGTCGCGAATCACGTCCGCGACCCTACCCCTGGACCCCCGGGCCCCAAGGGCCCCCGGGCCGGCGTCGCGCCCCCGGAGCCGGACGCTGAGCGCACCTTGACATCACCGGCGGACTACGTGGGCACACATTGACCATGAACCCCGCCGACCGGGCTCGGTAGCGTGGGGGACCGCCGCCAGGAGAAAGGGCTACGCATGCCGGACCCCATCGAAGTGCGCAAAGTGCCGATCGAGAGCGTCACCGACGCCTCGGGGCTGTCGCGGCTCATCGCCGACGGGGTGATCGAGGCCGAGCGGGTGCTGGCCGTGGTCGGCAAGACCGAGGGCAACGGCGGCGTCAACGACTACACCCGCATCCTGGCCGACCGCGCCTTCCGCGAGGTGCTGGCCGAGCACGGGCATCCGGCGCCGGAGAGCGTGCCGCTGGTGTGGTCGGGCGGCACCGACGGCATCCTGAGCCCCCACGCCACCATCTTCGCCACCACCGCCGACGCCCCCGCCACCGACGAGCCGCGGCTGTCGGTCGGGGTGGCGATGAGCGAGGTCATCCTGCCCGAGGACATCGGCAGGCCCGCCATGGTGGAGAAGGTCGCCGCGGGCGTCCGCGAGGCCATGAAGATCGCCGGCATCGACGACCCGCGCGACGTGCACTACGTACAGACCAAGACGCCCCTGCTCACCCTCGCCACCATCACCGACGCCAAGAACCGTGGCCAGGACACCGCCATCGAGGAGACCGGCCCCTCCATGGACCTGTCCAACTCCACCACCGCGCTCGGCATCGCCGTCGCGCTCGGCGAGATCGAGACGCCGAGCGCCGACCAGATCCACAAGGACCTGTCGCTCTACTCCTCCGTCGCCTCGTGCTCGTCGGGCGTCGAGCTGGACCGGGCGCAGATCGTGCTGGTGGGGAACGTCCGCGGGATCGGCGGACGCTACCGCATCGGGCACAGCGTCATGAAGGACGCACTCGACGCCGACGGCATCTGGGAGGCCATCAGGGACGCGGGGCTCGCGCTGCCCGACCGCCCGCACCCGTCGGACCTCGACGGGCGGCTGGTCAACGTGTTCATGAAGTGCGAGGCCGACCCGTCGGGGCGGGTGCGCGGCCGGCGCAACATCATGCTGGACGACTCCGACGTGCACTGGCACCGGCAGATCAAGGCGGCGGTGGGCGGCGTGGCGGCCTCGGTCACGGGCGACCCGGCGGTGTTCGTCTCGGTGGCCGCCGTGCACCAGGGGCCATCCGGCGGCGGGCCGGTCGCGGCCATCGCCGACCTGGGGCAGCGGTAGTCTCGGAGGTTGTGCCGAGCATCCCGCAGCCCCTCGATCCCCACGACGACGGCGCCGCGGCGCCCGCCGTGGCCGCCGCCCTGTCCGCGTACGAAGCGGGCACGGCCGGTCCCGCCGAGGTCCTCAACGCCCTCTCCGGCGCGCGGCTGCTCGTGCCCGTGGTCGCGCTCCTGACCGAGACCGAGGTCGGCGCGCACGGCCTGAAGCAGGAGAAGGAGAGCGAGATGGCCCTGCCCAAGCTCGTCGGGCAGGACGGCAGGCAGGCGGTGCTCGCCTTCACCGGCACCGACGCGCTGACCAGGTGGCGGCCCGACGCCCGGCCGATCCAGGCCACCGCGCTGCAGGTCTGCCAGGCCGCCGTGCAGGAGCGGGCGGCGGCGGTCGTGGTGGACGTGGCCGGGCCTGTGCAGTTCGTGATCGAGGGCGAGGTGCTGGCGGCGCTGGCCGCGGTCGAGTCCGGCACCGTGGGCGAGCTCAGCGGGGTGACAGTGGCCAAGGTGACGCCCGCCGCCCCGCGCCGGCGCCGCTGGTTCTCCCGCAAGAACGGATAAGTCCAGATATCGGCAAGGCCGGTGTCCGGCGGGGTGTGATGACGGGCGATGCGGTGCGACACGCGCCGGAGCGGGACCGTGTCAGGGCTCCCGGCGGAGCGGGGCGGGCCCGGGTTCTGGGCCGGGCGGGATGCGCGGCCGGACTCGCGGAGCGGAGCGGTCATGCTCACTCTGCGGGGTGGCCTGCGGGTGGGTGGGTGTGCGGGTTATGGTCGGCGGCGTGGTCGCACTCATGGCGCTGATCGGCCTGTTCTGCGGAGACCGCATCAGGGCGCTGGCCCGCTCCTACGACGACCTCCCCGCGCCCGCCCCGTCCTGGCCCGCTTTGGAGCCGGTGTGCGCCGGGGTGGCCGCGCTGGTCGCGTGGCGGGCGGGGCTCCCTTACGTGTGCTTCGCCGTCATCGGCCTCGCCCTGGCGGTGATCGACTGGCGTACCAGCACGCTGCCCGACGCGATCACGCTGCCGGCGTACCCGATCACCGCGCTCGCGCTGCTGCCGACCGGCGAGCTGCCCAGGGCGCTGGCCGGCGGGGCGGCGCTGGTGGCCGCGTACGGGCTGCTCTGGCTCGTCAGGCCGCAGGCCATGGGGTTCGGCGACGTCAAGCTGGCCGGGCTCATCGGCATGGCCGCCGGCGCGCTCGGCTGGCAGGCCGTGGTGCTGGCCGCCTTCTGCGGGCAGCTGCTCGCCGCCCTCTACGGCCTGGCCCTGCTGCTGACCGGCCGCGGCACGCGGGACACGCAGTTCCCCTTCGGCCCCTTCATGCTGCTGGGGGCGCTCACGACACTCTGTCTCGCATGGTGACCGGAGGGACATCTCACTAGGCGGTACGTGGAAGACTTGTACGCATGTTGCGCTGGTTGACCGCCGGAGAGTCCCACGGCCCCGAACTCGTCGCCATCCTCGAAGGCCTGCCGGCCGGGGTTGAGGTGACCACGTCCGCCATCGACGAGGCCCTGCGCCGCCGCAGGCTCGGCTACGGTCGCGGGGCGCGGATGAAGTTCGAGCAGGACCAGGTGACGATCGCCGGTGGCGTCCGCCACGGCCGCACCATGGGCAGCCCGGTCGCCGTCCGCGTCGGCAACACCGAGTGGCCCAAGTGGGAGAAGGTCATGTCGGCCGACCCGGTCGACCCGGCCGAGCTGGAGGGCCTGGCCCGCAACGCGCCCAGGTCGCGCCCCCGCCCCGGCCACGCCGACCTGGCGGGCATGCAGAAATACGGCTTCGACGACGCCCGCAACGTGCTCGACCGGGCCAGCGCCCGCGAGACCGCCGCCAGAGTGGCGCTCGGCGAGGTCGCCAGGCGCTTCCTCAAGCAGGCGCTCGGCGTCGACATCGTCAGCCACGTGACCGAGATCGGCGGCGCGCGCACGCCGTCCCCGGTGCTGCCCGGCCCCGGCGACCTGGCCAGGATCGACGCCGACCCGGTGCGCTGCTCCGACGCCGAGGGCAGCGCCGCGATGGTCGCCGTGATCGACAAGGCGCACAAGGACGGCGACACGCTCGGCGGCGTCGTCGAGGTGCTCGCCTACGGCCTGCCGCCGGGCCTCGGCAGCTACACCCACTGGGACCGCAGGCTCGACTCCAGGCTGGCCGGCGCGCTCATGGGCATCCAGGCGATCAAGGGCGTGGCGGTCGGCGACGGCTTCGAGACGGCACGGCGTCCCGGCTCCCAGGCCCACGACGAGATCGAATACACCACCGACGACGGCGTGCGCCGCATCACCAACCGCGCGGGCGGCGTCGAGGGCGGCATGAGCAACGGCGAGGTCCTGCGGGTCAGCGCCGCCATGAAGCCCATCTCGACGGTGCCGAGGGCGCTGGCCACGATCGACGTCAAGACCGGCGAGGCGGCCAAGGCCCACCACGAGCGCTCCGACGTGTGCGCCGTCCCCGCGGCCGGCATCGTGGCCGAGGCGATGGTGGCGCTGGTGCTGGCCGACGCGGCGATCGAGAAGTTCGGCGGCGACTCCGTGGAGGAGGTCGCCCGCAACCTGTCCGGCTACCTCTCCTCCATGGTGATCAAGTAAGCCCGGCGCGGATGCGCCAAGTGAGCCAGTGCGGGTGAGACGACTGAGCACGGTGCGGATGAGAATGGTGAGCGACATATGAGCAGGGTTGTGCTGATCGGGCCGCCCGGATCCGGCAAGACCACGCTCGGGCGGCTGCTGGCCGAGCGGCTCGGCGTCGGGTTCCGCGACACCGACGCCGACATCGAGGCCGTGGCGGGCAAGCCCGTCTCCGACATCTTCGTCGAGGACGGCGAGGAGCGCTTCCGCGAGCTGGAGCACGACGCCGTGCGCCGGGCGCTGGCCGAGCACGACGGCGTCCTGTCGCTCGGCGGCGGCGCCGTGCTGCACGCGGAGACACAGACGCTGCTCCAGGGCCAGCACGTGGTCTACCTCCAGGTCGGGCTCTCCGACGCGATCCAGCGGGTCGGGCTCGCCTCCGCCAGGCCGCTGCTGGTGCTCAACCCGCGCAGCCAGCTGAAGAAGCTGATGGAGGAGCGGCGCCCGATCTACGAGCGGCTGGCCGTCATGACGGTGGTCACCGACAAGCGCGAGCCGGCCGACCTGGCCGACGAGATCGTGAAGGGCCTGGGCGCATGACGAGTCCGTGCGCGGGCCCCGCCGCGAAGGCCAGGGTGATCGCGAGCGTGAAGGTGGTGGCCTCGTGACCGCGACGCGGATCCACGTGCGCGGCGACAGCCCCTACGACGTCGTCGTCGGCACCGGCGTGCTGGCCGAGCTGGCCACGCTCTTCAAGCCCGGCGTGCGCACCGTAGCGGTGGTCAGCCCCGAGACGCTGCCGGAGATCTCCCGGCCGGTCCGCGCGGCGCTGTCCGAGGCCGGCTACCAGGTGGTCGAGCTGACCGTGCCCGACGGCGAGCGGGCCAAGAGCGTCGAGGTGGCCGCGCGGCTCTGGTCCGAGCTGGGCCGCCACGGCGTCACCAGGTCCGACGCCGTGGTCGGCGTGGGCGGCGGAGCGACGACCGACCTGGCCGGGTTCGTGGCGGCCACGTGGCTGCGCGGCGTGCAGGTCGTGCTGGTGCCGACGACGCTGCTGGCCATGGTCGACGCGGCGGTCGGCGGCAAGAACGGCATCGACACGGCCGAGGGCAAAAACCTCGTGGGCACGTTCCTGCCGCCCGCCGGCGTGCTGTGCGAGCTGTCCACGCTCGACAGCATGCCGAGGCGCGACTACGTGGCGGGCCTGGCCGAGGTGATCAAGGGCGGCTTCATCGCCGACCCGGAGATCCTGCGGCTGGTCGAGTCCGACCCCGAGGCGGCCACCCGCCCCGGCGGCCCCCACACCCGCGAGCTGATCGAGCGCAAGATCCGGGTGAAGGCCGACGTCGTGGGCGCCGACCTGCACGAGGCCGGGCTGCGCGAGATACTCAACTACGGCCACACGCTCGGCCACGCCATCGAGCGCGACGAGCACTACGGCATCCGCCACGGCGAGGCCGTGGCCATCGGCATGGTCTACGCCGCCGAGCTGTCCAGGCTGGCGGGCCGCGCCGACCTCGTCGAACGCACGCGTGCCATCCTGACCGGCGTCGGCCTGCCCGTCTCCTACCGCGCCGAGGCCTGGCCGCGCCTGCGCGACCACATGCGCCTGGACAAGAAGAGCCGCGGCGCCAAGCAGCGCTTCGTCGTGCTCGACGGCCTGGCCGAGCCCGGCCGCCTCGAAGGCCCCGCGGAAGAGCTGCTCGAAGCCGCCTACAAGGAGATCGCCGAATGATCCTCGTACTCAACGGGCCCAACCTCGGCCGGCTCGGCAAGCGCGAGCCCGGCGTCTACGGCGCCTCCACCTACGAGGACCTCGTCCAGCTCTGCCGCGAGACCGCGGGCAAGCTCGGCCACGACGTGGACGTGCGCCAGACCGACTCCGAGGCCGAGCTCATCGGCTGGATCCACGAGGCGTGCGACGGGCGCATCCCGGTGGTGCTCAACCCGGCCGCCTTCACCCACTACTCCTACGCCGTGCGCGACGCCGTGGCCCAGCGCACCGCCCCGCTCATCGAGGTGCACATCTCCAATCCCGCGGCCAGGGAAGAGTTTCGTCATACCTCCGTCGTGGCCGGGGTGGCGACGGGCACGATCGCGGGCTTCGGACTACAGTCGTACGTCCTTGCGCTGCACGCTATCGCGGAGATGAACACCACCTCATGAGGCACTACAAGTCCTTCGTCGCCCTCGGCGACAGCTTCACGGAAGGGCTGAACGATCCCGGTCCCGACGGCCACTACCGGGGCTGGGCCGACCGGGTGGCCGAGCGGCTCGCCGCCGACGACCCCTCCTTCCGCTACGCCAACCTGGCCGTCAGGGGCAAGCTCCTCGACCAGGTCGCGGCCGAGCAGGTGCCGGTGGCCGTGGAGATGGGGGCCGACCTGGTCAGCTTCTGCGCCGGGGGCAACGACCTGCTCAGGCCGGGCAGCGACCCCGACGTGATGGCCAAGACCCTCGCGCGGGCCGTGCGCGACCTGCGCGCGGGCGGGGCCGACGTGCTGCTGTTCACCGGCGTCGATCCGCGTGACACGCCGCTGATGCGGCGCCTGCGCGGCCGATTCGCCATCTACTACCTGCACCTGCGCTCCATCGCCGACCTGTACGGGTGCCGCCTCGTCGACCAGTGGTCCATGCAGGGGCTGCGCGACTGGCGGGCCTGGAGCGCCGACCGGCTGCACATGAACGAGGACGGTCACCGGCTCGTCGCGGCCCGGGTGCTCGACGTGCTGGGCGTGCCGTTCGAGGACTGGCGCAAGGACTGGCCCGAGCGTTCCGTCGATCCTCGGGCCCGGCGGCGCGAGGACGCCCAGTGGATGCGCGAGCACCTGGTGCCGTGGATGTCGCGCCGCCTGCGCGGCGTGTCGTCGGGCGACGGCATCCTGCCCAAACGCCCCGACCTCGCCCCCTGGTCCTGACCGGCACCTTTCCCGGGCCGCAGGTACGGCCCGGGGACGCGGGTCAGGCGGGTTCGGTGGCCAGGCGCTTGAGTGCGGCCCGGGGGACCGCCGGGTCGGTCGTGCGCCAGAACGGCGGCAGCGAGCCCAGCAGGAAGCCGCTGTAGCGGGCGGTCGCCAGCCGGGGATCCAGGACCGCGATCACGCCCTTGTCGTCCTGGGAGCGCAGCAGCCGCCCGACCCCCTGGGCCAGCAGCAGCGCCGCGTGATTGGCGGCCACCGCCATGAAGCCGTTGCCGCCCCTGGCCGCCACGTGCCGCTGCCTGGCCGAGGTGAGCGGGTCGTCGGGGCGCGGGAACGGCACCCGGTCGATGATGACCAACCGCAGCGAGGGCCCGGGCACGTCCACGCCCTGCCACAGCGACAGCGTGCCGAACAGGCAGGTCGGCTCGTCCTCGGCGAACTGCTTGACCAGCAGCATCGTCGAGTCGTCGCCCTGGCACAGCAGCGGCACGTCCAGCCGGTCGCGCAGCGCCTCGGTGGCCGCCTTGGCCGCGCGCATCGAGGAGAACAGACCCAGCGTGCGCCCCCCGGCCGCCTCGATCAGCTCGGTGATCTCGTCGAGGTACTGCTGCGGCAGCCCGTCGCGGCCCGGCTGGGGCAGGTGCTTGGCGACGTACAGGATGCCCGCGCGCGGGTGGTCGAACGGCGAGCCGACGTCGAGGCCCTGCCAGCCCTTGCCGTCGCCGAGCCCCCACTGCGCCGCCAGCGCGTCGAACGTGCCGCCGAGCGCCAGCGTGGCCGAGGTGAGCACGACCGTGCGCTCGCCGAAGAGCTTGTCGCGCAGCATGCCGCTCACGCTCAGCGGCGCGACGCGCAGCGCCGGCGGGCGCCGGTCGGTGCCGGCGTCGAGCCAGACCACCTCGGCGCGGTCGGACTCGGAGTCGTGGCCGTACGCCTCCAGCATGCGCACCGCCGTGTCGTGCACCTCGTCCAGGGCGTTGAACGCGGCCTTGCGCTGCCCGGCCTTGTCGGGGTCGTCCTTGTCGGCGTTACGCGGCCCCATGGCGGTGACGCAGCGCCAGGAGGTGTCGCGGATGAGCTGCAGCGTCAGCCCGAGCACCTGGGGCAGCTCGTCGATGCGGCCGGGCGGCGCGGCGGCCAGCAGTGCCTTGAGGTCTTCGCCGGCCTCCATGAGCTGGTCGGCGAGGGGCTGGTCGATCAGCCGGCCGACCCGGCGCACCGCCAGCATCACCGACGACTCCGACAACTCGCCGGTCACCACGGAGGTCACCCGGTCGACCAGCTCGTGGGCCTCGTCGACCACCACGACCTCGTGCTCGGGCAGCACCGGCAGCTCGCCCATGGCGTCGATGGCCATCAGCGCGTGGTTGGTCACCACCACGTCGACCTCGCCGGCCCGCGCCCTGGCCAGCTCGGCGAAGCACTCGGCCCCCGAGGGGCAGCGGCTGGCGCCGAGGCACTCCTGGGCGCTCACGGAGAACTGCCGCCAGGCCTGCTCGCTCACGCCGGGCACCAGCTCGTCGCGGTCGCCGGTCTCGGTCTCCTCGGCCCACTCCTGGATGCGCTGCACCATGCGGCCGGTCGCGCTCACCTCGCGCGGGTCGAACAGCTGGTCCTGCTCGTCCTCCTCGGGCCAGCCGGCCGTGGCCTTGTAGCGGCACAGGTAGTTGCGGCGGCCCTTGAGAATGGCGAACGTCGGCTCGTGCGGCAGCTCCTTGGCCAGCGCCTCCGACAGCCGGGGCAGGTCGCGGTCGACGAGCTGGCGCTGCAGCGCGATGGTGGCCGTGGAGATCACCACGGGGGTGTCGCTGTCCATCGCGTGGCGGATGGAGGGCACCAGGTAGGCCAGCGACTTGCCGGTGCCCGTGCCGGCCTGGACGGCCAGGTGCTCCTCGGTATCGATGGCCTTCTGCACCGCCTGGACCATGGTGATCTGGCCCTGACGTTCGCTCCCTCCGAGAGCTTTGACCACGATGCTGAGCAGTTCGTCCACTGACGGGAGATGGGAGTCCGGCACGGCAGTAAACGCTACCCGCTCTCCGGCGCCGCCGCGCCGAACGCCGTGTGATCGGCCAGACGCATCCTGGCGTTCGCGAAAACTCCCGCCGGGTTGCGTGGCACACTGGGCGATCGGAACTCCAGCCGGTGACGTAGTGTCTTCACGGGTTGTGACCACAGGGGTTCCGGGAGTAGATGGGAAGGCCGGTTACACAGGGTTTTCCGGGGTTGAGTGGACGAATAAAGGCTGGTTAAAGCAGTATGTCTGCCATGTCGGAAGTTGTCCCGTTGCCGTCGTTCGGCGAAGTCTTCTTCGATGCACGAGGTCAGGAGCGGTGCCTCCGGGTCACGTGGCATGAGGGCACGCTGGTCCTCAGCCTGTGGCGCGGCGAGATGTGCACCGCGAGCTTCCGCATGCCGATGGAGGACGTCGGGCGGCTGCTCGACACCCTCGACGAGGGCTTTGCGGAGGCCACGGGCGAGCAGCCCGCCGTGCCCGCGCCCGAACCCGGCACCGAGGTCATGCCGGGCACCGGCACCTACCACCGCCCCGGCCAGCACGGACAGCAACCGGGCCAGCAGCCCGGGCAGCAGCCGCCCCGGCAGCCGCAGCTCGACGAGCGGCCCACGGCGGCGCTGTCGCCCAGCGACGTCCTCGTGGCCAGGGGCACCCCTGCGGCACACCAGGACAAGCTGGTGGCCTCCTACGGCGAGACGACGGCCCCCCGCGACACCGGCTACGCCGACCCCTCCAGGGACAGCACCCCCGCGTACGGCGAGCCGCGCAACCTCTTCACCGGCCCCCAGTACGTCGACTCCACCGGCCCCCAGCAGAAGTACGCCGGCGACTCCTTCAGCGGCCCGCAGTACACCTCCGATCCGCTCAGCGGACCCCACCAGTACGGCCAGGACCCGCTCAGCGGCCCCCACCCCTACGCCCAGCAGGTCCAGCCCGAGCCGTTCACCGGCCCTCAGTACGTGGACAACGAGCCCGTCTACCAGATGCCCGGCTCCGACCAGCGCCGCCAGGCCCCGCTGAGCACCGACCCGCTCGGCTTCCCCTCGCAGGCGGCCGACCGCTACCAGGCGCCCGCGGCCGCCGACTATCCCTCCGACCCGTACGGCGGCCGCCGCCCCGACGCCTACCAGCAGCCCCACCCCCAGGCCCACCCCCAGCCCCAGACTCAGGCACAGCCGCAGCAGAGCACGGCGGGCCTGGGCACGCCCATGCACGGCATCCCCGGCGCGGGCCGCCGCCACACCGCCCCGCAGCCGCCGCAGCCGGCGCCGGTCCACGACGACTACGGCTCCTACCAGAGCCCTCAGCAGCCGAACCCGGTCGACCCGCTGATGACCCTCGGCCGGCCGGACCAGCAGTACCCGCCCGCGTCCGGGCAGCATCCCGACGACATGTCCCGCCCCTACGTCGGGGACCCCATGTTCTCCACGGGCGAGCGCCTGCGTCCTGACCAGCCCGACTATCACGAGAGAAGCGACCGCAGGGAGTGGTGACGGCTCACCCCGTCCCACCGGGTACGCTCACCGCGAGACGATCGGGCCAGGGCTGGCCCCGGCGGCCGATCACGAGTCGTGGAGCGAGCCCCGCGGAGCCGTGGCTCCGAAGGGCGGTCCCGACCCCATCGGGCTGGGCGTGGGAGGGGCGCGGCGTTGACATCGACCATGGGCCTGCAACTGCTGCTGGTGGCCGCCGGCGCCATCGCCGTGGCGGCCGTCGCCAGGCGCATGGGCTGGCCGGCCCCGCTGCTGCTGGTGGCCGCGGGGCTGCTGGTCTCGCCCATGGTGCCGGCGGTGCCGCTGCAGCCCGAGCTGGTGCTCTACGTGTTCCTGCCGCCGCTGCTCTACTCCGCCGCGCTCGACAGCTCCTACCTGCGCCTGCGTGACGTCAGGCGGTCGGTGGGGCTGCTGTCGGTCGGGCTGGTGCTGTTCACCACGGCGGTGGTCGGGATGCTGGTCAACTTCATGCTGCCGGACCTGCCGCTGGCGCTGGCGTTCGCGCTCGGCGCCATCATCGCCCCGCCCGACGCGGTGGCCGCCGTCGCGGTCGGCCGGCGGCTGGGGCTGCCGCGCCGGGCGCTGACGATCCTCATCGGCGAGAGCCTGTTCAATGACGCCACCGCGCTCACCCTCTACCGGGTGGCCATCGGGGCGGCGCTGGGCGGCGCGGTCAGCGTGTGGGAAGGGCTGGGCGAGTTCGTGTTCGCCGCCGCCGGCGGGGTGGTGATCGGGCTGGTGCTGGCGTTCGCGCTGGCGTGGCTGTTCCAGCGGACGCGCGACTCGCTGGTGGAGAACACGCTGATGCTGCTGATCCCGTTCGCCGCCTACCTGGCGGCGGAGTCCGTGCACGCCTCGGGCGTGATCGCGGTGGTGATCGTCGGCCTCTACCTGGGCAATCGCATGCATCTGCGCGGGTTCGGCACCCGGCTGGTGTCCGATGCCGTGTGGAAGGTCACCGACTTCTTCCTCGAAGCGGTGGTGTTCGCGCTGATCGGGCTGCAGCTCGTGACCGTGATCAAGGGCATCACCGGCTACGGGGCCTGGGAGGTGGCGGGTTACGCCGGGGCGGTGCTGGCGGTCGCAATTGTGGCCAGGTTCGCCTGGATGTTCGGCCACACCTACCTGCTCAAGCTCCTCGGCCGTACGCGGCCGACGGCGGCGGAGACGGTGATACTCGGCTGGGCGGGCATGCGCGGCGTGGTGTCGCTGGCGGCGGCCTTCGCCATCCCGCCCACGGTGCCGGCCAGGGACCGGGCGCTGCTGCTGTTCCTGACGTTCACCACGGTCATCGGCACGCTGCTCATCCAGGGCACCACGTTCCCCGCGCTGATCAGGCGGCTGCGCGTGTCGAGCGAGCAGGAGCGCTACGACGACCGCCTGGCGGAGGCGGCGGCCCAGCAGGCGGCGCTCGAAGCGGGGCTCGCGGAGCTCGACCGGCTGGTCGGCGAGCAGGAGGGCGAGCCCGACCAGATCCAGAAACAGGTCATCGACCAGCTCAGGGAGAAGTCGTGGCGGCGCTCCCTGTCGGCGTGGGAGCGCCTCGGCGGCGGCACCGGCCCCGGCGGCGCGGAGACACCGAGCGCGCTCTACCGCCGCCTGCGCCGCGACATGCTGCAGGCCGAGCGCCAGGTCTTCGTCCGGCTGCGCGACGAGCGCCGCCTCGACGACGAGGTGCTGCGGGAAGTGATGGCCCAGCTCGACTTCGAAGAGGCCATCCTCGAACGCTGACACACGCGGCCGGAGGAGCCCCCGGCCCAGCGCGTCAGCCCATCTGGCTGTCGACGAAGCACCACCGCCAGTTCTCGCCGCGCTCGTAGGACTGCACGACCGGATGGCCGCTCTCGTGGAAGTGGGCCGTGGCGTGCTTGGCCGGCGAGGAGTCGCAGCACCCGATGTGCCCGCACTCCAGGCACCGGCGCAGATGGACCCACCGGCCGTCGTGGGCCAGGCACTCCTCGCACCCGTCGGGCGTCCTGGCGGCGGGGTCGGCGGCCTGAGAAAGATGCTCACAAATTGCCATACTCGAAATCCTAGGCCGAGAGTCGCGTTCGAATTTCGGCCGGGGCCCTTGTCGCTGGGCGGGCGAACGTGGACATTGAGGTCATCGGGGGGAGTGACACAGGCCACACAATCCCGAGGAGCCGCGCGTGCTTGAGGTACGCAACCTCGAGGTCGTCTACGACGACGTGATGCTCGTGCTGCGCGGCGTGAGCATCCGCGTCCCGCCTGGCTCGATCGTGGCCCTGCTCGGCGCGAACGGCGCCGGCAAGACCACCCTGCTGCGAGCCCTTTCGGGCCTGCTCGGCGTGCACGACGGCGAGATCACCAAGGGCGGCGTCACGCTGGAGGGCGAGCCCATCCACCACCTGCGGCCGGCGCAGATCGTCCGCCGCGGGGTGAGCCAGGTGATGGAGGGCCGCCGCATCCTGGCCGAGCTGACCGTCGAGGAGAACCTCAAAGTCGGCGGCCACACCGCGGGCGAGTCCCACCTGGACCGCGTCTACGGCCTCTTCCCGCTGCTGCGCGAGCGGCGCAGAAGCGTCTCGGGCTACCTGTCGGGCGGCGAGCAGCAGATGCTGGCCGTCGGCCGCGCGCTCATGGCGGGCCCGAAGTACCTGCTGCTGGACGAGCCCAGTCTCGGCCTGGCGCCGTCACTGGTCGGCCAGGTCCGCGACCTCATCGTCGAGATCAACCGCCAGGGCACCACGGTCCTGCTGGTCGAGCAGAACGCCACCATGGCCCTGTCCATCGCCTCCCACGGCTACGTCATGGAGACCGGCAAGATCGTCATGGACAAGCCGGCCGGCGAACTGCTCGCCGACGAGGACATCAAGGAGTTCTACCTGGGGGCCGTCCGGTCCTTCCGCGAGGTCAAGCACTACAAGCGGAGGAAGCGATGGCTCTCCTGACCTTCGAGGACGTGCACCTGAGCTTCGCCGGGGTCAAGGCCGTGGACGGGGTCTCCTTCGAGGTGCGCCAGGCGGAGCTGCTGGCCATCATCGGGCCGAACGGCGCCGGCAAGACCTCGATCTTCAACGTGCTGTCCGGCGTCTACCGGCCCCAGAGCGGCCGGGTCACGTTCCTCGGCGAGGACCTGCTGGCCCGCCGCCCGCACGAGATCGCCGCCATGGGGATGGCCAGGACGTTCCAGAACGTGGAGCTGTTCCACAACCTGACGGTCCTGGACAACCTGATGCTCGGCCGCCACCACCACTTCCGCTACGGCGCGCTGTCGGCCCTGCTCTGGTACGGCCGCGCCCGCCGGGCCGAGCTGGCCGCCCGCGCCAAGGTCGAGGACATCATCGACTTCCTCGAACTGGAGCCGTGGCGCCGTCACCCCGTGCGGCTGCTCCCGTACGGGGTGCAGAAACGGGTGGAGCTGGGCCGCGCGCTGGCGATGGAGCCGAAGCTGCTCCTGCTGGACGAGCCGGTGGCCGGCATGAACCTGGAGGAGACCGAGGACATGGCCAGGTTCGTCATGGACATCCGAGACGAGCTGGGCATCCCCGTCGTGCTCGTGGACCACGACATGGGGCTGGTCATGGACCTGGCCGACCGGGTGCTCGTGCTCGACTTCGGCCGCCAGGTCGCGCTCGGCGCCCCGGTGGAGGTGCAGCGGGACCCGGCGGTCATCGAGGCGTACCTGGGAGGAACGGCATGAGCGTGCGGACCGAGGCCCAGGCCACGGCGACCATCGTCACGAGGGTGCGCGAGCGCGCCGCGCGCGATCCCGGGGCCGTCGCCATGCGGCACAAGGACCTCGGCATCTGGCAGGAGGTCACCTGGGGCGCGTACTGGACGCAGGTGGAGCTGGTCGCGCACGCCCTGCTCGCGCTCGGCGTCGAGCCGGGCGACCGGGTGGCCGTGCACGCGGAGAACCGCCCCGAATGGCTGTACGCCGATCTGGGCGCGGTCGCCGTGCGGGCCATCACGGTCGGCCTCTACCCGACCAACCCGTCCGCCGAGGTCGCCTACCTGCTGGCCGACTCGGGCGCGAAGATCCTCGTCGCCGAGGACCAGGAGCAGGTGGACAAGGCGCTGTCCGTCCTCGGCGAGTGCCCCGAGCTGCGGCGGATCGTCTATCTGGAGCCGCGCGGCATCCGCGGGCGCTACGACGACGACGTCCTGATGTCCTGGCCCGAGCTGCTCGCCCTCGGGGCCGGGCACCGCGCCGCGCACCCCGGCGCCGTCGAGCGCCGGATGACTGAGGCGCGCCCGTCGGACGTGATGACGCTCATCTACACCTCCGGCACCACCGGGCCGCCCAAAGGCGTGATGCTGACCGTCGCGAACGTCGAGTTCGCCGTACGCGTCCTGGTCGAGGGCGGCGGTTTCGCCTCGCCGCCGCCGTCGGAACGCGATCTCATCCTGTCGTACCTGCCGCTGTGCCACGTGGCCGAGCGGGCGTTCACGGTCTGGTTCAACGCGGCGGCCGGCGTGCAGGTGAACTTCGCCGAGTCCATCGACACCGTCCAGGCCAACCTGCGCGAGGTGCAGCCGACGATCCTGTTCGGGGTGCCGCGCATCTGGGAGAAGGTGCTGGCCCAGGTGGACATCAGGCTGGAGTCGGCCTCGCCGGTCAAGCGGGCGCTGACCCGGTTCTGGCTGCGCGTGGCCGACCGCATCGGCACCGCGCTGGTGCGCACCGGCGGCAGGCACACGTTCTGGACGCGGGCCGCGTACGGGGCGGGCTGGCTGCTCTGCTACCGCGCGCTGCGCGAGCGGCTCGGCATGCGGCGCGTGCGTTACGCCGCCTCCGGAGCCGCGCCGATCGCGCCGGACGTGCTCAAGTTCTACATGGGGATCGGCCTGCCCATGCACGAGGTGTACGGCATGAGCGAGAACACCGCCATCGCCACCGCCAACCGTCCAGGACGGGTTCGCCTGGGCACGGTCGGCGAGCCGCACCCCGGCGCCGAGGTGAAGATCGACGAGGCCACCGGCGAGATCATGACCCGGCATCCGGGCAACTTCGCCGGCTACTGGCGCAACCCGCGCGCCACGGCGGACGTGCTGGACGAGGACGGCTGGCTGCACACCGGCGACGTGGGCGAATGGGCCGAGGGCACGCACATCAGGATCACCGACCGGATGAAGGACATCATCATCACGGCCGGCGGCAAGAACATCGCGCCGAGCGAGATCGAGAACGTCCTGAAGGCGTCGCCGTACCTGAAGGAGGCCGTGGTCGTCGGGGACCAGCGGCCGTACCTGGTGGCGCTGATCGGCATCGAGGCGGACACGGTGGGGGAGTGGGCGCGGCGGCGCGGGCTGCCGTACACGACGTATCGGGACCTGTCGGAGAAACCGGAGGTGCGGGAGCTCGTCCAGGGGGTCGTGACCGAGGTGAACGCCCGCTTCGCCTACGTCGAGCAGATCAAGCGGTTCGCGTTCCTGCCGAAGGAGCTCGACCACGAGGACGGTGAGCTGACCGCCACCCAGAAGGTCAAGCGCTCGGCCGTGGCCAAGCTCTTCGAGGACCTGGTCGAAGGGATGTACGCCCGGTGAAGGGCCTGCTGGAGACGGTGATCAGGGGGCTGGGCAACGGCTCGGTCTACGCGTTACTCGCGCTCGGCTTCGTGATCATTTACAAGGCCACGCGGGTGATCAGCTTCGCCCAGCCCGCCCTCATGCTGGCCGGCGCGGTCGCCGTCAGCTACCTGGCCGAGGTGACCGGCTTCTACCTGGCCGTGCTGCTGTCGGCGCTGCTCATCGCCGGTGTCGCGCTGGCGATCGAACGGGTGGCGATCAGGCCGATGGTGGGCCGGCCGGTCTTCGTCGTGGCGATCATCACGCTCGGGATCGACGTGGTCGTGCGGGTGGTGGTCAACGGCTTCATCGGCAGGGACGTGCGCCAGGTCGGCGACCCGTGGGGGTTCACCCAGGTGTCGCTCGGCCCGCTGGTCGTGCAGTCGCGCTGGCTGGCCATGATGGTGGTCACCGCCGTGCTCGTCACGCTGCTGTTCGCCTTCTTCCGCCACACCCGCTACGGGCTGGCCATGCGGGCGGCGGCCTTCGACCAGGAGACCGCGCTGGCGCAGGGGGTCTCCGTGGGCGCGGTCTTCGCGCTGTCGTGGGGCCTGGCCGGATTCCTGGCCGCCATCGCCGGCATGTTCGTCGGCACCGGCCAGGGGATCGAGCAGATGACCTGGGTGATCGCGCTGAAGGCGCTGCCGGCGATCATCGTGGGCGGGCTCGACTCGCTCGGCGGCGCGGTGGCCGGCGGGCTCGTCGTGGGGGTGGTGGAGTCGCTGTTCCAGTCGTACCAGGGGGAGTTCGCGCCGTGGCTGGGGCAGAACTTCGCGATCGTGTCGCCGTACGTGGTGATGCTGATCGTCCTGCTGGTGAAACCGTACGGGCTGTTCGGGACCCGGGAGGTCGAACGGGTATGACCGAGACGCGGGAAGAGGCGGCATCCGTCGCCCCAGACATACCGACCGGCCGGTCTCGGAGGGTGCGCGGCCGGCCGCTGCTCTACACCTCCTACGCCCAGGACATGGCCCTGCTCGACACCCCCGCCAAGCGGCTGTGGACGCTGCTGCTGGTGGCGCTGGCGTTCGGGCTGTCGGTGCTGCTGCAGGACCGGTCGCTGGAGGTGCTGGCCGGGGCGTACGTGCTGGCCATCGGCGCGATCGGGCTCAACATCGTCACCGGGTACGCGGGTCAGGTCTCGCTCGGGCACGCGTTCTTCGTGGCCATCGGCGCGTACACCGCCGCCGCGCTCTCCGGCCCGGTGGACGGCGAGAACATCGGCTTCGGGATCGCGGAGGTCTGGATCTGGCTGCCCGCCGCCGGCCTGGTCGCCGCCGCGGCCGGGGTGCTGGTGGCGCCGCTGGCCGGCCGGTTGCGCGGCCTCTACCTGGCCGTCGTCACGCTCGGGCTGGTCTTCCTCGGCGAGCACGTCTTCAAGGAGTGGCAGGAACTGACCGGCGGCCCAGGCGTCGGCCGGGAGGCGGCGGTGCCCGAGCTGCTCGGCGTCCGCCTCGACCAGGACGGGCCGTTCGGCACCAAGGAGCAGGTCCTCTACACACTCATGCTGGCGCTGCTGATCGTCTTCGCCGTGGCCGCCCGCAACCTGGCCCGCTCCCGCGTCGGCCGCGCCTTCGCCGCCATCCGCGACCGGGACATCGCGGCCGCGGTGATCGGAGTGCCGCTGACCAGGTATAAGGTGCTCGCCTTCGGCATCTCCTCCTTCTACGCGGGCTGCGCGGGCGGCCTGCTCTACACGATCTCCGGCTACGTCGAGCCGGGCTCGTTCAACCTGCTGCTGTCGGTGCAGTTCATCGCGATGGTGCTGATCGGCGGGGTGGCGACGGTGTCGGGGGCCATCGCGGGCGCGCTGTTCATCTCGCTGCTGCAGCCGGTGACCAGGTCGCTGCCGGCGCTGGTGCCGTTCATCAGCGGCGACACCACGCAGACGCCGAACGTGTTCCAGGTCGAGACCGTCCTGTACGGGCTGCTGATCGTGCTGTTCCTCATCTTCGAGCCCCGGGGCCTGTTCGGCCTGTGGATCCGGGTCCGCAACTACTGGAAGTCCTGGCCTTTCTCGTACTGATCAGAAGGGATTCCTGATGAAGAGTCGCTATGTGCTGGTGAGTATCGCCATAGTGGCCCTTCTGTCCGCGTGCGGCGTCATCCGGGGGGACGACGAGGGCAGCAAGGGCGGCGCCCAGGCTCCGGGCGTCACCACCGAACCGTGCCCGTCCGCCGTCGACACCAAGAAGGGCTGCATCTACCTCGGCACGGTCTCCGACCTCACCTCCGGCCCCTTCGCCGCGCTGGCCGTGCCGATCACCGACGCCCAGAAGGCGTTCTGGGCCCGGGTCAACAAGGCGGGCGGCATCGGCGGCCGGTACGAGGTGGACGTCACCCGGTACGTCAAGGACAACAAGTACAACCCGGAGGTGCACCGGCAGGTCTACAACGAGATCAAGGACCAGGTGCTGGGCCTGGCCCAGACGCTCGGCTCGCCCACCACGGCCGCCATCATCGGCGACCTCAAGGCGAACTCCATCGTCGCGGCCCCCGCCTCCTGGACCTCGGCCTGGGAGTTCGAGGACGTCATCATCGAGACCGGCTCCAACTACTGCGTGGAGGCGATGAACTCGGTGGACTACGCGGTGGAGACGTACAAGCCGAAGTCGGTCATGGCCGTGCACCTGGCCGGCGACTACGGCGCGGACGCCGCGGCCGGCGCCAAGGTGGCCGCCGAGCGCAACAAGCTGACGTTCACCAGCGTCGAGACGCCGTCCGGCGCGACCGAGCAGGGCCGGGCCATCACCGAGATCACCAAGAACAAGCCCGACCTGGTCATCCTGACCACCGGCCCGGCGGACGCCGCCACGATCGTCGGACAGACGGCGGCGGCCGGCTACAAGGGCCGCTTCATCGGCACCGGCCCCACCTGGAACCCCGCCCTTCTCCAGTCGCCGGCCGCGCCCGCGCTGAAGGCCTTGTACGAGCAGTCGGCCCCCGGTAAGCCCTGGGACGCCGACACCCCCGGCCACAAGGCGATGCGCGATGCCCTGCCTGGCGTGACCCCGAACGACGGCTACACCTCGGGGTGGGCGTGGGCGTACCCGATGAAGGCCGCCCTGGACAAGATGGTCGCCGGCGGGGACATCAGCAGGAAGGGGCTGCTCGCCGCGGTGAAGACGCTCACCAGCGTGGACTACGAGGGCATGCTGCCGCCCGAGGCGGGGAACTACGCCGACGCCAGCGGGGCGTCCGTGTTCCGGCAGACGTTGATCAACAAGGTGGACGACAAGGCGACGACGGGGGTGACGATCGCCAAGGACTTCTTCGTGGGGCCGACGGCGCAGGCGTACACGTTCGACGGGCCCTGCTACACCAAGCTGTAGCCGCTCGGCGGCGCTTGCCGGGCGGTGGCGCTGGGCTGTGGCGCTGTGCGGTGGCGCTGTGCGGTGGCGCGCTCGCCCGCGAGACGGGTGAGCCGCCGCCGCGCTCACTTGTGAGCCGGATCGCCCGCCGCCGCGCCCGCCCCTGAGCCGGGGTGGGCCTGGGCCGTCGTCGTTTCGAGCAGCCACCGCTCGACCGCCGCGCTCATCCTCGCCCCCGCCTCCAGCGCGGCCGTCTTGCCGGTGACCGGGTCACTTCCAGCCGCCTGACCCAGGATCACCCCCAGCACCAGGCGGCCCCGCACCCGGGACGCCCACATCAGGTTGCCCCCTGCGGCCGTGCCCGAGCCGGTCTTGATGCCGACGACGCCGTGCCGGTTCAGCAGCGCGTTCGTGTTGGGCAGCCTTCTGACGTCGCCCGGCACGGCGGCGTCGCCCTGCGCCACCACCGCACGGAACACCGGGTCGCGCATCGCCGCCCCGGCCAGCACGAGCTGGTCGGCGGCGGTGCTGACGGTGCTGTCCTCGTTGCCGCTGGCTCCCGTGTACATGGTGGCGGCCATGCCCAGGCGGCGGGCGGCGGCGTTCATCCGCGAGACGAAGCGTTCCTCCGAACCGGCGTCCCAGCGGGCCAGCAGGCGGGCCACGTTGTTGCCCGACGGCACCAGCATCAGCTCCAGCAGGCGGCGCAGCCGGATCCGCCGCCCCTCAAGGAGCGGCACGGTGGACTCCTGCCCCGAGTACGACTCGTCCGCGGCCGTCCGGTCCACCTCGACCAGCGGGCCGTCCTCGCCGGGCTTCAGCGGGTGGCGGCGCAGGATCACGTACGCGGTCATGACCTTCGTCACGCTGGCGATCGGCACCGGCTCCGCCTCGCCGCTGACGCCCAGGCTGCCCAGCCCCTCCACCTCGACCGCCGCCTGCCCCTCGCCCGGCCATGGCAGGGACACGCCGGAGACGGTCGCGCCGGCGACGTGCGGCACGGCTCCGCAGCCGGCCAGGCCGCTCACCGCGAGCAGGACGACGGTCAGGACCGGCAGCAGGCGCGGCAGCCGGACCGGCAGCTTGAACGCGGATGAACGTGACATGGCGGCCATGCTGCGCCGCCCATGTGTTCGTCCCGTCGTGACCGTGTCTCCGGACCGGCTTGATCGTGTATCAACCCTGTATCAGGAGGTGCCCGGATCCCGGCGGGGGAGACGGAGGGTGGCCAGCGCGCCGCCGTCCTCGGCGTTGGCCAGGGACAGCTCCGTGCCGATGACACCCGCCTGGCCCAGCGCGATCGTGAGCCCGAGACCGTGTCCCCGGCCGCGTTCGGCGGCGCCGGTGCGGAAGCGGCGCGGGCCCTCGGCCAGCAGTTCCTGCGGGTAACCCGGGCCGTGGTCGCGGATCTCGACCAGGTGGTCCCGTACGGTGATCAGCACCGGGGGCTCGCCGTGGCGGCGGGCGTTCAGCACGAGGTTGGCCACGATCCGGTCCAGACGGCGCGGATCGGTCACGGCGACCGGCTCGCCGCCGTCCGGGATCACCACCCGTGCCTCGACGCCCACCCGGGCCGCGGACTGCGCCGCCAGCTCGGCCAGCGGCACCCGTACGTGATCGGCCACCTCGGCGCCCGCGTCCAGCCTGGACACTTCGAGCAGGTCCTCGACCAGGGAGCGCAGTACCTGTACGCGGTCGCGTACCAGGTCGGCCGCCTCACCCTCGTCCAGCAACTCGACGGCGGCGACCAGGCCCATGATGGGGGTGCGCAGGTCGTGCGCGACGTCGGCGGTGAACCGCTGCTCGGCCAGCAGGCGGTGCTGCAGGCTCGCCGCCATCGAGTCCACGGCGACGGCGATGTCAGCGATCTCGTCCCCCCGGCCGGGCCGCTTCGTCGCGCCTACCCCGTCCCGCCGACCGGGCCCCCGCCCCTTGACCGTGGCGATCTCGTCCGGGTCTTCCGAATCGTCCCTCTTCGCTGTGGCGACGCGGGCGTCCAGGTCGCCGGCTGCGATCCGGCGGGCGGTGACGGCGACCCGGCGTAGTCGCCGATTGGCCGGCTCGGCGAGGAGGGCCGAGAGCGGTACCACCACGGCGAGCGCGGTCAGCGCGGCCAGTACCATGGCGCGGTCGAGTGCGCGCAGGCCCGCGAGGTCCGAGCTCATGTCGATCTTGGACGTGGCGACGAACCCGCCTTGCACCCGCAGCGCCGCCCACATCCACGGCTGATCCGGCTTCTGGTCGTCGTACCAGGTGACGGCTGACCCGTCGGGCGTCCAGGCCGGCGAGTCGGTGGGCGATCGGGTGGGAGACCCGGTGGAGGACTCGGTGGGGGACTCGGCGGGGAGCCGCGCGCGCAAGGCCGCGGGCAGCTCGGCCGGATCCCGGATCCAGTCGGTCCACGGGACGGGCTGCTCGGGGGCGGCGCCCGTCCGGTACTGCGCCGCGACCGTGGCCACGTCCGTCAGCGCCCGGCCTTCGCCCAGCCGCATCGTGCGCTCCAACGTCATCCGGTGCACCAGCACCCCGACCACGGCAGCGACGGCGCAACAGGCCACCGTGATCAGCGCCGCCACCTTCCACCGCAATGACCCTGGCACCTACCCCGCCACCTTCCATGGCGCCGATCCCGGCAACGACCCCGCCACCGTCCACCACGACGGCCCTGGCAACGACCCCGGTCTCACGACCCGCTCAGTTCGCCGTCTCATGACCTGCGCAGCTTGTAGCCGAATCCGCGCACGGTCTCGATCAGGTCCGCGCCGATCTTCTTCCTCAGCCGTTGCACGCACAGGTCGACGACACGGCTGTCACCGTCCCAGCCGTAGTCCCACACCTCGCGCAGCAGCGTGGCCCGCTCCAGCACGATGCCCGGATGCGCGGCGAACTCCAGCAGCAGCCGCATCTCGGTCGGGGCCAGCTCGACCAGTCGCCCGCTGAGCCGCACCTCCAGCGCGGCCGGATCCACGCTCAGCTCGCCGAACCTCAGCACACCGGACGATGCCTCGCCGGACGAGGCCCCACCCGACGAGGCCCCGCCGGACGACGGCCCGCCGGACGGTTCCGCCGGGGCGGCGGCGCGGCGCAGCACCGACCTGATCCGGGCCACCAGCACCGGGATGTCGACCGGTTTGACCACATAGTCGTCGGCTCCCGCCTCCAGCCCGGACACCACGTCCAGCGAGTCGCCCCGCGCCGACATCATCAGGATCGGCACCTGGCTGGACTCCCTGACCCGGCGGCACAGGCTGATGCCGTCCAGCTCGGGCAGCATCACGTCGAGCACGAGCAGATCGTGCCCGCCACCGCGAAACGCCTCCAGCCCGCTCAGCCCGTCGGCGGCGGTGTCGAGCTGGTAACCGTAGCGTCCGAGCGCCATGGAGACGGTCTTGCGGATGACGTCGTCGTCCTCGACGAGCAGGATGCAGGTCACGCTGTACGATACGCGCCCCCGGCCGACCCCCGCTCACCCCGCGCGCCGGAGAACGCCGCCACACGACGCGAGCCGGAGGGCGCCGGGCCGAGGCGGGTCGGTCGCCCGCCCCGGCGCGGGCGGCACGCCGGCCGCGTTGATCGCCTGCCCCGCCCCGACGCGGTCGGCGGTCAGTTGAGGATGTCGCCGGGGTCCAGAGTCATCTCCGGGGTCTCCGCCGCCGGGGCGGTCGTCTCCGTGACGGGTGCCCCCGTGGTGGGCGTTTCGGGCGTGGCGGTCCCCAGAGGGGTCGGTTCAGGGTCCTGCTTCTCCGGGCGGCAGCTCTCGGCGCAGCCCCCGAAGCGGGCCTGATCCACCGGGGTGAACGCCGTGGGAGGCACCCCGCGCAGCGCCGACAGCATCGTGTCCCGCCAGATCGGGCCGGGGATGCTCGCCCCCTGCACCGACCCGTAGTACCGCCCGCCGATCGTCACCCCGGTCAGCTTGTACCGCTGCGAGCCCCGGGGGTCGCCGAGGCTCACCGCGCCGGCCAGGTCGGGGGTGAAGCCGGCGAACCAGGCCGAGGCGTAGTCGTCCGTGGTGCCCGTCTTGCCGGCCGCGTCCCGGCCCAGGCCGCCGACCCCGCGCATGGTGCCCTTGGTGAACACGCCCGACAGGACCTCGGCGGTGGCGTCCGCGACGGCCGGGTCGAGGGCCTGGCGGCACTTGGGCCGGTAACGGGTGCTCTCGCCGTCGCGGCCGGTGATCCGGGTGACGGCCATGGGCGCGCAGTACTCGCCCCGCGCCGCGATGGCCGCGTACGCGGTCGCGATGGTGACCGGGTCGCTCTCGTTGATGCCGAGCGTGAATGTCTCGTACTCCTGCAGTTTCTTCCCGTCGGCCCGCCGCACGCCCAGGGACTTGGCCGTCTTGACCGTCTCGCAGAGCCCGACCCGCTCCTCCAGTTCCATGAAGAACGTGTTCACCGAGTTCCAGGTGCCGCTGCGCAGCGTCTTCCAGCCGGGGGAGCCCTCGTCGTTGGTGACGGTGTGGCCGGGGTCGCCGATGCTCTGTCCGGCGCAGTTCTTGAACGTCGCGTACGACGGCGCCCGGTAACCCGCCCCCGCTGCCAGCCCGTCGTCCAGCTTCATGCCCTGCTTCAGCGCGGTAATCAGGGTGAACGTCTTCATGGTCGAGCCGGACTGGAACCCGATGCCGCCCCCGTGCGCGGTGTCGGCGACCACGTTGTACGAGATCTCGTTCCTGGCCGCCTTCGTCCCGTACCGCCGGCTGGCCGCCATCGCCCTGATCGCCCCCGTACCGGGCTGGACCAGGGCCTGGGCCGCGACCGGCGAGTCGGAGGGGTGCACGTAACGGGCGACGGCCTGCTCGGCGGCCGCCTGCATGCCGGGGTCGAGGGTGGTCGTGATCGTCAGGCCGCCGCGGTTGAGCCTGGCCAGCCGAGCCTCGGCGGTGGGGCCGAAGTCGGGATTGCGGAGAATCTCCTGGCGGACATAAAGACAAAAATACGGATATTTGCTGGACTCGCAGCCGCCGGGCAGGCGAGTGCCCTTGTACCCGAGCTTGGCCGCCTTGGCCTCGGCCGCCTGATCCGCGGTGATCTCGCCCAGCTCGGCCATCCGGTCCAGGACGACGTTGCGCCGCTTGAGCAGGCGGTCGCGCTGCGCCCGGCCCAGGTTGGGGTCCGTGGCGTTCGGGTCCTGGACGGCGCCGGCCAGCGTGGCCGCCTGCGGCAGGGTCAGGTCGGCCGCGTGCGTGCCGAAGAAGCGCTTGGCCGCCGCCTCCACCCCGTACGCGCTCGCGCCGAAGTACGCGATGTTCAGATATTTCGCAAGAATCTGGTCCTTGGTGTACTTCTCCTCGATGCCCATCGCGTACCGCAGCTCGTTCAGCTTGCGCGCGTAGCTCGCCTCCAGGGCCGCGTGGCGATCCTCGTCCGTGGTGGCCGCGTTGAACAGCACCTGCTTGACGTACTGCTGAGTGATGCTGGACCCGCCCTGACTCACCCCGCCGGAGCGCAGGTTCGTGGCGAGCGCGCGCAGCGTGCCCTCGATGTCGATCGCCCCGTGCTGGTAGAAGCGGAAGTCCTCGATCGCCACGATCGCCGTCTTCATCACCGGCGAGATCTCGTCGAAGCCGACGACCTCGCGGTACTCCTCGTAGAACCGGGCGATCTCGCCGCCCTTGGCGTCCCGCACGATCGTCACCTCGGCCGGCGGCGGCTCGGTCAGGTCGGCGGGCGCGAGGTTCACCTCCTCGGCCGCCGCCACGAACCCGGCCCCGGCGCCCCCCACGGCCGGGATCACGATGGCCGCCACCAGAACGCCGGCCGCGGCCCCCGCCGCGGCCAGGCGTGCGATCTTCGTCCCCCGTCGTCCCATCAGAGCCTGCCGAGACCGCGGGCCAGGATGGTGGCGGCACGCGCGATGGCCGCGTCGTTCGTGACGGCGCCGGCGGATTCGCGGTTGGTGTAGACGGCCAGGATGATCGGGGCGGCCTTGCGGCCGGCGGGCCAGACGACGGCGATGTCGTTGCCGGCGCCGATCTCGGTGTTCGTGCCGGTCTTGTCGCCGACCGTCCAGGTCTTCGGCAGACCGGCGCGGATGCGGGCGCCGCCGGTCTCGGTCGCGATCAGCCAGCCGTTGAGCCGCTCGCGGTCCTTCGGGTTCAGCGCGCCGCCGGCGGTGACCGCGCGCAGGTCGCGGGCGATGGCGGCGGGCGTGGTGGTGTCGCGCCTGTCCTTGGGCGCCCAGTCGTTGAGCTCGGTCTCCCAGCGGTCGAGGCGCGAGACCGGGTCCTTGAGCGTACGGAAGTACCGCGTCAGCCCGGCCGGCCCGCCGATCTGCTTGAGCACCATGTTGCCCGCGGTGTTGTCGCTCAGGGTGATGGCCGCCTGGCACAGCTTGGCGACCGTCAGGCCGTCCTTGACGTGCTTCTCCGTGGTCGGCGAGTTGGGCTTGAGGTCCGCGGCGGTCCACTTGACCACCTTGTCCATCAGGCCAGGCTCGCTGGTGCGGGCCCGGTGCAGCGCCGCCGCGCAGGCCATCGCCTTGAACGTGGACAGCAGCGGGAAACGCTCACCTGACCGGTAGGCCAGGGTCCTGCCGCTGGCGGTGTCGATGGCGTACGCGCCGATGCGGCCGTCGAACGACGCTTCGAGCGCCCGCAGCTCCTTCTTGACCTGAGCCTCACCCGACGGTGCCGCTTGCGCTGCGGGCGCCGTCGCCGCCGCAGTGGCAGGGGCGGAGGCGAGGGCGGCGCCCGCCAGGAGGGAGACCGTCAGCGCGGTCGCCCGCAGGGCGGCGGGGCAGCGGAGGTTGCGCATACGTAGTCCTTGCTTTCGTCGATCGGGATCCGGAGGGCAGGAGCAAAGCAGATGCCCTCGGCCGATGTCTAATAGCGATATCGCGAAAGAACTCATATCGGATCCGGAATGACCGCAGGTCAACCTGGATCAGCGGACTTCTTTGCCGTAACGGCAACGTGATTGGCGCGGGCCGCCGGGCGCGCGCCATAGTGCTGGGTGCACGCGCTGAGGCAGGGAGAGGTGGAGATGTCCGAGATCACGCATCGGCTCGTCGAGGTGCCGGGAGGCCGGATCCACGTGGCCGAGCAGGGCAGCGGCCCGTTGGTGCTGCTGGTGCACGGCTTCCCCGAGTCGTGGTACTCGTGGCGCCACCAGCTCCCCGCGCTCGCCGCGGCCGGGTTCCGGGCGGCGGCCGTGGACGTGCGCGGCTACGGCCGCTCGTCCAAGCCGGCCCGCGTCGTGGACTACCGGATGCTGGCCTGCGTCGCCGACAACGCCGCCGTCGTCCGGGCGCTGGGCGAGCGCTCCGCCGTGATCGTCGGGCACGACTGGGGCTCGCCGATCGCCGCGAACTCCGCCCTGCTGCGGCCCGACCTCTTCCGCGCGGTCGGCCTGCTCAGCGTCCCGTACGCGCCGCGCGGCCCCCGCCGCCCCACCGACGGGTTCGCCAGGATGGGCGGCGACGAGGAGTTCTACGTCAGCTACTTCCAGGTGCCCGGGCGGGCCGAGGCCGAGATCGAGCCCGACGTGCGCGGCTGGCTGGCCGGCTGTTACGCCAGCCTGTCGGGCGACACGATGGGCGACAGCGCCTGGCGCGTCCGGCCCGGCGGGCGGCTGCGCGACCGCTTCCCCGAGGGCGTCAGGCCGGCCTGGCTCACCGAGGCCGACCTCGACGTCTACGCGGGCGAGTTCGAGCGTACGGGCCTGACCGGGGCGCTCAACCGCTACCGCAACCTGGACCGCGACTGGGAGGACCTCGCCGCGTGGGACGGCGCGGCGATCACGCGGCCGGCGCTGTTCGTCGGCGGGGAGCTCGACCCCACCACGTCGTGGATGGGCGGCGCCATCGAGGCCCTGCCCAGGACGCTGCCCGGCCTGTCGGGCGCGCACCTGCTCGACGGCTGCGGCCACTGGGTGCAGCAGGAGCGCCCGGACGAGGTCAACCGGCTCCTCACCGGATGGCTACGGTCGCTATCCTGAGCCGATCGTTCACAGCACGTGGCCATACCCTTGGGTAGGGTCGAATCATGCCTCACTACAGAAGCCGGTTCGTGCCCCTGGCCCTCTTCGCCTCGTGTGTCCTCGCCGCCGGTTGCAGCGAGGTCAACAGCACCATCGACAAGGCCCAGGCCTGCCTGGAGGCACCCAAGATCGTCGCCGAGCTGGGCGCCGAGATCGCCAAGCTGACCAACGACCCGCAGGCCATGGACAAGGCGCTCGACGACGCGGCGACCAAGCTCAACGACGTCTCCGACAAGGCCGCCAACACCACGATCAAGGAAGCCTCCGACAACCTGGCCGCCACGCTGACCGGCATCACCGTCAAGGACGCCAACGACGCGGTCGACGCCGTGCAGAAGGTCGGCACCGACGGGGCCGCGTACGTGGAGAAGATCACCCAGGCCTGCACCTGAGCCTGAAGCCGTCCGGGAGAATCCCGCCTTCTCTAGGGGAAATGGTGACGAATTACCGTTTCTCCTATGGAACCCGACCCGCGTTTCACCTTGGCCAACGAACGCACCTTCCTCACCTGGCTGAGCACGGCGCTGGCGCTCAGCGCGGGCGGGGTGGCCATGGCGGCGCTGCCTTCCGACGTGTTCGTCCCGTGGATCCGCACGACGCTGGCCGTCGTGCTGGTCACCCTCTCGGCGCTGGCGGCCGGCATGGCCTACCCCCGCTGGCGTAACATCCAGCGCGCCCTGCGGCAGCGGGCGCCGCTGCCTCCGCCCGCCCTCGCGGCCGTCTTCGGCTACGGCGTCGCGGCCGTGGCCGTGGCCGCCCTGGTCCTCATCGTCGTGTCCGGCTGACCGGTGCCCGGCAGCGAGAAGATCTGGGACGAGGGCCTGCAGAGCGAGCGCACCCGGCTGGCCTGGGTGCGCACGGCCGTGGCCCTGTCCACGGGCGGCCTGGCGGCGACCGGGCTGGCCCTGCGGCATGCCCTGCCCGCGTTCGCGATCGCCGGTTTCGCCCTGGCCGCGCTCTGCGGCGGCGTGCTGCTGATCAGGACGAGACTGCGCTTCCGCCGCGTGCAGGCGGCGCTGCACGCCGGACGGCCGCTGGACGCGGGACTCGACGCGGTCTTCGCCTGGCTCGGCACGCTGAGCGTGGTCGCGGGCGCCATCGCCTTCGTCGTCGGCGTCCGGTGAGACTCGGCGTCCGGTGAGACTCGGCGTCCGGTGAGACTCGGCGTCCGGTGAGGCTCGGCGTCCGGTGAGGCTCGGCGTCCGGTGAGACTCGGCGTCCGGTGAGACTCGGCGTCCGGTAAGGCTCGGCGTCCGGTGCGGCCGCTCGCGCTCGTCAGTGTTCGGTAAGGCCGCTTGCGGGAAGCCGGGAAGGGGACGGACACTCGAAGCAGGGGGTGACCTCGTGGAAGAAGTACACAGAAGCGTGCCTTTCGAGTGCCGCCACTGCTGGCACGTCTGGCAGGAGGACTACGTCGTCAGGCACTTCGAGAACGACCACGGAAACACGGGGGAGATCTGGCTGCGGCGTGGCCTTCCCGCCGCGCCGCCGTCGGCGGGCGTCAACTGCCCGCAGTGCGGGTGCCAGGACGTCACGATGTTCCCGGACGGCTACCTGTCGCGCCATCCGGAGCTGATCCCACCGGCCGAGCCGCCCGCGCCCGACGCGACGCCGCTGCTCACCCCGGTGCGCAAACCGCTGTACTGGTAAGTACCGACGGCCGGCAGGCGTGCCCGCTCCTGACGGGCACGCCTGCGCGGCCGATCACCGCGACCATCTGGCCATCTGGCCACGCTCGCTCACCGCGACGCTAGCTCAGGCTCTCCAGCCACGCCCGGTGCAGCCCGGCGAAGCGCCCCGAGGCGGCGATGAGCTGGTCGGGCGGGCCGTCCTCGACGATCCGCCCGTGCTCCATCACCAGCACCCGGTCCGCGATCTCCACGGTCGACAGCCGGTGCGCGATGATCAGCGCCGTCCGGTCGGCCAGGATCGTCCGCAACGCCCGCTGCACCAGCCGCTCGCTCGGCACGTCGAGGCTGGAGGTCGCCTCGTCGAGGATCAGCACGGCCGGATCGGCCAGGAACGCCCTGGCGAACGCGACCAGCTGCCGCTGCCCGGCCGACATGCGGCCGCCGCGCTTGCCCACCTCGGTGTCGTAGCCGTCGGGCAGGCCCGAGATGAACTCGTGGGCGCCGATGGCCTTGGCCGCCTCGCGGATCTGGCGGTCGGTGGCGTCGGGGCGGCCGAACCTGATGTTGTCCGCGACCGTACCGCTGAACAGGAAGTTCTCCTGTGTCACCATGACCACGGCCTGGCGCAGCGTCGGCTCGTCGAGCGTGCGCAGATCGGCGCCGTCGAGCAGCACGGCGCCCTCGGTCGGGTCGTAGAAGCGGGAGATCAGCTTGGCCAGCGTGGTCTTGCCCGCGCCCGTCGCGCCGACCAGCGCCACGCTCTGACCCGCCGGGATGGTCAGGTCGAGGCGGGGCAGGATCGGCATCTCCTTGACGTAGGCGAACTCGACGCCGTCGAAGCGCACCTTGCCGCGCGCCCTGCCCTGCGGCAGCGACGCCGGCTCGCGCGGCTCGGGCACCGAGGGCTCCTCCTCCAGCACGCCCGAGAGCTTCTCCAGCGCCGCGCCGGCCGACTGCAGCGTGTTGTAGAACTGGCTGATCTCCTGCATCGGCTCGTAGAACTGGCGCAGGTACAGCAGGAACGCGGCCAGCACGCCGATGTTGACCTCGCCGTGCAGAGCCAGGTAGCCGCCGTAGAGCAGCACGGCGCCGATCGTCATGTTGCCGATCAGCCTGACCCCGGTCATGAACGTCGCGCCGAGGTACATGCTGCGCGCGTTCGCGGCCCGGTAGTCGTCGTTCAGCTGCTTGAAGATCTCCTGGTTGCGCGGCTCCCTGCGGAACGCCTGCACCGCGCGGATGCCGATCATCGACTCCACGAAGTGCACGATCACCAGGGCGACCGCCTCGCGGGTGCGCCGGTAGACGATGGCCGACTGCCGCTGGAACCACTTGGTGAACAGCAGCAGCAGCGGCAGCGGGACCAGCGCCACCAGACCCAGGTGCACGTCCAGGATGAGCAGCAGCACCGCCGTGCCGACCAGCGTGAGCACCGCCTTGACCAGCGCGTCGAACCCCGACTGCACCAGCTCGGCGATGGCCTCGATGTCGGAGGTCAGCCGGGAGATGACCCGGCCGGAGGTGTAGCCCTCGTGGAAGCTCAGCGACAGCCGCTGGAAGTGGTCGAACACCCTGCGGCGCAGCTCCAGCAGGATGTTCTGGCCGATCGAGCCCATCAGCCCGAGGAACGCCTGCCGGGTGAACGCCTGGATGATCGCGGCGGCCAGGATCACCCCGACCACCGTCACCAGGACCGTGGCGCCCGAGCCGGACACGATCGGCGGGATGCCCTCGTCGATCCCCACCGAGACCAGGAACGGGATCGACAGCCCGGCCGCGTTGGAGGTCACGATGATCAGGACGAGCAGCGCGATCTTCTTCCGGTACGGCCGCAGCAGGTCGCCGAGCAGCCGCCGTGACCGCGACCGCAGCAGCACGGACACCTTCTGCGGCAGCTCGTCCTGATCCTCGGAGGCGACGCCGCGCCAGTCGCCGCCCTTCTCCGGAGCTGTCGTGGTCATCGCAGTGCTCCTTCCGAGGCGTCGTCGAAGTCGGCGTCCTGAGCCAGCAGCTCCCGGTACTCGGGCACCCGGGCCAGCAGCTCGCGGTGCTGCCCGACATGGGTGATCGTGCCGTCACGCAGCAGCGCGACCTTGTTGGCCAGCAGCACGGTGGAGGCGCGGTGGGCGACGACGATGCCGGTCGCCTCGCGCAGCACGTGCCGCAGCGCCTCCTCCACCAGGGCCTCGGTCTCGGCGTCGAGCGCCGACAGCGTGTCGTCGAGCACGAGGACGCGCGGCTTGCTCAGCACCGCCCTGGCCAGGGCGAGCCGCTGCCGCTGGCCGCCGGACAGGGACAGCCCCTGCTCGCCGATCCGGGTGTCGAGGCCCCACGGCAGGTCGTAGACGAACATGGCCTGCGCGGTCTGGATGGCCTGCGCCAGCTCCTCCTCGGTCGCGTCGAGCCGGCCGAGCATGAGGTTCTCGCGCACGCTCATCGAGAACAGCGTGGGCTCCTCGAACGCCGTCGCCACCACCGAGCGCAGCGTCTTCAGGTCGAGGTCGCGCACGTCGTGGCCGTCGATCGTGACCCGGCCCGAGGTGGGGTCGAGCAGGCGCGGCACCAGCGCGGTCAGGGTGGTCTTGCCCGCCCCGGTCGCGCCCACGATGGCCACGGTCTCGCCCGGCCGCACCTCCAGCCAGACGTCACGCAGCACCGGCTCCTCGGAGTCGGCGAAGCGGAAGCCGACGCCCTCGAAGCGCAGGTGGCCGCGCGGCTCCTCGATGGTGCCGGTGCCGCCCTCGATGGCCGGGACGGTGTCCATGACCTCCATGAGCCGGTCGGCGGAGGTCATCGCCTCCTGGGCCATGGCCAGCAGGTAGCCCAGGCTGGCCACGGGCCAGACGAGCTGCAGCATCAGCGTGGTGAAGGCGACCAGCGCGCCCAGCGTCAGGGCGCCCTGGCCGACCGCCAGCGCGCCGAGCAGCACCACCAGGGCCAGCGTGACGTTGGGGATGATCTCCAGGAAGGAGAAGAACTTGGCCGACAGGCGCACCTTGTCCATCGACGTGCCGTACACCTTGAGCGCGGCGTCGTCGTACTGGTCGTAGACGTGGTGGCGGCGGCCGAACGCCTTGATCGTGCGGATGCCGATCGCGGACTCCTCGACGAGCGTGGCGAGGTCGCCCTGCTGGTCCTGGACCTGGCGGGAGATTCTGATGTAGCGCTTCTCGAAGCGCAGCGAGGTCCACACGATCGGCACGACCGAGGCCAGCACCAACAGCCCGAGCGGCCAGTACTTGTTCAGCAGCAGCACGGTGACCGCGCCGACCTGCAGCACGTTCATGACCAGGAAGAGCATGCCGAAGCCGAGGAAGCGGCGGATCGTCGACAGGTCGGTGGTCGCCCGTGATAACAGCTGCCCTGACTGCCAGTCTCCGTGGAAGCCCATGGGCAGGCGCTGCAGGTGCTCGTACAGGTCGTCGCGGAGCGCGGTCTCCAGGCCGAGCACCGGACGGACCTGCATGTAGCGCCGGAACAGGATCAGCAGCGCCTCCAGGGCGCCGACGCCGATCGCGAGCAGCCCGAGGGGGAACAGCCCGCCGGGGTCACCGTGTTGCACGGGCCCGTCGATGACTCTCTCGATGATGAGAGGGAATGAGATGACGGTGGCGATTCCGGCGATCGCCGTCAGCCAGATGACGATCAATCTGGTGACGTAGGGGCGGAGGTAGGACTTCATCCGCCACAGTGAGTTGGAGGAGAGCAGGGGACGGCGAGGTTTGTGCGTATCGGGAGGCATCCCTTCTAGGCTAATACGTGGGATCAACCGATTTTCTGTGGCCTCACGGTGGGGTTTCCGTATGTGACGTGCGCAAACGTGAAAGATCGTGCACTTCCGGCGGACCGTTTCCCGCTCGTGCGGCGGTCGCACACACGTTTGAGATGGTGAATCCATGATCGAGCAATCCGAGCTGCCGCACCTGCGCCGCTGCGTCGAGCTGGCCACCCGGGCCCTGGAGCTGGGTGACGAGCCGTTCGGCTCGGTACTGGTCTCCGGCGACGGCGCCGCCCTGGCCGAGGACCACAACCGGGTGGCGACCGGAGACCGCACCCGGCATCCGGAGTTCGCGCTCGCCCGCTGGGCGGCCGAGCACCTGACGCCCGAGCAGCGGGCCGAGGCCACCGTCTACACCTCGGGCGAGCACTGCCCGATGTGCGCCGCCGCGCACGCCTGGGTCGGTCTTGGCCGCATCGTCTACGTCGCCTCCTCCGCCCAGCTCGACGGCTGGCTGCGCGAGCTGGGCGTCCCCGCCGCGCCCGTCCGCTCGCTGCCGGTCAACGAGATCGCCCCCGGGGTCGTCGTCGAGGGCCCGGTGCCCGAGCTGACGGAGGAGGTCCACGAGCTGCACCGCCGCTACCACGGTTGACGGTGGGTGTGGGTTTGACCTGCGTTTTGTCATGAAAGTGGCACAGTGTGACGCATGACGCACTGTCGGTCCATCAGGTGCAGGATGACGGTCGCGACGGTGGTCGTGTTCGGCATCCTGCTGCTGAGCGGGGCGACGGCGATCTCGCTCCTGTACCCGTCGCGGGCCAGGGACCGAATCGTCGACCAGGCGGACGAGGCCAGCCGGCGCATCACCACGCTCATCGACGACCGCAGGTTCACCGGGCCGATCCCGCCGCAGGCGGGCGTCGGCCTGCTGCAGGTCGTCAACCTGAAGGGCGAGGTGGTGGCGGCCAGCGCCGGGCTGGCCGGCCGGCCGCCGCTCACCTTGGAGCGGCCCGAGGGCGGCGACTCGCGGGTCAGCTCCCGGGTGTGCCTGCCCGAGGGCTGCCTGGTGGTCGTGGGCACCAGCAACCGCGCCACCGCGTACGGGTCGGTGGTGGCCTACGCCGCGATCCGCGAGCCGTTCCAACTGGAGTCGTCCTACATCGCCGCGCTCTTGTTCGGCGCCTCCGGCGTGCTGCTGGCGCTGATGGGCTGGGGCGCCTGGTACGGGGTCGGCCACGTCCTGGCCCCCGTCGAGCGGATCAGGAGCGGCCTGGAGCGGATCAGCGCCGAGGACCTGAGCCGGCGCATCGAGGTGCCCGGCACCGAGGACGAGGTGGCCGAGCTGGCCACGACCGTCAACGACACGCTCGCCCGGCTGGAGGACGCCGTGGCCAGGCACCGCCGGTTCGTCTCCGACGCCTCCCACGAGCTGCGCACGCCGATCACGGCACTGATGGTGCGGCTGGAGGCGGGGATGGAGGAGCGTACCTCCGAGGACTGGCGGGCCGCGCTGAACGACGCGCGGCGGCTGTCCGACATCGTGCAGGACCTGCTGCTGATGGCGCGGCTGGACGCCGGCGGCGACATCCGGCAGGAGCGCATCGACCTGGGGCGGATGGTCGAGGAGGAGGTGGGGCGCCGGCCCGGGCGGCTGCCGGTCACGCTGAGCCTCGAACCGTGCGTGTTCGTCCGGGGGAATCGGCTGCGGCTGGCCCGGCTGTTCACCAACCTGCTGTCCAACGCCGATCGGTACGGGGACACGCGGGTGCGGGTGTCGGTGTGCCGGCGGGGGGACGAGGCGTTGCTGGAGGTGTCGGACGACGGGCCCGGGATTCCTGAGGACATGCGGGAGACCGTGTTCGAGCGGTTCACTCGGCTGGACACGACCAGGTCACGTGATACTGGGGGGAGTGGGCTCGGGCTGCCCATCGCCCGCGACATCGCCAGGGCCCACGGGGGAGACCTCAAAATCGGAGAGGGGCCAGAAACCCGCCTTGTCCTTTGCCTCCCAGCGGACTAGCAGCTCCTCCATCTCCGCCAGCACCTCCGGGTCGGTGTCCGGCCGGTCGCGCAGGACGCGCAGGACGTTCTCCAGCCGGTTGGGGTCCCACCCCCAAACACCGGCGGAGTTGAGGATCCGCAACACGTCGGCGCCGGGCAGGTGACGGGCGTCCACCTCCAGTTGCTTCAGCACTCGAGCCATGTACTCCCACGACGACGGCTGGTTCAGGGCCCGTAGGTAGGCGCGGGTGTCGGGGGTGCGGCTCAGCAGGAGGGTGAGCAGATCGGCGGCGGGACTACGGGGGTAGGAGCTGAGGGTCTCGTCGTTGACCTCCGCCTGGTAGGGCAGCAGGGCGACGAAGAGGTGCGCGAGCGTGGTGTCGTCGCGGAAGGCGATCTCGCGCATCCAGACCGAGCTGCTCGACCGGATCCGGTACGGGCTCTCAGCCTCGCCCTCGCTGTCCGGCCAGGTGAAGAAGGCCAGCTCGCGGCTGTCGATAACCGGATCCCGCTCGAACCCGGCGGTCATAATCCTGCTCCCGCCGTTCACGAAATGGCGAATCCTGACCGTGCGGGTGAGCGAGTCCCACTCCGCCCTGCTGAGCTGCGCGTGCCATAGCCGGGAGATCCGGCGCCACCGCTCGTTCGCCTGCTCCGGCTGGGCGGTGCCGAACAGGTCTGTGCCCGTGACGGACTCACCCGCCGACAGCACGGCGAGCAACAGCAGGTTGGCGCTGTAGGCGGCGTACCGGACGGTCGCCTCCGCCCGTACCGGCTGGTAGGCGTTGTACGGCGAGCCGGACCGCTCCACGAGCGACCCGGCGAACAGCCCGCACAGATGCCGGGTGAGTAGCGCGCGCCGGTCGGGCGGGACGGCGGTGGCCAGGCCGTATTCAAGAAAGTCGACGACGGGGGCCCGGACGGTGAGGGCAGCGAACGACAGCAACGCGTGCGCGAAGGCGTCGTTGGGCCGGGCGGGGCGTCGGCGGGTCGCGGCGAACGCCAGTTCTTCGGCCATGTCGGTCAGCTCCCTGACGACCAGCCGGGCAATCAGGTACTCGCCGAACGTGGCGTGCAGGAACTCGTAGGTCTTGAGCCGCTGGTCGTCGCGGAGCGCCTGGGTTGTGTGCACGAAAAAGAAGCCGCCGATGACGCTCTCGGCTGGGGTCAACGTGCGGCGCAGGCCGTGGTCCTGGGCCGGGGAGGTCTCATCGGGCAGCAACGCTCGCAGGTCGGCGTCCAGGTCCGGCTCGGAGACCCACTGTCGGCCCCGGTTGAACATCGCGAACGCGGTGATCGACAGGCGCAGCAGCGCGTCCTCCACGGCCCGCGAAAGCTCCTCCTCCGTGAGGTTCGTGCACGCCTTGCCGATCTCGCGGGCGGCGAAGCCTTGCAGCAGGCGTTCGTAGAGCTCCGCCTCGTGCAGGTCCTCGCTCATGAGGCGCAGCGCGTTCGCGTCGGCGTCGTACAGGGCGAGCATGAGCAGCAAGAGCGGCTGCTCGGCGAGGTTGCGCACCGCCAGCACCCGGTCCATGGGCAGCGGCTTAAGGTCGTGCTCGCGGAAGTAACCGTCGTTGCCGTCGTTCCAGGTGGTGACCCATTGGCGGATCTGGTCGTCGTCGAATGGCTCCAACCGGATGACGGACGTGAACAGCGGAATCCGCGCCCGGTCGGCTACCGCTGTCCTGGAGGTGACGACGACCGCCAGCGCCCGGCCCCGCTCGGCTTGGGCCCGCTGGAAACGCTCCACCCGCTCCAGATAGTCGCTCTGGTTCACGCCGGTTGCCTGGAGCAGTTCGTCGAAGCCGTCCAGCAGGACGACGGGCAGCGCACCCCCGCCCGCGTGCACGAACTCCGGCCACGACATCGCCTCGTCTAGCGCGGCCCTGATGCCGTGCTCGATCTGGGCCAGCACGTCGGCGTCGGCGGGGATGTCGCGCAGCTCGACGCGGAGCGGCAGGAACTCGCTCTCGGGCAGCCGGGCGGCCAGTACCTGGGTCAGCACCGACTTGCCCGCGCCCGGCTGGCCGAGCACGAGGAGAGGCGCTCGCGTAGCGTCCGGCAGGGTGAGGTGGCTAGCCAGGAAGGAGTCCAGGTCGTGGCGGCGGGGCAGCGGCGCCCACGCCTCCTCGGCGGTGACCGGTCGCAACGCCGACCAGGGCAGAAGGCGGTAGACGGGGTTGATGTAGCCCTGCTCCAGCGGGGGGATCCGCATGCCTGCCAGCGTCCTGCTGGAGGACACGGACGGGTGGCTGAGCACGGCCCGGTTCGACCTGACCAGCGCCGCCAGCCGGTCGGACGGCGTGCGCGTTGCCGGGATCGCGGCGAGCTGCCGCCTGATCCCGTCGAGCCCGCGCGCCACTTCCCTGACCTCCGCCCGGGTGGCCTGGTGATCGACGCGGTCGACCCAGGACGCCACCTCGGGGAAGTCGGCCGAGAGCCGGTGGAACAGTTCCTCGTAGCGGCGTCTCGCGCGCGGCGGCAGGTCACGGTCGAGCCTGGACCTGGTGGTCTCGTCCCAGCGGTCCCAGCATTCCAGTCCAGCCAGAAAACGGGTCAGCTCGACGGTGTAGCTTGCGTAGGTCTCCTCGACGATTGTCAGCAGCTTCTCGAACGGGACGGCAGGGGTGGGCAGCGGGGCCTGGTACGAGATCAGCGAATGCCCGGCCTCCCCGATACCGGTGATCCTACGCTGGTCATCCGGCGTGAGCTGGCGCAGCACGTCCACCTTGGCCAGCGCGTCGAGGTAGGCGGTGACCACGATGACCGCGTGCGCCGCCACCAGCCGCTGCGTCGTGTCGTACCGGCTCAGGCCCTTGACCTTGTCGCGCAGCCGGCGGATGAACGCGTCGCCGAGCCGCACGGCCTCCGCCCGCGCGTCGAACAGGTCGATCGCGCCCAGCCCGAACAGGGCCATGGACGACGCCTTGTCGAGGACGTCCGTGATCGCGCTCGGCCCGCCGAGCAGCGCCACGGCGTCGCGGTAGGTCACTATCTGCCGCATCAGACCCAGTCTGCCGGATCGACGCCAGCGCCGGGCGCGATCGCCGAGATCGGTAGATCGAGCGCCCTCCGTAGAATGAGCTATGCGTACTGAGCCCCTCAACCGGGCCCGCATCATCGCCGCGGCCATCGACCTCATCGAGCGCGAGGGCGCCGACGCGGTCTCCATGCGGCGCATCGCGGCCGAGCTCGGCGTGGGCGTGATGTCGCTCTACAACCACGTGCCCAACAAGGACGCCCTGCTCAACGGGGTGGCCGAGGCGGTGCTGAGCCGGATCGAGTTCACCGACGACCCCGACGCCCACTGGACCGACCGGGTGCGCACGCAGGCGCGGGCCTTCCGGCAGATCGCCCACCACCATCCGCGCTCGACCATGCTGGTCGTCAGCCGCCAGCTCCACTCCGCCGCCGGTCTGCTGCCGGTCGAGCGGGCGCTGGCCACGCTGCGCAGTGCCGGGTTCGACGGGGCGGACGCGGTGCGGATGTTGCGCATGTTCATCGCCTACATCGTCGGATCGCTGCTGCGCGAGGTCGGGGTGACGCCCGCGTTCGCGCCCGAGCAGACCAGGACGATCACGGCCGACGGCGTCGATCCCACGCTGTTCCCCGAGGTGAGCTCGCTGGCGGAGCTGCTGGCCGAGTGCGACCACGAGGCCGAGTTCGAGTTCGGGCTCGAACTGCTGATCAAGGCGATCGAGGCGCACGCGGGCCGTCGGGAGGGCACCCGGTGAGCTCGCTCCGGATGCCCTCCGGAACGGGCTAGTACCAGTTGTGTGATCTCCAGTGCCCCCAGGCGCCGCAAGGCCTGCCGTACCTCCCCTTGATGTAGGCCAGGCCCCACCGGATCTGCGTCTCCGGGTTCGACTTCCAGTCGCGGCCGGCACCGCTCATCTTGCCGGCGGGAAGGGCCTGCGGGATGCCGTAGGCGCCCGACGAGCGGTTGAGCGCCTTGTGATTCCATCCGCTCTCGCGCGTCCACAGGTTGTCCAGGCAGTGGAACTCCCGGGCGTTCCAGGAGCGCTGGACGACGTGGTCGAGAGCGATCTTCTTGTTCCGGCTGGACGGCCGCACTGCCGCCATTTTCGGCTGCGCCGACGTGGTCCAGATCCCGGTCCTGATCGGTGGCCGCGACTCGGCCACGGCCGGTAGGGCGGTGCCGAACGCGGTGATCGCGGTGACGGAGATGAGTGTGCCGCTCAGGGCGCGCTTGTCCACGTGAATCCTCACTGTCGGGTCGCGTGCGGACGGGCGCCGTCAGCCGGCGCCCTGCCGGTCCGCGCCAGTGGCTCGGGCGCGGAGGGTCCGCGCGGCCTTCCGGGATTCCTGTCTCCGCCCGATCTCGCTGGGCGGCCCGGAGGGCACCGCGACGTGTCCTCTAGCACGATTCCTATTACGCGCTGTCACCGCTGTTCACGGATGGGGACACGCGAAGGACAGGTGTTTGTGTGATCGTTGCGGATAAAAGGTCCTCTCGCTGGAGCGGGATTGCCCGGTTCGCCGCCTGCCTGGGCGGGCCTTGCCGGAAAACGCGATCAAACCTGGGGTTTGGGTCAGTACCAACCGTGGGATTGGAAGTGCGCCCAGGCGCGACACGGCGAGGAGTAACGCTCCTTGATGTAGGACAGGCCCCACCTGATCTGGGTGCGGGGGTTGGTCCGCCAGTCGCGGCCGGCCGAGGCCATCTTGTGCCCGGGGAGGGCCTGCGGGATGCCGTAGGCGCCTGAGGCGCGGTTGCCGGCGCGGTGGTTCCATCCGCTCTCTCTGTGCCAGAGGCTCACCAGGCATCCGAACTGGGCCAGGTTCCAGCCACGCGCGGCCACCAGGGGCCGGGCGATGGACTTGTTCTTGCCGCTGGTCTGGGAGCTCTGCGCCTGTGCGGCCGAGGCGCCGCCCGCCGCCACCAGGGTGGCGGTCAGGACCAGGACGCCGGTACGGCGGAGCATGGGCATGCGGGTTCCCTTTCGAGGGGGTTCATGGACCGCAGCACAGTGCCCGACTGATTCCCTTTACAGCGAATTGACCATGGAAAGGCGGATCGTCAGTAAAGATCTCGATATATACCTTTTTCAGGGGATTGGTGGCGAGATTGAGGACTGCGTCACATTTATCGTCCTGACTCGTTCTGTAGGGTCACATCATGAGCCTCAGTGACATCCCGCTCCGCACCCTCGCGGACGCCCCCACGACGTTGGCGGAACTGACGGGCGGCAAGCCCGCCCTCATCGTCAACGTGGCCTCGAAGTGCGGCCTCACGCCCCAGTACGGCGGCCTGGTGCAGCTCCAGCGGCAGTACGGCCCCCGCGGCTTCACCGTCATCGGCATGCCGTGCAACCAGTTCGCCGGCCAGGAGCCCGGCTCGGCGGAGGAGATCGAGCAGTTCTGCGCCACCACGTACGGCGTGGACTTCCCGCTCCTGGAGAAGGCCGAGGTCAACGGCCCCGGCCGGCACCCCCTCTACGCCGAGCTGACCCAGGCGGCCGACGAGCAGGGGGAGGCCGGCGACATCCAGTGGAACTTCGAGAAGTTCCTGGTGGACGGCGACGGCCGGGTCGTGGCCCGCTTCCGCCCCCGCACCACCCCTGAGGACCCCGCGGTCACGGGGGCCATCGAAAAACTCCTCTGACGGGCGGGCAACCCGGCGGCGCCACCCGACGCCGCCACCCCGGCAGTGCTACCTGGCCGCCGTCACTCGGCGGTGTGCGCGAGGACGGCCGTGGCCAGTTCCTCGTGCACCTCCAGGGGCAGCGTGTGCCCCATGCCGTCGATCATCAGCAGCCGCGCCCCCGGGATCTCCTTCGCGATCAGCGCGCCGTGGCCCGGCTTGGCCGGCTCGTGGGTGCCCTCGACGACCAGCGTGGGCGCCGTGATCCGGCCCAGCACGCCCACCGGCTCGAAGTCGGGCCTGGCCGCCGCCGCCAGGCGATGGTTGGCCACGGCGTCCAGGTCGCGGGCCCGGTCGAAGATCCGCTCTTGCAGACGGCGGGCGGCGTCCTCGTCGAACGGCAGCGCCGTGCCGTGCAGTACGCGCTGCTCGGCGATCATGAGCTCGATCCGCTCCCTGCGGTCCTGGGGCGGCGGCGCGGCGATCAGCTCGCGGTAGAAGCCGGTGAACTCAGGCGCGGGCTCGGGCAGGCTGCCCTCCGGCTGCGGCTGCCCCATCAGCGCCCGCATGATCACCATGCCCTCGCCGCCGCCGAGCGGTGACGAGCCGATGACGGTGAGCGTCCGCACCCGTTCCGGCCGCTCCACCGCGATCAGCTGCCCGAGCAGCCCGCCCGCCGAATGACAGACCAGGTGCGCGCTCTCCAGTCCGTGCGCGTCCATCACCCGCAGCACATCGTCCTTGATGTCCTCCCACGTGTACGGGTGCGCGGCGAAGTCCACGGTGCCGGACCGGCCGGTGTCGCGGTGGTCGTACCGGATCACCCGGCGACCGCCCGCCGTCAGCCTGCCGACGAACTCGTCCGGCCACAGGATCCCCTGGGACATCGACCCCATGACCAGCAGGATCGGCACGTCGGTGGCGGCGCCGAACTCTTCACTCCAGATGTCGATATGCATGCTCAAAGCATGTCCTGCCGGGCCGTGCCCGCCTTCCGTAGAACTACCAGCCGCGCGAGTTCAGTACGGGTGCCGATGCCGAGCTTCGGATAGATCTTGTACAGGTGGTACTCGACCGTGCGCGGGCTGAGGAACAGCCGCGCGGCGATCTCCTTGCTCGATAGGCCGTCGGCGACCAGCCCGGCGATGCGCAGCTCCTGCGGCGTCAGCGCGTCGAGCAGCGGGCCCGGCCCCGGCGCGGGCCCTGGCGTGGGCTCCGCGCTCTCGCCCGCCGCGCGCAGCTCAGCCCGCGCGCGCCGCGCCCACGGCCGCGCCCCTGCAGCCTCGAATGTCTCCATGGCCGCCCGCAGCCGGGGCCGCGCCTCGCCTGGACGGTGCGCCCGGCGCAGCCGCTCGCCCAGCAGCAGCCCGGTCCTGGCCGCCTCGAACGGGTTGGCGTGCAGCCGCAGCGCCTCCTCGAACCCGCCGTCGTCGTCCTCGACCAGGGCGTGACAGCGGGCCAGCAGCGCGCGCGACTCATCGGTGCGGGCGTGCGCCGACCATCGCCCGTACGCCTCCAGCGCCGCCCGTGCGGCCCGCGTGTCGCCCGCCCCAACGGCGGCCTCGATCCGGTCCGGCGCCGACCGCCACACCACGGCCGGATGCCCGGCTCCGGGACCCGCCGCCGCCATCGCGGTGAACCGGTCGTGCGCCGCGGCGAACCGGCCCAGCCCCAGCTCCAGCATGGCCAGCGCGTACGCGGCCACGCCCACGCGCAGCCCCACCCGGTGCGGCACGGCGATGGCCAGCGCCTCCCGCGCCAGCCGCCCGCAGTCCTCCTCCTCGCCACGCAACGCCGCCAGCACCGCCAGGTTGGCCAGGTGCGCGGCCACCGTGTTGCGGTAACCGGCCTCACGGGCCAGCTCCAGCCCCTCCTCGGAGATGGCCTGACTCTCCGCCAGCCGCCCGGAGATCCGTTCGCCGGTGGCCACGAACTCCAGCACGACCGGCAGCTGCCCCGCCATCCCCGACACCCTGGCCACCCGCCCGGCCCGCCCGGCCAACTCGGCCGACAGGTCGGCCTCACCGAGCTGACTGGCCGCCGCCGTGGCCCACAGAAACTCGGCCGCCTCCGTGAGCTCCCCGACCCGCCCAAGAGCCCGAACAAGCAGCCCACGCCCTCCGCCTTCGGCCCGCCCGCCGAACTTGCTGCCCGCCCCTTCGCCGGACCTGCTGCCAGCTCCGCCATCGGACTCGCCATCGGACCCGTCGCCGGACAGCATCAGGCCGATGCCCACGAGCACGTCACGCAGGAAACCCTCCGGATGGGCCGCCGCCCGGCTCCCGAACCGGATCATGGCCTCGGTGTCGCCGACGTACGAGGCCGCCTCCATCGCGTCGGCCAGCATGCTCAAGCTCTCGCCCCCGGACAGGATCCGCACGGCCTCGGCGGCGCTGCCCGAGTTCAGCTCGAACCTGCCGCGCAGTTGGTCGATCTCGGCCGCCGTCACGGGATCGGAGCCGGCCCGCTCACGGGCCTCGGCCAGCAGCGACTCGGCCTGCCCAGGACGACCGCCAAGCCAGGCCGCGACGGCCGCGTCCTTCAGTCTGGCCGCCCTGATCACCGGGTCGGGGGTCAGCTCGGCGGCCCGCGCCAGTGCGCTGGCGGCGTCGCCGTAACCGCCCCGCTCCCGGGCCTGCGCGGCGGTCGCGGCCAGCGTTGCGGCGACCCCTTCGTCCTGCCCGAGCACGGCCGCCGCCAGATGCCAGGCGCGGCGATCCCCCTCACACAGCCCGGCCAGCACCCCGTGCGCCGCACGCCGGTCGGCAGGGGCCGCCGCCTCATACACGGCCGAACGGATCAGCGGATGCCGAAACCGCACAACCCCACCGGAGACCCGCACCAGCCCGGCGGCCTCCAACTCATGCAACTCAGCCCGCCCCGCATCGGTCGAGTCCCTGATCAGGGCGGGTGTGTAGTCGTGCGACTCGGTTCGCGGTGCGTCGGTCGGAGGGCCCGTCGGGGCGGCGCTGCGGTCTGCGCCAACTCGACGGTCCTCCGAGCCGTCCTCCGAGCCGCCCTCCGAGCCACCCACAGGGGCACCCAGCGAGGCGTTCATCGTGGCGGCGGCGCGCAGCACCAGGTCCAGATCGCCCTCGACGGCCGCCAGCAGGGCGACCTGGCGGGCCCGGGGAGACAACGCGGACACCTGCTCGCCGAAGAGCTGGGCACCGCCGGGCAGCGGGTCCGGCAGCGGTTCGCGACCGGCCAACTGGGCAGGGCTCAGCAGCCGCACGATCTCACGCAACGCCAGCGGGTTCCCACCGGTCAGCCCCACCAACTCCCGCACGACCCCGGCTCCGGGCACGGCCCCGTCTCCGGCACCGACCCCAGCTCCGGTACCGGGCACCACTCCGGCTCCAGCATCGGCACCGGGCACGGCGCCGGCATCAGCTCCCGTCGTTGCGGTCGTGACGCCGGTGGTGAGCAGGGCGGTGGCGGCGTCGGGTGGGAGGCCGCCGAGGTTCAGTGACGGCACGCCTTTGACCGGCAGGTCGCCGCGGACGGACAGCAGCATCGCGATCCGTTCCGTGCCCAGGCGCCTGGCGGCGAACAGCAGTGCGTCGGCCGACGCCCGGTCCACCCACTGGAAGTCGTCCACCACGCAGACTAGCCCGTCCGGCACGGCCGCCTCCGCCAGTAGCGACAGCACCCCGGCCGCCAGCAGGAACCGGTCACCGGAGGCCGCCCCGGTCAGCCCGAGTGCCCCGCGCACCGCCTCCCGCTGCGGCTCCGGCAGCGCGTCCATCAGCCCGCCCGCCGGCCCGCCCGGCACCCCACCCGACAGCCCGCCGGCCGGGAGCGTCACCGGGCGCAGCAGTTGGTGCCGGGTGGCGAAGGCCAGGTCGGATTCGGGTTCTACGCCGGTCGCCCGAAGGACCCGCATCGCGCCGCACCGCGAGGCCGCGAGGTCGAGCAGGGCCGTCTTGCCTACGCCCGCTTCCCCGCGCAGCACCAGGGCCCCGCCCGCGCCCCCTCGGGCCCGGGCGATCACGTCGTCGATGGCGGCGATCTCCGCCGATCTGCCGAAAAGCACAATGGCCGACTGTATCCCCGTCAAGGCATCTACTTCGCACAGTAGTGGTACGAATGCGGTACGCCACCTTACCGGCGGGGTATCGAAACGAGGTTGCGGATGGCACCGCATCGAGACCCACGTCCCGCAGGGAGCGCGCCATGACGACCAACCCTTACTCCGGATCGCCGTTCAGCTATGTCGCGGAACCAGCCGTGTCGCCGTACGCGATCGTGGAGCTGATGCCCGGCGTGCGAAACCTGTGCGAATACGTCCGGCTTGAGCCGGGCGAGCGCGTGCTGCTGATGATGGAGCACACCGTCGACCCCGTCGTCGTGCAGGCCATCGCCGCCGCCGCGGCCCTGCGCGACGCGGACGTGCGCATCCTGTCGGTGCCGCCGTTCACCCCGGGCGGATGGGACAGGGAGGCGTGGCTGGGCATCGAGACGGCCGCCTTCCGCGAGGCCGACGTCGTGATCAGCGGCACCTGGTGGGGCGAGGTGCACACGGCGCCGCTCTTCTTCGACCAGATCAAGTCCCGCTCCGCCCGCTTCCTGTCCCTGCACATGACCGCCACGGCCGGCGCGCTGCTGACCGGCGGCCGGCTGCCCGCCGAGGTCTTCTACGCGCTGCTGCGGCGGGCGCTGAGCCAGTTGTCGCGTGCCTCCTCGATCCGGGTGACGTCACCGCGCGGGACGGACGTGACGTTCTCCGGGCTGACCTTCGACCCCGACCCGGGCGCGCTGCGGCCGGGCGACTGGCGGCCCTTCCCGTACGGCGGCGCCAACTTCTGGCCGACCGAGACCGAGGGCGTGCTCGTCGTCGAGGACTCCACCGTCACCGGCGTGCCGGAGGAGCCGCTGCGCATCACGCTGGAAGGCAACCTGGTCCGCAAGATCGAGGGCGGGGTCGCCGCCGAGCAGCTGCGCAGGTACGCGCCGGGCGGCTTCTACATGCGGCACGGCCTGTTCGGGCTGAACCCGAAGGTCCGGCTGGCCGGCGGTACGCAGTTCGAGCGCGAGAAGCACGCGGGGGCCTTCTACTGCGGCATCGACGGCCTGACCGAGGGGGTGCCGGTCACCACGGGGCCCGGTTTCGCCCACTGCGACTGCCAGGTGGACCGGCCGACCGTGGTGGTGGACGGGGAGGTCTTCGTCGAGGAGGGGCGGCTGCTGATGCTGGACGAGCCGGAGATCAAGGAGGTGGCGGCCCGGTTCGGGCCGCCGGAGGTGATCCTCGACGACAACCCCGTGATGATCCTGCCGCGCCGCTACTCCGGTGCGGGATGACGGACGGCTGCGGGAAGGTGGCTGGTGGCTGCGGGCTGACGGTTGCGGGATGACGGCTGCGCTATGACGACCGGGGGGTGACGGCCGCGCGATGGCGGCTCATGGGCGGTGCGGGCCGCAGCTGCCCCTGATGATGAGCTCCGTGGGCAGCATCACCCCGCGCGGCCTGCGCCCCCCCGAGCGCAGCACCAGCTCGGCCGCCCGATACCCCATGTCGCGCCCCGGCTGGGCGATCACCGTCAGGGGAGGGGAGCACAGCTCGGCCCAGGGCACGTCGTCGTACATGACGAGCGACACGTCACGCGGCACCCGGAGGTCGAGCTCCCTGGCGGCCAGCACCGCCGCCTCCCCGAGGACGTTGCCCCCGGCGACGACCGCAGACAGGTCGGGGCGGCTCTGGAACAGGCCGGAGGCGGCGGCGTAGGCGGAGTCGCGGCTGCCGGTGGCGAAGACGACCAGTTCCTCGTCCACGGGCGCGCCCACGGCGGCCCCGAACGCCGCCGCCCGCCGGTCGTGCCCTGGGCCGCCGAGGAAGGCGATGCGCCGGTGGCCGAGGCCGCGCAGGTAGCGGACCGCCGTACGGATGCCCGCCCGGTCGTCGGCCACCACGGACGGCACGTCGAGCGGGCGCGGCCGGGCGCCGGCGGACACGCCGTCGAGCAGCATGAGGTCGTTGACGGCCCTGGAAGCGGGGTCGTCGTCCTCGTCGGACGAGGGGCGGGCGGGCAGGCGGTCGGCGAAGACCACCGTCATGCCCGCGCGGATCGCGGGCGCCCAGGTGTCCTCGTCGCCCGACGGCACGGCGATGAGCCGATCGACGCTCTGCTCCAGCAGCATCCCGATCAGCTCGGACTCCTGCTCGGGGTCGCCGCCCGTGGAGCCGAGCACGACCGGCTCGCCGGCCGCGCGGGCGCAGGCCAGCACGCCCTCGGCGAGCTGGGCGTGGAAGGTGTCGGTGAGGTCGGGGACGAGCAGGCCCATCCCTCCGGTACGGCGCTGGCGCAGGTTGCGGCCGAGCGCGCTGGGCCGGTAGTCGAGCTGGGCGGCGACGGCCAGGACGCGCTCTCGCGTCTGGGGGCTGGCAGAGCCGCCCGACAGCACGCGGGACACGGTCGCGACGCCCACGCCGGCCGCCTCGGCCACATCTTTGATCGTCGCGCGCCTGTCCATGGAAACGATTCCATCATGCTTCCACGGAAACGGGAAGCCGCCAGGGCCGACAAAGGCTGGTCACGCTGTAACCCTTGACACCGATGTCCGTTTCGGGTGAGATGCTTGAAAACGTATCCACGTTGGTGGGGACACGGTAACAACATCCGGGCTACCGCCCTGGAGCGCGAAGGAATGTCATGGCATCCATCGTTCTGACGAACGTCGACAAGATCTACGCCGGTGGCGTAAAGGCCGTGAACGGGCTCAACCTTGAGATCAAGGATGGCGAGTTCATGGTGCTGGTCGGTCCCTCCGGTTGCGGTAAGTCGACCGCGCTGCGGATGATCGCCGGTCTGGAGGACATCAGCGGCGGCGAGATCGCCATCGGCGAGAAGGTGGTCAACCACCTGCCGCCCAAGGACCGCGACATCGCGATGGTCTTCCAGAACTACGCGCTCTACCCCCACATGACGGTCGAGGAGAACCTCGCCTTCGGCCTCAAGCTGCGCAAGATGCCCAAGCCGGAGATCCAGAAGCGCGTCAACGACGCCGCCAAGATGCTCGGCCTCGAGACCTACCTCAAGCGCAAGCCGGCCGCGCTCTCCGGTGGTCAGCGCCAGCGTGTCGCCATGGGCCGCGCCATCGTCCGTGAGCCGCAGGCCTTCCTCATGGACGAGCCGCTGTCCAACCTGGACGCCAAGCTCCGCGTCTCCATGCGCGCCTCGCTCAACCAGATGCACGAGCGCCTCGGTGTCACCACCGTCTACGTCACGCACGACCAGGTCGAGGCCATGACCCTCGGCGACCGCGTCTGCGTCCTGCGCGACGGCCTGCTCCAGCAGGTCGACACCCCGCAGAACCTGTTCGACAAGCCGGTCAACCTGTTCGTCGCCGGCTTCATGGGCTCGCCCTCGATGAACTTCGTCACCGCCGAGCTGGTCCGCGGCGACGGCGGCCCCGCCGTGACGTTCGCCGACATCAAGCTGACGATCCCCGAGTCGACCTTCTCCGACAAGCCGGGTCTCGACCAGTACGTCGGCAAGAAGATCATCCTCGGCATCCGCCCGTCCGACTTCGAGGACGCCGCCTCCGCCGGCAACCACGCCAACGGCTGGGCCACGCTGCCGGTCAAGGCGGAGGTCACCGAGGAGCTGGGCTCCGAGATCAACGTGCTGTTCCTCATCGACGCCCCGCCGGTCGAGCACAAGGACACCGTCGCCGCCGCCGACACCGGTGACGACGAGGAGGCCGCGCTGCCGCTGACGGGCGACAAGTCCCTGTGGACCGCCCGCGTCAACGCCCGCAGCCACGTGCGCCCCGGTCAGAACATCGACCTGGTCGTCGACACGCACAACCTGCACTTCTTCGACCCGACCTCGGGTCTGTCCATCGGTCACGAGGCCAACCGCTGAGTCCTCGCCGCTGACACCTGATTCCCGGCCGCGGGCCTCGCCCGCGGTCGCTCGGGCCCCCACCGCGACCCCCTCCCGCGGCGGGGGCCCGTTTTTTCGCGTACGTACGGCGGCTCAGCGGCCGATCCGCTGCGACACCATGGCCTGCAGCCGGCGCGGCACCAGCCGCCCCACCGCCACGATGGCCTTGTACCGCAGGTCGGGAACCGACACCCGCCGGCCCAGGGCCAGATCGCGCATCGCCTCACGGACCACGTCGTCGGCCTTCAGCCACAGGAAGCCGGGGATGCTCGACGAGTCCATGGAGGCGCGCTGGTGGAACTCGGTGCGCACGAAACCAGGACACAACGCCATGATGCGGATGCGCGGATTGGCCACCTCGTTCGCGGCCGACTCGCTGAAGTTCACCACCCACGCCTTCGACGCGCTGTAGGTGCCGCGGGTGAAGAACGCCGCCACGGAGGCCACGTTCACGATCGCGCCCCTGCCACGCTCCTTCATGCCGGGCAGCGCCGCCAGCGTCAGTCTCAGCACGGCCTCGCAGTGCACCTTGAGCATGCGCACCTCGTCCGCGACCGGCACGTGCGGAAAGTGGCCCGCGTTGCCGAACCCGGCGTTGTTGACCAGCAGGTCGACCCCGCCGCGCAGCCGCGACTCGACCTTGGCCAGGCCCTCGTCGGTGGCCAGGTCGGCGGGCAGCACCTCGACGTTCACGCCGTACCTGAGCTTGAGCTGGTCGGCGGCCTGGGCCAGGCGGAGCTCGTCCCTGGCCACGAGGACGAGCGAATAGGCGTCGGCGGCCAGGCGCCGCGCGAAGGCGGCGCCGATGCCGGCGGTCGCGCCGGTGATCAATGCGGTAGGCATGCCTGAACCTTAACGTCCCCGCTCTCCGGCATGGCAGGATGAACACGTGCGCCTCGTCGTGGCCGTGCTGCTGCTCATGGCTCTCACCGCGTGTGCGTCCGGGCCGCCTTCCGGGTCGTCCGCCGCACCGTCCGGCGCGCAGGCGAGCCCTGCGCCGACGACCTCGGCCGTCCCGACGCCGACACCCGAGACGACGCCCCCCGAGACCACGCCGCCGCCTGAGCGCGGCAAGCTGCGCTTCGACAAGATCGCCACCCTGGACCAGCCGGTGGCCTTCGCCGTGCGCACGGGCGACGACCGGCTCTACGTCGCCGAGCAGACCGGCCGGCTGCGCACCACCGGCGGCGAGACCGTCATCGACCTGTCCCGCGAGGTCAGCACGGGCAACGAGCAGGGGCTGCTCGGCGTCGCCTTCCACCCCACCGGCCGCTGGGTCTACCTCGACTGGACCGACGCGCGCGGCAACACCCACATCACCGAGTGGGCCTACGACGGCAGCAGGGCCACCGCCAGGCGCGACGTGCTCACCCAGGAGCAGCCGTACGCCAACCACAACGGCGGCCAGCTCGCCTTCGGCCCCGACGGCCTGCTCTACATCGCCTTCGGCGACGGGGGCAGCGCGGGCGACCCGCAGAGCAACGGCCAGGAGCTCGGCACGCTGCTCGGCAAGATCCTGCGCATCGACCCGCGCGGCAGGCCGTACACGATCCCGCGCGACAACCCGTTCGTCGGCAAGGAGGGCGCGCGGCCCGAGATCTGGGCCTACGGCCTGCGCAACCCCTGGCGCTTCACCTTCGACCGCGACACCGGCGACCTGTGGATCGGCGACGTCGGCCAGAACGAGCTGGAGGAGGTCGACTACCAGCCCGCCGGCTCCGAGGGCGGCGAGAACTACGGCTGGAACCTGCGCGAGGGAAACCGGCCCTTCCGCGGCCGGGCCAACCCCCGCGACCTGGTCGAGCCGGTGATCGTCTACCCGCTGGGCGAAGGCGGCAACTGCTCGGTCATCGCCGGCTACGTCTATCGTGGTCAGAAGATCCCCTGGCTGCAGGGGCAGTTTCTGTACGGCGACTTCTGCGCCGGCTGGATCAAGGCCGCGCCGATGGACGAGCTGGGGGAGGCGGCCGAGGTCGGCGAGGTCGAGCAGCTGTCGTCGTTCGGCGAGGGCCCCGACGGGGAGCTCTACGCGCTCAGTCTGCAGGGCCCGATTTACCGGATCGTTCCCGCCTGACGCGCTCGATCAGCTCCTCCACCTGGTCGTTCAGCTTCGCGCCCCTGATCCAGCCCGCGTAGTGCGTCAGGACGACCACCACCTCACGCAACTCGCCCTCGCTCAGCTCTCCCGCTCGCAGGGCCACGTCGAGATGCACGTCGATCAGGTCGTGATGCCCCTGCCCGACGAGCAGCCCGAGCAGGAGCAGGCGGCGCTCCCTGTCCGACAGGATCGTCCGTGACCACACGTCGGCGAACTGGCGCTCGGCGTTCATGCCGAAGGAGTCCATGGTCTCCATCGCTGGCTCTGTCATTGTTCGCTCCGGGGGTGTCGGAAGGGATTCTCATATCTTTCGCTACTTCCCGAGATGAACCAATGGGGGGTTGCATGAACGTTGTAGCGGAGCGCCGCAGCCCCAGTACGGAGGGCTTTTGATCTGTAACAAGTAAAGCCAATGAACGGGCAAGATTTGGTCAAGACTTTCCAGCGCCTTCCGGGCTCATCACCGACTGAAAGCGGGCACAACAACTCCGTTGGTCCGTAAAGCGGAGGTAAGCCCTGGTGAAAACAGCACGGGGTTTGATCGCGCTCATGGTCGCGGTCCTGACGCTGTCCGCGTGCGGGCAGCCGGAATTCACCTACGTCCGTGACAAGGCCGGAACGACGTACTTCAAGGTGCCCGCCTCGTTCACGCAGCTCGACGCCTATCCCATCGAACTTTACCTGTCCGGTGACCACCCGAGCTCGCAGGCCGCGGCGCTGCGGGCGCAGCGGGTCTGGTCCACGGCCTTCGACCAGTCGGCCAGGCCGTCGGTCAACCACCTGCTCGGCTCGACCGATCCGTTCGTCTACGCCGCCGTGCACCAGCTCACCGAGGAGCAGCGCGACGCGATCTCCCTCAACCGGCTGCGCGACTTCATCCTGCCGGTGACCGAGCAGATGCGCCTGCTCTACCAGCAGCAGGCCGCGACGGCGAACCAGCCGCCGATGTTCAACCGCTTCGAGCCCATCAGCGACGAGGTGCTCACCCTCGACGGCGGCGCAAGAGGCGTCCACGTGCGCTTCAACTACCAGATCGGCGCCGACGTCCAGACCTTCGACCACACGGCGATCCTCGACGAGAAGGGCGCCACGGTCTCCGTCATGCTCATCGGCTGCCAGTCGGTCTGCTTCCAGAAGCGCGGCGCCGAGTTCGACAAGATCGCGAGTTCGTTCAAGCTGCTCCGGCTGCCCGGATGAGGGAGCACCATTGACCACGACCATTCATCATGAAGGGCTGCGCGCCCCCGGCAGCGGGCCTTCCGATCCCGAATCCGTGACCAGGAAGAAAATGCAGTTCTGGGACCGGAGCAAGTTCCTCATCGTCCTGGTGCTGGCCTATCTGATCCTCACGTGGAAGGTGATGGCCGACTTCGAAGGCATCATGACCTTCCCCGACGCCGCGCAGAAGATCGCCATCGAATACCAGTGGATCTTCTGGCTGCTCGGCGCCGAGGTCATCAGACAGGTGCACTTCCTCGTCAGCGAGCACTGGTCGGCCTACCACCGCTTCTGGAGCCAGAAGGTCTTCGGCGGCTTCGAACGCTGGACCCACCGCCGCTTCGACGACTGGACCCGCTTCCGCCTCGCCAGAGCACTCAAGATCGTCTTCTTCATCACCCTGATCGCCCTGGTGCTCGGGGCCGTCCTGGACATCAGCCCGTTCGCCGCGCTGCTCCAGGCCCCGGCGCTGATCTGGCAGGCGCTGCCGTTCTTCCTGCAGATCGTCTTCCTGTTCTTCTTCGTCATCATCCAGTTCGTCGGCCTGTTCTGGTTCCTGTCCAGGGGCGGCGTCGAGACGTACTTTCCCGACGACATCAAGACCCGCTTCCACGACGTGTGGGGGCAGGACCACGTGGTCGAGCGCGTCAGGGAGAACATCGTCTTCCTGGAGCGGCCGGACGAGATCGAGCGGCGCGGCGGGTACGTCCCCAGCGGCCTGCTGCTCTGGGGGCCGCCGGGAACCGGCAAGACCCTCATGGCCGAGGCCGTGGCCGGAGAGACCGGCAAGCCGTACGTGTTCGTGGACCCGGGCGCGTTCACGAACATGTTCATGGGCATCGGCATCCTCAAGGTCAAGTCGCTGTTCAGGAAACTGCGCAAACTGGCCCTCCGGTACGGTGGAGTGATCGTCTTCTTCGACGAGGCCGACTCCCTCGGCAAGCGTGGCCGCCTGGCCCAGCAGGGCCCGCCGGGACAGGGCGGCGGCTTCTCCGGCCTGTCCGGCGTCCACGGCTGCCACGGCGCGAACTACATGTCCGAGGCCACCCGCCAGCTGCTCGCCTTCGGCGGCGGCAATCGGGCCGAGGAGGATCCGGGCAGGCGCAACCGCTTCTTCATGGGCGGCGGCATGAACAGCGGCGGCGACCCCGGCACGCTCCAGGCGCTGCTCACCGAGCTGTCAGGGCTCAAGAAGCCGCGCGGCTTCTTCAACCGCCTCGTCCGCCGGCTGCTCGGCATGCGGCCCAAGCCTCCGCCCAAATACCGCATCCTCGTCATGATGGCCACGAACCGGCCCGACGCGCTGGACGAGGCGCTACTGCGGCCCGGCCGCATCGACCGCATCTACAAGGTCGGCTACCCGTCCAAGGCCGGGCGGATGCGTACGTACCAGGGCTATTTCGACAAGGTGTGGCACGAGCTCAGCCCCGAGCAGATCGACAAACTCGCCACGATCACCCCGTACGCGACCGGCGCCACCATCAAGGACCTGGTCAACGAGTCGCTCATCACGGCCATCAGGGACGGGCGCGAGGTCATCACCTGGTCGGACGTGCTGCGCGCCAAGCGGCTCAAGCAGCTCGGGCCGCCCGAGGACGTCGAGTACATCGAACGCGAACGGCACGCCGTGGCCGTGCACGAGGCCTGCCACGCCGTCGTCGCGTACGTGACCCGCTTCCACCTCGAGATCGACATCGCCACCATCGAGAAGGGCGCCGACTACCTCGGCATGGTCGCCTCGATCAAGCCCGAGGACCAGTTCACCCGGTGGAAGTCCGAGCACGAGGCCGACATCATGGTCTCCCTGGCCTCGCTGGCCGGCGAGCGCATGTTCTTCGGCGAGGACAACTCCTCCGGCGTCTCCGGCGACCTCTACTCGGCCACCTACCTGACCGCGATGATGGAGTCGTACTGGGGCATGGGCTCCGGCGTCACCTCGCTGCCCGCGCTCCAGGAGCTGGAGATCATGGGCGGCAAGGCCATGCGCAAGCGCGGGCCCGGCGGCGGCATCGGCATCACCGAGAGAGAGCCGGCCAGGCGCCAGCCCGACCTCGCGCCCGACGTGCTCGGCGAGCGCATCGAGTTCAACCTGGTACGGCTGCTGGAGCGGACCGAGCAACTGCTGGAGGAGCACCGCAGGGACGTGCTCTGCCTGGCGCACGCGCTGGAGACGCACAAGACCCTCAACGGCGACGACGTGGTCGCGATCATCCGCAGGGAGCCGGGGCCGCTCATCGACGGCACCATCTACGCCTCCGACGAGCTCTACCAGGAGCTGGAGGAGTACCACCACGACGCGGCCAGGGCGCACAAGGAGCACAGCCACATCGACCGCGCGCTGCCCGGGCACCAGGAGGCGGCTGTGGTGGTGCCGGTCGGCTATGCCGCGCAGGGGACCGGGGTGTCCGCACCGCCCTTCGCGGCCCCGCCCACCGGCATCCAGGTGCTGCCCCCACCGGGACCCTCCGCCGGGCCTCTTACCGGGTCTCCCGGCGGATCTCCTGCTGGGCCCTCTGCCGGATCTCCTGCGGGATCTTCGGCCGGGTCCTCCGCCAGGACCTCTGGCGGGTCCGCTGCTGGGCGCTCCTCGGGGATCCAGGCGCCGCCGCCCACGGGGCCGCCCGTGCAGGTCGGTCAGGATGCGCAGCGCGAGCCGGCCGACCGGCCTGAGTTCGTGCCCTGGGCCGCCTCCTCGCCGGGCGCCGCCCCCTCCAACGGCCCTGTCACAGGGGTCTCGGCAGGGGCCTCCGCGCCGGTGCCGGTCGTCGTGGGGACGCCCGCGGCGGGCACGCCGTCGCCGCAGCGGCGTCGCCGCATCGGCCGGATCTGGCTGGTCGTCGCCAGCCTGCTCGGCCTCGTGGTGATCTCCGTCATCGCCGCGCTCGCCGTGACAGGCGTCCTCGGCAGCGGCGGGAACGCCGCCGGCTCGGCCGGGGCGCCCTCGGTGGCCTCGCCAGGGCTGCTGCTTCTGCTGTTCGTCGTGGTCGTCGCCGTCATCGTGGGCGCCGGGCTGGCGTTCGTGGCGATCAAGGGCGTCCGCGCGGCGCAGGTGAAGGCCGAGCAGGAACGGGACCAGGCCCACGCCAGGGCCCAGCTGCTGGCCGCGGCGATGGACCCGGACACGGCCATGCGGCTGCTCGGCTACGACGGCAACGGCACCGACCGGCGCGGCGGCTGACCGCCCCGGCACAAACCGGCCGGTCGGCCGCACATCGGCCGGTCACCCGTACATCGGGTGGCAGGCCGTTCAGCGGGCGTATCGGGCGGGCGGCCGTGCACGGGGCCTGACCTCGGGTGGACGGCCGCCCGAGGTCAGGCCCGGTCGTGTTCCTCGTGGGCGCGGCGCAGCAGGGCCAGCAGCCGGTCCTCGTCGCGGATCCCCCTGCGGAACCGTTCCGGGAGCTGCCTGAACTGCTCCTCCTTCGCGAGGAGCCGGTCGAAGAGCTCCTCGCGCACCACCGGGTCGTGCTCGACGTCCAGGTACGCCTCCGCGTACCGGCGCACCCCCGACACCGTGTTCTGCGCGCGCCCCTTCGGACTGGCCAGCGAGGCCACCACCGTGACCAGCAGCACGCCGATGATCACCAACAGGGACAGCCCCGTGCTGATCTCCACGACCGGCACCGGCCGGCCCTCGTTGACGAACGGCACGTTGTTCTCGTGCAGCGCGTGCAGGATCAGCTTGACCCCGATGAAGGCCAGGATCGCGGCCAGCCCGTACGCCAGGTAGATCAGCCGGTCGAGCAGCTCGTCGATGAGGAAGTACAGCTGGCGCAGCCCCAGCAGGGAGAACGCGGTCGCGGTGAAGACGAGGTAGACGTTCTGGGTGAGACCGAAGATGGCCGGGATCGAGTCGAGGGCGAACAGCACGTCGGTCCCGCCGATGGCGATCATGACCAGCAGCATCGGCGTCATGACCCGCTTGCCGTCCTGCACGGTGAAGAGCCGGTCGCCGTCGTAGGTGTCACTCGTGTGCAGGAGCCGGCGCGCGACCCGGACCATGAGGTTGTCGGGGGAGCGGCCCTCGTGGCCGTCCGGCTTGAGCAGGTTGCCCGCCGTGATCAGCAGGATCAGGCCGAACAGGTAGAACACCCAGGCGAACGTGTTGATCAGCGCGGCGCCCAGCAGGATGAAGCCGGTGCGGGCGAGGAGCGAGAAGACGATGCCGAACAGCAGCGCCTTCTGCTGGTCGGCGCGGGGCACCTTGAAGCTGCCCATGATGACGAGGAAGACGAACAGGTTGTCGACCGACAGCGCCTTCTCCGTCACGTAGCCGGCGAAGTACTCGGCACCGGGATCGGCGCCGCCGAAGAGCCAGACGCCGGCGCCGAACAGCAGCGCGACGCCCACGTACAGGGCCGACCAGATCGAGGACTCGCGCAGCGTGGGGACGTGAGCCTTGCGGACGTGGAAGACGAAGTCGAACAGCAGCAGTCCGACGATCCCCAGGATCGTCAGCCACCACACACCGGCGGAAACGTCCACATGAGGCTCCAGAGGTGCCGGCCGCCGTGGGGAAAGGCGACATTTACGGGGTTGTCGTGGCAGGTGTTACCCGGATCACCCGCTGTCATGCCCGTCCCGCCGCCCCCGCCCCGCTCCACGCGGACGCCGGTCCTTTCGAGGGAGGTGACGGTCCGTCGAACCAACCGCCGGCGCGACCGTCGAACCGGACGCGACCGCCCCGCGTCTTAGGGGTGTGCCGCGACCAGCCTCCCCCGCCTCCCTCCTCCTCGCCTGCGCCTTCCTGCTCACCGCAGGCTGCTCGGACGCCAGGCCCTGTACGCTCATCGGCGCCCGCGTCGGGTTATCGGTGCACGTACGCGCGCCGCTCGCGGCCAGAGCCGAGTCCGTGGAATTGGACGTGTGCTGGGACGGCTCCTGCCGGCAGGCACGGACCCCGCTCCATCCGTCCTCGCGGCCCGGCCAGGAGACCTGCTCGGGCGACACCTGCGCGGCGCCGGCCGTGCCCACGGGGGACGAGAACGGGTTCGGCGAGGTCCAGGGGCTGCCGGAACGGCCGGTGCGGGTGCGCCTGACGCTGCGGGGCGCCGGAACCGAGCCGGTGCTGGAGCGTACGATCGAGGTCACACCGCGGGGCGTGTTCCCCAACGGCCCCGACTGCGGCAAGGCGGGCCCGCAGGCGGTGCTCACCGTCGAGGGTGACGGCACTGTGCGGAGCGGTTCCTGATTAACACGCCGTTCACATTCGGGCAAAAAGCGGGAAACGGCCATCCGTAAGACTCGGCGTGGCTGAGAGAAACCCCGAAAGGACCGTTGTGAGCTACAAGGCTGAGTACATCTGGATCGACGGCACCGAGCCCACGGCTCTGCTGCGCTCGAAGACGAAGATCCTGGCCGACGGAGCCGAGCCCCCGGTCTGGGGCTTCGACGGCTCCAGCACCAACCAGGCCGAGGGCCACTCGTCGGACCGCGTGCTCCGCCCGGTGTTCACCTGCCCCGACCCGATCCGCGGCGGCGACAACAAGCTGGTCCTGTGCGAGGTCGAGGAGATCGACGGCGAGCCGCACGTCAGCAACACGCGTGCGCTGCTGCGCCCGGTCGCCGAGCAGTTCGCGGCGCAGGAGTCCTGGTTCGGCATCGAGCAGGAATACACCTTCTTCAAGGGCAGCCGCCCGCTCGGCTTCCCCGAGGGCGGCTTCCCCGCCCCGCAGGGCCACTACTACTGCGGCGTGGGCGCCGAGGCCGTGTTCGGCCGTGAGATCGTCGAGCTCCACCTCGACCGCTGCCTCGCCGCCGGCCTGAAGATCTCCGGCATCAACGCCGAGGTCATGCCGGGTCAGTGGGAGTTCCAGGTCGGCCCGGCCGACCCGATCGAGGTCGCCGACCACCTGTGGGTCGCCCGCTACCTGCTCTACCGGACCGCCGAGGAGCACGGCGTGGAGGCCACCCTCGACGCCAAGCCCGCCCGCGGCGACTGGAACGGCGCCGGCGCGCACACCAACTTCTCCACCAAGGCCATGCGTGAGGGCTACGAGGCCATCATCACCGCCTGCGAGGCGCTCGGCGAGGGCGACAAGCCGATGGAGCACGTCACCCAGTACGGCGCCGACATCGAGTCCCGCCTCACCGGCCACCACGAGACCGCCCCGTGGAACAAGTACTCCTACGGCGTCTCCAACCGCGGCGCCTCGGTGCGCATCCCGTGGCAGGTCGAGGTGGACAAGAAGGGCTACATCGAGGACCGCCGTCCCAACGCCAACATCGACCCGTACGTGGTCACCCGGCTGCTGGTGAACACCTGCTGCTCGGCCCTGGAGAAGGCCGGCCAGGTCTGACCGACCGCTTGCGAGTGACGGGGCCCCGGATTCCGGGGCCCCGTTTCTCATGCCAGGCGGAAGCCCAGATCGGGGACGATCTCGGCCACGTCCATCTGCGCCTTCTGCAGGCGTCCAGAATGGTCCCAGTTCATCGCCTGCCAGCGGGTGAACTGGTCGAGCACCCACATGCCCGACTGGCGGCTGCCGTTGCCCGACTTGCCGTTGCCGCCGAACGGCAGGTGCGCCTCGGCCCCCGAGGTGGAGTTGTTGACGCTGACCATGCCGGCCGAGATGCCCTCGCGGAAGCGGAAGGCGTGCTTCGGGTCGGTGGTGTAGATGGAGCTCGACAGCCCGTAGCCGGGCAGGTTGGCCAGCTCGACAGCCTCGTCCAGGGTGGCGAACGTGGTGACGCCCACGATCGGGCCGAACGTCTCCTCCATGAACAGCCGGTCGCCCGGCCGCACGCCGTCCACCACGATCGGGTGGTAGTAGAGGCCGCCGGCGCCGTCGAAGCCGCCGCGCGGGTTGCCGCCGGTGACGCGGCCCGTCGGGCCCGTGACGACCTGGTGGTGGGGCTGGATCCAGGTCAGGTACTCCTCGTAGCGGTCGGCGAACTTCTGGTCGAGCAGCGGCCCCGCCAGCACGTCGCCCGCCGGGTCGCCGATCTCGGCCTCGCGTACGGCCCGCGCGAACCGTTCGACGAACGCGTCGTGCACGCTCTCGTGCACGATGACCGTGCCGAGACTCGTGCAGCGCTGGCCCGCGGTGCCGAACCCGGAGAACAGCGCGCCCTCCACGGCCAGGTCGAGGTCGGCGTCCGGCATGATCACCATGGGGTTCTTGCCGCCCAGCTCCAGACAGGCGGACTGCAGGTGCCGCCCGGTCAGCTCGCCGACCTTCCTGCCCACCTCGCTGGAGCCGGTGAAGCCCACCTTCTGCACGCTGCCCTGCTCAAGGGCCAGCTCAAGGCCGCGGAAGGTGTCGGCGCCGTCGGCGAAGACGATGTTCAGCACCCCGTCGGGCAGGCCCGCCGCCGTGAACAGCCGGAACATCGCGTGCGCGGAGGCGGCGGCGTACTCGGCGGGCTTCCAGACCACGGCGTTGCCGCACAGCAGGGCCGGCACCAGGTACCACGACGGGACCGCCACCGGGAAGTTGCCCGCCGTGATCACCGCCGCCACGCCGATCGGGTTGCGGAAGGTGAACAGGTTCTTGTCCGGCATCTCGGACGGCACCGTCTGCCCGTACAGCCTGCGGCCCTCGCCCAGGAAGAAGTCACACGTGTCGACGATCTCCCTGACCTCGCCGAGAGCCTCCGCGTACGGCTTGCCGATCTCCTCGGTCACCAGCCGCGCCAGCGCCTCGGCATTGGCCTCCACCAGCCGCCCGATCGAGGCGATCACCCTGCCGCGCACCGGCGCGGGCACCTTGGCCCACTCGCGCTGCGCCTCCTTGGCGGTGCGGCAGGCGGCGGCGAACGTGTCCGCGTCGGCCAGCCCGACCCGTGCCACGACCTCGCTCGTGCGGGCGGGGTTGGTCGAGTCGTACGTGGTCGCTGCGGCGGCGTCCTTGCCGCCCACGATGGAAACGATTTGTCGGCTCACCGGGGCCCTCCTCCGTAAGTTCTCCGGTAGACGCTAGCTCTCCAAGGCCAGTTTGCGCAGCTCCGGCCCGTGCACCGGATCGGCCAGCGCGGCGGCGAACTGCGCCCGCAGATAGTTGAGCGGTGAGCCCGTGTCGTACCAGGTGCCGTCGATGACCTGGCCGTACACCGGATGCGCGGCGGCGTGGCGGTGCAGCGCGTCGGTCAGGTAGATCTCGCCCTGGGGGTTCTCGTGCCAGCGGCGCGTGGCCGCCTCCAGCTCGGCGACGACGCCGGGGGTGACGACGTAACCGCCGATGGCCGCGTACCGGGAGGGTGCCTCCTCCGGGCGGGGCTTCTCCACCAGGCCGGAGACGCGCAGCCGGCCGCCGCCGAGATCCTCCTCGACGACCGGCACGCCGTAGCGGGAGGCGTCCTCGGCCTCCATCGGCATCAGGGCCAGCACCGGCGCCCCCGTCGCCTCGTAGGCCGCCTTGAGCTGCCGGGCGCGCGGCACCTCCGCCACGAACACGTCGTCGGCCCACAGCACCATGAACGGCTCGTCGCCGATGACGCGGGCCGCGTTCAGCACAGGGGTGCCGTTGCCGTACGGGCCCGTCTGGTACAGGTACGTGATGTGCGCCAGCGACGACAGCTCGGCCACCGCGGCGGCCAGGTCGTCCTTGCCCGCCTCGCGCAGCTGCCGCTCCAGGTCGTCGTCCGGGGCGAAGTGCCGCTGCACCAGCTCCTTGCGGGCCGACGTGACGATGGTGATCTCGTCGATGCCGGAGTCGACGAGCTCGCGGATGGTGTGCTCGATGACGGGCTTGTCGCCGATCGGCAGCATCTCCTTCGGCAGCGCCTTCGTCAGGGGCAGCAGGCGGGTGCCCAGACCGGCCACCGGGATCACGGCTTTACGGACCATACGTCACTCCTTGGGTGGTGCTGCTGGGCTGGTGCTGCCGGGGCGCCGGGACGGCGTCAGGCGGTGAAGTCGGCGAAGTCGAAGCCGGGGGAGACCAGGCAGCTCACCAGCACCGCCTCCGCGCCCGCCGGCCGCGCCGACTGCCACACCCCGCCGGGCACGACCGCCTGCGGCACCTGCCCGTGCTCCACGTCGGGCCCGAGCAGGACGTCGTCGTCCCCGATCGTCAGGCTGAGCGGGCCGCCGCGGTGCCACAGCCAGATCTCGGCCGACCTGACCACGTGCGGCACCGACTCCTCGCCCGGATGCAGCAGGAAGTAGATGGCGGTGGCACTGGCCCGCGCCCCCTCATACCCCTCGGGCTCGAACGTCACCGGCGAGCGCCACGTCTCGCGGAACCAGCCGCCCTCGGGATGGGGCAGCAGGTCGAGCGCCTCGGCGACGGGCGGGCGCGGCACGAACGCGACGGGGGCGCCCGTGACGTCCCTGCGCAGGAACCGGTCGCCGTCGAGGACGAGCTGTCCGTCGAGCGGGCTGGTCAGGGCTTCGGCCTCGTCGGCCACCTGGACGGCAGGGCCGTCGGGATAGATCCGCAACTCCACGGGACGAGTCTAGGGAGGTTCGGGACGGTGGATGTTCCGGGCCTGGACGTTCCGGGCCTGGACGTTCCGGGCCTGGACGTTCCGGGCCAGGACGCCGGGCCCGGACGTTCCGGAACGGCGGACGTTCCGGACGGGCGCAGGTCGAGCCACGGGACGGCCAGGGCCGGGCTGCAGCCGAGCCAGGAGCGAGCGGGGGAGCCGTCTTGCTGGACGGGCTCCTAAATGTCGGTCGGGCTGGCTAGTCTGCGGCAGGTGATGCAGCGGTGGAGCCGGGATCAGGTCCTCGCCCTCGCCCCTGACGCGCCGTCCCGCAAGGCGGCGCAGGGGGTGTCGGCGCCAGGCGAATGGTCGTCCCACGGCACGACGGGCCTGGTCGTGTTCGGGGAGTGCCGGGGCAGCGGGTCCAAGCCCTATCTGGCGTGCGTCGACCTCACCGAGCCCGCCTACCGGTGCAGTTGCCCGAGCCGGAAGTTTCCGTGCAAGCACGCGCTCGGGCTGCTGCTCCTCTGGTCCGCCGACGGGGTCCCGGAGCTGGAGGCGGCACCGCAGTGGGTGACGGAGTGGATGGACGGCAGGGCCACCCGCGCCGCGAAGTCCGCCGCCCGCCTCGAAGCCGCCCGCACCGAAGCCCACCCCGACCCCACCGCCGGGGCGGCGCGAGGTGCCGCCGAGGGAGCCTCGCCCAGCTCCGCCGACGGCATCCCGCTCGACGCGGAGGGTGCAGTCACCGCTGACCCGTCCCGGCTCGACGCGGAGGGGCCTGGATCCGGTGGGGCGGCTTCGGGCACGGTCAGGGCTGGAGGTGGTGGGGCTGGGCGGGCCGAGAGTGTGCGGCATGCGCGGGTCGCCGCCGGGCTGGGGGAGCTGGAGCGGTGGCTGGCCGACCAGGTGCGTCAAGGGCTGGCGGGGGCCGCCGAGCACGACTGGGAGGGGCTGGCCAAGCGTCTCATCGACGCCCAGGCCCCCGGCATGGCGGGCATCGTCTCCCGTCTGTCCCGGGTGCGGGCCGAGGAGGGCTGGCCGGGGCGGCTGCTGGAGGAATACGCCCTGATCAACCTGCTCGCCGTCGCCTACCGCAGACGGGCCGATCTGCCGGGCCCGCTCGCCGAGACCGTCCTGATCCGCACCGGGTTCCCCGTCACCAGGGAAGAGGTGCTGGCCGGGCCCGCCGTGCGCGACCACTGGGACGTCCTGGGGCGGCGCGACGAGCAGCAGGACCGGCTGACGGCACGCCGCGTCTGGCTGCGGGGCCGCCGCACCGGCCGCCCCGCCCTCATCCTGTCGTTCGCCCCCCAGGGCCAGGCGCTCGACGCCTCCCTGGTGACGGGAACGACCATCGACGCCGACCTGACCTACTACCCGGGCGCCGCCCCCCTACGAGCCCTGGTCGCCACCCGCCACGTCCTCCTCACACCCCCACCGCCACCGGACACCCCGGCACCCGCCACCACTCCCTCCCTCCCCACACTGGCGGCAGTCGTGCCGCCGGGGGTGTCGGTGGAAGAGGGGCTGGACGAAGTGGCGCGGGCGCTGGCCGAGGATCCGTGGACCGAGTCGTGGCCGCTCGTCCTGGCCGGAGTCGTTCCCGGCCGGACCGAGCTCGGCGGCCTGCCCTGGCATCCCCGTTCCCGCGACCCCTGGCGGCTGATCGCCGTCTCCGGCGGGCGGCCGGTCACCGCGGCCGTCGAATGGACACCGCAGGGCCTGAGACCCCTGACCACCTGGGACGACGAGGGAAGAGCGGTGATCCTGGCATGACGGGCTGGGAGGAGCTGACGTCCACGGCGCTCGTGGGCACCGACCGCCGGCCGTACCCCGGAGACCTGCTCGAAGCCGCCGCCGCCGAAGTGGCGCGGCGGCGGGCGGGGCGGCGCGCGGGCGAGACGGGGCGGCTGGAGCGCGCGCCCGAGGAGGAGCGGGAGGCGGTCGGCAGGCGCGCGGCCGAACGGCTCGTCCGCATCATGGGCGGCGAGCACGAACGACTGCTGCCCGAGTGGCTGGCCGCGGCCGCCGCGACCGGGCGCAGGGTGCCCGCGTACGCGCTGCCCGAGCTGCTCGACCGCGGCCGGCGCGACCGCTCGATCAGGGTGCACCTCGGCGTGCTCGCGGGCCGGCGCGGCCGGTGGCTGGCCGGGCAGAACCCGGCCTGGGACTACCTGCTGGAGGAGCCCACGGGCGAGACGTGGGAGCTGGGCGGGGCCGCCGACCGGCGGGCCCACCTGAGCGCGCTCAGGGCGGCCGACCCGGCCGGGGCCAGGCGGCTGCTGGAGAGCTCGTGGGAGCGTGAGACGCCCGACGACCGGGCCGGGTTCGTGGAGGTGCTGGCCGAAGGGCTGAGCATGGAGGACGAGCCGTTCCTTGAGCAGGCGCTCGACGACCGGCGCAGAGAGGTGCGCCAGGCCGCGGCCAACCTGCTGACCCGCCTGCCGGATTCGCGCATGTCCCGGCGCATGGCCGAGCGGGTGCGCGCCTGCGTGACGATCCGGCGCGAGAGCGGCGGTGAGGTCATCGCCGTCGAGGCGCCCACGGCCTGCGACAAGGCGATGGAACGCGACGGCGTGCGGGCGAAGCCGCCCCGGGGCATCGGCGAGCGCGCCTGGTGGCTGCAGCAGATCATCGCCCGCGCCCCCCTGGCGCTGTGGGACCGGCCGCCTTCCGCGCTGCTCGCGATGCGGATCCCCGACTGGGACGCCGAGGTGAAGGCGGCCTGGGTACGCGCCGCGGTGCTGCAGCGCGACCCCGAGTGGGCGCGGGCGATGTTCGGCTGGGACCCGATCGCCGACCTGCTCGAATCCCTGCCGCCGGAGGAGCAGCAGGAGCTGGCCGCCCGGTTCGTGCACCAGCACGACCTCGACAGCCAGCTGATCATGGTGCTCGGCGGGGTGTCGTCTCTCTGGGGCGAGGGCCTGGCCACGGCCGTGCTGCGCAAGATCGTGAAAGTGGCCGCCACCCAGCCGTGGAACCTCGGCGAGCTGGTCAAGCTGGCGGGCGAGCACATCGACCCGGCCCTGTACGAGCTGGCCGAGGACTTCTCACCCGCGGAGCCCATCCAGCGGGTCGCCGCCCTGCTACGGTTCCGCGCTGACATGTACAAGGAGCTCCCCCTATGACCGTTCTGCGCCCGCACGCGGAAGACCAGTACGCCGAGGAGCTGGCCTTCCTGGCCAAGGACGACGACCGTCCCAGGCCACCCGGCTGGAAACTGTCGCCGTGGGCCGTCACCACGTACATCCTGGGCGACGGCGACCGCGTCACCCCCAAATACGTGGGCGCGCGGCGCATCGTCGAGGTGGCCGTCGCCACGCTCGCGACCGACCGCGCGCTGCTGCTGCTCGGCGTGCCCGGCACCGCGAAGACGTGGCTGTCCGAACACCTGGCCGCCGCTGTCAGCGGCGACTCGACGCTGCTCGTGCAGGGCACCGCCGGCACCGCCGAGGAGGCCATCCGGTACGGCTGGAACTACGCCAGACTCCTGGCCGAAGGCCCTTCCATGGAGGCGCTGACCCCGTCGCCGGTGATGCGCGCCATGGCTGAGGGCCGCATCGCCCGGGTCGAGGAGCTCACCCGCATGCCGTCCGACGTACAGGACGCCCTGATCACCGTCCTGTCGGAGAAGACGCTGCCGATCCCCGAGCTCAACCGCGAAGTGCAGGCCGAGCGCGGCTTCAACGTCATCGCCACCGCCAACGACCGCGACCGCGGCGTCAACGAGCTGTCCAGCGCGCTGCGCCGCCGCTTCAACACCGTCGTCCTGCCGGTCCCCGCCACCGCCGAGGAGGAGGTCGACATCGTCGCCCGCCGCGTCGCCCAGCTCGGACGCTCGCTGGAGCTGCCGGAGACGACGACCGGGCTGGCCGAGATCCGGCGGGTGGTGACGGTGTTCAGGGAGCTGCGCGCCGGCGTCACCGAGGACGGCCGCACCAAGCTCAAGTCGCCCAGCGGCACCCTGTCCACGGCCGAGGCCATCTCGGTCCTGACCAGCGGTATCGCGCTGGCGGCCCACTTCGGCGACGGGGTGCTGCGGCCGTCCGACGTGGCCGCGGGGATCGTCGGCGCGGTGGTGCAGGAGCCGGTGTCGGACCGGGTGGTGTGGCGCGAATACCTGGAGACGGTGGTGCGCGAACGCTCCGACTGGCGCGACTTCTACCGCGCGTGCCGCGAGACTTCATGAGCGTCTCCGTCCTGGGCGTACGCCACCACGGGCCCGGCTCGGCGCGGGCCGTGCGGCGCGAGCTGGAACGCCTGCGCCCCGACGCCATCCTCATCGAGGGCCCGCCCGAGGCCGACGCCCTCGTCACGCACGCGCCCGGCCTGGAGCCGCCGGTCGCGCTGCTCGCCCACGTGCCGGGGGCGCCGGCCCGCGCGGCGTTCTGGCCGTTCGCGGAGTTCTCGCCGGAGTGGCAGGCGATCCGGTACGGCACATCCGCCGGCGTCCCCGTACGCTTCTGCGACCTGCCCGCGGCCCACTCCCTGGCCGGCGAACCGTCGGATGCCGAACCCGGCGATCAGGAGCCCGGCGGTCACGAGCCGGGCAGTCAGGAGCCCGGCCAGGCGGGGCCCGACGGCCGGAGACCCGGTGGGGCGGGGCTCGACGCGCCGCAGCCCGGGATGCGGGGTGATCCCATCGGGGCGCTGGCCGCCGCGGCCGGGTACGACGATCCCGAGCGCTGGTGGGAGGATGTCGTCGAGCACCGGGGCGGTGACACGCCGTTCCAGGTCATCGCTGAGGCCATGGCCGCCGTACGCGAGGGATGCCGGCCGGACGAGCGGGAGGCCAGGCGCGAGGCGTACATGCGCAAGACCCTCCGCGCGGCGATCAAGCAGGGTTTCGGGCGGATCGCGGTGATCTGCGGCGCCTGGCACGTGCCCGCGCTGACCGGCCCGCTGCCGTCCGTGACCGCGGACAACGCCGTCCTGCGCGGCCTGCCGAAGGTGAAGGCCGAGCTGACCTGGGTGCCGTGGACGTACGGCAGGCTCGCCTCCTGGAGCGGCTACGGCGCGGGGATCACCTCGCCGGGCTGGTACCACCACCTGTTCGAAACCCCCGACCGGCCCGTGGAGCGGTGGCTGGCCGCGGCCGCGGCGGTGCTGCGTGACGAAGGGCTGGCGGTCTCGTCCGCGCACGTCATCGAGTCCGTACGGCTGGCCGGCAGCCTGGCCGCCCTGCGCGGCCGGCCGCTGGCCGGGCTCGGCGAGGTTACCGAGGCGGCCAGGGCGGTGCTGTGCGAGGGCGACGACCTGGCCGTGGAGCTGATCCAGCGGCGCATGGTCGTCGGCGACCGGCTCGGCCACGTCTCCGACGGCACCCCGATGGTGCCGCTCCAGCGCGACCTGCGCGAGCGGCAGCGGCGGCTGAAGCTCAAGCCGGAGGCGCTCGACCGCGAGATCGACCTCGACCTGCGCAAGCCCCTCGACCTCGACCGCAGCCACCTGCTGCACGGGCTGCGGCTGCTCGGGGTGGGCTGGGGCACGCCGGGGCAGGCCCGCGGGAAGGGGACGTTCAGGGAGACGTGGACGCTCCAGTGGCGGCCCGAGCACGACCTCGCCCTCATCGAGCACGCCGCCCTGGGCACCACCGTGCCGACCGCCGCCGCCCAGCGGGCCCGCGACCTGGCCGGGGCGCCGTCGGCGATGCTGGCCGACCTGACGTCGCTGGTCGAACAGTGCCTGCTGGCGGACCTGCCGCAGGCGCTGCCCGGCGTGCTGGCGGCCCTGTCGGCCAAGGCGGCGCTCGACACGGACGTCACCCACCTGATGGCGGCGCTGCCCGCGATGGTGCGCGCCCACCGGTACGGCGACGTACGCGGCACCTCGGCCGACGGGCTGGCGGTGATCGTCCGCTCGATGCTGGAACGCATCTGCGTCGGGCTGCCGGTGGCGGTGACGGGGCTGGACGACGACGCGGCGGCCGACCTGCTCAAGCACGTGGACGCGGTCCACTCGGCCGTCGCCCTCCTCACCGACGTCCCGGCTGGGGACGCGCCGCCGGGAGCCGCGCACTCCGACGTGGTGGAGGAGGCCGGGCCGGGGGCGTCGCCGCGCGGGCGGTGGATGGTCGCGTTGCGGGGCATCAGCGACCGGCAGGACCTGCACGGGCTGATCGAGGGGCGTCTCACCAGGATCCTGCTCGACTCGGGCGAGCTCGGCGACGCCGGTGACCGCATGTCCAGGGCCATGTCCCGGGGCCAGGCTCCAGCGCGGGCGGCGGCGTGGGTCGAGGGGTTCCTGTCCGGGGGAGGGCTGCTGCTGGTGCACGACCCGCGTCTGCTCGGCCTGGTGGACGACTGGCTGACGGGGCTGTCCGGAGACCAGTTCACCGACGTGCTGCCGCTGCTGCGCCGCACGTTCGGCGGATTCGCCGCGCCGGAACGCAGATCCATCGGCGAACGGCTCCGCTCGGCCGGCCGCGACGACGCCGACCGGGACCAGGACCTGGACGAGCACCGCGCCGCGCCCGCCGTCGCGACCGTCCTGTCGATCATCGGAAGGACGAACGGATGAACGCGGGGGATGGACGGGTGGATCCAAGGGACGGGCGGATGAACGCGGGCGACGGGCGGGTGGATCCGGCGGCCGGGCGGATGAACGCGGCGGACGAGCGTTTGCGGCGGTGGCGGCTGGTGCTCGGGGGTGGGGCGGCCGACGGCACCGGGTGCGGGCTGGACGGCGTGGACGCGCAGATGGACGCGGCGCTGGCCGCCGTCTACGACCGGGGCGGCCGGGACGACGGCACACCGGGAGGCAGGGAGGGCGGGCTCGGCGCGTCGGCGCCCCGGGTGGCCCGCTGGCTCGGCGACATCCGTACCTACTTCCCCTCCACCGTCGTTCAGGTCATGCAGAAGGACGCGATCGAACGGCTCAACCTCACCAGGCTCCTCCTCGAACCCGAGATGCTCGAAGCAGTGGAGCCGGACGTCCACCTGGTCGGCACCCTGCTGGCGCTCAACAAGGTCATGCCCGACCAGGCCCGCGAATCCGCCAGGACCCTCGTCCGCAAGGTGGTGACGGAGCTGGAGCGCAGGCTCGCGCAGAAGACCAGGGCGGCGGTCAGCGGGGCGCTCGACCGGTCGGCCAGGACCCACCGCCCCAAGCGGGTGGCCGACATCGACTGGGACCGGACGATCAGGGCGAACCTCAAGAACTACCTGCCGGAGAAGAACACCGTCGTCCCCTCCCGCCTCGTCGGCTACGCCCGCAGGCAGCGGTCGGTGCAGCGCGAGGTGGTGCTGTGCATCGACCAGAGCGGGTCGATGGCGGCCTCGGTGGTGTATTCGAGCGTGTTCGGGGCGGTGCTGGCCTCGATGCGGGCGCTGAAGACGTCCCTCGTCGTGTTCGACACGGCGGTGGTGGATCTCACCGAACGGCTGCACGACCCGGTGGAGCTGCTCTTCGGTACGCAACTCGGCGGCGGCACCGACATCAACCGGGCCATCGCCTACGGGCAGGGCCTCATCACCCGCCCAGCTAACTCGATCTTCATCCTGATCAGCGACCTGTACGAGGGCGGCGTCAGGGAGGAGATGCTGCGCAGGGTGGCGGCGATGACGCAGGCCGGCGTCCAGGTGATCGTGCTGCTGGCGCTGTCCGACGAGGGGGCGCCGTTCTACGACCACGAGAACGCCGCCGCGCTGGCCGCGATGGGCGTGCCCGCGTTCGCCTGCACGCCCGACGCCTTCCCCGACCTGATGGCGGCCGCGATCGAGCGGCGCGACATCACCCAGTGGGCCGAACGCCACACCACCCTCTGACGCTCCGACGCCGCCCGGCCTGGGCTGACCCAGGCCGGACGAAGCCGGCGCGGGCGGTCACGCGTGCTGCGGCTCGGATTCCGGCCGGGCGTGGCGGGGCAGCAGGTAGGTCAGCGCGAACGTCAGCGCCAGCAACCCCACCTCCACCCACACCGTGGCCTGCATGGAGGCGCCGAACCCCCACCCGGAGGCCAGCAGGTCGAAGAAGAGCGTCCCCAGCACGGCGGTGCCCACCGCGCCGCCCAGCTGCTGGATGCCGGTCAGCGTCCCGGAGGCGGAGCCGGTCTCGTGCGGCTCGACCCCGGCCAGCACGATGTCGAAGAACGGCGCCATTGTCAGCCCCATGCCGATCCCGACCAGAGCCAGACCAGGGGAGAGCTGCCAGCCGGAGACGTCGACCCCGGTGAGGTGGATGGTGAGGGCGAGCACGGCCGCGCCCGCCGCCATCACGAGGGTGCCGATCTGCATCAGGCCGCGCCCGAGCCTCGCCTGCAGCCCGGACATCGCCAGGCCGAAGCCGGCCACGCCGCCGAGCGCCTGGGGAAGGGCGGCCAGGCCCGCCTGGAGCGGGGTGAAGCCCAGGCCGAGCTGCGTGTAGAGGCTGAAGACCAGGCCGAAGCCCATCATCCCGGAGAAGAAGGCGAGCCCGGCCACGAGGCCGCTGCTGAAGGAGCGCTTGCGGAACAGGCTGGGGGTGATCAGCGGGTCCCGGCCGGCCTTGGCGCGGCGGGACTCGTACCGGCCGAAGAGGGCGAAGACCACGACGGAGGCGGCCATCGAGACGAACGTCCAGGCCGGCCAGCCCGACTCGCGGCCCTGGATGAGCGGGAAGATGAGCAGGAACGCGGCGGCCGAGACGAGCGCGACGCCGGGCAGGTCGAGCCTGGTGGCGCCGGACAGGCGATGTTCCGGCAGGCAGCGCAGCGCGGCCACGATGGCGGCCAGGCCGATCGGCAGGTTGATCAGGAAGATCATGCGCCAGCCGGTGCCGAAGAGGTCGGCGTCCACCAGCCAGCCGGCCAGCACGGGGCCGCCGACGGAGGAGATGGTCATCACCGGACCGAACATGCCGAAAGCCTTGCCCAGCTCCTCCGGCGGGAACATCTCCTTGATCATCCCCAGCCCCTGCGGGATCATCACGGCGCCGAACAGGCCCTGCACCACGCGTCCCGCGATCAGCAGCTCCGGGCTGCCGGCGACGCCGCACAGCAGCGAGGCGGCGGTGAAGCCGCAGGCGCCGATCACGAACATGCGCTTCCTGCCGTAAAGGTCGCCGAGCCGGCCACCGGTGATCAGGCCCACGGCCATGGCCAGGGTGTAGCCCGCGCCGAGCCACTGCACCAGGCTCTCGGAGCCGCCCAGCTCCTTGCGGATCGTGGGGGCGGCGATCGTGGTCACAAGGGCGTCGAGCAGGTCCATGACCTCGGCGGCCAGGATGACGAACAGGGCGGCCCAGCGCAGGCGATAGGGCTGGACGCCGGCCGCCGCTGCGGCGGTGACGGTCATGAGGGACTCCTTAAACAGTGTTCGTGCTTAACGAACGGCGTTCGTTACGAACACCGTTTTAAGGGCGAACACTGTTCGTGTCAAGTACGGCGTTCGGGGTACAGTGATCGCATGGTGGATCGGAAGGAACGTGGCGAGGGCGAGGTCCCGGCGCCCCCGTGGCGCAGGTCGCGCAAGCCCCCGCAGCCCAGACGGCAGCTCAGCCAGGATTTGATCATCGACACCGGCCTGCGGATCCTCGACGCCGAGGGTTTCGACGCGCTCAGCATGAGACGGGTGGCCCAGGAGCTCGACACCGGCCCCGCCTCGCTGTACGCGCACGTGGCCGGCAAGGAGGAGCTGCTTGAGCTGATCTACGACCGGGTGCTCGGCGAGATCAGGCTGCCCGAGCGCGACCGCGCCCGGTGGAAGGAGCAGCTGCGGGCGTACGCCATGGAGGCGCACCGCGTGCTGGGCGCGCACGCCGACGTGGCCAGGGCCGCCCTGGCGACCATCCCGACGGGCGAGAACTCGATCCGCGCGGGCGAGTTCCTCTTCGGCCTGCTGATCGAGGCCGGGATGGCGCCGCGGGAGGCGTCGGTGGCGATGGACCGCCTGTCCCTCTACATCGTCGGCGACGCCTACGAGGCATCCCTGCACTACGCGCGGATGCGGGCGGCCGGGATGGACGATCCCGAGGCGTACTTCCGGTCGTTCGTCGGCCAGATCGCCGGCTACTACCGGGCGATCCCGCCGGAGCGGTTCCCGTACGTGGTCAAACACGTGGACGACCTGATCGCCGACGACGGCGAGCAGCGCTTCCGCTACGGTCTCGACCTGATCCTCGACGGCATCGAGGCCCGCATGCCCCGCGACCCCTGACGACCGGACGGGCGCGTTCGGCGCCTTAGGCCGAATTGCCTAGGCCCCGGGCCCGATGTGCGGACCGGGGCCCGGCCATAGCGTTCCGGTATGACGACGACGATGGAGAAGACGGCGGCGGCCCCCAGCGTGGTGGCCCCTCAATACCGGGCGCTGAGCGTCGGGCTGGTCGCCCTGGTCATGTTGCAGGCGTTCGAGGCCATGGCGGTGGCCACGGCGATGCCCGTGGTGGCGCGCGATCTTGACGGCATGCACCTGTACAACCTGGCCTTCAGCGCCACGCTGGCCGCCAGCGTGATCGCCACGGTGCTGGGCGGACGATGGAGTGACGTGCGGGGGCCGCTCCCGCCGATCGCGGCGGGGGTGGCGGCGTTCGTGGCGGGGCTGCTGCTGGCCGGGCTCGCGCCGACGATGGAGTTGTTCGTGGCGGGCCGGTTCGTGCAGGGCATCGGGATGGGATTCACCCAGGTCGCCCTGTACGTCCTGGTTGCCCGGGTCTACCCGCCGGCGATGCATCCCCGGGTCTTCGCCCTGTTCTCGGCGGCGTGGGTGGTGCCCTCGATGATCGGCCCCGCCATCGCCGGCTTCGTGGTGGAGAACGCCGACTGGCGGCTGATCTTCCTCGGCGTCACGGTCATCGTGATCCCCGCCGCGCTGCTGCTCTGGCGCGGCACCGCGGGCAAGCTTGCCACCGGCATCGACGCCACGCCCGCCTCCGGCCTCGGACGCAAGCTCGGCTACGCCACGCTGACCGCCGTCGCCGCCGCACTGATCCAGTACGGCAGCGCACTCAAGCTGGCCGGCCTGCCCCTGCTCGCGGCCGGGGTGGTGCTGCTGGTCATCGCGCTGCCGAAGCTGCTGCTGCCCGGCTCGCTCCGGGGCGCCCGCGGTCTGCCGACGGGGCCGGTCCTGCGCGGCCTGGCCTTCGGCTCGTACACGGCGGCCGAGGTGCTCATCCCGCTCATGCTCATGAACGAGCGCGGCCTGAGCGCCACCGGCGCCGGCGTGGTGCTCACCATCGGGGCGCTCGGCTGGTCCACCGGCTCGTGGATCAAGGGCCGCGGCATGATCGGCAACCTGATGGCCATCCGCGGCGGTGCCGCCATGATCGCGGCCGGCATCGCCATGGTGAGCCTCGTGCTCGTCGAGCAGGTGCCGCTCGCGGTCGCGTACGTGGCGATGGCCCTGGTCGGGCTCGGCATCGGCGCGCTGCACCCGACGGTGTCGGTCCTGGTGCTGGAGATGTCCAAGAAGGGCGAGGAGGGTGACAACTCCGCGGCCGTGGGCGTGGGGGAGTCGGTGTTCACCGTCATGGCCGTCGCGATCAGCGGCGCCCTGTTCACCGCCGCCGCCCAGAACTACGCGGCCGGTCTCGCCTTCGCCGTCGCGCTTGCCGTCCTGGCCGTAGTACTGGCCCCGCGTTTCGTGTACTCCTCGGCACCGGGCACTATGGAGGAGACCGCGTCATAGAAAAGGGGGGTTCATGCCGCGAGTGCGGGAGCTCGAGGTCTTCCGGCTGCTGCTGCCGTACGGCAGGAAGTCGGAGACCCTGCTCGTCAAGCTCACCGACCACGGCGGCATGACCGGGTGGGGCGAGGCCACCTCGCCCCCGGCCAAGACGTGGGCCAAGCTGGAGGAGACGCTGGCCGCACAGCTGATCGGGATCGACTGGGAGCATCCCGACACCGTGCCGACCGGCGAACCGGCCGTCGACATGGCCTGCTGGGACCTGTGGACCAGGATGCGCGGGGTGCCCCTCGCCGAGGCGATCGGCGGCACCCGCACCTCGCTCGTGGCGACCGTGCGGCTGACCCCCGACTCGTCCGTCGAGAGCCTGGTGTCCCGGGTCAACCAGCAGGTCTGCGCCGGATACGGGCACGTCACGGTGGACGTCAGGCCCGGCTGGGACGTCGAGCCCATCCGCGCGGTGCGGCAGGCGTACCCGGCTCTGACGCTCGCCGTCGACTGCGGCAACGCCTACACCGACCTGGACCAGCTGCTCGCGCTCGACTCATACGGCCTTGAGGTGATCGAACGGCCGTTCGCGGTCGCCGACACCTACTCCCACGCCTCGCTCCAGGACCAGGTGACCGCCTCGGTCGCGGTCGAGGCGGGCTCGTCCGCCGAACTGGACGACTACCTGACCCTGCGGGCGGCGCGCGTCCTGCTGCTGCGGCCGTCCGCCTTTCCCTCGCTGTCGGAGGTACGCCGGGCGCACGACCGCGCGGCGGCGGCCGGCTGGGACATCCAGTGCACGGGCGGCCAGGGGGCCGGCCTGGCCAGGGCGGCGACGGTGGCGGTGGCCAGCCTGCCCGGGTGCACGCTGCCGTGCGACGTCACGCAGCCGCCCCGGCAGAACCAGATCGTCACGCCGATCGTGGGTGCCAACGCCGGGGTGATCGCGGTGCCGTTGACGCAGCCGGGGCTGGGGCACGACATCGACGAGACGCGGTTGCACCGGATGGCCAAGGAGTCCTTCCGGGTGTGACGTCGGCGTGATCACTTTCCCCTACCGTTGTCCCGAAATTTCGGGATATCGAGGGGGATGCGGTGGAGCTGACCAGGGAACGGATCTTACGCATTCTCCTGACCAGGCATCCGGCCTGGCTGGTGCCGGAGCCGCTGAAGATCGTCATCGGCATCGTCGTGATCTGCGCCGTCGGAGCCGCCTTCACCGTGCCCGCCGCCGCCCTGGGCGGCTTCGGGCTCCTGATGATCGTGGCGGTGTGGGCCGCCGCGCTGTGGGCGTTTCTGGCCGCCCGGGTGCCGCGTACGTATGAGTGGAGCTGCCCGCGGCTCCCCCTGGACGACCAGCCGCGATTACGCGCCGTGATCGAGGAGGCCGGGCGGCTGGCCGGGCTCGACGGCCTGCCGACGGTGCGGCTGACGGCCGATCGAGGCGTGTGGGTCCGCGTCAAGGGGGACGGGCAGGTGGAGCTGATGATCGCCACTTACCTGCTCCTGGGGATGAGAGCGGAGGAACTGCGCACGTTCATCCTGCGCGAGCTGATCAGTGCCCAGCGGTGGTCCTGGCACGAGCAGTGGGCGGTCACACTGGTGCGCGCCCATCGCGACTGGGAGTGGCTGGCCGCGGCCTGCGCGCCGGTGCGTCACGCCCTCACGGCCGAGACCGCCGCCCTCGTCGGCTGGAAGGCCCTCTTCGCCGCCACGCGCGCCGAACTGGTCGCGCGGCAGGCGTTCCGGTGGCATCTGACCCGGTACGCGACGAGCTTCGCGGGCAAGGGGTGGGCGAGCGACCTTTATGAGAGCTTCCGGTGGAAGATCCACGAGGACGAGCTGATGACCCGGGTCCGGCCGCGAGCCGAAGAACTCTCCCGCGCCCTCTCCGACGCGGTCGAACTCGAGTGCGGCGGCTATCCCGCCCGGTCCGGTGAGTCCCACGATGAGACCGGTGACGGGCGCGGCGATGCGGGCGCTCCTATGCCCGGCGATGAGCCTCGTGGTGGGGAACGGATCATGGGCGATGGCGAATGGTCGCCCAGCTCGGACGGCGGCGTCCTGGAGAGTGTGGGGCCCGCGCTCGAACTCCGGCTGAACAAGGTGCTGGCCTACCAGGTGGCAGGCGGGGTGAGCCTGTCGCTGTTCGCCAGGCCGTACCGGCTGAGCGAGGTTCCCGCGCACGAATGGACCGCCCCCATGGTGATCCAGCGCGCGGCCGTGCTCGAAGCCGCCACCCAGCTCCTCGGCCGGCCCGCCACGAACCTGGACGTCGTCGAGCTGGTGGTCGCGGGGCGCGCCGGCGAGCTGGAGTGGTGGCACAGAGAGGGCCCGTGCGCGCACCCCACGCCCGGCGTCTGCGCCCTCATGCCCCTGTTCGACGTGGCGCTGCGCCGCCGGGGCTACACGCACGAACACGTGTTCGCTCAGCGCGTGCTTCTCGGGCCGACGGGGGACCGGGTTGACCTGGTAGAACTTTCGAAGAAGACCGAATCAGGCGAGCCGTGGGGGCTCATGCTCGGAGGGCCGATGACCGGAGACGACGCGGAGGCCGACGCCATCCGGCTGGCCGGTGAGTCGCTGGCGGCCGGTGACGCGACCGGCTGGTTCGAGCGGCTCTACGCCGAGTCCGCGACCGGCGACGCCATCGTCCCGTGGGACTCGCGCTCACCCCACCACCTGCTGACGGAGTGGGGCGACCAGCAGTTCGCCGCGCCCGGCGGAGGTGTCGGCAGGTCACCGGAGAGAGCGGCACCCGCCGTGGGCGCCGAGGACTCGCGTGGGCGGGCCGAGGGTTCGCGTGGGCGGGCGCTGGTCGTGGGGGCCGGGCTGGGTGACGACGCGGAATACGTGGCGGGGCTCGGATTTCAGACGGAGGCGTTCGACGTGAGCGAGTCGGCGGTCCAGCTCGCCCGCAAGCGCTTCCCCGGCAGCCAGGTGCGCTACCAGGTCGCCGACCTGCTGGATCCGCCGAAGGAGTGGCACCGCGCCTTCGCCCTGGTCGTCGAGGTCATGACCGTGCAGTCCCTCCCGGAGTCCCTGCACGGGCGGGCCATCACGGGGGTGGCCGGGTTCGTCCGGCCGGGGGGCACGTTACTGGTCATCGCGACGGGACGAGACGAGGACGCGCCGGTGTTCCCGCCGCCCTGGCCCCTGACACCGTCCGAGATCACGGCCTTCGCCGCGGAGGGGCTGAAGGCGGCCAAGATCGAGGACCTGCGGGGCGGCGAACGACACCGCTGGCGCGCCGTCTTCCACCGCCCCGCCTGACAGCGGCTATCGGGCGGGTTCCGTGGTGGGGAGACCGAGGGGTTCGACCCGCTTCAGGATCACCGCGTACGTGAACGCGCCCAGCAGCGCCACAGCCGAGATCACCATCAGCGGCACGGTGAACGACGACGTCCGGTCCACCAGGACGCCGATCATGATGGGGCTGATGATGCCGGCGAAGTTCGAGGCGAAGTTCTGGATGCCGCCGATCGAGGCCACGTGCCGGTCGGCGGGAGCCACGTCGGCCGGCAGCGACCAGATGTTGGCGGCGGCGAACGTCGAGCCCGCGTACGCCACCGACAGCAGCGCCAGCGCCATCCACGCCTCGGGCACCCACACGGCGATCCCGATCACGGTCGAGACCAGGAACCCACCGGCGATGAACGTCTTCCTGACCTTGGTCACCGAGTCGCCGGCCGAGATGCGGCGGTCGGCCAGCCAGCCGCCCAGCCACTCGCCGCCGATCGCCACCAGGCCGGGCAGCGCGCCGAAGAGGCCCAGCGTGAGCAGGCTGAAGTGCCGCTCCTCCACCAGGTAGGTCGGGAAGAAGGTGAGGAAGAAGTAGACGACCATGTTGAGGCAGAAGAAGCCCAGCATCATCGCCCAGATCGTGCGATAGCGAAACAGGTCCCGCCATCGGATCTGGTCGCCCTCACCCTCGTCGCCCTCGAAGCCCCGTGCCCCGCCCTCGCGCAGGTAGTCCAGCTCCTCCTGAGTGATCTTCGGGTGCTCCTGCGGGTCGCGGTAGGCCCGCCACCACCCGTACGCCCACAGCAGCCCTGCCACGCCGATGATCGCGAACGTCCACCGCCAGCCCAGCCAGGCGATCAGCGTCGTCACGATGGGCAGCGCGATGACGCCGCCCACCCGGGAGCCGGAGTCCCAGATCCCGGTGGCCAGGGCCCGTTCGTGCTTGGGGAACCAGCGGCCGACGACCTTGGCGCTCGTCGTGGCGGCCGGGCTCTCCCCGACGCCGAGCAGCAGCCGCACCCCGAAGAGCGAGGCGAAGCTGCCGGCGAGGGCCGTCAGGGAGGTGAACAGCGACCACCACACGGCGGCGAACGTGAACGTCCTGCGCGGCCCGTACCGGTCGACGAACCAGCCGGCGGCGAGCTGGAAGAAGTCGTACGACCAGAAGAACGCCGCCAGGATCATGCCCTCCTCGGTCTTGCTGAGGTGGAACGTCTCACCCATGAACGGCAGCGCGACGCCCAGGCTGGCCCGGTCCAGATAGTTGATGACGAGCCCGGCGAAGACGTAACTGATCATGTACCAGCGCAGCCGGCCGTGGACGGTGCTCCGGGAGGTTGTGGCCATGGCAATCCTCAGTACAATTTCCTATTGGATAATTCGGACATGTTGCCTAGAGTTCACCACTGACGTCAAGTGAGTGCCGCAGGAGAGAGATGACAGGCAGTGAGCTGAAGGGGCCGGTACGCGCCGCCCGCCGCAGCGTCCTCACCGAGGACGTCTACGAGCGCGTCAAGAGCCTGATCATGAACGGTGAGCTCGAACCGGGCGCCCGGGTCAACATCTACGCGGTGGCCAGGCTTCTCGACGTCTCCCAGACGCCGGTGCGCGAGGTGCTCTCGGCCCTGGAGTCGGAGGGCCTGCTGACCAAGGAGGCGCTGCGCGGCTATTCGGTGGCGCCCGTGCTCAACCCCACCCAGGTCGCCGACCTCTACCAGCTCAGGCTGCTGCTGGAGCCATGGGCCGCCGCCAGGGCCGCCGAGCGGATCGACCCCGGCACCGCCGCCCGCCTGCGCGCCGAATTGGACAGCGTCCCGCAGGCGCCGCAGGGCACGCGGTACGAGGACTACCACGCCATCGCCGCCCACGACGCGCGCTTCCACGACCTGGTGGCCGAACTGTCCGGCAGCCCCGCGCTGCGCGAGTCGCTCCAGCGCACCCACTGCCACCTGCACCTGTTCCGCATCGAGTACGAGGGCAGGCGCAGCGGCGAGCCCACGCTGGCCGAGCACGCCCGCATCGCCGAGACCGTCACGGCGGGCGACGCCCAGGCGGCCGAGCAGGCGATGCGCGACCACCTCGGCGCCGCCCGCGACCGCTTCCTCCGGATGGGACCATCGACATGACGAAGATCGTCAGCGCCTCGGCCGCCCTGGTCGACCTGCCCGTGGAGACCGTCAGGACGGACGCCGTGCAGGCGTTCGTCAAGCAGGAGACCATCGTCGTGGACCTGCGCACGGACGACGGCCTCGACGGCACCGGCTACTCCTACACGATCGGCACCGGCGGCCGGGCCGTGCTGTCCATGCTCCGCGACCACCTGCTGCCCCTGCTGGAGGGCCGCGACGCGCGGGACGTGGAGGCGGCCTGGCGTGAGCTGTTCGCCGTCACCCGCGCCACCACGGTCGGCGCGATCACCTCCCTGGCCCTGGCCGCCGTGGACACCGCTCTGTGGGACCTGCGCTGCCTGCGCGCGGGCGAGCCGCTGTGGCGCCTCGCGGGCGGCTTCCGCCGGGCCGTCCCCGTGTACGACACCGAGGGCGGCTGGCTGCACCTGTCCACCGATGACCTGGTACGGGGCGCGCTCGCGGCCAAGGAGTCGGGCCTGCGCGGCGTCAAGCTCAAGATCGGCCGCCCCCGGGCCGAGGAGGACGCCGAGCGGGTGGCCGCCGTCCGCGCCGCCGTGGGGCCGGGGATGGACATCATGGTCGACGCGAACCAGTCGATGACGTACGCGGAGGCCAGGAGGCGGGCGCACGTGCTGGAGCCGTACGACGTGGCCTTCTTCGAGGAGCCGCTGCCGGCCGACGACGTGCAGGGGCACCGGGAGCTGGCCAGGTCCACCTCGATCCCCGTGGCGGTGGGGGAGTCGCTGTACTCGGTCGGCCAGTTCCGCGACTACCTGGCGCGCGGCGCGGCCTCGGTGGTGCAGGCGGACGTGGCCAGGGTGGGCGGGATCACGCCGTGGCTCAAGGTGGCCCACCTGGCGGAGGCGTTCAACGTGGCCGTGTGCCCGCACTTCCTGATGGAGCTGCACGTCAGCCTGGTGGCGGCGGTGCCGGCGGGCACGTACGTGGAGCACATCCCGCAGCTGCGCGCCGTCACTCGCACGGAGCTGCCGATCGAGGACGGGCACGCCGTCGCACCCGACGAGCCCGGCCTGGGCATCGCCTGGGACAGGAACGCCCTGGACGACCTCCGCGTCGCGTGACCAGGCCCGCGAGCCGTCCGCCAAGATCGGCGCGCCGCCTCTAAGGCGTCGGACGGCTCAAATCGGCGCGTCGCCCGTGAGACGTCGGACGGCTCAACCAGCCGGATGGCCGTCCGGCGGGCCGGGGAGGCGGGATTTCAGCAGGTGGACGATCTCGGCGTGGCCGGTGCCGAGGAAGTGTTCCGAGCGCAGTTCGCCCGCCTCGTCCCGTACCTCCGCCACCACCCGTACGTCGCCCCCTTCCGACCGCTCCCGCCGCACCTCGATCCGCGCCCCCGGCGAGGCGTACGCGCCGGCTCGCGCGCGCACCTCCGCCTCGGCGTCGCGCCCGGCGAGCTCGCGGGCGGCGTCGAGGGGGCTGTGCCCGCCGGCGGGCGCGGGGTCGGCGCCACGGTCGAGCAGCGCGGTCACCGCGTCGAGGTGCCCCCAGCACGCGGCGGCGCACAGCGGCAGGCCCTCGTCCTCCGCCCCGCTCTCCTTGCCGGGGTCGCCGCCGGCCGCCAGCAGCGTCCGCACGATGGCGGCATACCCCTGCACGGCGGCCCGGTAGAGCGCGGTGCCGCCGTCGTCGCCGGGCGCGTCGGGGGACACGCCGGCGGCGAGCAGCCGCCCGACCTCCTCGCTTTCGCCGCACGTCGCCGCCGTCACCAGGTCCTCTCCTGTCATGAGCCCCAGTCTGTACGGCCTGCCGCCCCCTATCTACCGAAATATGGGTATAAAAAATCTACAATGTAAGGGCGGCCTCCAGGAGCAGCGCGCCGGCCCCTTGAAGAGCGGCGTCCCGTCCCGCCCGCGCCGGCGCGATCTCCAGATCCCTGGTCGCCAGCGGCAGGCAGCGCTCCCAGACCGCCGCCCTGATCGAGGTCAGCAGCGGCTCGGCCGCCGACAGGCTGCCCCCGACCGCCACCACGTCCGGGTTGAAGAAGTTGACCAGCACGGTCAGGACCTCGCCCATGCGCCGGCCCGCGCCGCGCACCAGGCTGGTGGCCTCGGGGACGGCGTCGTTGACCAGCGTGACGATGTCGGCCGGGCGGGTCACCGCGATGCCGGCCTCGGTGAGCGCGGTCATCAGCGCGGCCCCGCTCGCGTACGCCTCCAGGCAGTCGGGGTGGCCGCAGGCGCACATGACCGAGGAGTCGGAGCGGACGCGCACGTGGCTGATGTCGCCGGCCGCGCCCCGGCCCCGGTGCAGCCGACCGCCCGCGATGACGCCGCAGCCGATGCCGGTGCCGGCCTTGACGACCATGAGGTTCTCGGTGCCCGGCCACCATCGGGCCTCGCCCGCGGCCATCAGGTTGGCGTCGTTCTCGACCAGGACGGGCAGGTCGTAGCGGGTGGCGAGGTGCTCGGCGACGGGGAAGTCGTTCCAGCCGGGCATGCGCGACGGCGTGACGACGCGCAGCGTGGCGGGGTCGACGGGGCCGGGGACGCCGGTGCCGACGCCGCGCAGGGGGACGCCGGCGGGCACGTGCTCGGTCAGGAGCGCGTCGAAGGCGTCGGCGATGCGGTCGAGGGTGCGGCGTGGGCCTTCGGTGATGTCGCAGGGGTGTTCCTCGATGACGAGGGGGTCACCGCTGAGGTCGAGGAGGCCGAGCCGGACGTGGTGCGCGCCGAGGTCGGCCACGGCCAGCACGCCCGCGCCGGGGGACAGGCGCAGGCGGCGGGGGCGGCGCCCGCCGCGTGAGGTGCCGGCGCCCTCTTCGGCGAGGAGGCCGGCGTCGATGAGTTCCTCGACGCGCAGTGAGACGCTGGAGGCGGCCAGGCCGGATAAGCGGGCCAGCTCGGCGCGTGACTCGGCCCTGCCGGTGGCGACGAGGCGCAGCAGGTCGCCCTGTGGCCCTTGCACGGGCAGCCGCTGGTTCATGTGAGATACCTACCATGTCAAGACTTACGCCGACAACGTATTGACTTGCTACGAAATATCCCACTACGGTCCGGCTTATCTTCGAAATCGAAGGAAGTGAGCTGTTCATGAAGAGATTCGTCGCCGTCGCCGTCGTCTCACTGTTAGCCCTGGCGGCCTGCGGTGAGTCGAGCAGCCCCGCCGTGCCAGGAGCGTCGCCGCAGCAGAGCGATGTGGTCGCCAAGGCGCCCGTCGCGGCTGCTGCCGAGATCCTGCCCGGTTCGACCATGGAGAAGATCAAGCAGCGCGGCGAGCTCATCGTGGGCGGCTCGCTGGACGCGCCCCTGCTCTCGCAGCAGAACCCCGTCTCGGGTGAGGTCGAGGGGTTCGACGCGGAGATGGGCAAGGCGCTGGCCACCTACATCCTGGGCGAGCCCAAGGTGAAGATCGTCAACTCGGCGTCGGAGACCCGGGAGGCGCTGCTGGCCAACGGCACCGTGGACGTCGTCTTCCAGACGTACACGATCACCGAGGAGCGGGCGAAGCAGGTGGCGTTCGCGGGCCCGTACTACACCTCGGGTCTGACGATCGCGGTGAAGAAGGGCACGACGGGCATCGCCAAGCCGGAGGACCTGAACGGCAAGAAGGTCCTGGCGGGCGCGAACACCCCGGCCATCCCGGCGATCAAGAAGCTGGCGCCGCAGGCGGAGATCCTCACGTTCGGCAGCGACCCCGAGTGCATCCAGGCGCTCAAGCAGGACCGGGGCGTGGCGTACGTGCAGGACGAGACGATCCTCATCGCGGACGCGAAGAAGGACCCGTCGATCGAGATCGTGACCAAGCCCTTCACCGAGGACCCGTACGGGATCGGCCTCAAGCACGGCGACGACCAGTTCAAGAAGTTCGTCAACGACTGGCTGAAGAAGATCCAGGACGCGGGCGTCTGGCAGGGGATCTGGAAGAACTCCATCGGCACCGTGGTGACCGGTGAGGCTCCCCAGCCCCCGCAGATCGGCTCCGTGCCGGGGTCCTGATGCCGGTCCTCTTCGAGCACCTGCCCGAGCTGTGGCAGGGGCTGATCGTGACGGTCCAGCTCACCGCCGCGTCGTTCGCCGGCGCGGCGGTGCTGGGCATCCTGGTGTGCGCCCTGCGGGTGAGCCCGGTCGGGGTGCTGCGCGCGCTCGGCACGGCGTACGTGGAGACGTTCCAGAACCTGCCTCTGCTGGTGCTGCTGGTCCTGGCGTTCTTCGGCCTGCCGGAGATCGGGCTGCAGGCGCCGCCGCTGGCGACGGCGATCATCGTCATCGCCGTGTACGAGGCCGCCTACATCGCCGAGGCCCTGCGTTCGGGCGTGAACTCGGTGTCGAAGGGCCAGGGCGAGGCCGCCAGGGCGATCGGGCTGACGTTCGGCCAGTCGCTGCGGCACGTGATCCTGCCCCAGGCGCTGCGGACGGTCGTGCAGCCGCTCGGCAACATCTTCATCGCGACCGCGATGAACACGGCGCTGGCGGCGGCGGTCGGGGTGGTGGACCTGACGGCGGCGGCGCACCGGGTGAACCTGGTGGAGGCGCAGCCCATTCCGATCTTCGTGGGAGCGGGCGTGGCCTACGCCCTGATCGCGTCGATAGCCGGGTTCGTCACGGGCCGGCTGGAGCGCAGGCTGGTGATCCTGCGATGAGCACCGCGCTGTTCGACGAGCCGGGGCCGCGGGCCCGGCGGCGGATCAAGGTGGCGACCGTGGCGGGCGCGCTCGCGGCGGTGGCGCTCGTGGCGCTGGCCGTGCGGCAGTTCGCGGCGAACGGGCAACTGGACGCGGAGCGCTGGCAGCCGTACGCGACGTGGCCGATGTGGCGCTACCTGCTGGACGGGCTGTGGTCGACGTTCCTGGCGGCGGTCGTCTCGGCGGCGCTGGCCATGGCGCTCGGCCTGGTCCTGGCCCTGGGGCGGCTGTCGCACCGTTCGTGGGTGCGCGCTCCCGCCGCCGCCTACGTCGAGGTGGTCCGGGTGATCCCGGCGCTGCTGCTGGTGTACGTGGTGCTGTTCGCGCTGCCCCGGTACGGGCTGGACCTGCCGCTGTTCTGGAAGCTGACCGTGCCGCTGACGGTGTCGAACGCGGCCGCGTACGCGGAGATCTTCCGGGCCGGCATCGTGTCGATCGAGCGCGGCCAGACGGAGGCCGGACTGGCCGTCGGTCTGACCAGGTTCCAGGCGATGCGCCTGGTCGTGCTGCCGCAGGCGGCCCGGCGGGTGCTGCCGTCGATCGTCAGCCAGTCGGTGGGGCTGCTGAAGGACACCTCGCTCGGCTTCGTGGTCAGCTACGGGGAGCTGCTCTACAGCGGCAAGGTCCTGGCCGCCTACAACGGGCTACTCATCCAGACGTACCTGGTCGTCGCGCTGATCTACCTGGTGGTCAACGCGTCGCTGTCGAAGCTGGCCCGCATGCTGGAGACCCGCCAGCGTGTCAGCCCTTCGCGGATGAGCCGCCGCAGCCTTCCGTGAGGCCCTGCGCCGGGTCCTGGCCGTCCTTGGCCTGCGGCTTCTTGGGGCTCCTGGTGGCAGTCGGCGTGGACGTGGGCGTGGACGTGGGCGTGGACGCGGGCGTGGACGCGGGGGAGGCGGACGCCGCCACGGGCGCCTTCGGGCGGCCCGACGCGCGCAGCGCCTTCTCCGCGATGTCGCGGATCTTGTCCCAGTCGGGGTAGCCGGTGTTGATCAGCGGCGGTACGAACTGCACGCTCGACACCTCGGCGTCCTTGACCTTCAGCGCCAGCGGCACCAGGTGCTGCAGCATCGGCCGTGGGATGTCGGTCCTGATCAGCTCCTTGGTGGCCAGCGCGATCTGGTTGAACCTGGTCAGCACCGTGGCCGGGTCGGCCTGGTTCAGCAGGGCGCCGAGCACGCACCGCTGGCGGCGCATGCGGGTGTAGTCGTCGGAGTTGGTGCGCGAGCGGGCGTACCACATGGCGTCGGCGCCCTTGAGCCTGCGGGTGCCCGCCTTGACCAGGCCCTCGTTGTACTTGCCGAAGACGACGTCCTGCTCGACGCTGATCCGCACGCCGCCGATGGCGTCGATGAGGCGGGCGAAGCCCCACATGTTGACCAGGGCGTACCAGTCGACCTCGACCCCGAGGGTGTAGCCGATGGTGTCCATCAGCACCTTCGGGCCCTGGTGCTGCTTGCCGCCGAAGATCTCGGGGTGGGCGTCGGCGTACTCCCAGACGCTGTTGAGCAGGTCGCTGCTGCCGCCGTTGGCGTCCTTGGGCAGGTCGAAGCCGCCGGGGAAGCGGCGGGCCATCGGCGTGCCCGGGCGGAAGCGGACGTCCTCCAGGTTGCGCGGCAGGCTGAACAGCACGGTGTTGCCGGTCCTCACGTCCACGCTGGCCAGGTTCATGCTGTCGGTGCGCACACCGGTCCTGTTGTCGTCGGCGTCGCCGCCGAGGAGCAGGATGTTGACGCGCTGCCGACCGGCCCAGGGATCCTCGGGCTTCGGTTCGGGAGGGGGCGGCTCGCCTTCGTTCTCGGGGGCGGTGAAGATCCGGTCGAGGGTCTGGCGCGAGGTGCCGGCGGACTGGGCGGCGTACCCGAACGGCACCACCACCACGATGGCGAGCAGGCCCGCCACCGTGCCGGTGAGGATCTGCCCCGACTGCGTCAGCCGGCCGGGCCGCAGCACGACGAACGAGTGGACGATCAGCGCGAACCAGGCCAGGCCCAGCACGATCCCGCCGATCATGATGGCGGTGAGCCAGGAGTCCTGGGTCGCCGAGCCGGCCAGGGTGCCGAGGTCGTTGGACAGGACGAAGCCGAGCAGCGCCAGCAGCAGGGCGGCGTAACAGGAGATGAGGGCAAGGCCGGTCCTGCGCCGGCCGGCGCGCAAATGGGCGGACCCAGGGGCGAGTGCCGAGAGCACCAGCCACCCGAGGACCGCTCCGGCGCTCATCGGTTCGTCAGCCTGCCGCACGCCTTCCCCGTTTCCCCGCGAATTCCACCATAGGCGCAAAGTCCGCGACCCGCGGTGAACCACGCGGTCGCGGTCGCCTCAGGCTCCCGTAGCGGCGGCAGCCTACCGATCGGATACGAAATATCTGTCTATCGATGGGTGAACATCAGTAACCGAATAAGATTCGGGGCATGGCCTTCTCTGAGATCGCGTACGAAGTGACCGATCAGGTCGCCACCGTCACATTGAAGCGTCCCGAGCGGCTGAACGCCTTCACCTTTACGATGCGCGGAGAGTTGATCGAAGCCTTCGACCTGGCCGACGCCGACGACGACGTCCGCGCGGTGGTGGTCACCGGGGCGGGGCGGGCGTTCTGCGCCGGGGCCGACCTGGGCGGCGGCGGAGGCACGTTCGCCCGACGCGACAGGACCCGCGACAGGACCCGCGACAGGGCCCGCGACAGGGCCTCGAAGGGTGAGGCCGCGGGCGGTGAGGGCACGGTGGAGAGCGCGGTGGGTGAGAGCGCGCGCGGTGAGACGGTGGACCGCGAGACCGTGGAAAGCGAGACCGTCGACGGCGTGCCGCGCGACGGCGGTGGCACCGTCGCGCTGCGGATCGCCCGCTCGCTCAAGCCCGTCATCGGCGCGATCAACGGGCCCGCCGTGGGCGTCGGCGTCACGATGACGCTGCCCATGGACGTGCGGCTCGCCTCGGAGACGGCCCGGTTCGGGTTCGTGTTCGCGCGGCGGGGCATCGTCACCGAGGCCGCCTCGAGCTGGTTCCTGCCCAGGATCGTCGGCATCGCCCAGGCCATGGAGTGGGCCGCGACCGGGCGCGTCTTCCCCGCCTCGGAGGCGCTCGAAGGGCGACTGGTCTCGCGTGTCTATCCGGCCGATGAGCTGCTGCCGGCGGCGTACGCGCTGGCCCGAGAGATCGCCGAGAACACCTCGGCCGTCTCCGTGGCCGCCGTCCGCAGGCTGATGTGGTCGGGCCTGTCGGCCGCCTCGCCCTGGGAGGCGCACGCGGCCGACTCGCGCCTCATGGCCGAGCTCGGCGGCGCGCCCGACGCGGCGGAGGGCGTGACGGCGTTCCTGGAGAAGAGACAGGCCGACTTCCCGATGAAGGTGAGCAAGGATCTGCCGCCCGGTATCCCCTCATGGCTCGACGATCCCTATCGTGTCTAGCATGTACGAGATCACCGTGCTGCCCATGCCCGACGACTTCGAGGGCGAGGTCGTGGCGACGCTGGTGTCCAGGAGGGCCGAGACCCCCTCCCGACGGGCCGTGCTCTACCTTCATGGGTTCACCGACTACTTCTTCCAGGACCACCTGGCCGAGCACTACGTCCAGCGCGGCATCGACTTCTACGCCCTCGACCTGCGCAAATACGGCCGATCGCTGCTGCCGCACCAGACCAGGGGCCTGGTCAGGAGCGTCACGGAATACTTCCCCGAGATCGACGAGGCCGTACGCGTCATCCGGCGCGACCACGACGAGCTGACGATCAACGCCCACTCCACCGGCGGCCTGATCGCGCCCCTGTGGGCCGACAGGGTCCGCGGCCGGGGCCTGGTGCAGGGGCTCGCGCTCAACAGCCCGTTCTTCGACCTCAACGTTTCCACGCCGCTGCGGCTGGCCGCCGATCTGCTCAAGACGCCGCTGTCGTACACGCGCAGGGCCCTGCCGCTCGGCTCAAGCAACGTCTACGGCCGCACACTGCACCGCAGCGAGCAGGGCGAATGGGACTACGACCTGGAGCTCAAGCCGCTGGGCGGCTTCTCGGTGCACGCCATGTGGCTGGCCGCCATCCGGCGGGCGCAGCGGCGGCTGCACGCGGGCCTGTCCGTGGACGTGCCCGTCCTCGTCCTCGCCTCCGCCACCGGCCTGCGCGTACGCGACTTCGTGCCGGAGGCGCGCTCGGCCGACGTCGTGCTCGACCCCCGGCAGATCGCCCGCTGGTCCACCGCGATCGGCCCCCACGTGACCTGCGTACGCATCCCCGACGGTGTGCACGACCTGGTGTTGTCGGCCGAGCCGGCCCGCAAGCAGGTCTTCGCCGAGCTCGACCGCTGGATGAACACCTACATCCACCAGGGAGCCACCCAGGGGCTCCAGGCTCACCAGGGGAACGAGAACAGCCCGTAGTAGGCGGCGGCCACCAGCAGCAGCCCCGTGCCGCCCAGCACGCCCGCGACCGTCACGTGCTGCCAGCGGCCGGGCCGCAGCCCCTCACGCAGCGCCGACACGAACGCCGCCACCGCCGTGACCTCCTGGATCAGCATCAGCACCGCCAGCAGTCGGACGACCAGCCAGCCCGCCAGCACGGCGGGCCAGGCGCCCGCCTGGTTCACCGAGAACAGCACCAGCAGCGTGATGAACGCCACCACCGAGGCCAGCAGGCCCAGCCCGGTCCACGCCATCCGGCTCAGCCGGCGCCTGATCGGCGGCCACAGCCTGGCGTTGGCCTCCACGGGGGTCTGGTCGCGGTGCCGCAGGCGTACGAGCATGGCCGCGACCGGGCCCGCCACGTAGCCGACGGCGGCCAGGCAGATCGTCAGCCCGAGCATCGTGCCGCCCGCGTACCACGGGGCCGCCGGCACGTCGCTGGCCTCGAACCGCTGGACCGGCGTCGCGCCCGCCATGTGCACCGCCGGCCTGGCCGTGCCCGGCAGCCCCTTGATCCAGTTGGCCAGCGTCTCCAGGTAGCCGGCGGTGAAGTCGCCGCCGTTGACCCGCATGGCGTGGTCGCCCTTGGCCATGAAGCGGATCGTGTAGTCGTCGTTGCCGGCCATGTGGAGCGCCTTGATGAGCGCCTGGGTGGACTCGACGAAGGGGATCGACGGGTCGGTGGTGCCGTAGAAGGCCAGGACCGGCTGCTTGACCTGGCTCAGCGCGGGCACCGCGTCGTAGCGCAGGAAGTCGAAGCCGACCCCGCCCATCGCCCTGGTCAGCAGGTCGCGGGCGCCGATGGGGGCGCGCAGCCGCAGCAGCTGCTCGTTCAGTGCCCAGGCGACCTGGCGCAGCGGCGAGACGTTGGGCGAGGACACCAGCACCATGAAGCCCACCGCGGTGCTCTTGGCCGCCGCGATCGGCACCACCCAGCCGCCCTCCGACACGCCCCAGATGCCCACGCGGGCCGGATCGACCTCGGGCCGCGTGCGCAGGAACTCGACCATCCGCAGCGCGTCGTCGGCGAGCAGCCCGAAGTCGCGGTCGCGGAAGTTGTAGCCGATCGTGCGCTTGTCGAACGCGATCGTCACCACGCCCGCCTTGGCCAGGAACTCCGCCTGCGGCGTGAACTCCTCCCGCGAGCCGTTGCCCGACCCCGAGACGAACACCATCGCCGGATGCCGGCCAGGAGTGAGCGGCACCCGCAACGTGCCGTCGAGACGCTGGCCCTCCGCCGGCAGCGAGATCGCCTCCCGGCGGATAGGATCGGCGGCCACGACGGGCTTCAGCTCGTGGGTCGGCTGCGCCGGGATGGACCGGAAGGCCGCGTCCGTCTTGAGCGGTGGCGGGTCGAACGCGGGCGGCAGCACGTATCCGACCGAAGCGAGAGCCACCAGCACCAGGCCGGCGGCCATGCTTAAAGTGCCACGGCCAGTGCGCATCGGCCTCCCCAACTGCGTCGGTTTCCGCTGATCTTTCAGACTACTCCTGGCGTGTGGGACAGGAGAGACCGCATTTGTCGGTGAGAACTGTTAGCTTCCTGCGACATGCGGATCCTGCACACCTCCGACTGGCACCTCGGGCGCTCCTTCCACCGCGAGAGCCTGCTCTCCGGGCAGGCCGCGTTCGTCGACCACCTGGTGGAGACGGTGCGGGCCGAGCGGGTCGACGTGGTGGCGATCGCCGGCGACGTCTACGACAGGGCGCTGCCCCCGGTCGACGCCGTGGCCCTGCTCGACGAGGCGCTCGGCCGGCTGCGCGCGGCCGGCGCGCGGGTGGTGCTGATCAGCGGCAACCACGACTCGGCGCTGCGGCTGCGGTTCGGCTCGGCGCTGTTCGAGTCCGCGGGTGTCCACGTGCGCACCTGGCCAGGCCAGTCGTGGGAGCCGGTGCTGGTCGACGACGTCGCCTTCTACGGCATCCCCTACCTGGAGCCCGAGCTGGTCAGGGCCGACTGGGAGCTGCCCGACCGCAGCCACACCGCCGCCATCACGCACGCGATGACGCGCATCAGGGCCGACGCCCCACGCCACCGCGCCTCGGTGGTGCTGTCCCACTGCTTCGTGACCGGCGGGCAGGCCAGCGACAGCGAACGCGACATCAGCGTGGGCGGCGTGGCCCACGTGCCGCTGAGCGCGTTCGACGGCGTCGACTACGTGGCGCTCGGCCATCTGCACGGCCGCCAGCGCATGTCGGAGACCGTCCGCTACTCCGGCTCGCCGCTGGCCTACTCCTTCTCCGAGGTGGGCCACGTCAAGGGGTCGTGGCTGGTCACGCTGGGGGAGGAGACCGCGTTCGTGCCCGCCCCCGTGCCCCGGCCGGTCGGGCGGCTGCGCGGCGAGCTCGACGACCTGCTGAGCGCTCCGCGTTACGCCGCCTACGAGGATCACTGGCTGCAGATCGTCCTGACCGACCCCGTACGCCCGAAATCGGCGATGGACCGGCTGCGCGCCCGCTTCCCCCACACCCTCGCCCTGTCCTTCGACCCGGCCGGCGGCGCGCCCGCCGCCCAGCCCGTGCGCCTCAACGGGCGGCCGGAGGCGGAGGTCGCTCTCGACTTCGTCAGGGAGGTGCGCGGCGAGCCTGCCGCACCCGAGGAGGAAGTGCTGCTAAGACAGGCCATCGAGGCGTCGAGGGTGAAGGAGACGATGGCGTAGATGCGGCCGCACAGGCTCACGCTGACGGCGTTCGGGTCGTTCCCCGGCACGGAGACGGTCGACTTCGACGCCCTGGCCGAGGCGGGCCTCTTCCTCGTCCACGGCCCCACCGGCGCGGGCAAGACCACGATCCTCGACGCGCTGTGCTTCGCCCTCTACGGCCAGGTCCCCGGGCAGCGCAACAGCGCCCGCAGCCTGCGCTGCGACCACGCCCCGCCCACCGTGGGGCCGTCGGTCACACTGGAGGTGACGCTCCGCGGCCGGTTACTGCGCATCCAGCGCTCCCCGGCTTGGCAGCGGCCCAAGCTGCGGGGCACGGGGTTCACCGAGGAGAAGTCCAAGGTCGTCCTGTCGGAGTGGCAGGGCGCCGACTGGCACGGCCTGACCACGCGTCTCGACGAGGCCGGCGACCTGGTGAGCGGGCTGCTGGGCATGAACGCCGGGCAGTTCTGCCAGGTGGCGATGCTGCCGCAGGGCGACTTCGCCAAGTTCCTGCGGGCGGACGGGGACGAGCGGTCGAAGCTGCTCGAACGGCTGTTCACGGTCAAGGTCTTCACGGCGGCCGAGTCGTGGCTGGCCGACCACCGCAAGCTGGCCTGGCGGGAGGCGCAGGAACTGCGGCAGCAGGTGGATTTCGCGGTCAAGCGGGTGGAGGAAGTGGCCGGCGCCGATTTGCCCGCCCTGCTCGCCGCACGCACCCTTGCCGCGCCGGCGCCCGTGGACACGGTGGCGGCCGAGGGCGCGACGACGTCCGCCGGCCCGGCGTCGGCCGATCCCGCGCCCGGTGAAGTGGCGTCCGAGACCCCGCTCTTCGACTGGCCCACCTCCCCATCGCTGTCCGATTCCGCCGCCAAGGACACGACCGGGAGAGACAGAGCCGAGCCAGACACGCCCAAGGGGGACAAAACCGAACGAGACGCGACCGAGGGGGAGTCGACCGGAGAGGCCGAGGGGGAGCCGGTCGGGGAAGAGGTGCCGACGCCGGAAGACGATCCGCTGCGCTGGGCCGGGGCACTGCACGATGCCGCGCGAGCCGTCGTAAGGCGGGCCGATGGCGAGCTCGCCACCGCCGGGCACGCGGTGCGAGCGGCGCGGACGCGGTTCGACCAGGCCGCGGCACTCGCCGACCGGCAGCGCCGCCACGCCGAGGCCCTCACGCTGCGCCGTACCCTCGACGAGCGCGCCGACGAACGCGCCGACCTGCAAGCCATCCTTGACGACGCCGCCAGAGCGGATCGGGTGCGCCCGCTCATCACCGTCGCCGGGCAGCGCGCCGAGGCCGCCACCAAGGCCCGCACGATGGCCGCCGACGCCTTCGCCCGAGCCCGCCCCCTGCTCGCCGCCGCCGGAGCCATCGCGCACCAGAGCCAGACCCCCACCTACCAGGGCCATACCGCCGCAGATCAGATCCCCTCCTACCAGGGTCATACCGGCACACACCGGGGCCAGTCTCTCGCGCAGCAGGGCCAATCCTCGGCGCTCTCGGACGCTCCGGACGTTGCTGAGGCGGCGGCGGGTTCGCCGTCCGTGGCCGAGCTGGCGGCGCTGGAACGGCGGCGGCAGGACGAGATCGCCCGCCTCCAGGAGCTCCTCACCGAAGAGGCCAGGCTGTCGGTGGTCCGCCGCGACCTGCTGCGCGTGGAAGAAGAGCTGGCCGGTCTGATCAGGGCCGACGAGGACGTGGCAGCCCGGCTGGCCAGGCTCCCCGAGCTCATCGAACGGGCGGAGGCCAGACTCGCCGAGGCCCGGGTCGACGCCGCCAGAGTGCCCGCCGCGCGTGCCGTACGCGATGCCGCCGCCCATCTGATCGAGATCGACCGTGAGCTGTCCAGACTGGCGGCGGAGCTCGACACGCTGGCGCAGCGCGAGGCCGAGGTGGCCGCCGCGGAGGCCGAGCTGCCCGAACGGCTCGCCGACGCGAACGCGGCCCTGGCGGACGTACGGGCGCAGGCGGCGGCCGTACCGGCGGCGAACGCGGCGCTCGACGCGGCCAGGGCGGCACTGGAGGCCATCCACCGCCGCGAAGCCCTGGCGGGCGAGCTGGAGGCCGCCGCCGCCAGGCATCAGGTGCTCGTCGACCAGGCTCAAGCCCTGCGCGAACGGTGGCTCGACCTGCGGCAGGCCCGCGTCGACGGCATGGCGGCCGAGCTGGCGCGCGACCTGGCCGACGGACGGCCGTGCGCGGTCTGCGGTTCTGAGCACCACCCCCACCCGGCCTCGCCCGCCGAGAGCGCACCTTCGGCCGACGACGAGCACGAGGCCGAGTCCGCCCACGAGGCGGCTCTCGCCGACCGGGAGGAGGCCGAGCGCACCCTCGCCGCCATCGGGTCCCGCCACGCCGACGCCGTCGAGGCCACCGCCGGCCTCGACGTCGACACGGCCGCCGAACAGGTGGAACAGGCCACGCAGGAGCTCGACCGCCTGCGATCGGTGGCCGACCGCGAACCCGCCCTGGCCGCTACGCTCGAACGCATCGAGACCGAACGCGAACGCGTCCGCGACCAGGCCAGAGAGATCGCCGAAGCCCTCGCCGCCCACCGCGCCCACCGCAAACAACTGACCGCCGAACGGATCCGCGTCCAGACCCAACTCGCCCAGACCACGGCGAACATCGGACCTGGGGCGGGCGCGAACGCTGCTTCCCCGAACACCCGCGCGGACGCTGGTCCGCTGCACACGCGGTCGGACGCTGGTCCGCCGAACGCCTGGCCCAACGCTGGTTCGTCACACATCCGGCCCCAGGAGACCGCATCCGGCGGCGACACCGGATCCGAGCGGATCTCGGCCGGTGGCGTGAACGACACTGCGACGGAAAGACCCGCCGTCGCTGCGACAGACGTGTCAGACGGCACCATGGTCGCGAGGGCCGCAGCCGCTGCGGCGGGCGGGCAAGGCGACGCCGGGGCCGCGCCGTTCGAGGCCGGTGCGTCAGTCGCGTCAGGTGACAACGCGGCCGACGGGGTCGCGGTGCTTGCTGCCGCCGAGCGGGAGTTGCGCAGGCTGGAGATGTCGGCGGCTCAGGAGGCCGCGCTGGCGCAGGAGGCGGAGAAGCTCAACCGTGAGCGGTTGGAGCAGGAGGAACGCGGGCGCCGGGTGGCCGCGCGGCTGGCCGCATGCCGTACCAGGCACGAGGAGCTGAGCGGCGACGCCGGTCGGTTGAGCGCGCGGCTGGACGCGGCGCGCGGCGGCGACGCCACCCTCTCCGCCCGCCTGTCCCGGCTCAACGACGAGGCCGAGCTGCTGGGCGAGGCGCTGGAGGCCACGCAGGCGGCGGTGGCGGCCCGCGCCGAGCGCGACGCGGCCCGGCGGGCGGCCGAGGAAGCGGCACGCGAAGCGGGGTTCGGGGACGTGGGGGAGGCGGAGGCCGCGTACCGGAGCCCGGCGGAGCGGGAGGGCAAGGCGGAGCTGCTGCGGCGGCTGGACGACGAGCATGCCGCCGTGAGCGGCGTGCTGGCCGATCCCGAGCTGGTGGCGGCGGCGGCCGAGCCCGCGCCGGACCTGGCCGCGATCGAGGCCGAGCGCGACGAGCTGGAGGCGGCGTACACCAGGCTGTCGAGCGCACTCGACCGGGCGCGGGCCAGGGCGCGACGGCTGGAGGAACTGCACGCCGAGCTGTCCGAACGCATCGAGCACTGGCGCCCGGCGGCCGAGCGGCACCGGCTGGCCGAGCGGATGGCGGCCCTGGCCAGCGGCACCTCCGGCGACAACCAGTGGAGCATGAGCCTGTCCTCCTACGTGCTCGGCGAACGGCTGCGCCAGGTCGTGGACGCCGCGAACGAGCGGCTCGACCACATGTCGGGCGGCCGCTACCTGCTGCGGCACGACCTGCGGAAGACGGCCGGCTCCCGCACCCGCGCCGGCGGCGGGCTGGGGCTGCGCGTGGCCGACGGCTGGACCGGCGTCGACCGCGATCCTGCCACTTTGTCCGGCGGCGAGAGCTTCATCACCTCCCTGGCCCTGGCGCTGGGGCTGGCCGACGTCGTCACGGCCGAGGCGGGCGGTGCGGAGCTGGGCACGCTGTTCGTGGACGAGGGGTTCGGCACGCTCGACGAGGACACGCTCGACAGCGTCCTCGACATCCTCGACGGGCTGCGTGACGGCGGGCGGGCGGTGGGCATCGTCAGCCACGTGGCCGAGCTACGCTCCCGGATCCCCGCCCAACTCAAGGTCACCAAGACCCGCACGGGCTCCACGCTGCGGGCGGTGGGCCTGAGCTGACCTTCGCACCTCGGACGCGGCCGGGTGAGATGGCGCTGAGGGCTCTGCTCTCGGGGCGGTGCCTGCGCTGGTCGCGTAGGGGCTCCAGCGGAGCGCGCCACGAGGCCGTTCGGGGGAGATGACCTTCGTGCCGGGCGCGCACTACGCTGGACCGGCCGAGAGAGCAAGGGAGCGGTCATCATGCGCGTCGTCGTCACGGGAGCCCACGGCAAGGTGGGCAGAGCGGCCGTCAAGGCCCTGGCCGAGGCGGGTCACGAGGTGACCGCCACCGACCTCACCCGCCCGGTCTGGGAACGCCACGACCCGGGCACCCCCCGCTACGTGCAGGCCGACCTGACCGACGCCGGGCAGGCGTTCGCCGTGACGCACGGGGCCGAGGCGGTCGTGCACGCGGCGGCGATCCCGGATCCCACCTCCAACCCGGCGCAGGTGGTGTTCCAGAACAACCTGATGTCCACGTTCAACATGATCGAGGCGGCGGTGCGGTTCGGCGTGCCGCGGTTCGTGAACATCTCCAGCGAGACCGTGCCCGGGTTCTTCTTCCCCGAGCGGCCGTTCCTGCCCGACTACGCGCCGGTGGACGAGGAGCACCCGATCCGGCCGCAGGACCCGTACGCGCTGGCCAAGCACTTCGGCGAGCAGCTCATGGACGCGGCGGTGCGCCGGTCGGACATCAGGTGCATCTCGCTGCGGCCGAGCTGGGTGCAGCACGAGGGCAACTACGAGCGCAACCTCGGGCCGCAGGTGCGCGACGCCTCCGTGGTGGGGGCGGGCCTGTGGAGCTACATCGACGTGTACGACCTCGCGGACGCGATCGTGCTGGCCGCCGAGTCCGAATTGCCCGGGCACGAGGTGTTCTACATCGCCTCGCCGGACAACGCGGGCGGGCACGACTTCGCGGCCTCGCTGCTGCGGTATCACGGTGACCGGATCGAGCTGCGGGCGCTGGCCCGTCCGGACGCGTCGGGCATCTCCTGCGCCAAGGCCCACAGGCTGCTGGGCTGGACCCCGAAGCGGTCGTGGCGCGACTACCTCGACGAGAACGGCCACACCCGTAAGGACATGTGACAGGCCGTCCCGCACGGCCGTACTGACAGGCCGTCCCCTTACCTACGGTCGCGGCTTCGCCGGAGCGGCGTGTCCCCGGCCGCGATCACCGGCGGCCGGGGACGGACAGGGCGAGGGCCCTGAGTGCGAGCGTGGCGTCAATCGAGGGCGGCGATCAGGTCAGGGAGCTTGGCGGGTTCGTGGAAGAGGGTCGCCCCCAGCCCCTCCAGCCGGGACACCGGCGTGATGCCGCCGGCGAAGGCCAGGCAGCGCATGCCCGCGCTCATCGCCGCCGCCACCCCGAACGGGCTGTCCTCCACCACCACGCACCGCTCGGGCTCGGCCCCCATCACGGCCGCGGCGTGCAGGAACAGGTCGGGCGCCGGTTTGCCCCTAGTCACGTCCTCGACGCTGAACACGTTCCCGGCGAACCGGGCGGCCAGGCCGGTCAGTTCGAGGCTGCGGCGAATGGTGGCGTGGCGGCCGTTGGAGGCCACGCAGCAGGGGATGGTGAGCCGGTCGAGCGCCTCCTCGATGCCCTCGATCGTGCGCAGCTCGGCCTTGACGGCAGCCACGTAGTCGGCGTTGAGCTGCTCGCGCCAGCCGGGAGGGGTCCGGCCGATCTGCTCAAGCCAGTACTCGTTGGTGCAGCCGACGAAGCGTTCGGCGTACTCGTTCTCGTCGATCGTCCAGCCCAGGCGCCGCAGTGCGGCGGTGCCCACGCGTACGGAGATCGGCTCGCTGTCCACCAGTGTCCCGTCGCAGTCGAAGATGACCAGCTCGACAGCCAAACTGTGTTCCTTTCCCCGAGTCAGCAGTGCTTGAAACGTAACATTGCGCAGGTGATAGCGTTCGCGTGTCACTGCACAAGACGCTAGTCCGCATGGTGAGACACGATGACGACATCCCCCCAGACGTCGGCGCCGAGCCGGTCGAGGATCGCGACCGCCAGCCTGATCGGCACCGCGATCGAATTCTATGATTTCTACATTTACGGCACCGCCGCGGCCCTGGTGCTCAACACCGCCTTCTTCCCCGAGATGGACCAGGTGGCGGGCAACCTCGCGGCGTTCTCGACGTTCGCGGTGGCGTTCATCTCGCGGCCGCTCGGCTCGGCCGTGTTCGGCCACTGGGGCGACCGGATCGGCCGCAAGTCCATGCTGGTCGTGTCGCTGCTGGTGATGGGACTCTCGACGGTGGTGATCGGGCTGCTGCCCGGCTACGCCTCGATCGGCGTGCTCGCGCCCGTGCTACTGGTGCTGCTGCGCTTCACGCAGGGCATCGGCCTCGGCGGCGAGTGGGGCGGCGCGGCGCTGCTGGCCACCGAGCACGCGCCGCCGGGCAAGCGCGGGCTCTACGCGATGTTCCCGCAGCTCGGCCCGTCGGCCGGGTTCATCGTGGCGAACGGGCTGTTCCTCATCCTCGGGGAGACGCTGAGCGAGGGGCAGTTCGACAGCTGGGGCTGGCGGCTGCCGTTCGTGGCGAGCCTGCTGCTGGTGATCGTCGGCCTGTACGTACGGCTGAAGATCTCCGAGACGCCCGTCTTCCAGCAGGCCATGGACGAGCGCCGGATCGCCAAGGTGCCCTTCGCCGGCCTCATGCGGCACCAGTGGCGGCGCGTGCTGCTCGGCGCCGGCGCCATGACGATCGCGTACACGCTCTTCTACACCGCCACCACCTACTGCCTCGCTTACGGCACCGGCACGCTGCAGATCCCCAGGACCACGATGCTCGCGCTGACCATGATCGGGGTGGTGTTCATGGCGGCCGGCACGGTCGTCTCGGCCGTGGTGTCCGACCGGGTGGGCCGCCGCCGCACGCTGATCACGGGCACGGTCGCGGCCGTGGTGTGGGGGCTGGTGATGTTCCCGCTGATGGAGACGCGCTCGGTGTTCCTGGTCGGGCTGGCGCTGGCCGGGGCGCTCGCGATCATGGGGCTGGTCTTCGGGCCGATGGGCGCGTACCTGCCCGAATTGTTCAGGACCGAATACCGCTACAGCGGCGCCTCCACCGCCTACAGCCTCGGCGGTGTGCTCGGCGGCGCGGTGCCGCCGCTGGTCGCGACCGGCATGCAGGCGGGCGGGCTGGGGGCGATGGCGGTCGGCGGGTACGTCGCCGCGATGGCCGTGCTGAGCCTGCTCTGCCTGCTCGCCCTGCCCGAAACCGGCGACAGCACCCTGCGCTGACCGGCAGCCGTTGAGCCCGCGCTGACCGGGCTCAACGGCCACGGCACTTCGCGTTGACAGGGCTCAAGGGCCGAGTGACAGCAGCGGCAATTCGCGTCGGCCGCCGGGCCTCAGTAGCCGGGGAACAACAGGGACAACTCGCGCGGGTGGGCCGCGATCAGACGAAGTTCGTCATCGGTGAGCGGCCTCCCCGTCATCGCATTACAGAGCTGAACCAGACGGAACGACAGGTCCTCATCGGCCACCTCGGCGCCGAGCCCGTCCATGACGTGCCGGAAGCCGGCCTTGCCGCCGTACTCGCCGGTCAGCACCACCCGGCCCGCCCGCGCGTGCCGGTCCTCGGGGAAGGGGCCCAGCGACGCCTCGTCGTACAGCTCGTAGTTGCCGTGATCCTTCAGCGCGCCGTCGGCGTGGATGCCCGACTCGTGCGCGAACGCGTTGCGCCCCACCCCCACCTGGTTGTACGGCAGCGGCTGCCCCAGCGCGTAGCTCGCCCACAACGCGAACCGGCGCGCCCACGACAGATCCAGCGGATCGCCGATCTTCGCGTCGAGGCCGAACGCGTGCCGGAACGCCAGCACGGTGGACAGCAGATCGGCGTTGCCCGAGCGCTCGCCGACGCCGTTGACGCAGGTGTTGATCCACGCGTCCTGCCCGGCGTCGAGGTCGCCGAGCGCGCCCGACACCGAGTTGGCCACCGCCATGCCCAGGTCGTTGTGGCAGTGCGTCTCGACCGGCATCGCCGCGCCCGAGGCCAGCCTGGCGAAGCGCTCACGGATCCGGCCGGGTGAGTCGCCGCCGATGGTGTCGCAGTAGCGTACGCGGTCGGCGCCGGCCTCCTTCGCCGCCAGCGCGAACTCCAGCAGGAACCCGTCGTCGGTCCGCGAACCGTCCTCGGCGTTCACCCCGACCGTCAGCGCCCCCGCGTCCTTGGCCACGCGGACGGCGGCGGTCATCTCTCTGATGATCTCCTCCCGGCCCAGCCGGCCGCGGAACTTGTTCTGGATCATGTAGTCGGACGTCGAGATGGACAGGTTGTAGTGCTTCAGCCCGAGCGGCGCCGCCTGCTCCACATCCTGCGGCACGCCACGGCACCACCCCGACAACCGCAGCTCCCCGAACACACCCGCCTCGGCCAGCGCCACCTGCGCCCTGACGTAAGGCGCCTCGTGGAAGAGGAACGGGAACCCGATCTCGGACTGCGCGACCCCGAGCTTGGCCAGATAGAAGTTGACCATGGTCTTGCCGAACTTCGACAGCCCGGTGCGCGCGGTCTGCACGCCGTCCCGGTTGGTCACATCGAGGAAGTGAACGTTAGGCATGCCCCCACGTTGACATGCCGGTTCAAGATGGATCAATATTGACTTTCGTCAACTATGGAGGCTGTCGGGTGGCGGAGTGGATCGACGCGGCCACGGCGTCGGAACGGCTGGGCGTCAAAACCGCGACGCTGTACGCGTACGTGAGCAGGGGTGTGCTGCAGCGGCGGCACGGCGAGGACGGGCGGCGCAGCCTCTTCTCCGCCGAGGAGGTCGAACGCCTGGCCCGCCGCGGCCGCCCGCGCAACCAGCAGCCGGAGCTGGTCATCGAGTCGGCCATCACGGCACTCGGGGTCGACCGGCCCTACTATCGTGGCCTCGACGTGCTCGGCCTGGCGGGAACGGCCCCGTTCGAGACGGTCGCGGAATGGCTCTGGACCGGCGACCGCACCGTCTGGCCCACCACCCGGGCGACTCCCGTGGACGATCTGCACGCTTCTACCGCCGTCCCGGACATCTCAGCCACCGCGAAGGCCCCGGCGGCCCCGGCCGTCGCCACCGGCGGCTCGGGCACTTCCACCGACGATCCGGGCATCCCGGTCGTCTCATCAGGTGGGCCGTCATCCGAGGCGTGGCGGTGTGAGCCCGAGGCGCTGGAGGCGGCCGTCGCCGCTCAGGGCGGGCTGCCCGCCGACCTTCTGCCGCTCGACCGGCTCCAGGTGATCACCACGGTCCTCGGCGCGTCCGACTCCCTCCGCCACCAACTCGACCCCGCCTCCGTCGCCGCCACCGGCCGCCGCATGATCGCCGGCCTGGTGGACGCGCTGCCCCAGCTCAGCGAGCCCAGCGGCGACTCGATCGCCGAGCGCCTGTGGTCGCGCCTGTGCCCGTCACCCGCCACGCCCGCCCTGCTCACCGCCCTCGAAGGCGCCCTGGTCCTGCTAGCCGACCACGAACTGGCCGCCTCCACACTCGCCGCCAGGGTCGCCGCCTCCGCCAAGGCCGACCCGTACGCCGTGGTGCTGACCGGCCTCGGCGTCCTGGGCGGCCCGCTGCACGGGGGCGCGTCGTACGGCGCCGAACGCCTGCTGGCCGAGATCGCCGAACCGCACCTGGCCGCCCGCGCCGTCACCGACCGGGTACGGCGCGGCGAACGCATCCCCGGCTTCGGCCACAGCGTCTACAAGAACGGCGACGCCCGCGGCGCTCTGCTGCTCGACCTGGTCAGAACCGCTGCCCCCGATCATGGGCGCGTCGCCGCCGGTGACGCCCTGCTGGCGGAGATGCGCCGCCGCCGCCTCCCGGACCGCAACATCGACTTCGCCCTCGCCGTCCTCACCGCGGTAGCCGGCATGGTGAGCGGCGCAGGCGAGGCGATCTTCGCGGTAGCCAGGGCGGCAGGCTGGCTGGCCCACGCAATGGAGGAATACACCCGCGGCTCCCTCCTCCGCCTCCGCGCCTCCTACACCGGCCCCCCAACCAAGTAAACGCCCGCAGCACCGCGCCCCTGCAGCGCTGCGCCGGGCACCTGAAGCGCCTCGGTCCCGAAGCGCTGGGCTCCCGCAGCGCCGCGCACGGGACCTGCCTCGGTCGCTTCGTGACCCGAGGCAGGGGCGACACGCGTGGCTATGCCAGGGCGGGAGCGCTTCGGTCCACGTATGACGAGAGAGCCCGGACGCGTTCGGCGTGGTGGTCGTGGCCGACGATCACCGGGGGCTCGTTGTACGGCATCGCGTCCGACGAGCGCCGCAACTTGATGTACTGCCCGCAGGCGTCGATCGCGTACGGCTCCATGTCGTCCTGCAGCGCCCCGATCACCGTGATCCCGTACGTCTCGCCGATTCGCCTGAACAGCGCCACCGCCTCCCTCCGATGCTCCTTGCCCAGGTTGCGGCCCAGTTCGTCGAGGACGAGGCACAGGTGGCCGCCCCCGGACGAGGCGATGGCCGCCGCGCACACCAGTTTGACGGCCTTCTCGTCCATGAGCGCCGTGTTGGCCCGCCGGTTGTACGGGACGAACCCCTGCCCCTCGCCCCGCCGCCACTTCGGCGTCACCCGCCACTGCCAGCGCTGCTCGGGATCGGCCGGAGCCGGCGGGACCGGGAACTCCAAGGTCGCCCCGTAGCCGCCGTAGGAGGTGTCGAGCTTGTCGAACTCCTCGGCCACCCGCGTGAGCCGCGCCTTGATCGCCGCCGTCAGTGCCGCCCGGTGCACGGCGGTCGACTGGGCCGCCTCCTCCGCGCCCCTGGCCGCCGCCGCCAGGTCGCGCTGGCGGGAGCCGACCTGCGCCTCGATCTGGCGGCGCTGGTGGCGTTCGTACTCCTCCTGCCCCCGCAGATAGGACGCCAGCGCCCCGCACACGCCCGCGAACGTCGCCTGCTCGCGTGCCGTGCTGCCCTCCCGCTCGCTCAGCAGGAACCGCAGCTCCTCAGGGATCTCCGCCTCCTCCTCGGGGAACGTGTCGCGCAACGCCTGGTCGAGGTGGCGTTCGGCGACCCGCCACCACTCCTCGGCGGCACGCGGCCGCTCCTCCTCGGGCAGCGCCGCCAGCCACTCGCGGGCGGTCTCGATCGTGCCTCCCCAGTCGGCGGCCAGCGCCGCCAGCTTGAGCGCCTCCCGCTCCGCGCCGACCTTCGCCTCCAGCCCGCGCGCCTGCGCCCGCTCGGCCTCGTGCCGCTGCCTGCGGCCCTCCAGCCGCTCGATCTCCATGTCCCTGGTACGGGCGCGGAAGTCGAGCGAGCCCGCCTGCCGTTCGAACTCGGCCACCTTCGGCGCCAGCTCCTCGATGGCCGCGTTGAGCTCGCCCAGCCTGGCCCGCCGCTCGGCGAGCTTCGCCTCCAGCTCGGCCAGCCGCACCCCGGCTCTGGCGCCCTCCAGCCGCCGCTGCGCCCGCGCGACCGACTCCTCCCCGTCGTGCACGGCCTGGGCGGCGCTCTCCTGTACGTCTCTGGCCCGGTTGAGCCGCTGCTCGGCCGCCTTGATCCGGGCCTCGCGCCCGGTCGCGACCCCGTCGAACGCCCCGACGACGCTCACCCCGGCCGCGCTGACCAGCACGGACCCGGGCAGCGCGGCCAGGGCGGCAGCGGCGGCGTCGAGCTGGGCGGCGTCCACGATCACGGCGTGCTCGTTGGGCCAGCCACGCAACTCGCCCAGCGCCCCGGTCATGGTCGTGGTCCCAGTTCCGGTCCCGGCCTGCCCCTGCGATTTGCCGTAACGCGCCTTGAGCGCCTCCCCGAGCGCCTGCCCCTCACCGGCCCCGCCATCGGCACCAGCACCGCCGCCGGCATCGCCATCGGTACCGGCACCGGCATCAGCGCCCGCGCCACCATCTGCGAGGGCGCCCACACCACTACCGGCGAGGCCACGACCGGTGAGGCCGGCTCCCTGCGGGGTGTGGGCGGCGTCGCGGGCCTGTTCGGCCACGTCGAGGGCGTCGAGCAGGCCGGTGGCGCCGATGCCGGCCGCCGCCAGCGCGTTGAGCTGGGCCGCCGCCGGGCCGCCCTCGGCGTCGTCGAGCGCGGCCTGGGCCGAGGACACCTCACGGTCGGCCACGCCGAGCGCCTTGAGCGCCTCGTTGAGCCGCAGCCGTACCTCGCCCAGCTCCCGCTCGGCCGCCGGCACATCACGCCCGTCGGCGAAGCGGCGCGTCTCCTCCAGGGCCGGGATCAGCCCGCGCAGCTCGTCGGCGGAGTTTTCCGCCACGGCGCGGTCGGCTTCGAGCTTGGCCGCCCGCGCCTGCATCGCCGCCAGCTCCTTGCGGGCCTGCGACACCTGCCGGTCGAGGGTGTCTTCGCGCAGGGTGGCGATCTCGGCCTTGACCATGGCGATCGACTCGGCGGCCGCCTCACCCGCCGCGCGGTGCCGGTCGAGGTCGGCGGCCAGCGCCTCGTCCTTGCCGGCCGCGTCGGCCAGCCGGCGTGCCTGCCGCCCGCGCCAGCACCTCAGCGCGTCTGCCAGCCGGACCCTGGCCTGGTCTCTGCGGTCGAACGTGGACAGCAGCGCCTTCGACTCCGCCTCGAACTCCGCCAGCCGCTCGGCCGCCTGCGCCGCCCGCACCCGCTTGGCGTGCTCGTCGCGGCGGGCCTCACGCTCCTGCTCCAGCTCGGCGTCCAGGCCGGTGAGGGCGGCGATGGCCTCGAAGACGCGCTCGGGCGAGATCTCGTTGAGCGGCTGGGAGAGCAGGTTGGTGGCGACCTTGCTGCGTACGGACGTGGACAGGAACGACACGCACCTGACCCGGTCGCCGTAGAGCACCTTGGTCAGGTCGCGGGCCACGACGTCGCGCCGCCCGGCCGACTTCGGCAGTGACGCCCAGATCTCGTCGGCCCGCGCCACCCGCTCGGCCTCGGACGGCGACGCCGCCAGGTGCACCCCCTCCCGCCAGCGGATCTCCAGGTGCGGCGCCTCCTGGTTGACCTTCAGCCAGACGGTCAAGGCCCCGCCGGAGGTGTCGGGCACCTCGAACAGCTCTCCGTCACCCGAATCGGCCTCCTCGAACAGCTCTCCATCGCCCGAGCCGCCCGCGTCCGAGGAAGCATCCGAGCCGCTGCCGGCCGCGGAAGAAGCCGAGCTCGGGGGAGAGGCGTCCTCCTGGGGCGCGTCACAGAAGCCCTCCATGCCGGGCGGCCCGAAGACGCCCACGATGTATCCGTGGTCGGCGCTGGCCCACTGCCGGGCCCCGGCGCCGCTGGCCAGCTCGGCGTTGAAGAGCAGCTCCGACACCGCCTTGGCGCCGGAGGCGAAGCGCCACTGCTCGTCACCCAGCAGCGCCGTGATCGAGGCGATGAACGACGACTTGCCCGCCCCGTTGGAGTCCTTCGGCCCCGCGCCCGCCACCACGATGAGCGTGCCGGGGACCGTCGGCACCGGATGGGTCGACAGCCGCGAGATGTTGACCGCCTGCACGGCGATCAGCACCCGGTCTCCGACGACGTTCTCCACCTGCGACACCTGAAACCCCCGTTGTCCTTCCATCCAAGTTGAAAACCGACAAAAGCCACTACAAAGTCGCGAGAGCCGTCACTTCGCCGATCTACGCGCCAGTACGGCCGCCGCCAGCGGCGTGTTCGGCCCCGCCGCCAGGATCAGCTCTTCCTGCAACCGCCGCCTGGCCGCCGGCGTGAGCCGGTGGAACTGCGGCCCCGGCACGTAGCCCCCCGCCTCCTCGCCCGCCTTGACCTGCCCGATCAGCCCGGCGTGCCGCAGCGAGCGCAACGCCGCCTCCAGCTCGCCGATCGGCAGCTGGGTGTGGCGGCGCAGCTCGTCGACCGGGGTCGGGTGCGGCGACAGCCAGGAGTCCTCTGGCAGCAGCCCTTCGGCGCGCGGGATGGCCACGGAGTGCACGAGCACGAGCGTCAGCACCGCCCGCTCGCTCACGCCCAGCCGCGTGCTCTCTCCCTCGAAGCCGGCCAGCTCGGCGGCGACGGCGTCGTCGTAGCCGGAGGTCCAGCGCTCACGGTGCTGGATCAGCGTACGGCCGCGCCTGGACAGCATCTCGCCCAGCGTGTGGCGCAGCGCCGGATCGCGCAGGGCCGCGAACCGCACCTCCTGCACCGGCTCCGCCGCGTGCTCGACCACCATGAACGCCGCCACGAGCTCCGCCCGCCGCCGCTCGTCGTAGCCGCTGAGCAGGTCGTCGAACTCGGCCGCCCCGCCCTCGGCCCGGCCCCCTGCCCCGGCGGGCGCTTCGGGGTGCGGGACGGCCGCGGCCACGATGTCGGCGTCGCCGACCACGGTCAGCTCGGGCCGCTCGGGCTCGGGCAGCCGGCGTACGAGCTCCTGCAGCTGCGCGTGCGACTCCACCGGCCACAGTGCGCACCTGGGCCCGAGCAGCACCACGCCGTCGTCGACGACGATCCAGGCGGAGTCGTGCAGCCGCCGCAGCGCGCCGCGCGCCCAGTTGCGCATCAGGTCGTCGGTGCGGCCGATCAGCTCGCGGTAGGTGTCGAGCACCAGCTCCACGGGGGCGGGCTCGCCCGGCCACGGATCCACCGACTGGTCGCGCCAGCAGCACTTGAGCACCGCCGCCAGCACCCGCCTGGTCTCCCCGGACCGCTCCACGGAGACGGGCGGCACCTGGTGCTCGTCGAGGAGCGACGGCGTCACCCCGTCGGGCCACACGGGCACGGCCTCGCCGGTGGAGTCGGGCCTGGTCAGCCGGAGCATGCCGGGAGCCGCCGCCACTCCGGCCCCCAGCCGGGCCGGCCCGCCCGACCGCACCCGCGCGTGGGCGACGGCGTGAGCCCGCCGATCGGCGCTCATGAGACCCGCTCCAGGTAACCGTGGGAGAGCCACGCGGGCTCACGCTCAGGATCGACGCTCAGCCCGTCGGCCCAGGCCAGCCGGTAGGGCAGCTCGGGTCTCAGGTCGACGGTGGTGAGGTCGGCCAGCACCCGCCGCGCGGACGGCCAGTCGGAGCCGAGCACGTCGGCCAGCGCGACCCGGTCGGCCTCGCCCAGCAGTGACTCGGCCATCTGGGTCAACCGTTCGAGCGCCGCGCCCGGCGAGGAGTCGAGCGAGGACTCGGGCCCGGGGTCGGGCAGGTTGGAACGCGGGGGAGTGGGCTGCGCGGGGGCGGGACGCGGGGCCTCGTCGACGGCGCGGGCGATGGCGGCCGGATCGTGCCAAGGCGCGGGCGCGTCGAAGACGAACCCGTCGAGCACCGCCGCCAGCCGCTCCCTGGACGCCGTCTGCGCGAACGTGCGCCACGTCTCCGTCGGCAGCAGCGTCAGGTTGCGCGTCGTGCCCGCCGAGTCGGCCAGGCGCCCGGCGGCGCGGCGGGAGGCGTCGCTGTAGGCGTAGATGGCCGCCCGCAGGTCGGTGCAGACCCGGTCGAGCTCCGGCCACCGGGTCAGGATCGTGCCGTGCAGGCTCTGCGCCCTGCGCGCGATCTCCTCGGTGCCCCACAGCTTGGGCGCCTGCTCGCGCAGCTCCTCGATGGTGCCCGTGGTGAGCGTGATCAGCTCCAGCGCCCACAGCCGGAACGCCCGCGCCAGGTTGAGCGCGCTCTGCCTGGCCTCCTCCATCGTGGTGCGCGGATCGGCGACGTTGAGGTCTTCGAGCGCGAGCAGCCGGTGCATCTCCGACTGCCCGCCGTCGTCCATCATCCGCCGGATGAACATCAGCCCCACCACACTCGTGAACGAGGCGCGGTAACGGAGCTGGTTGGGCTTGGGGAACACCTCGCGGATCGCGCCGAGCCCCTTGAGCACGCGCAGCCGGTTGTCGAACTGGTCGGCGGGATGGGCCCGGCAGGCGAAGCGCATCTGCTCGTGGGTCAGCCACTCCTCGCCGGCCTCCGCGAACGCCGCGAACAGCGTCTCGGCGATGTCGACCAGGGCGGGATCGTCGACCACCGCCCCGCTGTCACGGGCCAGCGCGGCGAACATGCGGCGGTAGGTCGACAGGACCGCCTCGTCGGTGAGGACGGAGTCGAGGGTCAGGGGCTGTTCGGACACGGGCACTAAGGTACGGCTTCACACCGACACTCTTGGCACGCCCGCACCGCGAGCCCAATCCGAGCCCAATCCGAGCTCAGTCCGCGCGCAGTCCGAGTCCAGCCGAACCACAGGTATACCAGCGAGTACGTACGCGTACGGGACGCCTGGGCGCTAGGGTGATGCCCGATAACACGGGGGCGAAACACTCAGTAATCGTACAAACCGGGGTGAGTGACGAGTGCGCATGCTCCGAGGCGATCGAGCCACGGCACTGGTCGCCGCCGCGCTGGCCGCGATCCTGGTCGCCGTGGCGGCGTGGCTGGGCGTGGGCGTGTCGAGCGCCAACCCCAAGCTGGCCGACGTCGGCGCGTGGCTCTGGACCAAGGCCAGCGGCAAGATCGTGCACGTCAACGGCCTGTCGGGCGAGGTGGACGGCTACCTCAACGACAAGGCCGGCCGTCAGCTGCGAGTGGTGCAGGACGGCGGCGACGTGCTGCTCGTGGACGACCGGACCGGTTACGTCAGCCGGATCGAGCCGAGCCAGCTCAGCGTGGCCCAGACCCGCGACTTCGGCGCGGCAGGCCTGCAACTGGCCGTGTCCGGTGGCACGGGTTACGCGGTCGATCCTGCGGCCGGCCGGATCCAACAGCTCGACCCCGCCACGCTCAACACCGTCGGCAACGCGCTCACCCTGCCCGCCCCGCTCGGCGCGGCCCGCATCGACGGCGGCGGCCGCCTGTGGGTGCCGGTCACCGCCAAGGGCGAGGTCGTACCCGTGGCCGAGGGCACGGCGGCGGCCCCGGTCAAGGTCGGAGAGCCCGGCGAGGAGCTGTCGGTCACGATCGCCGGCGGCCTGCCCGTCGTCGTCAACAGCCGCGCCGCCACCGCCACCGTCATCGGGTCCGACGGAGGCGTCGGCGAGATCACCCTGCCCAAGGGCGTCTCCCAGGCCGCCAAGGGCGGCGCGCTCACCCCCGCCGCCACCGAGGGCTCGCTGGTGCCGATCCTGACGCCCGGCGACTCGGGGCTGCTCGTGGTGATCGACACCGCCTCCAACGCCGTGCTCAGCACCAAGTTCAGCACCGGCGACCCGGCCGCGCTCGGCACGCCGCAGGTGCTCGGCACCAAGGTGTACGTGCCCGACCAGGCCAGCGGCTCCCTGATCGTCTGGGACAGCGCGGACGGCGGCCGACCCTCCACGCTCAGGGTGACCCAGGAGCCGGGCCCGGTGGACGTCTTCGTCAAGGACGGCCTGCTGTGGGCGAACGACGAGAACGGCGACAAGGCCATCGTCATCGACCCGGAAGGCCGCAAGCACGACATCGCCAAGGACGACTCCGACGTACCGGGGCCGACCAGCACCCCCAAACCCAAGCAGACGCCGCGCACCGACCCGACGCGGACCGACACCCCGCCCGAGACCGATCCCGTCGAGACCACCACGAGGGCCCCGGTGCCGCCGACGACGCGCGAACCGACGCGTGAGCCGACCCGCGAGCCGACCCGCGAGCCGACGCGGACGCCGACGCGGACCCCGTCCTCGACCCCCACGCCGAGCGCGCCGGCGCCGCCCGGCGGCGTCACCGCCAGGTCGGGGCCGGGCAAGGTGACCGTCACCTTCAGCCCGTCCGCGGGCGGCAAGGTCGACCGGTACACGCTCAAGACCTCCGGCGAGGGCAGGTCGGTGCCGCAGTCGGTGGGCGCCGACGGGCCGTACCGGTTCGAGTTCACCGGCGGGAGCTGCACAGGCGAGTACACGTTCACCGTGGTCGCGCACTGGCAGGGCGGCGAGGTCGAGTCCGAGCCGAGCGCGGAGGCCAAGCCCTGCGTGGCGCCCGGCTCGCCGACCGGATTCGCGGCCAAGGCCAGGAATCGCGGCGCGGAGCTCACCTGGAACGCCCCCGAGGGCGCCGACGACGCCACCACGTACGAGCTGACCGGCGGCGCCACGAACGACGCGATCAAGGGCACCTCGTTCACCGTCGAGGGGTTGAAGAACAACCAGAAGCACACGTTCAAGCTCAAGGCCAGGAACGCGGCGGGAGAGAGCCCCGACGTGGCCACCACCGAGGTGGACCTGGCCTACCCGAAGCAGCAGTACAAGAACGCCAGCAACGAGGACACCAACACGATCATCCGCACGACCCCGTCGGCCGGCGTGAAGGCGGGAACCATCCCGCAGAAGGAGTACATCACCCTGACCGTGATCTGCCAGGTCAAGGGAGCCTCGTACACCGACTCGTCCACCGGCAGGACCAGCGACATCTGGAACCGGATCGAGAGCCAGTACGGCAACGGCTACCTGAACGACACCCTGGTGGCGACTCCGGACGGAGGCTTCCCCGAGGGGCCCCTGTTCGAGTGCACCGACTGAGAAGGGGAACTCAGTTGAACCAGTACAACTACGGGGACCAGAACTACGGGGACCAGTTCGACCAGACCGCGCAGCCGTACCAGCAGCAGCCTCAGGTGCCGCAGCAGCAGGCGGCCCAGCAGGTTGCGCAGCAGCAGCCCGCGCAGCTGGCCGGGCAGTTCGCCCAGCGCTTCCAGCTGCTCGCGAGCAACATCGAACGCATCATCCGCGGCAAGCACGAGGCCATCGAGCTGGCTCTGGTCTGCCTGTTCGCCGAGGGGCACCTGCTGGTCGAGGACGTGCCGGGCACCGGCAAGACCACCCTCGCCCGCTCCGTCGCGGCCAGCGTGGACGCGGAGTGGCGGCGCATCCAGTTCACGCCCGACCTGCTGCCCAGCGACATCACCGGCGTGTCCATCTTCAACCAGGCACACCAGAAGTTCGAGTTCCACCACGGGCCCGTCTTCGCCAACATCGTGCTCGCCGACGAGATCAACCGCGCCTCGCCGAAGACGCAGGCCGCGCTGCTGGAGGTCATGGAGGAGCGGCGGGTCACGGTGGACGCCGAGCCGCATCCGGTGCCCAGACCCTTCCTCGTGGTGGCCACGCAGAACCCGGTCGACATGGACGGCACGTACCCGCTGCCCGAGGCCCAGCTCGACCGGTTCCTGATGAAGATCTCCGTCGGCTACCCGGACCACCTGTCGGAGGTCGAGGTGCTCAAGGGCATGCCGACGGGGCCGCAGGTCGAGCGGCTGCCGGTGGTGGCGCGCGCCTCCGACGTCGCCGGGATGATCGACTTCGCCTCGCGGATCCACGTCGCCGATCCGGTCTACGACTACATCGTGGCGCTGTGCGGCGCCACCCGTACCAGCCCGCACCTGCGGCTGGGCGCCAGCCCGCGCGGCAGCCTGGCGCTGCTGCGCGCGGCCAGGGTCAAGGCCGCCGCCGCCGGACGGCACTTCGTCGTGCCCGAGGACGTCAAGGCGCTGGCCGTCCCCGTACTGGCGCACCGCCTGATCCTCACCCCGGAGGCCGAGCTGCGCGAGGTCACCGCCGCCGCCGCGCTCGGCGAGATCCTCGCCGGGATGCCGGTGCCGCAGGCGGCCTAGGGTGCGGCTCATGGCGGTGCTGACGCCGCTGGGCCGGGGCACGCTCGCCGGCGCCGTCCTCCTGTACGGGGCCGGGTTCGCGCTCGGCTACCCCGAGCCCGTCGTGCTCGCCACGGGCGCCCTGCTCGCGCTGGCCGCCGCCCTGGCCTGGACCGCCCCGAAGCCGCGGCTGGAGGTGCACAGGGAGGTCACGCCGGTCAAGGTGCCGCGCGGCGAGGCCGCCGTCGCCGTCCTGAACGTGGCCAACCTCGGCGGCCGGGGCCTTTCCGGACTGCGCGCCCAGGACCGGATCGGGGCCGACGAGCACACCGTCGACCTGCCCAGGCTGCCCAAGGGGGCGACGCGGACGGTCTCGTACCCGCTGCCGACCGGCACGCGCGGGGAGATCCCGGTGGGGCCGCTCGCGCTCGTGCGCGCCGACCCGTTCGGGCTGACGCGCCGCGTCCGCTCGTACGGTCGCCCCGCGACTCTTCTGGTACGGCCCCGCACGGTCCCCCTGCCCGTCCCCCCGTCCGGCAAGGCCCACCACCTGGAGGGCCCCACCAGCGACAACGCGCCCAGCGGCACGGTCACCTTCCACACCCTGCGCGAGTACGTGGTGGGCGACGACCTGCGCCACGTCCACTGGCGGTCGAGCGCCCGCACGGGGACGCTGATGGTGCGCCAGCTCATCGACGCCAGCCTGCCGATCACGACGGTGCTGCTCGACACGCGGGGGCTGACGGAGCCGGCGGTGGACGCGGCCGCCTCGGTCGCGGTGGCCGCCGCCCGTTCCGGCTTCCCGGTACGCCTTCTCACCGACGCCGGGCCCCTGCCCGACACCCGGACGGACGCGGAGGCGGTCCTGGACCGGCTCGCGCTGGTCCAGGCGAGTGTTTCGGGGGGACCTTCCGGGGCCTCTCCCGGGGGCTCCTCCGGGGTCGCGGAGGCGCTGCGGACGGCGCGGGGTGGGGGATCGCTCGTGCTGGTGACAGGGGATCCGGTGGAGGTGGGGCGGGTCGCGGGGGTGCGGCGCCGCTTCGACCGGGTCATCTGCGTGTACGTCGGCTCCGGCCCCGCACCTGCCGCGCCGCCCGGGGTGTCGGTGGTGCGTGTTTCGTCGCTGGAGGAGTTGCCGGTGGCGTGGGGCACCCGATGACCGACCAGACCCTCGGCAGCCCACCTCCTCCGCCTGGCCGGCCGCCCGGACCCGTTCCGCCGCCCGGCCCTGCACCGTTGCCCGGTCCCGCACCCGGATACGGTCCGCCGCCTGGCCCTGCACCCGAGTACGCTCGGCCGCCCGGCGGCGCGCCCGGGTACGGGCCCGTGGGCGGCGTACCCGCTCATGAGGCGACGCCGATGGGCGCGCCCGGCTCGGGCGGGCACGGACCCGGGACGGCACCGGCCGGTGGGCCCGGCGGTGGCGCGGCGCCCGGCGGCGTGGGCGGTGGTGAGCGGGCGGCGGGGTCGCGGTCATCGCGGCACGACCGTGCCGGGTCCCGTGGGCGCGCTCGGCGGGCCGCGTCCGGCGGTGACCGGCGCGCGGACACCCGGGACGGCGGCGAGCGGCGGGGGCGCGGGGCGGACGGGCCGGTGTGGCGGCGGGTGGCCGGGCTGGGTGTCGTGGCGGCAATCGCGGCCGTGGCCGGATGGGGGTTCCACCGGGTCTTCCCGTCGGACGGGCTGCTCCTGGCCGTCGTCCCCGCCGCCCTGGCCCCCGCCGTCGTCGCCACCCTCGCCCACCGCCGCCCCCTCTGGCTGGCCCTGGCCCTCGACGTGCTGCTCTGGCTGGCCGGCACCGTCCCCCTCTACCAGGCCCTCACCCCCACGGTCCTGGCCGACGTGGCCGGCGCCTGGCACACGCTGCTCACCACCCTCCTGCCCGCCCAGCCGGAACCCCGGCTGCTGGTCCTCGTGCACACCCTGGTCTGGGCCGCCGCCACCATCGGCGCGGAGATCCTGACCCGCACCAGGACCAGGATCGCCGCCGCCCTGCCCGCCCTCGCCGTCTACGGCGTGGCGCTGCTGCTCGGCGTGGACGGCGAGGGCTCCAACCTCCCGGTCGCCGCCGCGCTCTTCGTCCTGATCGCCGCCCTCGCCCTCCTGCGCGACGGCCGTTCGCCCGTCTGGCTGCTCACCGGCCTTCCCGCGGCGGCCGCCCTGGCCGCGCTGGCGCTGGTCGCGGGCCCGCTGCTGCCGATGGCCGCGCAGCCGTACAACCCCAGGAACGACGTCGAGCTGCCGCCGCCGGCCCGCGTGGACAGCGTCAGCCCGCTCGACCGCGTCTCGGCGTGGCTGCAGATCCCCGACCGCGACCTGTTCACCGTCAGGGCCGACAAGCCGCAGAACTGGCGGCTGGCCGTGCTCGACCGGTACGACGGCGTCCGCTGGACCTCGGGCGCCCGCTTCCAGCCCACCGGCGGCCGGGTTCCCGAGGGTGAGTGGACGGGCGCGGCGGACGTCGTCCACCAGAAGGTGACCTTCGGCGGCCTGCCCGGCACCTGGTTGCCCGCCGCCGAACGCCCCGAGAAGGTCACCGGCGTACGCGGCCTGGCGGTGGACCCGGGCAGCGGCGCCCTGCTCGTCGCCGAGGGGAAGACGGGCAAGGGATTCGGCTACCAGGTGACCTCGCGGGTGCCCAAGCCGTCCAAGGAGGACCTGCTCGCCGCCACCCCCGTACGCGATCCCGCCCTGACCGCCTTCCCCGACGGCCCCCAGGAACGGCTGTTCCGCCGGCTCGCCCAGCAGGCCGTCAAGGGCGCCGACGCGCCGATCAAGCAGGCGTACCGTCTGCAGAGCTACCTGCGCACGAGCGCGAGCTACGACGTCACCGCGCCTCCCGGGCACTCGCTCAAGGGGCTGGAGTTCTTCCTGCAGACCACTCATCGGGGGACGTCGGAGCAGTTCGCGGCCACGTTCGCGCTCATGGCCAGGACTCTGGGGCTGCCGTCGCGGGTGGTCGTGGGGTTCCGGCCCGGGCAGGCGTCCGGCGGGGTGTACCACGTTAAGTCCGGACATGTCATGGCGTGGGCGGAGATCGAGTTCGAGGGGCTGGGCTGGCGGCCGTTCTATCCGACGCCGGGACGCAGCGGGGCCAAGGACGACCACGAGGTCGTCTCATCGGCGATCGAGGAGAGCGAGGAGCTGGAGGGGGAGTTCGCCAAGGGCGGCAGCGACCGGGCGCGGCAGTCCAGACCGCAGGCCACGGGGAACGGCGAGCAGGCCGATTCCGGCCCGCCGGTGTGGGTGATCGCGGCGGTGGCGGCGGGCGGGCTGCTGGTGGCGTATGCGGCGGTGATCGTCGTGGTGCCGTGGCGGCGCAGGCGTGGCCGCCGCCTGGCACAGGAGCCGGAACGGCGGGTGCTCGGCGCGTGGCGGCAGACGTGCGACGACCTGGGGCTGCGGGACGAGCCCGCGCTGACGGCGGAGGACGTGCTGTCCCGCCAACCTGCCGACATCTCACCCCATCTTCGGCCGTTGGCCGAAATTTCGAACTTCGTCCGGTACGCCCCCGAAACCGGCACCGACGTGGCGGCCACCGAAGCCTGGCGGCACAGCGACGCCATCCGCCGGATCGTCCGCGCCCGAACCCCCTTCACCACCCGCCTGCGCGACCGCCTCCTTCTCCGTTAGCCCATGAGAAGCGTCGAAGCCCAGCTGCTGCACCGCCCTCCCGGACTGACGGCGGGCGAGATCGTCCGCCATCTGACGGCCGTCCAGGCCCAGGACATGCCCTCCGCCCAGCTCGCCTTCCGCGCCCGCTCCGCCACCCTCACCAGGGCCGACGTCGAGGCCGCCGTACAGACCCGCGAGATCGTCAGGACGTGGGGCCCGCGCGGCACCCTCCACCTCGTGCACGCCGACGACCTCCCCTGGATCCACGCCCTCACCAGCAGCGCCACGAACGCCACCCGCCGACTGGCGGAGGAGGGCGTCACCGGCGACGACCTGCTCGCCCTCATCGACCGCGCCCTCGCGGGCCAGGGCCCGCTCACCAAGGCCGACCTGGAGGAACGTCTCGCGGGCCGGGCCCGCGGCCAAGGCGTCGTGCACCTGGTGGCCCTGGCCGCCCACCACGGCCTGGCCGTACTGGGCCCGTCGCACGCGGGCAAACCCACGTACGTCCACACCGCCGACTGGCTCGGCACCCCCGTCACGCCCGAGCCCGACCGCGAACGAGCCCTGAAGGAGCTGGCCGTCCGCTACCGCCACGCCCACCACCCCGCCGCCCCCGAGGACCTCGCCGCCTGGTCCGGACTCCCACTAGGCCAGGCCCGCGCCGCCTGGGCCATGAACGCGGCCCCCGCGCCTGTCCCACGTACAGAACCTTTCCTCCGGCTCGCCCCCGCCTTCGACGAATACCTGATGGGCTGGCGCGACAGGACGCCGAACCTGGCCGCCGAGCACGCGCGGAAGGTCTTCCCCGGAGGCGGCGTCCTACGGCCCGTCGTCCTGGTGGACGGCCTGATCGAGGGCGTGTGGACGCGGAAGGGCACGCGCGCGAGCGTGGAACCGTTCGGCGAACTCCCTGAGGGGGCGCTCGACGCGGAGATCGCCGACGTCCACCGCTTCCTCAGCGCGGAGACGGGGGCGTGAAGCCGAATCGGCGTATCGGGTGATTAGTCATGAGCACCGATACACCGGAAGGTTGCACATGACAGGGGAGAGCATCGCGGCCATGATGCCCTGGGCGGCCCGTGCGCCGGGCACACTGGCGGACGAGGCGAGGTTCGAGGCGGCGTTCGAGGCGCACTTCAGCGAGATCCACGCCTACGTCGCCCAGCGGGTCGGCCCAGACCACGCCGAGGACATCGTGGCCGAGACCTTCCTCACCGCGTTCAGGAAGCGCGCCCAGTACGACCCGTCCCGCGCGGGGGTGCGGGCCTGGCTGTACGGCATCGCGACGAACCTCGTCGGCAAGCACCGCCGCCTGGAGGCCCGCACCCTGCGCGCGCTCGCCCGCTGCGCCCCCGACACCGACGCGCCCGGGCATGAGGAGACGGTCGCGGTACGGGTCAGCGCCCAGAGCCTGCGGCCGGAACTGGCCGCCGCCCTGGCCGGGCTGGACCGGCGCGACCGCGACGTCCTGCTGCTGGTCGCGCTGGCCGGGCTCAGCCACGACGAGATCGCCACGGCGCTCGGCATCCCGTACGGCACCGTCTGCTCCCGGCTGAACCGGGCCAGAAGGAAACTGCGGGCTCTGCTCGGGGAGGTGGCCGTCCATGGATGAGCTGATCCGCGAACTGTACGGGACTCCCCGCGAGGACCCGCGGGCCCGGCACCGGGTGTGGCGCAAGGTGGCGGCCAGGCGCCGGCGCGGGCGGCTGACCTGGCTGGCCATCCCCGCCACTGTGGCGCTGACGGCGATCCTGCTGACCGTGCTCCCCGCCGGCGACCCGCCGCCGGCCCCCGGCCGCTCGATCCTGCTGACGGCCGCCGCCTCCGCCGCCTCCGCCACGTCCAGCGGCTCCGGCGGCTCCGGTGGCTCTGGCGGCGCGTACTGGCACGTCAGGAAGCAGCGCGACGGCGGCCCTGAGACCGAGCTCTGGGTGAACGCGCAGGGCCGGGCGTGGACCTTTGAACGCGGCCGGGTCAGCCGGGTCACCGGCCGGTCGCCGTTCAGCGTGGGCGGGCGCGGGATGACGTACGAGCAGATCCAGGCCCTGCCCGCGGAGGCGGGCGCGCTGCGCGACCACGTGGCCGCAATGTTGCCCGGCGGCTCACGCGCGCTGCTCGCCGACGCGCTCAGCGGCCTGCTGTGGACCAAGCCCTCGGCCCCCGGGGTGCGCGCCGCCGCGTACCGGGCCCTGGCCGACCTGCCCGAGGTCCACTACCTGGGGGCCGCCACGGACCCGCGGGGGCGCGGCGGGCAGGCGTTCGCCTACGCCCTGCCCTCCGGGGTCCGGCGCACGCTGATCATCGACCCGGCCTCCTCGCAGGTGCTGTCCAGCGCCGACAGCGGCCAGGGCGGCCGCTCGGAACTCATCCTGACCGCCGGCTGGACCGACCAAGGCCCGCCGAACCTACCCTGACCTCCCTTCCACCCGCCTCAGCAGCCCTCTACGTGGACCTCGCACGGGTGACCCCGGCAGGGCCGGATGGACCGGCACAGGCGACCCCGGTAGAGGGCGGGTGACCCTGGCAGGGGGCTGGATGGACCCGCACAGGCGACCTCGGCACGGGGCCGGCCCTGCGCAGGGTTGGCCTGCGTGCATATCCCGAAATTTCACCACTTGGAGCATGGCGACGTGTTCTGGCGTGCCCGCACGACCTCAGGCAAGGCCATCTGCCTGAGCGACCAGTTCCCCGGAATCAAGGTGGAGGAGGTGATGCGCGGCCAGGTGACCTTCGTCGGCCTGCCACCGGTCGACCTCGGCACCGGCGAGATCGACTGGACCGCGAACCCGCACGGCAACCGTTCCTGGGCACTCAACCTGCACGCCCTGCGCTGGATGGGCCGGCTGGTAGGCGCGTACGAGCAAAGCGGCGAGCGAGCCTGCCTCGACCGCGCCGCCGACATCACCGCCCAGTGGCTGCGCGCCAACCCCCGGGACGGCGCCGGCGTCAGCCCGTGGGCGTGGGCCGAACACGCCGTCGCGCTACGCGCCCCCGCCCTGGTCTGCCTCAGCGAACACGTACGCACACCCGCCCTGTGGGACTCCCTGGCCGAGCACGGGCAGGTCCTGGCCAACCCGGCCCTCTACCGCGAAGGCCACAACCACGGCCTGGACCAGGACATCGCCCTGCTCCTCGTCGGCTGCCGCCTGGGCCGGGCTCGCTGGCGGGACCTGGCCATACGCAGGATGACCACCTCCGCCGAACTCGCCATCGACGCCCAGGGCGTCCTGCACGAACAGGCCCCCCGCTACGGCCTCTACGTCCACCGCCGCCTCGGCGTCGCCCTGCGCGCCATCCGCGAGAGCGGCGCCGAGCCCTCCGAACGCCTGCTGGCCAGACGGCGCGCCCTGGAGACCTACGTGGCGCACGCCACCCAGCCCGACGGCCACCTCGTCCCCATCGGCGACAGCCCCGCCGACACCCGTGCGGACGGTTTCCCCCACTCGGGGCCGACGGTGCGGGTGTTCGACGGAGGCTACGTCTTCGGCAGAACCGCCTGGAACGACCCGGACTCCGCCTACTACTCGATCAGATTCGGCCCAGGCCGCCGCCTGCACGGCCACGAGGACCACCTCGGCATCACCTACTCCGCCCAGGGCCGCCGCATCCTGGTGGAGACCGGCTTCCACTCCTACGAACGCACCGGCTACGTCACCTGGACCCGCTCACCCGAGGCCCACAACGTCCCCATCCCGACCACCGGCACCTTCGACCCCGGCACCCCCACCCACCTGCTCTCCTCCTCCATCACCCCGTCCCGCCAGTCCTTCGACCTCGCCGACGAGGCGTACGGGGTCCGCAGAACCCGCCGCATCCTGATCAACCACGGCCCCGATTGGATGGCGATACACGACACGGTCGCCTCCGGCACCCTACGCAGCACCTTCCACCTCGACCCCTCCCTCCAGCTCCTGTCCCGGAGCGAGGGGGCGGTGATACTGGGCGACGATGAAGGCTTCCTCGTCACACTCCTGCATTTCCCCGGGGAGGGAGAGGCGATACGGCCGGGCCTGATCTCAATCGGCTACTTACGCACCGCGGAGAACGTCACGGTCCTGTCACCAGAGGCACAGAGCGTACTGACGGTGATCGTGCCGCATGCGCACACGAAAGAGCAGGCGTGCGGAGTCGCAGGACGGGCTTTTCACGAGTGGTCTATAGGGTCACACGACCTCGCTGATCCGGTGTGCTGAACGTGCACTCGACATTGGGTGAGAACCTGAAATGGCGCTTACTCGGGATCGTCCAGCAGGACAGGTTTGAGTTGTCGGAAAAATTGGGTCGCGTCCGCCAGCGAATCTCTGTTCTGCGTGCCTTGCAGGATGCTGACGATGAGCAGGCGCTGGTAATCGGGTGTCCATCCGTAGACGAACGCTATGGTTTCGTTCTGGGCATTCTTTCGTCGTCCGGCGAATCCCGGACCCACCCCGTCGGGTAGCTGCTTTGCTTGAGTGGTCAGTCTGGTGTTCTCGAGGTCTTCCGCGTCGTTCTCTGATGGATCGAGAAGCTCGATCAGAAGTCCTCGCTCGCCTGCTGAAGTTCCGTCGTCACTGATCGTGCATGATGTGAAACGCTGGCTCGGATCTTTCCTGGTGCTGGAAGCCTTGTAGCGGCTGAGGCCTGTGGCGATTTTGATGGCGCTCGCTGAGATCAGGCCGCATTCTTGTGGTGCGGCGGTGACATTTCCTAGTGGTCGGGTATCGGGGGGAACGTCGGGAAAAGCGGTACATGCCGCCCCTATTCCAGGAAGGATCGCGATGGCGATCGTAAGGAGCCGTTTCCTCATGCGCTCCCCCCGGAATAGTGATCCTTCGCGGCGTTGAAGCCGTCCGCGATGGCGCCGTCTGGTTGGCTGAAGACGCGGCCGATGCCATTCAAGGTCAGCCATTCCTCGTAGTCCTCCCGTTGGCTGTTGTTCATCTCCGCCCAGGGAATGAGCTTCCCGTCGGCCAGAAAATGACCCTCTGCGCCGGGGCGGAAATCCTGGTGGAAGTAAGGGTGCGTCTCCGGCGGCTCCTCCTCGTCCCCGAATAGGCGATGGCGCATCATCGCTGCCATGGTGAGGTCGGTGAACATGTGCTGTGCGGCTCCGAGGGCGGTGTCCGCATCTGTGCGTGCCCGCCCCTCATTGGTGGACTTGATCTGTCCGAAGATCTTCCCCTTGGCTTCGTCGGCCAAGAGTCCGATGAACTTTCCCTGCGGACCTGGCGCCAGGCCGACCACTTTCTCGCTTACCTCTTTGAATATGGCGAAACGAGCATCGTCTCGTTTCGCCGCCTCGATGCTGGCGATGTTGACTGCGTCAGTAAGCGCATAAGTTGTCATGCTAAGGTTTCGCACTGCTTGGGCGAACTCGCCACCTTCGCTGCCGCTCATACGCGATTCGAGCAGCTTCTGACGCATGGTGGCGACATGCTGCTTTGTGGCGTCCGGATGTGATTTGTGCCAAGATTCAAAATCGGCCGTCACCTTCCGTGCGATTTCGGCGCCCAGTTCGTCCAGGACTTCGGTGGAGTACTGCCCGTGCGCGGCGATCACCGTCTTGAAGGCGTCCGGGTCTTCGAATGCCCATGTCATGGCCCGCTTCAGGCTCATGGAGTTGAACTTGGCTCCGTAGGGTTCAGCGCCGATCAGGTTCTTGTTGGCGTCCGGCCCTGTCACGACTCCGGGCATCCTTTGCGTGAAGGCGCGCGTGGCACGATGAATGTCCCCGGTGTACTGAGCCAAGATCGTGCCGAGGTTGCCGCGGGTGTTCGGGAGGTTCTTCTGTACCTTGGGGTCGCTCCAGAAGTGGACCGCCCACGAAGCGATCAACGCGGACTTGTAGCCGCGTGACCCCCCAGGTGGCAGATCGTGATCGCGGAACTCCGTGCCGGCCGCCTTGATGGCCCAGGCGAGGTCCGCGTCGGCGGTGCCGTCCCAGTGGTGCTTGCGCATCAGGTACGCCAGTGGGCGCCGCTGAGGGTCGGTGAAGAAGTCCTGGGCGACGGCGGAGTGGTGGGCGAGTGCGACCAGGGCGGCGCCCATGGGGCTGAGGTCGCCGGGGGCGGCGTCTCTCGGGCCGGGCAGTGCCCAGGGGTCTCGCGGGAGGCTCGGGTCCGGTGGGTGGGCCAGGTCCTTGTCGTAAAGTTTCCGGACCACCGTGAGCAGGAACGTGTGATCGAACTCCGCGTCCTGGAGCAGCCTTTTCACCGCGAACGCGTCCTGCCCGTTCTCGATCCCGTCGACCAGTTGATCGGCGTAACCGTCCGGCAGTCTCATCCGGCCCGCGCCCCGTGAGGCGGTGCCCAGGATGGTGCTGAGCATGGTGAGGAGTCTGTCCTGGGTCTGGACGTCGCGCTGGAGCGGGCGGGCCGATGCGGAGAGGCCGGCGCCGTAGAGCGCGTTGATCAACGCCTTCAACTCGCGCGGTGGTATCTCCATGGCGAAGGCCACGGCGAAGTACGGGTCGTTCTTGTGCCGTTCGATCTCGGCCACCAGGTGGGGATCGAGGGAATGGCTCGTGACCTGTTCGCGCAGCTTCGTGGCCATGGTCTTGGCGGTGGCCGCGCCCTCGGCGGGTGAGCTGGACAGCCAGTTCGATTCGTTGGCCCAGAGAGTGCCGCCCGCGCCGGGGGTGCGGTCCGGTTCGGCGAGGATGAGGTCGAGACGGCCCTGGAGCGAGGGGATCAGGTCGCTCATCTGGCGGCTGATGTCGCGCAGCGGCGACGGGCCCCACAGGGGGACGCCCAGTGACGTCAGGGCCCGCTCCACCTGGAGGTCGACGTCCGGGATCATGCCGCTGACCCGCTTCATGCCGTCGATCAGCCGGGTCATCAGCGCGGGATCGATGCCGACCATGGGGCTCATCGAGGAACTCCTCCTGCGCCGTGGTCGCTCGGCCGGAGTGAGTCCAGGAGCGAGAGGGCGCGCGTGAAGCGGTCTTTGAAGCCGCGGTCCCAGGCGCGCAGATCGGCGGCGAGCCGGTCTCCGGACGCGCCTTTGAGCGCGCCGTCGTCCACCAGGCGGATAAGCGCGGTCACGTCATTCGCGTGATAGTCCCGCAATTGTTCAATGTGCCGCCGGGCGGCGTCGATCTGTTCCCGCGTCGCCATCATCGCCTGATCTCATTCGTTCTGTGGAACGGGCAAGCCGAGCCGATGGAATGGTAACCGGAGGTCGGCTGCGGAGTGCAGGAGATCGAGGTGATTTCCGCAGAAGAGCTGGGGGGAGGGAGCCGCTCGTCAAGCAGGCGTTTCTGGTTATGGGTTTTTTGGGGGTGATTTCGGCGGCTATTGCTTTCGGAATGGTGGATATGTCGGGTGATCGGGGTAAATCTACAGCCAGTTGCGGCGTTTGAAGACCCGGTGGAGGATCAGGCAGACGGCGCCCATGAGGACGATGGCGAACGGGTAGCCGAGCACCCAATGCGTCTCCGGCATGAAGTCGAAGTTCATCCCGTAAATGGTCCCGACCAGGGTGGGGGCGAAGAGGATGGCGGCCCAGGCGGAGATGCGCTTGACCTCCTCGCCCTGCTGGATGCTGGCCTCCGTCATGCGGGCCATCTCCGCGTTCTGGGCCTGCGTCACCAGGGTGGAGTTGACGATCAGGATGTTCTGCAGCATCTGCCGGAACGACGAGATGCGCTCGGTCACCGTGATCGCGTGGTCGGTGACGTCGCGCAGGTAGCTCTGCAGTTCTTCGGCCACCCCGTATTTCCGCGCCCCCGCCATGAAGCCGTTGATCATGCCGATCAGCGGCGCCGTGGCCCGCTGGAACTCGATGACCTCGCCGGACAGCTCGTAGACGCGGCGCGACACCGACGGGTCGCCGCTGAAGACCTCGACCTCGATCTCCTCGATGTCCTTCTGCAGCCCGGCCACCACCGGCGCGTATCCGTCGACGACGGCGTCGAGGAGGGCGTACAGGACGGCTTGCGGGCCCTGGCGGAGCAGGTCGGGGTCGGATTCCATGCGTTTGCGCACGGCCACCAGGTCGGGGGCCTCCGCGTGGCGTACGGTGATGACGAAGTTGGGGCCGATGAAGATGTGCAGCTCGCCGAACGCGACCTCCTCGGCCTCGTCCAGGTAACGGGCGGCGCGCAGGACGACGAAGAGGGTGTCGCCGTAGCGGTCGGCCTTGGGCCGCTGGGAGCCGACGATGGCGTCTTCGAGCGCCAGCTCGTGCAGCTCGAACTCCTCGCCGAGCTTGACCAGCTCCCACTCCTTCGGCCGGTAGAGCCCGATCCAGGCCATGGAGTCGGGCATCTGCTTGAGGCGTTCGAAGGCGTCGGCGAGCGAGCCGGGGTTGTCGACCCGCTCGCCGTTCTGGTAGATCGCGTTGTCGATGACGGTGGGACGGTAGGGAGGCTCTTCTGCGGCTCGCGGGTCCATCGAGTGTTCCGGCGCTTCCTCGCGTGCGTCCGCGCCGCGCCTGAACCCCTTCACCCTGGCCATGAAACCTCCACTGTCGTGACTATGACGGACGGAACTCGTCGAGCTGCTGGGTGGCGCGGTCTCTGATGGTCTTGCGCCACATCGGCGTCCAGCCGAACAGCAGCCCGTGGGGCCGGCCCAGTGCCATCTTCGACCACCGCTTGAAGTCGAACTCGTCGTGGTGGCGCACGATCAGGCCGTCGTCGAACCTGAACAGCGCGTCGATCTCGTTGACGACCTCACGTCCGGTGCTGGAGAAGGTGTAGCGGGCGGTCCAGTGAGCGGCGCCGCTGCGGCCGTCGGCGGTGACGTCCCGGTATTCCGACTTCAGCCCGTTACGCACGCCGAGCTGCAGCCGCCACATTCTCATCACCCGGTCCCGCCCTTCGACCTCCTGGAAGATGGGATCGCCGAAGCTGACCTCGGGGTGGTAGCAGCGCTCCATGGCCGCGTAGTCCGCGCGCCCCAGAGCGTCGTAGAAAGCGCTGATGAGCGCCACGTGCCGATCGTTCACCCCTCTATCGAATCACGGCCGCACCGTTGTCCCAGCACACAGCTCGCAACCAGGCATCCCCGAGATCGAGGCGGGCCAGGGCGTCGAGCTGATGGACATAGGGGTACGGAATGGTCGGGAAGTCGCTGCCGAGCACCACCTTCCCCGCCAGGCCCAGATCAAGCAACGCGGGCCGCAGCCGATCGGGGAACGGCATGCCCCGCTCGCTGAACTCGGTGAACGCCATCGTCGTGTCCAGCGCCACCCGCTCGTAGCGCGCGGCCAGCTCGAAGAACGGGTCGTACTCGGGCATCCCGAGGTGCGCGATCACCGCGCGCAGCGCCGGATGCCGGCGCAGCACCTCGCCGATCGGCTCCGCCCCGACGTAGCCTCCGGGAACGGGTACGGAGCTCGCGTGCACCACCACCGGCACCCCGGCCTCGGCCAGCAGCCCCCACACCCCGTCCAGCTCCGGAGCACGCGGATCGAACGCGCCCACCTGCAGATGCACCTTGAAGATCTTGACCCCGTCCTCCAGCGACCGCCGCACGTACTCCTCGACCCCAGGCTCGGGGTAGAAGGTCGCCGACGGGAGACAGCCGGGTGTACGCCGGGCGAACTCCAGGGTCCAGGCGTTCAGGTCGGAGGCCATGCCGGGTTTGTGAGCGTACGCGAGGGCGGGGAACGTGCGCACGCCCATCGCCCGCAGTCGTTCGACCCGGCGCTCGACCGGCCAGCGGTAGGCGATGTCCCATCCGTTCCCCATGAGCGGCCCGCCGTGGGCGAAGTGGTGCCACACCCGGCGTTCCATGCGTTCTGGCAGGAAGTGGACGTGGAGGTCGATGAGGCCGGGGAGCCCGAGGCCGCCCCACCAGCCGGGCACCCGCGCGTCGGACTCGGGCCGGCCGAAGGGGGTTTCCGCCGGCGCGCTCTCCGCCGGCACGCCTTCTTCCGGTGCGGCGGCGGGCGTGGCTGAGGGTACGGCTTCTTCGGGCACGGTGCCGACCCTACCGACGGGCTCCCGCGACCGGCAGCCGGGCCGGAGCCAGGTCGTCGGCTCGTCCGCCGATCAGTCCATGCCGGCCGGAAATCCCTGCCTTCACGGGCTCCGGGGAGCAGGCCGAGCGGTTAGGGTTTCTCCTCGATGGACAAGTTCTGGGCCCACCTGATCGCGGTTCAGCCCGACCCCGATCCCTGGGTGGTGGGCGTCTCGGCGCTGGCCGCCCTGCTGATCGTCGGCTTCCGCATGCCCTGGCAGGTCTCACGGGGTCTGATCACGATCGCCCACGAGGGCGGCCACGCCCTGATGGCCCTGCTCACCAGGCGCAAGCTCGAAGGCATCCGCCTGCACTCCGACACCTCGGGAGTGACCCTCACCAGGGGCAGGCCCACCGGTCCCGGCATGGTGCTGACCGCGCTCGCGGGCTACCTCGCGCCGCCGTTCCTCGGGCTCGGCGCCGCGTGGATGACCGAGCAGGGGCGCATCACGCTGCTGATCTGGGGCGTGCTGCTGCTCCTGGTCTGCATGCTGCTGCTGATCCGCAACCTGTACGGCGCGCTGATCCTCCTGGTGACCGGCGGCGCGGTGTTCGCGTTGATCATGTACGCGCCGGCCGATGTGCAGCAGGTCGTGGCCATGGTGGCGGCCTGGTTCCTGCTGTTCGGCGGGATCCGGCCGATTATCGAGCTGCAGCACAAGCGGCGCAGGCGGCAGGCCAGAGACTCCGACGCCGACCAGCTCGCCCGGCTGACGTTCCTGCCCGGCGGGTTCTACGTGTTCTTCTTCCTGCTGGTGTCGGTGCTGTCCGTAGCCTTCGGCGCGTACCTCATGAACCCCCTCTGATCCCTGTATTTCGCACTAAACTCCACAGCAACAGGGGGAGATGACGTGCTGCCAGTCGAGGACGCCCCGGGGTACCGGGTACTCGATCAGGCGGGTCAGGGCGGATTCGCCGTCGTGTACCGCGCCTACCAGGAGCGCCTCGACCGCGTCGTGGCGCTCAAGGTGCTGTCCGTCGACCGGGTCGACCAGCGCACGCTGCGCAGGTTCCAGCGCGAGCTGCAACTCACCGGCCGCCTCACCGGGCATCCGAACGTGGTCACCGTCTTCGACACGGGCGTGACGAGCTCGGGCAAGCCGTACATCGCGATGGACTTCTTCGAGAACGGCTCCCTGCGCGACAAGGTCCGCAAGGAGGGGCCGCTGCCGGTGCCCGAGGTGCTGCGTGCGGGCGTCAAACTCGCCGGCGCGCTGGCCGCCGTACACGAGGCCGGAGTGCTGCACGGCGACATCAAGCCGCAGAACATCCTCATCTCCCGGTACGGCGAGCTCGCGATCGCCGACTTCGGCGTGGCCAGGGTCGTCGACTCCTCGGAGATCTCGGCCACCTCGCAGGCGTTCACCCCGCTGCACGCCGCGCCCGAGGTGCTCACCGGCCAGCCCCACTCGGCCTCGACCGACATCTACTCGCTCGGCTCGACCCTCTACCACCTGCTCGCCGGCCAGCCCGCCTTCCACAATCCGGCCGACCCGTCGATCGCGCCGCTGATGTATCGCGTGCTCAGCGTCGAGCCGCCGCCGATCAACCGCCCGGACGTGCCGCGGGCGGTGTTCGAGTCCGTCGTACGGGCGATGTCCAAGCAGCCCGAGTCCCGGTACGGGTCCGCGCGTGAGCTGGCCAGGCACCTCCAGGCGGTGCAGGCGGACCTGGGCCTCCCGGTCACCGACCTGCTCGGCCAGGACTCCGGCCCCGCACCTGCCACCGGTTTGTCCCAGACCGGCGGTGGCCCGCCGGCTACGGGCCATCACCTGCCGCAGGGCGGCGCTGTTCCCACCACCGGCCACCATGCGCCGCAGGGAGGGGGAGCTCCCGCCACCGGCGACCATCAGGGCGCCTTCCCCGCCACGGGCAGCCAGTTGCCGCCCTTCCCGCCGCAGGTCACCGGCCAGAGCGGGGTGACGCCCAACACGGCCGCCGCCGCGTCGTCACAGGCATACACGGCGCCGGGCCGGCAGGACGACCTGCGGTGGAGTCCGGAGTATTCCGCCTCCCGCCAAGCCCAGCCCAGCCCCGTGCAGTCCGGCCCCGCACACCACAACCAAGCCGTACACCCCAACCAAGCCGCGCATCCCCACCAAGCCGCACAGTTCGCCTCCGCCCAGCCCGGGCAGGCCCAGCACGCGCAACAGGCTCCCTACGCCCCGGCCCAGCCGCCCACCGCCCAGCCGAGCACCGGACACCGGAAGCCGCCCGGTTCGGCCAGCGCCACCCGCGTCAAGAACGGCATCCTGATCGGCGGCGCGGTGGCGGTCGCCGTCACCGGCGGCACCGTGCTGGCGGTCTACCTGTCGCTCCAGCCGCCCTCCAGCCCCCAGGACACCCAGGCCACCACCACGACCGAGCCCCAGCAGCAGCCCGAGGCCGACACCTCCATCGACAAGCGTCAGGTGGCCGCCCTGGCGCCCCGCCAGGTGAAGGCGGCGGCTGACCAGGGAGCGCTGGTGGAGCTGCGCTGGACCCTGCCCGCCGGCGCCCGCGACTACCCGGTGGTCCTCCAGCGTTCTCCGGTCAAGCAGGGCGAGCAGGCGATCACCGCGCTGACCACGGGCGCCACCTCGGCCCGGGTCGCCGGCCTCGACCCGGGCCGCGGCTACTGCTTCCTGGTCGGCGTGCCGTTGCGGATCTCGGAGAACTCCACGGTGGCCTGGTCGGCGCCGTACTGCATCAGAGGCGCACGGGCCAAGCAGAGCCAGTGACAACCCCGTCAGCCGAGGAGCTTGCGCGCCGCCTGCTCGATCTCGTCCTCCGACAGCAGCACGTGATCGGCGGCGCCGCCGAGCGGGATGAAGCTGTCGGAGGAGGTGACCCGGGCGACCGTGCCGGTGTAGCCGGCGTCGAGCAGCTCGGCCACGATGCCCTCGGAGACACCGCCGGAGCGGCGGGTCTCGTCGGCGATCAGCACGTTGCCGGTCAGCTCGGCCGCCCGCAGCAGGTCCTCGACCGGCAGCGGGGACAGCCAGCGCAGGTCGAGGACGCGGCAGCCGTACCCCTCCTGGGTGAGTCGCACCGCGGCGCGCAGGCTCATCCGCAGCCCGTTGCCGAACGTGACGATCGTCAGGTCGCGCCCGTCGCCGTAGGAGCGCGCCCGCCCGATCGGCACGTGCGTCTCCGGCCAGCGCCCGGGCGGCGCGTAGGGCGCCAGCCAGCCGCCGTCGCCCGCGTCGAACAGGTCACGCGTGTGGTAGAGCGCGATCGGCTCCAGGAACACGCAGACGGATCCGGACGTACGGGCCGCCGCCAGGCAGGTGCGCAGGATGGCGGAGGCGTCGTCGGGCCGCGCCGGTGAGGCGATGACCAGCCCGGGGATGTCACGCAGCGCGGCCACCGCGTTGTCGTTGTGGAAGTGGCCGCCGAACCCCTTCTGGTAGGAGTAGCCGGCCACCCGCACCACCATCGGGTTGGTGTACTGGTGACGCGAGAAGAACGACAGCGTGGCCGCCTCGCCGCGGATCTGGTCGAGCGCGTTGTGCAGGTAGGCCAGATATTGGATCTCGGGCACGGGCAGCAGCCGCGACACGCCCTGGCCGAGCGCCAGCCCCAGCACGGCCTGCTCGTCGAGCAGCGTGTCGAACACCCGCCCCGCCCCGAACCGCTTCTGCAGCCCCCTGGTCACGCCGTAGACGCCGCCCTTCTTGGCGACGTCCTCCCCGAAGACCGTCATCTCCGGATAGACGGCCAGTGCGTCGGCGAGCGTGCGGTTGATGGACTGCGAGAGCGTCATCGGCTTGTCGTTCTCGGGCAGCGCCCCGGCGAACGCCTTCTCTCTGACCGCGGCGGAGGCCGCCATCGGGCTGATCTTGGCGATCAGCTCGGGCCTGCGTGGTGCGATCGGCTCCATGACCTCCTCGGCCGAGCCGAGCCGCGGGCTGCGGGTGGTCTCCAGGGCGATCCGCAGCACGTGTTCGCGGGCGGACTCGTACAGGGTGAGCAGGTCGTCCGGCGTCTGCAGCCCCGCCTCGACGAGCAGGGCGGCCGTACGCAGGAGCGGGTCGCGTTCGAGATCGGCCCTGATCTCGCGCTGGGTGCGGTACGCCGACTCGACGTCGGACCCGGCGTGGCCCATGAGCCGCACCGTGGACAGGTGCAGGAACGCGGGGGAGCGGTGCTCGCGCACGTGCTGGACGGCGCGGGCGGCGGCGTCGTAGGCGGCGGCCAGGTCGCAGCCGTCGGCGGCGAAGTATTCGATGCCGGGACGCCGCGCGGCCGCCTCCACCCAGCCCTTGGGCGTGCGGACGCTGATGCCGATGCCGTTGTCCTCGCACACGAACAGCAGTGGCAGCGCCTGCCCCTGGAAGGTGGCGTAGGAGGCGGTGTTGAAGCCGGACAGGGCGCTGGCGTGGTTGACCGAGGCGTCGCCGAAGCTGCACACCGCGATGGCGTCGGAGGGCCAGGCGGCCCGTACGCCGAGCGCCCTGGCCCGCTCGATGGCGAACGCCACGCCCACGGCCCGCGGCAGATGGCTGGCGATGGTCGAGGTCTGCGGGATGACCGCCAGGTCGGGGTGGCCGAACACCTTGTGCCGGCCGCCCGAGATGGGCTCGTCGGCCGCGGCGGTCAGGCCCATCAGCACGTCGCGGATGCCCTGCTCGGGCAGTCGCCCGGCCTGCTCGGAGCGGGTCAGATAGAACGCGCCCGAGCGGTAGTGGAGCAGCGCCGGGTCGTCGGGCCGCAGGGCGGCGGCCACGGCCGCGTTGCCCTCGTGACCGGCGGAGCCGATCGTGTAGTAGCCCTCGTCCTGCTCGCGCAGCCAGCGGGCGGCGATGTCGAGCAGCCGGCTGTCGAGCTGGCGCAGGAACAACGTCCTGGCCTCTCCGCCGGTCAGGGACGTGCCCTCGCGGACCGGCAGCCCCGGATCTCGCTCCGGGCCCGCCTTGAGCGTCGCAACCGCCTGGGTGAAGTGAGTCTCAACTGTGTCCCGCGCCACAGCATCGATTATGTCCCTGATCGGCGCTGACGTCTGCCGGACACCGGTGACATGTTGTGGACCGGTCCGTTTGACCCGCAATTATTACGGTTTGTCAGAATGCTCAACCCTGTCGCCCGAGCGCACGTCTACTTATATGACACACGTGGCACCCTCAATGCCGCGTTGGACCAATGGGGTCTCCAGAAAGGAACCCGCATGTTACAACGCATTCGTGTCGCCGCCCTCGCGGTCGTGCTCGGAGCAGGGACGCTCGTCATGGCTCCTCCCGCGGCGACGGCGGCCACCGCCACCACCATCAGCGACGTGGGCGTCAGCCCGGCCGCGCCGGTCGTCTTCGACTCGCCGGTCAACGTCACGTTCACCTTCACCACCACGGACGCGACCGAGGCCGGCCTGAAGCTGAACGGAGAGACGGTCAGCGTCTCGTCCGCGCCGGCCAACGGCGGCCTGAAGTGGACGGGCACCAAGTCCCTCGGCCCCGGCAGGTACAACTACACCGCCACCGCCCAGGGCACCCCGCCCGCGGTCAAGTCCGGCTCGTTCGTCGTGGCCAAGGCCCTGACCACCTCGTTCGGCGACTTCGACGCCAGCCCCGACCTGGTCGACAAGGGCGACGACATCAGGGTCGCCGGCCGGCTGCTGGCCAACGGCAGGGGATACGACGGCCAGTCCGTCTCCATCGCCTTCCGCGCCCGCGGCGCGAACGACTACCGCGAGGTCGCCAAGGTGAACACCGGCCGCGGCGGCTGGTTCGGCACCCGCGTCAAGGCCGAGGCCACCGGCTGGTGGCGGGCCTCGTTCGCCGCCACCGGCACCGCCAAGGGCTCCGTCAGCGAGTCCGACCGGGTGGACGTCAAGCGCGCCAACCTCGCCAGCCACCTCGTCGGCTTCGACGCCCGGCCGGAACCGGTGGACAAGGGCGACCGGCTCGCCTTCACCGGCGCCCTGCGCGTCGACGGCCGCGGCGGCCTGGCCGGCCAGCGCGTGAGCGTCTTCTTCAAGGCCGACGGCTCGCGCAGGTGGGAGTACGTCACCAGCGACGTGACCAGCAGGCACGGCCGCTTCTGGGCCGTGGCGCAGGCGCAGACCTCCGGCTGGTGGCGCGCCCAGTACGCCGGCACGCGCGGCGTCAACGGCTCGATCAGCGACGCCGACCGGGTGCGGGTCAACGAGCCCGCCCCCGAGCCTGAGCCCGAGCCCGCGAAGGCCGACACCCGGCTGATCAAGTTCAACGCCTACCCGGAGCCGGTCAAGCGCGGCCGGTACCTGAAGTTCAAGGGCAAGCTGCAGATCGACGACGAGGGCAGCTGGGAAGGCTACGAGGGCAAGGTGCGGCTGTACTTCAAGCCGCTCGGCTCGAAGAAGTGGCAGTACGTGAAGTCGACCTGGTCGAGCGAGACCGGCCGGCTCTACACCAGGGTCAAGGCCTGGCGGTCGGGGCACTGGAAGTTCGTGTACGGCGGTGACGAGGACACCTACGGCGACGACAGCCGCAGGGACTACGTCCGCGTGCGACGCTGATCATCCACCACTGAACGAACGAGGCCCGGGGGCACCACCTCGGGCCTCGATCGTTCTCCGGCTCAGTTGGGCTGCGGGCCGGTCAGCTCGGCGTCGATGCGGATCAGGAGAGACTCGATCGAGTCGAACCGCCCGTCGTGATCGTCGAGCCGCTTCTCGATCTTGTCGATCCGCAGATCCCGGCGCCGGCTGTCCTTGTTGATCTTGGCGATGCCGTCGGACATCTCATAGGCGGTCGTCCTGAGCATGTTGATCTCGGCGCCGAGCAGCGAGACGCTGTGGTCCAGCTCGCTGAGGGGCTCGTCGTCCTGCTCGAACCGCCTGTCGATCTGCTCGAGGCCGTGGTCATCCGCGGTGGCTGTTCCGCGGCCGAGCGCGCCACGCGCTTGAGCCTCCTCGAGTGCCTTCACCCGGACTTCCAGGTGAAGGTATTTCTCTTCGAGGTCCAACATGGGGATGCGCTCCTTTGCTCGGAGGGAGAAGGGGATGAGCCGCGCGGCACATCGGGAAAGTTACCCTCCGTACAAGGTCAAGCGCAGAAAGATGTGAAACTCACTCCTCTTCGGTTCGCCTCGACCGAGTAACCCGGAAGAAGTTAGCGAGCCTTAACGGCGGCGGCGATGGCGGCGTGGGCCATCGTGTGCAGGAGTGGCCGCATGTCCTGGGCCGGTAGTTCGCCGGCGCTGTGCGGGGTGGAGTTGAGCAGGCCGAACACCGCGTGCGTGGCCGCGCGCAGCCGGGCCGCCGGGCAGGCGGGGTGCAGCTCGGCCAGCACCGTCACCCACTCCTCGACGTAGAGCCGCTGCAGCCGCCTGATCTGCCGGCGGGCGGGCTCGGGCACGTTGCCCAGCTCCCTGTCGTGCACCGTGATCAGCGCCGGCTGCTCGATCGCGAACCTGATCTGCGCGTCGAGCAGCGCGTCGAGCGTGTCTCTCGGGTCGGCGGAGGCCGTGACGGCCGCGACCGCCGATTCGCGCAGCCGCGAGCTGATGTCGAGCAGCATCTCCGACAGCAGCGCGTCCTTGCCGTCGAAGTGGCGGTAGAGCGCGGGGCCCGAGACCCCGACCGCGCCGCCGATGTCCTCGATCGAGACGCCGTGGAAGCCGCGCGCCGCGAACAGCCGGGCGGCCGCCTCCAGGATCTGCGCACGCCTGTTGCGCCGCCCGCGGGTAGGAGTGTCGGAGGTAGCGCTGGAGACGGTGGCCACGTCTCATATGCTAGACGATGACGTTAATGATGACTAACATCCGTGCCATGAGAGGGGACTCATGAGCAGTGACTGGCCGGTGCTGAGGTCGGCCGCCGTGCCCGGGAGCGAGGCGTACAAGAGCAATGCCGAGCTCAACGAGCGGCTGGCCGCCGAGCTGCTCGAACAGCTCGCGACCGCCGCGCTCGGCGGGCCGGAGCGGTCGCGGCGCCGCCACGTCGAGCGCGGCAAGCTGCTGCCGCGCGACCGCGTGGACGGCCTGCTCGACCCGGGCTCGCGCTTCCTGGAGCTGTCGCCGCTGGCCGCCGGCGGACTCTACGACGACCAGGCGCCCGCGGCCGGCATCATCACCGGCGTCGGCCGCGTGTCGGGCCGCGAGTGCGTGATCGTGGCCAACGACGCCACCGTGAAGGGCGGCACGTACTATCCGATCACGGTCAAGAAGCACCTGCGCGCGCAGGAGGTGGCCCTGCACAACCACCTGCCCTGCGTCTATCTCGTCGACTCGGGCGGGGCGTTCCTGCCCAGGCAGGACGAGGTGTTCCCCGACCGCGAGCACTTCGGCCGCATCTTCTACAACCAGGCCACGATGTCGGCCCGCGGCATCCCGCAGATCGCCGCCGTGCTCGGCTCGTGCACGGCCGGCGGCGCGTACGTGCCCGCGATGAGCGACGAGGCGGTCATCGTCCGCGGCCAGGGCACGATCTTCCTGGGCGGCCCGCCGCTGGTGAAGGCGGCCACCGGCGAGGATGTCACGGCGGAGGAGCTGGGCGGCGGCGACCTGCACGCGCGCGTCAGCGGCGTCACCGACCACCTGGCCGAGGACGACGCGCACGCGCTGGCCATCGTCCGCGACATCGTCTCCACGCTCGCCCCGCGCGCCGCCCGCCCCTGGGACACGATCGCGCCTGAGCCGCCCCTGCACGACCCCCGCGACCTGTACGGGATCGTCCCCGCCGACACGCGTCAGCCCTACGATGTGCGCGAGGTGATCGCCAGGATCGTGGACGGCTCGCGGTTCCTGGAGTTCAAGGCCGAGTACGGTTCGACCCTCGTGACCGGGTTCGCCCACGTGCACGGCCACCCGGTGGGCGTCGTGGCCAACAACGGCATCCTGTTCAGCGAGTCGGCCATGAAGGGCGCCCACTTCATCGAGCTGTGCGACCAGCGCCGGATCCCCTTGCTGTTCCTGCAGAACATCAGCGGCTTCATGGTCGGCAAGGCGTATGAGGCGGGCGGCATCGCCAAGCACGGCGCCAAGATGGTGACGGCCGTGGCGTGCGCGCGGGTGCCCAAGTTCACGGTGGTGATCGGGGGCTCGTTCGGGGCGGGGAACTACGCGATGGCCGGGCGGGCGTACTCGCCCAGGTTCCTGTGGATGTGGCCGAACGCCCGCATCTCGGTCATGGGCGGCGAGCAGGCCGCGAGCGTGCTCACGACCGTCGGCGACGCCGACCCCGACGCGATCAGGGCCCAGTACGAGCACCAGGGCAATCCCTACTACTCCACGGCCAGGCTGTGGGACGACGGGGTGATCGACCCGCTCGACACCCGTACCGTCCTGGGCCTGGCACTGTCCGCGGCGGCCAACGCCCCGCTCGAACCCGCCGGTTACGGCGTCTTCCGGATGTGACGCGATGGTGTTCGACCGTGTTCTGATCGCCAACAGGGGCGAGATCGCCGTACGGATCGCGCGCACGCTGCGCGCCCTCGGCATCACGTCCGTGGCCGTGCACACCCCGTCCGACGCGGAGGCCAAGCACGTACGCGAAGCCGACATAGCCCTCCAGGTGCCGAAATATCTGGATATTGAGGCGATTATCGGGGCGGCCCGCGAGGCCGGCGCGCAGGCCGTGCACCCCGGCTACGGCTTCCTCGCTGAGAACCCCGAGTTCGCCCGCCGCTGCGTGGCCGCCGGCCTCGTGTTCGTCGGCCCGCCGGCCGAGGCCATCGAGGCCATGGGCGACAAGATCCGGGCCAAGGCCACGGTGTCGGCCGCCGGGGTGCCCGTGGTGCCGGGCGCGACCGAGCCGGGGCTGGAGGCGTGGACCGACTTCCCCGCCCTGATCAAGCCGTCCGCCGGCGGTGGCGGCAAGGGCATGGTGCTGGTGCGCTCGGCCGCCGAGCTGCCCGGCGCGATCGAGTCGGCCCGGCGTACGGCGCTGGCGGCGTTCGGCGACGGGACGCTGCTGATCGAGCGCTACGTCGAGCGCCCGCGCCACATCGAGATCCAGGTCATGGCCGACGCCCACGGCGGCGTCGTGCACCTGGGCGAGCGCGAGTGCAGCCTCCAGCGCAGGCACCAGAAGATCATCGAGGAGGCGCCGTCGCCGTTCGTCACCCCCGAGACGCGCGCCGCGATGGGCGCGGCGGCCGTGGAGGCGGCGCGCGCGGTGGGCTACGCGGGCGCGGGCACGGTCGAGTTCATCGTGGACGGCACGACCGGGGCCTACCACTTCATGGAGATGAACACCCGCCTCCAGGTCGAGCACCCCGTCACCGAGCTGGTCACCGGGCTGGACCTGGTGGAGCTGCAGCTCAGGGTGGCGGCAGGCGAACGGCTGCCGTTCGGGCAGGACGACGTGCGGCTCGACGGCCACGCGGTCGAGGCGCGTGTGTACGCCGAGGACCCTGCGCGCGGCTTCCTGCCGACGGGCGGGCACGTGCTCGCCCTGCGCGAACCCGCCGATGGCCCGGGGCCTGTGGCGGGACCTGCGGCGGGATCTGTGGCGGGACCCGTGGCGGTGGGAGCGGCCGGTGGCGGGCGCGCGGTCGTGCGGGTGGACTCCGGGCTGGTCGAGGGCGGGACGGTCGGCAGCGAGTACGACCCCATGCTGTCCAAGGTCATCGCCTGGGGCCACGACCGCGACGCGGCACTGCGCGCACTCGACCGGGCGCTGGCGGGCACGGCCGTCCTGGGCGTGGTCACCAACCTCCCGTTCCTGCGGGCGCTGGCCGCCCACCCCGCCGTACGCGCGGGCGAGCTGGACACGGGGCTGGTCGAGCGGCTGCTGCCCGAGCTGGTGGGCGCGGACGGAGTCCCGTGGGACGTGCTCGCCGCGGCGGCGCTCGTCTTCCACGCCCTGCCGCAGGGCGATGACCCGTGGGAGGTCACCGACGGGTGGCGCGTCGGCGAGTCCGCGTGGACGACGTGGCGGCTGGAGTCGAGGGACGGCGTGCACGCGGTAAGGGTGCGCGGCCTGCCGGAGGAGTCCGCCGAGGTCATGGACGACGAAGGACGCCCGCGACCGGCCAGGATCCGCACCCGGCAACGCGCGGGTGACGGCACGCTCAGCGTCACCATCGGCGACCGCACCGAGCACTACCTGTGCGTACGCCGCGCCGACACGCTCTGGCTCGGCCGCGACGGCGCGGCCTGGCAGATGACCAGGCACCTCATCGGCGACCCGGGCGACCGGCCAGGCGCCGCGACGGCGGGCGACGGCGTGGTCAGGAGCCCCATGCCCGGCACCGTCCTGCTCGTCAAGGCCGAGCGCGGTGACCGGGTGAGCGAGGGGCAGCCGCTGATCGTCGTGGAGGCGATGAAGATGGAGCACACGGTCACGGCCCCGCGCGACGGGATCGTCTCCGAGCTGACTGCCCAGGCGGGCCGTCCCGTGGACATGGACGCCGTCCTGGCCGTGATCACCGCTGAGGAGGCGTCGTGATGCCGTACCAGGAAGAGGGCCTGCCGCACCAGGTCACGGTTTACGAGGTCGGCCCGCGCGACGGGCTGCAGAACGAGTCGTCGATCGTGCCCGTCGAGGTCAAGGCCGAGTTCATCGACCGGCTCGCGGACGCGGGGCACAAGGTGATCGAGGCGACCAGCTTCGTGCACCCCAGATGGGTGCCGCAGCTGGCCGACGCCGGCGAGCTGCTGGAGCGGCTGCACCGGAGGCCGGGCGTGCGCTACCCCGTGCTCGTGCCGAACGAACGCGGTCTCGACCGCGCGCTCGACCTGGGCGTGGACGAGATCGCCGTCTTCGCCAGCGCGACCGAGACCTTCGCCGCGAAGAACCTCAACCGCAGCCTGGAGAGCCAGTTCGAGATGTTCGAGCCGGTCGTGGCCAGGGCGCTGGACAACGGGATCAAGGTGCGCGCGTACGTGTCGATGTGCTTCGGCGACCCCTGGGAGGGCCCCACGCCCATCGCCCAGGTGGTCACCGTCGGCGAACGGCTGCTCGGGCTCGGCTGCTACCAGCTGTCGCTCGGCGACACGATCGGCGTCGGCACGCCGGGCCACGTCACCGCCCTGATCAACGCCTTCCGCCGGCCCGATCGCCTCGCCGTGCACTTCCACGACACCTACGGCCAGGCCCTGGCCAACACCCTCGCCGCACTCAGGGCGGGCGTCACGACGGTCGACGCCTCCACGGGCGGCATCGGGGGCTGTCCCTACGCCGAGTCCGCCACCGGCAACCTCGCCACCGAGGATCTCGTCTGGATGTTGCGAGGACTCGGCATCGAAACCGGGCTCGACCTGGGCAAGCTCGTGTCCACCAGCGCCTGGCTGGCGGAGCTGCTCGGGCGGCCCAGCCCCTCCCGCGTCGTACAGGCGCTGTCGAAAGGCTGAGACATGCTCAAGGACGAGTACGAAGAGCTGCGCAAGACCGTCGAGTCTTTCGCCCGCGACGTGGTCGCCCCGGTGATCGGGGACTTCTACGAGCGCGAGGCGTTCCCGTACGACATCGTGCGGCAGATGGGCGCGATGGGGCTGTTCGGGCTGCCCATCCCCGAGGAGTACGGCGGGATGGGCGGCGACTACTTCGCCCTCTGCCTGGCCCTGGAGGAGCTGGCCAGGGTCGACTCCAGCGTGGCGATCACGCTGGAGGCGGCGGTGTCGCTCGGCGCGATGCCGATCTACCGCTTCGGCACCGACGAGCAGCGCATGGCCTGGCTGCCGAAGCTGACCTCGGGGGAGATGCTGGGCGCGTTCGGCCTGACCGAGCCGGGTGGCGGGTCCGACGTGCCCGGCGGGATGCGCAGCACCGCCGTCTTGGACGGCGGCGAATGGGTGATCAACGGGACGAAGGCCTTCATCACGAACTCCGGCACCGACATCACCGGCGTCGTCGGCGTGGCCGCGCTCACCGGCGAACGCGAGATCTCCACGATCCTCGTGCCCAGCGGCACGCCCGGGTTCACGGTCTCGAAGAAGTACTCCAAGGTCGGCTGGAACGCCTCCGACACGCGCGAGCTGGCCTTCACCGACTGCCGCGTGCCCGCCGAGAACCTGCTGGGCGAGCGCGGCCGGGGCTACGCGCAGTTCCTGCAGACGCTCGACGAGGGCCGCATCGCGCTCGCGGCCCTCAGCGTCGGGCTGGCGCAGGGGTGCGTGGACGAGTGCCTGACGTACGTACGGGACCGGCGGGCGTTCGGCCATCCGATCGGCCACTACCAGTCCATCCAGTTCAAGATCGCCGACATGGAGGTCCGCGCCCACACCGCGCGCTTGGCCTACTACCACGCGGCGGAGAAGATGCTGGCCGGGGTGCCGTTCAAGAAGGAAGCGGCGATCGCCAAGCTGGTCGCGTCCAACGCGGCGATGGACAACGCGCGGGACGCGACCCAGGTGTTCGGCGGCTACGGGTTCATGAACGAGTTCCCCGTCGCGCGTTTCTACCGCGACGCGAAGGTGCTGGAGATCGGGGAGGGCACCAGCGAGGTGCAGCGCATGCTCATCGCCCGGCAGCTCGGGCTCGGTGACCTGTGAACGGTGTTTGCGGAGGCGGCGGTGCACGATCTAGGGTCGATGGTCATGACGGCTGACGATCTTCTCATCAGGAAGGCGGAGAAGGCGGACGCGGACGAGGTGTTCGCACTGGCCCGCGAGTTCGGCCTGACCTTCAGGCCCGAGCGCGAGGCCTTCGACGCGGCGCTTCCCCAACTCCTCGCCAACGACGACGCCCTCCTGCTCGTGGCCGTCGTGAACGGCCGGGTCGACGGTTACCTGCTCGGGTTCGTGCACCTGACGCTCTTCGCCAACGGGCCGGTGGCCTGGGTGGAGGAGGCCATGGTCCAGTCCGGGTCGCGGCGGCAGGGGATCGGGCGGACGCTGCTGGAGGAGTTCGAGCGGTGGGCCCGCACACGGGAGGCCGGCTACGTGGCGATGGCCACGCGGCGGGCGCCGGAGTTCTACCACGCGCTGGGCTACGAGGCGTCGGCCACGTTCTTCCGCAAGGTGCTGCGCTGACCTTCCTCCGGCCTGCGCGAGGCCCGGCGGTGAGCTGAGGTCCCGTGCTGGGCTGAGGTCCTGCGCTGAGTTCGGGAGCGACGCGACGGCCCGGGCCGGGCGTTTCCGTACGCTCCTCGCGAAGCTCCGGCTCGGCGTGGGTTTCTGTCGTGGCCGGATGGCATCCTTAGGGCGTGAGCATCCACGCCGTGAGCCCCCTGTTCGTCGGGCGTGCCCGCGAGCTCGCCGCCCTCGGTGACGCCCTGGGCCGGGCCCGCGCGGGCGCGTCGTCCACCGTGCTCGTCGGCGGCGAGGCGGGGGTCGGCAAGACGCGGCTGGTCAGGGAGTTCACCGGCCACAGGGCCGAGGACGCCAGGGTGCTCATCGGCGGCTGCCTGGAGCTGGGCACGGAGGGCCTGCCGTTCGCGCCGTTCACCGCCGTGCTGCGCGGGCTCGTGCGCGAGCTGGGCCGCGACGGCGTCACCGCGCTGGTGCCCGGCGGCGACACGCGCGGGCTGGCCCGGCTGCTGCCCGAGTTCGGCGAGCCGGGCGAGGAGGGGGCCGAGGCCAGGGCCAGGCTGTTCGAGCAGGTGCTCGGGCTGCTGGAGCGGCTCGCGGAAGACCGTCCCGTGGTGCTGATCGTCGAAGACGCCCACTGGGCCGACCGCGCCACCCGCGACCTGCTGACGTTCCTCGTCCGCTACCAGCGCACCGCGGCCCGCCTGCTCCTCGTCGTGACCTACCGCACCGACGAGCTGCACCGCTCCCACCCGCTGCGGCCGCTGCTCGCCGAGCTGGGCCGGGTCGAGTGGGTGACCAGGGCCGAGCTGCGCCGGCTCACCCGCAGGGAGGCCGTCGCCCTGGCCGCGGGCATCCTGGAGCGCGAGCCGTCCGCCGCCGACATGGACCTCATCTACGCGCGCAGCGAGGGCAACCCGCTGTTCGTGGAGGCGCTGCTCAGCGAGGCCGACGGCCAGGAGGCGCTGCCCGAGTCGCTGCGCGACCTGCTGCTGGCCGGCGTCGAGCGGCTGCCCGAGGAGACGCAGGAGCTGCTGCGGGTGGCCAGCGTCGGCGGTCAGCGCATCGAGCACGACCTGCTCAGCGCCGTGGCCGGGCTCGACGAGGAGAGGCTGTCGCGCGCCCTGCGCCCCGCGGTGGCGGGCAACGTGCTCGTGGTCGACGGCGAGGGCTACTCCTTCCGTCACGCGCTCATCCGCGAAGCGCTCGACGACGACCTGCTGCCCGGCGAGCACATCCGCCTGCACACCCGCTACGCCGAGGCCCTGGAGCGCGACCTGTCGATCCTGCCCGCCCCGCGCGGCGCGATCGAGCTGGCCCACCACACCCGGCAGTCCGACGACTACGCCTGGGCGCTGGTCAGCGCCTGGCGCGCGGCTGACGCGGCCCGCACCTCCACCGCCTACGACGTGCAGCTGCGCATGTTGTCCAGAGTGCTGGAGCTGTGGGACCTGGTGCCCGACGCGGCCGAGCGCATCGGCACCGACCGGATCGACGTGCTCAGGCAGACGGCCACGGTCGCCCACCTGGCCGGCGAGTACGAACGCGGCATCGCTCTGGGCAGTGCCGCCCTCGACGAGCTCGACCACGACGCCGACCCGGTGCGGACGGCCATGGTGCTGCGCCAGCGCGGCCTGACCCGCTGGGATCTCGGCCGTCCCGGCTTCCTCGACGACCTGCGCAAGGCCGCCGCCCTCGTGCCGGACGACGAGCTCAGGCTCCGTGGCCAGGTGCTGGAGACGTTCGCGCGCATGCTCACCGGCCCGGAAGACCTCCAGGAACGGCTCGACACGGCCCAGCGCGCGATCGAGCTGGGCCACGAGATCGGCGACGCCAACGTCGAGGCGCACGCGATGATCAGCCTCAACTGGGGCAAGGCGTGCTACTCCGAGATGGAGCTGCAGGTCGAGACGTTCGCCGAGGCACGCCGCATCGCCCAGCGCGACGGGGCCTACAACGCGCTGCTGCGCTGCGCGGTCTCCGAGTCCGACGCCTTCGAGGGCGCGGGCTGGCACGAGCGGGCCGCCCAGGTCGCCCGGCGCGGGATCGACGACGCCGCCCACTACGGGCTGGCCCGCACGTCCGGCACGTTCCTGTCGATCAACCTGGCCGAGCCGCTGCTGTCGCTCGGGCGCTGGGACGAGGCGCTGCAGGTGCTCGAACACGCGCTCGACCTCGTGCCGCCCCCGCCCTACCGGGCCAGTCTGCAGGGGCTGGCCACCGACATCGCGCTCGCGCGGGGGCAGCTCGACCGGGCCGAGGCCCTGATGGCCTCCTCACGGCAGATCGTGTCGCGGGGAACCTTCCGCGATCAGGTGACGCTGCCGCACCTGCGCAGGGAGGTGCAGCTGCTGTCGGCGCGGGGGCAGCCGGAGCAGGCGGTGGAGGTGGCGGCCAGGGCGCTGGAGGAGCGCGACCTGATGAGCAGCCCGCGCTACTCGTGGCCGGTGCTGGTGACCGTCGCGCGGCTCATCTGGGCCGTGGTGCCGTCCAAGCAGCTCACCGAGGTCCTGATGGGCGCCGCGCCCGGCGCGGGGCTGGGGGCGCTCGCGCGGCAGGCGCTGTCGTTGCTGCCGGAGATCCGGTCGATCGCCCTGCGGCTCGACACCATGGGGGAGTCCCAGCAGGCCCACCGGCTCACGTTCACCGCCCTGACCGGGCCCGAGCCGACGTCCGCCTACGTGAGCGACGCGGCCTCCTGGCAGTTCAAGGCGTGGGACCAGGCGGTGCGGGCCTGGGCCGAGCTGCGGGAGCCGTACCCGGAGGCGCAGTGCCTGGTCGGGGCGGCGCAGGCGGCGCTGTCGGCCGGCGACCGGCAGGAGGCGGCCGCCCGGCTGACCCGGGCGCGAGAGCTGGCCCGCGAGCTCGGCGCCACGCCGCTGCTCGAACAGCTCGACGTCTTCGGCCGGCGAGCCAGGCTCGGCGGCTCCGACGACGGCAACGACGGTCAGCCGCTCGGGCTGACGGCGCGGGAGCTGGAGGTGCTGCGGGAGGTGACCAGCGGGCGCAGCAACCGGGAGATCGCCGAGGCGCTGTTCATCTCGGTGAAGACGGTGAGCGTGCACGTGTCCAACATCCTGGCCAAACTGGGCGTGGCCACCCGAGGCGAAGCCGCCGCCACCGCCCACCGCCTCCGCCTGTTCGACCAGGACTAGGAGTGTGTCGAAGGCGCCGGTGTCGTTGCGCTGAGGCGGGGATAAATCGCTACTGCGACGGTGGAGGTGGCGAGTACGGTGTGGCTGGGGCCGGTGGTCGCGTTCGGCGGCTCACGGAGACGGACGCGCGGACGCGAAGGAGCGAATGGTGCCAGGCGCTGTGCTGCGCGAGGTGACTCTCGACTGTGCGGACCCGCGGGCGCTGGCGGGCTTCTACAGTGCGCTCACCGGGATGCGCGAACTCTTCAGTTCGGACGAGTTCGTCGCTCTGACGGACGGCTCCGGCTGTGACCTGGGGTTCCAGCGGGTTGCCGGATACCGGGCTCCGCAGTGGCCGGGTCAGGACGTGCCGCAACAGCTCCACCTGGATTTCCGGGCTGACGACCTCGATGCGGTGGAAGCGCTGGCCTTGGAGCTCGGCGCGGCCAAACCGGACCACCAGCCCGGCGACGGACGATGGCGGGTGCTCCTGGATCCGGCCGGCCACCCCTTCTGCCTGACGCCTTCCTGACACCGCCGGCGTCTGACAGGTATTCCTCGTCAGAGGCCGTAGCGCGCGGGCTTGGGTGAGCGGCTCGGTGGCGGGCCTGACTCTTGCGACGTCCGCGGTGGAGGCCGGGGCCCGCCGTTGAGACGTGGCGAGCCGGTGGGGTCAGCCGGTCAGCTGGGCTTCGAGGCGGTAGCCGTCCACGGTGACGTAGACCTGGTCGCCCGGGCGGGCGTTCAGGCGCATGAGGACCGGCTGCAGGGAGTCGAAGACCGGCTGGTGGCCCTGCCAGACCAGGACGATGGCGTTGTCGCCGGGGCCCGTCACCGACAGCAGGGTGCCGGGACGCATGCCCAGCTGGGCCGCGTACCCCTCCGGCACCGGCACCGGGCCGCCCCTGAGGTGTTCGGGGGTGACCTCGATGCGCTGCCAGCGGCGCGGGTCGGAGGACGGTCCCGGCAGTGGCGGCGGCGGGGTGGCGGGGGCGCCCGCCAGGCCGGGGAGCATGGGGGAGCGGCCGCCCGAGAGCGCCGACAGGGTGGCCAGCGCGGCGGAGGGGTCGATGGCTCCGGCGGTCGTCGCCGACGGGATGGGCTGGCCGCCCCGGTGGTGGTGGCCGTTGGCTCCAGGGGTACGCCGGGGCAGCGGCTGGGCCGGGGACGAGGCGGCGGCCACCGGGTCGGGGCCGGTCTCCGGGGGCAGCGCGTCGAGCCATGCCTTGGCGGAATGGGCGCGGATGCCCAGTTCGCCCATGAGCTCCACGAGGTCGGTGTCGGGCGGGCTGGCCGCCAGGAGCTGCCTCGTACGGCTCTGCAGCCCGTGCAGGTCGCCCACCACGAGCCAGCCGTCCTGGAAGCGGCGGTCCGGCATGAGCGTCACCAGGACGCGCCAGAGCGGCGTGCGCAGCGACGGGACCGTCACCGGGTGCGCCGGGTCGGCGCCGATGAGCTGATCCTCGGTGGCCGCCGCGCCCAGCCACTCGGTCAGGCGGAACATGTGGCCGGTGACCGGGGCGGACTCGGAGGAACGCAGCCAGTGCAGGACGCGCTCCTCGGCGGTGCGCTGGGCCTGCGAGAGCGCGTCCCGCTCGACGAGCATCTTGTGGGCGAGCGTACGGAGACTGACCGGGTCCTCGGCGAACAGCCGGTGCACGGCCACCGCCAGCTCCAGCTTGTCCAGACTGCGGAACAGGTTGTCCACGACGCGGACCATCGCGTGGTCGGTGTCGGAGGGGACCGGGCTGGGAGCCGAGTAGGAGGGGGTGGAGGCCGGCGGAGCGGAAGGGGCGGCGGCGGGAGTGCCCGCGGGGGCCGCAGGGGTTCCCGAGGCCGCGCGGGCGCTCGCTCCGGGGATTCCGGCTCCGGGGGTGCCGGCCGGGGGGAGCCCGGCGACGGGGTTTCCCGCCCCGGAGAGGCCGGCGGCGGGGTTGGCGGCTCCGGCCGTTCCCGCGCCCGCGTTCCCAGGGGCCGCCGCGCCAGGTGTTCCGGGGGCTCCAGAAGTCCCAGCGGCGGGGACTCCGGTGCCGGGAACGGGCGGGATCGAGCCGGTGTGCGGGCCGCCGCTGCCCGGGTGCGGGCCGTTGCCGGCCGGGCCGGCGGCGGACGGGGCCGCGGGGCCGCCGGTGTCAGGGCGGCCGGCCTGCGGGCCCGCGGGGCGCTGCGGAAGGCGTTCGGACTGGCCGGGCGCGGGGCGCTGCGGCAGGCCGCCCTCGCCCGCGAACCCCTGACGCGGGCTCGCGCCGCTCTGCGGCTGCGCCGAGAACGAGCCCGTCTGAGGCTGCGCGGAGAACGAGCCGGTCGAGCGCGAAGGGTTGTCGGAGGACGACGGCCCCGGGAAGGCGCCGCTCTGGCGGGCGTTGCCTTCCGAGGAGGGTACAGCGGGGAAAGAGCCCGTCTGAGGCGGTTTGCCCTCTGAAGACGGCACGGCGGGGAACGAGCCGGTGTGGCGCCGGTCCTTGTCCCGGCCGGGCACGGCAGGGAAGGAACCGGTGTGGCGCTGGTTGCCCGCGGAAGAGGGCGGCGCGGGGAAGAGGCTCTGGCGCGGACTGCTCTCCGAGGAGGGCACGGCCGGGAAGGAGCCCGTCTGACGCTGGTTGCCCTCCGAGGACGGCGGCGCGGGGAAGGCGCCGGACTGGCGCCGGTCGTCGCCCTGGCCGGGTGCGGCGGGGAACGAGCCCGTCTGAGGCGAGGTGCCCTCGGCGGCGGAGAAGGACCCGGTCGGGCTGTCGGTGGAGGTCGGCGCTGGGAAGACGCCCTGCTGGCGGGAGTTGCCCTCAGAAGACGGCACCGCGGGGAAGGACCCGGTGGAGCGGGGGCCGCTGTCGGCCGCCGACGGCACGGGGAAGGCGCCGCTCTGGCCGGGCGCGGGCCGGCGGAGGTCGCCCTGCCCCTGCCCCTGCCCGGCGAACGGGCCGGTCGGCTGAGGGCCGCTCGGGTTGGCCTCGGACGGGGTGAAGGCGCTGCGCGGCTGCGGCGTGCCGTCGGGCCCGACCGCGGGAAAGGTGCCCGTGCCACGAGAGGTGACGGGCATCTGGTCACGCTGCAGCGGCCGGGTGACCTCGGGATGGCCCGCGGCGACCGGAATCTCGCGATGGGCGGGGATGCGGCCCAGGATCTCGCGCAGGACCGAGCCGATCACGACCTCGGGCGTGGCCGACGGGGTGCCCAGGTCACTGGGCGACAGGCGGCGCAGCCGCTGCCAGCCGCCGAGACCGGTGACGGCGGTGCGGGTGGCCTCGGACCACCCGGGCAGCGCGGGGTCGATGTGGTGAACGGTCAGCGCGGGCAGCAGGTCGGCCAGCGGCAGGTGATCCCAGCGGGCGGCGGCCAGCTTGGCCAGGCGCTCGCAGATCCAGTCGAGCCCGGCGGTGCCGAGCGCCTTCGACAGCGGCAGGGAGGACCACCACCCCGCCGGCAGGCGCGGATCGCCCAACGCCTCGGCCACCTGCTGAGGGCGGCTCCAACGCAGCGCAGGGATGAGGTCGCTCAGGCAGATCGATGACTCGACTTCCATCGGCGGACCTTATCCTCCCCAGTGAGCCGCGTGTGCTGCCCGTAACGCATGTGGCTAATGGTGCAAGCCTACGCGGCAAGCTATCAATCAGTGTGAATAGGGTAAAGACGGTTCAGATCCAAACCGTACCGTGGACGGCCCCCCACCTGGGCCACACATGCGGCACCGGCACGGCAGCCGGCCTCCAGCGCGGCCTGTTCGGCGGAGCCGAGCAGAGTGGCGGCGAGGAACCCGGCGGCGAAGGCGTCACCCGCCCCCGTCGAGTCCACGACCTCGGCGGACACACCTTCCGCGGTCGCCACCACCTCTCCGTCGACGGCCGCCAGTGCTCCGCCGGCGCCGAGCTTCACGACCGCTGTGCCGTATGTCTCACTCAAGAGTACGGCCGCCCGCGTGGCCGTCGCCGCCCCACTGAGCAAAAGGGCCTCGTCGAGATTGGGGATGACCAGCCCGGCCGGTGCCGTCTCGCGGATGAAACGTTCGACGCCGAAGTCGCGCAGCGGGCCCGTGGAGGCCGGATCGACGCTGATCGCCACGCCCGCCGCCGCCGCGTCCGCCATCGCCCGCCTGGCCAGGCGCAGCCCGGCCTCGGCGAACAGCACGTATCCGGACAGGTGCAGCATGGCGACGCCGTCGAGCAGGGACGGATCCCAGTCGGCCTCGGAGATCAGGCCGGCGGCGCCGCGGTTGGTGAGCATCGAGCGTTCGCCGCTCTTGTCCACCATCGCGATCACCACCGCCGTGGGGTGCGCCGGGTCCACGGCGAAGTGCGGGGTGACGCCCGTCTTGATGAGCTCGGTGGCGTGCCACTCGCTGCTGTCGTAGCCGAGCCTGGCCAGCAGGTGGACCTCGGCGCCCAAAGAGGCGGCCCAGGCGGCGGTGTTCGCGCCCGAGCCGCCGGGACGCAGCACGATGTCGGCCGCCGTGTCGGTGCCCGCCGTGACGGGTGCGCCGTGCCTGGCCACGACGTCGGTGACCACGTCGCCGATGACGAGCAGGGCGCCGTCCGTCACGATCTGGCCCAGGACAGGGCGATCTGGGCGGCCAGGGCGGTGTTTCCGCGTACGGCGGCCAGGTTGGCCTCCAACGACGCGCCGCCGGTGCCGTCCACCAGGTAGCCGAGCAGGAACGGGGTGATCGCCTGTCCCTTGACGCCCTCACGCTCGGCGGCGGCCAGCGCCTCGCCGAGCACGCGGTCGTGCAGCTCGGGGTCGAGCTGCTGATCCTCGGGGACCGGGTTGGCCACGATGAGGGCGCTGTCCGCGCCGCCGAGCGCGTCCTGGCCGCGCATGATGGCCGCCGCGTCGCCGGGCGACTCGATCCGCCACTCGATCGGCTGGCCGGAGGAGTGCAGGTAGAAGCCGGGGAAGTAGCCGGTACGGAAGCCCACCACGCTCACGCCCCGCGTCTCCAGCCGCTGCAGCGTGGCCGGCACGTCGAGGATCGACTTGACCCCGGCGCAGACGACGGTGATGCGGGTGGCGGCAAGTGTACCGAGATCAGCGGACTCGTCCTGGTCCTCGACCCAGCCGCGGTGCACGCCGCCGAGCCCGCCGGTGGCGAAGACGCGGATGCCGGCGCGGGCGGCCAGGAAGGACGTGGCCGACACGGTGGTGGCGCCGCTGGCCTTCAGCGCCGCCGCCACGGGCAGGTCGCGCTGGCCCAGCTTGCGCAGCCCCGACTCGGTCGCGATGCGCTCAAGCTCGACCTCGTTCAGGCCGATGCGGGGCACGCCGTCGAGCACGGCGATCGTGGCCGGCACGGCGCCCGCCGCGCGTACGACACCCTCCATTTCCCGCGCCACCTCCAGGTTGCGCGGCTGCGGCAGCCCGTGGGAGATGATCGTGGACTCCAGGGCCACGACCGGCGCGCCGCTTGCCAGGGCCTCGGCGACCTCGTCGGACGGCCGCAGAAGGGAGTCGGTGGTGCTGCGCATGGTGAGTTTCGTGCTCCTTGTGTGGTCCTTGGCCCTGACATAGGAGGAACGGCCGTTTTCACGGGATTTGTTCCGAACCGAGCAGCGTACGGGCACCCGGCCCGGCCGTCCACCTGAGGATCACACGAGAACCGCGACCCCCGCCAGGGACGTGGCCGCGATGATCGCCGTGGCGAACCCGCCGAGCAGCGCCGCCCGGCCTCCCCTGGCCAGTTTCCGCAGGTCGATGCCGGTGCCGAGACCGAACAGGGCGGCGGCCATGAGCACGTTCGTCAGTGCGGGAACGGCCGCCGTGATCGCCTCGGGCACCAGCCCGGTGCCGCGGAGCAGCACCATCGCGAGGAACGCGGCCACGAACAGCGGCACGATCGGCGGCCTCGCCCCGGCCTTCCGCTCGTTCGCCCCGCCGAGCCGCTGGTCGTGCGCCCCGAGCCGCCGGTCGTGTGTCCCGCGCCGCAGGTAGGACGTCAGGGCCACGATCGGGGCCAGCAGCACCACGCGCCCCAGTTTGACCGTCACCGCGCCGGCCAGCACTCCTGAGGCGGCGCCGATCGCGGCCACCTGCGCCACCTCGTGCACGGCGGCGCCCGTCCACACGCCGAGCTGCGCCGCCGACAGGCCCAGGAGCGAGCCCAGGAGGGGTACGAGGGGGATGGCCGCGGTCCCGTACAGGACCACGACCCCGAGCGCGCTCGCCGCGGCCTCGTCGTCGTCGGCCAGGCCGGCGCTCTCCCGCATGGCGGCGATCGCGGCGGCGCCACAGATGGACACCCCCGTCGCGATGAGCAGCGACGTGCCGGGGCTCACGCCGAGCGCGCGCCCAATGAGCTGGGTCGTGACGAACGTGAGCCCCGTCGCGACCGTCACGATCGCCAGCGTCCGCCAGCCGAGCCCGAGCACGTCGGGAAGGGCGATCTGCAGGCCGAGCAGGGCGATCGCGACGCGCAGCACCCGCCTGGAGACGAACGCGAGCCCGGGCCGGAACCGCGTGCCGATGCCCGTCAGGTTGGCCATGAGGGCGCCCGCGAGGACGGCGATGACGGCGGGGCTGAGCGCGGGGACGTACCGGTTGACGATCATCGATAGCGCCGTCGCGACGACCGCCACGAGAAGACCGGGCCACAGGAGCCGGGCGTTTTCCCGGACGGATGCCCAGGTCGTGATGCGGATCGCTGTGCGGACGGGTGCCCAGGCGGTCGCCCACCTGGTTCTCCGGGCGGATTGCTGGGTGGGTCGGGCGGTGGGCTCCTGCGCGATGGGTTCCTGAGCGGTGGGCTCCTGCGCGGTGGGCTCCTGCGCGGTGGGCTCCTGCGCGGTGGCGGGCATGATCTCAGTCTTCTGAGCGGCGGAAGCGGCCGGTAGCCACGCCTTGCCTGGGAGGTCATAGCCTGTGGCTATGAGTGCGCTGCCCGATCTCGACTCGCTGAAGCTCCTCGTTGACGTCGGCGAGCTGGGCAGCCTCGGGCGCGCCGCCAGGGCGGCGGGGATCGCGCAGCCGTCCGCCAGCAAGCGCGTCGCGCAGCTCGAACGCCGCCTCGGCCTGCCGCTGATCGAGCGTACGCCGCGCGGCTCCGCGCTCACCGCCGAGGGCAAGATGGTGGCCGGGTGGGCCGCGCAGGTGCTCGCCGCCGCGCAGGAGCTCATGCGGGCCGTCCAGGCCGTGCGCCACGGCGAGGCCGCCCATCTGCGGGTGGCCGCCAGCATGACGGTGGCCGAGTACCTGGTGCCGCGCTGGCTCGGCGAGCTGCAGAACCGGGAGCCCGACGTGCAGGTGGGTCTCGACGTGGTCAACTCCGCCGACGTGGCGGCGCGGGTGCTGGCCGGGGAGGTGGAACTGGGGTTCGTGGAGGGGCCCAGCGTGCCGGACGGGCTGGGTGAGAGGGTCGTGGGGACCGACCGGCTGGTGGTCGTGGTGGCGCCGGGGCATCCGTGGGCGCGCCGCCGTACGGCGCTGAGAGGTCCTGAGCTGGCCGCCACGCCCCTCGTGGTACGTGAGCCAGGCTCGGGCACCCGGGAGACGCTGGACGTCGCCTTCGGCGGCCTGCACCGCGCCAGCCCGCGGCTGGAACTGGGATCGAACTCGGCGGTCAAGGGCGCGGCCCAGGCGGGGGCGGCGCCGGCGGTGCTGAGCCGGTATGCGGTGGAGACCGACGTGGACACCGGGCGGCTGGTGGAGGTGCCGCTGGCGGGCATCAACCTGGTCAGAAGCCTGCGCGCGGTATGGCGACGCGGCCGAGCACTGACCGGCCCAGCCGCTACCCTCCTGTCAATAGCCAGCCGCCCCTGACATCGGTCGCCTCTGACGCCGCGCGCCCCCGCCCCGACCAGGCCCGCCCCTGACGCCGCAGGCCGGTGATGCCGCCCACCCGTGATGCCGGGCCGCCGGTGACACCAGGCGCCCGTGGCACCGGCCGACTTACCTCGACGCCGACTCCGTGACGCCGGCCCCGACTGGCCCCCACCCCGTGACCCCGATTCCGTGGCTCGGGCCCTCTGATTCCGGCCTCATCACCCCTGCCTCATCACCCCTGTCCGACGTCGGCTCTTGACGTCGGACAGGGGTGGGGGCCGGTGACGTCGGTCGTGGCGTTGACGAATGGTGTGGTTTGGGTCGTATGGTGCGGTGGTGAGTAGGTTCGACGTGGTCATCGCAGGCGGCGGGCACAATGGGCTGGTCGCGGCCGCCTATCTCGCCAAGGCCGGGCGCAGGGTGCTGGTGCTGGAGCGCTACGGCCACGTGGGCGGGCTGGCGATCTCCACGCGCGCCTTCTCCGGGGTCGACGTGCTCCTGTCGCGTTACTCCTACCTGGTCAGCCTCCTGCCCTCGGGCATAGTCCGCGACCTGGGGCTCGACCTGGAGCTGCGCCGCCGCCGTTACGCCTCCTACACGCCGCGAGGCGAGCGCGGCCTGCTCGTGGACAACGAGGACGACCTGCGTACGGCGGCCTCGTTCAGGGACGTCACCGGCGGCGAGGCCGACCACGAGGCGTGGCGGCGTTTCTACGGCATGGTCGGCGAGGTGGCGCGGGCCCTGGCCCCCACCCTGCTCGAACCCCTGCGCCCCCAGGCCGAGATCGAGCGCCTGGTCGGCGCCGAGGCGTGGCGTGACCTGTTCGCCCAGCCGATCGGCCGGACGGTGGACGAGCGGTTCGGTGACGACACCGTGCGCGGGGTCGTGCTCACCGACGCGCTGATCGGCACGTTCGCCGACCCCGACACCGATCTGCTGGCCAACCGGTGCTTCCTCTACCACGTGATCGGCGACGGCACCGGCGAGTGGAACGTCCCCGTCGGCGGCATGGGCGCGGTCTCCGGCGCGCTGGAGGCGGCGGCCAGGCGGGCGGGCGCCGAGATCAGGACCGGCGCCGAGATCGTCGGCATCGCGCCGACGGGCGAGGTCACGTACGTGGCCGAGGACGGCGAGCACACGGTGAACGGCGGCCACGTGCTGGTCAACCTGCCGCCCGCCGTGCTCGATAGGGTGCTGGGCCGCCCCGTGACGGTGCCGGAGGGCGCGCAGCTCAAGGTCAACATGGTGCTCACGCGGCTGCCCAGGCTCAAGGACCCCTCGGTGGACCCGCGGGCGGCCTTCAGCGGTACGTTCCACATCAACGAGGGACGTGGCCAGCTCGACACCGCGTACGCGCAGGCGGCGCGCGGCGAGATCCCTGAGCTGCCGCCGGCCGAGGTCTACTGCCATTCGCTGACGGACCCGTCGATCCTCGGTCCTGAGCTGCGGGGCCGCGCGGAGACGATGACGTTGTTCGGCCTGCACATGCCCGCCCGCCTTTTCCGGAAAAATCCGGAAAAGGCGCGGAAGATGGCTCTGGACGCCACCTTCGCCTCCATCAACACGGTCCTGGCCGAGCCCATCGAGGACTGCCTGCTCCGCGCCCCCGACGGCTCCCTCTGCGTCGAGGCCAAGTCGCCCGTCGACCTCGAACGCGACGCGGGCCTGCCCGGCGGCCACATCTTCCACACCGACCTGAGCTGGCCGTACGCGGAGGAGGGCGGCTGGGGCGTGGAGACCGAGCACGAGCGGATCCTCATGTGCGGCGCCGGCGCCCGCAGGGGCGGCGCGGTGAGCGGGATCGGCGGCCACAACGCCGCGATGGCCCTGCTGAGACGCTGAAGAACGCCCTTTCGCCGGTCTTGGTGCCTGCCGGCTGCTGGCAAGGGCTTATGAACCGGCCCGGGCCTCCGCCTCGATCGAGCCGGAGCGCCTGCGGCCCAGGACCCGTCCCGACCGTGAGCGGTAATTGTCGGACGGGTCCGGCAGGATGGTCGCCGTGATCTCTTATCAGCTGGTCATCGACTGTACGGAGCCGGAGCGGATGGCCCGGTTCTGGGCCGGCGCGCTGCGTTACGCGGTGGAGCCCCCGCCCGGCGCGTTCGCGACCTGGCGGGACTACTGGCGCAGTCTCGGCGTGCCGGAAGACGAGCTGGGCGAGGGCGACTGCAGCGACAGCATCGTCGATCCCGAGGGGCACGGGCCGAGGATCTGGTTTCAGCAGGTGCCCGAGGCCAAGGTGGTCAAGAACCGGTTTCACCTGGACGTGCAGGTGGGCGGCAGGCGGGAGGACGTGCCCCTGGAGACCAGGAAGGCGCGGGTGGACGCCGAGGTCGAACGGCTGGTCCAGGCGGGGGCGTCCGTCGTGCGGGTGCTGTCGCAGCCCGGGGTCGATCACTACGCGGTGGCGATGACGGATCCGGAGGGAAACGAGTTCGACGTGGTCTGACCCCTTCTCCGCACGTCGTCGTGGGTCTGACGCCGTGCCCCGCACGTCGTCACGGCTGTCCCGCGTCTTCGCCGTCGGGTCAGCGATGTCGCCGTCGGGTCGGCGATCAACCCCTCTGCCGGCAGGCTCTCAGTCGTCCGTGATGAGCTTGGTGGCCACCTCCAGCGCCACCGCCGTGCGTTCGGACTCCTCCAGCCCCAGGTCGAAGAGCGACGGCACGTTCCCGATGATCACCGCGAAGACCGCCAGCCTGGCCTCGAACTGCTTGACCGGGCCGGCGTCCGGCGTGGCCAGCAGTGACAGCATGCTCAGCACCCCGGCCTGCAGCCGCTCGCCGGCCGCGCTCTGCCGCATGATCCCCTGGTTCACCTGCGCGAACCTGAACAGCGGACGCCACTGGTCCTCCAGCAGCCCGGCGATGCGCCGCAGGATCTCCAGCCGGGCCTCGGCCGTCGCCGGCTGCTGCTTGGCCCAGGTCACCAGTTCCTCGATGGACTCCCCGAGCCGGTCCACCACGCTGGCGAGGATCGCCTCCTTCGTCCGGAAGTGGTAGTAGAGCGCCGGTCTGGTGATGTCCAGCCGCTCGGCCACCTCCTGCAGCGTGGTCTTCTCGTATCCGTGCTCGGCGAACAGCTCCAGCGCGACCTGCTGGATTCGCTCTCGTGTGTCCGTCCGCCGCCCGGCCATGCCACTCCCTCACTTGACGACCGGCCCAACATTGCTTACTTTCGCGTAAGTAAGCAATGCGGTCCGGCTTGTAGGGAGCAGACTATGGCTCAGCCCTTCCCTGTCCAGCGCACGTGCCCGTTCGCGCCCCCGCCCGAGTACGAGCGGATGCGCGAGCAGGCTCCCCTCGTCAAGGGCACGCTCTTCGGCGCCGACGTGTGGCTCGTCACCCGGCATGCCGAGGCCAAGCAGGTCCTGGCCGGCCCCGGCATCAGCACCAACCCGGCCACCCCCGGCCATCCCAGCGCCCCGCCCGAGGACGAGCAGACGACGCCGGAGGAGCGGGCGGCGCGGGAGAAGTTCACCGCCGGCCACTTCATCGACCTCGACCCGCCCGAGCACAGCAGGTTCCGGCGCCTGCTCATCCCCGAGTTCACCGTCAGGCGGATGAGGGAGCTGCGGCCCGGCATCCAGCGGATCGCGGACGAGCTCATCGACGACCTGCTCGCCAAGGGCCCCGAGGCCGACCTGGTGGAGGCGTACGGGCTGGCGCTGCCGTCCCTCGTCATCTGCCAGTTGCTCGGGGTCCCGTACGCCGACCGCGAGCTCTTCCAGTCGCGGACCAGAAAGATGGTCTCCTCCATCGACGATCCGCAGGCCCGCATGGCCGCGGCGATGGACATCCGCGACTACCTCGACACGCTGATCACCTCCATGGCCGAGCAGCCGGGAGACGACCTGTTCGGGCGGCTGATCGCCGGCGGCGCGCTCACCCATGACGAGCTCGTGGGCGTGGCCTTCCTGCTGCTCGTCGCCGGTCACGAGACCACCGCGAACATGATCCCGCTGTCCGCGCTCACCCTGCTGCGCCATCCGGAACAGCTCGCCGTGCTGCGCGCCGACCCGTCGGGCTGGCCCGCGGCGGTTGACGAACTGCTGCGTTACCTGTCGATCGTGGACTGGGTGGCGTTCGACCGGGTCAGCACCGAGGACCAGGTGATCGGCGGGCAGCAGGTGAAGAAGGGCGAGGGCATCTACGTGCTCGGCGCCAGCGCCAACAGGGACGAGCGGGCGTTCGAGCGGCCCGACGCGTTCGACCCCGGGCGCGGCGCCAACCACCACGTGGCCTTCGGCTACGGCGTGCACCAGTGCCTGGGCCAGAACCTGGCGCGGGCCGAGCTGGAGATCGCCCTGCGCACGTTGTTCGAGCGCGTGCCGGGGCTGCGGGTCACGATGGCCGACGAGGAGCTGCCCGCCAAGTACGATGGAGCCATCTTCGGTCTCACGGCGATGCCCGTCACGTGGTGACCTGTCGGCGAATCCCTCATCGACTCCTCATGAAGCCGGTGTGAGATCCTTCATCGCGTTCTCATGATGACCCCTTAGTTTTTCTTATATGAACGAGCCCGCACGGTTGCTGGTAGTGGACGACGAGCCCGCCTTGCGCGAGGCCCTGCAGTCGAGCCTGGAGTTCGAGGGCTACAAGGTCGTCACCGCCGTCGACGGGCAGGAGGCGCTCGACGCCGTCGCCACGGACTCCTTCGACGCGGTGCTGCTCGACGTCATGATGCCCCGGCTCGACGGGCTGACCGCGTGCCGCAGGCTGCGCGCGTCCGGCAACCACATCCCCGTGCTCATGCTCACCGCTCGCGACGCGGTCGGCGACCGGGTGTCGGGGCTCGACGCGGGCGCCGACGACTACCTCGTCAAGCCGTTCGAGCTGGACGAGCTGCTGGCCCGGGTGCGCGCCCTGCTGCGGCGGGGCGCGCTCAGCGCGGGCACCCCCGAGGGTGACTCGCTCTCCTACGGCGACCTGCGGATGGACCCGTCGACCAGGGAGGTCACCCGCGGCGAGCGCAGGCTCGACCTGACCAGGACCGAATACCTGCTGATGGAGCTGTTCCTGGCCCATCCGCGCCAGGTGCTGACCCGCGACCAGATCCTCAGCGAGGTGTGGGGCTTCGACTTCGAGCCGACTTCCAACTCCCTCGACGTCTACGTGATGTACCTGCGGCGCAAGACCGAGGCCGGCGGCGAGCCGCGGGTGATCCACACCGTGCGCGGGGTGGGGTACGTGCTGCGGGCCACGGCGTGAGAACCGGCCGCCTGCGCGCGCGGGTGGCCGGCCTGGCCACCCGCGGCAGCCTGCGCACCCGCCTGACGCTCCTGGTCACGGTGGCCGTGGCGGTGGCCATCGCGATGTGCGCGGCGCTGTCGTACGTCATCCTGGCGGACCGGCTGCGCGGCAACCTCGACATGACCATCAAAGCGTCGGTGGACCAGGGCGACAAGAAGTGGCTCATGGAGCACTGCTCGTCCGACGGCACGCCGGGCCCGTTCGCCGACGGGTTGGCCACGCTGCTCTTCAAGGACGGCACCACCTGCTCGGTCGGCCCCTCGCCCATCCTGGCCGACTACGAGCAGGACAAAGAGGCCTTCGAGCCGTGCGAGCCCGTCTACCGCTACGGCGAGACGCGCGACGGCAAGCGGGTCCGGGTGGTGACGGTGCACTTCAAACCCGGCGTCGCCGTCATGGAGGCCAGACCGTACGGGCACATCGAGCGGACGAAACGCATCGCCGCCCTCACGCTCGGCGGCATCACCGCGCTGGGCGTGCTCGGCGCGGCCTGGGCCGGGCTCGCGATCTCCCGTGCCGCGCTGCGCCCGGTCGGCGACCTGACCCGGGCGGTCGAGCACATCGCGCAGACCGAGGACCTCGGCACCCGCATCCCCGTCACGGGCACCGACGAGATCGCCCGCCTGTCCTCCTCGTTCAACGCCATGACCGCCGCCCTGGCCGGATCGAGGGATCGCCAGAAACAGCTGGTCGCCGACGCCGGCCACGAGCTGCGCACCCCGCTCACGACCCTGCGCACCAACATCGACCTGCTGCTGCGCAGCGAGCAGACCGGCCGCAGCCTCGATCCAGGCGCCAAGGAGCGCCTGCTGATCAACGTCAAGGCGCAGTTCGCCGAGCTGTCCACGCTCGTGGCCGACCTGCTCCAGCTCGCCAGGGGCGACAGCGACCACGAGCCGCACGTCGAGCTGGGGCTGCACGAGGTCGTCACCGCCGCCGTGGAACGCGCCAGGCTGCGCGGGGCCGAGGTCGCCACCGACCTCCAGCCCTGGTACGTCGTGGGCAGCGCCTCCTCGCTCGAACGCGCCGTGCTCAACCTCATCGACAACGCCGCCAAGTTCAGCCCCGGCGGCCAGGTCGAGGTGAGGCTGAGCGACGGGCGCCTGACCGTCCACGACCACGGGCCAGGGCTGCCGGAGGAGGAGCTTCCGCACGTCTTCGAGCGGTTCTGGCGCTCCCCGTCGGCCCGCGGGCTGCCGGGGTCGGGGCTGGGGCTGGCGATCGTGGCCCAGGCCGTCGGCGAGGCCGGGGGCGAGGTACGCCTGGCCAACGCGCCCGGTGGCGGGGCGATCGCGACCGTGGACCTGCCGGGAAGCCCGGATCGCCGCGCGGAGCCGGGCACCCCGCTCTGAGCCCCGGGCGTGCCCTTTCGGGCGCGGATGGGGGTTGACAACGATGTCAATGCGTTTCTTGATGGTCATATGGCCGTACCGCTGATCGACGCCCGCGGGATCGTGAAGAGCTACGGGCAGGTCGAGGCGTTGCGGGGAGCGGACTTCAGCCTGCATCGGGGCGAGGTCGTCGCGCTCATCGGCGACAACGGGGCCGGCAAGTCCACGCTGGCGAAGATCCTGTCCGGGGCCGAGCGGCCCGACGGCGGGACGATCGCGCTCGATGGCGAGAGCGTCGCCTTCGGGACCGTGGAGGAGGCCAGGGCGGCCGGGATCGAGACCGTCTACCAGGACCTCGCGCTGTGCGCCGACCTCAGCCCCGCCGCCAACTTCTTCCTCGGCAGGGAACGGCTCCGGCCGGGGCTGCTCGGGCTGCTCGGCGTGCTGGACAACGCCCGGATGCGGCGGGAGACCCTGGAGGCGTGCGAACGGCTCGGGGTGCGGCTGGCCTCGATGAGCGCGCCGGTGTCGGCGCTGTCCGGTGGGCAGCGGCAGGGGGTGGCCGTGGCCAGGGCCGCGACGTGGGCGCGGCGGGTGGTGTTCATGGACGAGCCCACCGCGGCGCTGGGCGTGCTGCAGACGCGGCGGGTGCTCGACCTGATCAGGAGCGTCCGGGACGCGGGCGTGTCCGTCGTGCTGATCAGCCACAACATGCAGGACGTGATGGCGGTGTCCGACCGGGTCGAGGTGTTGCGGCTGGGGCGGCGGGTGGCCGCCTTCGAGACCGGCCGGGCGTCGATGGAGGAACTCGTCGGCGCCATGACCGGCGCCATGGAACAGGACGAGCAGAACGGGCGGGACGAGACGTCCGCACAGGGCGGGGCCGCGGAGGCGGCGGACGAGCGGCGGGAGGGGCGGGCATGAAGGCGGTGCGTGAGCTGGGCCGGCTGCAGATCGTGTGGATCGGGCTGGTGCTGGCCGGGCTGCTCGTGGCCTTCTCCGTGCTGGCCCCCGGCTCCTTCCCCACGTCGTTCAACCTGCTCAACCTGGTCAGCGACGCGGCCATCCTGCTGCTGCTGGCCACCGGGATGACGTTCGTGATCGTCACGGCGGGGATCGACCTGTCGGTGGGCGGCGTGCTGGTCTTCTCCGCCGTGGTGGCGGCCAAGGTCATTGAGGGGACGGGGTCGCTGACGCTCGGAGCGGTGGCCGGGGTGGTCACCGGGCTGGGGTGGGGCGTGCTGAACGGCGTCCTCGTGGCGCTTGGACGCATCCCCGCGCTGATCGTCACCCTGGGGACGCTGGGCATGTCGCTGGGCGGGGCGCTGCTGCTGACGGGCGGGGTGGACCTGCGCGCGCCGACCGAGCTGAACCTGGGGCTGGGCCTCGCGCGCTGGCTCGGGGTGCCGTTGATCGTGTGGGTGTGCGCCGCCATCACCGCCGTCGCGGGGCTGGCGCTCGCCTTCACGCGCTTCGGGCGGCACACGTACGCGATCGGCTCGAACGCCGAGGCGGCCCGGCGCGGCGGCGTGGCCGTGCGCGGGCATCTGATCAAGGTGTACGGGCTGGCGGGGCTGCTGGCCGGGCTGGCGGGCTACCTGTCGCTGGCCAAGTACGGCATCACCGGCGTGTCCGCGCACTCCACCGACAACCTCCAGTCCATCGCCGCCGTGGTGATCGGCGGCACGTCGCTGTTCGGCGGCGTCGGCACGGTGGCGGGGACGGTCATCGGGGTTTTCATCCCCGTCGTGCTCCAGAACGGGTTCCAGATCCTCGGCGTGCGGCCGTTCTGGCAGCAGGTGGTGGTGGGCGCCGTGCTCGTCGCCGCCGTGTACGTGGACCAGTGGAGGCGCAGGGCCCGCGATCAGTAGCAAGGCGACAGGAGGCACCACCATGCGCAAGGCGATGGCCGTACTCGGGACGCTGATGTTGATCACCGCGTGTGGCGGCGGCGGGGGCGGTGGTGGCACCGACCAGGTCAGGGTGACGCTCGTGCAGGGCCTGGCGGGGGAGGAGTTCTACGAGACCATGGCGTGCGGCGCGCGGGCCAAGGCCCAGGAGCTCGGGGTGGCGCTGGACGTGCAGGGGCCGCAGAAGTTCGATCCCACGCTGCAGACTCCGATCGTGAACTCGGTCGTCGCGGGCAAGCCCGACGCCCTGCTGATTGCGCCGACCGACGTCAAGGCGATGATCGCGCCGCTGACCCAGGCCAAACAGCAGGACATCAAGATCATCCTGGTGGACACGGTGGTCGAGGACCAGAGCATCGGGCTCTCGCGGATCAGCACGGACAACCTCAAGGGCGGCGCGGCGGCGGCGAAGGCGCTGTCGGAGCAGATCGGTGGCAAGGGGAAGGTGCTGGTGATCTCGACCGATCCCGGGGTGAGCACCGTGGACGCGCGGATCAAGGGGTTCGAGGACGAGATCAAGGCGAACCACGCGGGGGTCGGCTACCTCGGGGTGCAGTACTCGCACAACGACGTCGGCGAGGCGTCCAGGATCGTGAACGCGGCCCTGGCCAAGGACACCGACCTGGCGGGCATCTTCGCGGCCAACCTCAACTCGGCCACCGGCGCCGGGTCGGCCCTGCAGCAGGCGGGCAAGCTGGGTGAGGTCAAGATGGTGGGCTTCGACGCGGGGCCGGCCCAGGTCAAGCAGCTCAAGGACGGTGTCGTCCAGGCGCTGATCGCTCAGCTGCCCGGTGAGATCGGGGCGAAGGGGGTCGAGCAGGCGGTCGCGGCGGTCAAGGGACAGCAGGTCACGCCGTCGATCCCGACCGACGCCACGATCGTGACGGCGCAGAACGTGGACCAGCCCGAGGTGCAGAAGGTGCTCTACAAAGCCGGCTGCTGACCCGGCGCCAGAGCGACGGTCTCAGGCGGGGAGAGCGGCCAGGAGGAAGGCGAGGCGGGCGGCGGCGGACTCGACGTCCGCCGCCGTGCCCAGGCGATAACCCCACGAGGTGATGAACGCTCCCTCGTCGGAGCAGGTCACGGTCTCGGCGAGGGTGGCCGAGAAACGGTTGCGGACCGACACGTACGCCGGGTCGCTGGCCAACGCGAGGCTCTGGACGGCCAGGTCGGCGTGCCGACCGGCGTGCCAGGCGAACCGCTCGAGGCAGAGCGCGGTATCGAGCATCATGCGTCACCTCCGCAACGTCTCGCGACAGAATTGCACGATCTTGTGGTGGGAGGCAAGCAATTGCTGCGGTTAATGTGGACTTTGTTTCCGATATTCGTGAAGAATCGCCATGATGACCTCCCGCCCCGATTCCTCGAACTCCGCCACCTTCGCGTAATCGTCGAAGGCCCGGACGTAGAAGGCGATGTCGTCGGGGTCGCGCAGGATCAGGTCCTTCGTCATGGTGGCGACGGCGACCATGGCCTCGTTGTAGATCCAGAACCCGTTGACCGGGTTGGCCGGCAGCTCGGTGCCGAAGGGGATCACGCCGAACTCCACGTTCGGCAGTGTGCTGACCGCGAGCAGGCGGTCGAGCTGGCCGCGCATGACCTCGGGTGGCGCGAGCGCGGTGCGCAGCGCGGCCTCGCTCACCACGAACCTGAACGTGCGCGTGCGGTCGTACAGGATCTCCTGGCGCTGCATGCGCACCCGCACGGCCGCGTCGATCTGGTCGGCCGCGCTGTAGAGGCGCTTGACCTTCTGGAAGACGTGGCGGGCGTATTCGGAGGTCTGCAGCAGGCCCACGATGATGCCGGGCTCGAAGACGCGGAAGAGCTTGGTGCGCGATTCGAGGTCGCGGACGTCCTCCTGGAGCGCGGCCAGGCCGCTGCGGTGGCGCTGCTTCCAGTCGTCGTGCCGCTCCAGCAGCGCGATCGACTGCCTGAGCAGGCCGTCCGTCGTGTCGGGCGAGGCGCCGACCGCCTGCGCCCACACGACCACGTCATCCTCGGTCGCCGTCTGCCTGGCGTTTTCCAGCCTGCTGACCTTGGAGGGCTGCCAGCGCAGCCGCTCCGCCAGCTCCTTGCCCGACAGATGGGCGGCCTCGCGCAGCTGACGTAGCTGACTGCCGAGGTCGATGCGCGCCTGCTGAAAGGACGTCACGCCGCAAGAGGCTAGTCCCGCTTGCGTCGATCATGCCAGGGCCTGCCGCAATTGTGATCAACCGGTTGCCGTGGGTGTTCTTTCGCTGGTCGGGAAAGCGTTTGCCGCGTACTCGGGCAGGACGCGGCGGGCGATCTCGGTGAGGAGCTCGCGGGGGACCTCTACCGCGGCCTCGCCGTCGAGGACGTCGCGGAGATCGGCGAGCGCCTCCGCGTCGGTGACTTGCAGACCTTGGACGACGATGGTGCCGCGGTCGGTCTCGTACAGGGTGGGACAGGCGCCCGCCTCCGAAGTGGAGCCGAGGAACCGCATGCGCATGACGATCCTTCCCCGATGAAAGGTGCAATTGCGCGCAATTGTACGTCCCCAAAGATGAGGTGTGATCGTTTTTCCGGAAATCACGACATAAGTCCGAGTTGGCAACGTCGGGTAAAGGGAAGAAATGGGCGCTTTGCTGGTTGAAGTCCGGTTCAGTCGAGGGCGCCGGCCATGAACTGCCCGGCCCGCTCGAACAACCCCAGCGTCGTCGCGTGCAACAGGTCGCCGATGTCCTTCGGCGCCTTGCCGGCGAACGCCCGCGCGTGGGTGCCCTCCAGCACGATGCCGAGCTTGAAGCAGGCCATCACCGCGTACCAGCCGACGGCCGACAGGTCCCGCTCCGACAGCGCCGAGTAGTAAGCGATGATCTCCCGCGGCCCCGGCAGGCCGGGCACGTGGCCGTTGTTGCTGGGCCAGGTGGCCACCAGCCAGCCCAGGTCGAGCAGCGGGTCGCCGATCGTGCACATCTCCCAGTCCACGATCGCGGCCACGCGGGGGCCGTCGCAGGCGAACATGAGGTTCGCGAAGTGGTAGTCGCCGTGCATGACGCCCGGCGTGAACGTGCGGGGCAGGTGCCGGGTGAGCCAGTCGGCCGTCTCGCGCAGGCCGGGGATGTCGGGCCCCGGATAGCCGTCGAGCTCGCCGTACGAGTCGAGCTCCTTGAGCCAGCGCGGGACCTGCCGTTCGAGAAAGCCCTCGGGCCGGCCGAACCCCGGCAGTACCTCCGGATCCACCCGCCCCAGCTCGGCCAGCGCCGCCGCGGCCTCCAGCCCCATGCGGTGCCTGATCGCGGGGTCCGACGCGTGCGGCTCGGGCAGCCCGGTCGAGGGGTTGAACCCGTCCACCGGCTCCATCAGGTAGAACACCGGCTCCCGCTCGGTCTGCGCGGCCACCAGCCGGGGCGCTGGCACCTGCGTGCCGCGCAGTGCCGCCAGCACCCGCGACTCACGGCGCAGGACCTCGTTGCTCTTGCGGCGGGCGTGCACGGGCGGCCGGCGCAGGATGTACGGGCGGCCGCCGCGCTCGAAGCGGATCATGACGTTCTGCGTGCCGCCCAGGACCGGCGCCGCGCCCGTGATCGGGCCGCCGGGGAGCCCCTGGGCGTCCATCCACGCGCCGAGCGCGTCGAAGTCCACGGTGGCGACGTCGATGTGGGTGGAGGTCATGGACCGCCCTTCTCACCAGAACGATGTTCTGCGCCTCGACCCTAGAGAGCGTCGCACGCACGGTCAACCCGGATTCCGGCCGGCGCCCCGCTCACACCAGGGTGACGGGAACGTCCGTGGGGCAGGCGCGCAGCTCCTCGCCCAGGGCCTTCGCCTGCGGGTCCATCCGCGGGCTGGCCGCTACGCCGCGGCCGAGCAGCCCGTGGACGACGAAGTTGAGCGCGTTGACGTTGGGCAGCGGATGGCAGTCGATCCGGTACGGCGCCAGATCGGGGAGCAGTTCCTTGAGCCGATCGACCGTCAGGTGACCCGCCAGCCAGGCGTAACGCTCCGGTGTGTCGGCCCAGACGCCCAGGTTGGCGTTGCCGCCCTTGTCCCCTGACCGGGCACCGGCGATCCGGCCCAGCGGGATCCGCACGGTCGCCGGGTGATCGACCGGCGCGACCAGCGTGGCCGGGCCGGCAGGTGTGGCGGGTGCGGCCGTGTCGGCGGGCGTGGCCGGGGCTGCGGGCACAGCGGGCGTGGCGGAGGCGATCGGCGGGGCCGAAGGCTCCGGCGCGTCCGGCGGCGGGTAGGGCAGTTCCTCCCCGTCCACGAACACCCGCGCCCGCACCTCCGACGCCGGCACCAGGACCGGCCAGTACACCCCGTACGCCGACGCGTTCCCCGGCGGCGTCAGCCCGTAGAAGCCCGGATAGCTGGCCAGCCCCGTCTCCACCACGGCCGAGGAGAAAGCCCGGCCCGCCGTGCGCTCGTCGGCGGACATCACCGTGATCCGCAGCAGCCCCGAGTCCGTCAGCGTCACGTCCACCTCGTCGAACGACTCCCGCGGGATCCGCGCCCACAGGGCCTCCTCCGCCACCCGCGCCTTGTCCGGCAGATCCAGGCCCGTCAGCACGAGCGTCATCGTGTTGCGGTAACCGCCGAGGTAGTTGACGGCCACCTTGAGCGTGCCGGGCGGCGGCTCGCCGCGGACGCCGGAGATCAGCACCCGGTCGGGCCCGTCGTCCGAGAGCGTGATCGTGTCGAACCTGGCCGTCACATCAGGGCCGAGGTAGCGGGGGCCGCCCAGCTCGTACACCAGCTGTGCCGTGACCGTGCCGACCGAGACCAGCCCGCCCGTGCCGGGATGCTTGGTGATCACGCTGGAGCCGTCGGGCCGCAGCTCGGCCAGCGGGAAGCCGCAGTGCGCGAGGTCGGGTACGTCCTGGAAGAACGCGTAGTTGCCGCCCGTGGCCTGGCAGCCGCACTCGATGACGTGCCCCGCCACCACGGACCCGGCCAGCGGGTCGAGGTCGCCGGGACCCCACCCGTACCGCCAGATGCCGGGACCCGTCACCAGCGCCGCGTCCGTCACCCGGCCCGTCACCACCACGTCCGCCCCCGCGGACAGCGCGGCGGCGATCGGCCGGCCGCCGAGGTAGGCGTTGGCGGTCAGCGGGGTGGCCTCAAGGCGCTCGCCGGTGTCGGCGTTGACCAGGTCGAGCGGCCGGCCGGTGAGGTCGTCGCCTGTCACGTGCGCCACGGAGAGGGACAGGCCGAGGCGTCCGGCCAGCTCGTGCACGGCCCGCGCGCAGCCCGCCGGGTCGAGCCCGCCCGCGTTCGTCACGATCTTGATGCCCCGGTCGAGACAGGTGCCGAGGACGTCTTCCAGCTGGCGCAGGAACGTCGGCGCGTAGCCCGGACGGCCCTTGAGCCGGTTGCCGGCCAGGATGAGCATCGTCAGCTCGGCCAGCCAGTCGCCGGTCAGCACGTCGATCGGCCCGCCCTCGACCATCTCCCTGGCCGCGGAGAGGCGGTCGCCGTAGAAGCCGCTGCAGTTCGCGATGCGCAGCATGGTCACGCCCGCGGCGGGACCCACTTGGGGGCCCTCTTGTCCATGAACGCGGCGATGCCCTCCTGGCCCTCCTCCGAGGTGAAGCGCTCGGCCGACAACTCGGTCATCCGGCTCAGCCCGTCGCGGAACGACAGCGCGGGCACCTCCCTGACCAGCCGCTTGGTGATCGCCAGCGCCTCGGGGCCGCCCTTGATCAGCATCCCGGTGTAGTGGGCGACGGCCGCGTCCAGCTCGTCCTCGGGGACGGCGCGCGACAGCAGCCCGATCTCCACCGCCCGCGCCGCGTCGAACACCTCGCCGGTCAGGAAGTACTCGGCCGCCGCCCGGGCGTTCAGCCTCCTGAGCACGGGCACGGCGATCATGGCCGGCGCGACCCCGAGCCGTACCTCGGTGAACGCGAACGACGCCGTCAGCGGCGCCACGGCGAAGTCGCAGGCGGCCACCAGCCCGAGGCCCCCCGCCCGCGCGGTGCCGTTGAGCCGGCAGACGACCGGCTTGGGGCTGTCCCAGATCAGTTCGAGGACCTCGGGGAACGACGCCGTCACCGGCGCGTCAGACCGCCCGTCCGCCGCGCGCTGCTCCTTGAGGTCGGCCCCCGAGCAGAACACCTTGCCGGTGGCGGTCAGCACGATCACCCTGACCTCCGGCTCGGCCAGTGCCCAGCTCAGCCGGTCGGACAGCTGGGCGAGCAGGCGCGAGGACAGCGCGTTGCGGTTGGGCGGCGAGTCCAGCGTGATCGTCGCGACGCCCCCCGTCAGCTCCTTGTGCACCAGGTCCGTCATGAGTCCCCCTCCTCGATGACCGCCAGCACCGCTCCCGCGTCGACCTGGCGGCCCTTCTCCACGTGTACGGCGGCCACCACGCCGTCGGCCGGCGCCGCGATCCGATGCTCCATCTTCATCGCCTCAAGGACGAGGACCTCCTGGCCCTTGGCCACCCGGTCGCCCGGCCCGACCTCGACCCGCAGCACGCTACCCGGCATGGGAGCCAGGAGTGAGCCGGGGGCGACCTGGTCGGCGGGCTCGGGCAGGCGGGGGAGCGGGGTCAGCTCGGCGTGGCCGCCGGCGTGGTCGACGCAGACCTTCCCGTCGGGGTACTGCGCCACGTCGAAGGCGCGCCGGACGCCGTCGCGCTCCAGCACCACCTTGTACGGATCCGCCCGGACGACCGTGACGCCCTCGGGGAGCGGGTCGTAGACGACGTCGTCCTCGATCTCCGCGAAGCGGGTGCGGCGGGGCTGGGAGCGGACGTTGCGCCAGCCGCCGGGGAGCCCGCCGAGCACCCTGGCTCTGCGGCGGTTGCCGGCGGCGACGGCCAGGGCGGCCGCCAGCAGCGCCAGCTCACCGGCCACGTCGGTGGAGGCGGTCTCGGCACCGGCACCCGAGTCGGCGCCGGCACCGGCGCCAGCGCCGGCACTGGCACTGGCGCTGGCACTGGCACCAGAGTCGGCCACGGTGTCGGCGCCAGGATCGCCCCCGGCGCCGGCGCCAGGATCGCTTCCGGTGCCGGGAGCGGCGCTGGAAGCGTCACTGGGCGCCGGCCCGGGGTGGATGGGACCGCCGGGGGCGAGGAAGCCGGTGTGCGTGTCACCGGCCAAGAACTCCCGATTTGTCAGGATATTTACCAGTAAATCCCGATTAGTGGTGAGGCCGTGCAGCCGCGCCCCACGCAGCGCCGTCACCAGCTTCCGCACCGCCTGCGCCCGCGTGGCCCCGTGCGCGACCACCTTGGCCAGCATCGCGTCGTAGTAGGGCGACACCACGGACCCGGACTCCACCCCGGAATCCACCCGAACATCCCCGGTGATCTCGAACCGCCGCAACACCCCCGACTGCGGCACGTAACCGGCGTCCTCGGCGTACAGTCGCGCCTCGACCGCCCATCCGGACGGCTCCGGCGGCCCGGCCGGCAGCGCCGCCCCCTCGGCCACCTCAAGCTGCAGCCGGACGAGATCGACCCCGTGCACCAGCTCGGTCACCGGATGCTCGACCTGGAGCCGGGTGTTCATCTCCAAGAACGCCACCCGTTCGCCGTCGACCAGGAACTCCACCGTCCCCGCGCCCACGTAGCCGATCTCGCGGGCGGCGCGGACGGCGACGTCGTGCAGCAGCTCCCGTGTGCCAGGGGAGATGCCGGGCGCGGGGCACTCCTCGATCACCTTCTGGTGCCGCCGCTGCACGCTGCACTCGCGCTCGCCCAGCGCCCACACGGTCCCGTGCCGGTCGGCCAGCACCTGGACCTCGACGTGCCGGGCCCGCTCCAGCAGCGGCTCGGCGAAGACCGTGCCGTCGCCGAAGGCGGACGCCGCCTCCCGCCGCGCCGACTCCACCTCCCGCGCCAGCTCGCCCGCCTCGCGCACGACGCGCATCCCGCGTCCGCCCCCGCCTGCGGACGCCTTCACCAGCAGCGGGAACTCCGCGGGCACGGAGGCGGGGCCGGACAGGTCGTACGAGGGCAGCACGGGCACCCCGGCCTCCGCCATCAGCCGCTTGGCCCCGATCTTGACCCCCATGGCGGCGATGGCCTCGGGCGGCGGGCCGATCCACACCAGCCCGGCCCCGATCACCGCACGGGCGAAATCGGCGTTCTCCGACAGAAAGCCGTAACCGGGGTGCACCGCGTCCGCTCCGGTGGCCGCGCAGGCCGCCAGGATCGCCGCTGCGTCCAGATAAGTGTCCGCGGGGTGCGCGCCGGGCAGGCGTACCGACAGGTCCGCCTCGGCCACGTGAGGCGCGTCCGCGTCGGGGTCGGAGAAGAGCGCGACCGTGGAGACGCCGAGCTCCCGGCAGGTACGGAAGATCCGGCGGGCGATCTCGCCCCGGTTCGCGACGAGCACACGGTTGATCACGGGCGGAACACCCCGAACCCGGCCGGCTCCGGCTCCGGCGCGCTGTTGATCGCCGACAGGCACAGGCCCAGCACGGTACGCGTGTCGCGCGGGTCGATCACCCCGTCGTCGTACAGGCGTCCCGACAGGAAGAAGGCCAGTGACTCGGCCTCGATCCGTTCCTCCACCATCGCCCGCATCGCGGCGTCCGCCTCCTCGTCGTAGACCTGGCCCTTCGCCAGCGCCGAAGCCCGTCCCACGATGGACATCACCCCGGCCAGCTGCGCCGGCCCCATCACCGCCGATTTGGCGCTGGGCCAGCTGAACAGGAAGCGGGGATCGTAGGCACGCCCGCACATGCCGTAGTTCCCCGCTCCGTACGAGGCGCCCATCACGACCGTCAGATGCGGCACGGTCGAGTTGGACACCGCGTTGATCATCATCGCGCCGTGCTTGATGATGCCGCCCTGCTCGTAGTCCTTGCCGACCATGTAGCCGGTCGTGTTCTGCAGGAAGAGCAGCGGCGTGCGCGACTGGTTCGCGAGCTGGATGAACTGCGCGGCCTTCTGCGACTCCTCGCTGAACAGCACGCCGCGCGCGTTGGCCAGCACGCCCACCGGATAACCGTGGATCCGCGCCCACCCGGTCACCAGCGAGGCGCCGTACAGCGGCTTGAACTCGTCGAACTCGCTCCCGTCGGCCACCCTGGCGATCACCTCGCGCGGGTCGAACGGCACCTTGAGATCCTCAGGCACGATCCCGAGCAGCTCGTCGGCCGCGTACACCGGCTCCCGCACCGGCCCGTAGGGCACGAAGCCCCGCTTGCGCCAGCCGAGCGAGGCGATGATCCGCCGCCCGATCCGCAGAGCGTCGAACTCGTCCACGGCCAGGTGGTCGGCCAGCCCGCTGATCCTGGCGTGCATCTCCGCGCCGCCGAGCGACTCGTCGTCGGACTCCTCGCCGGTCGCCATCTTGACCAGCGGCGGCCCGCCGAGGAAGACCTTGGCCCGCTCCCGCACCATCACCACGTGATCGCTCATCCCGGGCACGTAGGCCCCGCCGGCCGTGGAGTTGCCGAAGACCAGCGCGACCGTCGGCACTCCGGCCGCCGACAGCCGGGTCAGGTCGCGGAAGATCTGGCCGCCGGGGATGAAGATCTCCTTCTGCGTGGGCAGGTCCGCGCCGCCGCTCTCGACGAGATTGACGTACGGGAGCCGGTTGCGCAGCGCGATCTCCGCCGCGCGCAACGACTTCTTCAGCGTCCACGGGTTGGAGGCGCCGCCGCGGACCGTGGGATCGTTCGCGGTGATGACGCACTCGACGTCCTCGATCACCCCGATCCCGGACACCACGCTCGCCCCGACGGGGAACTCGCTGCCCCATGCCGCCAGCGGCGACAGCTCCAGGAAGGGGGAGTCGGGGTCGATCAGCAGCTCGATCCGCTCCCTGGCCAGCAGCTTGCCGCGGGCGCGATGGCGCTCGACGTACTTCTGGCCGCCGCCGGCCACCGCCTTGGACTGCTCGGCGTCGAGCTCGGCCAGTTTGGCCAGCATCGCCTCGCGGCGCAGCCGGTAGTCCTCGCTCTCCGTGTCGAGTCTGCTCCTGATCACGCGCACTCCTCCGGCAGAGCCGACGATCATGTGCTGAGCACGCTAGCGCAGCCTGGTGCCCCGGGCACAGAGCGAGCCGCCGCCCGTTGCCGGGCGACGGCTCGTGAGCCGGGAGCGTTGGATCAGGTGCAGTGGCTCCAGCCGGACTTCCACGAGGTCTTGTGCCACGTGCCGCCCCAGATGACGCACTTCTTCTTGGCGGGCAGGCGGATGGGACCGGCGTACGAGGTGAACTTGCCCGGGTTGCTCGCGCTGGAGCCGCCCTTGACCTGGAGGATCGCGTTCATGTTCACCTTGGCCGGGATGATCATGCGCGAGATGGTGACCACGCAGTTCTTGCCCGCGCCGGCGTGGTAGAGCAGGTACGTCGTGGCGCCCTCGCCCAGCTTGTGCGAGCTGATCACCTTGTATCCGGCGCCGCACACCCCGACCGGCGTGGCCGTGTTGGGCTTCAGCGGCGGCTGCGACGGCTTGGCCGGCTGGTTGGTGGCCTTCGCGGATTCGTCGAACGGCCGGGTCGACGGATCGGGATCCGGCTCGACCATGTTCGTGCTCTTCTTCTTCGTCTTGCTCGGAGAAGGCTGCGGCCGGCTCGTGGTGGTCTGCGGCCGGGGCGCCTGCGTGGCCGGGTTGGGCACCTGGGCGACGGGCTCCCTGGTGGGCTTCCGCGTCTTCTTCTCCTCGATCTCCAGGGTGGGAACGGGAGGCGTGGTGTCCGTCGGGATCTCCGGCGGCAGGGTCTGCTGCACGGACTCGGGCGGCTCGCCCGGCTGGCCCGCGCCGGAGCCGCCGTCGGGCTCGGTGGAGGTGTTGCCCACGGCGACGACCGGGACCTCCTTGCCGCTGTTCGCCTGCACGACGACCGCGCCGGCCACGACGAGCAACGCGGCCGCGGCGGCGCCGGAGAGGGCGAGGGTCAGCGTACGGCGCTGCTTCGCCGGCACCCCGTCACCGGACTGCCCAGGCCCACCGGAACCGGGCCCACCGACACCGGGTCCACCGACTCCAGGGCCACCGGCACCAGGTCCGCCCGCACCATGACCGGCGCCGATTCCACCGGCACCGGGGCCGTTGCCACCGGGTCCACCGGGATGGCCCGCGCCGCCGTGACCGCCGGGGAAGGGGCCGCCGACAGCGCCGGGGCCGTGCGGCATCCCGGACGCCTGCATGCCGGCCCCGACCTGACCGGGACGGTGCGGCGGCTGGGGAGCACCGGGCGGGAACGCGCCGGGCTGATGCGCCCCGAACGCCCCACCGGCCTGACCACCCTGCCCCATGCCCGCCTGCGCACCCTGAGCCCCACCGGCCTGCGCGCCCTGCGCCATGCCCGGCTGTGGCCCGCTCTGAGCCGCACCATGCGGTCCGGCCAGCGGCGTACTGGCAAGGGGACCGCCAGGACCGCCCTGCTGCCCGCCGGCCAGAGGGCCGCCAGGGCCGCCGTGCGGCGCGCCCGCCTGAGGCCCGGCCTGGGGCGCGTGGCCGGCAGGGCCGCCCTGAGCGGCGGCGGCCGCGTGGCCGTAGTCGCCCGTCTGCGGCGGCGCCACGGACTGCGGGCCCGTCTGGAGCGGCCCGCCCACCGCGACGGGGCCGGTCGGCTGATGCCAGGGACCGGGGTAGTTGTCCTGCGCGGATCCCGCCGCGCCACCGGCAGCCCCCTGGCCGCCGGCGCCACCCGCGCCACTCGCGGCGGCACCCGCCGCGGCGGCGCCGGCCGTCTTCTGCCGGCCCGTGACCGGCTCGACGGCCGCGTTCGGGGCCGGCTGGCCGGTCAGGTGCACGATCAGCTCGTCGGCGCTGGGCCGCTGGGACGGGTCCTTCGACAGGCAGGCAGCCACCAGGTCCCCGAGGACCCCGCCCTCCATCTGCTCCAGCTCCGGCTCCTCATTGAGGATCCGGTTCATCACGACGGGGATGGAGTCGGCGCCGAACGCGGGCTTGCCCGTCGCGGCGAACACCATCGTGACGCCCCACGCGAACACGTCGGCCGCCTCGGACACCGCCGCCCCGCTGAGCTGCTCGGGCGCCAGGTACGAGGGCGTCCCCATGGCCATGCCGGTGGCGGTCGCGCCGGGGGAGTCGAGGGCGCGGGCGATGCCGAAGTCGATCACGACGGGACCCTCGGGCCCCATGAGGACGTTGGCGGGCTTGAAGTCGCGGTGCAGGATCCCGGCACGGTGGATGGCCGCGAGCGCGGTGGCCGTACTGATCGCCAGGCGTTCGAGCGCCGCGCCCCGCCGCGGCCCCTCGTTGATCACGAGCTCCCGGAGCGACGGCCCCGGGACGAACTCGCTCACGATGTACGGCCGGCTCCCGTCGAGGTCGGCGTGCAGCACTGGAGCGGTGCAGAACCTGGCCACCCGCTGGGCCACCGCAACCTCGCGCAGGAACCGCGTCCTGGCATCGGTATCGGCCACCAGGGCGTGGTGCAGCAGCTTGACCGCGACCTGCTCACCGGAGTCGCTCTTGCCGAGATAGACAACGCCCTGGCCGCCCTCGCCGAGCCGGGCGACGATGTCGAACGCCCCCAGCCGCCGCGGGTCGTCCGCCGCCAACGGCTGGAACTGATTCACGTCGGACCCCCATTACCACCCAATAGATGAGGCAAAACGCTACCAGCGCGACAGACGGGGCGTCTGCCGGACCTGTCAGAAGATTCATGTTTTGACGAGCAAAGTCAGCGTTTCGTCGCAGGTCGAGTACACATCAGTGACCGAAGTCACGGCTTGGTCAAGGCAAGATCGATTTGCACCGGACGTCAGATCGCCTTGCCGGGGTTGAGGATGCCGAGCGGGTCGAAGACGGCTTTGATGCCCCGCTGCACCTCCTCCGCCACCGGCCCGGACTCCAGCCCCAGCCACCGCCGCTTCAGCAGCCCCACCCCGTGCTCCCCGGTGAGCGTGCCGCCGAACTCCAGCGCCCGCTTGAACACCTCGTCCGCCGCGGCCCACACTTCGGGCGGCGGCTCCACGGACCCGTGCTCGAAGATGAAGACCGGATGCACGTTGCCGTCGCCCGCGTGCGCCACCGTGGCGATCCGCACTCCGTGCCTGACCGCCGCCGCCTCGATCGCGGTGATCATGTCGGGCAGCGCCGACCGGGGCACGCACACGTCCTCGACCAGGCACGCGCCCTGCCGCTCCTTGGCCCCGTACGCCAGCCGGCGCAGCCCGATCAGCTCGTCGGCCTCCTCCGGACTGGAGGACACGGCCACGAACGAGGCCCCGTTCGAGGTGCAGATCTCCTCCATGCGCGCGGCCATGGCCTGGCTGTCGGCGGCGTCGGACTGGCCGATCAGCATGGCCTGCGTGCCGGGTTCGAGGCCGATGTTGCGCCACTCGTCGATGGCCTCCAGCGTGGCCCGGTCGAGCAGTTCCATGAGCGACGGCTGGCAGCCGGCCGCCATGATCGCCGAGACGGCCGCGCCCGCGTCGCGCAGCGAGCCGAACTCGGCGGCGAACGTCGCGGGCGGCGCGGCCGGCGCGCGGCGCAGCCGCACCGTGGCGGCGGTGATCACGCCGAGCGTGCCTTCCGAGCCGACGAACAGGCCGGTCAGGTCGTAGCCGGTGACGCCCTTCATCGTGCGCCGGCCGGTGTTCATGATCCGGCCGTCGGCCAGCACGACCTCAAGGCCGAGCGCCGAGTCCCTGGTCACGCCGTACTTCACGCAGCGCAGCCCGCCCGCGTTGGTGGCCAGGTTGCCGCCGATGGTGGAGATCTCGTACGAGGACGGGTCGGGCGCGTACATGAGCCCGTGCTCCCTGGCGGCCCGGTCGAGGTCGGCGGTGATGACGCCGGGCTCGACGACGGCGATCTCGTCGGCCGGTGACAGCTCCCTGATCGCCGTCATCCTGGCCAGCGACAGCACGATGGAGCCGTCGCCGGCGACCGAGGCGCCGGCCAGTCCGGTGCCCCCGCCCCTGGGCACCACCGGTACCCGGTGCTCGGTGGCCCAGCGCAGGGTGGTCACCACGTCGTCGCGCGAGGCGGCGAGCACCACGCCGAGCGGCTTGCCCGGCTCCAGGAACGTGCGGTCACGGGCGTAGGAGTCGATCACGTCGGGGTCGGTGATGACGCGGGCTTCGGGCAGGGAGTTCACCAGGGCATCGATCGGTCTCACACTATGCACCCTAGGCGCACTCCCGGTGCGAGGAAGCGGCGGCCGGCGCCGCCCGCCCGCACGGTGTGACGGACGGTTTGCGCAGTGCGTTCCTTAAGGCCAGACTGCCCGGGTGGAAGTCAGGTGCCCGGTGTGCTCGGAGACCGGCCAGGTCGTTGCGGTTCCCGGGGCGGTCGCCGCCGGTACCACGTACAGGATCGGGCGGGTCAGGTTACCGGGGACGCGTGAGATCGCCGATCTGCCGACGGCGGCCTCGCTCGGCGCGTCGAAACACGTCATGAGCCGCACGCAGCTCGCGGTCTGGCTGTCGTTCCCCGCCCGCCACTACACGCCGTGGGCCAGGAACCAGGGCTACGTGCTGCTGCTGGTGGCGGCCCTGGTTCATCTGGTCGTGTCGCTGGTGATCGCGATGGGTCAGGACCCGCGCTGGGGCGAGGTGCTGCTGGCGCCGTTCTGCCTGACGGGCCTGTTCTGGGGGCTCGGGCTGCTGAACGTGCTCGGCTCGTACGGCGCCCGCAAGCGCGACACGCAGGAGGCGCCGGCCAGGGAGAAGGCCCTGGCCGTCTGGGAACGCCTCTATTACTGCCCCCGCGACAACGTCGCCTTCGAGCCGGGTGTCGGCGTCCCGTTCCATCCGAGCGAGACGCGCGAGTACATCTTCGGCTTCAGGAACGGCGGCGCCTCCCGATGACGGAGGGCGGGCTCAGCCCCGCTCGTCGGCGACCAGTCGCACGCAGGTCGCCAGCCCCTCGATGGCCTGCTCCAGCTCGTCCAGCTCGGGGAAGGTCGGCGCGATCCTGATCGTGCGGTCGTCGGGGTCCTTCCCGTACGGGTGCGTGGCGCCCGCGGGCGTCAGCGCGATCCCGGCCGCCTTGGCCTTGGCCACCACCTCGGCGGCGTGCGGCACCTCCAGGCTGACGAAGTAGCCGCCCCTGGGGCTGGTCCAGGTGGCCAGGCCGCCGAGCCGCTCGCTCAGCACCTTGTCCACCAGCTCGAACTTCGGCCCGACCAGCTCGGCGTGCCGCCGCATGTGCGCGGCCACGCCGGCGCCGTCACGCAGGAACTCCACGTGACGGAGCTGGTTGATCTTGTCGGGGCCGATGGACTGCTTCGAGGTGTTGTGCAGGAACCACTTCACGTTCTCGGGCGAGGAGCCGAAGAACGACACGCCCGCGCCGGCCAGCGTCACCTTCGAGGTCGAGGCGTAGACGAACACGCGGTCGGGGTGGCCGTGCTCAGCGCTGAGGGCGAGCAGGTCGGCCAGCTCGTCGGGGGTGTCGGTGAGGTGGTGGACGGCGTAGGCGTTGTCCCAGAAGAGGCGGAAGTCGGGGGCGGCGGTGGTCATGGCGGCCAGCCGGCGCACGGTCTCGTCGCTGTAGGTGACGCCGGTCGGGTTGCTGTACTTCGGCACGCACCACATGCCCTTGACGCTCGCGTCGGCGGCGACCAGGCGCTCGACGACGTCCATGTCGGGGCCGTCGGCGGTCATCGGGACGCTGACCATCTTGATGCCCAGCCGCTCACAGATGGTGAAATGCCGGTCATAGCCGGGCACAGGGCACAGGAACGTGATCTCCGGCTCCTCGATCCACCGGCGCGCGGCCCCGGGCACCGGGCTCAGCAGCGCGTGCACGATCGTGTCGTGCATCAGGGCCAGGCTGGCGTTGCCCCCGACGACGAGCTGACCGGCCGGCACCTGGATCAGCGGTGCGAACAGCTCGCGCAGCTCGGCCAGCCCCTGGAGGTTGCCGTAGTTGCGGCCGTCGCTGCCGTCGGCCGCCCGGTAGGACGTCGGCAGTGTGAGCATGGCGTTGGAGAGATCGAGCTGGCGCGGCGACGGCTTGCCCCGGGTCAGGTCGAGCGAGAGCCCCCGCTGGACGAGGTCGGCGTAGTCACGCTGAGCGGTCACGATCATCTCCTCGGTTCGGCTTCGGCTATCGAAGGATAGAAGACGCCGCCAGGTGGACCGCTCGATATCCGCCATCTGGACACCCCCGGCGGGCCCCGCCGGGGGAGATCACCAAAGCTTTCGGTGGCGAATGTCAAAGAACGCCTTCCCGAGCGGCGATCGTTGACGTGGAATGGGTAGATCGGGGCAGGCACAACTCCACGTCGGAGGGAGCACCCGTGACGACTGTTCGCGAGACCTCGATCGAGCAGGTCAGGCGCCGCCGCACCGGGACCGTCATCGCCTCCTGGATGTCGACGACCGACCACAAGGTCATCGGGTACCTCTACCTGATCACCTCGTTCGGGTTCTTCCTCCTGGCGGGCGTCATGGCCATGGTCATCAGGGCCGAGCTGGCCGCGCCCGGCATGCAGCTCGTCAGCCAGCAGCAGTACAACCAGCTGTTCACCATCCACGGCACGGTGATGCTGCTGCTGTTCGCCACGCCGCTGTTCGCCGGGTTCGCCAACGTGGTCATGCCGCTGCAGATCGGCGCGCCCGACGTGGCCTTCCCCCGGCTCAACGCGGTCGCCTACTGGCTGTTCCTGTTCGGCGGGCTCATGGTGGTGGCCGGGTTCCTCACGCCGGGCGGGGCGGCCGACTTCGGCTGGTTCGCGTACACGCCGCTGTCGGACGTCGTGTACTCGCCGCAGGTCGGCGCGGACCTGTGGATCATGGGGCTGGCCCTGTCGGGCCTCGGCACGATCCTCGGCGCGGTCAACTTCATCACCACGATCATCGGCATGCGCGCGCCCGGCATGACCATGTTCCGGATGCCGATCTTCACCTGGAACGTGCTGCTGACCAGCATGCTCGTGCTCATGGCCTTCCCCGTGCTGGCGGCGGCGCTGCTGGTGCTGGAGTCGGACCGCAAGCTCGGCACACAGGTCTTCCTGGCCGAGAACGGCGGGCCGCTGCTCTGGCAGCACCTGTTCTGGTTCTTCGGCCACCCCGAGGTCTACATCATCGCGCTGCCGTTCTTCGGCATCGTCACCGAGGTCATCCCGGTGTTCAGCCGCAAGCCGATCTTCGGCTACATGAGCCTGATCGGCGCCACCATCTCCATCGCCGGGCTGTCGATGACCGTCTGGGCGCACCACATGTTCCCGACCGGGCAGGTGCTGCTGCCGTTCTTCTCGTTCATGACGTTCCTCATCGCGGTGCCGACGGGCGTGAAGTTCTTCAACTGGATCGGCACGATGTGGCGGGGCCATCTGAGCTTCGAGTCGCCCATGTTGTTCGCGGTGGGCTTCCTGGTGACGTTCCTGCTCGGCGGGCTGACCGGGGTCATCCTGGCCTCGCCGCCGCTCGACTTCCACATCACCGACAGCTATTTCGTCGTCGCCCACTTCCACTACGTGGTCTTCGGCACGGTGGTGTTCGCCATGTTCGCCGGGTTCTACTTCTGGTGGCCGAAGATGACCGGCCGGATGCTGGACGACCGGCTGGGCAAGGTGCACTTCTGGACGCTGTTCCTCGGCTTCCACACCACGTTCCTCATCCAGCACTGGCTCGGCCAGGCCGGGATGCCCAGGCGGTACGCCGACTACAGCCCGGCCGACGGGTTCACGGCGCTCAACCAGATCTCCTCGGTCGGGGCGTTCCTGCTGGGCGCCTCGACGCTGCCGTTCCTCTACAACGTCTGGAAGACCGCCAGGCACGCGCCCAAGGTCACGCTCGACGACCCGTGGGGCTACGGCGGGTCCCTGGAATGGGCCACGAGCTGCCCGCCGCCGCGCCACAACTTCACCAGCATGCCGAGCATCCGCTCCGAGCGGCCCGCGTTCGACCTGCACTACCCGCACGAGCCGGACGAGACCCCAGCAAGCGGCCAGGAGAGCACGGTCGGTGCCCCTGAGGTGCCGCCGCGTCAGGACGAGCCAGGCTGACCCCCCATGTTTCGCCCATCTAAGGAGATCGGCGATGACCGGCACGAAGACTCCCTTCGACCCCGAGACGGCCCCCTGCGGGAAGAAGTCGGGCGGTGAACGTCTTCTCGACGACGACGGTTACGGCCTGGTCATCCGGGATCAGCTCTTCGACTGCGGCTGCCGCAGGATCCGCCACGAGTACCACGACGGCAGCATCCACCTGTCCGCCATCCGCCACGACGGCAAGCGGGTGAAGGACCCGATCCAACCGGACCACGGAGTGTGACCCCAATGATCGATGTGCTCATCGTCGGGGGAGGCGGAGCGGGGCTGCGGGCGGCGATCGCGGTCGCCGAGACCGACCCCTCGCTCAGGGTGGCGGTCGTGTCGAAGGTCTATCCGATGCGCAGCCACACCGTCTCCGCCGAGGGCGGCGCCGCCGCCGTGATCGGCGCCGGCGACACGCTCGACGAGCACTGCTACGACACGATCTCGGGCGGCGACTGGCTCTGCGACCAGGACGCGGTGGAGGCGTTCGTGTCGGAGGCGCCCAAGGAGCTGATCCAGCTGGAGCACTGGGGCTGCCCGTGGAGCCGGGAGAGCGACGGCCGGGTCGCGGTGCGCCCGTTCGGCGGGATGAAGAAGATGCGCACCTGGTACGCCGCCGACAAGACCGGCTTCCACCTCCTGCACACGCTCTTCCAGACCACCCTGAAATATCAGGACATCATCAGGTACGACGAGTGGTACGTCACCAAGCTCGTCGTCGACGACGGCCGGGTGCACGGCGTCGTGGCCGTCGAGATCAGGACCGGCCGCATCGAGACCATCCCCGCCAGAACGGTCGTCCTGGCCACCGGCGGCTGCGGCAGGATCTTCCCCTTCACCACGAACGCCGCCATCAAGACGGGCGACGGCATGGCCCTGGCCTACCGCGAGGGCGCGCCGCTGAAGGACATGGAGTTCGTCCAGTACCACCCCACCGGTCTGCCCTTCACCGGCATCCTCATCACCGAGGCGGCCAGGGCGGAGGGCGGCTGGCTGATTAACAAGGACGGCTACCGCTACCTCCAGGACTACGACCTCGGCAGCCCCACGCCCACGCCGAAGCTGCGCAGCATGGAGCTCGGGCCGCGCGACCGGCTGTCGCAGGCGTTCGTGCACGAGCAGGAGAAGGGCCGCACGGTGGACACCCCGTACGGGCCCGTCGTCTACCTCGACCTGCGCCACCTCGGCGAGTCGAAGATCGACGCCCGGATCCCGTTCGTGCGCGAGCTGTGCCGCAGCTACCAGAACCTCGACCCGGCCACCGACCTCATCCCCGTGCGGCCCGTCGCGCACTACATGATGGGCGGCGTCCACACCGACATCGACGGCGCCACTCCGATCGCCGGCCTGTTCGCGGCCGGGGAGACGGCGTGCGTGAGCATCAACGGCGCCAACCGGCTCGGCTCCAACTCGCTGCCGGAGATCCTCGTCTTCGGCCGCAGGGCCGGGATCGCGGCCGCCGCGTTCGCCAGGTCGCACGCCGGCGCGGCGGAGGTGGCGGCCGTACGCACCCAGGGAGAGGACGAGCGGCGGCGGTTGGAACGCGTGCGCGGGGGCAGCAGCCACGGTGAGCGGATCGCCGACCTGCGCGAACGGATGCAGCACACGCTGGAGGGAGCCGCCGGCATCTACCGCGCGGGAGACGTGCTGGCCAAGGCCGCCGACACGCTCGCGGACCTGCGTGAGCGCGCCCAAGAAGCGCGCGTCGACGACACCAGCACCGCCTTCAACACCGAGCTGATCAGCCTTCAGGAGCTGCACGCCATGCTGGAGATCGCGCAGACCGTGGTGGCCTGCGCGCTGAACAGGCAGGAGTCGCGCGGCGCGCACCAGCGCACCGACTTCACCGCCAGGGACGACGAGACGTACCTGGCCCACTCGCTCGTGCACCGCGCGCCCGACGGCGCCCCGTCCGTCGGGCTGCTGCCCGTGACGATCACCCGCTGGCCTCCGGGAGAAAGGGTCTACGGCCGTGACTGACACCACCGAGGCGGTACGGCGGGCGAGCACGCGCACGATCCGCATGGAGGTCTCCCGCTACCGGCCTGGCGAGGACGCCGAGCCGGTGTTCCAGGACTACGAGGTGCCGCTCATGGCCGACTGGGCGGTGCTCGACGGGCTCAACTACATCAAGGACCGGCTCGACGGCAGCCTGTCCTACCGGTGGTCGTGCCGGATGGGCGTGTGCGGCTCGTGCGGCATGAACGTCAACGGCGAACCCCGGCTGACCTGCGGCACCTTCCTGACCGAGTACGGCGAGGGGCCGGTCAGGATCGAGCCGCTCAAGGGCTTCCCCGTGATCAGGGACCTGGTCGTGGACATCGACGACTTCCTGGCCAAGCTGTCGTCCGTGCGGCCCTGGCTGATCAGGGAGGGGGAGGAGCCGCCGCTGACGGCCGAGTACGCCCAGACGCCCGAGCAGTTGGAGGCGTACAAGCAGTACAGCATGTGCATCAACTGCCTGCTGTGTTACTCGGCCTGCCCCGTCTACGTGCTCGACCCCGACTTCCTCGGCCCGGCGGCGATGGCGCTGGCCCAGCGTTACAACCTGGACTCGCGGGACATGGGCGACCGGTTCGACGTGCTCAACCTGGAGGACTCGGTGTGGGGCTGCACGTTCGTCGGCGAGTGCACCAGCGTCTGCCCCAAGCACGTGGATCCGGCCGAGGCCATCCAGCGTTACAAGCTGACCGCGGCCCTGCGCTCGGTGCTGCCGTGGAGCCGGCGATGAAGACCGGCGTCGCCCCCGGCGACTACCGGCCGCGGCGGGACGCCTTCTGGTTCGCCCGCAGCCGCGCCTACACCGTCTTCGTGCTGCGCGAGCTGACCAGTGTCTTCGTGGCCTGGGCGGTCGTCTTCCTGCTGCTGCTCGTGGACGCGGTGCTGGGCGGGAGCCTGCCGGAGTTCGCGGCGCTGGCCGCCCGGCCGTGGATGATCGCGATCAACGTGCTGGCGCTGGCCGCGACCTGCTTCCACGCGATCACGTTCCTCAACCTCGCGCCCAAGGCCACCGTGGTGCGGCTGGACGGCTACCGGCTGCCCGCGTGGCTGATCCAGGGCGGCAACCACTCGTTGTGGCTGGCGGTGTCGGCGATCATCGCGTTCTTCGTCCTGAGGGGGTTCCGGTGAGGCGCGAGAGGGGTCCGGCCAGGCGTGGAGGAAGCTCGGCCAGGCGCACGCCGGAGCCGTACCTGTGGCTGCTGTTCAGCGGCGGGGGAGTGGTGGCGGCGCTGCTGCTGCCCGTGCTGGTGCTGCTGTTCGGGGTGCTCATGCCGCTCGGGATCGTGGCCTGGCCCACGCCCGAGCACCTGCGGGCGCTGCTGGACGGCGTGCTGGTCCGGGTGGGGCTGGTCGTGGTCGTCGTGCTGTGTCTCTTCCACGCCGCGCACCGCATCCGGCACACCAGCGAGGAGCTCTTCGGCATCGCCAGGTTCGACCCGCTGATCGCGCTGCTCTGTTACGGAGGAGCCGTCGCGGGCGGGGTGGTCGCCGCCGTATTGATGGTGGAAATGTCGTAGTTTGATCACGTTTCAACAACGTACTTTACGACTCGTTGACGCACCCTCTAACGTCCGGCATTGCACACCCTATGGCCATGCGCCCGGCGATCCCGGGCAGAGAGGGTTCCTGGTGCCCAGCACAAAGCGCCTGTTAGCAACACTTCCCGCGGTGGCCCTGCTCGGCGCCGCGTTGTCCGTGCCCGCCGCGCAGGCGAGCTCCGTCGCGGTCTATGAGCCCACGGCCTCCGACTTCTACATCAATTACGCGCCTCCGCAGGTGGAGAAGGAAGTAAAGGACCCCGCGGTCGCCGACCAGCGGGCCCGTTCGCTCAGCCCGGCGCAGAAGTTCGACCGCAAGTTCAGCAGCGGAAACCCGGCGGCCGGTCGCATTCTCGCCGCGCGCGAGCAGCAGGCCGTCAAGTCCGGCCGCAACCCCGCTGAATGGATCTTCAAGAACTCCAAGCAGACCCGCACGGCCAAGCTCCTCACCGTGCTCGTCGAGTTCAACGACCAGGCCAACGACGACTTCTCCGGCTTCAACCGGCTGCGCACGGTCAACAGCGCGCCGAACGACTGCGCCGTCGAGCCGGCCGGCACGCTGCTCAACGGCCCGCTGCACAACAACATCCCCGACCCGGCGACGCTGCCACAGAAGGACAACAACTCCTTCTGGGTCAAGGACTTCAGCACCGCGCACTTCAACAAGATGCTCTACACGGACAAGGGCATCACCGAGCGCGTGCGCCCGGACCTGAAGGACCCGCGCGACGGCAAGCGCGGCATCGACATCTCCGGCCAGACCATGAAGAAGATGTACGAGGAGATGTCGAAGGGGGCCTACTCCGTCACCGGCTCCGCGGTCGGCTGGATCAAGGTGCCCCACTCCGAGGCGTACTACGGCGCCGCGGCCTGTGGCGGCGCGCCGCAGGACATGTCCGGCCACCCGGACAACCCGCTCGGCGCCCAGCAGTTGCCGATCGACACGGTCGAGGCCCTGGCCGCCGCGCAGCCCGACTTCCCGTGGGCCGACTACGACGTCGAGGACATCTCCGACGCCGACGGCGACGGCAACTTCACCGAGCCCGACGGCGTCATCGACCACCTGGTGCTCGTGCACGCCGGCAAGGACAAGTCCTCCGACGGCGGCGCCCAGGGCACGTACGCGATCTGGGCGCACTCCAGCGCGGTCGCGGGCGGCTACAAGATCCCCGGCACCGACAAGAAGATCTCGAACTACATCGTGCAGCCGGAGGACTCCGGCGTCGGCGTCTTCGCCCACGAGTACGGCCACGACCTCGGCCTGCCCGACCTGTACGACACCTCGGGCGCGGCCAGCTCCGCCGTGGACTTCTGGGACCTCATGTCCAGCGGCTCCCACTCCGGCCCGATCTTCCAGTCGATGCCGACGCACATGGGCCTGTGGGACAAGTGGGTGCTCGGCTGGGCCAACCCGAAGACGTTCAACCCGGGTGACGCCGCCAAGCTCGTCACGGTCGGCCAGTCCTCGCGCACGCCCAAGCTCACCCAGGACGGCGTCCGGGTCAACCTGGCCTCCACGCCGCTGAAGATGATCGACGTGCACAGCGGCTCCAACGCCTGGTGGAGCGGCCTCGACCAGGACTGGGCGAACCTCACCCTGACCCGCGACGTGCCCGTCCCCGCCGGGACCGACGTGAAGTTCTGGATGTGGAACAACTACGTCATCGAGCAGGACTGGGACTTCGGCTTCGTCGAGGTCTCCACCGACGGCGGCGAGACGTGGACCCAGCAGAAGGTCTTCGACGAGGCCGGCAACGAGGTCAGCACGGCCGACGACTACCCGGACCCGAACAAGAACCTCAAGACGTTCGGCGACAAGAAGTACGGCCTCACCGGTGACAGCGGCGGCTGGCGGCACGACTACGTGAACCTCACGCCGTTCGCCGGGCAGAGCGTCAAGCTGCGGCTGACGTTCAACTCCGACGCCGCCTTCCAGGAGCGCGGCTGGCACGCCGACGACTTCGAGCTCACCAACGGCGGCACCTCCGTCTGGAGCGACGACGTCGAGGGCGACACCGGCTGGAAGCCCGTCGGCGGCACGTTCACCAACACCAGCGGAGCCGGCTGGACCCGCAACAACGGCGAGCGCGAGATCTCCCGCTTCTACCTCGCCGAGTGGCGCAACTTCGACGGCTTCGACAAGGGCCTGCAGTACACCTACGACACCGACTACCTCCGCGAGGGGGCGTGGAAGGTGCAGAAGGTGAAGTACAACGCGCCCGGCCTGCTGGTGTGGTACCGCGACTCGACGTTCGTCAACAACAACGTCGGATCGACCGTCACCCAGTCGCCGAGCATCGGCCCCAAGGGCAGCCTGCTGGTCGTCGACTCCCACTACGAGCCGCTCCGCCGCACCGGCGCCGCGGCCACGAAGGACCCGACGCTCAACAAGAACCTGCAAGGGCGCGTCCAGACCTCGAACGCCGCGTTCGGGTTCGGCAAGACGTACCCGTTCAAGGAGTGCCTGGAGGCGGCGGACGAGCCGTACAGCGCCTACTGCACGGACTTCCCCGCACAGAAGGGCGTCTCCACCTTCACCGACGCCAAGACCTGGTACCCGGGCATCGAGCAGATCGGCACCGGCCTGTTCTACCGGGACGTCGACGCCTCGGTGGTCGTGCCCTCCAAGGGCGACCAGCGCTACTCCACCCGTGTGGTGCACCAGGACGGCACCCCCGCCACGGAGCTGTACGGCCAGGTGGCCGCCGGCTCGACCCTCGGCACCGGCAACCCCGGTGACGAGGGCAAGGCGCTGGGCGTGCAGTTCAAACTGGTGAGCCCGCTGCCGGGCAACCTCGGCGCGATCGTCCACGTGGTCCCGCCGAAGAAGTGAATCAAGGGGCCGCCGGGCAGGCCCGGCGGCCCTAACATTGATGACCATGAGCGAATTGCGCACCAAAGACGAGCACACCCAGGCGATCCAGCGCGATCGCCGGGTGGCGGTGGTGGTGAACACTCGCTCGCGGCGCGGGCGCCGCCACTACTTCGAGGTGATCGAGCAGATCCACAACCTCGGCTTCGAGCCGCTGGTGGAGCTGTCGGTCTACAACCCCAAGCGCCTGCGCGACCTGCTCGACACCGCCCTCGCCACCGACCCCGACCTGCTCATCGTCGGCGGCGGCGACGGCACCCTGTCCTCCGCCGTACGCCACGTCGCCCACCGCGACGTCGCGCTCGGCGTGCTGCCGCTCGGCACCACCAACAACTTCGCCCGCAGCCTCGGCCTGCCGCTCGACCTGGCCGGCGCGATCAAGGTGTTCGCCGAGGGCAAGGTGGCCGACATCGACCTCGGCATGGCCGACGACCGGCCGTTCGCCAACCTGGCCAGCTTCGGCGTCTCCGTCGAGGTGGCGGGCAAGGTCAAGCCGTGGCTCAAGCGCATCGTGGGCCGCCCCGCCTACCCGCTCACGGCGCTGACGATCCTGCCCGGCCACACGCCGTTCCGCGCCTACATCACGGTCGAGGGCGAGCGCCACGAGCTGCTCACCCACCAGCTCAACATCGCCAACGGCCGCTTCCACGGCGGCTGGCAGGTGGCCAGGGACATCAGCATCGACAACGGCATGCTGGTCGCCTACCAGCTGGGCTCGGGCAAGAAGCTGCGCCTGCTCGGCGAGACCCTGATCAGGGCGACCACCGGCCGCTGGCGCAGCCTCGCGGGCGGGCCGTTCGTGACGGGCCGGGAGATGCTCCTGGAGACCGACCCGCCGATGGCCGCCGACGTGGACGGCGAGGTCCGGCTGCGCACCCCGATCCGGCTCCGCGTGGTCCCGAACGGCGTCCGCGTCATGGTCCCCGCCAGCTTCGACGACCGCTGATCGCCTGAAGGCCGGTCTCAGGCGATCGGCTCCGTCTCGGGCGCCGGCTCGGCGTCAGGCGTCGGCGAAGCCTTGGTAGGCCTGCGTGAGCGGGCGGGTGAGGTCGCCGGGCGGTGGGAAGACGCGCAGCAGCAGGTCGGGGGCGGCCGGTGTGGGGCGGCGTTCCGGGCGGTGGGCCGTGGCTCCGGGGGCGTAGAAGTCGGCCAGGCGGTCGGCGAACGGCACGTCCGTCACGGACAGCCCGGCGGTCGCCGGTTCGTCGGCCAGTGAGCCGAGCAACTGCTCGCGGGTCCGGCCGCGCCAGGCCAGCACCAGGAACGGGTCGTCGTCGAACGACTCCGCCAGCAGGTAGAGCACCGCCGACAGGTGCTTGCACGGGAAACCCCAGTCGGGGCACGAGCAGTCCATGTCGAGGTCGCGCGGGAACAGGTCGAGCCCCATTGCCGCGAACAACTCCTCGATCTCCGGCGGCATCTCGCCCGCCAGCAGCTTGGCCCGGTAGACGGCCTGCGCCGCGATCGACTCCTCGACGGCCGTCCAGCGTCGCTCGTCGTACGCCTCGATCCGCACCACGACCTTGTACGGCTGCCGCCGCGACCCCTGCACGGCGGCCCTGACCTTGCCGGCGGACAGGTCGATCGACAAGACCTGGCCCTGGCGGGCGTAGGCACGGCCGCGCGTGAGGCGGCCCTTGTCGCAGATGCGCTCCAGGATGTCGATGAACCGGCGCGACCACCAGGTGGAGCCGATGCTGCCGCGGCGCGTGCGGGCCTTGAGACCGTGCTCGACCTTGATCGGGCCGCCGCCGTCGTACCAGCCGGACATCAGCTCACCCCTTCGGCCGTCAGCGCGAACACCTCGCGCAGTTCCTCGGTCGACAGGTCCGTCAGCCACTCCTCGCCGGTGCCGACGACCCGCTCGGCCAGCGCCTTCTTCCGTTCGATCATCTCGTCCACGCGCTCCTCCAGGGTGCCGGCGCAGATGAGCTTGCGCACCTGGACGTTCTTGCGCTGGCCGATCCGGAACGCGCGGTCGGTCGCCTGGTCCTCGACGGCCGGGTTCCACCAGCGGTCCACGTGGATGACGTGGTTCGCGGCCGTCAGGTTGAGCCCGACGCCGGCCGCCTTGAGCGAGAGCACGAACAGCGTCGGCTCGTCGTCGTGCTGGAAGCGGTCCACCAGGCGGTCGCGGGTCTTCTTCGGCAGGCCGCCGTGCAGCCACAGGACCGGCCGCTCCAGCCGCTGGGCGAGGTAGGGCTGGAGCAGCGTGCCGAACTCCGCGTACTGGGTGAACAGCAGCGCCTTCTCGCCCTCGGCCAGGATCTCCTCGGCCAGTTGCTCCAGGCGGGCCAGCTTGCCCGACCTGCCCGCCAGCCTGGAGCCGTCCTTGAGCAGGTGGGCGGGATGGTTGCAGACCTGCTTGAGCCGGGCCATGGCCGACAGCACCAGGCCGCGCCGCTCGATGCCCTCGCTGTCGTTGATCCTGGCCAGCATGTCGTCCACGACGGCCTGGTAGAGCGTGGCCTGCTCGGTGGTGAGCGGGCACCACTCCTTGACCTCCAGCTTCTCCGGCAGGTCGGAGATGATGGACTTGTCTGTCTTGAGGCGGCGCAGGATGAACGGGCCGGTCGCCTGCTTCAGCGCCCTGGCCGCCTGCTCGTCCTGACGGGCCTCGATCGGCTCCTGGAAGCGGGTCCTGAACCGCGAGCGCGGCCCCAGCAGCCCCGGATTCGCGAACTCCATGATCGACCAGAGCTCGGCCAGGTGGTTCTCCACCGGGGTGCCGGTCAGCGCGAGCCTGCTCTCCGCGGGGATCGCGCGCACCGCCCTGGCCTGCAGCGTGCCGCTGTTCTTGATCGCCTGGGCCTCGTCGCACACGACCCTGCGCCAGGTGTGCTCCTTGAGCGTCTCCAGGTCGCGCTGGGCGGTGCCGTACGTGGTGATCACCAGGTCGGCGTCCTTGATCTCGGCCGCGTCCCTGCCGCTGCCGTGGTGCACGTACACCCGCAGGTCCGGCGCGAACCTGGCCGCCTCTCGCTGCCAGTTGCCCACCAGCGACATCGGGCACACCAGCAGCGTCGGCGCGCCGGGACCACGCTGGCGCTGCTCGTGCACGAGCAGCGCCAGCGTGGTGATCGTCTTGCCCAGGCCCATGTCGTCGGCGAGCACCCCGCCGAGGCCCAGCCCGGACAGGAAGCTCAGCCAGGCCAGCCCCCGCTCCTGGTACGGCCGCAGCGTGGCGTCCAGGCCTGGCGGCGTGGCCAGCGGGGTCAGCCGCCGCTCGGCCTGCCCGGACAGCAGGTCGCCGAGCGCGCCGTCGGCGTCCACCGCCAGCAGCGGCAGCTCGTCATCGCTCTGGACGATCTCGCGCAGCAGGTCGGCGGCGCTCGCCTCGCCCGTACGGCCGCCCTCGACGGCCCGCAACGCCGCCTTGAGCTGCCTGTCGTCCAGCTCCACCCACTGGCCGCGCACTCTGACCAGCGGCACCTTGAGCCGGGCCAGCTCGGCCAGCTCCTCCTCGCTGATCGTCTCCTCGCCCACCGCCAGGTCGACACGGAAGTCCAGCAGCTCCGCCATGCCGAAGCCCTGGCCGGCGGCGGCCGACTGCGTCTTGGTCCTGGTGGTCAGCTTCAGCCCCAGCCGGGTGCGGCCGGCCCAGCGCGGCAGCTGCACCCCGAACCCGGCCGCCTGCAGCAGTGGCGCGGCCGAGCGCAGGAAGCCGAACGCGCCCGCCGTGTCCAGCTCCAGCACGCTCGGCTCGGGGACGCGCAGGGCGCGGTCGAGCTCGGGATAGAGCCTGACGGCGCGGCCGAGCCCGGTCAGCAGGTCGCGTTCGGGCCTGCCGGGCAGTCCTGTCACGCCGTCCCAGAGTGCGGCGGCAGGGACGTACAGGCTGGGGTCGTCGGTGGCCTGCAACGCCAGCTCGACCTGCCAGTCGTCGGTGTCTTCCGGCTCCAGCAGCCGGAAACACACGCGCGTCGCGCCTTCGGCGGCCACGACCGAGTCGTGCCAGCGTTCCAGCTCGTCGTGCAGCTCGGGGTCGTCGGGGCAGGCGGGGGCGTCGCCGGCGAGCGCGGCCAGCCAGCGTTCCCGGGTCGTCCTGGGCTTTCTGGCGATCAGCGGAGCGGTCAGCGCCGCGCGTGCCACGGCGTCGGCGAACGTCTCCAGGGCCTGTCCGAGCACCTCGGCGGAGGGGCGTTCGGTCGCGGAGGTACGGCAGGCGGGCGGCATGGCCAGGGCCAGCTCGCGGAAGTAGGCGGCGTCGGCCCCGGTGAGCACCGGCCGCCATCCGGCTCTGGCGTCGTCGGGCGCGACGGCCCACATCCCCATGCCGTCGGGATCGTTTCCGGCCGGGGTGTTTCCGGGCGGGGTGCTCTCCGTCTGATCGGGGCGGATCAGGCGGGGGAGGACGCGGCCCCGGCGTACCAGGTCGCGGGCGAAGGCGGCGACGGCGGACCAGTGGCGCATTGTCGCGGTGCCGCTGTGGGCGGCCGGCGCGTCGAGTGCGTCGGGGACGGCGGGGACCACGGCAGGCACCCGCCACAGCCGCAGTCTCGGCCGCGACACCTCCGTCAGCCGCCCGGTCTCCGGCGACGGCAGCGGCTCCTTGGCCGAGCCGGGCAGCAGCAGCTCCAGCGTCCGGGACGGGGCGTCGTCCAGGCCGAGCGCGGCGGCGACGTCCGCCGACGGCGCGGCGAACGGATGCGGCCGCACCGCACCGGTCCGCCGCGACGAGACTGCGCCGCCGGAGTCGCGGGCGCCTCCGCTGCCCCCGCGCTCCGGGGTCGTGGGGTCGGTGGTCTCCGCCCAGAAGGCGAGGCCGTCCGTCGTCCACACCCCGTGTATCAGCACCCGGGCAGGCTACCGCCACCAGCGGAAGATCGGGGGCCGCCACGAAGACGCGGAGATCGTCCCCCGTAAGATCCGGTCATGAGATTCTCGGGGGCCGAGGACAGGTGGCGCGAGGGGCTGGGAACGCTGCGGGACGTCGTCCGCCAGGATCTCGTCACCCGGCAGCTCGCCGAGCACCTCCCCGCCACCCCCTGCCGCGTCCTCGACGTCGGCTCCGGCCAGGGCACGCAGGCGCTCAGGATGGCCGCCAGAGGCCACCACGTCACCGCGCTCGACGCGTCGCGTGAGCTGCTCGGCCTGCTGGAAGCCGGGATCCAGCCGGGCATGCGGGTCAGGACCGTGCACGCCGAGGCCGAGCGGCTGGGCGAGCTGTTCGAGCCGGGCGGCTTCGACGCGGTCCTCTGCCACGGCGTGCTGATGTACTTCGACGACCCCGACCCCCTCATCGCCGCCCTGGCCCGCCAGCTCGCCCCCGGCGGCTTGCTGTCGCTGCTGGTGCGCAACGGCGACGCCCTGGCCATGCGGCCGGGCCTGATGCGCGACTGGGCGGGGGCACTGCGGGCGTTCGAGGGCACCGGCTATCGCAACCGGCTCGGCGTGGACGCGAGGGCCGACCGGCTCGACGAGCTGACGGAGCGACTGGGGGCCCAGGGGCTGGAGGTGCGGCAGTGGTACGGCGTACGCGTGTTCAGCGACGCCGTACCCAAGGACGAACCCGTACCGGACGACCTCTACGACCTGCTGGCGGCCGAGGAGAAAGCGGGCAGGACCGACCCCTACCGCCGGGTGGCGGCCCTGACCCATCTGATCTGCCAGGTCAGGCGCGGCTGAGCGAGACAGGCGGACAAAGCGGTGGCGAAGCCCGGCTCGGCGGCAGCCGAAGTCGTACCATAGAGGTATGAATACTCCGGGATCGTGGTGTGAGCGGCCGAAGCCGCAGGCTCCCTCGTGCGAGCTCCCGTCCCCGTTCAGCAGGCCGAAGCAGCCCGGCAACTGGTGCGAGACCGAGAAGGACCCCGTGGCGTCGGTCTTCAAGTTCCTGATCAGGGCCGCCAAGCGCTGACGGGCGCGTGATAAAAGGCCGGCCGTCTGGGTAGTCGCCTTCCTCAGCGGAGGAGGCGAACGACGTGAACGACACCCACAAGCTGGTCAACGACCTTTCCGAGCAGGTCTCCCGGCTCGTGAAGGACGAGCTCCGCCTGGCCAGACTGGAGCTGGCGGAGAAGGGCAAGCGCGCCGGGTTCGGCGCGGGCCTGTTCGGTGCGGCCGGTGTGGCCGCGTTCTTCGGCGGTGCGACCCTCGTGGCCGCCGTCGTCATGCTCCTCGCTCTGGTGCTGCCCGGCTGGGTGGCCGCCGCCATCGTGGCGGCCGTGCTGTTCGTCGCCGCCGCCCTTCTCGGGCTCATCGGCAAGAACGAGGTCAAGCAGGCCGGGCCGCCGGTGCCCCAAGAGACCATCGCGAGCGTCAAGGCCGACTTCGACATGGTCAAGGAGAGGGTACGGCGATGAGCGAGACGGACCCCGGATACAGCGAGCAGCACGCCGGCGACGTCGGCTCCCGCAGAGCGACCGTGGGCACGCCGACCGAGCGCGAGTCGATCAACGTACCCCCGACCAGGCCGGGCGCGGCGGAGAACGCGCACCGGGCCGAGGAGGCCCGGCAGGAACACGAGACGTTCGTGCCCGAGCCCCCCGTCCCGGACGAACGGTCCGAGGCCGCCGGGAGCCATCGGACCGAACAGGAGCCCGCGGGCGGGGCCCGCCGGCAAAACGACGAGCAGAAGGATGAGGACGACGTGCGCAGAGATATCGAGAAGACCCGGCGGGAGCTGGGCGAGACCGTCAGTGCGCTGGCGGCCAAGACGGACGTGAAGGGCCGGGCGGGGCACGTGGCGGAGGTCGCCAAGGACCGCGCCGGGCACGCCGCCGAACTGGCCAAGGACCGGGCCGGCCACGCGGCGGAGCTGGCCAAGGACAAGGCGGGACACGCCGCGGAACTGGCCAAGGACAAGGCGGGACACGCCGCGGAACTGGCCAAGGACAAGGCCGCGGACGTGGCGGAGAAGGTCAGGACGAGCACGCCCGACCAGGTCAAGGACGTGGCGGCCGGGGCGAGGAAGCGGCCGGTGGTGCTCGTCGCGCTGGCGGGCGTGGTGGTCGCGTTCGTGGCGCGGCGCATGATGAGGCGGCGGTCCCATAAGTAGGCCCCATAAGTGAGCGCCGTCAGTAGGCGCGGCAAGCAGGCCGCCGATGCTCCCTGTGGGCGGCTCGCCGGACGCGGTGCCGCGCGGGCCGCCTGAGGCCGATAGCCTGCCCGGGTGATGCGTGCGACGGCTGCCGTCCTGCCGGCCCTGCTCCTGGCCCTGGTGGCGCCGCTGACGGCGTGCGGCGCCGGGTCGGCGGTGAACGACTACGGCAAGGTGATCAAGGGCTCGAAGGGCGCGACCGTGCAGGTGCGGGTGCGCCCGGGGCAGCGGTTCTCGCTGGCCGTTCCCGACAACCCGTCGGTGGGCGACAGCTGGGAGCTGGCGGAGGTGCCGGACGCGAAGGTGGCCTCGTTCATCAGCAAGGAACGCGAGAGCGAGGGCGACGCCCCGGGCTCGGGCGGCACCAGCTACTTCGTCTTCAACGGCAAGCGGCCGGGCACGACCGAGGTGCGGCTGTTCGACTGCTGGCGGTGCGGCCAGGCCAGGACACCGTCCACGGAGGACGGCAAGAGGCAGTCGGGCGAGGCGATCTTCGCCGTTACCGTGGCGGAATGAGCGCTCCAGGCCCAGGTCGAGGCCCCGGCGCAGGTCCAGGTCCCGATGTCGCGACGGGTGGCCCGAGTCGTGACGTACCGGCCCCGGATCAGGAGCGGGAGAGCTCTCAGACCGCCATCGCGCGGCACAGCACGTCGAGCGTCGTCTCCCTGACCACCTCGGGATCCGCGCCCGCCGCGAGCCGCCGCCGCCCCTCGCCCAGGATGCTCCACCCCAGGTGGGCCACCAGGTCGGGATGCTCGTGGCCGGCCTCGGCCAGGACGTCGCGGAGCGGGGCGATCATCGTCTCGTGCAGCTCGAGCCGGACCCGGCAGGCGGGCGGCAGCTCGGCCGAGACCACCGCGCGCAGCACCGCGTAGTCGGGGCTCGCCACGAACGACAGCGTCACGACCCCGAACTCGCGCACCCGCTCCCGCAGGCCGCCCGGCACCGACGTGACGCCCTCCAGCCGAGCCCGCCAGCGCGGGACGGCGTCCTCGACGAGCTGGGCCAGGATGCCGGCGGTGGAGGAGAAGTAGCGGTAGACGCTGGAGCGGGCCAGCCCCACGCGGGCCCCGACGGCGGCCGGGGTCAGCCCGGCCGGGCCCTCGGCGACCAGGATCTCCAGCGCGGCCGCCAGCAGGGCCGCGTGCCGGCCGGCACGGTGGTCGGCCACCGTGGCCGCGCTGATCCTCGGCACCGCCTCACTCCTCCTCGGGTCGCCTGCCTCCAGTATCGGGCAGCAGCAGCGTCGCCCCGACCCCCAGGAACAGCACGAGCCCCGTGACGACGGTGACCCGGCGGGTGGCCTCGGCGGCGGCGGCCACGGCCGCGGCGTGCCGCGCGGGGTCCCTGATGGAGGCGACGGCCGCCCCGGCGCTCTCGCGTACGGCCCTGGCGAGCTGCGACTGGTCCGGCAGGCGGTCGGTCATGGCCGATCAGCAGCGCGGCGTCGCCCGCCGCCGCGGCCAGCAGGCTCGCCACCAGGAACACCGCCGGCCCGAGCGCGAACGTCTTACGCCTGCCGCGTACGTCGCCCATCCGGCCGAGCGGGATGAGTAAGGCGGCGAACGTCAATGTCCCCAACCATGTCCCCAACATAGCAACGCGGTGTCGCTAAGTGGTCGGCTAGTCTCCAGATCATGGACTTCATCCGGGTCCGCGCCTCGTCCGACGGCGCGGAGGTGATCTCGTACTGGACCGGCGACGTCTACGGCTACCAGGACGACGACGGGCCGCACCACCTGTTCGGGTTCGAGGGGCTCAACGTGGCCAGGGCGGTCGAGACCGGCACCGGCCGGCAGCTCCTGACCAGGGAGGCCGCGCTCTACCTCGATCCGGCGAGCAGGCAGGTGCTCGACACCTGGGACAACCCGTTCACCGGCCGCACGGTCGAGGTGCGCCACGTCTTCAACGACCCGGTCAACCAGCGGCTCGGCGCCTCCCCGGTGCCGGAGACGCGGCTCGGCGGCCAGATCGTCTACAACGTGGATGTGCGCCTGGCCTACCCCTCGCCGCTCAAGGTCGCCGACTATCCGGACAACTCGGCCAGTGACACCTACCGGGCGCTGGAGCTGTTCCAGTTCTTCGTCTCGGCCGCGGACCTGGAGTCCGGCGTGCCGGACGTCCCGTGCGTGTTCTCCTGGTGCCGGGTCTCGCCGTGGCTGCCGTGGATGGCGATGGGGCGGCGCGGCGGCGGGCTCGTCTACCACTGCAGGGGCGCCAAGGTGGCCGAGGTGCCCGAGCGGCTGCGCGAACGCGTCGGCGAGCACTTCCTGCACGCGCCCGAGCGCTGGTCGGAGCCCAACGTGACGAGCTGGACCGCCTTCAGGGACCACCCCACCCGGGGAGCCGGCCGGTGAGCGGCGACCTGTTCTGCGAGATCATCGCCGGTGAGCGGCCCGCCCACGTGGTGAGCTCCGACGAGGTGGCCGTCTCCTTCCTCGACGTCCGGCCGGTCTTCAAGGGCCATGTGCTGGTCGTGCCGCGCGTACACGTCGAGACGCTCACCGACCTGCGCGAGGTGGGCCCGTTCTTCGAGCGCGTCCAGGCCATGGCCCGCGCCGTCGAGGAGGGGCTGAAGGCCGGCGGCACGTTCGTCGCCATGAACAACCGGGTCAGCCAGAGCGTGGCCCACCTGCACGTGCACGTGGTGCCCCGGCAGAAGAAGGACGGCCTGCGCGGCTTCTTCTGGCCGCGCACCAAGTACGACTCCGCCGAGGAGGCCGAGTCCTACGCCGCCCTCATCGAGCAAGCTCTCTGAGCTAGGCTCAGGCGGCGTGGAATACCTGGTCGACGTGGTCGTCGTGGCGGTGCTCGTCGGCGTGCCGTCGATCGTGCTGTGGCGGGTCATGCGGGGCCGCAGGGAGCTGGGCACCAGCCCGGCGGAGCGGGCCACGTTCGAGACCCTGCACACCGCCTCGATGGCCGGGCCGCCGCTGCGGGCCGGCCTGACCGCGGACGGCGCCGAGCGCGCCTCGCGTCACCTGCGCGCCCTGCTCGGCTCGGCCGCCGTGGCCGTCACCGACGGCGAACGCCTGCTCGTCTACGACGGCGCCGGCGACGACCACCACGCCGAGCAGGCGTTCGAGCACGCGGCGGCCACCCTCAAGGACGGCCGCACCCAGGTCCTGACCATCGACTGCGACCTGCTCGAATGCCCCATCAGGCACGCCGTGGTCGTGCCCCTGACCACCGACGACCGCGTGGTCGGCGCGCTGGCCGCCTACGGGCAGAACACCTCGGCCGGGCTCGTCAGGGCCGCGCAGGAGGTCGCCGGCTGGGTGGACTCACAGCTGGAGCTGGCCGAGCTCGACCGCTCGCGCACTTTACTGATGGAGGCCGAGGTGCGGGCGCTGCGCGCGCAGATCTCCCCGCACTTCATCTACAACTCCCTCACCACGATCGCCTCCTTCGTCCGCACCGACCCCGAGCGGGCCAGGGAGCTGCTGCTGGAGTTCGCCGACTTCACCCGCTACTCCTTCCGCAGGCATGGCGAGTTCACCACCCTGGCCGAGGAGCTGCGCTCGATCGACCGCTACCTGATCCTGGAGCGGGCCAGGTTCGGCGACCAGTTGCAGGTGACGCTGCGCATCGCGCCGGAGGTGCTGCCGGTGGCGGTGCCGTTCCTGTGCCTGCAGCCGCTGGTCGAGAACGCCGTCCGGCACGGGCTTGAGAGCAAGAACGGTGTCGGCCGGATCACGATCATCGCCGAGGACGCGGGCGCGGAGTGCCGCATCAGCGTCGAGGACGACGGGCTCGGCATGGACCCTGAGCGGCTGCGCCGCATTCTCGCAGGTGACATCGCTCCGGCGGGCGGCGTCGGGCTGGCGAACGTGGACGAGCGGCTGCGTCAGGTGTACGGCGACGAGTACGGTCTGGTCGTCGAAACGGCCGGCGGTGCGGGCACCAAGGTCAACATCAGGTTGCCGAAATATCACCCAGGCGTCTCTGCCCGTTGACCTCGATCTTTGTTGTCGGTTTAGTCACTGTCTATGGCACAACTCCGGGTACTGGCGGTTGATGATGAACTGCCGGCCCTCGAAGACCTGTCGTACCTCCTGCGCGCCGATCCCCGCATCGGCGAGGTGGCCACGGCCAGGGACGGCGCCGCGGCGCTACGGCTGCTCGACCGCGCCATCGCGGACGGGCGGCCGATCGACGCCGTGTTCCTCGACATCAGGATGCGCGGCCTGGACGGCGTCGTGCTCGGCCGGCTGCTGTCGCAGTTCGCCAACCCGCCCCGCGTGGTGTTCGTGACCGCGTACGAGGAGCACGCGGTGGACGCCTTCGAGATCAAGGCCGAGGACTACCTGCTCAAGCCCGTACGGCCGGAGCGGCTGGCCGAGGCGATCAGGCGGGTGGCGGTCTCGGCCGACGTGCCCGTCGAAGGCGGCGAGAGCGACACGATCCCGGTCGAACTGGGCGGGGTGACGCGATTCGTCTCCAGCGCCGACGTCATCTACGTGGAGGCGCACGGCGACTACGCGCGGCTGCACACCGCCGCGGGCAGCCACCTCGTCCGCATCCCGCTGGCCACGCTGGAGGAACGGTGGGCCTCCGCGGGCTTCATCCGGGTGCACCGCAGCCACCTGGTGGCCGTCAAACACATCGAGGAGCTGCACATCGACTCGGGCAGGTGCACCGTGCGCGTGGGCGAGACCGAGCTGCCGGTCAGCCGGCGGCACACCCGGGAGCTGCGCGACCTGCTGGTGCGGCGGGCCAGGAAGGGCAGGCAGGAATGAGCCAGGTACCGCGCCGCCGTGCCGACGTGCCCCGCCGCGTCACCGTCACCAGCCCCAGGACGGCCGCCGCCCGCCGGCCCCGCTATCCGGCCCTGCGCGAGATCGACGAGCAGACCCGGCTGGGCGAGGTCTACATGCACTCGCTGCTGCGCACCCAGTTCCGGCTGGCCCTGTTCGTCTGCACGGTGCTGGCCTGCGTGATCGGCGGCCTGCCGCTGCTGTTCCTGCTCCTGCCCGACCTGCGCGAGGTGCACCTGCTCGGCGTGCCGCTCCCGTGGGCGGTGCTGGGCGGGCTGCTCTACCCCGCCTTCGTCATCGGCGCCTGGCTCTACGTCCGCCAGGCCGAACGCAACGAGCGGCACTTCGCCGAGCTGGTCGAACGCCGATGAGCCTGGCGGCGGTGCTCGTGGTCATGCTGGCGGCCGTGCTCATCGGCGCGTTCGGCATCAGGTTCTCCCGCACCACCTCCGACTTCTACGTCGCCTCGCGCACGGTCAGCCCGCTCTGGAACGCCTCGGCCATCGGCGGCGAGTACCTGTCGGCGGCCTCGTTCCTGGGCATCGCCGGGCTCATCCTGTCCTTCGGCGTGGACATGCTGTGGCTGCCCGTCGGCTGGACCGGCGGCTACCTGGTGCTGCTGGTGCTGGTGTCGGCGCCGCTGCGGCGCTCGGGGGCGTACACGCTGCCCGACTTCGCCGAGGCCAGGCTGGAGTCGATGACCGTGCGCCGCACGGCCAGCGTGCTCGTCGTACTCATCGGCGGGCTCTACCTGATGCCGCAGTTCCAGAGCGCCGGGCTCGTGCTGCGCACGATCACCGGCGCGCCCGTGTGGGTCGGCGGGCTGCTCGTCGCCGTCGTCGTGGCGGTGAACGTGCTGTCGGGCGGCATGCGCTCGATCACGTTCGTGCAGGCGTTCCAGTACTGGCTGAAGCTGACCGCGCTGGCCGTGCCGCTGGTCTTCCTGCTGCTGGCCTGGCGGGCCGACGGCGCGCCCGCCGTGAGCGCCGCGGACGCGCTCACCTGGCAGATGCCGCTGGGCGGGGTGAGGGAGTACGGGCTCTACTCGACGTACTCGCTGATCCTGGCCACGTTCCTGGGCACCATGGGGCTGCCGCACGTGCTCGTCCGCTTCTACACCAACCCCGACGGCCGGGCCGCGCGCCGTACGACGCTGGTCGTGCTCTCGCTGCTCGGCGCGTTCTACCTGCTGCCCGCCGTGTACGGCTGGCTGGGCCGCATGTACGCCCCCGACCTCGTCCGTACCGACACGGTGGTGCTCACGCTGCCCGCCCGCATGATCGGCGGCACCCTCGGCGACCTGCTCACCGCCCTGGTCACCGCGGGGGCGTTCGCCGCGTTCCTGTCCACGTCCTCGGGGCTCACCGTGTCCGTGGCAGGCGTGATCGCCCAGGACCTGCTCAAGGGTGGGGTGCGCTCGTTCAGGATCGCCACCCTGATGGCGGTGGCGGTGCCGCTGGCCCTGGCGCTGTGGGCGCGGGCGCTGCCGGTGGCGGACGTGGTGGGGCTGGCCTTCGCCGTGGCGGCCTCGTCGTTCTGCCCGCTGCTCGTCCTCGGCATCTGGTGGCGCCGCCTGACCACGACAGGGGCTCTGGCCGGGCTCTTCGTCGGTGGCGGGCTGGCCTGCGCGGCGGTCCTCGCGACCATCATCGGCGGCCCGGCGTCCGGCCTGGCCGGCGCCCTGCTCGCGCAGCCGGCGGCGTGGACCGTGCCGATCGCGTTCGCGGTGATGGTGGCCGTGTCGTTCCTGACCCCGCACCGGGTGCCGCCCGGCACGGCCAGGACCATGGTCAGGCTGCACACCCCGGAGAACCTCGACCTCGACCGCGGCGACTGGCGGCCCCGCTCGTCCTAGCTCTGCAGGAGGTACGCCTTCTTGATCTTGGCCCGCTCCATCCGGTGGACTTCGTCGCAGTCGTGGCAGTAGCCGATGACCGTGCCCGGCCCGAACTCCAGGTCGTCCATGTAGTGCTCGCCCCGCTTCCAGACGATCACGATCGGCTCGTCGGTCACGGCCGCGTCCTGGAGCGCCTGCTCGGCCGAGCCGGGCGCGGGCCGGTCGGGACTTCCGAGCATGAGCAGGGCGGCGGCCTCGGCGTCGAAGCCTGCCTCGCCGGGGTCCGGCTCAACGGGCAGGCGCCGACGCTCGGGGCGTTCGGCCTGGATCGTCCCGTCGGCGGCTATGCCGACCGGGGCGTGACCGGCCTGCCGCAGCAGCCGCAGCGTCTCGCCGGGAGGCAGCGTGCCGAGCGCGACCGTCGGCGCGATCCGCCGCAGGCCCGCCTTGCGCAGCGCCTTCGCGGCGCACAACTCGGTGATGACAGCGGGGTCGTCGGCGATCACGACGGACGGGGCCGCGCCGACCTTGACGGTGCCGTGCCTGCGGGCCGTGTCGGTGATCAGGTAGCTCAGCGGCTGCGGGATCGCCTTGGCGGCGAAACGGGCCAGCCCTGACAGCAGCGTCTCGGCGTCCGTGCCCTGGTCGAGCGCCCTGCGCACGCTCGACTCCGAGAAGCGCCACACGCTCGCCCGGTCGCGCGATTCGAGGTCGGCGGCCAGGTCGAGGAAGGCGGCCAGCTCGGGGGAGGGGGCGCCGGTGACGACGGCGGTCAGGTCGTTCTGCAGGGTCACGGTCGTGACCGGGGCGGGGAAGAGCGCGTCCACGTCGCCGGAGCCGGGCGGGGTGTGTCCGGGTGTCGTGTGCGTCCCGCCGGGGTCGGCCAGGGTGTGTCCGGATGCCGGGTGCGCTCCACGGGAGTCGAGCAGGGCCCGTCCGAGCGTCGTGAGTGCCCCGCCGGACACGATGCCGAGCCACTCGGCCTCGCGCAGGGCCGCGGCGACGAACGTGCCGGCCGCCTCCGGCACCTCCGCCATCGCCCGCGTGCGCCAGGCCACCGCCTCGCGCATCCTGTCCGCGTCCGCGCCCATGCCAGGAGGCAGCGTACGCAGCGTCTGGAGCACCGCGCGCCGGATCCGGCCCGCCTCGCAGGCGAACCCGTACGGCGGCGGCAGCGGCGTCATGTGCTCCTCGCAGCACCCCACGACGCGGTGCGTGGGCGCCTGCGGCAGCCGCAGCCAGCTCTCGGCCAGCACCCGCCACCTCCGGCCCGCAGGACGCTCCAGCCAGTCGTCCAGGAACGTGGTGGCGATCAGCCGCTCGCCCTGCTCCGAGCCGATCAGGTCGGCCTCGAAGGCGACATCCAGCCAGAGCACCGCCTCCGGTTCCGGCAGGCCGAGCGCCTTGGCCACCCGCCTGACCTCGCGCACGCCCACGCCGCCCGCCTTCAGCTCGGCCACGGACTCCGTGGCGGCCAGCTCCGCCAGGGCCCGCGCCCGCTCGATCGCGGTCAGCGCCGTGTCCACGCCGTCGCTCGGGGGGACAGGGCCGGCCGGCACGTGGGGCTGCCCGGTCAGCGCCGGCTTCCAGCCGTCGCCGCGCAGGGCCAGCGCGATCTCCCTGGGCAGCTCGTACTCCCAGCCGTCGCGGATCACGAACCCGGCCTGCACCAGGCGCTCGACGGGCTGCGAACGGGGGACGGGACCGTAACCGAACTGCGTGCCGGCCAGCACGGGAGGCCCTGCGGCCATGGACTCCAGCAAGGCACGCGCCTGCGCCGGCAGCCGGGCCGCGCGGGCGCGCACCGCCGTGCCGTCGGCCAGCAGCTCCTCGGCCTGACGCACCAGGTCGGCCTTACGCCCCGCCGGCTGCCCGCCGAACGTCCTGACGATCGTCTTCAGCGTCTCGGCCGTGACCGTCTTCCCGAACTCCCGCAGCGGCCGGCCCAGCCCGAACGGATGCTGCCAGAGGCCGGCGGGGTGACGCGAGCGCACAGTGCCGCTGCCGGGGCCGCTGCCGGGGCCGCCGCTGGGGCCGCCGTCGAGCGTCATCAGGCCGTGCCCCGCCAGCGTGTCCAGCACCTCGCCGAGCCGGCCGAGAGGGTCGTGCAACCGGGCGGCCAGCGTCTCGCGGGTGGCCGCGCCGCCCGCCGCCTGGACGGCCTGGCTGACGACGTGGCAGTCGGCGTCGAGGTCGAGCAGGACGGGGATGGCCAGCTCGGGCCGCTCCAGCAGCCGTTCGAGCAATTCTACGGAGGGCACCTCGGCGAGCTCGGGCCTGTTGCGGAGGATCTGGGTCAGCGCCGGGGGGAGAAGAGCCACGGTCCGACTTTAGATCGCCGGGTGACGTCCCGCCGCCCCGATCACGAGACCCGGCCGTACGGATGGCCACAACGGTGAGTGAGACTCTGCTGACTGCGGGGGTATGACGAGGGCGGGGCCGCCTCCATGTGACGGGACTTCACGTGACGGATTCCTGGGGAGCGGCTTTCCCGGAGAGGGAGGACGGCGATGCCGGCGACGGACGGACCCGAACGACCCGACGATCCCGCACCCACCCTGGAGCCACGAGATCATGGCTCCTCCGGGCGGCGGCGGATCGGCTCCTCGGTGCCGCAGGGGCGTGGGTGGGTGGCCGGGGTGCCCGTGCAGGCTCATCCCGCGCTGGCCGCGGCCGCGGTGGCGGCGCTGGAGGCGTACGCCGACGCCACCGCCGAGCACGACCGCGCCACCCTGGCCGAGGTCGTGGCGGAGGGCGCCGACGGCACGCCCACCATGCGCATCGACCTGCTGGTGGAGAACGCCATCCTGGCCGCGCTGTCGCGCCATCCGGTCAACGTGCTGACCGAGGAGACCGGCTGGGTCGACAACGGCTCGGCGCTGACCCTGGTCATGGACCCCGTGGACGGCTCCAACAACGCCGCCGCCGGCGTGCCCCTGTCCGCGTTCTCGGCCGCCGTGGCCGTGGACGACGCGTTCATCGAGGGGCTGACCGTGTGGCTGGACACCGGGCGGAGCTGGTGGGCGAAGGCGGGCACGCCGTCCCCGCTGCGCACCACCGGCCGCACGTCCCTGCCCGGTGCGGCCGTCTCCCTGCTGCGCCCCCATCCCGCCGACCCGGGGGCGGCGTCGGCGTGGTGGGAGGTGGCGCGCCGGGCGGGGCGCGTACGGATCCTGTCCACGAGCTGCCTGGAGGGCGCCCTGGTCGCTCAGGGGGCGACGGACGCGTTCGCCGACGCCGCCACGGACACGCACCGGCTGGTGGACATCGCCGCCTCCGTGGTGCTGGCCGAGGCGGGCGGCGGGGCGGTCAGGGAGGTGTTCGGCCGCCCGATCGTCCTGGACACCGACCTGACCAGGCGCTGGAGCGGTGTGGTCGCGGCCAGCGCGGAACTGGCCGACGAACTGGCCACGGTCCTCCACGACGCCTACGAAACCGGCCGCACCACTCATCCCGGCCCGGGCACCCCGGTCTAGCGTTCAGCCGGAGGCTGGGGCCCGGGTCCAGGTGCGGGCCGGGTGGGGGATCGGGGCCGAGGCTTGGGCGCCGGCTGGGCTGGTGGCCGGGGTTCCGGTGCGGGCCGTGACGGCGAATCGGGCCGGGGCTCGGGCGGGAGGCCAGAGCCGGGCGGTGGGGCGGTCAGGCGGGCGGCGATGCGGAAGTCGAGCTGGATGTCGTGATAAGTCACGCCGGCCGCCACCTGGGCGGGCAGGTTCGTGCGGTCGCTGCCCGAGGCGTGCTCCCCGGCCGGCTCCGTCTCCGCGTGCGTGCTCACCTCGGGGCGTGCACGGAAGCGGAGCTCACGTGCCCTCACCGAGGCCCTGATCTCGACGTCCGGCACGGCCGGGCGCTCAGGCACCGGCACGGCGGGTCCTCACTTACGCCTGGGATGACGCTTGGCCGCGTGTCCCGGGCCGCCGGTGAGGTGGTCGAGCCAGTCGCGGCCGGCCCTGAAGGTCCTGCGGGCCAGGGCGGCGGCCAGCTCGGGCGCGCTCATCGCCTCCACCTCGTGCCCCGCAGCCGTCCCCGCCGCCGTCCCCTCCTCCGGCCTCGTGCCGCCGGGCTTCTCGACGACAGGCCCGGCCCCCACCGCCGCATCCCGCACGACCTCTCCGGCTCCGGGGCCGACGTCCCGCGCGACCTCCCTGGCCCCGGTCCCGACGTCTCGCACCGCCTCTCCGGCTCCGGGCGCGACGTTCCGTACGACCTCTCCGGCCTCTGCCCCGACGTCCCGCACCGCGCCACCGGCGCCCGTGCCCACGTCTCGTACGACCTCCCCGGCCCCGGCCCCGACGTCACGGACCGCCGCGCCCGCGCCCGCCCCCACGTCCCGTACGGCGCCCCCGGTGCCGGCCCCGAGGTCGCGGACCGCGTGGCCGGCGCCCACGCCCACGTCGCGCACCGCGTGCCCCGCCCCGGCCCCGAGGTCGTGGACGGCGGACCCGAGCTCGCGCGTCACGTGCTCAAGGATCTGCGGGTTGTCGTCGATCGTGGTCAGCACCCGGTCGATGATGCGCGCGACGTTGTCCAGCCGCACCTGCAGCACCGCCTGCGCCTCCACGCCCTTGATCGTCAGGTTGACGCTCCCCAGCACCACGTCCGCGCCCACGTTCAGCCTGAGCAGATCCAGCACCTCGGCCTGCAGCGACACCTTGGCCCGCAGGTCCTGCACGTCCAGGACGAGCTCCTCGACCTTGACCATGGGCACGTCCAGGTAGACGTCCGGATCGGCGGCCTCCCACGAGGTCTCGGCATCGTCGCTCTCGGACATCGCTCTTCTCCTTGAGCCGGCCCCGAAGTCGTACAGCCGGGTGGCTACCCGCCCAGGGGACGATTCAGACGAGGGCATGCAGAGACCTGACCTCGTCTTGGAATCAGGCCGGGATTTCTCCCGAGCCGCGCGCCACGAGCTCGACCGGCACCTTCACCCGCCGCGCCACCCGCGACGGGTTGAGCAGGAGGTCGACCGCGCTGCGGGCCAGCCGGGCGACGTCGTAGCGGACCACGGTGACGCCGGGGTTGAACACGTCGGCGAGGGCGAAGTCGTCGAACCCCACGTACGCCGGCCGCTCGGGCCGCTCCCGCAGGGCTTGCAGGATCCCGATCGCGGCCCGGTTGTTGGTGGCGAAGAACGCGGTCGGCGGCTCGGGCAGGCCGAGCAGCCTGGTGACCTCGTGGGCGACCCGCGCGGGCTCGAACACCCCGCACACCACGAGCTCGTCGTCGGCCGCCACCCCGGCCCCGGCCAGCGCCGTACGGTAGCCGATGGCCCGGTCGTGCACCGAGCTCAGCCCGTCGTCGTCGGAGATCAGCGCGATGCGGCGGTGCCCGTGGGCCAGCAGGTGCTCGGTGGCGGCCCGGCCGCCCCACACGTCGTCGAGCAGGACCACGTCGGCCGCCTGCAGCCCGGACGGCACCCGGTCCACGAACACGGTGGTGAGGCCGGCGTGCTCGGCCAGCCAGCCGTGGTCGGCCGCCGAGGGGACGATGATGAGGGAGTCGACGCCCCGCGCGTACATGGACTCGATGAGCATGCGCTCCTTGGCGGAGCTCTCCTCGTACGAGCCGAACACGACCAGCGCCTCGTGCTCGGCGGAGGCGGCCTCGACGGCGGCGGCCAGGCGGGAGTAGAACTCGTTGGAGATGTTCTCCATGACCAGCCCCAGCGTCAGCATGGTCGCGCCCCTGGCCAGCCGGGCGGCGGCCTCGTTGCGGCGGTAGCCGAGCGCGCTGATCGCCGCCTGCACCCGCTGCTGCAGGGACGTCCTGACGTGCGGCTCCTGGTTGACCACCCGGGAGACGGTCTTGAGACTCACGCCCGCGTGCCTGGCCACGTCGGCCATCGTCGGCTTAGGCGTGCGAGCTGTCATAGTCTGCCCCCATGGATGACGATTGGATCTGTAGCCGGTTGGGCGAGGACGAGCCGTGGGTGCTGGGCGCGGTCAACCCGCCGGTGTACGAGAACTCGGTGTTCACGTTCGAGACCGCGGAGGAACTCGGCGAGGCGATCAAGAACGAGGACGAGCGCTACGTCTACTGGCGGGGGACCAACCCGACGGTCGACCTCGCCCAGCGTAAGCTCGCGGCGCTCGAGCGGGGAGAGCGGGCGAAGTGTTTCGGCTCGGGCATGGGCGCCATCTCGGCGACGATCTCCTCCCTCGTGTCGGCCGGCGACCACGTGCTGGTGCTGGGCGCGGTCTATGGACCCACCACCCAGTTCCTGCGCTATCTGGAGAAGTTCGGGGTCACGCACACGCATGTAGAGGACCTCGCGCAATGTGACAGCGCAATCAGGGGGAGCACCCGCCTACTCTACTTCGAGTCCCCTTCCTACATGGCCTACCAGGTCGTGGACATCGCCGGGATCACCGCGTGGGCGCGGGAGCACGGGCTGGTGACGGTGATGGACAACACCTGGTCCACGCCGCTGTTCCAGAAGCCGCTGACGATGGGGGTGGACCTCGTCGTGCACTCGCTGTCGAAGTACATCGGCGGGCACAGCGACCTGGTGGGCGGGGTCGTCGTGGGCTCCGCCCGGCTGGTCAGGCCGCTGGCGCTGACCGAGTACCAGCTCTACGGGGCCGCCATGTCGCCGCACGACGCGGCCAAGGTGATCAAGGGCCTGCGCACGCTGCCGGTCCGGATGGCGGCGCACCAGGAGCGCGGCCTGGCGGTGGCGGCCTTCCTGAACGATCATCCGGGGGTGCGGGCGGTGAACCATCCGGGGCTGCCGTCGCATCCGGGGCACGCGATCGCGCTGCGGCAGATGTCGGGGTTCTCCAGCCTGTTCAGCGTGGAGCTCGACACGGAGTCGCGGGAGAAGGTCTCAGCTTTTCTCGATAAATTGCGACATTTCAGGATCGGGGTGTCGTGGGGTGGGTTCGAGAGCCTGGTGAACGCACCCGCGCTGACCACCGAGGAGAGCGTGCGGGCCACGATGGGCATCCCCGTCGGTCTGGTGCGGCTCTCGGTCGGCCTGGAGCCCGCGGACACTTTGATCAAGGACCTTGGTCTGGCGCTTGAGGGGCTGGTCGCCTAGGTTGGCTCACAGCGCGTGACTGACAGCGCTGTCTAGAACCATCGCGGGAGGCTCGTCGTGAGAAACCCCCTCCTCCTGGCGGCCGTGGTCGCCGTGACGCTGGTGTCCGCCGGATGCGGCGGCTTCGGCTCGTCGTCCTCGGGCGAGATACGGCTGCGGATGATCGAGAGCCTGACCAGCCCGGAACGTACGAAGCTCATCAGGTCCCTGATCGCCGACTTCGAGAAGGCCAACCCCGGCGTCACCGTCGAACTCGTCTCCCCGCCCCTCGACAGCGCCGACCAGAAGATCACCCAGATCCTGCAGACGAAGAAGGACCTGGACGTGCTGGAAGTGCGCGACCACACGGCCAAGTCCTTCTCCAACAACGGCTGGCTGGCCGAGCTGCCCACCACGGACTGGGCCGGCTGGTCGGACCTGACCGAGCTGGCCCAGAAGAAGGCGGTCGAGGTCGGCGGCAAGCCCTACCTGATCCCGTACGGGTTCTACCAGCGGACCCTGTTCTACCGGACCGACTACGGCATGACCAAGCCCCCGGCCACCTGGCAGGAGCTGTACGAGGCGGGCAAGCAGATGACCTCGGGCGACCGCTTCGGCTACTCGTTCAGAGGCGGCAAGGGCGGGGCCGACTACGCGGTGATGATGATCAGCGCGTACAACGGCGAAGCCCTGGATCCCGAAAAATCCTTCTATCTGAAGGACAAGCGGACGATCTTCTCGACCCCGGAGGCCGCCCAGGCCCTCGACCTCTACGTGAAGATCTTCAAGGAGGCGTCGCCCCCCGACTCCGTCTCCTGGGGCTACCCGGAGATGGTCCAGGGCTTCACCTCGGGCGTCACCGGCATGCTCATCCAGGACCCGGAAGTGATCAAGACGGTCGAGGAGAGCGGCGTCACGGCCTGGTCCACCGCCCCCATCCCCAAGGGCCCGAGCGGGTACGCCTACCAGCCCGTCGGCTACGCCGGCTGGGGCGCGACCTCCTTCACCAAGCACCCGAAGGAGGCGGTCAAGCTGGTGCAGTTCCTGTCGGAGGCCAAGCAGAGCATCGCCTTCGCCAAGGGCAACTCGCTCATCCCGATCTCCAAGCAGGCCCAGAGCGACCCGCAGTTCTCGCAGGGCGCGTGGAAGGCGTACCTGGAGGCCCAGCAGGACCCCAAGCAGGTGATCACGATCAGGCCGGTCGACTACCCCGGCTGGAGCCAGTTCCTGGTCGACTCCGACCGTGACGTCCAGGCCCTGATCACCGGCAAGAAGAGCACGGCCGAGGTGCTGAAGGCGTGGGACGCCTTCTGGGCGGACCAGGCCAAGAAGGTGTCGTGAACCGCGCCTTCACCGTCCGCAGGGCCCGGTTCATCGCGCTGTGCCTGCTGCCTGGCGTGGTGTTCGTGGTGCTGTTCACGTACTACCCGATGATCCGCGGCGCGGTGATCGCGTTCCAGCGCTACAACCTGTTCGACCTGACCTCGACGCCCTTCGTCGGCCTGGAGAACTTCCGGGCCGTCCTGGGGGAGGAGCGGTTCTGGACGGCGCTGCGCAACACCGGCACGTGGGTCGCCGTGTCGCTGTTCTTCCAGTTCTTCCTCGGCTTCGGGCTGGCGCTGCTGCTGCGGCGCCACTTCCGGGGCCGGGGGCTCTACCAGGCGTGGGTCTTCTTCCCCTGGGCGATGTCGGGGTTCCTGATCGGGCTGCTGTGGCGGTGGATGTTCAACGGCCAGTTCGGCGTGATCAACGACCTGCTGCTCAAGACGGGGCTCATCGACGGGCGCATCGGCTTCCTGGCCACGCCGGGCTGGGCGATGACCTCGGTGATCGTGGCCAACATCTGGTACGGCGTCACGTTCTTCGCCATCATGATCATGGCCGCGCTGCAGTCGGTGCCCAAGGAGCTCTACGAGGCGGCCTCCGTCGACGGGGCTTCCCGGCTGCGCCAGTTCTGGCACGTCACGCTGCCGCACATCAGGCCCACCCTGGCGCTGATCGTGCTGCTGCGGATCATCTGGATCCTCAACTTCCCCGACCTGATCTACTCCATGACCGGCGGCGGCCCGGCCGGCAGCACCGACATCATCACCACGTTCCTCATCCAGCAGGTCATCGGCGGCGACTACGGCCGGGCGGGCGCGGTCGGCCTGCTCATCCTGGGCCTGCTGCTGGCCTTCAGCGTCTTCTACCTGAACGCCACGAGATTCGAGAAGGCCCGATGAGGCGGCTCGCGCTCACGGCCAAGGTCGTCGTGCTCGGCGCCTGGCTGCTGATCACCCTGTTCCCGCTGTACTGGATCGTCGTCACCTCGCTGAAGCCCAAGCCGGAGATCTTCTCGGTGCCGCTGCGGTACTGGCCGGCGAACCCGACCTTCGAGCACTACGCCGAGTTGTTCTCGTTCGCCGACTTCGGCGCGTACCTGCTCAACTCCCTGCTCGTCTCGCTCGCCGCCGCCGCGGCGGTGACCGCGATCGGCGTGCTGGGCGGCTACACGCTGGCCCGCTTCGCCTTCCCCGGGCGCGGCATGCTGATGCTGGCGTTCCTGGTCACCCAGATGATCCCGCTGTTCATCGCGCTCGGGCCGCTCTACCTGCTGATGTCCGACCTCGACCTGCTCAACCGCCTGTCGGGGCTGATGCTGGTGTACGTGGCCATGCTGGTGCCGTTCGCCACGATCATCATGCGCGGCTTCTACGAGCGGGTGCCGGTGGCGCTGGAGGAGGCCGCGCAGGTGGACGGCGCCTCCCGGCTGGTGGCCATGGTGCGGGTGGTCATCCCGGTGATGCTGCCGGGGATCGCGGCCACGTTCATCTTCGCGTTCGTGCAGTGCTGGAACGAGCTGTTCCTGGCGATCACGTTCATCGACAGCGAGGACGCCAAGACGATCCCGGTGGCGATGAACTCCTTCATCACCCAGTACGACATCGACTGGGGCTCGATGGCCGCGGCCACGGTCGTGTCGGTGGTGCCCACGCTGGTGTTGTTCGCCGCGATCCGGCGCTACATCGTCGAGGGACTGACGGCTGGAGCCGTAAAGGGGTGATTGGGATAGCCGACCGCTCATCGCGCTAGACGGACCTTTCACCGCAGGCCATCCCCAACTAATCGCCCGCCCGCAGCGGCTCGGCGAACAACCCTCCTTGGGATCTCCACGACAGGTAGGTTGCGCTCTTACGTTGGGCGTGATCCGCATCACAGTGGAGGTCTCGTGACGACACAAGAACATGACGCATCGGTCTATGAGCAAATGCAGGAGAGAAGTGAGTTCCAGGAACTGAAACGGCGCTTCCGCCGCTGGACTTTCCCCATGACCGTGGCGTTCCTCGTCTGGTACCTGCTCTACGTGGTGCTGTCCGGCTGGGCGCGCGGGTTCATGGCCATCGAGCTGATCGGTGAGATCAACGTGGGGCTCGTCTTCGGGCTGCTGCAGTTCCTCTCCACGTTCCTCATCGCGTGGGCGTACGCCAGGCACGCGGAGAAGGTGCTCGACCCGATCGCCGACAAGCTGCGCCATGAGGTGGAGGAGGAGACCCAGTGACCTCGACGACCCTGGGGATGATCCTCTTCCTCACCTTCGTGGCCGCCACCCTGGCGATCACCTTCTGGGCGAGCCGTCAGACCAAGACCGCCGCCGACTACTACGCCGGCGGCCGGTCGTTCAGCGGCGTGCAGAACGGCCTGGCGATCGGCGGCGACTACATGTCGGCCGCGTCCTTCCTCGGCATCGCGGGCATCATCGCGCTGTCCGGCTACGACGGGTTCCTGTACTCCATCGGGTTCCTGGTCGCCTGGCTGGTGGCGCTGCTGCTGGTGGCCGAGCTGATGCGGAACTCCGGCAAGTTCACCATGGCCGACGTGCTGGCCTTCAGGATGAGCCCGCGCCCGGTCCGCACCGCGGCCGGCGTGTCCACGATCGTGGTCAGCATCTTCTACCTGCTGGCGCAGATGGTGGGCGCGGGCGCGCTGGTCGGTTTGCTGCTCGGCATCGACAGCCCGGCCGGCAAGGCGTGGACGATCGTCGGCGTCGGCGCCCTGATGATCGTGTACGTGGTCTTCGGCGGCATGAAGGGCACCACCTGGGTCCAGATCGTCAAGGCCGTGCTGCTCATGAGCGGCGCCGCCCTGGTGACGCTGCTGGTGCTGGGCAAGTTCGGCTTCAACCTGTCGGCCCTGCTCGGCCAGGCGGCCACGGTCAGCGGCCCCAAGGCCAACCCCGAGGCGTTCCTCAGCCCGGGCCAGAAGTACGGCACCGAGGCGCAGGGCCTGGCGGGCAAGATCGACCTGATCAGCCTGGGCCTGGCCCTGGTGCTGGGCACGGCGGGTCTGCCGCACATCCTGATCCGCTTCTACACCGTTCCCACCGCGAAGGACGCCCGCAAGTCGGTTCTGTGGGGCATCGGCATCATCGGCGTCTTCTACCTCCTGACCCTGGTCCTCGGCTTCGGCGCGGCGGCCCTGGTCGGCAAGACGGCGATCGCCGAGGGAGACGCGGCGGGCAACACCGCGGCGCCGATGCTGGCGCAACGGATCGGCGAGGAGATCTTCGGCTCGTTCGGCGGCACGATCCTGCTGGCGCTGATCGGAGCCGTGGCCTTCGCCACGATCCTGGCCGTGGTCGCCGGGCTCACGCTGGCCTCCTCCTCCAGCTTCTCGCACGACCTGTACGCGCACGTCTTCAAGCGCGGCCAGGCCAGCGAGCGCCAGGAGGTCGTGGTGGCCCGCATCTCCGCCTTCGTCATCGGCGCGGTCGCGATCGGCCTGGGCATCCTCGCCCAGGGCCAGAACGTGGCGTTCCTGGTGGCGCTGGCGTTCGCGGTGGCGGCCTCGGGCAACCTGCCGGCGATCCTCTACAGCCTGTTCTGGAAGAGGTTCAACACGGCCGGCGCGGTCGCGGCCATCTACGGCGGCCTGGTCTCCGCGCTGGCGCTGGTGATCTTCTCGCCCGTGGTGTCCGGCGGTCCGACGGCGCTGTTCAAGACGGCCGACTTCGTCATCTTCCCGCTGAGCAACCCCGGCATCGTCTCCATCCCGCTGGGCTTCCTGTGCGGCTACATCGGCACCGTGCTCAGCAAGGAGTACAACGCGGCCAAGTACGCCGAGATCGAGGTCCGCTCGCTCACCGGCGTCGGCGCGGAGAAGGCGTCGAAGCACTGACCCTGCTCGGCAACCACAGCAGGGCTTGACCAACAGGGCGCCCGTACCCCCCCTGCCCCTGGGGCGCCTGCCCGATGAGGGTCCGGCCGGACTTCCCGGCCGGGCCCTCTCGCGTGTGCGGGATCGCCCGCGGGGCAGGAGACGCCGGCCGTTCCGCGACCGGGGACCGGGTAATCTGAGCAACCCGTCAACACGGAAAGGCGCTCGATGCCCGGTGCGCGACTCCGGCCGGTGGATCTGGCGCGTGAGCACGGCCTGTCGACCCAGGCGGTCCGCAACTACGAGGACGCGGGCATCCTGCCGCCCGCCGCCCGCACCGAGTACGGCTACCGCACCTACACCCGCCTGCACTCCCGGGCTCTGGGCGCGTTCCTCGCCCTGGTGCCCGCCCATGGCCACCGGACCGCCACGTCGATCATGTGCGCCGTGCACCGGGACGCGGAGGAGGAGGCGTTGCGGCTGATCGACGAGAGCCACGCCCAGCTGCTCGACGACCGCCGTACCCTCCGGGCCGTCGAACAGGCCCTGCGCGCCCTGGAACCGCCGGACCCGTCACCGGTCGCCGGCACGTTCATCGGCCCGCTGGCCGTCCGGCTCGGCATCCGGCCCGCGACCCTGCGCAAGTGGGAACGGGCCGGGCTGGTCACGCCGCGCCGCGATCCGCAGACGGGGTATCGCGTCTACTCGGCCGCCGACGTACGGGACGCGCAGCTCGCGCACCAGCTCAGGAGAGGCGGCTACCCGCTGGAGCAGATCGCCCTGCTGCTCGCCCAGGTCCGGGCGGCCGGCGGTCTCGCGCCCCTGGAGAGCGCACTGAACGACTGGCACGAGCGGCTGTCGGCCCGCGGCCGCGCGATGCTGCACGGCGCCGCCGAACTGCACGCGTACCTGAACGCCCGCACTCCGAGCGCCGACCGAACCGGACCAGAGTGAACCGGGGATGGGGCGTCAGGCGAGCGGGAACACCTCGCTCTCCGTCCAGCGCTCACCGTCCACGCACACCAGCAGTGTCACGGCCCGCGCCCGGGACGTCAGCGGCAGCTCCCCGTCCAGGGCCGACTCCTCCACCACGCCGGCGCGCCCCAGGGTCAGGTGCGGGATGATCGTGTCGTACGCCCCGCCGTACGGAGGCGTCTCCGGCCAGCGCGCCACGACCGCCTCCGTCAGCCGGACGAACGGCTCGGCGGGCTCCGGCGCCAGGTAGACCACCTCGGGAAAGCGCCCGACCCGCCGGAAGCCGACGTCCACGGCCGGATGCAGCCGGAACAGCGCCCGCAGCTCGGTTCGCACGTTGTCGTCGATCCGGCTCGTGTGCAGGAACGGCACCAGCACGGTCACGTGTGCCGGGATGCCGTCCTCGCGCTCCCGCCACCGCCCCACCAGCGCCTCCGCCTCCGGCACCGTCACCACCAGCGCCGTATCCCCGGCCCGATGCGCCGCCTTCCGCTCGCCCCCACCCGCCGAGCTCCCCGCACCCGCACCCTCGCCCACGTCACGCCGTTCCGTCATCGCTCCCCTCAGCTCACACTGCCCCCGCATGCCCTTGCCACCAGCGTGTATCGCATTTCTTTGGCCCTCGCCACCACGACGTCTCGCGTCGGTCCGAGCAGGGCGTCAGGGGTCGCTCGGTCCCTGCTTTATTCGGATATTTCGGGAAAGACTGCACTGGATTCGGGTGCGACCTAATAGTCTCCCGGGGGTGCAGAATTCGCTGACTTTCACCGACCTTCTCGACGACGCCGCCCTGATCTCCTTGGAACACCAGCTGCATCTGGAAGAAGTCCTGGCCGAGCACAGCTGGCACGTGGACCTCCAGGCGCAGCGTTTCGAGTTCACCGGGGTGCGGCCTCGCACGTGCACCGCCTTCCACCTGCTCGGCAGCGCCGCCCCCGGCCCGGGCTCGTGGTTGTGGGCGTGGGCGAACCCGTCCGGTTTCCCGCCCGAGGTCGCGGCGACGGCCGCGAAATTGCGCGACTTCGGGCTCCAGCACGGCATCCAGGAGCTGGCCTCGGCGGAGGTCCCGTTCAGTGCGCTGCCGGGCTCGCCCACGGAGCCGCATATCGTCGCCGGGCTGATGACCGAGGCGGCCAAGGCGGTGACCGGCCTCTGGACCTCCTACAACGGTGACGCGGGCGGCGGCACGCGCGCGGCCTTCCTGGTGGAGCACCCCGACTTCCACCTGCCTGTGATCGAGTCGGTCCGCGTCATGCGGGTCATGCAGCAGGCGCTCGCCGGCCTGCGCCTGTCGGACCACCGGCGGGTGGTGTACAGCTACGCCAAGCACCGGGGCCTCGGTGTGAGGTTCGACGGCGACCAGGCCACGCTCTCCGGGCCCGGCCTGTCGGCGGTCGTGGACTTCGACGGGCTGGGGCGGATCGCCCACATCAACGCCAACCTGTCGTCCGCGAACGGCGGCTGAGCCCGCCCGTCCAACATCGACACCGCCGGGACGGCGCCTGACGCCGCCCCCGCTATCAACGCCCCTCCGGCAGCGGCGCCGCCCTGACAGCCCCCGGACGGAAAAGCCGTGGCCCGGGTCAAGGGGCTCGGGTAACTTGCTCCGCATGCTGGCCTACCCCGACAAACCGGCGCCCGGTGACAGAGTCGCGATCCTGTCCCCGGCCGCCGGGCTGCCCGCCATCTTCCCCGCCCCGTACGAGCTGGGCCTGTCCCGCCTGGAGAAGGGCTTCGGGCTCATCCCGGTCGAATACCCGACCACCCGTGTGCTCGGCGCCTCCCCGGCCGCGCGCGCCGCCGACGTCAACGCGGCCTTCGCCGATCCGTCGATCAAGGCCGTGCTGACCTCCATCGGCGGCGAAGACCAGATCAAGGTGCTGCGTCACCTCGACCCCGACGTCCTGCGCGCGAACCCGAAGCCGTTCTTCGGCCTCAGCGACAACACCAACCTGTGCAACTACCTGTGGAACCTCGGCATCGTCTCCTACTACGGCGGCGCGATCATGACCGCGTTCGGCCGCGGCGGCGCGATGCACGCGCAGACCGAAGAGGCCCTGCGGGCCGCGCTGTTCACGCACGACGAGTACGAGCTGCGTCCCGCGACGGGCCACAGCGACGTCGACCGCGACTGGGGCGACCTGGAGACGCTGCTGAGCGAGCCCGAGCTGTTCCCCGGCGACGGCTGGCAGTGGCACGGCCCGGAACGTGAGGTGACCGGCCCTTCCTGGGGTGGCTGCCTGGAGATCGTCGACTGGAACCTGCGCGTCGGCACCCACATCAGGCCGCCCGCCACGTACGACGGCTGCGTGCTGTTCCTGGAGACCTCGGAGGAGCTGCCCGACGCGAATTACGTCTACCGCGTGGTCATGGCCATGGGCGAGCGCGGCCTGCTCCAGCACTTCGGCGCCGCCGTCGTCGGCCGGCCCAAGGCGTGGTCGATGGACAAGCGGCTGACGCCGGAGGGCAAGGCCGAGTACATCGCCGCCCAGCGGGAAGCCGTGCTGAGGGCGTTCACCGAGTACAACCCGGACATTCCACTGGTCTTCAACGTGGACGTCGGGCACACGGACCCGCAACTGGTCGTCCCGTACGGCGGCACCGTCACCGTCGCCCCCGCAGCCGGCCGCATCACCGTGCGCTACTGAGCACCGCCACCCGGGAGAACCACGAAAATGACGATCTTCGGTCCCGTCATCGACGTCCGCCCCTTGTTCCCGCGCGAACGGCAGGCCCTGCTCGGCCTGCTGCGCGCCCTCGGCCCGGGGGACTGGTCGAAGGAGACGATCTGTCCGGGCTGGGACGTGCACGACATCGCCGGACACGTGCTCAACGACTACCTGCGGCGCCTGTCGGGCAGCCGCGACGGCTACGCGGGCGCCGTCTTCGCCGACGACGAGACGCTGCCCGCCTACCTCGCGCGGACGAACGGGGAGTTCGTCGCGGCCACCCGCCAGCTCAGCCCGAGACTGCTGATCGAGCTGCTGGAGCATCTCGGGCCCCAGCTCGACGCCGTCTGGGCGGCGCACGACCTGGAGTCACCGGCCGGCCTGAACGTGTCCTGGGCCGCCACCGACGTCGACAGCCCCACGTGGCTCGACATCGGGCGCGAGTACACCGAGTTCTGGGTGCACCAGCAGCAGATCCGCGACGCCGTGTCCATGCCGGGAGCCACCCAGCCGGAGCTCATGGCTCCGGTGCCGTACCTCTTCGCCCGCGCCCTGCCGCACACCCTGCGCACGATCGAGCGGCCCGAGGGGACGGCGGCCGAGCTGGAGGTGCTGGGGCCGGCCGGTGGACGGTGGAGCACGGTACGGCGCGACGGCCGCTGGCGCATGGCGGAGGACGCGGGCGAGCCGGCCGCGCGGGTCTCGATGGACCAGGACGTGTTCTGGCGGCTGGCGAGCAGGGGCATCACCGTGGGGGAGGCGCGCGAGCGTTCCACGTCGAGCGGCGACCCCGAGCTCACGGCCGCGATGACGACCCTGCTCGCCGTCGTCGCCTGAGCCCGACCCCGGGCCTACAGGCCGACACCCCGGTCGAACGAAAAAGCCTGGGAACGCTCTTCCGAGCGCTCCCAGGCCCGGGAGATCAGCTGCCAACCGGCTCGGCGCGCAGCCGGGCCGAGTGCTTGACCAGCGCGATCAGCACCTCACGACTCGACTCACGCTTCCTCGCGTCACACATGATGATCGGAACGGACGGGCTGAGCTGCAGCGCCAGGCGTACCTCGTCCAGCTCGAACGTCGGCGCCCCCTCGAAGCAGTTGACCGCCACCACGAACGGCGTCCCGCGCCGCTCGAAGTAGTCGACCGACGGGAAGCAGTCGGCCAGCCGCCGGGTGTCGGCCAGGATGACCGCGCCCAGGGAGCCCTCGGCCAGCTCGTCCCACACGAACCAGAACCGCTCCTGCCCTGGCGTGCCGAACAGGTACAGGACGTAGTCGCTGCCCAGCGTGATGCGGCCGAAGTCCATCGCCACGGTGGTGGTCCGCTTGGCCTCGACGGACGTGAGGTCGTCCACGCCGATGCCGCGGTCGGTCAGCACCTCCTCGGTGCGCAGCGGCCGGGTCTCGGAGACGGCGCCCACCATGGTCGTCTTGCCCGCGCCGAACCCACCCGCGACCAGGATCTTGATCGCCGTCGGCAGGCGCGGACGCTCAGAGCGAGCGAAGACCATCGAGCACCGCCCTGTACATCTTCATGTCGTGCATGTCCACCTCGGATCGTGGTTCCTGCGCGGAGACGAGTTCACGGTCGAACAGGTCGCCGAGCAGCACCCGGATCGTGCCCGCCGGCAGGTCCAGGTAGGCGGCTATCTCGGCGACGGACTTGGGCTCGCGGCAGAGCTGGATGATCCGCAGGTGCTCGGGATCGAGCCCCGCGTCCGGCCCGGGTGGAGGGCCCACCGCCAGCGCCATGGAGATCAGGTCGAACCTGCCGTGGGCAGGCTGGGTACGGCCGCGCGTGACGACATAGGGCCGGATGATCTCTGGATCCACCCAGTGCTCGTCCGTGGGCTCGCCGGCGCCTCTCACCGGTCGCTCCTGGCGATGGCCTCGGCGTTGCGGGCCCCCGAGGTCAGGTATTGGCCCACGCGGGCCACCAGCATCGCCATCTCGTACGCGACCAGCCCGATGTCGGCGTTCTGCGCGCACAGCACGGCCAGGCAGGCCCGCTCGCCCGCTGTGGTCACGATGAGGAACTGGTTCTTCCACTCGACGACCGTCTGCCGCACCTCGCCGCCGGAGATGTGCTCGGAGACTCCCTTGGCCAGGCTCTGCAGCCCTGAGGCCACGGCGGACAGGTGCTCGCCGTCGGTCCGTTGCAGGCCCGCGGAGGAGGCCATGAGCAGTCCGTCCGACGACAGCACGATGGCGTGCTCGGTCTCCTTGATCCGGCCGACCAGGTCGTCGAGCAGCCAGTTGAGGTCGGTTCCCGTAGACGGGGTCATGCTTCACCTCCGGGCTGCTCGTCCATCATCTCGGCCGCGCGGGTGCGGCCCAGACGGGTGCCTGACTGCAGAGATCCCATCATCGCGCGGATCTCCTCCGGCGAGCGCTCGTCATCGTCCTCCTCGAGGTCGGGCTGCGTGGGCGTGTCGTCACGCAGCGCTGGCGCCAGGTTGGCCTGGGGCACGCGCAACGGTAGCCCCGATGGGGTGAACTCGGCCACAGGTTGCTGCTCCGGGTCGGCCGGCTTCTCTGTCGCTGTTTCTGGGGTGGGCGCCGGGGCGCTCTTGGGCTCTGGGGCCGGCTCAGCGGCCGGCTTCGGGTCGGCCACGGGGGTGGGACGCGACACCGGCCGGGGCTCCGGCCTGGTCGCGGGCCTGCTCCCCGGTCCGTTCTCAGGAGTGGCCGAGGGACGCGGGACGGCCGTGGGGCGGCCGGGCTTGAGCGTGCGCACGTTCTCGGCCGAGGCCGGCCGGGTCGCCGCCGCCACCGCCGGCTGCCTGCGCGGCAGCCGGTCACGTCCTTCGCCGTCGTGCGGCTCGGGCGTGGGGTCGAGCTGGACGAGCTCCTGCGGCAGCAGGACGACGACCGTCGTGCCACCGTACGGGGACGCCTTCAGCACGACCTGGATCTCGTGCCGCCTGGCGAGCTGGCTGACCACGTAGAGGCCGAGCCGGGCGGTGCCGGTGATGCGGAACTCCGGCGGGTCCGCGATGCGCTCGTTGGCCGCCTCCAGGTCCTCGGGCTTCATGCCGAGGCCGCGGTCCTCGATCTCGATCACGTACCCGTTGGCCACGAGCTGCCCGCTGACCTGCACGTTCGTGTAAGGGGGCGAGAACGACACGGCGTTCTCGATCAGCTCGGCGAGCAGGTGGATCACGTCACCGACGGCCCGGCCGACGAGCACCACGTCGCCCATCGGCATGAGCGAGACCCGCGTGTAGTCCTCGACCTCGGCCAGCGCGCCGCGGACCACGTCGACCATGGGGACCGAGCGCCGCCATGTCCGGGCGGGCGCGGAGCCGGACAGGACGATGAGGTTTTCCGCGTTGCGCCGCATCCGGATGGCGAGGTGGTCGAGCCGGAAGAGCTCCTTGAGCTCCTCGGGGTCGGTCTCGCGGCGCTCCATCACGTCGAGGACGGTCAGCTGGCGGTGCACCAGGCCCTGCGTCCTGCGGGCCAGGCTGAGCAGGATGTCGCGGATGCTGCGGCGCAGCTCGGCCTGCTCGGCGGCGACGCCGATGGCGGTGCGCTGGACGGTGTTGAACGCCTGGCCCACCTGGCCGATCTCGTCGTCACCGAAGTCGAGCGCGGGCGCCTCCTTGGCGACGTCGACCTCCTCGCCCTGGCCGATGCGCTCGACGATGCCGGGCAGGCGGTCGTCGGAAAGCTCGTGGGCGGCGTCGCGCAGCTTCTGCAGCTGGGCGAACAGGGACCGGGCCGTGGTGATGGACAGCATGATCGAGGCGATGACCGCGAGGAGGCCGAGGCCGCCGGCCAGGACCAGCCGGACGATCACGTTGACGGCGACCGGCACCGTCCGCTCGACCACGCGGTCACCGGCGTCGAGGACCATGGTGTTGAAGTCGGTCAGGAAGCGCTCGGTGGCCGACTTCCACTCCGCGGCGGTGAACGGCAGGCTCAGGGAGCTCTGGTCGTAGGCCATGACCCTGTTCTCCAGGGTCTGCAGCCGGACGGCCGACTGCCCCTTGATCAGCTTGTCGTAGGCGGCCCGGTCGAAGTCGGGCAGGTCGGTCGCGGCCTGTTCGGCGGTGATCCGCCAGGAGCCCACCATCTGGGAGAAGCCGGCCAGGGTGTCGGGGGTCAGCCGCCCGTCGGCGAGCGCGCCGGCCAGCAGCGCGTCTTCTCTGGTGAGGAGCTCTCTGGCGCGGCTCAGGGCGAGCAGCGAGCGGACGTCTCCGGCGAGCTCCTTGTCGTCGAGCGTCGCCAGCGAGCCGTAGAGGCCGTAGATGGGGTCGATGACGTCGGCGTACGCGTCCGACGTGCGCGTCTGGTCGAACCGGCCCGCGTCGATGCCCTTGCGGACCTCCTTGAGGGACTCCAGCCGCGTCAGCATCTCGGCGAGCCGCTCGTCGCCCTGGTCGTCGAGAGCCAGATCCACCACGCCGGAGCTCGCCGACTCACGGAAAGCCGCGTGGAAGCGGTCGGTCTGCTTACGCTGCGTTTCCAGTTCTTTGCGAGATTGGGCGGTCTTCTCGCTCAGTCTCACCATCGAAATACGACGCTCTTTTTGCAGCGCGAACAGCAAAGGGTCGCTCGGGGCCGACACAGCGCTGTCGAGTTGGGAGACCCAGAGGAGGTTGACGCCCTCACGGAGGGTGACCCACGCGGCGAAGACCCACAAGGCTGCCAGGGAGAGCAGCATGGCCGTGATCTTGGTCCGCAGCCGCGTCTTGCGGAAGCGCATTATATCCACCCGGTGAAAGTCACATGTTGAACGCCAGCCACCTGACGTGCGGGGACGCTGGACATCATATCGATCAAGGGACTCTAGCGCACCGGCAAAGCGTCTCTCAAGCAACGGTAATCACACTTGCCGGGCTATTGACACAATTTAGTCAAATTCACCCCAAAATGGGTCAGAAACGATATTCTCGGCAAGTGACCGAGCCTGCCTCCGTTTATTTCCGCATCCACAATGACCTCGCTGACCAGCTCCTTCAACAGTCACATCAACTGGCGGGCGTGCCACCGGAGGACCGCGGCGGCATCCTGCGAGCCGCACTCGACTCCGCCCCTGATGTGGCCCGTCTGCTGAGTCCCTATACCGCCCTTTTCGCCGACGGAGACAGCGCCGGAAGCCGGCTGGCCTTCAGCTGCCTGTCGGCCGCGGCCACGTTCCCGGGGGCGCGGCGCGAGCAGATCGCCGACCTCGGGGCCCTGAGCACGATCCTGTTCGGCGTCGACGACATCACCGACAACGTCACGGGCAGCGTCATGGGCAGCGTCATGGGCAGGTGGACTGACCAGGACGTCGTGGCGCTGTTCCGGCGGCTGTCCTCCGTCCTGGTCGGCGAGCGGATCGAGACGGGGCCGGGCACCACGCCCATGGAGCAGGCCCTGCACGCCTGGCAGACGTGGTGCGACCGCTTCCACGGGTACGGCGCCGCCGCCGCGTACGCGCCGCTCCTGGCGGAGCAGCTGGAGCTCACCGGCGCCGCCATGGCGCAGGAGAGCGTCTGGGCGACGGGCGGCGAGCCGTGGCCCGCCTACGCGGACTACCTGCCCAACGCCACCGTCACGTTCCTCTACCACACGTGGTGGCTGGCGGCGCTCGGGATCTGCGGCCCGGGCCCCGCCGACGCCGCCGCCTGGGAGACCGTCGGGCAGGTCACCGAGCTCGGGGCCGCCTGCCTGCGGCTGGCCAACGACGTCAGGACGTTCGAGCGCGAGCGGAGCGAGGGCAAGCCGAACGCGGTCCTCATCCTCGAACGCGCGGGCCTGCGTACCGAGGCGGCCGTCGAGCAGGTGTCGGCGCACATCCGCGAGCTCAACGCGGACTTCACGCGGGCGCTGGCCGGCCTGCCCGCCGATCTGGCGTGGGTCGCCGACGGGCAGCGCAGGTGCGTGTTCTTCAGCGGCGGCTGGTACATGGCCAGGGACACGCACGCGTACACCGTCCAGGACCTCGCCGCCGACGCGGACGCTCATCGCGGCTGAACCGCCTGTGCCCGTGCCCGCCGGACGAGGTGCGACGACGCGATCACGGCGGCGCGGGCCACGGCGGTGGGCACGTACAGGTCCTTGTCGTGCCAGAGCGGCGGGTGCTCGCCGGCCCGGCCCGACAGGTGCGCGTGACCGCGGTCCGCCGCCTCCAGCCGCCGCGGGTCGGCGTGCCCGCTGGTCAGCAGCAGGATCTGGATCGCGTACGCGGTCTCCTCCGCGGTGCCCTCCCATCGGCCCCACGAGCCGTCCTGCCGCTGGGTCCGCAGCGTCCACTCGGCCGCCGCGCGCACCGCGTCCCGCGCGGACTCCCCGCCGAAGGCGTCGAGCGCCAGCGCGCAGCTCACGGTCGCGTAGTACGGGGACGCGTGCCACCGGTCCGTCCAGCTCCCGTCCGGCTGCTGGCGCTCGCGGATCCACCCGGCCAGCTCGCCGATGGCCGCCTCGTAGCGCGGCGCGGCGGCGGGCACGCGGCGGACGTACTCGCCGAAGGCGTCCAGGATGTGCGCGTTCACACTGACCGAGACGCCCTGCTCGCCGGGCCAGGTGGAGAAGTGGATGCCGGCCCGGAACCCCCACAGGCTGTCCGGTTCGTACGGCGCGTCCAGCAGCGCCAGCGCGTACAGCGCCACGGACGTCGTGTCGGCGTCGGCGGGCAGTCCAGGGCCCGCGGGCGTGCCGGCCGGGCCGATCGCGGTCCTGATGTCGGCCACCATCTCCGGCGGCACCTCGATCTCCACCCCCGCCCGCAGCAGCCAGCTCAGTACCCAGCCGCGCTCGAACACGGTGATGGGCAGCCCCACGGGCACGGGGCCCCCGTACAGCCGGACCACCGCCTCCAGGTGCCCGCGGGCCGGGTCGTGCGCGTCGCGCTCCCCGTGCTCTCCGAGCCAGGCGGCGGTCGCCGCGGGTGAGGCGCCGACGCTGCCGATCGGGGTGGGCCGGATGCCGGGCGCCCCCGCGGCGGCGTCGGAGGCGATCTCCAGGGCGTGCAGCAGCTTCTCCGGCACCTCCTTGCCGGACCTGACCCGCGACCTGACGACGTGGAGCGCGTCGTAGCTCATGGCCGCGGGCAGCGGGATCGGCGCCTGACCGGGTAAGTCCTCGACGCGCTGGTTGATGCGGGCGATCAGGGAGGGGACGATGTGCTCGATCGCCGGCATGTCGGGCAGGTCGAGCGGGCCGCTCAGCCAGGTGGTGAGCACGCGCAGGCCGCGCTCCACCGCGCCGGCCAGGCTCGCGCGATCGGTGTCCGGGTCCGCGCGCGTCAGTGCCGCCAGGAGGCCCTCGGTGGCGCTCAGGGTCGGCACCACGCCGTACCCGTCGGGCGCGCCCCAGGCGCCGTCCTGGCGCTGCGTGCGGATCAGGTAGTCGGTGCGTTCCCGATGCCCGGTCAGCCAGGGGGCCAGCGACACGAGCCGGCCGGTCTCGTACACGGAGGTCGAGACCTGCCCCCACGGCCGCAGCATGAGGCTCGTGACCAGTTCGCCCGCTTCCGCGGCGATGTCCGTACCCGCGGTGATGTCCGCCGCCTCGCCGACGCTCACGCCGCACGCGTCCGCTCGGCCGGGTGCAGCTGGAGGAACAGCTTCTGCTTGGGTCTCAAAGTGGCTCCCCCTGGTACGGGCTTCAGCTGCTGCGGATTGGCCACGACCGGCCGGAACCTGCTCATCACGTTGGCGATCACCAGGGAGGCCTCGATGTAGAACAGGTGCTGGCCGAGGCAGACGTGCGGGCCCACCCCGAAGGGGACGAACGCGTACCGGTGCGAGAGCGCGGTCTTCTCGTCGGCCCAGCGCTCGGGGTCGAACTCCAGCGGCCGGGGCCAGAACTCCTCCAGCCGGTGGGTCGTGTACGGGCTGATCAGCACCTGGGACCCCGCCTTGATCGGCACGCCGCCGATCTCCGTGTCCGCCACCGTCTGGCGGGGGACGACCCAGGCGTTCGGATAGACCCGCAGCAGCTCCTGGAGGACCATGCGCAGGTAGGGCATCGAGGTGATGTGCGAAGGACGTACCGGATCGTCGCCCACCACCCGGTCGACCTCCTCCTGCAGCCGCTCCCGCACGCCGGGATGGTCGTGCAGCACCTGCCACAGCCAGATGAGCGACATGGCCGTGGTCTCGGAGGCGGCGCCGTAGATGTTCACCAGGTCGTCGCGCACCTGCCGCAGGTCGGCCTCGCCCTCCTTCTCCAGCCGGGCCGCGAGCAGCGCCGAGACGACCTCCTTGCTCCTGGTTTTCTCGTGCCGCGCCTGCTCGATGAGGGGGTAGACGATCTCGTCGATCTTCTTCGCCGACCGCAGGAAGGCGCGGTCGCCGGGCACCCTGATCGAGTACGGGGCGAAGGGGAGCAGCATGCGGAAGCCGATCGAGGTCGCGCAGGTGGCGAACTCGGGCGCCAGCCGTTCGGCGGTGTCACGGGAGATCCGGCCGCCGAACAGCACCTTGATCACGGTGTCGTTGACGATCGAGGTCATCTGGTGCTCAAGGTCGATCGGCCGGCCCGCCCGCGAGTAGTCGTCGAGCTCGGAGATGCGCGCGGCGATGGTGTCGGCCATGTCCTCGGCCAGCGAGGCGGTGTAGCGGGCGGTGAACAGCGGCTGGAGGATCTTCCGCGCCGACGCCCAGCTCTCGCCCTCGCCGAGGATGCTGTGCCCGATCAGGCGCTGCAGCGGCCGCCAGAAGACGCCCGCGCGGACGAAGTTGGTCCAGTCCGTCTTGAGCACCTGCTGGACATGGTCGGGGTGCGAGATGAGGTACGGGCGGAACGGCCCGAGGTGAAGCCGGACGACCCGCCCAGCGGCGTCGGTGCCCATCCTGGCCAGCTCGGTGACCGGGTCGCTCACGAGCCTGGGAATGGCGTGGTGGGAGGGAACGATGTGAGGTGTGTTGGTGCGGGTTGCCTTGGCGTGCGGCATGACAGCGATCCCCGATCCGGATGCGATGGCACACGAGAGCCGGCGGGCGTCGGCGTCCGTGATGCCTGCGTGTCTGATGGGTGAGAGGCGGCGTCTGAACTAGATGGGGGGAAGGGCGGGTCGCGGTGCGGCTCGAGTGGCTGTGGCCGGCTCAGCGGGCGCCTTCGCGGGCACTCTGGTCGCACGAGCCCCGAACGCCACTTGTGATCCCTCCATCGCTTACGGTGCCCGTCTCACATCACGGACATCTCCTGACAAAAGTCAACCGTCTGGTGGAGTATCACATGCTTGTGCATGTAGATTCAAGATCGTACCCGGGGTAGGAGCGCCAGTTGAATCTCAGCCATCCGTTGCGCGGGGCCACGATGGCCCGCTGTCGCGGCCTCCTCGACCCCGCCCTCAGGGACGCCGTATCGGTGCTCGACCCCTGGGGGGAGCGCATGGCCGCGTTCGCTCTGGGCCGGTCCGACACCGACGGCGGCCCGCGCGGCGGGGTCGATGAATCCGGAGGGAGCGGTGGCGACGGCGGCAAGGGTGTGCGGCCCGCCATCGCCCTGCTGAGCGCCGAGGCCGTCGGGGCGCCCGCCGAGTCCGCGCTGCCCGGCGCGGTGGCGGTGGAGCTGGTGCACGCGTTCTCCCTGGCTCACGACGACATCATCGACCGCGACGAGCTGCGCAGGCACCGCGCCGCTCTGTGGAAGGCGTACGGCGTGGGCCCCGCGCTGCTGACCGGTGACGCGCTGCTGGCGCTGGCGGTCAGCCAGCTGGCCGGGCGGCCGGAGGCGATGCCGTACCTGTCGGCCGCCCTGATCGAGCTGGTCCAGGGGCAGAGCGCCGACATGGCCTTCGAGAGCCGCCCGTGGAAGGGGCCGGGCGAGGTCGGCATCGACGAGTACGCCGAGATGGCCGCGGGCAAGACCGGCGGTCTCCTGGGCGCCGCCGCGGCGGCCGGCGTGGCTCTGGGCGGGGCGCCGGAACTGGCCGACGCCATGTGGGCGATGGGCCGCGACCTCGGGGTGGCCTTCCAGATCGTGGACGACATGCTCGGCATCTGGGGCGATCCGCGCGTGACGGGCAAACCCATCTACAGCGATCTGCAGCGCGACAAGAAGACGCTTCCCGTGCTGGCGGCGCTGGCCGACGGGGGTTCCGCCGCCCGCGAACTGTCCGCCCTGCTGGCGGCCGGGGCGACGGACGAGGAGTCCGTACGGCACGCCGCCCACCTCGTGGAGGAGGCCGGCGGCCGGGAGAAGGCCCAGGCGCTGGCCGATCGGTACGTGGACAGCGCGCTCGGCGTCATCGACGAACACCTGCCGGACGCCGGCGAGCTCCGCGCCCTGTGCGACTCCCTGGTCCACCGGGTCAACTGACGCGCGGGTCCGTCGCGTCAACTGACGTCGGTCCGCCGGATCGGCCGACATCGGTCCATCGGGCCGGCTGACCCCGGTCGAGTCCTGCCGGTCGAGTCATGACGGTCGAGTCATGCAGGTTTTGCCCCGATCGCGTTCATGAGCCGCGGATAGACCCGGTGCAGCTCCCGCTGCCAGTACACGTGCCGGTGCCCGCCCTGGTAGAAGTGGGTGTGTACCGGGATGTCCAGCTCCTCCAGCCGCCCGGCGAACAACCTGGCCGCCCGGTTCGCCAGGTCCTCGACTATGTCGCCCTGCCCGGCGGACACGTACAACTCGACGCCCTTCAACCGCCCGGCCAGGTCGTAGGGGTTGTGCGCGCGCCAGACGTCCCGCTGCGCCTTCGGGTCGCCCCAGACGCGCTTCCAGTCCGTGCCGAAGCAGCCGATCGTGGTTCCCGCCATCACGGCCTGCGGGACGCCCGGCGCCAGGATGTGCAGCGCGCCGCTGAACGAGGCCGCCGCCTCGAACCGGCCCTCGGCCGCGTACAGCATGGCGCCCTGACCGCCCATCGAATAGCCCGCGACGGCGCGCCGGCCGCCCGCCCGGTAGCGGGACTCCAGCAGCGGCAGCAGCTCGTCGAGGTGGTACGACCTCCAGCGCGGCGGGCCGCCCGCACCGCCGTTCCACCAGTCGGAGTAGCTGCCGCACCGGCCGCCGTCCGGCATCACGACGAGCACGCCCGTGTCGCGGGTCAGCGCCTCGACGTCGGTCCGCTCGGTCCAGGACGTGTGGTCGTCCAGCCCGCCGTGCAGCAGCCACAGCACCGGCCAGCCGGTACGCGACTCCCAGCCGCGCGGGAGCAGCAGGCGTACGCCCGTGGTGGCGCCGAGGGCGTCCGACCTGATCGTCAGCTCCATCCTGCGCTCGTCGAGCCGCCGCTCCGCCACGACCTCCGCCGGGCTCTCCGCGGACCTCTCCGCCGGGCCCTCTGCACCGGTCCCGGTCTCGTTCGCGGACGGGCGGGGTTCCTCGTGAACCCCCGGCAGGATCGTCACCACGCCCGCCAGGAACAGACCGCCGGTCACGACCAGGAACAGCCCGCCCGCGACCACCGCGCCGACCAGGCATCCACGTAAGCGGGGCCGCATCGAGCCTCCCAACCAGGGTGCGCGGATAATAGCGGGATGAGATCACTGGGCACTACCGGCCTGTCCGTTTTCCCGATATCGCTCGGCACCAATGTCTTCGGCTGGACCGCCGACAAGGAGACCTCGTTCGCCGTCCTCGACGCCTACGTCGAAGGTGGCGGCAACTTCCTCGACACGGCGGACGCCTACCCGTACTGGGCGACGGGGGAGTCCACCTCGGAGACGATCATCGGCGAGTGGCTGGCCGAGCGTCGTAACCGCGACTCCATCGTGCTGGCCACCAAGGTCGGCATGCTGGAGGGGCACAAGGGGCTGGCGCCGGCCACGATCAGGACGGCGGTCGAGGGCTCGCTGCGGCGGCTGCGTACCGACTACATCGACCTCTACTGGGCACACGTGGACGACCGGGACACGCCGCTGGTGGAGACGCTGTCCACGTTCGACACGCTGATCCGCGAGGGCAAGGTGCGCCAGGTGGGCGCCTCCAACTACGACGCGCCGCGCCTGGCCGAAGCCCTCAAGATCTCCGGCGAGGAGGGGCTGGCCCGGTATGTGGCGTTGCAGCAGCCGTACAACCTGGTCGACCGCGCCTACGAGGGCGAGCTGCGCGAGGTCGTGGTCACGGAGGGTCTGGCCAGCACACCGTACTCGGGGCTGGCCCGCGGCTTCCTGACCGGCAAGTACACGCCCGGGGCGAACGTGGACAGCCCACGGGCGGATGCGGCGGCCCGCCACCTGGAGACCTCGCACGGGCCCAGGGCGCTGGAGGCTCTCGTCCGGCTCGCAGGGGAACGCGGGGACGCACCGGCCTCGGTGGCCCTGGCCTGGCTCGCCGCCCAGCCGACGATCACGGCACCGATCGCGAGCGCGCGCAACGTGGAGCAGCTGCGGCCTTTGCTGGCGGCGGCGGAGCTGACGCTGAGCGAAGAAGAACTCACCCTCCTGGACGAGGCCTCCCGCCCCTGACCCGCCACCCGCCCTGCCCAGCAGCGCGCCCTGCCGGGCAACTCGCCGTGCCCGGCAGCCCGTCATCCATCGCCCGCCATTGAGGGCACGTTGCGGCGACGGCACCAGCGTCGACTGACAAGCCGGGCCGCCGGACGTGGAGGTCAGGCGGCGACGAGGTCGTGCTGACGGCACCACTCGTCGACGCTGCCCGCCTCGCGCTCGGTGACCCGCGTCCAGTGCGCGTCGGCCGCGATCGCCTCCTGCACGGAGCCGTGGGAGGCGAACACCGCCGTGAGCCCGGTGATCTTGAAGATGCGCGAGATGCGGTCCGTGGTCATGACGAGCGCCAGCGACCCCTCGTGCGTACGCAGCCGCTTGAGACCGCCGACGAGGACCCCGAGGCCGGTCGAGTCGAGGAACTCCACCGCGCTGAGATCGGCGACGAGATGCACGACGCCCTTGGCCGCCAGGTCCACCACCTGCTCGCGCAGCTTGGGAGCGGTGAACACGTCGACCTCGCCGGCGATCTTGAGCACGGCGCAGTCGCCGACCGGTCCGACCACCTCGATGACGATGTCCTGCATGTCTCGCCTCACCATCAGTCGCGTCATTGACTACATTGACGGGGAACTCTGTAGATTTACAGTACTGTCGCGAGCACCCTTCCGTCAATGACTGGCTGTCGGTGTCATCGTGCAGAATGACAGGCAGGCGCGAGGGGACGAGGGGACGAGGGGATGCGGGTAGAAGAGGCGATCGGGCGGCAGCTCGCGCGGCTGCGGGCGGAACGCCGGATGTCGCTGACCGAGCTGGGCGAGGCGCTGGGCCGCTACCTGGACAGGCCGTGGAGCCGCCAGGCCGTGCACCAGGCCGAGCGCGGCCAGCGCGCCTTCACGGCGGCCGAGCTGACCGCCCTCGCCCTGGTCCTCGACACCTCGGTCCAGGTGCTGTTCCGCGCCGAGGACGTCGGGATCGAACTGCCCGGCGGCTCCGTCTCCCGCGAGGACTACCGGGGGATCCTGCTGAGCAGAGAGCCGGACATGCCGCTTGACGGGGTCGAGGAGCTGATCATCGCCCTGCACGACATCGGCGAGGTTCTCTCCCGCCCCGCCCTGGCCCGCCTCGCCCGCATCGGCCGCGTAGCCGACCAGGTAGCCGGCCCAGAACACTGACCCTCTCAGGCCGGCACCTCGGCCCGGGAGTTCGGCGAGGCGTGGAAGCCCGTCGAGGCCCGGGAACTCGGCCTGGCTTGGAACTCCGCCTGACATTCTCCCTTCGCCCGAGATCCCGCTCCTGGTGACATCCCGGCCTCGGCCTCATTGCCCAGGACGGGCTCTGGCCGGAACAGGGCGGGGTCGTTCAGCTTGGGAGCGCGAACCCGAGCGAGACGGTCGCTGTGAGCAGGAGGCGTCAGCGGGGAGGCTCCATGGCAAGGCTGTCAGGTGGGAGGTGACGGCGGTGGTGGGGGTGGCCGGGGTGGTCACCCGTGATCCGAGACGCCGGGTTCGCCGCCATACTGCCTTCACCCGCGGGAAACCTAGGCCGGCTGACCGGTCACCAGCGCGACCTCGGCGCCGTCGCGGAACTCATCGTTCACCCGCTCGTCCAGCAGCTCATCGAGCGCCGTACGCAGGTGCGTCAGCAGGCTCCACACGTCGTTCACGCGCTCGGGGCAGGCCACGATGCCGAAGTCGAGCATGCCGTCGTACGAGAAGCAGGTGATGTTGAGGCCGCCGCTCATGTCGGTGAGCACCGACAGCGGGTAGTAGGACAGAACTCTGCCCCCGCACAGATAGAGCGGGAACTGCGGGCCGGGGACGTTGCTGATGATGAGGTTGATCGGCGGGAAGGCCATCCCCGCCAGCCGGAAGATCGCCGGCGTGGCCAGGCTGGTGACCGGGGCGGGCAGCACCGAGCACAGCTCGCTCAGCCAGGTGGCCGGGGCCCGTGCGAACCGTCGCTTGGCCTGGCCCATGGTGTTTCCGACGGCCTGCAGCCGCTCTTTGGCGTCGGCGACGTTCGTGGGCAGGGGCGTCACCATGGTGGAGATCTGGTTGCCGACCAGGTCTTTCGCCTCGGCCCTCCGTACCGCCACCGGCACGGCCACGATCAGCGGCGTCTCGGGCAGCGCGTCCCGCTCGCGCAACCACGAGCGCAGGGCCGACGTGCACAGAGCCATGACGACGTCGTTGACGCTCACGCCGTTGGCCTTGGCGACGTTCTTGACGTCCTTGAGCGACAGCGAGCCGAAGGAGAGGCGGCGGCGGGCGCTGATGGGGCCGTTGAACGGGGTCCGCGGGACCGCGAGGCTGGGCAGGCCGGGACGGTGATGCCCGTCACCGGCGACCACCCGCGCGGCCTTGGCGATCAGCTTCGCGCCGGGGAGACCCGCGGCCACAGGGATGGCGTCCAGATCTTCCGCCGCCCTGACAGCCGACTGGAGGGCGCGTACGGGATGGGTCACGCCACGGACGGCGGCTCCGGCCAGCATTCTGATCATCCCCGGCGGGCCGTCCTCGGGTGACGGAGAACCACCCATCGACCCGCCGCCCGTAGTGCCCACCTCGGAGGATGGGCCCGCGAGGACTGCGGGCTCCGCGCCGGCCGGCGACTCGGAGCTGGTGGGACGGGCGCCGGCGGGTGGAGCGGAGTGGCCTGAGGGGTGGGTGTCGGTGCGCCGGTCCGCGGGAGAGAGGTCGCTGGGGGGCTGCGGGGAGGGCAGGGTTTGAGAGTTGGCGGGGTGTTGAGTCCGAGGATGGGCGGGGTGCTGGGGCCGTGGGGTCGTTGTCGTCGTGGGGAGATGTCGGCGGGTGAGGTGGCCGTCGGGGGTCAGGTCGAGGAGAGTGGCGAGGGTCTCGGCGCCGGAGACGCCGTCGATGGCGGCGTGGTGCACCTTCGTGTAGACGGCTACCTTGCCGTCCGTCAGGCCGGTGATCAGGTGCATCTCCCACAGCGGATGCGCACGATCGAGCCGGCGGGCGTGGAGTTCGGCCACGGTCTCGGCGAGCTGCCAGTCGTCTCCGGGCTCGGGCAGCCTGGTTTCGAACAGGTGGTTGGCGAGGTCGAAGTCGGGATCGGCCGCCCAGTACGGGTGGTCGAGCCCCAGGGGCACCTCCACCAGGCGCAGGCTGAGCGCGGGGGAGAGGTGGAGGCGGTCCAGCAGCAGCTCCGCCAGGGCGGCTCTGTTGACCGAGCCGTCAGCCGAGTCGAGCAGCGCGAGACCGGCCACGTGCGCGGCGGTCGTGGTCGTCTCGACATTGAGGAACTGGGCGTCGAGTGCGGTCAGCTGGCGCATCGGCTCTCCTTTTCCCTTGATGTGGGCAGCCTCACACAAGGGGATTTCCGGAAGGTTTCTGCGCGAGTCTTTCAGATGAATTCAGGTGCGCCGAACCGGCCTTTCGTGAATCGCCAGCTCAGCCCGGATGGGTGACAATTTTCTATCCATTGACGACATGAATGGGATGTTGGACGACGGCGTCGAAGTGGTAGCCGAACGGATGGCGCGGGATGGTGAGGGGCTGGGTGGCGCCGGTCTCGTCGGTGGCGCGCGCCATGAGCAGTCGCGTGCCCGTACGCTGCGGAGCCCATTCGACGTGCCACGGGAGCCATGCGCTGACCAGGTGTTGTCCGTGGTGCTCCGCCTGACGCCAGGTCAGTCCGCCGTCGAGGCTGACCTCCACGCGTACGATCCGGCCGCGTCCCGACCAGGAGCGGCCGCGCAGGACGCGTGGGCTCCCGATGGGCAGGCGCGCATTCCATTCGAGCTCGAATGCGCTCTTCGCCGGCTGGGTGGTGACGTCCGGGTAAAAGACCGTGTTCCATGGCGTGAAGAGCTCTGTTGTTGAAACTTCTATGTCGCCGAGCCATTTTATCGACGCTATTCCCACCCATCCCGGCACCACCAGTCGCACCGGAAATCCATGATCGGGCGGCAGCGGTTCGCCGTTCATCTCATAGGCGACGAGCACGTCGTCCATGGCCTTGTCGAGGGGGAGCGGCCTGCGTACGTGGCCGTGGTCCTCGAACGGCGCGTCGAGCCCGGTGGGCAGCACGTCGACCGCGCCGGGCAGCACGCCCACCTCGTCGAGGAGGTGGCGCAGCGGGACGCCCCGCCACCGGGCGACCCCGATCGCGCCGAGCCCCCACTGGGTGCCGGGTGCTCCGTCGTGCTGCTGGGTCCGGTAGAAGCGCCGCCCGTTGCCCGCACACTCGATCGCCACGTCGTACGTACGGGACGGCAACGCCCGCAGTTCTTCGTAGCTGAACGCGCGCGGACGGCGCACGCCGGCCCCGTGGATGTTCAGCCGCCAGGTGGTGGCGTCGATGAGCGGGGTGAAGGTGTGATTGCGCACGAAGAACCGGTCGTTCGGGGTGTGGTACCCCAGCCCCGCCATCGACTCCCAGCGCATCTCCGCGCTGTTGCCGTGGACCCTGAACAGGTGGTCGGGCAGCGGTTTGATGATCGCCGCCGTGGCTTGCTTCATGAGAGCATCACCTCGTTATACCTATTTCCTACCTGGAAACCATTTAATCTCCTCACCCTGTGTGCTGGCGACCCCATTGCCGAAACCTGTCTCAGCTGTACGGGAACGTTCCAGTAGCCGTCCGAGCCGTCCCGCAGCCTCTACCCGGCTCCGGGCCCGGGCCAACCCAGCGACTCCTGGTCTGAGGCAATGCGGTGGCTCCTGGCCCCGAGCCAAATCCGGCGGCTCTGGGCCCGAGGCAACCCGGTGGCTCCGGGGCTGAGGCATCCCCGTGGCTCCGGGAGCTAACCCGGTGGTTCCCGGTGTGAGGCAACCCGGTGCTGCGGGCCCGAGTCAACGCGGCGCTGCGGGTTCGAACTCACCCGGTCACGGTCACCCGAGTCAGGCCGGGTTGGCGGATAACGGGAACGGGTGGCCGGCGTTGAGGTCGTCGATCAGTGTGAGGAGGCCGGTGCGGCCGTTGTTGGCTGCTAGCCAGCGGCTCACCTGGCAGGCGGATTTCGCATACGTCATCACGTCCTTGGACGCGGCGTTCAGCCACTCGTCGAGTGTTTGAGGGAGCGGAGCCGACGGTGACACCAAGCAGCGGTCGGAGGTCGTCTGCGGAGCCGTCTGCGGAGCCGTCTCCGGGGCTGTCTTCAGGGCCGTTTCTGAGGCTGGCTTCGGGGCGAGGTAGCGGGGGTCGTCGGCGACCACCACCGCGAGGCCCTCGTCGAACCACTGCGGGACTTCGGCTCCGGACGTTAGACGGGTGTGCAGCTCGACGTGGGACATCTCGTGCGCGGCGATCACCGGGTCGATGCCTTTGGGGGAGAGCAGTACCGATCGGTTGAGCACCGCTATGCCGCGCTCCCCGCCGCCGCCGATGCGCTTGTAGCAGCTCTCGGTCAGGCAGGCGAGCACGGTGGGGGAGCTGCGCCGGGTGCCGTAGAAGTCGGCGACGAGGCGGCGGGCCTGCTGGACCGTCTGTCTCACCTGCGCCTGCTGCGCGCCGGACAGGCCGTCTTCGGTGTAGACGGACTCCTTCAGCTCCGTCAGGCCGTAGCAGCCGGGGCAGAACGTCGAAGCCAGGGACGGGAAGGCCAGGGCCACCCCGGCGACGGCGGCCACGAGCAGCGCTGCCAGAATCGCGAGCAGCCGCGCCCACAGCTTGCGCGACTTCATCCGTAGGGGCCGGTGCATCTTGCTCGGGATCTCCTTGGGTGAGGGTGGGTGGTGGGAACACTTTTTCGTATGGTGAGGCCGGGCGCATCAGCCCACGGGTTGTCATGCTGACGGTTGAGAGGGCGGCTGTGCCTGCTTCTGGGGTCCTGCTTCCAGGGCTCTGCTCGACAGGGTCCTGCTCGACGGGGTCCTGCGCGACGTCAGGCCGCCGTCGGACGTGCCGGTCGGACGTGCCCGTCGGTCGGGGCTGTGGGACGTGCCCGTCGGACGTGCCCGTCGGACGTGCCCGTCGGGCGGGCCCATCGGGCGGGGCTGTCGGACGAGGGCCGTCTCTGCGAGGTTGGGACGCAGGTTGCCGGACGAGGTTGGACGGGGGACCAGGACGCGGGGTTGCCGGGCGAGGGCGGATGATGTGTCGGACCAGGCCGGATGGGTGGCGGATGGGTGTGCCGGACGAGGAGGAACGTGACCGGGACGTGGTGGTGGGACCTGGTGATCGGTGCGGCGGTCGCGGTGCTCGCGACATGGGCGGTGCTGGTGGTCGCGCTCGTCGTCGTGCGGCCCCGTGGCGGTCTGTTGCGGGAGTCGCTGCGGCTTCTGCCCGACATGTTGCGACTCGTCCGGCGGCTGGCCGCAGACCGGTCCCTTCCTCGGGGTGTACGGGTCCGGCTGTGGCTGCTGCTGGCCTACCTCGCCTTTCCGATTGACCTGATCCCCGACTTCATCCCCGTCCTCGGGTACGCCGACGACGCCATCGTGGTCGCCGCCGTGCTGCGGTCGGTCGTACGGAAGGCGGGGCCGGCGGTGGTGGAGCGCCATTGGCCGGGGAGTGCGGACGGGCTCGCGGTCTTGGTGCGACTCACGGGCCTGCACAAACGCCGCCTCCCGTGACGGCGTCGGCCGCACGGCACGTCGCCGTCGGAGCCGCCCTCGCCCTCGCCTCCATCGCCCCCGGCGAGCACGGTGCCTGCAGCGCCGCCACGGCTTCGGCGAACAAGGACTCCGGGGCCCGTTATGCGGAGAAGAGGCCGGCGATTGCCGCTATCTTGATGGCCAGCGTGATCGGCATCCAGATCAGCCAGGGCAGCAGCCAGCGAGCCGCAGAGGCCGAGTAGCGGAAGAACACCACCACGGTGGCTGCGGCGAGCAGGAGGCCGGTCGCGTCGGTGACGGCGATGGAGCGCAGGCTGTCGGCCAGCCAGAAGAGGTTGGTCTGCAGATAGCCGGCGATCAGCACGGTCAGGGGTACGGTGACGTCGCTTCCGCGTGGTGCCCGGCGCCAGAGCTGCCAGGCCGCGATCCCCATGCCGGCTTTGATCACGAGCCAGACCACTATGAAGACCCACGCGGGCACGGGGACCTGGGTCATCCCGAGATCGGTGGCGACCTCGGGGTTGAGCGTGAAGGCGAGTGCGCCGGGGATCTGCCCGATGAGCACGGGAACGAGGACGAAGAGCAGCCCGACCGGCCAGAAACGCGTGCGATCCGCGCCTGGCTCGTGGGTGCGGGCGTCGGTCGAAGCGTTCATCAGGGTTCCTTCCGGCTGTCGGTGGCCGCGCCACCGGCCAGCTTGGCGAGCAGGGCGTGCAGGGTCTGCCGTTCCTCAGGCGTCAGCGGGCCGAAGAATTCGCCCGAGATGCGTTCGCTGACCTGTTCGGCGTCGCGGATCTTCCGCACGCCCGCCGGCAGAAGGTGTACCTCCACGGCACGCCGATCGCGCGGGTGGGGACGCCGCTCTGCCAGGCCCATGGCCTCCAGTTCGTTGACCAGCGTCACCATCACGGGTTTGAACACACTCAGCCGCTCACTGAGTCGCGACTGGACCAGCGGGCCGCTCTGGAGCTGCGTCAGCACACCGAGGTGAAGCGCCTTGAGCCCTATCTCGGCCAGCACCTCCTCGTACTGTTCACCGGCTCTGGCGGCGACCCACGACAGCAGGAAACCGGTCGAGCGCGCCAGCTCCTCAGGAGGACCCTCGCCCCTGTCTCCGCCGAACGCCTTATCGTTAAATTTCATAACGTTATGGAGATTAACGGTATTTGGGGCGCAACGTCAACGGCCGCGTGAAGACATGGCGGCCGGGCAAGGGCGACGTGCGGCGCCGCAGCGCCTTCGGACGGCGATGTTCGGCCGGCGGTGGAGAGGCCGGTACGTCAGCGGCCGAGGAAGGCCAGCAACCGCTCCAGCGGCCAGGTGTTGATCACATCGTCCGTGGTCAGCCAGGCCCGCTGCGCGATCCCCACCCCGAAGCGCTGGTTGGCCAGGTGCGGGATCGCGTGCGAGTCGCTGTCGATCGAGAACTTCACCCCATGGTGCTTGGCCAGCCGCACCAGGTCGGCGGGCAGGTCGGAGCGGTCGGGGTAGGAGTCGATCTCCATGGCGGTGCCGGTCCTGGCGGCGGCGCGGAAGACGGCCTCCCAGTCGGCGTCCACCGGCTCGCGCTTGCCGATCTTGCGGGTCGTGGGGTGGCCGATGATGTCGACGTACGGATTCTCGCAGGCGGCGATGAAGCGGCGGGTCATCTCGTCGCGCGGCATGCCGAAGTGGGAGTGGACCGAGGCCACGCAGACGTCGAACTCCCGCAGGATCTCGCCCGGCCAGTCGACCGAGCCGTCGGGGGCGATGTTGAGCTCGCTGCCGTGCAGCAGCCGCATGCCGGGATAGCGGGCCTGCAGCTCGGCCACCCTGGCCCGCTGCTCCAGCGCCTTGTCCAGGGTCATCCGCTGCATGGCCAGGTCGGGAGCGTGGTCGGTGACCGCGTAGTAGGAGTAGCCGCGGGCGGCGCCGGCCGAGACCATGTCCTCCAGCGAGGCGATGCCGTCGGTCAGGTCGGTGTGGGTGTGCAGGTCGCCCTTGAGGTCGCCCAGCTCGACCAGCACGGGCAGCTCGCCGGCCAGCGCCGCCTTGACCTCGCCGCCGTCCTCGCGCATCGGCGGCGGCACGAACCGCATGCCGAGCGCCTCGTAGATGTCCTCCTCGGACTCGGCGGCGATCACCCGGTCGCCCTCGAAGAGCCCGTACTCGGACAGCTTCCAGCCCTTCTTGACCGCCATCTCCCTGATGGCGACGTTGTGCTCCTTGGAGCCGGTGAAGTACTGCATCGCCGCGCCCCACGAACCGGCGGGCACCACGCGCAGGTCGACCTGCATGCCGGACGTGGTGCGGATCGAGGTCTTCTTGTCGCCGGAGGCGATGACCTCGGCGACGTAGGGCTGGGCGCGGAAGTCGTCCATGATGGACTCGGGCGCCACGGCGAGGATGTCGATGTCGCCGATCGTGTCCTTCATCCGCCGCAGCGAGCCCGCGTAGGCGATGCGCTCGGCCTTCAGCGACCCCATCACCTGCTCGGCCAGGGACATGGCGACGCCGATGTGGACCCGGCGGCCCGACTGCTCCAGCTGCTCGATGCCCTTGAGCAGGTTGGCCAGGGTCTTCGGGCCGAGGCCCTTGACCCCGTCGAGGCGGCCGGAGGTGATCGCCTCGCTCAGCGCCGCGGTCGAGTCGATGCCGTAGTCCTCGAACAGCATGATCGCCGTCTTGGGGCCGAGCGAGGGCACCCTGGTCAGCCGCCGCACGCCGTCGGGCACGCGGCCGCGCAGGTCGTCGAGCTGGCGGAAGCTCCCGCGCTGCAGGAACTCCTCCATCTTCTTGGCGATCGCCTCGCCCACGCCGGGCACGCCGCGCACGTCGACGACCGAGATGTCGTCGGGGAACCCGGCGATCGCCTTGGCCGCCTTCTGATAGCTCCGCACCCGGAAGGCGTCGCCGCCGCAGAGCGCGAACAGCTCCGCGTATTCCTGCAGCGCCGCCGCCGCCTCCTCATTTGCCCGCATGACCCATACCTTAGGGGCCCGGTCCGACAAATAGTCCCTGACGGGCCCGGGTCAGAAGCGCACCTCGCGCGCCCGGTACGGCGCCTCCAGGAAGGAGATCTCCTCCTGCGACAGCGACACCGAAACGGCCGCCACCGCGTCGTCCACGTGCCGTTCCTTCGTCGCCCCCACGATCGGCGCCGTGATGCCGGGCCGGTGCAGCACCCAGGCCAGCGCGATCTGTGCGGCGGGCAGCGCCCGGTCTGCGGCCACCTTGGCGACGCGGTCGACGATCTGCTGATCGTTCTCCGGGTCGTACAGGTAGTCGATGCGCCCGTCGGACCCCGTCCTGGTCGTCGCGGCGGGGGAGCCCGCCCTGGCCAGCACGCCGCGCGCCAGCGGGCTCCACGGGATCACGCCCACGCCCTGGTCGGCGCAGAGCGGCAGCATCTCGCGCTCCTCCTCGCGGTAGAGCAGGTTGTAGTGCGGCTGCATCGAGACGAACCTGGTCCAGCCGTTGACCTGCGCCACGTGCTGCGCCTTGGCGAACTGCCAGCCCCACATGCTCGAAGCGCCCAGGTAGCGGGCCTTGCCGGCCCTGACCACGTCGTGCAGCGCTTCCATGGTCTCCTCGATGGGCGTCTCGTCGTCCCAGCGGTGGATCTGGTAGAGGTCCACGTAGTCGGTGCCGAGCCGCTTGAGCGAGGCGTCGATGGCGGCGTGGATGTGCTTGCGCGACAGCCCGCGGTCGTTGGCGCCGCGGCCCATCGGGAAGTACACCTTGGTGGCCAGCACGTAGTCCTCGCGGCGCGGGAAGACCTCGCGCAGCATCTCGCCGGTCACGACCTCGCTCGCGCCCGCGCTGTAGACGTCGGCGGTGTCGAAGAACGTCACGCCGGCCTCGGCCGCCCTGCGGACGAGGGGCTCGGCGTCCTGCCGAGGCAGCGCCCAGTCCTGTTTCGCGGGGTCGCCGTAGCTCATCATGCCGAGGCAGATCCGCGAGACCTTCAAACCTGTGTCACCAAGTCGCGTGTAGTCCATGGTGCACACTTTATGAGGATGAATCCGGCGGCTGGCCGGGGGCGTCCGCTCGGGAGATGCTGGCGACCATGAAGCCTCGCGTACGGCCCCTTCCCCCCGGGGAACGGGACGACTTCACGAAGTCCAGCCCGTACAACGTGTTCGCCACCCTGGCCAGGCACCCGCTCCTGTACGAACCCTGGCGGCGTTTCGACGCCGCGCTCCAGGACGGCACGCTGCCCGACCGCGACCGCGAGCTGGCCACCCTGCGCACGGCTCACCACTCCGGCAGCGAGTACGAGTGGAACCGCCACTCCCGGCGGGCCAGGGAAAAGGGCCTGTCGGCCCTGGAGATCGAGCTGGTACGCAGGCCCGACGCCCTGTGGTCGGTCGAGGACCAGCTCGTCCTCCAGGTGGCCGACGACCTGCACTACGCCGGCGACCTGACCGACGCGACGTGGGCGGCGCTGTGCGACCGCTACGACGAGGCGGGCCGGATCGAGCTGGTGCTGCTCGTGGCCCATCACACCGCGCTGGCGCTGGTGGTCAGGACGCTCCGGGTGCGCTCCGAGGAGTGATCATCGTGACGCCCGGCACCGAGCCGATCGAGGCGAGCGCCTTGCCGGCGTCGGCGAGCCCGATCGTGCGGGTGATGAGCTGGTCGGGGTGGAGGATCCCGGCCCTGATCATCTCCAGCATGGGCGGGTACGCGTGCGCGGCCATGCCATGGCTGCCCAGCAGCCGCAGCTCGTGGCCGATCACCCGTTCCATCGGCACCGGCGTCGCACCGCCCGGCAGCAGCCCGACCTGGACGTGACGCCCCCGGCGGCGCAGGCTCTCGACGGAGGCCGCGCAGGTCTGCGGACTGCCCAGCGCGTCGATCGACACGTGGGCCCCACCCCTGGTCAGCTCTCTGACCTGGGCGGCGGCGTCTCCGGCCGAGCCGTTGACGAAGTGGGTGGCGCCGGCCAGCTCGGCCAGGTGCAGCGCGTCGGTGCTGATGTCGACCGCGACCACCCGCGCGCCTGCCGCCGTGGCGATCATGACGGCCGACAGGCCCACGCCGCCGCACCCGTGCACGGCCACCCATTCGCCGGGACGCACCTCGCCCACCTGCGCCACGGCGCGGAAGGCGGTGGCGAAGCGGCAGCCGAGCCCGGCGGCGGTGGCGTACGCCATGTCCTCGGGGACGGCGATCAGGTTGACGTCGGCGTGGTCGATGGCGACGTAGTCGGCGAAGGAGCCCCAGTGGGTGAAGCCGGGCTGCGTCTGCCGCTCGCAGACCTGCTGCTCGCCGGTGGCGCAGGAGGGGCAGGTGCCGCAGGCGCAGATGAACGGTACGGTCACGCGCGCCCCCGGCAGCCAGCCGCGCACGTCGGAGCCGACCGCCTCGACCACACCGGCCAGCTCGTGCCCGGGAACGTGCGGCAGGACCTTGATGTCGGAGTCGTGGCCCTGCCAGCCGTGCCAGTCGGACCGGCACAGGCCGGTCGCCTCGACCCTGATCACCGCCCCGTGCGGGGACGGGGAAGGATCGGGCAGCTCGCGCACGTCGAGCTCTCCACCGAAGATGTCAAAGGCAACCGCTCGCATCTCATGAGCTTAGAGTCAATTGCCGCAGCTCGCGCAAGGCCCGGTGCGACGGCGAGCCGGGTTCGGTGGTGTAGAGGATGAGACGCAGGTCGTCGCGGTCGGGCACGAGCATGACCTGGCAGATCGTGTCGATGACGCCGACCGCCGGATGGATGATCTGCTTGCGCTGTTCGCGGCGGATCTCCACGTCGTGCTGGGCCCACAGCTCGGCGAACTCAGGGCTGAGCGCGTGCATCTCGGCCACGAGCGCCTGGAGCTCGCGGTCGCCGGGGTAGCGGCCGGCGGAGACGCGCAGGTCGGCGACCGAGGCGCGGGCGAAGCGGCCCTTCTCCTCGTCGCTGAGGTGCTCGGCGATCTGGGGGGACAGGAAGACCCAGCGGATCACGTTGAGCTGCTCGGGCGGCAGGGCGTTCAGTCCGCCCATGAGGGCGCCGGCCACGGGGTTCCAGGCGCGGATGTCGCCGCGGGCGTTCACGACGTACGCGGGCACCTCCTCCAGGAACGTGATCAGGTGCAGCACGCTCGCCGGCACGTCGTCCCTGATGCGCGCGGGCTCGAGCGGCTGGCCCGCCAGGTGGAACAGGTGCGTGCGCTCGTCCTGGCTCAGCAGCAGCGCCCTGGCCAGCGCGCCGAGCACCTGCCGCGAGGGGTGCGGGCCCCTGGCCTGCTCCAGGCGGATGTAGTAGTCGATCGACATGCCCGCGAGCTGCGCGACCTCCTGCCGGCGCAGGCCGGGCGTGCGGCGGCGGTCCCCGCACGGCAGCCCCACGTCGGTGGGAGTGACGCGGGCACGCCGGGCGCGCAGGAATTCGGCCAGTTCGTCGCGGTTCATGGCTCCATCCTCCGCGATGGGACGGCGGCGAGGGTGGCACCGTTGATACCAGCCTCCCCAGGTCTCTCCTCATACTGCCCTGACCTGGGCGAACGTGGAGACATGACGAAAATCGCCCTCATCACGGGTGCCAACAAGGGAATCGGATACGAGACCGCGCGGCTGCTGGCCGGGCAGGGCGTCACCGCCGTCGTGGCGGCGCGCGACGAGGAACGTGGACGGGCCGCGGCCGGGCGGCTCGGGCTGCCGTTCGTCCAGCTCGACGTGACCGACGAGGCGAGCGTGACCGCCGCCGCGAAGTGGGTCGAGGCCGAGTACGGCCGGCTCGACATCCTGGTCAACAACGCCGGCATCACCGGCGGGATGACCGCGCTCCAGCCCAGCGCCCTCACGACCGCGCAGGTCAAGGAGGTCTACGAGACGAACGTGTTCGGCGTCGTCACCGTGACCAACGCCATGCTGCCGCTGCTGCGCCGGTCCGCGTCCGGCCGGATCGTGAACCTGTCGAGCGAGCTCGGCTCGCTGGCCGTCGCGGTGGACCCGGCCACCCCCTTCCGTTCGTTCAACCATCTGCCCTACAACTCCTCGAAGACCGCGCTCAACATGATCACCGTCTGCTACGCCAAGGAGCTGGAGGACACCCCGATCAAGGTGAACGCCGTGTCCCCCGGCTTCTGCGCCACCGACCTGAACGAGAACACGGGCGTGCTCACGCCGGAGCAGGGCGCGGAGGTCGTCGTACGGTTCGCGACCCTCGACACGGACGGACCCACCGGGACCTACATGTACGAGGACGGCGTGATCGCCTGGTGATGTGTCATGAACGGGAAAAAGGACAGAGGGGGGTGATGGGAAGAGATCTGGATAAGGAGCGTTTTACCGAGGCGGAGTACGCCCGCTTCGCGGACCGCATCCACGAGCAGCTCGGGGTGCTGCGCGAACTGCTCGACACCCCGGGTTTCGGCCAGGGGCCGACCACGATCGGCGCCGAGCTCGAACTGTTCCTGGTCGACGAGGAGGGCCGGCCCCTGCCGCGCAACAGCCAGGTGCGCGAGGCCCTCGGTGACCCCCGCGTCGTGCTGGAGCTGGGCCGCTTCAACATCGAGGTGAACCTGACTCCCATACCCCTGGCGGGCAGGCCCTTCGAGACGCTGAGCGGCGAGGTGCAGGAGACGATCGCCAAGGTGGACGCGGCGGTGGCGGGCGGGGGAGCGGTGCCCATCGGCATCCTGCCCACGCTCGACACCGAGGACTTCACGCGGGGCGCGATGAGCGACCAGAACCGCTACCGGGCCATGAGCAGGGGTGTCAGGCGGCTGCGGCTGGAGCCGTTCCTGGTCAAGATCGAGGATCTGGAGCTGTCGGTCGAGGACGTGATCCTCGAAAGCGCCAACACCTCGTGGCAGGTGCACGTACGCACGCCTCCTGAGCGTTTCGCCCGGATGTTCAACGCCGCGCAGCTGGCCATCGGGCCGGTGCTGGCGGCGTGCGGCAACTCGCCGTTCTTCCTGGGCAGGACGTTGTGGGAGGAGACGCGGATCGCGCTGATGGAGGAGGCCGCCGACGACCGTGACGTGCAGCGGCGCGAGCGCAGGGACGGGCGGGTGACGTTCGGCTCCGACTGGGTGTACGAGGGCGCCCACGAGTTGTTCGAACGCTATGTGAAGGACTACGACCCGATCCTGCCCGACCTCACCGAGGACGCGCTGCCGCACGAGGTGCCGGAGCTCCGGCTGCACCAGGGCACGATCTGGCAGTGGAACCGCCCCGTCTACGACCCCGCCGACAGCGGCCACCTGCGGATCGAGATGCGGGCGCTGCCCGCGGGGCCCTCGTGCGCGGACATGGCGGCGAACACGGCCTTCCTGCTGGGGCTGACGTTGTCGCAGGCGGAGCGGGACCTGACCGGCTACCAGTTCGCGCAGGCGTACCAGAACTTCTATCGCGCGGCCATGCACGGACTGGACGCCAAGCTGGCCTGGCCCGGCAGGGAGGGCGAGTTCGACGCGGGGGAGCTGGTGCTGTCGCTGCTGCCCGAGGCGCGGGAAGGGCTGCTCGGAGCCGGGGTGACGCCGGGCGACGCGGACCGGGCGCTGGGCGTGATCGCGCAGCGCACCCGGACGCGGCGGACCGGGTCGGTCTGGCAGCGGGAGACGCTGGAACGGTTCGGCGGCGACCGCGGGCGGCTCGTGCGGCGCTATCGGGAGCTGGCTCTGACAGGTACTCCTGTGCATTTGTGGAAGTGATCGTAAACCTTGGTCGCCCTTTTTCCGTCAGACTGGTCAAGAGACGGAAAAAGGTGAGGAAGATATGGCGGCATCGGGCATGGTTCCTACCGATAAGTCAGCTTTTGTGCTGAATCGGGCGACAGGCGACCTGGCGGATGGGGCGGCCAAGCTGGCGAGCGACATCGGGAGCACCTCCGTCGAAGCGGTGCTCGCGGCGGCCAACCGGGCGATGAGACGCAAGGGCGCGAGCGCGACGATGGGTTCGATGAACCCCAGGCCGGCCGAGTGGTACTCCTTCGACGACGGCGACCAGCAGACCGCCGACTGGTACCCCCAGGGCCTGACCGGCAGCGACGACTCCGGCGGGATGGGGGTGCCGTCGTTCCTGGTGAGCTGGTACTTCAAGCCGGAGGCCGGCGAACGCGGCATCAGGCTGTCGTTCGTCAGCCCGCGCACGCTCAAGTACCGGCACGCGCTGCTGGTGCAGGCCAAGCCGGACGGGGCGTACGGGCCGATCGACATCCACGCGGGCGGCATCGCCTGCCACGGCGACCTGCTCTACGTCGCCGACACCGTACGCGGCCTGCGCGTCTTCGACCTGAACAACGTGCTCGACCTGCGTACCGTCCAGAACGACCTGGGCGACCCCCAGCGCGTCGGCAGGCACGGAGGCAAGCTGCACGCCTTCGGCTACCGCTACGTCATATCCCAGACCGACTTCTGGAAGGTCGCGCAGGCCGGGCCGCGCTTCTCGTTCGTCTCCATCGACCGCAGCGGCGCCACCCCGCGCCTCATCAGCGGCGAATACCGGGAGAACGACCCCGGCGGCTGGGTGGGGCGCTGGGACCTCGACCTGGCGGGCGGCGCGCCGGTCGACGCCTTCGTCATGGGACATCCCAAGATCCAGGGAGCCACGTCGCGGGGCGGAAAGTGGTACCTGAGCCAGGCGGCCAACGCCACCACCAACGGCAAACTGCTCGTCTACGAGGGCCAGACCCTGCGCACCAGGCCGTTCCCGATCGGTCCGGAAGACCTGGCCGTGCAGGAGGGCAAGTTGTGGAGCGTCACCGAGTTCAGGAACAAGCGCACGATCTTCGGCGTCAGCCTCTGAAGGCTCTCAGCCGTCGAGGTGGTGGCGCAGGACCTCGCGGTAACGGCGGTCGAAGTCGTCGTAGACCGCCCGCAGCTCGGCCCCGGGCCAGCCGTCCGGCAGCAGTTCGCGCGGCAGGAGCGGGTCGGCCAGCAGGTGACGCAGCACCGCGGCCGAGACGAGGAACCCCACGGCCAGCCCCTCGGCCCGGCCGAGTGCGCGTTCCAGCCGGCGCGCCTCGCTCGCCCAGCCGTCCAGGTCCCACAGCAGGGGCGTGGGGTCGTCGTGCGGGCGGCCGTCGATCAGCGTGCACTGCGCCGTGACGATCTCCGGCCAGGCCCGCGCCAGGTTCGCCGGGCGCATCCAGGTTCCCTCGCGCAGCTCGGCCAGGCGTAGCGCGAGCATCGCGTGCCGGAACGCGGCCCGCTCGGCCGGAGCCCGCCGCTCCGCGGTGACCACGGCCACCTCCCACGTGCCGTCCCACGGCTTCGGATGCGGGTCGCGGCTCTCGTCCTGCCTGGCCTGACGCTCGACCAGCCGCTGCGACAGCGTGTACTGGCCGTCGGACTGGAGCAGGTCGCCCGCGGCCAGCATGCGTGACAACGCCACCCTGACCGTGCCCTCGGCGATGCCGAACAGCGCGCCGATGCGCACCAGGTGGCGGGCCGGCAGCCGGGGCGGGTGACTGCCGAGCAGCGCGCTCAGCACCGCGGAACGCGCGCTCAGTGTGGTATTACGCTCTTCCATCGCGTGTCGAGTATATGTAACACTCGCGGTATGGGCCGGTATCTCATCGAAGCTTTCGACCGCGGCGAGCGCAGCGACCGCTACGCCACCGAGCGTTACCAGGGCGCGGCCGGTCGCAACTGGTGGCGCTGCGACCCCACCCTGCGCCTGCTCATGCGCCGCCACCTGGGCGACGGGCTCGCCTGGGCCGAGCCGCACCTCGACGCGCTGGGCGAGCTGACGGGCGGGCTCGTCGCCGAGTGCGCCGAGGAGACCGACAGGAACCCGCCGCGGCTGGAGAAGTACGACAAGTGGGGCAGAGACGTCAGTCAGGTCGTCATGCCGCCGTCGTTCCACACCGCCCGGCAGGCCCTGATGGGCGCGAACTTCACTTCGCCCTCCTTCGCCGAAGAGGCCAGGACACACGGGGCCGATCCGGCCGCGCTCGGCGCCGCGTGGACGTACCTGCTCGATCAGGCCGACATCGGCATGGGCTGCGCGCTCGGCACGGGCGGGGACATGGTGGTCTCCCTCGCCGAGAAGCACGCGCCCGAGGACGTACGCGATCGGGTACGGGAGATCTTCGCCAACGGCTACTACTCCGGCGAGGCCGCTCAGATGTTCACCGAGCGCAGCGGCGGGTCCGACCTGGCCGCGCTGGAGACCGAGGCGGTGCCCGCGGGCGACGCGTGGCTGTTGTCCGGGTTCAAGTGGTTCGCCTCCAACGCCAACGGCTCGGCGTTCGTGGTGCTGGCCAGGATGCCGGGCGGGGCCGTGGCGCCGTTCCTCGTCCTGTGGGAGCGGCGCGACGGCAGCCGCAACGGCGTGCGCATCCGCCGGCTGAAGGACAAGCTCGGCACCAGATCGGTCGCCTCCGCTGAGGTGGAGTTCGAGCGGGCGGAGGCGTTCCTGCTGGCAGGAACCGGCTCCGGCGAGGGCTCGGGCCTCGGCACCATGATGAAGCTCACCAACGCCTCCCGGCTCGGCGTGGCCATGATGGGCGTCGGCGTGGCCAGGCGCGCGCTGGTCGAGGCGATCTGCTACGCCCGCTCACGCGAGGCGTTCGGCAGGCCGCTGATCGAACAGCCGCTCATGCGCCGCCGCCTGGGTGAGCTGATCGTCGAGGTCGAGGCGGCGCAGGCGCTGGTGTTCGACGGCCACGTCGGGCCCCGGCTGCGCCTGGCCCCCGCCTTGATCAAGCTGCGCACCGCCCGGCTCGGCGTGACCGCGGCCAGCGACGCGATCGAGGTGCACGGGGGCAACGGCTACATCGAGCAGTGGCCGGTGGCCCGGCTGCTGCGCGACGCCCAGGTCAACCCGATCTGGGAGGGTGGCGACAACATCCTCTGCCTCGACGTGCGCCGCGCCATGCTCAAGGAACGCGCCCACCTGCCCTTCCTCGACCACCTGCGCGCGCTGGCCACCTCCGACCTGGTGCGCGGGCGCGTGGACGACCTGACCAAGGCGATCGAGGCGTGGTCCGCGCTGGAGCACGCGGTGGCGGAGGAGCGGCTCTATCCGCTGGCGCAGTTCATGGCCGACGTCTACGCCGCCGCGCTGCTGGAGGACCAGGCCACGTGGGGGCTCGACGACGGGCGCAAGTCTTTGGTGGCCCGCCTGTACGCCGAGGCCCACCTGGCCGACCAGGGCCCGCTGCGCGGGATCGACCGCCCGGCGGAGGACCCGTTCGACGAGCTGCTGGGAGGTGCGGTCAGCCTCTGAGGCGGCGTCACTGGCCGTGGACAAGGTGAAAGCGTACGCTCGGCAGGTTCCCCGAGGAGGATCTCATGACCGTACGCGTGGAACGCCGCGGCCCCGTCACCACGGTGGTGCTCAGCAGGCCGGAGGCGCGCAACGCCGTCGATCGCAAGACCGCCGACGCCCTGACCGGGGCGTTCAGGGACTTCGAGGACTCCGACGCCGACGTGGCGGTGCTGTGGGGCGAGGGCGGCACGTTCTGCGCCGGCGCCGACCTCAAGGCGCTCGACAACCACGTCGGCGAGGAGGGCGACGGGCCGATGGGCCCGACCAGGATGCGGCTGAGCAAGCCGGTCATCGCCGCCGTCGCCGGGCACGCCGTGGCCGGCGGGCTGGAGCTGGCCCTGTGGTGCGACCTGCGGGTGGCCGAGGAAGATGCCGTGTTCGGGGTGTTCTGCCGCAGGTGGGGAGTGCCGCTGATCGACGGCGGCACCGTACGGCTGCCGCAGCTCATCGGCTCCTCCCGCGCCATGGACATGATCCTCACGGGACGGCCCGTCGAGGGGCCGGAAGCCTACGCGTGGGGGCTGGCCAACCGGCTCGTGCCTACCGGCACCGCCCGCGCCCACGCCGAGGAGCTGGCCGCGCGGATCGCCGCGTTCCCGCAGGCGTGCCTGCGCGGCGACCGCATGTCGGCGCTGGAGCAGGACGGGATGGCGGAGGCGGAGGCGATGCGGAACGAGCTGCGGCACGGGCTGGTGTCGCTGCCCGACGCCTCCGAGGGTGCCGCCCGCTTCGCGGCGGGCGCGGGCAGGCACGGCTCCTTCCTGAACCCCTGACCTCGGCGTACGGCTTCCCAAGATTGTCGGTGGCCGCGCGTATCGTGACCGTATGCCTGACATCATCGAGGTCGCCGGGCGCGAGGTCCCCATCACCAGCCCCGGCAAGGTGGTCTTCCCGCAAACCGGCCACACCAAGCTCGACCTGCTCCGGTTCTACCGGAGCGTGGGCGAGGCGGCGTTGCGCGGCGTCCACGGCCGGCCCATGGTGCTCAAGCGGTTCGTGCACGGCATCGAGCAGGAGGCGTTCTTCCAGAAGCGGGCGCCGGCCAAGCGGCCCGACTGGATCGAGGTGGCCGAGCTCAAATATCGGTCGGGGCTCAGCGCGGAAGAGGTCGTCTGCACCGACCTGGCGCAGCTCCTGTGGGTGGTCAACCTGGGCTGCGTCGACCTCAACCCCCATCCGGTACGCTCCGACGACCTGTCCAGGCCCGACGAGCTGCGCATCGACCTCGATCCCGTGCCCGGCGTCGGGTGGGCCGACGTGCTGGCCACGGCGCAGGTGGCGCGCGAGGTGCTGGCCGATCACGGGCTGGTCGCCTGGCCCAAGACGTCCGGATCGCGCGGGTTCCACGTCTACGCCCGGATCGAGCGGCGCTGGCCGTTCACGAAGGTGCGCAAGGCCGCCGAGACGGTGGCCCGCGAGGTCGAGCGGCGCGCCCCCGGCCTGGCCACCAGCCGCTGGTGGAAGGAGGAGCGCCACGGCGTGTTCGTCGACTTCAACCAGAACGCCTACGACCGCACGGTGGCCTCCGCCTACTCGGTGCGCGCGGTGCCTGACGCCCGCGTGTCCACCCCGCTGACCTGGGACGAGGTGCCGGGGTGCCGGCCCGAGGCGTTCACCATCGAGACCGTGCCCGAGCGGCTGGCCGAGCTCGGCGACCCCTGGGAGGACCTCGACCTGCATCCCGGCTCGCTCGACGGGCTGCTCGCCCTGGCCGAGGAGCTCGGGCCTGCGCCCAAGCCGCCCAAGGGCAGCGGGCGCAGGCAGCAGACGATGCCGGTGATCGAGATCGCCAAGGCCGAGCACAAGGACGAGGCGATGGCCGGGTTCGAGCGGTGGAAGGCCCGCCACCCCAAGGCCGCGGCCCGGCTGGAGCCCGCCGACGTGCTGGTCGACGGGATGCGCGGGCGCAGCAGCGTGTGGTACCGGATCCGGGTCAACCTCCAGCACGTGCCCGAGGAGGAGCGGCCTGAGCAGGAGGCGCTGGAGGTCGACTACGACCCGTGGCAGGGCGGCGGCCCGGCGAGCTGAACGCACGCCGGTCCGGGGCGTGAGCGGGGCGTTCAGCGGCCGGAGATCAGGTTGGCCAGGTGGGCGTAGGCGGAGGTGGTCGTGCCGCGTTCGTTCTCGTGCCGGTCGGCGGCCCTGAACAGGGTGTAGATGAGCTGCACTCCGGTCCACCGCAGCGGCTCGGGCTCCCACTGCCGCACCTGACGCCCCACCCAGGGCAGGCCCGTCAGCGCGGTGTCGCGGCGCAGCACCAGGTCGCGCAGCGTGCGGCCGGCCAGGTTCGCCGTGGTGACGCCGCTGCCCACGTACCCGCCCGCCCAGCCGAGGCCGGCCGCGTGATCCAGGTGCACCGTCGAGCACCAGTCGCGCGGCACCCCGAGCACGCCGCACCAGGCGTGCTCGATCCGCGCGTCGGCGGCGGCGGGGAAGAGCTTGACCAGCATCCGCCAGAGCAGCGCGACCGTCTGCGCCTGGGTGGCCCCCCGGTCGTCGGTACGCGAGCCGTACCGGTACGGCACTCCCCGCCCGCCGATCGCGATCCGGTCGTCGGCTGTGCGCTGCGCGTAGACGTAGGCGTGCGCCTCGTCCTCCAGCAGCTCGCTGCCGTGCCAGCCGATGTGCTTCCAGACGTCCGGCGGCAGCGGCTCGGTGACGATCATGGAGCTGTTCATCGGCAGCCACTGGCGGTGCTGGCCGGTCAGGCTCGCGGTGAAGCCCTCGGTCGCGCGGATGACGTAGCCGGCCGTGACGACGCCGCGCGTGGTGACCGCGGCGGCCTTCCCGCCGCGAGCGGCGTCCCTGGGCAGGATCTCGGTGACCGTGGTGTCCTCGAGGATGTCCACCCCCAGCCCCTCCACCACGCCGGCCAGCCCGACGGCGAGCTTGGCCGGCTGGATGCGGGCGCAGTGCGGCGAGTACGACGCCTCCAGCGCCCCCGCCACCTGCAGCCGTTCGCGCTGCTCGTCACGTTCCATCAGCCGCACGTCGTCCGCGCCGTATCCCCACGCGCGCAGGTCGGCGACGCCGGCCCGCAGCCGCCGCCGCTGGGCCGGGTTGGTCGCGACGTGGATCAGCCCGCCCTTGTGCACGTCGGCGTCGATGCCCTCCGCGCGGGCCACCTCGATGACCTCGTCGACAGACCGGAACATGGCGTGCTGCAGGTCGATCATGGCCTGCCGCCCGCGCGCCCTGGCATGCCGCTTGCGTGACCCGGCGAACTCGGCCGACAGCCACCCGCCGTTGCGGCCCGACGCCCCGAACCCGGCGAACTCCTTCTCCAGGATCGCGATCCGCAGGCCGGGCTCGGCCCGCTTCAGGTAGTACGCGGTCCACAGGCCGGTGTAGCCGCCGCCCACGATGGCGACGTCGTAGTCACGCGGCCCCGGCAGCGCCGGCCGCCGCGTGGGCAGGCCGATCTGCCGATACCAGAAGGAGACGCCGCCGTTGGCGAAGTCCTTGGTCAGCGGGATGCCTTTCATCACCGAACACATTGTCTAGTAACAGCTCAGGGGCCTACAAGTCGGCGAAGTGTAATGAAACCGGGTGCCTGGCTAGCTTCGTGTCGGGCGTTCATACCCCTCGTCGCCTCCGTATACGCGCAGGTCAGGATCCTGCTCCGGCTGCGTGGCCGGGCTGGTGGGCGAGGCGGTGTGCTCGGAGGCGAAGTCGTCCGAGAGGATCGGCTCGGGCGGCAGCAGGTAGTCGTGCCAGGTGATCACACCTTGGGGCAGGGCGTCGGTGAGCAGCAGGCCCGCGCGCTGGGCCGCGTACAGGCGGCCCGGATAGCGGACGGGCACGCACGGCCGGCGCAGGCCCTGCGCCCGCAGCCAGGTCTTGACCAGCGTCTCGGTGTCGATCACCTCGGGGCCGCCGAACTCGATCTCCCTGCCCTCGGGCCCGGCGCTGAGCAGCGCGGCGGCGCGCGCGGCGACCTCGCCCGTGTGCACCGGCTGCCAGGGCAGCGAGCGGTCCACGGGCAGCGCGGGCAGCGACGCGAAGCCGCGCAGCCGTTGGTGCAGCCACTGGTGGAACGGGGTGAGGCGGAGGATCGTCCAGTCCAGGCCGCACTCCGTGACCAGGCGCTCGGCCTCCAGCTTGTGACGCAGGTGGCCGTGGGCGGCCCGGTCGGCCCCGACCATGGAGGTCAACAGCACGTGCGGCCGCCCGGCCTCCCTGGCCAGCAGGAGCAGGGTCCTGGTGCCCGGCACGTCCACCGCGCCGCGCCCCTTGCGGCCGCTGGTGGCCAGGTGCGCGATCGCGTCCACGTCCCGTACGGCCTCCTCGACGCCCTTGCCGGAGATGAGGTCGCCCCACATCCACTCGACGTTCCCGCGGTCCTCCCGCTTGGCCCGGCTCAGCGCCCGCACCTCGTGACCCGCCTTGAGCAGGGCGGGCACCAGTGCGCCGCCCAGCGTGCCGGTGGCTCCCGTGACCAGAATCCGCATGTCGGGACCCCTACCCGCCACAATCCAGAAATGTCAGCGAAGCGCATCCCGGCCTCTGGTCCTGCGCGATCACCCGTAGGCGCGGGCGATCCCGGTGGCGGCGGCGCGCAGCGGCTCGACCAGCCGGGGCAGCTCGCGGGCCCGCCGCGAGGAGAGCACGATGCCCAGCGCCGCCACCGGCCGCCCGTCCACCAGGACCGGCGCCGCCGCCGAGCACGAGCCCAGGGTCATCTCCTCGTGCGTCAGCGCGTACCCCTGCGCCCGCACCGCCGCCAGCTCCCTGGCCAGCCGACCCGGCTCGGTGATCGTGCGGGGTGTCGGGCGTTCGAGCGCGCGGGCCAGGTAGGACGTGACGAACCAGTCCGGCTCGTACGCCAGCAGCGCCTTGCCCACCCCGGTCGGATGCATCGGCAGCCGGCCCCCGATCCGCGACACGATCGGCACCGCCCGCCTGCCGTACACCTTGTCCACGAACAGCACCTCGACGCCGTCCCTGACCGCGAGGTGCACGTTCTCACCCGTCGAGCCGAACAGCTCCTGCAGCCACGGATGCGCCAGCTCCTGCAGCCGGTTGGGCGCGAGCCGGCCCAGCTCCCACAGCCGCTGCCCCACCCGCAGCCGCCCGTCGGGGGTGCGGCCGAGCGCCTGCCACACCTCCAGCTCGCCCACCAGCCGGTGCGCCGTGCTCAGCGGCAGTCCGCTGCGCGCGGCCAGCTCGGTGAGCGTGAGCTGCGGATGCGCGGCGTCGAACGCGCCCAGAATGGCCAGCACCTTGGACGTCACTGTCCGTCCCGGTTCGCGGGATCCGCCTGACATGAGCGCTATTCTTCCACTCAGTGGAAGCAGCCTCTCGGCGATACGCCGCCTTAGGCAGGATGCTTCCCTCATGCGAACTCAGGTTGGGATTATCGGGGCTGGCCCCGCTGGTCTGCTTCTGTCCCACTTGCTCCACCTGCGCGGCATCTCCTCCGTGGTGCTGGAGAAGCGCAGCCGGGACTACGTCGAGCGCCGCGTCCGCGCCGGCGTGCTGGAGCAGGGCACGGTCGACACACTGGTGGAGGCGGGCGTCGGCGAGCGTATGCTGCGCGAGGGGCTGCCGCACCACGGCATCGAGCTCAGGTACGGGGGCCAGGGCCACCGCATCGCGTTCGACAAGCTCGTGCCGGGCCGGGCCATCACCGTGTACGGGCAGCAGGAGGTGGTCAAGGACCTCATCGCGGCCAGGCTCGCGGCGGGCGGCGACGTGCGGTTCGAGGTCGAGGACGTGGCCGTGCACGCGCTGGAGTCGGAGCCGTACCTGACCTTCGGCGGCGAGCGGCTCGACTGTGACGTGATCGCCGGCTGCGACGGCTTCCACGGGGTGTCCAGGCCGTCCATCCCCGAGGGCGTTCTGAGCGTCTTCGAGCGGGAATATCCGTTCGCCTGGCTCGGCATCCTGGCCCGCGTCGCGCCCTCGTCGGACGAGCTCATCTACGCCAGGAACGAGCGCGGCTTCGCCCTGCACAGCATGCGCTCGCCCTCGGTCAGCCGCTTCTACCTGCAAGTTCCCGCCGATGCCGAGCTGGGGGAGTGGCCGGACGAGCGCATCTGGGCCGAGCTCAAGGCCCGGCTGGAGACCGTGCCCGGCTTCGAGCTGACCACCGGCGAGATCATGGAGCGGGGCATCACGCCGATGCGGGCGTTCGTGGCCGAGCCGATGCAGTACGGGCGGCTCTACCTGGCCGGGGACGCCGCCCACATCGTGCCGCCGACCGGCGCGAAGGGGCTCAACCTGGCCGTGGCCGACGTCAGGGTGCTCACCGAGGCGCTGGACGCGTACTTCTCCGGCGGCTCCGACGAGCTGCTCCAGGGCTACTCGCAGGCGTGCCTGAAGAGGGTGTGGCGGGCCCAGCACTTCTCGTGGTGGATGACGACGCTGCTGCACACGTTCGAGGAGGACGACCCGTACGCGCGGCGGCTGCAGCTGTCGTACCTGGACTACGTGACCTCCTCGGAGGCGGCGGCCACGACGCTGGCGGAGAACTACGTCGGGCTGCCGTGATGGCCTCTGACCTTGGGAAATGCTTTACAGTGTTGGGGTGGTCTTTGAGGACGGATGGGCGGCTTCGCCCCTGCGCTGGCTCATGAACACCCTGGGCGACGCGCAACTCGCCATGATGGTCGAGCACCCCGGCATGGTCGCGGCGGTCGACCAGCACGCGGCGGTGCTGCGCGACGCGATCCCGCTCGATCGCGAGACGCTGGGCGACTATCTGCTCGGCTTCCTCGACGAGCTGCGGCACCGGGGCTGGGCCTTCACCGGCGAGCCGGACGCGCCGTTGCTGCGGCTGACGGCGGTGTGCTGGCTCACCCGCGAACTGGACCTCCTGGACGGCGCCGCCCCGGCCTGACACGGTGCGGCGCCGCCGTTTCGAGCCGGCGGTCAGCCGGGAGGCATGTCGGAGCGGTGGGCTCCGCCGCCCTGCGCCGACCTGATCGGCGCCGTCTCCTCCGTCATCGACCGGGCGTCCTCACGCCCTCGCTGGTACGCTTCCGCGTGCGCCCTGGCCTGCGGGGCCTCCTGCTCGATGCGGCTCAGCCAGCGCTCCCAGCGCTGCTGCATGGGCCGGACGAGCCCGCCCCCGACGCCGATCGCCGCGATCGCCCCGATGGTGGCGAGCACCGTGATCAGGACCGGGGTCGTGACCGCCGTGGCAACGCCGATCTGGTTGAGCGCCGCGATGATGCCGAGCGCCCAGATGAACACCGCGGCCACGGTCGCCAGGAAACGGCCGTAGGACAGGCCGCCGAGCGCGCCGGACAGGATGTCCCTGACGGCCTTGGCCACCGCCCCGGCCACCACGATGATCACGATGGCCACGATCGCCTGCGGCAGCCAGGCCACCACACCGGCCAGCAGCGTCGAGACCGGGTTGGGGCCGAACACGTTGAAGGCTATCTGCAGCGTGATCAGCAGGATCGCGTAGAAGACGATCTTGGCGAGCAGGCTGCTGGCGTCGTACTTGCTGCGTTCCAGCCACCGCCGCACGCCGCTGCGCTCCACCGCCCGGTCGAAGCCGACTCGCTCAAGTACCTTGTCGACGAGCTTCTCCAGGGCTTTGGCCACGATCCACCCGATGATGAGAATCACCAGGAACGCGATCAGCCGCGGAACGAACGTGGCTATCTGCCGCCAGGCATCCGATATGCCTTGGCCTATGTCGATGTCCATAGTTTCCTCCTCTGAGGAGCCAATGCATCGGCGCTACCCGGGCTGAAACGGTATATACACGCAGAGCTACCAAAGTTCGCACAAGGCGATATACCTCCCCAGGCAGGGGCATGCAGTCGCAATCCCGGCGCAATGCCGGCCTGCGAGCGTGGCGGCGAGGTGGGGGCGCCGGGCCTGGCAGCCCCGGAGGATCAGCCGCCCTTCGCGGCCTTCAGATGTGCCGCCGCGGCCTGCTCCAGATGAACGAGGTCGGAGGCCACAGTCGCGAATGTGAAGCCCTCCGCCAGCCGCCGGGCGGCCTGCTCCCCGCCTGGGTTGTGGATGCCGGCCGCGATGCCCGCCGCCGCGGCGGCCGTACGGATTCGCTCCAGCGCCGCCTCGAAGGCGTCGGCCACCGCCGGGTCGTTGGGGAAGCGCCCGCCCACGGCGAGGCACAGGTCGGAAGGGCCGACGTACACGCCGTCGAGGCCCGGCGTGGCGCAGATCTCGTCGATGTTCTCCAGCCCGCCGGCCGTCTCGATCATCGCCAATACCACCACGGTCTCATCCGCCTCCGCCGGCGTGGGCCCGATGCGCAACGAGGAGCGCATGGGCCCGTACGAGCGACGACCGCCGGCGGGGTAGCGGGCCGCGGAGACGGCACCGGCGGCGTCCTCGGCCGTGTCGACCAGCGGCACGATCACGCCGCCCGCCCCGTAGTCGAGTGCCCGGCCGATCACGGCGGGATCTCCGGACTCCACCCGGACAATGCCGACAGAACGCCCGCCCGCGTCGATGGCCATGAGGTTGCTCAGCAGCCCCGCGTGGCCGATGAGCCCGTGCTGGCCGTCCAGCGTCACGTAGTCGTACCCCAGCCGGGCCAGGCGCTCGGTGGCGACGGGCGCGTCGAGAACCACCCAGTAGCCGACGCACTGTTCCCGATTACGGATCTTCCTGGCGAACTCGGCTGCGCTCATACGAAATCGATCTCCTCTACGGCGAGTACGGGAACGAGGTGAGTACGGCTCAACGGCTGCCCGCTCGCGCCGGGCGTACCGGTGAACGGTTGCAGGCGGGCCTCGTGCGTACAGCTCAACGGTTGTAGGCGGGCATCGGGCCGTGGAGCGACGCGCCCACCACGTCACAGGCGGCGGCCACGTCGGACGGCAGCGGCCCGGCCGCCAGCGCCTCCAGGTTGGCCCGCAACTGGTCGGGGCCGGAGGCGCCGAGCAGGACCGCGTTCACCACGGGCCGGCCCGCCAGCCAGCGCAGGGACAGCTCGGCGAGCGGCATCCCGGCCCGCCTGGCGATGTCGTCGAGCGTTTCGACCGCCTCGAAGAGCCGCGCGTCCCAGTAGCGCTCCCGGTACATCCCGGCCAGCCGGGAGTCGCCGAACCGGCCGCTCTCCGGCATGCGGTCGAAGCGGTGCCGGCCGGTCAGCAGGCCGCCACCCAGCGGGTTGTAGACCATGGTGCGCAGCCCGCTGGTCATGGCGAACTCGGCGTACTCGTCCTCGATCCGCCTGGCCACCAGGTTGTAGAGCTGCTGGGCCACCACGGGCGGGGGATCGATCCCGGCGATCTGCCAGGCGGCGTAGTTGGACACGCCCAGCTCGCCGATCTTGCCTTCCCGCTTCAGGTCGGCGACCGTGGCCAGGGTCTCCTCCAGCGGCGTGGCCCGGTCGGGCTGGTGCAGGTAGAACAGGTCGACGTGATCCACGCGGAGCCGCCGCAGGCTGGCCGTCAGCGCGTTCCGCAGCCCGCGTGGCGACAGCGGCGTGTATCCGCCGGCGTCCGGATGGGGCATGCCCGCCTTGGTCGCCAGCACGACCTGGTCGCGACGGCCGCGCAGCAGCTTGCCGAGGACCTCCTCGGCGGCGCCGCCCGCATAGCCGTTGGCCGTGTCGACCCCGGTGACCCCGGCGTCGAGGGCCAGGTCGAGCATCTTCCCGGCCGCGTCCGCGTCCACGGTGTCGCCGAAGGTCATGGTTCCGAGCACGGGCTCGGGATTCATCGAGCGTGTCCTTTCGCCGCCGGATGGACGTCGCCTGACTTGTATCCCCGCATGCTATCGAGCCCCACCTACCTAAACCTCGCACCGGGGACACGCCACGCGAGAACGGGCACCGCTTGCCGGCAACTGTGGCATAGCTGCGTACTCTGTGCAATGCTCAACGCGTGATTCGCGCAATTCGGTGGCCGGGGGAGACATGAGCGTGGGCTCGGCGTCCGTGCTCGCCCTGGCCGACGATCTGTCGGGGGCGGCCGAGACGGCGGCCGTGCTCATGTCCCACGCCGGCTCCGCGCTCATCGCCCTGTCCGGCCCGCCGTATCCGGCACAGGCACCCGTGCTGGTGGCCGACCTCGACAGCCGGCACCACCCCCAGACCTTCGACCTGGTACGGGAGGCGCTCAGGCACGCCGGGCGCCGCCGCGTCTTCGTCAAGATCGACTCCCTGCTGCGCGGGAACATCGCCGCCACGGTCGCGGCCTGCCTCGACACCGCCCCGGTGGTGCTCGCCCCCTCTCTCCCGTCCGCCGGGCGCACGGTGACGGGCGGGGTCCCGTACGTACGGGGAGTCCTGCTGCGCGAAACACGCACCTGGCGCGTAACCCCTACGCTCGCCACGGGCACATTCGCACAGCCAGCCCCCATCACGCCCACGGGAGCAATCGCGCAGTCTGCGCCCGCCACTGTCGAGGGCGCAGTCGCGGAACCCGCCCCCAGCACGGCCGATTGCCCGGTCACAGAACCACCCTCTGCCACGGCTGCGGGTACATCTGCGGCCGACCTCACCGGACCTGCCACCGTGGCGGACGCGCTCGGCGCGGTGCCGTCCGTTCTCGTGCCGTTGAGCATCGTCCGGGCCGGGCACCGGATTCTGACGACCGCGATCACGGAGGCACGCGGCCGGGTGGCGGTGTGCGACGCGGAGACGGACGGCGACCTCGACGCGATCGTGGCGGCCGCACTCGACGCCGACCCGTCCACCCACCTGATCGGCGCCGGCGGCCTGGCCGCAGCCCTCGGCCGCACCCTCTCCCTCGACCCGCCGCCCAGCCCACATGACGACCCACCACCTGACCAGTTCCCTGGCCCGCCCTCGAACCCACCACCTGACCCACCACCCGACGCGCCCGCTTCGCGTCCCAGCGCCTCACCTCTGCTGGTAGTCGTCGGCACCGCGGAGCCCGGGGCGGCCGAGCAGGCCGCGTTGCTCGTCAGACACGGCGTAACCCCCATCCCCCTCACCGCCGCCGACCTGAACGAGCCCGAAGCCGCCGCCCGCCGGGTGCGGGACGTGCTGGCGCGACACGTCCCAGCCGTGCTGACCATGGTGGGCCCCGCCCCGCCGGCCTTGACCGCCACCCTGGGCGGAGTCGTCGCCCGAGCCATCGGCGACCGGCCCGCCGGCCTCGTCCTCACCGGCGGTGAGACCGCGAGACGCGTCCTCGACGCGCTCGGCGTCACCGAGCTGACCCCGCTGGGCCAGATCCACCACGGCGCGGTGCTCAGCCAAACCCCCCAAGGCCACCACGTGGTCACCAGACCGGGCAGCTTCGGCGAGCGTGACAGCCTCCTCCGCATAGCCGCCCATCTCGCCCCCCACCACTTCACCTCCGCAGAAAGGCTGACATGAGCACACCTCTGATCGCCCTCACCATGGGGGACGGCGCCGGCGTCGGCCCCGAGGTCATCATCGGCGCGCTGCTCGCCCCCGAGACGTCCGCGTTCTGCCGTCCGGTCGTCATCGGCGACGCCCGCCGCCTGCGCAGGGCCGCCGGGTTCGTCGGCGCGAGCCCCGAGGTGGTCGCCGTGGACGGCGTCGCCGACGCGGTGTTCGAGCCGGGCCGCGTCAACGTCATCGACCCGGGCCTGCTCCCCGACGACCTGCCGTGGGGGCAGGTGTCGGCGGTCGCGGGCGGCGCGGCGTACGAGTACGTACGGCTGGCCAGCGAGCTGGCGATGTCCGGCCAGGTACAGGCGATCTGCACGGCCCCGCTCAACAAGGAGGCCCTGCACGCCGCCGGCCACCTCTACCCGGGCCACACCGAGCTGCTCGCCCACCTCACCGGCACCGAGGAGGTGTCGATGATGCTCTCGACCGCCAAGGTCAAGGTCATCCACGTCACCACCCACATCGGCCTGATCGACGCCGTCGCCCGCATCGAGCCGGGCCTGGTCGAGCGGACGATCCGGCGCGGCGAGGCCGCCATGCGCGGTTCCGGCCTCGTACGTCCCAAGATCGGCGTCTGCGGCATCAATCCCCATGCGGGGGAGAACGGCCTGTTCGGGTACGGCGAGGAGGAGGAGAAGATCGTCCCCGCCGTCGAACGCCTGCGCGCCGAGGGCATGGACGTGCACGGTCCGCTGCCCGCCGACACCGCGTTCTTCCTGGCCGGCCGGGGCGACTACGACCTCATCGTGGCCATGTACCACGACCAGGGCCACGGCCCCGTCAAGATCCTCGGCCTGGAGGCGGGCGTCAACATCACCGTCGGCCTGCCCGTGATCAGGACCTCGGTCGACCACGGAACCGCGTTCGACATCGCCGGCAAGGGCGTCGCGGACGCCGGTAGCATGATCGAGGCCCTCCGGCAGGCCGCCGAGCTGTCGTCCGCGCAAGGGTGGTGAGGCCGATGGGCCGTGCGGCACAGGCCAGACGCGACGAGATCGTCCACCTGGCCACCACCACCGGGCTGGCCAGCGTCGAGGAGCTGTCGGCCCAGCTGGGTGTGACGGCCTCGACCATCCGCCGTGACCTGGCCCACCTGAAGGCGGCGGGCCTGCTGGCCCGCACGTACGGCGGGGCGATGGCGGTGGTCACCCATCCAGAGGCGTCGCTGCGGCAGCGCATCGGGGAGGCGTTCGAGGCCAAGCGCGCCATCGCCGCCTGGGCCGCCGCCCAGATCCGTCCCGGCGAGACCGTCCTGCTCGACTCCGGCTCGACCACGGGCGCCCTGGCGCACGAGCTGCGCCACGCGGTGGACCTGACGGTGGCCACCACCGGCCTGAACGCCCTCCAAGAGCTGGCCGGGGCGACGGGCGTGCACGTCGAATGCCTCGGCGGCACGCTGCGCCACGTGAGCCAGGGCTTCGTGGGCCCGCTGGCAGAGGCGGCGCTGAGCCGGATGACGTTCGACCGCGTCTTCCTGGGCGCCGACGGGGTCACGGCGGAGGAGGGGATCTGCGAGGCGAGCCTGCAGCAGACGCGCTTCAAGGAGCTGATGATGGAGCGCTCACGCCACATCTACCTGCTCGTCCACGCCGCCAAACTCGGCCGCCGCCCGTTCCACGCATGGACCCGCATGCCGGACGCCTGGACTCTGGTCACGGACGCGTCGGCCACGGAGGAGTCGCTCAAACCGTTCACCGCGAAAGGCGTCAGAACGGTCGTCGTCACCACCCCGAGCTGAACCCTGGCTGGAATCGGCAAGGAGGCAGGCGGTCGACTGTATGTCATGTAGCCGTATCAGCAGCTCACGGGCGAGGGCGGTGTTCTGGACCGCCGCCTCCGCCTCCGAAATCGGCGTGCAGAGGAGTTCGTGCGATGTGTGTCCCGCCATGCCTCGACGGTAGGAGCCCAGAACCGAGGCTCTCAACAACCTTGCACGAGCTTGCAGGCCTACATGAAGTTCTGTTGGGCGGCTTGGACAAGGCGCTTCGCCGGCGCACCTACAACGGACATGGCGGCCAGGTCAGTGAAGCCTTTGATGTACAAGCCGACCTCGCTCGGCTGAGTCACGTTCACCGTGGCAGTCAGCAACTCGACCTGAACGAGGTTGTCGTCGAAGACGTTGAACGCCTCCAGCGCCCAGAGCCGGTGTGGTGCGGCCACGGGGATGATTTCTACGGAGGTCGACGGCAGCTTGGCCACAGCCAGGAGATGCTCAAGCTGAGCACGCATCACCGATGGGTCACCGATCTGATGCCTCAGTACTTGCTCTTCGAGCAGGAACTTGAAGCGGTATCCGGCTCGGCGAAGGAGGTCGTTGCGCGCCATTCGTGCGGCCACTGCCGCTTCCAGATCATCGGGAGCGTTATGGAAGTTGCCGAACATCTTCAACAACACCCACGCGTATTCGGGCGTCTGCAAGAACCCAGGTATGAGCTGCGAACAGTACACTCGGTGCAGACGCGTGCTCTCGTAGAGGGGAACCTTCGACTCCTGGAGCTGCCTGAGCCCGGTCCGATGAAGTCGCTTCCACTCCACGTACATGGACTCTGCCGTTCTCGACAATGAGAGCAGATCGTCCACCTGGTCTGTGGCGCCGCAAACCTGACACCACCTCCGGAGGTCTTCATCGGAGGGCAGGGTCTTGGCGTGCAGCAACCGAGATGACTTCGACTCATGCCAGCCCGCCGCGTCGGCCAGCGAGCGCCCGGTGTGGCCCGCGTCTCGCATGATTTCGCGAAGGCGTTCGGCGATGGCCAGGCGGACCTGTCGGGCGGACGAGTATGGCGAGCTGGGCATGGTCCCTATTGTGCTTATTCGGGCCGATACTCGGAATGGTCGGTTGATCGTTGCCAGACGGCCTCGAATGCTCTCAGGCATAGCTTGATCTGGGCAGGGTCGCTCGTCAGCTCCTCGCCGACGTACTGTCCGTCGCCGCCGAAGAGGGTGAAGCGCACAAGGTGTTCATCGAACACCCAAAAGTCGTTGCCCGGCAACATGAGATCCGATGCTCGGCTCCTTGGGAGCCACCGGACCTCTTCTCCGGCCGCGATATTGAGCGGCGATGTCAGTTCGTACTCGTACCGGATGAACGCGGTGACCGGCTCGGAAACGATCCTTGCTCGGCGCATGACCACACCGCGGGCCACCGTTCTGGCCACCTCGTCTCGCCACTCGTGCCAGTGGGTATCCACATCGATGATCCCGGTCTGCTGCCACTCGACGTAACAGGGATCGTCGGGGGTGCAGGTGTCCCCGGTCTCCAAGGGATCGGTGACTTCCCCAGCCTTGCAGCACGATGGAGCCGTCGGTTTCGTCCTTCCAGACCATCGGGCAGTTGTTGCCACCGCTGGTGTCATCATTGGTGAGCACAAAGTGAGCGCCGGGCCGGCCCCAGTCGTGATCAACCAGGGACAACAAAAGCCCCAGACTCTCGGCGTGTGCCGTGACCTGGGGCTGGAACTCCTGTTGGCGACATTGGCGATGGAGTGTGGTGGACGATACTGGGATTGAACCAGTGACCTCTTCCGTGTCAGGGAAGCGCTCTCCCGCTGAGCTAATCGTCCGTATTGAGTTAGAACTCAGAGCGGAAGACGGGATTCGAACCCGCGACCCTCACCTTGGCAAGGTGATGCTCTACCACTGAGCCACTTCCGCGTGATGACGCTTCTTTACTTTACCGGATCCCGGAGGGTCCGCCGGTCATCGAGGTGGAGACGGGATTTGAACCCGTGTAGACGGCTTTGCAGGCCGCTGCCTCGCCTCTCGGCCACTCCACCAGGAGTCTTGCTCCGAGCGGAAGACGGGATTCGAACCCGCGACCCTCACCTTGGCAAGGTGATGCTCTACCACTGAGCCACTTCCGCGTGAAACTCCGGCGGCGTGCGCCGGGCCACGGGAAAACCATATCGTCTCCGCGGAGTGCCCGTGCGCACCGTCGGGGCCGTGGCCGGGAATTCAGCTGAGCAGGCGGACGTCGCCGGTCATGACGAACATCACCCGATGGCCGAGCTGGATCTGGTAATACCGCGTCTTGCCGGTGGTGGTGACGTGCTTGGACGCGCGGAAGGCGTTCGCGGCGTAGTACGAGCCGGTGATCGTGTCGCCCACCGTGTACGTCTGGCCCGGCTCGATCGTGTACTTGAGCGGTGTCAGGGCCTGGTAGGCCGCGCTCTTGTAGGCCGACTTCTCCGGGTACGCCCGCCCGTACACCTTCACCCGCCCCGACACCGGCGTCACCATGGGCCCCTTGGCGGGAATGGCGGTCGGGGCGGAGGCCGGGTTGTGGAACCACGCCTTCTGGCCCAGGTACCAGATGGCCGTCCAGTCGCCCTGCCGGGCCGCGACGGCGAAGCGCTGGCCGGTGGAGGCGCGGGCGCTGTGATCGTACACGCTGTACGTACTCGGCTTGCCCGGGTGCTTGCCCAGGTCGGTGACGAGGGGAGCGGTGTGGCTGGGCGACTTGTGCAGCCAGACGGTGGCGGCGCCGTGGGCGGGGCAGGCCTGCTCGGGCTTCGTGGTGACGCAGCTGGTGAAGCGGGGGCGGTTGGTGGTGTACGACGGCCGGATGATGACCGAGTCACCGTCCTTGTCGCTGTCCTTCGCGGCCTTGAAGGGCTTGCCCATGAGGGCGAAGTAGTGGGCCCAGTCCCAGTAGGGGCCGGGGTCCTCGTGCATGCCGGCCACCGTCTGCGGGGTCGTGCCCGGTACGTTGTCGTGGCCGAGGATATGAGCCCGGTTGAGCGGGATGTGGTACTTGGCGGCCAGATGTTTGACCAGCCTGGCCGACGAGCGGTACATCGCCTCGGTGTACCAGGCGCCGGCCTTGGCCAGGTAGCCCTCGTGCTCGATGCCGATCGAGCGGGTGTTGACGTCCCAGTTGCCCGCGTGCCAGGCGATGTCGTTCGTCTTCACGTGCTGGGCGACATGTCCGTCACGGGAGCGGATCGTGTAGTGCCAGCTCACGTACTTGGGGTTGCGGATCATGGAGGGGATGCCCCCGTAGGAGCCCTCGGTGTCGTGGATGATGATGTAGTCGACCGAGCGGGTGCGGGCCAGGCGGTCGTGGTTGCCGTAGTCGCGGTCCTTCTTCTTGCCGAAGCGTTTGTACGCGGCGGGCATCCATTCGCAGGTGAGCGTAGACGGGCATTCGGCCTGGCCTGGCTTCTGCTGCTTCGGCAGGCCGGACAGGTCGGGCTCCGCCTCGCCGTCCCAGCCCAGATGCGGATCCAGGTCGAAGTTCAACGGGTCATCATCACCCAATGGCTCATCGTCCAGCGGCTCGTTGTCCGATGGTTCGTCGTCAGCGAACTCTTCGTCCGTTGAAGCGCGCGAGGTGCCGGCGGTGGCGTCTGACGTGTCGGTGGCGTGCTGCTCGGCGGTGGCGGGTGGGGCGTTCAGAGGGTCGGGTACGGCCGGGGCGGCGGCGGTTCCGGCTCGTTCGCTCGCCGCCGACTTCCCGCCCGGTGACAGGTTCACGGGGTCGAGTCGCACCAGATGTCCGTCATCGGTACGCCGCCGCACCCCTTCCCGCATCACCGCGAACACCTCGTCCGCGAACGCCTCCGCCGCCACCGGATCGTCCGTGCCCGCGTACCTGGCCACGGCTCCGTACCAGTCGGCCGGGTCGGAACTGGGCCGGTCCTGGTAGGAGGCGAGGAGTGCGGCGCCGGCGCGGATGTTGGCCGCCGGGTCGGTCCGCAGCCGGGCGGGCTCCACGCCGGCCAGGCGGCCGGCCTCGGGAAGAGTGGTGACAGGTGCGGCGGCGGAGTCCTGGGTCGTGCGTAGTGCGGCGTGCGGTGGGGGCGCGCCAAGTTCGGCGTGCGTACGGGACATCGGTCTCGCGTCGTCTCCCCGGGGGTCCCCGAGGGCGTCCCCGATCACGTGGCCGTGCCCGAGCGCGTCGGCGGGGAAGGCGTCGATCAGGTGCATCGGCCCGTAACCGCCCGCTGTGCTGGGCCGCCCGCCGTTCGCGTCCCACCGCGACTCCAGGTAGGCCACCCCGAGCAGCACGCTCTCCGGCACCCCGAACTCCCGCGCGGCGGCGGCGAAATCGGCCTGCCGTCCTGAGGTCGTTGTCCCGGAGGTCGTCGCCCCTGAAGTCGTTCCGGCGGCTGCGGTCCCGAAGGCCGCCATCCCGGTGAGCGGATGCCGTCCAGGTACGGCGGGCGGGAGGGCGGCGGGTGTGGTGAGGGTGCCTGCGGCCAGGGCGGCGGCCAGCCAGAGGTGCATGAACATCTCCCCAGGAATGTCACGGAACAACTACTCACCGTAACCATGCCCCGGAAAGGGATGTGTCAGACGGGTCGGATGATACGCATGAGATCTGCCAGATCCGCTGCGAACTCGGCATCCCAGTCATCGACCGCCAGACGCCCCGCCAGCCGCCGGTGCGCGGGCAGATCGGCCCCCCGCCGCGTCCGCGACTCGTCCGAGGCGCTGGAGAAGCGCCCGTTCACCTCGGAGATCGCGAACCCCAGCACGAACGTGCTCACCAGTCGCTCGATCCTGGGTACGTCCGCCTCCGGCACCCCCGCGTCGAGCAGCGCCTGATAGATCAGATCCACCACGCGCACCCCGTCGGGCGTCACCGAGGCCCGGAAGAGCAGCAGCGGGAAGACCGCGGGATGCTCCCGGGCCAGCCGCCGGGTCGCCTGCGCGATCTCCGACAGCCGCTCCTGCCACGTGCCCGCCGCCTCGGACGGGGTCAGTCCGGTGAGCAGCCGCCCCACCAGGGCGTCGAGCAGCTCGTCCTTGTTGCGGAAATAGCCGTAGAGAGCCATGGGCGTCACCCCGACCCGCTCCGCCACGGCCCGCATGGACAGGGCGTCGAGCCCGCGTTCGTCGGCGATGGCGAGCGCCGCGTCGAGGATCTCCGGCTGCCGCGAGGTCTTGAGCTTCCGCACGGCATCAGTCTACAGTGTAGAGCAGTCTACGACGTAGACTGAGGGAGGCGGGTCGTCATGCTGACAGCCGAAGGACTGGTCAAGCGTTACGGCGGGGTCGTCGCGCTCGACGGCTTCGACCTGCGGGTCGAGCCGGGGGAGATCGCGGGCCTGGTCGGGCACAACGGGGCGGGGAAGACGACGTTCTTCGAGATCGCCGCCGGTCTCACCGCGCCGGACGCGGGGCGGGTGCGGGTCGGGGGCGACGTGGGGATGGCCCCGCAGCACCTCGCGCTCTACCCGAGCATCACCGTACGCGAGACGCTGCGGCTCTTCGGCGGCCTGGCCGGGCTGCGCGGCCGGGCCCTGGCCGCGGCCGTCGAGGGCACGGCGGAGGAGCTGGCCCTCACCGAGGTGCTCGACCGGCGGGTCGGCCTGCTCTCCGGCGGCCAGCAGCGCCGCACGCAGGCCGCCACCGCGCTCCTGCCGGAGCCGGAGGTGCTGCTCCTCGACGAGCCCACCGCGGGCGCCGACCCCGAAACACGCGCCGCGCTGCTCGCCGCCGTACGCCGCCGGGCGCAGGGCGGGGCCGCCGTCGTCTACTGCACCCACTACCTGCCGGAGCTGACCGAGCTGGCGGCCACGGTCGCGGTGGCAGGGAACGGGCGGGTGATCGCCAGGGGTGCCGCCGCCGACCTGCTGCGGGACCTGCCGGGTGAGGTCAGGGTGACGGTGGAGGGCGCGGCGGAGATCGCCGTGGCGACCACCGATCCGACGGCCACTCTGGTCGAGTTGCTGCGCGGCCTCGACCGGCCCGTGCTCGGCATCGACATCCGCCGGCCGTCCCTCGACGACCTCTACCGGGAGCTGTCACATGTCACATGAAGCCCCGAGCCGCCCCCGCGCCTCACTGCGGCGGATCATCGTGCTGGCCGGGCACAACGTGTTGCTGCGACGGCGCGATCCCGCCCACTTCGTCAGCTACCTCGTCATGCCGATGGTGCTCATGCTCATCTTCAAGGGCATGCTCGGCGAGGCCACCCAGGCGGTGACCGGCCTGCTGGTGATGTTCTCGGTGTTGTCGATGGCCGACGTCGCCACCGCCACTCTCACCGAACGCACCTGGCACACCTGGGACCGCCTGCGTGCCACCCGCGCCAGGGTCCCCGAGATCATGATCGGCAAGGCGCTGCCGGTCTTCGGCGTGCTGGTCGTCCAGCAGACCGTGCTGCTGGCGTACGGGGTGCTCGTGGTCGGCCTGCGCCCGGCGGGACCGCTCTGGCCGCTCGCGCTGGCCGTGGCCGCGTGGTGTTTCGCGTTGCTGTGCGTCGGCACGGCCGTCGCCGCTGTCGTACGCAGCCAGGGCGGGCTCAGCACCCTGTGCAACATCGTCGCCCTGTCGGTCAGCGCGCTGGGCGGGGCGCTGGTCCCGTACGCGCTGATGCCCGCCTGGGCGCAGGCCGTCGCGCCGCTCTCGCCCGGCTACTGGGCCACGACCATGCTGCAGGCCGCCGTCAGGGGTGACGTGGCGGGCACGGCCGGTCCCGCGGCGGTGCTGGCCGGGCTCGGCGTGGCCGCCGGCGCGTTCGCCTGCCGGCGCTTCGGCCAGGGCTGGGGCCGTTCCGCGACCCTCTGACGTGAGGCTGGGGTCGTTCCGGAGCCCTCTGACGTTAAATCCTGCCCGATTTCGGGCAGGATGTTGGCGTGTCTCACTCCAGAGCCGTAGTGTCCTCGTCTGTGTCCACGACACGGCATCCGTACGAAGATCTCATCACCCACCTCACGAGGACGAGCCCGCTCGGTCCGGGCGAGGCGGCCCGCGTGGTCGCCGACGTGCTGTCGTACTTCTCCGAGCCGGCCGAGGAGTTCGTCCGCCGCCGGCACGGGGAGCTGAAGGCCAGGGGATTCACCAACGACGAGATCTTCCCCAGGATCGCCGGCGAGTTAGACGCCCGCCGGGTCGCGGCGCCGGAGCTGTCGCTACGGCAGCTTCGCAGGATCGTTTACGGATAGAGGAGACCTCGATGTGCGGAATCGTGGCCTACGTCGGCCCCAAGGACGCCGCGCCCATCCTGCTGGAGGGGCTGCAGCGGCTCGAATACCGGGGCTACGACTCGGCGGGGGTCGTCGTGTCCAACAAGGGCCTCAAGGTGCGCAAGGTCAAGGGCCGGGTGGCCGATCTGGCCAAGGTCGTGCCGGCCAGGTTCAAGGGCGGCCTCGGCATCGGGCACACCCGCTGGGCCACGCACGGCGTGCCGAGTGACGTCAACGCCCACCCGCACCTGTCCGCGGACGAGCGCATCGCGGTCGTGCACAACGGCATCATCGAGAACGCCGGCGAGCTGCGCGCCAAGCTGGAGGCCGACGGCGTGGTGTTCGCCTCCGAGACCGACACCGAGGTGCTCGCGCACCTGATCGCGCACGCCGCCGACGAGAACGAGTCGCTGGAGGAGGCCGTACGGAAGACGCTCAAGAGCGTCGTCGGCACCTACGGCATCGCCGTGATCGACTCCGAGCGGCCCGGCGAGGTGGTGGTGGCCCGCAACGGCAGCCCGATCGTGCTCGGCATCGGCGAGAAGGAGATGTTCGCCGCCTCCGACGTGGCCGCGCTGGTCCGCTACACCCGTCAGGTCGTCCACCTGGAGGACGGCGAGCTGGCCGTGCTCAAGGCCGACGGCTTCCACACCTTCGCCAGCGACGCCCGCGAGACGGCCAAGGAGCCGCTGACCGTCGACTGGGACGCCGGCCACTACGACACCGGCGGCTACGAGCACTACCTGCTCAAGGAGATCTCCGAGCAGCCCGAGACGATCACCCGCACCATGAGCGGGCGGCTCGACGAGCGTTTCCACGTCGCCCACCTCGGCGGCCTCAACATGGACGCCCGCGAGACGCGGGGCTTCCGCCAGGTGAAGATCATCGGCTGCGGGTCGGCGTACTACTCGGGGCAGATCGGGGCGCAGCTCATCGAGGAGCTGGCCCGCATCCCGGCCGACGCCGAGCCGGCCAGCGAGTTCCGCTACCGCAACCCGGTCGTCGACCCCGACACGCTCTACGTCGCGATCAGCCAGTCGGGGGAGACGTACGACACGCTCGCCGCCGTCCAGGAGCTCAAGCGCAAGGGCGGCCGGGTGATCGGCATCGTCAACGCCGTGGGCAGCGCCATCGCCCGCGAGGTCGACGGCGGCATCTACCTGCACGCGGGCCCCGAGGTGTCGGTCGCCTCGACCAAGGCGTTCACCTCGACCTCGGTGGCGTTCGCGCTGCTGGCGTTGCACCTCGGCCGGGTGCGCGACCTGTCGCCCGCCGACGGGCGGCGCATCGTGGACGGGCTGCGCCGGCTGCCCGGCCAGATCGAGCAGATCCTCGCCCAGAGCGAGGAGATCGCGGAGCTGGCCAAGAAGTACGCCCAGCACCCGAGCATGATGTTCGTCGGCCGCGTGCGCGGCTACCCGGTGGCCCGCGAGGGCGCGCAGAAGCTCAAGGAGATCTCGTACGTGCACGCCGAGGCCTATCCGGCCAGCGAGCTCAAGCACGGCCCGCTCGCCCTGATCGGCCCCGACATGCCGACGGTCGCGATCGTGCCCGACGACGAGCTGCTCGACAAGAACCTCACCACGCTCGGCGAGATCCGCGCCCGCGGCGGCCGGGTGCTCATGGTCGGCCACCGCGCGCCCGACGCCAAACTGGCCGACGACGTCATCGTCATCCCGAAGAACGAGATCGAGCTCGATCCCATCCTGCTGACGATCCCGCTGCAGCTCCTCGCCTATTACGCCGCCGTGGCGCTCGGCCGCGATGTGGACAAGCCTCGCAATCTCGCCAAGAGCGTTACGGTCGAGTAAGAGGCTAATTCGGGCCAAACTATCGTTATCTCGCTGCGGACGGCATAAATTCAAACTGTGCGGCAGTTCGACCAACACCGGCCCCATCCCGCACGCATGTACGACTACATGCTCGGCGGGAAGGACAACTACGCGGTCGACCGCCAGGCCATCGATCACCTGGCGGAGCTGATCCCGGAGGCGGTCCCGCTGGCCCGGGCGAACCGGGCCTTCCTCCAGCGTGCCGTGCGTTATGTGGCCCGCGCCGGGGTCACCCAGTTCATCGACCTCGGCAGCGGGCTGCCGACCCAGGGCAGCGCGCACGAGGTGGCCCCCGAAGCCAAAGTCGTCTACGTCGACCGCGATCCCGTCGTCGCCGCCCACGCCACGGTCCTGCTCCGGCGCTCGCCGGGCAGGGCCTGTTTCGTCCAGGCCGACCTGCTCGATCCCGAGGAGGTGCTGGCGAAGGCGGGTGAGTTCCTCGACCTCGACCGGCCGGTGGCCGTGCTGATGGTGTCGATCCTGCACTTCCTGCCGGACGAGCGGGACCCGCAGCGGGCGGTGGCCGTCCTGCGCGAACGGATGGCGCCGGGCAGCCATCTGGTGATCTCGCACGCGACGACGCTCGGCCGCATCGAGGACGAGGAGCGGGCCAGAAGCGTCCAGCGGGGATCGTCCTCGCGCAACGGGGCCGACCGCACACCGGCGCAGATCCGGGCCTTCTTCGGCGATTTCCCGCTGGAGCCGCCGGGGCTCGTGCAGGCCACCGACTGGCGTCCCGACCGGCCCAAGCTGGTGGGTGACTGGTCGCTGCCGTCGTCCCTCATGGCGGGAGTCGGAAAGAAAGTCAGATAAGCCTAAAAATCATGAAAAAGCGGCAAAAATAGTGATTTTGTGTGTTGACCGGGACCCCGGTGTATAGCCACTTGTAATGGGTTAATAACCTAGAGTAATGGGGGATTTGGGCAGCACGATCATGCGCCGCCGGGGCTTCATCGCCTGGGGCCTCGGCCTGGCGGCCTGCGCCGCCGGGTGCGGTGTCGAGCGCGCGGGTGAGCGCCTGGCCGCACCGCGTACCGGATTCTCGATCAACTCCGACCGGCGGCGCTGGGCCCGCGTCGGTCAGGCGTTCGCCGGAGCCGCCCGAGCGGCCGGGTTCGAGGCCGGCACCGGCCTGGGCGCCGGCTCGATGATCACCGTGACCGGCCTGCCCGCGCTCACCGCGGCCGAGTTGAACAACGGCCAGAGCCTGCTCGACACCGGCACCCCGCTGGCCAGGCTGAGCGGCGAGGCCGAGGTGGTGGTCGTGCCCGACGGCTCGCCGCTGCGCGACTTCGACGACTTCTGCGCCCGGCTGCTCGCCGGCCCCGGCCGGACCCTGCTGACCGGCGGGCCGCAGGGCGAGCCCGACCACCTGCTCTTCGGCCTGATCGCCAAGGCGCTCGGCGCCGACACCAGGCAGGTCGACTACACCGGCTATCCCAGCAGCGGCGAGGCCGTCGCCGCGCTGATGGCGGGCCGGGCCACCGCCGCCGCCGGCCCCCTGTCCAACTGGCGCACCGGCATCGGCCGCGGCCGGGTCAGGGCGCTCGCGGTGTCCTCGGCCCGGCGCGTGCCCGACCTCGACGCGCCGACGCTGCTCGAATGCGGCGTACGGGTGGACTTCGCCGACTGGGTGGCCGCGTTCGGGCCCGAGGACATGCCCGCGGAGCGGCGCGAGGCGGCCGTGCGCATGTGTGACGAGGTGCTGGGGTCGAGGGCGTGGGAGGCCGCCTGCCGGACGGCGGGCTGGCTGACGATCCCGCTGGCGGGCGACGACTTCGCGCTCTGGCTCGGCACGGAGATCGCCCGCACCCGGGCGACGCTGCGCGATCTCGGTCTGATCGACGCCACCAAAGCCACAACATGCTGGGGTAGTTGCGGGAACGGCCACTAGATGTAGGATCCTGGTCGTCGCTGGTTCGCCTCACCCGAGGCGGAGCAAAAGGGAACCCGGTGCGATTCCGGGGCTGCCCCGCAGCGGTGAGCGGGAACGACCGCCGTCATACGCACTGGAGAGATCCGGGAAGCGACGGCCAGTAGGAGCCATCGAGCACGCCCGCAAGCCCGAAGACCTGCCAGCGGTGTGAAGTGTTCAGGGCCTCGAGGGCGGGCCGGAGCGCGCCGCGGCGGGGGAGACCCCTGGCCGTCGTGCTCTCGCGTGCCCTCACGGGGATGAGCTCGCGAGGAGAGAGAGCACGTGACTCAGATCGTTGAGGTTGACCGCCGCCTGGCCATCGAGGAGGCCGCCGCCAGGGTGATCGCCGACCCGGCCAACTCCCGGGTAGCCGCCCGGCTGCTGGCCGAGGAGATCGCCGACGAGGCGGCCGGTCAGGGGGTGCGCACGTTCTCCGAGTCCGTCGCCGCCACCCACGCGGCCGGGCTTGTCCAGGACGGGCTGGCCGAGTTCGTCGCCGCGCACGCCGCCGAGCTCGACGCGCTAGTGCCGGACGACGCGGACGACCGCTTCGAGTACTTCGGGCTGCGCACGGTCTACGACCGTTACCTGCTGCGCCACCCCGAGAGCCGGGCGGTGCTGGAGCGGCCCCAGCACTTCCTGCTCCGCGTGGCCTGCGGGCTGTCGGAGAGCGTCGCCGAGGCGGCCGAGCTGTACGGGCTGATGTCCACGCTGTCGTACCTGCCCAGCTCGCCCACCCTGTTCAACTCCGGCGCGCGCCGCCCGCAGCTTTCGTCCTGCTTCCTGCTCGACTCGCCGCGCGACGAGCTCGAAGCCATCTACGACAGGTACGGGCAGGTGGCCAGGCTGTCCAAGTACGCGGGCGGCATCGGCATCTCGTGGACCCGGGTGCGCTCGCGCGGCTCCCTCATCAGGGGCACGAACGGCCACTCCAACGGCATCGTCCCCTGGCTGCGCACGCTCGACTCCTCGGTGGCGGCGGTCAACCAGGGCGGGCGGCGCAAGGGCGCGGCCTGCGTCTACCTGGAGACCTGGCACGCCGACATCGAGGAGTTCCTCGAACTGCGCGACAACACCGGCGAGGACGCCCGCCGCACCCACAACCTCAACCTGGCCAACTGGGTGCCCGACGAGTTCATGCGGCGGGTCGAGGCCGACGAGATGTGGTCGCTGTTCGACCCGAAGGAGGTGCCCGAGCTCACCGACCTGTACGGGGCGGAGTTCGAGGCGAAATATCGCGCCTATGAGGCCGCCGGGCGATATGTCAGGCAAATTTCGGCGCGTACCCTCTACGGCCGCATGATGCGGACCCTCGCCCAGACCGGCAACGGCTGGATGACGTTCAAGGACGCCGCCAACCGCACCTCCAACCAGACTGCCCGCCCCGAGAACGTCATCCACCTGTCCAACCTGTGCACCGAGATCCTGGAGGTCACCAGCGACGCCGAGACGGCCGTCTGCAACCTCGGCTCGGTCAACCTGGCAGCCCACCTGGCCGGCGGCGGCGTGGATGGCGACATGGACTGGGAGCGGTTGCGCGGCACCGTAAGGACCGCCGTGCGCTTCCTCGACCGCACCATCGACCTCGGCTTCTACCCGACGCCTGAGGCCGGGGCGGCCAACCGGCGGTGGCGGCCGATCGGGCTCGGCGTGATGGGGCTGGCCGACGTGTTCTTCACGCTGCGGCTGCCGTTCGACTCGCCGCGGGCGCTGGAGCTGTCCACCAGGATCGCCGAGGAGATCGCGCTGGCCGCGTACGACACCTCGGCCGACCTCGCGGCAGAACGCGGCCGGCACCCGTCGTACGCCGACACGCGCGCCGCCGCCGGTGTGCTGCACCCCGACCACTACGCGGCGGCCGGCTCGGCGCGCTGGGAGGCGCTGCGCGAGAAGATCGCGCGCACCGGCCTGCGGAACTCGCTCATGATCGCCATCGCCCCCACCGCCACGATCGCCTCCATCGCCGGCTGCTACGAGTGCATCGAGCCGCAGGTCTCCAACGTGTTCAAGCGCGAGACCCTGTCGGGTGAGTTCCTCCAGGTCAACCGGTATCTGGTGGCCGATCTCCAGGCGCGCGGGCTGTGGACGCAGCAGCTCCGCGACGACCTCAAGCGGGCCGACGGCTCGGTGCAGACCGTGCCCGGCATCCCCGAGGACCTCAAGGTGCTCTACCGCACCGCCTGGGAGCTGCCGCAGAAGGCGCTGATCGACCTGGCCGCCGCGCGCCAGCCGTACATCGACCAGTCGCAGTCGCTCAACCTGTTCATGGCCAGCCCCACCATCGGCAAGCTCTCCTCGATGTACGCCTACGCCTGGAAGAGCGGCCTGAAGACCACGTACTACCTGCGCTCTCGCCCCGCCACCCGCATCGCCCAGACCACGGTGACGGCCCAGCCCACCCGCTCCTCCGCGCTCGCGGCGGCCGAGGCGGTCGCGTGCTCGCTGGAGAACCCGGAAACCTGCGAAGCCTGCCAGTAAGGAGCCCCTCTCATGCTGCTCGACCCCGGCATGGACCTCACCCTGCGTCCCATGCGCTACCCCGACTTCTACGAGCGCTTCCGCGCGGCCATCCGCAACACCTGGACCGTCGAGGAGGTCGACCTGCACAACGACCTCGCCGACCTGGCCAAGATGACGCCGCAGGAACGCCACCTGATCAACCGGCTGGTCGCCTTCTTCGCCACCGGCGACTCGATCGTGGCCAACAACCTCGTGCTCAACCTCTACCAGCACGTCAACGCCCCCGAAGCGCGCCTCTACCTGAGCAGGCAGCTCTACGAGGAGGCCGTGCACGTGCAGTTCTACCTGACCCTGCTCGACACCTATCTGCCCGACCCGGACGAGCGGGTCAAGGCGTTCGCCGCCATCGAGCACATTCCCTCGATCCGCGACAAGGCCGAGTTCTGCTTCCGGTGGATCGACTCCATCGACGGCCTGCGCCGCTTGGAGAGCGCCGCGGAACGCCGCCAGTTCCTGCTGAACCTCATCTGCTTCGCCGCCTGCATCGAGGGCCTGTTCTTCTACGGCGCGTTCGCCTACGTCTACTGGTTCCGCTCCCGTGGCCTGCTCGGAGGTCTGGCCACGGGGACGAACTGGGTCTTCCGCGACGAGTCCATGCACATGGAGTTCGCGTTCAGCGTCGTGGACACCGTGCGCGCCGAGGAGCCTTCGCTGTTCGACGACGAGCTGGGCAAGCAGGTCACGCTCATGCTGGAGGAGGCCGTCGCCGCCGAACTCGCCTTCGCGGCGGACCTCTGCGGCGACGGCATGCCCGGCATGGGTGTCGAGCAGATGCGCCAGTACCTCGAATACGTCGCCGACCAGCGGCTGACCCGGCTGGGCCTGCCCCGGCGCTACGACTCGGCCAACCCCTTCGCGTTCATGGAGTTGCAGGACGTGCAGGAGCTGGCCAACTTCTTCGAACGGCGTGTCTCTGCTTACCAAGTGGCGGTTGAGGGCAATGTGAGCTTTGACGAGACGTTCTAAGACATAGGGGGCATGAACGTGCAGTCTCCGGCGGACTGGCCGATCCTCCTCATCGCGGTGATCGGATCGATCCTCCTGGTGGAGGTGCTCCGGCGGCTGCTGAACCGCGCAGGGCGCAAATGGGCCCTGGCCCGCCACCTCGTGGAGCACTGCACGTGGCCCGCCTTCCTGATGGCCGCCGCGGTGGCCGCCAACGCGGTGTTCGGGCAGGGGATGTTCGGCGACGCCCCGGCCGAGCGGGCCCTGGCCGGCACGGTGGAGCGGGTGCTCGGCCTGGTCACGATCGCGGCGGTCACCTGGCTGATCGTGCAGGCCACGTACGCGCTGACCGACGTCGTCCTCGACCGGCTGGTGCTGGTCGAAGGCGAGCGCAACCGGCGGGCGCGGCGGATCATGACCCAGATCGCGCTGGTCCGCCGCATCGCCGCCGCGGTCATCATCGTGGTCGCGGTCGGCGCGATGCTCTTCTCCTTCCCGCAGGTCCGCGCGCTCGGCGCCGGCCTGCTCGCCTCCGCCGGCATCGCGGGCGCCGTCGTCGGCATCGCCGCCCAGCCGACCATCGGCAACGTGCTGGCCGGCCTGCAACTCGCCTTCAGCGACGCGCTCCGCCTCGACGACGTCGTGGTGGTCGAGAAGGAGTGGGGGCGGATCGAGGAGCTCACGCTCACGTACGTGGTGCTGCGTCTCTGGGACGAACGGCGGCTCGTGCTGCCGGTGTCGTACTTCACCCAGAACCCGTTCGAGAACTGGACCCGCCACGGCAGCCGCGTCCTGGCCGTGGTCTACCTGCGGGTGGACTGGGCCGTCCCCGTCCCGAAACTCCGCGACGCCCTGTACGAGTTCCTCCAGGGAAACCCGCTGTGGGACCAGAAGGACTGGACGCTCCAGGTCACCGACGTGCTGCCGAACGGGCTCGTGGAGTTGCGCGCCCTGATGAGCGCCGCCGACTCGCCGTCCTCATGGGACCTCAAATGCGATGTACGCGAATTCTTGGTCAACTTCGTCCGGGAGAATTACCCGGACGCCCTGCCCCGATTCCGCGTCGACTTCCCCGAGACCCAGGTGAGCGCGGGCTGGCACCGGGAGCAGAAGGACAATAAATAGGTGGCATGCCGCCCGATCATCCGTTTACCGTGGACAACGTCCGCCGGCGAGAAAGAAGGGAGAGCCCGAAGTGACCGACCTGAACGTCCTGATCAGCTACCGGCCGCTCGCGCCCTCCCCAGGTGCGCCGAGGCTTTCCGGATAACCCTCCGACGGGTTCACCGGAAAGCCGTCTCGGACGAAAGTCCGGGGCGGCTGATTGTTTTTCATTCCGAGTGTGGGGCAGTTTGGTCAGCCCGCCTGTCTTGGGAGCAGGAGAATCGCAGGTTCGAATCCTGCCGCTCGGACGACGGCCCTGAAAGGAAAGGGCCGCGGGCTACGGCCTGGCCGACGGGAATGGCGCCCCTCGGCCGGACCAGGCCCTCGCCCCGGGCCGGCCCACGCCAGCCAAGCCCGGGGTCCAGCCGCTCTGGCCCAACTGGCAGAGGCGCCGTCTTCAGGAGGCGGAGGTTCAGGGTTCGAATCCCTGGAGCGGCACCGAGAAGACCCTGAACTTTTGCGTGCCCCCTGCGAGGGGCCCAGAAGAAGGGGACACGTCGACATGCCCTCTGAACAAGGCTTTCCTGCCGTTGCAGAGCGCAGCCGGAGCCGACAGGCGAAGATCGAGGCCGTGCGGCGGCTTCCACGACATCAGGCGAAGTCGGGATCGTCGGGTGGTGGGGATGACGTTGGCGGATGCTTCGGTCGAGCAAGGGACGTTGACGAAGCTCAGCGCGACTCTGGCGAGTCACCGGCGGCAATGGCCGCTATGCGGCCTGGGGGAGCGGAGTCGTCGGATCGGTGGATTCGGTGGACGACCACGGCGGCGGTTCTCGTGCTGGCCGGGATTGCTGCGGTGGTGTCGTTCCGGCATATGCGTGGGCTGGCCGTTGCCCATGGCGAGGACGAGCTGGCTGCTGCGCTCATTCCGTCGGCGGTGGATGGCACGATCGTGGCGGCGTCGATGGTGCTGTTGCGAGCCAGCCGGCAAGGCGATCGGGGTGGCGTTCTGCCGTGGGTGTTGTTGATTGTCAGCAGTCTGGCGAGCGTCGGGGCCAACGTGGCGGTCGCCGAGCCGACGGTCATCGCTCGGTTGATCGCCGGCTGGCCGAGCTTGGCGCTGATCGGCGCGTACGAGATGCTCATGTGTCAGATCCGCCAATCTCCCAAGAGGTCGACGCACTTCCATGGCCAGACAGCGTGCGATCAGGACGAAGATGCGCCGTTGGAGCGCTTATGCGCTCGGCGCTTGGGCCCTCCGCGTGGCCCTGCGCGTTGGAACTGGCGTCCTGTGGCTGAGGCAAGCACCAGCACATTCCAGTTCCCCGCGCTCGGCCGGTGCATGGGACCGGGAATGTGACCAGCGGATATCGCTTGACGTGGGTGGTGGAGGTGGGCGTCGATACCGACCGCCCCGGCCAACCGGCGGCCGTGAACGTGCCGATGCGGTCGTCAACGGCCTGTGAGGACGACGACAGCCGCTACCCGGCCGGGGCAGGTCCGGGACTCCGTGCAGACCAGAGCGCTCAGCGGGAACGGTCATAGCGCCCGTCATGACCGTTGCCAGAGCGGATGTGACCTCTAACCGGACGATTTCTGCTCGTCCACGCGCCTGGGCCGGCGCCCAGTGGCCAAGGTGACGGCGTACAGCTTCCCGTGCCGAGCGAGGTAAAGGCAAAAGCCGTCTACCTGTACCGACCTCTGCGCGCCAAGAAGTATGCCGAGCCCGATTTTGGGGATGCGTGGCGAACAGGGAGCTCCGGCCTCGCCGACCTTGACACATCTTGATACGGTCCCTAAAGGTGCGCCGGGAAGTCTGGTCGGCAGGTCCTTGTCCCGTTGCCCGAAGGATGTGCCCCGATGCGCGCTCGTGACCTGCTAGCCGACTTTCCCGTGGTCGGGCTCGACTCTCCGGTGATCGACGCGGCCAGGATGCTGGCCGACCAGGACCTGCCCGGCATCATCGTGGTCGGCGACGACGGCGCGCCGTTCACCATCCTGCCCGGCACCGAGGTGCTGCGCCTGGCCGTGCCCACCTACTGCCAGGACGACCCGGCGCTGGCGCGGGTGGTGGACGAGGCTCACGCCGACCGCTTCCTGGACGGCCTCGCCGGCCGGACCGTGCGCGAGGCCCTGCCGCGGCAGCGGCGCGAGCTGCCGGTCACCGACCCTGACGCTACGGTGCTGGAGCTGGCCGCGCTGATGGCCCGCACCCGCAGCCCGCTGGTCGCCATCCTCGGCGACGGCCGCCGGTTGATAGGGGCGGTGACGCTGCAGGCGCTGCTGGATCGGATGCTCGCGGCATGAGCGTGCTGTCCTGGGTCAGCGTGGCGGTCTTCCTGGCCGCCTACACGTTGATCGCCACCGAAAAGGTCCACCGGGTCGCCGCAGCCCTGGGCGGCGCGGGGATCATGCTGGCCATTCACGCCACCGGCGCCGAGGCGGCGTTCTTCTCCGAGCACTCCGGCATCGACTGGAACGTCATCTTCCTGCTGCTCGGTATGATGATCATCGTCGGCGTGCTGAAACAGACCGGCGTTTTCGAATATCTGGCCATCTGGGCGGCCAAGCGTGCCCGCGGGCGGCCGTTCCGGCTGATGGTGCTGCTGGTGCTGATCACCGCCGTGGCGTCGGCGCTGCTGGACAATGTGACGACGGTGCTGCTGATCGCGCCGGTGACGTTCCTGGTGTGTGAGCGGCTGGCCGTCTCGGCGGTGCCGTTCCTGATCGCCGAGGCGATGGCGTCCAACATCGGCGGCACCGCCACGCTGGTCGGTGACCCGCCGAACATCATCATCGCCAGCCGCGGCGGCCTGAGCTTCAACGACTTCCTCATCCACATGGCGCCGATGGTGATCGTGCTGATGGCGGTGTTCGTCGGCCTGTGCCGGCTGATGTTCGGCCGCTCGTTCCGCTACGACCCGGAACGCGCCGCATCGATCATGGCGCTGGATGAGCGGGAGGCGATCGCGGACCGGCGGCTGCTGTGGCAGAGCCTGGCGGTGCTGGC
>NZ_JBEZGB010000005.1:0-642550 GCF_040649755.1 Nonomuraea sp. NPDC048882
ACCTCGTGCTCCTCGATGTGGATCGAGGACAGGACGTCGTCCTGGACCAGCCGCTGGGACAGGATGATCGCGTCTTCGTAGTTGTGGCCCTCCCACGGCATGAACGCCACGAGCAGGTTCTTGCCGAGCGCCATCTCACCGTTGTCGGTGCAGGGGCCGTCGGCGATGACCTGGTTGACCTCGACCCGGTCGCCCTCGGCCACGATGGGCTTCTGGTTGAAGCTCGTGCCCTGGTTGGAGCGCTTGAACTTCGCCACCCGGTAGGTGGTGCGGGTGCCGTCGTCGTTCATCACGGTGATGTAGTCGGCGGAGACCTCCTCCACCACACCGGCCTTCTCGGCGCTGATGACGTCACCGGCGTCGGTCGCGGCACGGTATTCCATGCCGGTGCCGACCAGTGGCGCCTCGCTCTTGAGCAGCGGCACCGACTGGCGCTGCATGTTGGAGCCCATGAGCGCGCGGTTGGCGTCGTCGTGCTCGAGGAAGGGGATCATCGCGGTGGCCACCGACACCATCTGGCGCGGCGACACGTCGATGTAGTCGACCTCCTCGGCACGGGCGAGCTCGGTCTCACCGCCCTTGGTGCGGACCAGGACGCGGGGCTCGGCGAACGAGCCGTCGGAGTTGAGCGTCGTGTTGGCCTGCGCCTTGACGTAGCGGTCTTCCTCGTCGGCGGTGAGGTAGTCGATCTGGTCGGTCACCTTGCCGTCGACGACCTTGCGGTAAGGCGTCTCGACGAAGCCGAAGGCGTTGATCCGCCCGTAGGAGGCCAGCGAGCCGATCAGGCCGATGTTCGGGCCTTCAGGGGTCTCGATCGGGCACATCCGGCCGTAGTGGGACGGGTGCACGTCACGGACCTCGAAGCCGGCCCGCTCACGGGACAGACCACCGGGGCCCAGCGCGGACAGACGCCGCTTGTGCGTCAGGCCGGCCAGCGGGTTGGTCTGGTCCATGAACTGCGACAGCTGCGAGGTGCCGAAGAACTCCTTGATCGACGCCACGACCGGCCGGATGTTGATCAGGGTCTGCGGCGTGATCGCCTCGACGTCCTGCGTCGTCATCCGCTCGCGCACGACGCGCTCCATCCTGGCCAGGCCCAGCCGGACCTGGTTCTGGATGAGCTCGCCGACGCTGCGCAGGCGGCGGTTGCCGAAGTGGTCGATGTCGTCCACCTCGACGATGACCTCACGGTCGCCGGCGCCCGGCATCGACTCCTCGCCCGCGTGCAGGCGGACGATGTATTCGATGGTGGCGACGATGTCGTCTTCGGTCAGGGTGCCGTGCGTGATCTCGGCGTCGACGCCGAGCTTCTTGTTGATCTTGTAGCGGCCCACCTTGGCCAGGTCGTACCGCTTGGGGTTGAAGTAGAGGTTCTCCAGCAGGGTCTGCGCCGACTCCTTGGTCGGCGGCTCACCGGGCCGCAGCTTGCGGTAGATGTCGAGCAGGGCGTCGTCCTGGCCGGCCGTGTGGTCCTTCTCCAGGGTGGCCCGCATCGACTCGTACTGGCCGAACCGCTCGAGAATCTTCTCGTTGGTCCAGCCCAGTGCCTTGAGCAGCACGGTGACGGCCTGCTTGCGCTTACGGTCGATGCGCACACCGACGCTGTCGCGCTTGTCGATCTCGAACTCCAGCCAGGCACCCCGCGAGGGGATCACCTTGCAGCCGTAGAGGTCCTTGTCCGAGGTCTTGTCGACATTGCGTTCGAAGTAGACACCGGGCGAACGGACCAGCTGCGAGACCACGACACGCTCGGTGCCGTTGATGATGAAGGTGCCCTTCGGGGTCATGAGCGGGAAGTCGCCCATGAACACCGTCTGGCTCTTGATCTCACCGGTGGTGTTATTGATGAACTCCGCCGTCACGAACATCGGGGCGGAGAAGGTCATGTCCTTGTCTTTGCACTCGTCTACGGAGTACTTGGGCGGCTCGAACCGGTGGTCGCGGAACGACAAGGACATGGTCCCCGAGAAGTCCTCGATGGGACTGATCTCTTCGAAGATCTCTTCGAGGCCCGACTGGGTCGGGACGTCCTTGCGCCCGGCCTGGCGAGCCGCCTCTACCCGGGCCTTCCACTTCTCGTTGCCGAGCAACCAGTCGAAAGACTCGGTCTGCAGGGCCAGAAGATCAGGAACTTCGAGAGGCTCCTGGATGCGCGAAAAAGAGACGCGACGGGGACCAGCGGGTACGGCGGAGGCGTTGCGCGAGGCTGCCAACAGATGTCCTTCCGAGGGCTCGCGGCGGACTGACTACACGCACGCCAGACAACCTCGCAACGTGAGCAAGCATCACGGGTCGTCAAAGGGCAGCGCAAAGGGGCAGTGTAGCCGAACGGCACACGCCTGTCCACTTCACCCTCGCTGCATGCTCCACGTTGGTCGCAGCATCGCCCGTTCAGGCGGAAACGTCAAGCCCACAAGCCCGACTTTTAGCCGACTCAGGGCCCGGACGCTGGGTTTTCTCCCCTGTGTGACTGATCGCCTACCGCCAGGCCCAAGACGATACCCGCGAACGGGGGCGGTTAACGCTCTGTCACACCGGGGGCCGAACCCATGCCGACAACCGGTGTTGCAGTGACTGGGATACCCCCGCCAAAGGCTTCGCTAAACCTGATTTTTGGTAACAATTGAAGGAAGCGACGCGCCCGCGATCTCTGGGGCCCTCATGCCGTACCCAGGAGGGTGGACAGGCCCGCCACCAGCCAGCGCGACTCTTGCCGCACCATGACGAACCTTGCCCGGTTCTGGGTGAACTCCCGCTGGAGTCCTTCTTTACCCGGGATCTCCTTGACCGTACCAGTGTTCATGAAGAGCAGAACCTCTACCCGGCCGGGCTCGGCGTGCTCGACTCCAACGTCTGTCACGTCCACCGTCTGCACGATCTTCTGCGCCTTGGCGCGGGACGCCAGGCTCTTGCTCAGCTCCTTGTAGTGCCCGGTCAGGTCGCCCGTCGTGAACGTCCCCGCGCGAGCCAGATCCTCCTCAATCGTCCGGTAGTCGTACGAGAGCAACTCGGGCGCGACCTTCTTGGCCGCGACCGTCGCCTCCGCCGCGGCCGCCTCCGCCGCGCGCAGGTCGCTCAAATTGACCCACATGGTCGGCACCATCACCCCCGCCACGAGGACGAGGGCGCCCAGCAGCACGATCGTGACGAGCCTCACGTCACCTGCACCACCTTCGACACCAGCCACAGCCCGCCGACCTTGCTCAGGTCCATCCGCCAGCGGTAGAACCGGTCCTGCGGCGCGCTCTTCGAGCCGTCCCAGCGGATCTCCACGTCGGCCACCACCAGCACCTTGGCCGCGGTCGCGGTCATCGAGACCAGGCCGGTCGCGCGCAGCACGCCGTGCTGGACGACCTTGTTCTCGACCGTGGTCGATTCGAGCTTGGCCGCGGTGGCGGTGTACTCGGCCCTGGCCGGCCCCGTCGAGGTGTCGACGATGCGCCGCAGGTCGGCCGCCACCGTCCGGTAGTCGAGCGAGACCAGGTTCTTGGCGTGCACGCCCGCCGCGAGCAGCACCGCCTGCTTGTCACCCGCCCTGCCCTGCTCGTCGCGCGCCTGGGCGGCGATCCACACGCCGGTGCCGACGAGTGCCGCCAGTATCCCGCTGAGCGCCGCGATCAGGATGCGAGCGGGCCGAACGGCGAGTCCGTTCATGGTGCCCACCCCCTCCTGGCTGGTCGCGTGCCGGATCATAACGCGACACCCGCTCGCGAAGTCCGCGAATCGACGCAGGCGGCATGAGTGGAGGCCCGGAGCGCCCCTCAAGGCTCAGGAAGCTTTCCTCGGGGAATCGGGCAAGGCCGTCGGATTTCCCGCGAATGCCTCCAGACGGCCCTCAGAGGCCCGCTGAGCGCCGTACGCGCCCTTAGGGTCCTGGGATGACACCCGGCGGCTGTTCAGCCGATCCCGTGGAAGTGGGCGTTGACCAGGCGGGGGTACTCCTCCAGCCAGTTGCGGCCGCGTTCGTCCACGAACGACCCCTGCGGCGGGATCACGCCGTTGGCCGCCAGCCACGTGCCCGGCGGCTTCTGGGTGCGGCGGATCCGGTTCCCGCCGGGCATGAGCTGCGGCGGGATCGGCGGCAGCGCCCCGGGGTCGTGCCCCAGCTGCGCCTCGGCCTCCAGCTCGGAGACGTCCTTCTCCTCCGACATGCCGATGGGGCCGTGCTTCCTGGCGTTCAGGAACTGCCGCACCGCCGGCTCGTCGCTGGACAGCAGCATCTCGCGGGGGCCGAACATGACCAGCTCCCTGCGGAACAACATCCCGATGTTGTCGGGCACCGTGCGGGCGGTGTTGATGTCGTGGGTCACGATCAGGAACGTCGCCTCGATCTCGGCGTTCAGGTCCACGATGAGCTGGTTGAGCAGGGCCGTGCGCACCGGGTCGAGACCCGAGTCGGGCTCGTCGAACAGGATGATCTCCGGATCCAGCACCAGCGCCCTGGCCAGCCCCGCCCGCTTGCGCATGCCGCCCGAGATCTCCCCCGGCAGCTTGGTCTCGGCGCCGCGCAGGCCGACCAGCTCCACCTTCTCCATGACGATCTGGCGGATCTGGCTCTCGCTCTTCCTGGTCTGCTCGCGCAGTGGGAAGGCGATGTTGTCGTACAGGTTGAGCGAGCCGAACAGCGCGCCGTCCTGGAACAGCACGCCGAAAAGGCGGCGCAGCTCGTAGAGCTTGTCCTCCCTGCAGTTGGCCAGGTCGTAGCCGTCGATCCAGATGTGGCCGCGGTCGGGCCGCAGCAGGCCCACGAGCGTCTTGAGGAAGACCGACTTGCCGGTGCCCGAGGGGCCGAGCAGCACCGAGATCTCGCCCGGGGGCAGCGTCAGCGAGACGTCCTCCCAGATGACCTGCCGACCGAACGACTTGGTCAGCCCATCGACCACGACCTCGACGCCCACTGTCACCTTCCCGACGTTTCCCGGGATTTCAGGGGATTGCGCCCGGCTTCGGCGCTGCCCTCACCGTAACGGCGTCGCGGCGAATTGGACCGCCATCCAATAGCTTGTTACCGGGCGGTTATCAGGCATCCTGGTCGGCCAGCGCGCGCAGGGCGGGACGCAGCAGGCGGGCGATCTCCTCGCGCGGCACGTCGCGCAGCTCGTCCAGCTCCAGGAGCTGGTGCCCGACCGTGACGCCCAGCATGACGAGCGTCATCAGCGCCGCGCGCAGCCGCGCGTCCGCGCCGGGCGTCGCCGCGGCGAGCCGGTCGATCTGCCCGCCCAGCACCTCGCGCGCCGACGCGGCGGCCTCGGGATGGGTCAGCATCGAACGCATCATGGCCAGGGAGCTCTGGGGCAGCTCCCCCATCTTGGCCGACAGTGTGCCGAGCAACTCCTCGACCATCCCGTCCGCGTCCCGCTCGCCCTCGGCCACCGGCGTCACGCGCACGGCGCGCTGGAAGAGCTCCTGCTTGCTGCCGAAGTACTGCATCACGAGGGCGGGATCCACCTCCGCCGCCCTGGCGACGCCCCTGATGGTGGCGCGTTCGTAGCCGACCTCGGCGAAGAGCGACCTGGCGGCGTCGAGGATCCGGCCTTCTGTCCTGCGCCGCCTCTCGGCCCGCGGCAGCGGTCGCTCGCTCACGCGCCTGACTCTACCCGCGTTGACCGAACCATTCGATTCGCTCTACGCTCGTTGAGTCAACGCCTGTTGAGCGAAATGGGGTTCGTCATGTCCATCGAGGAGATCGTCACCGGCTACCACGCGGCCATGGTGCACAAGTCGGCCGACGAGCTGGCCGACCTGTACGCGGAGGACGGGCTGCACGAGTTCCCGTTCGGCGGGCTGCCGGCCTTCGAGGGGCGGGAGGCGGTGCGCGCCGGATACCGCGCCATGTGGGGCGCCTCGCCGTTCGAGGCCAGGGAGGTGCGGCGAGTGGCGCTGCACCGTACCGAGGACCCTGAGGTCGTGGTGGTGGAACAGGACACGCACGTGGCGGCGGGCGGCCGCACGATCACCGTCCCGGGCCTGCTGGTGCTCAGGATCAGGAACGGGCGCATCACGCACACCAGGGACTACATGGACACCAGCGCCATCGACCGGGTACGCGCCGCCGCGGGCTGAATATTGAATGGGCCCGGAACGCGAAAAGAGGCGGCACACCCGGCACCAGGGTGTGTCCGCCTCTTTCCGAAGAGCCGTTGCGTGAATTACTTCACGGTGACGGTGGCGCCGGCGCCCTCGAGGGCAGCCTTGGCCTTCTCCGCCTGCTCCTTGTTGACCTTGCCGTCGAAGACCGGCTTCGGAGCACCGTCCACCAGGTCCTTGGCCTCCTTGAGGCCCAGGGACGTGAGGGCGCGGATCTCCTTGATGACCTGGATCTTCTTGTCGCCGGCGGCCTCGAGGATGACGTCGAACTCGTCCTGCTCCTCGACCGCGGCGGCCTCGCCACCACCGGCGGCGGCGGGGGCGGCGGCGACCGCGACGGGCGCGGCGGCCTTGACGTCGAAGACCTCTTCGAACTGCTTCACGAACTCGGACAGCTCAAGGAGGGTCATCTCCTTGAACGCGTCGAGCAGCTCGTCGGTGCTGAGCTTCGCCATGATGTTTTCCTTACGTTTAGGACTTGCAGAAAACTAGGAACGGGACCGCGGTATGTGCGGCAACCCCCGTGTTACTCGCCGGACTCTTCGCGCTTGGCACGAAGGGCGTCGGCCAGCTGGGCCATCTGCGTGGGCAGAGCGGCGAACACCGCGGCGGCGGCGCTCTGCTTGGCCTTCATGGCACCGGCCAGCTTCGCGAGGAGAACCTCGCGGGACTCGAGGTCGGCGAGCTTGGTGATCTCGGAGGCGTCGAGCGTCTTGCCGTCGAGGACGCCGCCCTTGATCACCAGAAGGGGATTGGCCTTGGCGAAGTCACGCAGACCCTTGGCCGCCTCGACAACGTCACCGTTGACGAAGGCGATCGCGGTCGGACCGGCGAGCAGGCCGTCGAGGCCCGCAAGACCGGCCTCAGTGGCCGCGATCTTGGTCAGGGTGTTCTTCGCCACGGCGAACTTCGCATTCCCACCGAGAGAAATGCGCAGCTCCTTGAGCTGCGCGACGGTGAGACCGCGGTACTCGGTCAGAACGGCGGCGGCGCTGCCTTCGAACTCACGCTTGAGCTCGGCAACCGCTGTCGCCTTATCCGCCCTCGCCATGGGCCTCCTTCCAGATGTGCCACCGGCGAAGGGCCCAGAAATGAGAACAGCCCCGGGCGCAGGGCGCACGGGGCTTCACGCACATGGATCACTCCATATGGGAAACTCGTATCACACCTGCGCGGGCCGTCCACAGAATGTGGATCCTTCGGTCGCCAGGCTTTGAGGCACCTGACGACGACCGGCGGTCTTCGGCAACGACCACACTACGTGTTGATCGCCGAGTTTCCAAATCGCTCTCAGTTGTTCGTACCCTTGGGCAGCTCTCCGACCTGGTCGGCGGGCGGCGTCTGGATGTTGACGGCCTTGTTGAAGTCCTTGAAGAACAGGGTGGCGTCGAGCGTGGCGCCCTCCTTGGAGCCGTTCAGCGCGAGCTTGCGCGGCAGCCCGTCGGCACCCACCCAGATGTCGAACTTGACGTCCTTCAGCTCGGCCAGGTTCTCGCGGGCCTGCTCCTGCTTGTCGGCCGGCAGCTGCTGCACGGCCACGTCGACGGGGAACGTCCCGCTGTAGTGGGTCGTGTCCTCGTTGTTGACGCTCTCGGTCCCGACGGACTTGACGTCCTGCGAGGCCGTGACCAGCTTGGTCATGTTGCCGAGGTCGAACTGCTGGATCTGGGTGAGGTACTGGTTCACCTGCGCCGAGTCGCCGCCCATCTCGCTCAGCGAGACCTTGATCCACGGCTTGGTGGCTCCCAGGAGCTCCTTCAGCGCCTCGACCTTGACGTACACGGTGTCGCCCTGCAGCACCGCCCGCACGCCACCGGGAACGCTCCGCCCGCCCATGTCGATGGTGTCCAGCGTGAGGTCGGCGGCCAGCTCGGGCTTGCTCTGGTAGAGCATGCGGCCCTGCACCTTGCCGTCGCCCTCCTGCCCGTGCGAGACGTTCACCACGGCGTCGACCGTGTAGCTGGTGACCTCCGACGTCTTCTGCGCGGCCTGCGCGAGCACTTCTGAGGCGGCCAGGTTGACCTGGATGGGCTGCGCGTTCGATCCACAACCGGCGACCGCGGCTACGACTAGCGCGGCTCCGGCCGCGGTCATACTTATCGTGCGCTTCAGCATGTTTTGACCTTACGTTTATGTCGTCCCGCTGTGGCGTCTTCCCCTCACAAATAAGGGAAAACCCAGGGTTATCCCTCACACGGCGCGCACACTTCCCACACAATTCCCGCCGTAGCCGCCCTCACCTGCAAGATCGTGCCGACGTACGGATCCGGCGAAGTCCCGCGAAGTCCCGCGAAGTCCCGCGAAGTCCCGCGATTCGCCCGTGAGGTCACGGACGGCGTGTGGTCGCGGTCGGGTCTGAGGTCGCGGACAGGTCTGAGGTCGCGGACGAGCCAGTAGACGCAGCCGAACCAGTGGTCGCGGACGAACCTGCGGACTCGGACGAACCTGCGGTCGGGGATGGGCTCGTGGTGGTCGCGAAGGTGCCGACGGGCGGGTGGTCGTACACGCCGACCGCCCACGTGCCGGGCTGCTCGCCCACCTTCGCCGAGAGCCGTTCGCGCACGTCCTTGTGAAAGAGCGCACGCCCGGCCGCCTCCTCGTTGCACGGCCCCGGAGCCGGGACCCGCAGGCAGCGGCCGAGCTGCTCGGCGACCTCGACGACGGGCGCGTCCGGGGGGAAGACCCACACCTGTATCTTCTGCGGGCCCTTGAGCCATCCGGTGGGCGCGGAGAGATGGTCGTGATGGCCCCCTCCCCCGTTCCCGCACCGCCCGGACGTGCCGCCTCGTTCGCCGCCCTTGAGCGGGCCCGAGAGGACGAGCCAGGCGTTCGGGTCGCCGCAGACCACCTTGAAGCCGGTGTCGGTGCTCGTCGGGGTGAACGTCACCGTCCTGCCCACGCCCGTCGTGGTGAAGCGCTCGGCGTGCAGGAGGGGGATGGAGTACCTCTTGGCTCCGAGGACGATGGGGTAGGTCTCGGGAAGCTCGGGGCCCGTCTCGACCTGCGCGGAGTCGGGCTGCCGACCCACCGCGGCCCGTTCATCCGGACGGACGAGACCCGTGCCCGTGATGGAGCCCGTCAGCAGGACGGCGGCGGTGGCGGTGGCGGTGGCCGCCAGTGCCGCTCCGGCGCTCAGCACCCGCCTGGTCGCACGCGTCCGACGCCCCCGCCGGACGATCCGGTCAAGGTGCGGGCTCGGTTCCGCGCCGGCCCCGTCGTTGGCGCGCTCCTCCAGCAGCGCGCGCAGGCCGCTCTCCGTACGCCTCATCGCTGTCTCCCTCATCGCTGCAGCTCCTCAAGGTGCATCGTGCGGATGTCCGGATCGACCCTGAGACGGGTCAGGGCCCTGCCGAGCTGGCTCTTGACCGCGCCCAGCGAGCAACCGACGATGTCGGCGACCTGGGCGAGCGTGCGCCCCTCGAAGTAGTGCAGGACGATCACCGCCCGCTGACGCGGCGACAGGGCGCCGATGGCGTTCCACAGCGCCGCCCGGTCGTCCGCCACGGCGGTCTGATCGCGCGGATCGGCCGTCTCGGGAAAGGTCTCAACCGGCACCTCACCCCGCCACAGCCGCCGCCACCACGAGGCGTGGGTGTTCACGATGATCCGATACACGTACGGGTCAGGATTCCCCTCGATCCGCCGCCAGGCCACCCACGCCTTGGCCAGCGCCGTCTGCACCAGATCCTCAGCCGTGCCCCAGTCCCGGGTCAGGAGGTACGCCATCCGGCACAGCCGTAAGTGGCGGTGCGCCACGTACTCGGCGAACCCGTCATCCATCAGTCATCTCCGTCTCATCGGCTCCAGCGATGACTACCGGCCGGCCGGCACATTCGGTTGACAGCCTCTGCGAACGAGTTACATCACCCCATTCGGGAAACCCTCGCGAACGACCGGCACCACCGTCCTCCGGAGCCCGTCGCGGACGACCTGTCGGCACCGCCCTCCGGAAGCCCACCCCAGACGACCAGCGGCCGCGACACCGCAGTCTGGCAGCCCGCCGAAGACGGCAGCCGACCTACACACCCGGAGAGCTCCAAACGAAGGCACAGCCAGCAGAGGCGGCCCGGTCGTCCGGCGACGCCACAACGAAGACGGCTTTGTGGGGCCCGCCCGGCGCGGCAACCCAGCAGCGGCACGACGGAGACTGCCCCGACAGAGACAGGCCCGGCAGCGGTCCGGTCAGCCATCCGCGACTCTGCGGATACGGGTCGGTGGCGGCTCCCGCCCCGGTCAGTCGATCAGCCCCGAAAAGGGTCGAGGACGCAGAACGCCCCCGCCCGGAAGAACCGGACGGGGGCGTAAGTGAAGCTCTGCGGGGAGCGGTCAGCTCTCCAGCTCGGCCGTGAGGCCGCGGGTGACGTTGGGGTCGACCGGGACGCCCGGGCCCATCGTCGTGGAGAAGGTGACCTTCTTCAGGTAACGGCCCTTGGCCGCCGACGGCTTGAGACGGAGCACCTCGTCGAGGGCGGCGGCGTAGTTCTCGATGAGCTGGCGCTCGCCGAACGACGTCTTGCCGATGATGAAGTGCAGGTTGGCCTGCCGGTCGGTGCGGAACTCGATCTTGCCGCCCTTGATCTCCGTCACGGCCTTGGCGACGTCGGGCGTCACGGTGCCGGTCTTCGGGTTGGGCATGAGACCGCGCGGGCCGAGGACGCGGCCGAGGCGGCCGACCTTGCCCATCAGGTCCGGCGTGGCGACCACGGCGTCGAACTCGTTGAGCCGGTTGCCCTTGGAGATCTCGTCGATCAGCTCGTCGGCGCCGACGATGTCGGCGCCCGCCTCGCGGGCCGCCTCAGCACGGTCGCCGGTCGCGAAGACCAGGACCCGGGCGGTCTTACCGGTGCCGTGCGGAAGGTTGACCGTGCCGCGCACGATCTGGTCGGCCTTGCGAGGGTCGACGCCGAGCCTGAGTGCGACCTCGACGGTGGCGTCGAACTTGGTGGTCGACGTCTCCTTGGCCAGCTTCGCGGCCTCGACGGGCGTGTAGAGCTTGTCGCGGTCGATCTTGGCGGCCGCGTCTTTGTGCGCCTTGCTGCGCTGCATGTTGACTCCTTGTGGTGTCCGGGCCGATCGCGGTGCCGGCCCTCCCACGACTACGGGGAAAGGTCTCAGTCGGCGACGGTGATGCCCATCGACCGGGCGGTGCCGGCGATGATCTTCTCGGCCGCCTCGATGTCGTTGGCGTTGAGGTCGGGCATCTTCGTCTCGGCGATGCTGCGCAGCTGCTCGCGGCTCAGCTTGCCGACCTTGTCGCGGTGCGGGACCGCGCTGCCCTTGTCGAGACCCAGGGCCTTCTTGATCAGCTCGGGCGCCGGCGGCGTCTTCGTGATGAAGGTGAAGCTGCGGTCTTCGAAAATGGTGATCTCAACGGGGATGATGTTGCCCCGCTGAGCCTCCGTCGCAGCGTTGTACTGCTTGACGAAGTCCATGATGTTGACGCCGTGGGGACCGAGGGCGGTACCCACGGGCGGCGCCGGGGTGGCCTGTCCAGCGGGAAGCTGGACCTTCACCAATGCGGCGATTTTCTTCTTCGGAGGCATTAGTCCTTCTCCGGGTCCTGATTGCGATGCCGTCAGGGTCGCGGGTGCGCCCCTGACATGTCGGAGGCCGCCCTTCGCGTGAGGCGGCCAGCCGAACGTCTAAGTGTATGTGATCGTCTCAGATCTTCGAGACCTGGTTGAACGAGAGCTCCACCGGGGTCTCCCGGCCGAAGATCGACACGAGCACCTTGAGCTTCTGCGACTCGGGGCTGATCTCGCTCACCGAGGCGGGCAGCGTCGCGAACGGGCCGTCCATGACCGTGACGGACTCGCCGATCTCGAACTCGACCGTCGGGCCCGCGGACGCCTTGGTGGTGGCCTTCTTGGCCTCTTCCGTCGGCTCGGGCGCCAGCAGCTTGGCGACCTCGTCGAGGCTGAGCGGGCTCGGCTTGTTGGACAGGCCGACGAAGCCGGTCACGCCGGGCGTGTTACGCACGGCGGCCCAGGACTCGTCGGTCAGCTCCATGCGCACCAGCACGTAGCCGGGCAGCACCCGCTCCTTGACCGGGACCTTCTTGCCGCTCTTGAACTCCTGGACGGTGTGCGTGGGCACCTCGACCTGGTAGATGTAGTCCTCCATGTTGAGCGAGACGTTGCGGCTCTCGATGTTGGACTTCACCCGGTTCTCGTAACCGGCGTAGGAGTGGATGACGTACCACTCGCCGGGCTGACCACGCAGCGAGCTCTTGAACTCCTCGACGGGGTCGACCTCGGGAAGTTCCTCACCGTCGTCGTCGACGGTGGAAGCCTCGACCTCGGCCGCCTCCTCGTCGCTCTCCTCGACCTCGGCCTCTTCCAGAGCCGCCTCGGCGGACTCCTCAGTGGCCTCTTCCAGCTCGTCGCCCCACTCGTCGCGGGACCCGTCAGCCGGAATTGAAGACTCGGACACGGTGACTCTTCCTCTTTCGTGGTAATCGAATGGCGACCCCGTCAGGCGACCACCGCCGGAGTCTCGGTCAGGATCCGCCGAAGACGCGGAGGACCGCCCATCCCAGGGCACTGTCGAGCCCGTACACGATCGCAACCATGATCAGAACGAATATCAGAACGACCGTGGTGTAGGTGATGAGATCCTTGCGTGTCGGCCAGATGACCTTACGAAGCTCGTTGACGACCTGCCGGTAGAAGAGGGCAGGAGTCGTGCGCGCCTTCTTGTCGCCACTAGGCTTGTCTGCGGTCTCGCCGCGCGTGTCGATCGCCACAGTCCTCACCTGATCCGTCGTATCCAACGCAGTATTGCGGCGCGCTTACACGCCAAGCATTGCGCGGACCGCACTCGCAGGGCACGAGGGACTCGAACCCCCAACCGCCGGTTTTGGAGACCGGTGCGCTACCAATTGCGCCAGTGCCCTATGTCGTTGACCAGACTACCCTGATCGACTCACTGCCTGGACCGAACCGCTCGCCGACATGCGGCGGAAGGACCAGGCGAAAGCATACGGGGGATTGCCCGGTACGTCGAACCAAAACCTGATCGCCCAGGTCACGCCCGCGTGTGGGCCGCGTGGGAACATGGACGCATGTCCACCCGACCCCGCATCTCCGCGAGAATTTCCGCGATTTCCGAGTCCGCCACGCTCGCCGTGGACGCCAAGGCGAAGGCGATGAAGGCCGAAGGACGGCCCGTCATCGGCTTCGGCGCCGGCGAGCCCGACTTCCCGACGCCCGGCTACATCGTCGAGGCGGCGATCGAGGCGGCGCGCGACCCGCGGTTCCACAAGTACACGCCCGCCGGCGGGCTGCCCGAGCTGAAGAAGGCGATCGCGGCCAAGACGCTGCGCGATTCCGGCTACGCGGCCGAGCCCTCGCAGGTGCTCGTCACCAACGGCGGCAAGCAGGCCGTCTACCAGGCGTTCGCGACGCTGCTCGACCCGGGCGACGAGGTCCTCGTCGTGGCCCCCTACTGGACGACCTACCCCGAGGCGATCAAGCTGGCCGGGGGCGTCCAGGTCGACGTCGTGACCGACGAGTCCACCGGCTACCTGGCGAGCGTCGAGCAGCTGGAGGCGGCCCGCACCGAGCGGACGAAGGTGCTGCTGTTCGTCTCGCCGTCCAACCCGACGGGCGCCGTCTACTCGCGCGAGCAGACGATCGCGATCGGCCGCTGGGCGGCGGAGCACGGCCTGTGGGTGGTCACCGACGAGATCTACGAGCACCTGATCTACGGCGACGCCGAGTTCACCAGCATCGCCACCGCCGTCCCCGAGCTGGGCGACCAGGTCGTGATCCTCAACGGCGTGGCCAAGACGTACGCGATGACCGGCTGGCGCGTGGGCTGGCTGATCGGCCCGTCCGACGTGGTGAAGGCCGCGACCAACCTGCAGTCGCACGCCACCTCCAACGTCTCCAACGTGGCGCAGATCGCCGCGCTGGCGGCGGTCTCCGGCGACCTGTCGGCGGTGGCGGAGATGCGCGAGGCGTTCGACCGCCGTCGTCAGACGATGGTGCGGATGCTGAACGAGATCCCGGGCGTGTTGTGCCCGGAACCGAAGGGGGCGTTCTACGCATATCCCTCGGTCAAGGAGCTGATCGGCAAGGAGCTGCGCGGCCGGCGGCCCCGGTCGTCCGCCGAGCTGGCGGAGCTGATCCTGGAGGAGGCCGAGGTGGCCGTGGTGCCGGGCGAGGCCTTCGGCACGCCGGGTTACTTCCGGCTGTCCTACGCGCTGGGTGACGAGGACCTGGTCGAGGGCGTCAGCCGGCTGAGCAAGCTGCTGTCCGAGGCCCGCTGATCCGTTCAGGGCCGGTTCGCGCGGTTCCGACCTGGTCGGGGCCGCGAAGGGAAGCGGTGGTGGCGGGGCCGGGTCAGGCCGCGGTGATGTCGGCGGCGATCAACCTGATCTCCGTGGCCAGGCCGGGCGTCGCGCCGATGTAGACGGCGGTGCCCGGCCGCTCCAGCCACATGAAGTTGCGCATGCCCGTACGTGTGATCCAGCGCAGCGCCGGTTTGCCCTGGTACAGGGTCAGCGTCGACCTGGCCACCAGCGTGGAGAAGCGTTCGGCCGTCTGGACCCCGCACACCACGCCGACGTACACGCGCTCGTCGTCCTCGCGCCAGATCCGGCCGCGCACCTTGAGCCGCTGCCTGAGCGAGTCGAGACGGGCGAACCTGCCGGCGTCGTCGAGCCCGGGGATCTCGGCGGGCACGTGCACCTTGGTGTCGTCGCAGGACAGCGAGGCCATGTTCTTGCGGGTGATGACCGGCTTGGGCGGGGGCAGGGTCGCCTGAAGCGGCGGCGTGGGGTCGCCGCCGACGCCGCACGCCGTCAGCGTGAACATGAGGAGCACCGCTGCCAGCCGCCGCATCGACCTCCCCTTTGACGTGAGCGGATTACCGGGGGAAAGGGCTCCTAGTCTCCTACACGAGCCCTGATGGAGGCGGCAATAGCGACGAGATCGTCACTGAGCGGATCGCCGACCCTGACCCACGCGCCCGTGCCGGGACGTTCGAGCCAGACGATCACCCGGCCGCCGTCGGGATGCCGGCCGGCCAGGGCCGGTCTGCCGCGCACGGTGACGGGACGGGCGGCCGACATGGCGACGCGCTTACGGTAGCGGTCCCAGCCGGCGGCGATCGTGCCGTGTTCGATCTGGATCTCGACGAACCGGCCCGCTCCGCCGAACCTGGCCCAGGCCCCGCTCTCGACCCCGGGCCGCCGCGCGAGGACGCCGCCACCGACGCGTTCGAGACCCGAGGGCAGGTGGGTGAGCCACAGATCGCCGGAGACCACCGCGAGCGCCCTGACCGGCCGCGGCCCCACCGCCCCCGCCGCCGCCCCCGGCTCCTCGGAGGTCGGTACGGGCGCGGGGCGCGGGGTGGGCAGGGCCAGGCGGGGCGGGCGGCCGAAGCCCGAGGAGAAGAGCCCGTAGATGATGAGGGCCGTCACGCCCAGCGCCATCGCCGCCAGAGCCGCGCGGGCGCCCTGGCCGAGCTCGTGTCCCTCGGGGATCATCCCCCCATGATCCCCCGCCCGAGCCCTCCCTACCGTACGTTCGGCCGGTCGGGACGTACGCCCTCAGCGATTCTGCGCAACTCGGCCTCGCCGTCGATCTCCTCGCTGTAGCCGGCTTCCAGGCACACCTGGACGACCAGGTCGTCACGCACCTCCCAGCCGATCGTGAGCAGCCCGCGCTCGGTGCCCCGCGGCACGACCTCGCCACCGTCGGCGACGGTCGCCAGCCACGCCCGCCTGCCACCGACGTCCACGCGCTCGGCCTCCCCCTGCCCGGGGAACTTCTCGACGGCCTGCCTGGCGGCCTCGCCCGTGAACACGAACACCTGCACCGCGAACGTGCCGTGATCGGCGTCCGGCCGCTGGAAGCTGGTGGTGTAGCTGTGCTTGCCGAACCTGTCCTTGGCCGACCATTTGCCCCATACGAGCCCTTCGGGCAGATAGCCGAGGCGGATGCCGCCGAACTCGCGCCCGTCGCCCAGGTCGCCAAGGTCCTGGGGCGGTCTGTCGCGCGGCGCGAGGGTGAGCCTGACGTGGTCGCCGGGAGCGGCCCGTTCTCCGGCGGGCGGCCGCTGCGTGAGCACCAGGTCGTTCAGGATCTCCGATCCGGAGAACTCGGCCCGCAGCCCGGCCTCGCGCAGGATCCGCGCGGCCTGCGCCGCGCTCTTGCCCGTCACGTCGGGAACGGTCACGTCGTCGCGCACCATGACCCGGTCCTGACGGGCGGCGGCGTCCCCGCCGCCCAGCGGTAGGTGGTCCAGCGTCACCGGTACGGCCACCGCCACCGCGGCGGTGATGAGCGCCGCGCCGGCCGCGCGGAGCCTGAGCACTCGGGCCCGATGCCGGCCGCGTACGGCCGATCCCAGGCCGGGCGCGGCCCGCACGCCGGCGACGTGCGCGCGCATGGCGTCGGCCAGGTCGTCCTCGATCGTCATCTGCTCACTTCCTCTGCCATGTCCATGTGTTCGCGGATCCTGGCGAGCCCGCGCGCCGCCTGGCTCTTGACCGTGCCCACCGAGCAACCGAGCAGGGCGGCGGTGGACTGCTCCGACTGGTCCTCCCAGTAGCGCAGCACGAGCACGGCCCGCATCCTGGGCGGCAGCCTGCGCAGCTCCCGGATGAGCGCGTCACGCAGGTCGAGGTCGGGTGAGTCCGCGGCGGTATCCGGCGGCCGGGCGAACATGATCTCCTTGATGACCTTGCGCCGCCGCGCTCTGCTGATCGCCGCGTTCACGACGATCTTCCGCGCGTACGCCTCGGGGTTGTCGCCCCGGATGCGCGGCCAGTTCCGGTAGACCTTCTCCAGCGTGTGCTGGACCAGGTCCTCGGCGTCGTGCGGCGTCGCCCCGCAGACCAGGATCGCGGTGCGCAGCAGCGAGGTGCTCCTGGCGGCCAGGAAGTCGTCGAAGGCCGCCTCGTCGTCATCTGTCATCAGCATCTGTCATCAGCATCTGTCATCAGCGAGGGTCCCCTTTCGCCCTCCCCAACGCGCCGACCCGCCCGGAGGTTGAGTGGCAAGATATGCAGATGCCACGGCCCCTACATGCCCTTCCCAAGGCCCATCTTCATCTGCACTTCACCGGCTCGATGCGGCACTCGACGCTGATCGAGCTGGCCAGGGACCAGGGGCTGCATCTGCCCGACGCGCTGGAGCAGGACTGGCCGCCGAAGCTGCGGGCGACCGACGAGCGGGGCTGGTTCAGGTTCCAGCGCCTGTACGACATCGCCAGGTCCGTGCTGACCCGTCCCGAGCACGTCTACCGGCTCCTGCGCGAGGCGGCCGAGGACGAGGTGGCGGCCGGGTCGCGGTGGCTGGAGATCCAGGTCGACCCCTCGGGGTACGCCCAGCGCTTCGGCGGGCTGACGGCCACGCTGGAGCTGATGCTGGACGCGGTGCACCAGGCGGCCACGCACGCGGGCATCGGGATCGCGGTGATCGTGGCGGCGAACAGGACCCGTCATCCGCTCGACGCGAACACGCTGGCCCGGCTGGCCGTCCAGTACACCGACAAGGGCGTGGTCGGCTTCGGGCTGTCCAACGACGAGCGGCGCAGCCAGGCGAGAGACTTCGAGCGGGCGTTCAGGATCGCCAAGCGCGGCGGGCTGCGGGCCATGCCCCACGGCGGCGAGCTGATGGGGCCGCGCAGCGTCGCGCAGTGCGTCGACGACCTGGGCGCCGACCGGGTCGGCCACGGCGTGCGCGCGGCCGAGGACGACTGGCTGATGCAGCGGCTGGCCGACCGGCAGATCTGCTGCGAGATCTGCCCCACCTCCAACGTGGGGCTGGGGGTGGTCGAGCAGGCCGCCGACGTGCCGCTGCGCCGGCTGTTCGACGCGGGGGTGCCGATCGCGCTGGGGTCCGACGACCCGCTGCTGTTCGGTACGCGGCTGCTGCGGCAGTACGAGCTGGCCAGGGACGTCTACGGGTTCAGCGACGCGGAGGTGGCCGAGCTGGCCCGCCAGTCCGTACGCTCGTCCACCGCCCCCGAGACGGTGCGCAAGGAACTGCTCAAGGGTGTGGACGACTGGCTGACGTCGTCACCCGAGTGACTCGGCGACGCGGACGGCCTCCTCCTTGCTCCCCGCGCCCTCCAGGCGGTAGTTGAGCGTGCCCTGCTGCCAGACGAGGGTGGGGGCGGCCTGGCGGAGCGGGACCTCGGTGCCGTCCTGGCGGCGGATGTAGCCGAGGGGGTGCGCGCCGGGGAGCCACCAGGCCGAGCGCCCGCCGACCATCGCGTGGTCGGGGTAGGGCGGGCCGAGCTTCTTGAAGAAGTACGGGTCCATGGCGCCGTCGAACTGGTCGAGCCGGATGCCGTCCGGCCAGAACATCGACACCACCCTGCCACCGTCGGAGACCGTCACCCGTTGCGGGGGGCCGAGGGCGGAAGGGGTTCTGACCGGGAAGCGCGCCTGGCCCGCGACGGCGGACGGCGGCACGGTGTGCTCCCCTGGGAGCCCGGCCGTGGTGGTGACGGGCGGGGGCGGGGTGTCCCCGACCTGCAGCTCGATGCCGGCGAAGCGCAGGATGTACGCCACGGCGGCGCGGCCCTGGGGGGTGGCGGCCGTGACGGTGACGACGGCGACGACCACGGCCGCCACGACCACCCACCGCCTCCCACGCCGCCCCAGCGCCCGGGGATGCGGCCTTACCGGCGTGGCGATCGGCCCGTGCGCCGGGTCGGGATCGGACTCGGGAGCCGGGCCGGGCTGTTCGAGGCGGGCGCGGACGGCGGCGGCGACGTCGGTGGGAGGGGGTGTGGGCGTGTCGAGGAGGTCGCCGAGCGCGACGAGTTCGGCCTCCAGGTCGTCGAAGGGTTCACGCGAGTTCACCGCCCACCTCCTCCCTCAGCCGGGCCAGCCCCCGGTGCGTGCTGGACTTGACGGTGCCGACGGGCCAGTCGAGCACCTGCGCGGTCTCCGCCTCGCTCAGCTGTAAGAAGTACCGGCAGACGACCGCCTGACGTTCCCGTTCCGGCAGCCCGCGTACGGCGGCCAGCAGCCGCGAGCGCCGGTCGGTGGCCACGGCGGCCCCCTCGGGGTCGTCGGGCGCGACCGGGTCGGCGCCGGCGGCGAGGCGCAGCGCCAGGTCGGAGCGCCGCCCGCGCGAGCGGGTCAGGTTGTGGGTCTCGTTGGCCACGATGCGCAGCAGCCACGGCCGGAACGGCGCGTCCCTGCGGAAGCTCGGCAGGTGCCGGAACGCCTTGACGAACGCCTCCTGGACGACATCCTCCGCCTCGTCCCCCGCTCCCAGCATGGCGGCGGTACGGTGGGCGAGCGCGCTGTAGCGGGCGACCAGCACCTCGTAGGCGGCCAGGTCACCGTCGAGCGAGCGCGTAACCGCCTCGTCGTCGTCCATGACGAGTCAGATTCCACCGCATCCCGGGCAGTTGGGAAAGGGCGTTTCGCTGATCGTGTCATCCTCATGACGATGCGGGGCATTAGACTCGGGCAATCCATGAGCCCCTTGAAGGAACGGGAATATGTCTTCTGGGTATGACCGTGTAGTGCAACCGGCGGCCGGTGACGAGGCCCTGGAGAACCACCTGGGTGGGGACGAGGCCAAGAACTACCGGCAGTACGAGTTCGACATGGTCGCCCCGCATGTCGGCCGCTCGATGCTGGAGATCGGCTCGGGGCTGGGCCACTTCGCCGAGCAGTTCATGCCGCGTCTCGACCGCCTGGTCGTGAGCGACTTCGACCCCTACTGCGTCGAGCAGCTGGAGAAGCGCTTCGCCGACCGCGACGACATCAGCGTCCTGCAGTTCGGCCTGCCGACGGACATCCCGCTGGACGACAAGGTCGACACCGTCGTCATGATGAACGTCCTGGAGCACATCGAGGAGGACGCCGAGGCGCTGCGCTCGCTGGCGCGCGTCACGCAGCCGGGCGGCCGGATCATCATCTGGGTGCCGGGATATCCGCAGCTCTACGGTGACTTCGACCGCAAGGTGGGTCACGTCCAGCGCTACACGCCCAAGACGCTCGGCACGACGGTGGCCAAGGCGGGGCTGGACGTCGAGGTGCTCAAGCCGATCAACTTCCTGGGCGGCATCGCCTGGTGGGCGGCGGTGCGCCGGGGCGGCGTGGGCTATCCGGACCCGCGGCTGGTCAAGATCTACGACCGTACGGTGGTGCCGACGACGCGCTTCATCGAGCGGTTCATCACACCGCCGTTCGGCCAGACGGTGTTCTGCGTGGCCCGTGTGCCCCAGCCCAAGCAGGACTGAGGCGGCCCGCCCCGAAGCCACGTGAAGACGCCCGGCCGCGCCCAGGGGTCACCGGGGGCGGCCGGGCGGTCTACTTGATGGAGCCGGCGGTCAGGCCGCCGACCACCTTCCGCTCGATCAGGGCGAACAGGATGATCACCGGGATGGTGGCGATCACCGAGCCGGCGAACAGGTTCTGCCAGTCCACCTGGTACTGCCCGATGAACGAGTTGAGCGCCACGGGAAGCGGCTGGTTGGCCGTGGTCGTGGTCAGGGTCAGCGCGACCACGAACTCGTTCCACGCGGCGATGAACGTGAAGATCAGCGCGGTGATGACGCCGGGCATGGCCAGCGGCAGCGTGATCCGGAACAGCGCGCCGAAGCGCCCGTTGCCGTCGATGAAGGCCGCCTCCTCCAGCTCACGCGGGATGGAGGCGAAGTACGCGTTCAGGATCCACACCGCGAACGCCAGGTTGAACCCGCCGTTGACCAGGATCAGCGCCCAGATCGAGTCCACCAGCCCGAACTGGAAGAACTCGCGGTAGATGCCGACGACCATGGCCGTGGGCTGGAACATCTGCGTGATCAGGACGAGCACCAGGAACGCGGTGCGGCCCTTGAACTGGTGCCGGGCCGAGTAGTACGCGGCGGGCAGCGCCACCAGCAGCACGAGCACGGTCGAGCCGGCCGCCACCTTGATCGTGACCCAGAGGTTGACGGCCAGGCCGGTGCCCCAGAAGTCGGCGAGGTTCGACCAGATCCACTCACGCGGCCAGAACGTCACCTCGCGCAGCGAGTCCTGGGAGCGCAGCGAGGTCAGCAGCATGACCACGTACGGGAACAGGAACAGCAGCGAGACGACGTAGGCGGTGCCCGCGACGAGGACGGTCTTGACCTTGGGCATGGCGCCGGCGACGCCGCCGCCCCGGCCGGCGCGGGCGTGGTGGTGTGGCCTGGTCCGCGACGGCGCGGTCTTGACGGCCATCACGCCACCTCCTTGTTCCACCGCGACACCCGCAGGAAGATCACGGTCAGCACGATCACCATGCCGAAGTTGACGACGGACATGGCGGCCGACTCGCCGATGTCGGAGCCCTTGAGGATGTACATGAGGATCGTCGACGTGGCCGTGGAGTAGCCGGGCTGGCCGTGCGTCATGGCCCAGATGATCGGGAAGCTGTTGAAGACGTTCATGACGTTGATCAGCGCGGCCACGGTGAGCGCGGGGCGCAGCAGCGGCAGCGTGATCGACCAGTACGTCCGCAGGCGTCCTGCTCCGTCCATGCGGGCGGCCTCGTACACGTCGGCGGGGATCGTGGCGAGCCCGGCCAGCAGCGCGTACGTGGTGAACGGCACCGACACGAACACCGCGACGAACACCAGCCACGGCATGGCGGTGGAGGCGTCACCGAGCTGGTCGGCGGCGGCTCCGCCCATGGCGTCGATCCACCCGAGTTTCAGCCGGATCTGGTTGATCACGCCGACCTCGGGGTCGAGCATCCACTTGAAGATGATCGCGGTCATGAGCACCGACGCGGCCCAGGGCGCGATGAGCGCCCAGCGGGCCACCTTGCGCAGCGGGAAGCGCTGGTTGAACAGCTGCGCCAGGGCCAGCGAGAACAGCACGGTGAGCACCACGACGGCGACGACCCAGATCACGCTGCGGACCATGATGTCCGCGAAGTCCTTCTCGCCGAACAGCTTCTCGTAGTTGGCGAAGCCGGTGTAGCCGCGTTCCACGCCGAGCCGGCTGATCTCCAGGAACGAGGACCTGATCATCTCGATCACGGGCCAGAGCACGACGAGGGCGATCAGGACGATGGCGGGCCCGACCCAGGCCAGGGGCTCCAGGGCGCGCAATCTTCTCATCAGACACCTTTCCAGGACGATACGGCCGACGGCGCGCGCCGGCCGTATCCGTGTCCCGCTGGATCAGCCGGCCGCTTCGGCGGTCTTCTGCAGCTCACCGAGGACCTTGGCGGGGTCGTCCTTGACGGCGCCGCCGATGGTCTGCTTGATGGCCGGGTTCACCTCGGCCCACTTGGGGTCCTGGAAGGGGTAGAAGCTGGCGTTGGGCAGCGCGTCGAGGAACGGCTTGAGCTTCTCGTCGCTCGACAGCTTCTGGATGCCGCCGTTGGTGACGGGCAGCAGCTTGTAGGTGTCGGAGATCTTCTGGGCGGCGCTGCCGGTGTAGAAGAAGTCGAAGAACTTCTTGATCTCGGCGGCGTGGCCGTTCTTGTTGAACGCCATGATCCAGTCCATGACGCCGAGCGTGGTGTCGAGCGGCCCGGCCTTGCCGGGGATCGGCACGACGCCGTAGTTCTTCAGGCCGGCCGCGTCGAAGATCGGGATGGACATGGGGCCGCCGTTGACCATGCCGACCTTGCCCGCGCCGAAGTCCTCCCAGACCGTCTTGCGGTCCTTGGTGCCCGGGTTGGGGGTGGTCAGGCCGGCGTCGACCAGGCCCTTCACGTACGTGAACGTCTCGACGTTCTGCGGCGAGTTGATCGCCCACTTGCCGGAGGCGTCCTTGTAACCGCCGCCGTTGCCCAGCATCCACAGGAACGACTCGGCCTGGGCCTCCTCCTGGCCGAGCGGCAGGCCGAACGGCTGCGTCACGCCGGCGCCCTTCAGCTTCTCGGCGGCGGCCTTGAGCTCGTCCCACGTCTTCGGCGGTTCGGCGATGCCGGCCTTCTCGAAGAGGTCCTTGTTGTAGAACAGGGCGCGGGCGGAGGAGACGAACGGGATGCCGTACGCGGCGCCGTCGACCTTGCCGAACTCGGCGAACTTCTGCAGCATGTCGCCCGAGACGTTCGGCGACAGGACCTCGTCCACCTTGTAGAGGAGCTTGTCGGCGACGAAGCCGGAGTAGTCGCCGGTCTGCAGGATGTCGGGCACCTGACCGTTCTGGATCATGGTGGCGACCTGCTTGTCGATGTCGTTCCAGTTGATGACCTGGACATCGACCTTGATGTTCGGGTTGGCCGCCTGGAACTCGTCCACGACGCCCTTCCAGAACGTCTCGCCCGAGTTCGGCTTGCCGGGGCCGTCGCCGTAGTCGGCCGCGACCATCTTCAGGGTGACCGCACCGCCGCCCGACGCCTGGGTGTCGTCGCCTCCGCCGGAGCCGCCAGAGCCGCAACTGGACAGGACCAGCATCGTGGCAAGGCCGAGAGCGGCGCCGCTCACAAGCTTGATGTTCACTGGAGATACCGCCTTCTCGTCGGGCCGGGCCGAGCTGGTCCGTACCAGCCGGCGGACCCAGCCCTGGGGGATGAGGCGCGCGAGTAACGGCTCGCCCGCGTTTGCGCCAGCGTAAGCCTGAGTTTGGCAGCCGGTCTATACCGGTCCGTCTCGTTTTGACAACACTCGGGGAAATCAGACCGCACATCCGGTCTAGACCGGATGTCAGATGATCTTCCGCCGGACGTTCTCCCCGCCCGACGGCGTGCCGATCCACGGACCCTCGATCGACGGATCCAGGATCCCCTCCTCGACGAAGGTGTAGCGGCCCTCCAGGACGTAGTTCGCCAGGCGTACGTCATGGCTGTCGCTGTTGTCCCAGAGCCGGTCGAAGAGCTCGTCCACGCGGCGTCGTGCCTGGTGGCAGAAGGTGTCGGCCAGCTCGTACGGCCTGCGCCCCAGGTCCCCGGCGTCCTCCTCGGCCTTGAGGCAGACGGCGGTCATGGCGAACAGTTCGGCCCCGATGTCCACGATCCGGCCGAGGAAGGACTGTTTGTACTCCAGCCTGCTCTGCCAGCGGGACATGCCGTAGAAGGTGGACCTGGCCAGTTTCCTGCTGGTCCGCTCCACGAAGCGCAGATGGGCGGCCAGCGGGCCGAAGTCGGCGTACGAGGTGGGCAGGTTGCCCGTGCCGGCCACCAGTGTGGGCAGCCACTTGGCGTAGAAGCGGCTCGCCCGGCGCAGCGCCTGCGCGCGTTCCTGCCGCCCGGCCTCGGGGTTGATCAGCTCGCCGGCGGCCGACAGGTGCGCGTCCACCGCCTCGCGGGTGATCATCAGGTGCATGATCTCGGAGGAGCCCTCGAAGATGCGGTTGATGCGCGAGTCGCGCAGCATCTGCTCGGCGGGCACGCCACGCTCGCCCCGCGCGGCGAGCGACTCGGCCGTCTCGTAGCCGCGCCCGCCCCTCATCTGGACCAGTTCGTCGAGCACCCGGTACGACAGCTCGGAGGCGTACAGCTTGGCCAGGGCCGCCTCGATCCTGATGTCGTTGCGCTGGTCGTCGGCCAGGCGGCTGCTGAGCTCGCAAACGGCTTCGAGCGCGTACGCGCTGGCCGCAATGAAGGCGATCTTCGTGGCCACGGCTTCGTGCATGCCGACCTTGCGCCCCCACTGCACCCGCTCGTTGCCCCACTCGCGGGCGATCTTGACGGCCCACTTCGCGCTGCCGGCGCACGTGGCGGGCAGCGACAGGCGGCCGGTGTTCAGCGTGGTGAGGGCGATCTTCAGCCCTTCGCCCTCGCGCCCGATCAGGTTCTTGGCCGGCACTCTGACCTGCGAGAACTCGGTGACGCCGTTCTCGATGCCACGCAGCCCCATGAACGAGTTGCGCCGCTTGACCGTGATGCCCGGCGAGTCGGCCTCGACGACGAACGCGCTGATCTTCTTACCGGTCCTGGCCATGACGACCAGCAGGTCGGCCACGACGCCGTTCGTGGTCCACAACTTCACGCCGTCGATCACGTAGTCGTCGCCGTCGCGTACGGCGGTGGTGCCCAGGCGGGCCGGGTCGGAGCCGACGTCGGGCTCGGTCAGCAGGAACGCCGAGATCGCCCCCGCCGCGCACCTGGGCAGGAACTCGCGCTTCTGCTCCTCGGTGCCGAACAGCTTGAGCGGCTGGGGCACGCCGATCGACTGGTGCGCCGACAGCAGCGTGGCCAGCGCCGGGCAGTACGAGCCGACGAGCATGAGCGTGCGGCAGTAGTACAGGTACGGCAGCCCGAGCCCGCCGTACTCCTCCTTGATCGTGATGCCGAACGCGCCGAGTTCCGCCAGCCCCTTGACCACGTCGTCGGGCACCTGGGCGGTCCGCTCGATGAGGGCGGGGTCCACGTGCGCGTCGAGGTAGCGGCGGACGGCCCGGACGAACTCCTCGCCCCTCTTGGCCGCCTCGTCGGGCGGGGCGGGGGCCGGATACACCAGATCCAGCCGGAAGTCACCGAGGAAGAGCTGCTTGGCGAAGCTGGGACGCGTCCACTCCTTCTCGCGTGCCTGCTCGCCGACTTCCCTGGACTCCGCGTACTTGGTGTGCTCGGTCATCGCACCTCCCGACATAGCGCCGTCATGTGCTCATGAGTACTGCCCGCCTGACGGCGTCCTGTCGCCGTTTATAACCCGATTTTGTAGGAACGGCGAGCATTCACCTTCAGTGCACCGAGCGCCACCAGCGCCAGCACGGCGGGCACCACCAGGTAGGCGCCGCAGGCCGCCAGCCCCAGCAGCGACATCCCGGTCCCGATCACGGCCGTGGTCCGGTGCCGGCCGGCCGGCAACATGCGCACCGCCGCCGCCACCCCCGCCGAGGTGACCGCCGCCAGGCAGGCCGAGGTCGCGCGCATGAGCAGGTCGAGGTCCGCGCCCCACACCAGCACCGGCACGCTGAGTGCGAGCACCAGCCCGAGGCTCCGGTACGGCGTCTCGCCCGGCCCTCCGCCCTTGGCGAACCAGCCCGGCAGCGCCTTGTCCCTGGCCAGGGCCGCCCCCAGCCGGGCCGCCCCGGCGATGTAGGTGTTGACCGCCCCGAACGACAGCAGCACCGCCACCACCCCGGTGACCGGCCGCGCCGCCGGGCCGATGCCCGTCTCCAGCATCGCGGTCAGCGGCACGCCGGTCATGTCCGCGCCGAGCACGCCGACGGAGGTGACGGCGACGCCCGCGTACAACAGGCCGATCACTCCCAGAGTCACCACCGTGGCCCGCAGCAGGCCCTTCTTCCCGTCGGCGAACTCGGCGGACAGGTGACTGGCCGCCTCCCAGCCGACGAAGGCGAACATGAGCACACCGGCCGCGCCCGCCACGCCGGCGGCGCCGTACGGGGCGAAGGGGGTGAAGTTGGCCGAGTCGGCGTGCGGGACGGCGGTGATCACGGCGGTGGCCAGCAGCGTGACGAGCAGGGCGACCATGACGATCTGCAGCCGCCCGGAGGTGCGCAGCCCGGCCGCGTTGGCGGCGAAAGCGGCCAGAAGGATCAGGCAGGCCGCCAGAGTGGCGTTCACGCCCAGGGAGGCTTCGACGTACCGGCCGCCGACGAGCGCGCCCGCGACGGTGCCGATGGGGACGGCGCCGTAGAACCACCAGCCGGCCACGGCGGAGGCGTGCCGGCCGAACGCCAGGCCGACGACGGCCGCCACTCCCCCGCCGCCCGGGTAACGCGTGCCGAGGGCGGCGAAGGTCAGCGCGACGGGCACGCTCAGCGCGAGCATCCCCGCCCAGGCCAGTACAGAGGCGGGCCCCGCCGCGGTCGCGGCCAGGTGCGGCAGCACCAGCATGCCCGGCCCCAGCACCGCGCCCACGAGCAGTGCCGTCCCTTGCCAGGCTCCCATTCGTCCACTCATGACGCCCGAAGCTAGTTCATCCGTTCGGTCCGACCCCCGGTGAATCGAACGTTCGGCCGAAAGAACATGGCAACCTGACACCATGGACGAACTAGATTCGGCGATCGTGCGCCTGCTCCAAACGGATGCTCGGCAGTCCAACCGCGAACTGGCCAGGCAACTGGGCATCGCCCCCTCGACCTGCCTGGAGCGGGTCAGGACGCTGACCCGAAAAGGGGTGATCCGCGGCTATCACGCCGACATCGACCCGGCCGCGCTCAACCGCGGCGTCCAGGCGATGGTCTCGGTCCAGGTGCGCCCGCTGAGCCGCGCGGTGATCAACGCGTTCAAGTCGTCGGCGGCCGCCATGCCGGAGGTCATGAGCGTGTACGTACTCTCCGGCGGCGACGACTTCCTGCTGCACGTGGGCGTCAGGGACCTCGACCACCTGCACGGGTTCCTGCTCGACCGGCTGAGCAAGCGCAAGGAGATCGTCGGCTGGCGCACCTCGATGATCTTCCAGCAGGTCCGCGAGGTCGCGCCCGAGCGGCTGCCCGAGACCTGACTTTCGTCAGGGGTGGTGGTAGACGGTCGGCCGATACGGAAGCGGGCCCCGCCTTCCTAGGTTCTTCAGCGTGAAACTCCTTCTGTCCCTCGCTCTCGCCCTCAGCCCGGCTTCCGTCGCGCCGGCGGCCCCCGAGCTGACCCCCGCCGCCGTGGACGCCTACCTGCGCGAGGCCATGGAGACCACCGGGGTGCCCGGTCTGTCCGTGGTCGTGACGCACGGCGGCGAGGTCGTGCACGCCGCCGGCTACGGCCACGACTCCGACGGGCGGCCCATGACCGAGGACACCCCCATGCGGGTGGCCTCGGTGAGCAAGTCGTTCACCGCCATGGCCGTCATGACGCTCGTGGAGCGCGGCAGGATCAGGCTGGATGAGCCGGTGGCCGCGCAGGTGCCCGGGTTCGCGATGGCCGACCCGCGGGCGGCCCGCATCACCGTACGGCAGCTGCTCAACCAGACCTCGGGCCTGTCCGACCGCACGATCGACATCGCCGCGACCGAGCGCGCCACCTCCCTGGCCGACTACACCGCCCGCCTGGCCGGCTCCCGGCTCGCCGCCGACCCCGGCACCCGCTACGAGTACTGCAACGTCAACTACGACCTGGCCGCGCGGCTGGTGGAGGTGGCCTCGGGCCGGCGGTTCGGCGACTACCTGCGCGATCGGGTGTTCGGGCCGCTCGGCATGACGTCCAGCGCCGTCTCCGCCGCCGACGTGCGACCGGCGAACGGCTACAACTCGCTCTTCGGCGCCTGGCTGCCCCGGCCCGAGCTCGACGGGTTCCACGACGACAGCGGCGCGGGCGGGGTCATCACCACCGCCGCCGACATGGGCAAATGGCTGATCGTGCAGGCGGGAAGCGGCCGGCCGCTCGTCAAGCGGGAGAGCCTGGCGACCATGCACCGGCCGACGGAGCTGCGGCCGTACGGGATGGGGTGGGGCGTCGAGGAGGACGGGTGGCTCGTGCACTCGGGCAACCTGTTCACCTACAACGCCGTCGAGGCCGTCTCCCCGAAGACCGGCTACGGCTTCGCCGTGATGACCAACAACGCCACCCTGTACGACCCGACGTACGACATCATGCTCGGCCTCGCGGCGCTGAGCGAGGGCCGGACCCCGGAGGGGCCCGGCGGCGACCGGCAGCTCTTCGAGGCGGTGCTGGGCGCGCTCGCGATCGTCGCCTTGGGGCTGGGCGTGCTCGGCGTGGTCAGGGCCCGCCGCTGGGCCTCCAGGCGTTCTGGCCGGTCCTGGTGGCGGATCGGGCCGCGGCTGGTGCCCGCGCTCGTCCCGGCCGCGGTGCTGGCCGCGTACCCGGACCTCGTGTCGGTGCTGGTGAACGGCCGGACGGTCACCTGGGCGCAGCTCGCCTACTTCCCCGCGCCCCTCTCCGTCACGGTGCTGTTCTGCGCCCTGGCCGGCCTGGCGGTGACGGCCGCCCGACTCCGTGCGCTGAGGTCCCGGGAAAGTCCACGTCATGCGAGTACGCTGAGTTCCCACATGCACGTCAGAGTCGGACCGGCGTGAGGGAGGCCACGTGCGCATCGGCGAGTTCGTCCGACGCACCGGGGTGAGCGAGCGGCTCCTGCGTCACTACGAGGAGCAGGGCCTGCTGCGCCCCGAGCGCGGCGCCGGCGGCCAGCGCGAATACGGCGAGGCCCACGTCGAGGTCGTGCGCCGGATCCGCTGCCTGCTCTCGGCCGGCCTCGGCACCACGATGATCGCGACCGTGCTGCCCTGCCTGGAGGACGAAAGCGACCACCTGGCTCCGACCTGTCCCGACATGCTGGAGCGGCTGCGCGCCGAACGCGACCGGATCGACCGCGCCATGGAGGCGATGCGCGAGTCACGCGAGGCCCTCGACAGCGTGATCGCGGCGGGCCAGGCACGCGGCTGACGACCTGAACGGGCGCGCGGCCGACGGCCTGGGCGGACGCCCGGCTCGCGGCTGACCACGGTTTCCGCCGGCGATTAATTCGGTTGCGCGTCCCCCGAAGCCCCCTTTAGCCTCATGGACATGCGCCTTTACCTGTAATTCGCGGGGCTTGACCGCCCGCCACTCAGCCAGTCCACCCATGAGACGCGGCAGCTGAGCATGTCGACCGGCCTCCATGAGTCGCGTCGTGAGTTACGTAGAGGAGCTTTCCCTTATGCGCGTTCGCTCAGGAAACAAGAAAAACCGGCCCCAGTTGCCGGTGGTGCGCCCGATGCCCAAGATGCCGCAGCGGCCGATCATGCCGCCCCGGCGCCTTCCGCCCAAGGGCCGCTAGACAACTACCGGGATGGTAGTTAGCGGAGCGCCGCCTCCCCCGTACGCCCGGAGGCGGCGCTCCACCCTTCACAGCCGCTCGATGATGGTGACGTTGGCCTGGCCGCCGCCCTCGCACATCGTCTGCAGGCCGTAACGGCCGCCGGTGCGCTCCAGCTCGTGCAGCAGTTTGGTCATCAGGATCGCGCCCGTGCCGCCGAGCGGGTGGCCGAGCGCGATGGCGCCGCCGTTGGGGTTGACCCGGGCCGGGTCGGCGCCGAGCTCCTTCATCCACGCCAGCGGCACCGGCGCGAACGCCTCGTTGATCTCGACGACGTCGATCTCGTCGATCGACATGCCGGCCTTCTTCAGCGCCCGCTGCGTGGCGGGGATCGGCGCGGTCAGCATGTAGACCGGGTCGTCCCCCATGAGCGCGAGCTGGTGGATGCGGGCCCTCGGGGTCAGCCCGTGCTCGCGTACGGCCTGCTCGGAGGCGATGAGCACGGCTCCGGAGCCGTCGGAGATCTGCGACGACGTGGCCGCGGTGATCTGGCCGCCCTCCTTGAGGGTCTTCAGGCCCGCCATCTTCTCCAGCGTCGTGTCCGCCCGCGGCCCTTCGTCGTCCTCGACGCCGTTGACGGGGGCGATCTGGTCCTTGAAGTAGCCGTTGGCGATGGCCTTGGCGGCCCGCTGGTGGGACTCGAAGGCGTACTGCTCCAGCACGTCCCGCGTGTAGCCCCACTTCTCGCACATCAGCTCCGCGCCGCGGAACTGCGAGATCTCCTGCTTGCCGTACCGTTCGACCCACTTGTCGCCGAACGGGAACGGCATGCCCTTCTCCAGGGCGGCCGTGATCGACGCGCCCATGGGCACGATGCTCATCGACTCGACGCCGGCCGCCACCACCAGATCCTGGGTGCCGGACATGACGCCCTGCGCGGCGAAGTGGATCGACTGCTGGGAGGAGCCGCACTGCCGGTCGATCGTGACGCCGGCGGTGGTCTCGGGCAGCCCTGCCGACAGCCAGGCATTTCGCGCGATGTCCATGCTCTGGGGGCCGAACTGCATGACGCACCCCATGATGACGTCCTCGACCGCGGCCGGGTCGACGCCGGTGCGGTCGATCAGCGCCTTCAGCGCGTGGGCGGCCAGGTCAGTGGGGTGGACGGTGGAAAGGCCGCCCTTCTTCTTGCCGACGGGGGTGCGAACCGCCCCGACGATGTACGCCTCTGCCACAGTGCCTCCTGGAAACCGAGCATTATTCGGTTACTAGGTGCAGAGTACAACAGAACGTCATTCGGGCGCAGGCTCCGCCGGGGGTACGAGCTCCTCCGCCGCCTCCGGCTCCGCTTCTGATTCCGCTTCCGCCGACGCAGGGGGCACGAGATCCTCCGCCGCGTCGATCCGGAACCGCCAGCGGTCCACCGCCAGCCCGTTCAGCGCCTCCGACAGCTCCAGCGCGAGCGCGCCCAGCTTGACCGGCTCGTCGCTGCGCAGCTCGATCGCGGTCAGCTCGGTCGCGAACGGCAGCAACTCCTGCACGGCCGGCGGCTGGCCCTTCTGCGGCACCAGCACGGCCCTGATGTCGCCCGCCGTGAACGCGACGCCCTCTTCCTCCTGCTCCAGCAGCGGGGCCAGCTCCTCTGGCGTGGGCCGTACCGGCAGGATGACCGCCGGGCCGCTCTCCTCGTCGTCGGCCGGATCGCTCACCTCGCCCCGGCACACCGCGAGCCCGCCCAGCCGGAACGCCAGGCCCTCGGCGAGGAAGCGGTCGAAGAAGTCGAGCGGCAGCGGGCCCTCCGCGGCCACCCGCACCGCCCACACCTTCTCCAGCTCGCCGCCGGTCAGCTCACCCTCGGCCTCGACGGGCGCGTACACGCGCACGTCGGTCGCCACGATGTCGTCGCCGTCCCGCCTCGCGGCCGGGTCGGCGAGCCTGACGACGCGCAACAACTCGTCCAGGTCCGGTTTGGCGGGCAATGCCGCCGTGGGGCCAGTACGCAGTCTCCGCTTCGCCATCCAGCCCATGCCCGCCTCCGCGCTCAGCTTCGATAGGAGCTCGTCATCGTCGCGTAGACGATGACGTTGTCGGTGTAGTGCCCGGTGGTCCGATCGTAGGTGCCACCGCAGGTGATCAGGTGCAGCTGAGCGTTGTCCTGGCTCCCGTAGACCCGCTGGGTCGGGAACGTCTTCTTGCTCGCCTGCTCAATCCCGCCGACGGTGAACACCGCGGTCGTCTTGTCCTGGCGCTTGACCTCGATGGTGTCGCCGTTCTTCAGCTCCGGCAAGCGGGCGAACACGGCGGCACGCGTCCGGGTGTCCTTGTGCCCGAGCAGCACGGCCGGGCCGACCTCGCCCGGGGTGGACATGTTCCGGTACCAGCCGACCAGGTTGTGGTTCTCCGACGGCGGCACCTGGATCGTGCCGTCCTTGGCCAGACCCACCGACCGGATCGGCGCGTTGATTCCCAGCCGCTTGACGACCAGCCTGATCGGGGTCGAGGGCAGCATGGGGGGCGCCGGGGTGATCTGCGGCAGCGGGGGCGGCACGTTCGCCGGTGCCTGGAACAGCGCCTGCTCGGGCTCCCCCGTGTTCTTCGGCTGTGCCCGCAGGGCCAGGGAGTCCCTGTTACTGGCCAGGCCGTACTCTTCTGGCGACTTGAAGACGATCAGCAGCCCCGCCACGACCGTCACGACGCCGGCGATGGCCGCGACGATCAGCACGGTCCGCAGCGCGGTGCCGCCCTTGTCCGCCGGAGGGGGTGGCTGGTTCGGCTGGCCATACGGGTAGTAGCCGGACATCTCGCTCAGCCCTTGACGGAACGGCGTCGCATGACCAGCCCACCGATCGCCGCCGCCGCGACCAGCCCGGTCCCTGTCAGGATGAACAACCGCCCATCGGGCCCCATCGTCCCACCGGCACCGGTGTCAGCACCCGCCTTGGGGGTCTGCGACTTCCTGGTGGTCGTCGGGGTGACGGTCTCGGTGTGGGTGCGGGTGGTGGTGGGGCGGGGGCTGGTGTTCGTCGGGGTGGGGCTGGTGTTGGTCGGACTCGGGCTTGTTGTGCTGTTGCCCACCGTGAACGTGTACGCCTTGAGACCGGTCGTGGGGGCGGTGCACTTGATGGCCGGCGACGCGGAAGAGGTGCCGAAAGCCAGGTCGCCAGCCGTCAGCGTGACGGTGCCCGTGGTGGTGGGCTTCACCTTGACGGTCACGTTGGGGAGCGACGTGATGTTCGAGCCCGCGGTGACACTCGTGAGCGTGCCTTCACCCGTCGCGGTGGCCGGAGCTCCGGCGCCGCTCGCCTTGACCGTGACGAACATCTTCGGGCTCGTGGTGGGGAAGCCCGTGGGCGCCTTCAGCGGGTCGCCTGTGCTCTGGATGGTGCCGGTCCACGAGATGGAGGCGTCGGCGTTGGCGGAAGCGCTGGTGGGCGGCGTCATGACGACCTTGATGTCGACGGTGGCCGGGTAGTCGGCGTCGGTGCCGCTGGGGAGCGTGCAGTTGTAGTCGACGATGTCGTCACCGGTGTCACCGCCACCTCCGCCCGTCTGGATCGGGACCGAGACGCTGGTGGGGGATGCCGACACATAAGTGCAGCTGGTCGCCTCGCCCGCCACCGTTATGGTCAGCAGCGTGCCCGTCGTGGTCACGGGAGTCAGCACGAGGTTGCCGCCCGTCGCCGCCGTCGCGGTGACCGAGGCTGTCATCTTCGGTGGCGTATACGTGCCGCTGGTCGGAACATCTGTGGCGACCGTGCCGGTGCCCGAGCCCTTCAGAGGCGTCGGAGTTCCACCCGTCACCGTGAGGTCACCGCCGCTGGTGGTCACCGAAGCCTGCGCCTCAATTTCCTTCGTGGCGGTCATTGCGGGGAAGGTCCACTCGATCGTCGCTGCCTGATTCGGCGCAACAGACGTGGGAGTGTTCGCCGTCAAGACAACGGAGTCAGCCGGCAGGAAACCACCGGTGCACTTGTATGTGACTCTCAACTGCGCTGCTGCAGCCTGAGCCGGAGACGACAGCGCCAAGACCGAGCACACAAAGACGACGAGCGTGCTAGCAAGCCCCAAAGCGGCCGTCTTACGGGCGAGGCGGCGCCCCACCTGGGACATAAGCACGGGTCCATCTCCGTTTCAAAGCAGTGTCAACAGTCGTGCCAGAATTCCAGCCGTTGGTCACGGTTAGGTTGAGATCCTACGAACTGTCCCTGTCAACTTCCCGTAAACAGGCGAAAAGATCCCAACTTCCGGTCAGCCCTTCTTCTTGGACAACGTTGCGTACACGACGATGTTGTCCGTGTAGTGATGCGTCGTCCGGTTGTAGACCCCGCCGCACGTGATGAGCCTGAGCTGGGAGTCGTTGGTGTTCCCGTACACCCGCTTGGTCGGGAACGAGCTCTTGCTGGCCTGCTCGATCCCGCTCACCGTGAACCGGGTGACCTTCCCGTCCGACCGGTACACGTAGATTTGGTCACCCTTCGCCAGCTCGCGCAGACGATCGAAGACGGCCGGGCCCTTGCGGGTGCTGACGTGGCCGTTGATGATCGCCGGCCCCACCTCGCCCGGCACCGGCGACAGCCTGTACCAGCCGGTCTGGTTCGGCCTGCTGAGCGGCGGCGTGCCGAGCCGGCCCTTCTTACTCACCGTGACCCCGCCGATCGCGGAGTTGACCTTGATCTTGGGGATCTTGATGCGGGTCGGCCTGGCCTTGGCGGTCTTCGTCTTGGCCTTGGGGATCGCCGGGATGACAGGTACGGCGGCCAGCGGCGGCGGGGCGTCGAGGCGGGCCGGGGTGAGCGGCTTGTTCTTGCCGCCGGGGCCGACCGTCGGCGGCAGGATGAACGCGCCCGCGTTCTGCATCTGCACCGTGGTCGGCACGTCCTGCGGCGCAGCGACCGGCCGCGGGCCCGAGCCGTCGTCCACCGGCGGCGCCAGCGAGAGCAGGCTCACCATGACCAGGCCGACACCGCCGAGCGAGCCGGCGATCAGCAGCCCGGGCAGCGCCTTCTGCATCGGCGTCTTCTCCGCCGGCGCGGCCGGGACCGCGAACGGAGCCGGGACCGGAGCCGGAGCGTCGTGATCCGGTGCGTTCTGGTCGGTCATGAGTGCGCTCCTCCCGCGTGCTCGGCCTTTCTTCTGCGCATGAGCAGCCCACCGCCGGCGGTCCCCATGACCAGCGCCATCCCTCCGGCCATCAGCCCGTACGGATGCCGATCCGCATCGGGCGCCACCCCGGTCTCGACGCCGCCACTGGGTGTCTTGGCCACCTGGGGTGCTTTGTAGTACTTGGTCGCGGTCGGCCCGGTGCTCTTCGGCGTAGACGAGGACGAGTTGGACGCCTGGGGGATGACGACCACGTTGGTGAGACCGTCCCCGTTACCGACACCGTTGTTACCCGGGTCCGGGTTGTTGGGGTTACCCGGGTCGGGGTTGTTCGGGTCCGGGTCGTCCGTCGGATCCGGGTCGTCCGTGGGGTCGGGGTCATCGGTCGGGTCCGTGCCGCCGCCGATGGTCACCTCGACCGACGGCGCGGTGCCCACGATGGTGCACTTCGCTTTGTGGAAACCGGTCGGGGTCTCGGCCGTGGTTGTGGACACCTCGAACGCGTCCACCCACATCTGCCCGGTAGCGGCGGCCTTCTGCACCCTGATGGTGTGCCGGCCGTAGTCCAGCACGGGCGAGGTGTAGAGCGTCTTGCCGCCGTCGAGATCGTCGTTGACGGGGTCGTCGTCGGCGTCGCGCGACGGGTCGATCGTCGACACCAGAGCCCCGTCGATGTAGACGTTGACCGGGCTGGAGTCCTTGTCGGTCGGCCCGATGTACTTCACGCTCGTGCCGACGAAGGTCAGGTCGGCGAAGGCGCCGTTCTGGGTGGTCTCGTGCAGGTCGTTGTGCACGTGGTGCTCGGAAGCCGGCCGGTCGTCCAGCGAGGCCCAGCCGCTGCTGTACTCGATCCCCATGTCGCTCGGGTTGTCGGCGTCGTCCCCGTCGTTGACGGTGACCGGGCCGTCCGGCGGTGTGAAGTCGAGCTCGATGTCCTGCGGGGTGATCTTGACGACGCCCGCCTTGTTGGTCAGGCCGGGATCGTTCATCAGCTCGGGCAGCGGCAACTCGTCGTCGGGGCGCAGCGCACCCGCGGCGTCGGACACCCCTTGCGGCTCCAGGATGCCCTTCCAGTCCTTCTCCAGCTTGATCTGGCCGGTCGCGTGCACCAGGCCGCCCGCCTTGAAGTAGCCGGGCGACTGCAGCCGGTTGGGGTCGGAGCCGGTGTAGGCGAGCTTCCAGGTGAAGTTCAGCGGGCCGCCGACCGCGAGATCGGTGGCGAAGGTGAGGTTGGTCCGCAGCTTGACCGCGCCGTGGCGGACGATGCTGCTGGTGTTCCCCTCGGACGAGCAGGAGTAGTCGATGACGAGGTCGGCGGGTGCGGCGGAAGCGGGTACGCCAGGGAGCACCACGACGCCTAATGTCGCCACGGATCCAATCGAAGCGGCGATCAACGCCTTGTGCCACCGACTCACGGAGACTCCGATCACCCACAAATAGACCGAGGGTAGATCTTAGAGTCCAAAACACCCGCAACACACACCGAACGCCGCTTCCCCCGACACTTGTGATGAACCCGTGTCCACAGGCTCCTCCGGCACCACGAAAGGGGGTATACCTGGCGCTAACCGAATGGAGTTCTGTCCCCCCGGAGGCGACATGCGGCGAGACCTCTTCGACGAAGAGCACCTGCTGTTCAGGGAGACCGTGCGTGAATTCATGGCCCGTGAGGTCGTGCCGCACCACCAGCAGTGGGAAAAGGAGGGCATTGTCCCGCGCGAGGTCTGGAAGAAGGCCGGCGAACTCGGCATGTTCGGGTTCTCCGTGCCCGAGGAGTACGGCGGCGCGGGCATCACCGATTTCCGCTACAACGCGGTGATCGTCGAGGAGATCATCAGAAACGCGGCGAGCGGTCTCGGTTTCTCCCTGCACAACGACGTCATGGCCCCGTACGTGGTGGATCTGACGAACGACGAGCAGAAGCAGCGCTGGCTGCCCGGGTTCGTGAGCGGTGAGTTGATCACCGCCATCGCCATGAGCGAGCCGGGGGCCGGCAGCGATCTGCAGGGCATCACGACCAGGGCCGAGCGTGACGGCGACCACTACGTGCTCACCGGCCAGAAGACGTTCATCACGAACGGGGTGAACGCCGACCTCGTCGTCGTGGTGGCCAAGACCGATCCCGAGGCGGGCGCCAGGGGCGTGACGCTGCTGGTCGTGGAGCGGGGCATGGAGGGGTTCGCCCGCGGGCGCAACCTGGACAAGATCGGCATGAAGGCCCAGGACACGGCCGAGCTCTTCTTCGACCGCGTACGCGTGCCCGCCGCCAACCGCCTCGGCCCCGAGGACGGCCAGGGCTTCTTCCAGCTCATGAACAACCTGCCGCAGGAGCGCATGTCGATCGCCGTGGCGGCGGTGGCCGCGGCCGAGGTCGTGCTGGAGCAGACCATCGAGTACTGCAGGACGCGCCAGGCGTTCGGCCGCAACCTCGGTTCGTTCCAGAACACCCGGTTCGTCCTGGCGGAGCTGGCCACCGAGACGGAGATCGCCCGCCACTACGTGGACAAGTGCATCCTCGCGCTCAACGCCAAGGAGCTCACGGCGGTGGACGCCGCCAAGGCGAAGTGGTGGACCACCGAGCTGCAGACCAAGGTCATCGACCGCTGCCTCCAGTTGCACGGCGGCTACGGCTACATGACCGAGTACCCGGTCGCCAAGGCGTGGCTGGACGCCCGGGTCCAGACGATCTACGGCGGCACCACCGAGATCATGAAGGAGATCATCGGCAGGTCCTTCGGGTTCTGACACGCGGTCGACGCGCCCGCGTGCAAAAAAACCAGGGCACCGCGCCCGCGCGAGGAGGTCATGCCGCTTCCGCCGTCCCCGCGCGGTGCGCCTGTTCACGCCGCATACTGGACACCATGGACGGCGGCCTGATCCTCCTGGTTTTCCTGGCGTTGCTGTTCGCCTGGCTGCTCAACCGCGTGCGCCGGGCGTTCCGCCTGGGGCCCGTCGGCTATGCCGGCGTGCTCATCGTGTTCGTGCTGGTCATGCTGATGCTCTGGGGTCAGACCAAGATCTAGCTACCGGGCCGCCGACTCCAGGATCACCCGGGCCACCAGCGCGGGATCGTCGCTCATCGGCAGGTGACCACAGCCCTGCAGCAACTTGACCCGCTGCCCCGACCAGCGCGCCGCGCGTACGGCCTGGCGGCGCGGCAGCAGCCGGTCGTGCTCGCCCCACGCGATCGTGATCGGCGACTTGGGCGGCGCGGGCGGCATCAGGCCGCCGAACGACTCCAGCGTCTCCTCGAAGCCGGCGGCCTGACCGAGCGCCTGGGTGGCGGCGACGAGCGCGGCGGGGTCGAGCCGGCCGGGGCGGGCGACCAGCAGGCCCGCGGACACCGCGCGCAGGTGGCGGTTGCCGGCCGTCATGGCGAGTTGTTCAGGAGACAGGGAGCGGGCCGAGGAGCGCAGGGCGCGCAGCACGGCCTGGCAGTAGAGCAGCTCGGGCCGCGACCAGAAGCCGGCGGGGGACAGCGCGGTCGCCGTACGGACGACGCCACGCGAGGCCAGCTCAAGCGCGATGTAGCCGCCGAGGGAGTTGCCCGCCACAGCGGGCTCGCGGATGCCGAGCGAGGCGCAGAAGGACTCGACGGCGTCGGCGAGCGTCTCGGCGGTGTAGGGGATGCCGGGCGGCAGCCCGGGAGAGACCCCGAAACCGGGCAGGTCGAGCGCGATCACCGTGTGCGCGGCGGCCAGCCGGTCCATGACCGGCAGCCACCCCTGCCAGTGGTGGCCGATGCCGTGGATGAGAATCAGCGGCGCACCGGTGCCCCGTCGTTCGAAGGCCAGCTCCATGGCGCCAGCTAATCATTCACCTGCCGCGCGTGGGAATCTCGAACCAGACGGCTTTGCCTTCCCTGGTGGGACGCGATCCCCAGCGCCTGGCGAGCTGGTCGACCAGGTAAAGCCCGCGCCCGCCCTCGTCGTTCTCCCCCGCGCTGCGGATGCGGGGCAGGCGCAGGTCCTGGTCGAACACCTCGACCCAGACCGACTCGTCGCCCCTGCGCAGCCGTAGCGTGAACTCCTTGTCGCCGACCACTTCGTCCTCGAAGCCCGGAGTGTCCCAGGACTCCTCGAACGGCAGCGGCGGCCCCTCCACGACCAGCTCCCTGCGCGGAACCCCGGCGGTGGCGGCGTGCAGCACCACGTTGGTGACGACCTCGGAGACCAGCAGACAGGCCAGCTCGGCCCGCTCTTCGGGTACGTTCCAGCTGGAGAACGCCTCCGCGGCCATGCGGCGCGCCTCGCTCACCATGATCGGCTGGGCGGGGAAGGTGCGCGACTCGACGTCGAGATCGACGTCGCTGGAGCGGACCACGAGGATGGCCATGTCGTCGTCGATCTCGCCCGGCACCGCCACGGTGGCGGCGTCGGCGATGCGTTCGACCTCGGCGTCGGCCATCTTGGCGAGCTTGTCGCACAGGACGCCGAGTGTCTCCTCCTCGGTCGGCATCCGGCCGTCGCGGGTCGGGCGGCGGTCGACCAGGCCGTCGGTGTAGAGGAGCAGCGCCGCGCCCGGCGGCAGCGTACGCGTCTCCTCCTTGTAGACCAGGTCGGCGTGCAGGCCCTTGGCGCGCACCCCGAGCGGCTGGCCGACCTCTTCGATGTCGAGCTCGCGGCACTGACCGTCGACCAGCAGCAGCGGCGGGGCGTGACCGGCGTTGGCGAACGAGAGCTGCCGCGACCAGGCGTCGTAGACCAGGTATTGGCAGGTCACGATGGGCGGGATGCTGACCTCGGCGCCGTTGTCGTCCTGCTCGGGGGTGGCGATGATGCGGGTCCACTCGTCGAGCCTGGCCAGGATGTCGGCCGGGGACTTGTCGTCCTGGGCGAAGGCCCGCAGCGCGGCGCGCAGCTGGCCCATGATGGCCGCGGCCTTGGCGCCCCGGCCTTCGACGTCGCCGATCACGATGCCGACGCGGCCCGCCGACAGCGGGATGACGTCGTACCAGTCGCCGCCCACCTGCGTCTGGATGCCCTGCCCGTGGGAGGCCAGCGGGGCCGCCGGGTAGTAGCGCACGGCGATCTGCAGCCCGTCGAGCTGCGGCAGCGCCCTGGGCAGCAGGTGCTTCTGGAACGACTCGGCCGTGTGGCGCTCCTCCTCGAACAGCAGCGCGTTGTCGATGGCGAGCGCGACCCTGGTGGCGATGGCGCCGACGAAGTCACGGTCGAAGGCGTCGTAGTGGGGGCTGCGGCGGTCGGTGAGGTTGGACAGGCCGAGGTACATCAGCCCGAGCGTCTCGCCGCGCACGAGCAGCGGGGCCACGATGGCGGAGGTCATGCCGATCTCGCCGCACAGCCGCGCGCTGTTCTCGTGGGGGGCGGGGAAGCGGCTGTTGGAGAAGTCTTCCACCAGGATCGTCTCCTGGCGGCGCAGCGCGGTGTCGGCGTAGTGGCCGGAGGGGTAGCGGATCTCCGCCCCCACCGGCTTCCATGTTCCCGACGGCGGCGCCCACCCCTGCACGTGCTGGGAGACCCTGCGCACGAGCCGGTCGCCCTCCATCAGCTCGATGAAGCAGTGGTCGGCGAACTGCGGGATGAGCATCTCGGCGACGCGCTTGAGCGTCTCCTCGACGTAGAGGGAGCCGGCCAGCCGCTCGCCGATGCGTTCGAGCAGGCCGAAGCGGTCCTTCTCGCGCTCGTTGCTGCGCAGCGCCTCGCGGGCCATGATGACGATCCCCGTCACCGTGCCGGACGTGTGGCGCAGCGGCACGGCCTGGGCGCGGACGTAGACGATGGTGCCGTCGCCGCGCCTGACGTCGAACGTGCCCTCCCACACGCCGCCCTTGAGCACGTGTTTGGCCAGCTCGATCGCCAGCGGGTGGTCCTTCTCCATGATCCCGAGGGACAGGACGGACGAGTCACGCGAAGGCGACTTACCCTGACGCCCGAACAGCTTCTCGGCGAAGGGGTTCCAATAGAGGAGATTGCTGAAACGGTCGGTTACGACCACCGCCATTTCGGCGTGATCGAGCACGGACCCGGCAGCAAGGTGATCAGCCGCTTCTTGTGACAGATCCCCCCAACGCTTCATCCGGAGACCACTCCTCGGGGTGGCGTGTATGCAAAGCGGACCACGAGCGCTCCTGCAACAGTCTTGGCCAGGGGGGAGTGGAGGGCCTCCCAGGAGGGATTCAACCAAGTAGCGGCGCGCGCGTCAGCGCTTGGAGACAAAAACGTGCGCCGCGATGTCGCGCGGAAGATCCGCAGGAGTGTCGTTCGCGTCACCGTCACCTGTCACCCGTACACCGTCGTCGCTCGCCGCGAGCGTCACCTCGCGTCCGGGTTGTATCCCAACTTGCTTGAGTTTAAGCATCACAGCAGGATCGCTTTGCACTTGTTCGCTAATTCGACGCACGACAACCGGCGTGTCACGCGTTCCCGCGAGGTCGCACATGGTGGTCAGCGTGTCGGCGCTGTCGGCCGGCTCTCTGGCGCCGAGCTCGGCCAGGCCGGGGATCGGGTTGCCGTGCGGGCAGACGGTCGGGTTGTCGAGCAGGGTCACGAGCCGGGACTCGACGGACTCCGACATGACGTGCTCCCAGCGGCACGCCTCGATGTGCACCTCTTCCCAGGGAAGCCCGATCACCTGGGTCAGGAGGCACTCGGCCAGGCGGTGCTTGCGCATCACGCGGGTGGCCAGGGTGCGGCCCAGCTCGGTCATCGACAGGTGCCGGTCGCCCTCGACGCGGACGAGGCCGTCGCGCTCCATCCGGGCGACGGTCTGGCTCACGGTGGGGCCGCTCTGCTGCAGACGCTCGGCGATCCGGGCGCGGAGGGGGACGATGCCCTCCTCTTCGAGCTCGTAAATGGTGCGGAGATACATCTCCGTGGTGTCGATCAGGCCGTGTGCGGTCAAGGCTCCTCCCAACTGAATGGTACGCCGGTCAAGGCGGGGACTGAGCCCGTCCGCAGCGGGCGCAGGAGTCACAGGAACCCTATGGGGAGAACGACCGGCGATGCTTAAGGACGGCAACAACGGAGCGGCCGAGTTCCTTCCCGACCGCTTCGATCTTGACAACCTACGTCGTACGGCGTCCTGCCGCGCACATCACGCGGGCGATCCTCAGCCGGCCCGGTAGTTCCTGAAGGCGCTCACCGACAGGCCGACGATGAGCACGGTGACGGCGCACGCGATGCCGCCGCCCACCCACGCCCCGCTCAGCCCGATCCCCGTCGCCATGGCGCCCGCGCGCAGCTCGCCCAGGCGCGGCCCGCCGGCCACGACCACCATGAACGCCCCTTGCAGCCGCCCGCGCATCTCGTCCGGCGCGTACAGCTGCAGGATCGACTGCCGCCACACCGACGAGATGACGTCGGCCACGCCGCCGACCGCCATGAACGCCACCACCAGCCACAGCTCGTGCGCGAGCCCGGCGGCGGCCACGGCCACGCCCCAGACGGCGATGACGACCGACAGCGCCACCCCCTGCCGCTTCACCCGCCCGACCCAGCCGGAGAACAGCGCGCCGGCGACGGAGCCGATGGCCATCGCGGAGGTCATCCAGCCGAGCGCGATCTCCGAGCCGCCGAAGCGCTCGGCGGTCAGCTCGGGGAAGAGCGCCCGTGGCATGGCGAACACCATCGCGATGATGTCCACCACGAACGACATCAGCAGCACCGGGCTGCTGACGATGAAGCTGAGGCCGTCCCAGACGGCCCGGGCCCCCGGACGGGTCACCTCTCCTAACGGAGGCAGTGGAGGCAGTTTGAGGGCCGCGTAGAGGCTCGCGGTGAACAGCAGGGCGTCCACCGAGTACGCCGCCGCGAACTTCGCCGGGGTGGCCAGCGCCATCGCGCCGATCATCGGCCCCAGGACCGCGCCGAGGCTGTAGACCAGCGAGTTGAGCGCGTTGGCCGCCGGCACCAGCTCGGGCTCCAGGATCCTCGGGATGATGGCGCCCCTGGTCGGGCCCGTGATGGCGAAGCCGGTGGAGTTGAGCGCGACCGCGCCGAAGATCACCCAGAGGTTGTTCAGGCCGAGCGCCGCCTGGGCGAGGATGATCAGCGTGGAGGCCCAGGCGATCAGCGAGCTGACGATGAGCAGCTTGCGCCGGTCCACGGCGTCCGCCACCGCCCCGCCCCACAGGCCGAAGACGATCAGCGGGACCAGGCTGACGATGCCGATCAGGCCGACGTAGAACGAGGACCGGGTGAGCTCGAAGACCTGCAGCCCGACCGCCACGACGGTCACGCCGACGCCGACGTGTGAGACGGCCTGGCCGATCCAGATCCGCCGGTACGCGGGCACGCCCAGCGGCCGGGTGTCCACCAGATGACGTCTTACCAGCTCCCCGATTGCCACTTAAGGCACATTAAGGGGCAAGTCTCTCCAGCACCCAGCCGGGTCGGGTCCGCCGGTACCGCAGCCGGTCGTGCATCCGGTCGAGCTGCCCCTGCCAGAACTCCAGCTCCATGGGCGTGACCCGGAACCCGCCCCAGAAGTCGGGCACCGGCGGATCCTCCGGCCAGCGCGCCGCCAGCTCCTCGTAACGGGCGTCCAGCTCCTCCCTCGACCGGACGACCGCCGACTGCCGCGAGGCCCACGCGCCGACGCGCGAGCCGTAGGGGCGGGAGGCGAAGTATTCGGCCGACTCCTCGTGGGAGATCCGCGCCACGGTGCCCTCGATCCGCACCTGACGGCGGAGCGGATGCCACGGGAACAGCAGTGACGCGCGCGGGTTCTCGGCCAGGTCGCGGCCCTTGCGCGACTCGTAGTTGGTGTAGAAGACGAATCCGCGTTCGTCGTAGCCCTTCAGCAGGACCGTCCTGGCGCTCGGGCGGCCTCCTGCGGAGGCCGTGGCCAGGACCATGGCGTTGGGTTCCGGCAGGCCGGCGTCGAGCGCGTCCTGGAACCAGACGGTGAACTGCGCGATGGGGTCGGACGCGACGTCGGATTCGAGCAGCGGCTCGCCCTCGTACGTACGGCGAAGCCCCGCCAGCATGGGCGGGCGCGGGGTGGCATCCACGAGACGGTATTCTGTCGCGCTCGCGTGGTAGATCCCACGCACCGCTCCCGACCAGCGGGTTTGGGCTTACGGCGGGTCCCGAGACCGACCATGAGCTGCGAGGGGGTTAAATTGACCCGCCGGTATCTCGACATCAAGGCATTGCCCAAACATGGCAACAGAAGGGGAGGCGGCCGAGTATGTCCGACTTCAAACCCGGGCTCGAAGGCGTCGTAGCTTTCGAAACCGAGATCGCGGAACCGGACAAAGAAGGGGGCGCCCTTCGATACCGGGGCGTCGACATCGAAGAGCTGGTCGGCCAGGTCCCGTTCGGGGCGGTCTGGGGCCTGCTGGTCGACAACACGTTCCAGCCGGGCCTGCCCCCGGCGGAGCCGTTCCCCATCCCTGTCCATTCCGGTGACATCCGAGTAGACGTCCAGAGCGCGCTGGCCATGCTGGCGCCGGCCTACGGCTTCAAGCCGCTGCACGACATCAGCGGCGAGGAGGCTCGTGACCAGCTCGCCCGTGCCTCCGTCATGGCGCTGTCCTTCGTCGCGCAGTCCGCGCGCGGCCTCGGCCTGCCCATGGTTCCGCAGAGCCGGGTCGACGAGGCCGACACGATCGTCGAACGCTTCATGATCCGCTGGCGCGGTGAGCCTGATCCCAAGCACGTCAAGGCCATCGACGCCTATTGGACCTCCGCCGCCGAGCACGGCATGAACGCCTCGACGTTCACCGCCCGCGTCATCGCCTCCACCGGCGCCGACGTGGCCGCCGCCCTGTCCGGCGCCGTCGGCGCCATGTCGGGTCCGCTGCACGGCGGCGCCCCTGCGCGTGTCCTGCACATGATCGAGGGCGTCGAGCAGCTCGGCGACGCCAAGAAGTACGTCCAGGGCGAGCTCGACAAGGGCAACCGCCTCATGGGCTTCGGCCACCGCGTCTACCGCGCCGAGGACCCGCGCGCCCGCGTGCTGCGCAGGACCGCCAAGGAGCTCGACGCGCCTCGTTACGAGGTCGCGGCGGCGCTGGAGCAGGCCGCGCTGGAGGAGTTGCACGCCCGCAAGCCCGACCGTGTGCTGGCCACCAACGTGGAGTACTGGGCGGCCGTCGTCCTCGACTTCGCCGAGGTCCCCTCCCACATGTTCACCTCTATGTTCACATGCGCCCGCACGGCCGGCTGGGCCGCGCACATCCTGGAGCAGAAGCTCACGGGCCGGCTCGTCCGCCCGAGTGCCAACTACATCGGGCCCGCCTCGCGCCCGCTCGGCGACGTCCCCGGCGCCGCCGAGGTCACCGGCAAGATCTGAACGTCTCCCTCACGGGAATTCCTGTCACGGCTACCGCGCGGCCCCACGCTGCGCGGTAGCCGTTTCTTTTCGCTCTGGTACGGCATCCTTGGTGAGACTTTGACAGGTCTCAGAATCCGGACCGCGTACGAGCCATTCCACGCCGGTCGGTAGGCTCCGTTACGTGGCTGACATCGTTATTCCCGCTGACATCAAGCCCGTGGACGGCCGGTTCGGCTGTGGGCCCTCGAAGGTTCGCACCGAGCAACTGGCCGCGCTCGCCGCGTCCGGCGCGAGCCTCATGGGCACCTCGCACCGCCAGAAGCCGGTCAAGAACCTCGTCGGCCGGGTGCGGTCGGGTCTTTCCGACCTGTTCTCGCTGCCGGAGGGCTACCAGGTGGTCCTGGGCAACGGCGGCACCACCGCGTTCTGGGACATCGCCGCCTTCGGGCTGGTCCGCGAGAAGTCCCAGCACCTGTCGTTCGGTGAGTTCTCCTCGAAGTTCGCCACCGTCACCAAGAAGGCGCCCTGGCTGGCCGAGCCGAGCGTGATCAAGGCCGAGGTCGGCACCCACCCGGTAGCCGTGGCCGAGGACGGCGTCGACGTCTACGCGCTCACCCACAACGAGACCTCGACCGGCGTGGCCATGCCGATCACGCGCGTGGGCGGCGACGACGCGCTCGTGCTGGTCGACGCCACCTCCGGCGCCGGCGGCCTGCCCGTCGACATCGCCGAGACCGACGTCTACTACTTCGCGCCGCAGAAGAGCTTCGCCTCCGACGGCGGCCTGTGGATCGCGATCATGTCGCCCCGGGCGCTGGCCAGGGTCGAGGAGATCGCCGCGAGCGGCCGCTACGTGCCCGAGTTCTTCAGCCTGCCCGTCGCGATCGACAACTCGGGCAAGGACCAGACCTACAACACCCCGGCGGTGGCCACGCTGTTCCTGCTGGCCGACCAGCTCGACTGGATGAACGGCAACGGCGGCCTGGCCTGGACCACCGGCCGCACGGCCGACTCCAGCTCGCGGCTCTACACGTGGGCGGAGAAGACCTCCTACACCACGCCGTTCGCCGCGCCCGAGTTCCGCTCGCAGGTGGTCGGCACGATCGACTTCGCCGACGAGGTCGACGCCGCGGCGGTGGCCAAGGTGCTGCGCGCCAACGGCATCGTCGACACCGAGCCCTACCGCAAGCTGGGCCGCAACCAGCTGCGCATCGCGATGTTCCCGGCCGTCGACCCGGCCGACATCGAGGCGCTGACGGTCTGCGTCGACTACGTGGTCGAGCGCCTCTAGCCGACCTCGTTCCCGCTCATCTCGGCCAGCACCGGCGATCCGCCGGTGCTGGCTTTTGCTGATATCTGCCCACCGACGAGTAGGAAACCCCCCTTTGTCCGCCACTCCCCGACGGACCGTACGGCCGAAGAGCCTCGGTTATCTGATGTTCGCCAGCCGCTGGCTCCAGGTCCCCCTCTATCTCGGCCTCATCGTCGCCCAGGCCGTCTATGTCTGGCAGTTCGCCCTGGAGCTGTGGCATCTCATCGAGACCGTGTTCCTGCACGGGGAGACGGCCGTCGCGAACGCGCCCTCGCCCGAGGTCGTGGTGATGCTCACGGTGCTGGCGCTCATCGACGTGGTGATGATCTCCAACCTGCTCATCATGGTGATCATCGGTGGCTACGAGACGTTCGTCTCGCGCATCGACCTCAACGACCACCCCGACGAGCCCGAGTGGCTCTCCCACGTCAACGCGAACGTGCTGAAGGTCAAGCTGGCCACGGCCATCATCGGCATCTCGTCGGTGCACCTGCTGCAGACGTTCATCAGGGCGCAGTCGACGCCGAACGACAAGATGATGTGGCAGACGATCATGCATCTGGCGTTCGTGGTGTCGGCGGTCGGCCTGGCCTACATCGACCGGTTGCTGGCGAGCTCACCCGCCGAGCACACCCGGCCCCACCTCTGAGCGATCAGTACGGATAGGTGGTCCTGGCGGGCGGAAGCGTACGCCTGCGGCGCAGCACCCAGGCGGCCACCACGCCGCCGATGAGGCCGAACAGGTGTCCCTGCCAGGAGATGCCCTGCTGGTTCGGCAGCAGGCCCGCCAGGATCCCCCAGTAGGCGATGCCGACGCCGATGCCGATCGCGATGTCGAGCAGGCTGCGGTCGAACAGGCCGCGGGCCAGGATGTAGCCGAAGTAGCCGAAGACGAGCCCGCTGGCCCCGACCGTGTAGACGCCGGGGCTGGTCGCCCACGTGCCGAGGCCGCCGATGAAGATGATCAGCACGCTGGCCCACAGGAACTTGCCCACGTCGCGCAGCCCGGCCAGGAAGCCCAGGATCAGCAGCGGCACCGAGTTGGCCATCAGGTGGCCGAAGCCGCCGTGCAGGAACGGCGCGAAGATGATGCCGACCAGGCCGTCCGGCTCCCAGCCGACGATGCCGAACTGCCGGTCGAGCGAGCCGCCGAGGAAGAAGTCGACCCCTTCGACCGCCCACATCACGACCAGCATGCCGACGACGATGATGAGCGCGCTCAGGGCACCGGAGAACAGAGCTGCGGCGCCGCGCTTGGCCGGCTCGAATCTGGAGCCCGAATAGTCGCTCATGCGCCCTCCCGGTCGGTCGACTGCTCTCTCTTTACCGTAACCAGGAACGGCTGTGCGCGCGTCGAAGGCGTCCCCTCCCGTTCCATGGGACGGGAGGGGACTCTCAGCCGGACGGGACCGAGGGGGTCATTCACCCTTCCACTGAGGGGCGCGCTTCTCGGCGAAGGCCGCCGCGCCCTCCATGGCGTCCTTCGAGCCGAACACCGGATTGACGATCGCGCTCTGCCTGGCGAACATCTCCTCCTGCGACCAGTCCTGCGACTCGATGACGATCCGCTTGGTCGCGGCGAGCGCCAGGGGCGCGTTGGCGGCGATCTTGCGGGCCAGCTCAAGGGCGCCCTCCAGGGCCGCCCCCGGCTCGGTGATCCGGTTGACCAGGCCGAGCTCGTACAGGCGGGCGGCCGGGTAGTGGTCGCCGGTCAGCGCGATCTCCATGGCCACGTGGTACGGGATCCGCCGCGGCAGCCGCATGATGCCGCCCGCGGCCGCCACCAGCCCGCGCCTGGGCTCGGGCAGCCCGAACTTGGCCTCCGACGAGGCCACGATGACGTCGCAGGACAGCGCCAGCTCGAACCCGCCCGCCAGCGCGTACCCCTCGACCGCGGCCACCAGCGGCTTCTTCGGCGGCGCCTCGGTGATCCCGCCGAAGCCGCGGCCCTCGACGACCGGGAGGTCCCCGGTCAGGAAGCCCTTGAGGTCCATGCCGGCGCAGAAGGTGCCGCCGGCGCCGGTCAGCACGTACGCGGAGATGTCGGGACGCGCGTCCAGCGTGTCGAGCGCGTCGGCGATGCCCCTGGCCACGGCACCGTTGACGGCGTTGCGGGACTTGGGGCGGTTGATGGTGAGGATCGCCACCTTGCCCGATCCTTCGGCGCCCGACCCTTCGGCGGCGGACTCCTCGACGAGCACTTCGTCAGACACGAGACCTCACTTGGGCTGGAAGCGGATGCCGCCGTCGAAGCGGATGACCTCGGCGTTCATGTAGTCGTTCTCGATCAGCGACCTGACCAGGTGGGCGAACTCGTCGGCCCGTCCCATGCGCTTGGGGAAGACCACCGGCGCCACCAGCTTCGCCTTGAACTCGTCGGCGTTGGCCGAGAAGCCGTAGATGGGAGTGTCGATGATGCCGGGGCAGATCGTGTTGACCCGCACGCCGATCGCGGCCAGGTCGCGCGCGGCGGGCACCGTCATGCCCACGATGCCGCCCTTGGAGGCCGAGTACGCCAGCTGCCCGGTCTGTCCCTCAAGGGCCGCCACGGAGGCCGTGTTGATCACTACCCCGCGCTGCCCGTCGGCGTCGGCGGGCTCGGTCTTGGCGATGGCCGCCGCGGCCAGGCGCATGAGGTTGAACGTGCCGATCAGGTTGACCTCGATGACCTTGCGGTAGGAGGCCGGGTTGTGCGGATTTCCGTCACGGTTGACCGTGCGCTCCGCCCAGCCGATGCCGGCGCTGTTGACGACCACCCGCAGCGGCTTGCCGGTGGCCACGGCGGCGTCGACGGCCGCCTGTACCTGCTCGTCGTCGGAGACATCAGTCCTGGCGAAGACGCCGCCGAGCTCGTCGGCGACCGCCTTGCCGCGCTCCTCGTTGAGGTCGGCGACGACCACCGTGGCCCCGGCGCGGGCGAGCTCGCGAGCCGTGGCCTCGCCCAGGCCGCTGGCGCCGCCCGAGATGATTGCTGCAGATCCGTTCACGTCCATATCCCGGACCCTAGCCGCCTACCGAATGAAGTTCTACTCGGGGGCGGTTAAATCTCGCCCACGGCGCTGTCGACGTCGGAGTACACCTTGATCCGCCGGTCGAGCCCCGTCGTGCGCAGGATGCGCGCCACGGGCGCCTGGGGCGCCGCCAGGGACACGCCGCCGCCCTCGCCAGTGGCCAGGCGCCACGCCTCGATCAGCACGGACAGGCCGCTGGAGTCCATGAACGACAGTTGCTGCAGATCGAGCACGAGCCTGGCGCTGTCCTGTTTGATGGCGTCACGCACCTCGTCGCGCAGGAACGGTGCGGTGAACAGGTCAAGCTCTCCCTCGACGGCCACCACCACGGCGTCGCCCAGGGCGTGTCGCGCAAGCCGCAGCTTCATTGGGCCCCTCCTCGATGAGCCACTGTACTTCGACATCCCCGGATAGCGGGCATGCACAAACTACGAAAAGTCGGATGCAGGAGGACAAGGCGGGCCTAATCGCGTACCAAAAGCCCCGTCAAGAGCCATGCTCCCGAGTTTCTACCCATCTCGGAGGCTTGCGGCAACCTGGGGCTCACATTCCTGGAGCTCACGGTGCGGGGATGGCGAACCCGTACGGGAGCTCCAGGCGATGCGCGGCCAGCAGGTCCGGGTCGGACAGCAACTCGCGCGTGGGCCCGTCGGCGGCGATCACGCCGCCGGACAGGATGAGCGAGCGCTCGCACAACTCCAGCGCGTACGGCAGATCGTGCGTCACCATGAGCACCGTCACGTCCAGGGAGCGCAGGATCTCGGCCAGCTCCCTGCGCGCGGCCGGGTCGAGGTTGGACGACGGCTCGTCGAGCACCAGGATCTCGGGCGCCATGGCCAGCACCGTGGCCACCGCGACCCGGCGGCGCTGGCCGAAGGACAGGTGGTGCGGCGGCCGGTCGGCGGCCTCCAGCATGCCCACCCGCTCCAGCGCGTCCTTGACCACCCGGTCGAGCTCCTCGCCGCGCAGGCCCGCGTTGGCCGGGCCGAAGGCCACGTCGTCGCGCACGGTGGGCATGAACAACTGGTCGTCGGGATCCTGGAAGACCAGGCCGACGCGCTGCCTGATCTCCTTCAGCGTGTCCTTGCGCACGGGGGTGCCCGCCACGGCCACACTCCCGTGCCCGGCGGTCAGAATGCCGTTGAGGTGCATGACGAGCGTGGTCTTGCCGGCGCCGTTGGGGCCGAGCAGGGCGACGCGTTCGCCCCTGGCGATCGACAGATCCACGCCGAACAGCGCCTGCGTGCCGTCGGGGTAGGCGTAGGCGAGTTGCCGGACTTCGAGAGAGTTCACCACGTCAGTCCCCATGTTGCCAGGGCGACCGCGGGCAGGGCGAGCGCGGTCCCCCATTGGCGCACAGACGCCGACATTTCATGAATTATCGGCATCTGGCCGTCGTAGCCGCGGCTCAGCATCGCCAGGTGCACCCGCTCGCCCCGCTCGTACGAACGGATGAACAGCGCCCCCGCGGACCTGGCGAGCACCGGGATGTGCCGCAGGTCACGCGCCACGAACCCGCGCGACTCCCTGGCCACCCGCATCCGCCGCATCTCGTCGAGGATCACGTCCATGTACCTGAGCATGAACATGGCGATCTGCACCAGCAGGCCCGGCAGCCGCAGCCGCTGGGCCCCCAGCAGAATCGTCCGCGGCTCCGTGGTGGCCGCCAGCAGGATGGAGGCGACCACGCCGAGGGTGGCCTTGGCCAGGATGTTCCAGGCCGCCCAGAGACCGGGCACGCTCAGCGACAGGCCCAGCACCGTGGTCCGCTCTCCCAGCCCGATGACCGGGATGAAGAAGGCGAACAGCACGAAGGGCACCTCGATCACCATCCGCCGCAGCACGTACGGCAGCGGCACCCTGGCCACCGTCGCGACGCCCGCGAGCAGGACGGCGTAGACCGCGAAGGCCCAGAGGCTCTCGCGCGGCGTGGCCACCACCACCAGGGCGAAGGCGAAGACCGCGAGCAGCTTGCACTGCGGCGGCAGCCGGTGCACGACCGAGTCGCCCGGCAGGTAGAGCTGGTGATGATGGCCCGCGCCCACGTGTCACGCCTTGGTCTCGTCGGGGATCTCGCTACGTCTCCGCGCGGCGTAGGCCACGGCGCCGGCGATGAGCAGCACGAGCCCGACGCCGATGACGCCGGCCACGCCGACGGGGATCCCGCCCACGTCACCGTAGTCGGCCAGCGCCCACTCGCCGAACAGGTGGCCGCTCTCCCGCTCCATGAAGCCCTCGTTCTGGGCCACCGCCTCCAGTCCGTCGGGCGAGGAGGAGGCGAAGAAGGACACCAGCCCGGCCAGCACCAGCGTCACGCCGACGCCCCCGAGCAGGAACGGCTTGAGCGACCGGCCCGCGGCGACCGGCTCGGGCCCGCCCACGGTCGTGCTCTCGCCGCCCGCGCCGCGCAGGACCAGGGGCCTGGCCAAGCCGCGGGCGCCGTACACGAGGTCGGGCCGCACGGCCAGCACGGCGCCGACGGTCGCGGCCGTGATCAGCGCCTCGCCGATGCCGATCAGCAGGTGCACGCCGCCCATCGCGGCGGCGACCGCGCCGACCTCGATCGGCGCGGTGCCGCCGAGCCAGAACAGCAGCGTGAAGACGAGGGCGGAGGCCGGCACCGAGATCAGCGCGGCCAGGAACGCCGCGATCACGACCTTTCCCCTGGCCCCCCTGGCCAGGCCGGCGACCAGCCGGAAGACGCCCCAGCCGACCAGCACGGTGACGATGCCCATGATCGTGATGTTGACGCCCAGCGCGGTCAGCCCGCCGTCGGCGAAGAACACGCCCTGCACCAGCAGGACCACGGCCATGCACAGCACCCCTGTGTACGGCCCCACGAGTATCGCGGCCAGCGCGCCTCCGAGGAGGTGTCCGCTGGTGCCGGCGGCGACGGGGAAGTTGAGCATCTGCACGGCGAAGATGAACGCGGCCACGAGGCCGGCCATGGGCGCGGTCCTGTCGTCGAGCTCGCGCCGGGCGCCGCGCAGGCAGACCGCGACCCCCGCCGCCGCCACGGCCCCGGCCGACACGGACGTCGCTGCGTTGAAGAAGCCATCGGGAACGTGCACGGCACCCTCCTGAAGAGGACGGATCCAAAGCGGACAGACCAAACGGCCTCACTTTACGACATCATCTTGCACCTGCACATAATGGGCAATAGCGGAAGATTCCTCTGATCGGCCCTCGCTACCTGATGATTCTTCTGATCAGCATCTCGGCCGTGAGCCGGCGCACCACGGCGCTGAAGCGCCCCTTGCCCGACGTCGCGTACGGCCGCACGCTCCTCAGCAGCGGCGCTCCCCACCACCGGCGCGGCGCCGCGACCGTCTCGGCGTCGGTCTCGATCCTGAAGCGCGCGGGCGGCCCGCCCAGGTCGAGTTCGAGGTAGGCGTCCCAGGTGCCGGGGGCGAGCCGGCCCACGGCGGGCCTGGCCGCGAAGCCGCCTCCGGGCAGGGCCACCACCGCGTCGGTGCGCTCGCGCCCGGTGCGCCGCTCGCGCCAGACGATCCGCCTGATCGCCGAGGCCGCCGGCGCGGTGCCGACCACGGTGATCTCGCCGTCCACGATCAGCCGGTGCCCCAGCGCCCACCGGGCCCTGATCAGTCTGGCCAGGCCAGGCACCGCGACCGCATGCCCGCCCATGTCGATGCTCAGGTTGCCGTTGTCCCTGGTGAAGTAGGGCACGGCCACCACGCCGCCGATCAGGCGGGGCTGAGGGCGGGCGATGTCGCTGTCACGGTCGGCGCCGAGCCGGCCGAGCCGGATCACGCCCTCGATCTCCACCGCCACCCGCAGGTCCCAGATGCCGGATGCGAGCGCGGCCACGTCCACCCGCGCGGTGAACTCGCCGCCCTTGCGCTCAGCCGGCAGCACCAGTTCGACGTCCGGATCGTGGCGGGCGCGCAGCACCACCGACAGGCCGTCGTCCCTGGTGATGCCGTCGAGCCTGGCCGCGCCCGTCACCACCAGGCAGTCGCCGTCCCAGCGCAGCCCGGTCAGCCTCCTGCGCACGGTGGCGCTCTCGATGCGGGCCAGGCGCACCAGGCGGTCGATGTCGTCGAGCGCGCCCGCCCGCTGCCGGTCGATGGTGTTGAGCCGTTCGTGCACGCCGGGGGTGTACCAGTCGTCGCACAGGGCCGCGACCTCGCGCGCGATGTCCTTGCGCCGTACGTCGTCGCTCTCCAGGAACACGGTGCCGAGCTGGGTGAACACGTCGAGCCTGAAGTGCCTGCGGAGCAGGTGGTCGCGCAGTGGGCCCGGCTCGACGTGCCGGGCCATGACCTCGATCGGGCCCCTGATCATGGCCAGCCAGGCCAGCGGGTCCCTGCTGCCCGGCTGCTGCATGATGCTGCTGCCGTCGGACCTGGACACGAGGTGGTAGCAGTCGTAGTCGGCCACCACGGAGACCGCCTCGGCGTGGCAGTAGGCGTGGGCGGTGAACAGGAGGTCCTCCCCGACCAGCATGCCCTCGCCGAACCTGATGCGGTGGCGTTCGAGCAGCTCGCGCCGGAACAGCTTGAAGCAGCTCAGGCTGTTGTAGACGTTGCTGTCGCCGAGTCCCACCCGCTCCGCGCCCTGCTGGAACATCGACGCCGGCGCCCGCCTGCCGTGGCCCACGATCTTGCCCAGCACGATGTCGGTGCCGTTGCCGTCGGCGGCGGCGACCATCCGTTCCAGCGCCTCGGGGCCGAGGTGGTCGTCGGCGTCGCAGAAGAAGACGTACCGGCCGGTCGCGTGCTCGATCCCGACGTTGCGCGGCCGGCCCGCGCCGCCGCTGGCCTCGATGTGGATCACCCTGACGCTCTCGGGGTGATATTCGGCGTAGAGGTCGAGCAGCTCGCCGCTGCCGTCGGTGGAGCCGTCGTCGACGACGACGATCTCCTTGCGCACCCGCTGGACGAGCGCGGACGTGAGACACCGGTCGAGATAGGCCCGGCAGTTGTGTACGGGGATGACGACACTGACGTCCACCGCGTCGCCCTCGCTCCCTGTCGCCGCCATCGCCCACCACTCCAGAGTCACGTTGCGCTGTCGGTCCGTTTCAGTATGTGACCAACGCCGAGCCCGTGCGGGCAGATCGGACGTCTTCCTCCGGAGGCTTTTCCCCACACCGGCAAAACACGGCATTCTGCAGATAAGCGGAGCCATCGGCTGACAAATAGTTGAGACTTGCCGCACCGAACGAGTTTCAGGGGTGATGATTTTCTACCTGGGAGAAGAAACACAACCGCTGGGAGCGTTCAGTTCCTACTGCGAGCCGCCGGTGATCCGCAGGGCCGGGTTGCGCGTCTACAGTTAGGCAACCTTGACCAGGAGGTGGCGTGAAATGGGATCCGATCTCCGTGAGGAAACGGCCGACGGTCCGGCCGTGCGAAGCGCTGAGCTGATCATCGCGTCGGCGCGTCTGACGGAGTTGTGCGAGTGCGCCGCACTGCTACGCCGTACGAGAGCCAGGTCCGAAGAGATCGTGGACGAGGCTCGCGCCCTGCTGGAGGAGGCCAGACGGGACGGCGACCTCGAACGGGTCGTCCTGCTGCGGGAGCAGTTTGAGCTGGCACGGGCGAAGTACGCCCAGGTGCTGGACGCGTACATGCGGATCCTGCAACGGATCACCGAGGAGCGGCAGGAGATCATCGAGGGCCAGATGGACCGCGGCCGGATCTCAGGCTTGTCAGGAGTGGCCTGACGAGGCTAGCGTCAGGGCATGCCTGACTGGAAGGACAACCTCCACTGCTCGTTCTGTCACAAGAACAGCGCGGATGTGAACAAACTCATCGCTGGGCCTGGTGTGCATATTTGTGACCAGTGCGTCGGCCTGTGTAGCGAAATCTTGGAACAGGAACGGCTCGCCGAATCGACCTCGCCGCGCCTTCCGGCCTGGGAGAGCATGACAGAAGAGCAAATTCTCGAACATCTACCGAAAATCGCCACCGTGCAAGCACAGGTGGACGACAATCTGCGCGACTGGGTGGCGCACCTTCGCACCCGTGATGTCAGCTGGGAGCGCATAGGAGCATCGCTGAACATGACGCGGCAGTCGGCGTGGGAGCGGTTCAGGAGCGAGGCGTGAACCTTTGTGACATGTGAGGCGTCTCCTCTTCAGGGAGGCCCCACATGCGCGTCCTGGAAGGTCTCGCGGCGCCCGAGCTCGACCGGCTCCACCTGGAGCTGGTCCTGATCCTGGCGCTGCACGAGGAGGCGGAACGGCTGGCCGCCGAATGAACGGGCTCCAGCTCCCCGGGCCTGCCCCGGGGAGCTGGAGCAGGGGGCCGGCCGGTAGATTGCGGCTCATGCTGCGCTGCGCCGTGCTCGACGACTACCAGGATGTGGCACTCGGACTCGCCGACTGGTCCCGGGTGCGGGCCAGAAGCCTGCGCGAGCACTTCGCCGGCGAGGACGACCTCGTCGCCGCCATCCACGACTGCGAGATCGTGGTCGCCATGCGCGAGCGCACGCCGTTCACCGCCGGGCTGTTCGCCCGGCTGCCCAACCTGCGCCTGCTCATCACCTCCGGCATGCGCAACGCCGCCATCGACCTGGCGGCCGCGCGCGAGCACGGCGTCACGGTCTGCGGCACGGGCGGCAGCGCGACGCCGACGGTCGAGCTGACCTGGGCGCTGATCCACGGCCTGACCCGCCACCTGCCGACCGAGGCCGGCGCCCTGCGCTCCGGCGGCCCGTGGCAGAGCACGCTCGGCGCCGACCTGCACGGCCGCACGCTCGGGCTGCTCGGCCTGGGCCGGATCGGGTCCCGCGTGGCGGCGGTCGGGCGGGCTTTCGGCATGGACGTCGTGGCCTGGAGCCAGAACCTGACCCGGGAACGGGCCGAGTCGGCCGGCGCCCGCCTGGCCCCCGGCCTCGACGCGGTGCTGTCCGCCGCCGACGTCGTCTCCATCCACCTCGTGCTCGGCGACCGGACGCGGGGGCTGGTCGGGGCGCGGGAGCTGGCGCTGATGAAGCCGGCGGCCTACCTGGTCAACACCTCGCGGGCGGCCATCGTCGATCAGGACGCGCTGGCGTCCGCACTGCGGGAGGGGCGGATCGCCGGTGCCGGGCTGGACGTGTTCGAGGTGGAGCCGCTGCCGGACGGGCACGAGTTCCGCCGGCTGCCGAACGTGCTGGCCACGCCGCATCTGGGCTATGTGACGGAGGCGAACTACACGACGTACTTCCGCGAGGCCGTCGAGGACATCGACGCCTTCGTCGCCGGCACCCCGATCCGGCTGCTCACCTGACCTCAGCCGGTTTTGGTCCTGGCGCGGAAGACGGCCGTCTTCACCCTGTCTTCGTCCTGGCCCTGAACGCGGCCGTCTTCACCCGGTTCTGGCAGGCGGTGGAGCAGAAGCGGCGGGTGCCGTTGCGTGAGACGTCCACGTAGACGCGGTCGCAGTGGGGCGCCGTGCAGACGCCGAGCCGGTCGCCGAACTCGCTGCCCAGCACGATCGCCAGACCCGTGGCGCAACTGGCCGCCCACTCGCCCGCCCTGGTGCCGCCGCTGCCGTGGAAGTGCAGGTGCCACGGCTCGCCGTCGTGCCGGTCGAGCCTCGGCCTGGCGTGGAACTCCTCCAGCAACGCGTTCACCTGCCTGGCCGCACTGTCGACATCGTCGTTCGCGACCGCGGTGAAGACGGCGCGCAGCCGGGCGGCGACCGCGGCCAGCTCGTCGCCGTCCTCCGCGCCGAGCTCGCGGTATTCGGGATAGACGGTACGCAGGCCGGCGGTAGCCGCGACGCCGGTGTCGGCCGGCTCGGGGAAGGGCCGCCCGCGTCGCTCGCCCGGGGTCAGCGCGTTGACGAGCGCCACCGCGACCCGGACCACCGTATCCGTGTGACTGTTGTAATCCAATTGACCGGTTACACCTTCGTGTCGTAGCTTTGTAACTGCCCAAAGCTTAGACGACAGTTACAAGGAGACGTTCTCGTGCTCACTCACGATGCCGCAGTCGAGTGGATGGCGCGCTGGGACCGCCAGCAGGAGGGCTACCTGCCCGACCGCGAAGAGCGCTTCACCGCCCTGATCGACGCCGTGGAGGCGCTGGGCAGGCCCGACCCGCTGGTGCTCGACCTCGGCTGCGGCCCAGGATCGCTGGCGGCCAGGCTGGTCGAGCGACTGCCCGGGGCCGAGGTCGTCTGCGTGGACGCCGATCCGCTGCTGCTCGGGCTCGGGCGGGCCGCGTACCCGTACCTGAGGTTCGTCTCCGCCGACCTGCGTACCGGCGGATGGACGGGGTGCCTGGGGCTGGAACGGCCGGTGGACGCGGCGGTGAGCACGACGGCGCTGCACTGGATCTCCGAGCAGGACCTCAAGGCCGTGTACGCAGAGCTCGCGACGGTACTGCGGCCCGGCGGGCTGCTGCTCAACGGCGACCACATGGACACCGAGGAGATCACCCCTGTGCTCTCACGGCTGGAGCACGCGGTGCACGAGCGTCAGGCCGAGCGGCAGTTCGGCGCCGATCGGCCGGAGGACTGGCGGACCTGGTGGGACGCGGTCGAGGCCGACCCGGCCTTCGCCGACCTCAGCCGCGAGCGCACCACGGCCGGGGCCGACCACCACGGCTCCGAGTCCCACCTGCTGTCGCACCACGTGGGGGCGCTGCGGGAGGCGGGGTTCGCGGAGATCGGCACGCTGTGGCAGCGGGGAAACAACCGGCTGCTGTGCGGCGTGCGCTGACGGTCGTCCTGGAGGGCGCATTCGGGCTCTTCACGCCTTCGGCATGGGGAGCAGGGCTGAGAACGCGCTCTCTCGGAGATTGGACACGGCCTTCTCCATGACCGATGGGCCCCGTTCCGTCCGCACGGAGCCCATCGGCGATCACAGTGGGGGTGTCAGGAGCGAGCCCACCGCTGGTTGTCGCTGCCCGCGCAGTCCCAGATCTGCAGCCGGGTGCCGTTGGCCGAGCTCGGCCCGGTCGCGTCGAGGCATCTGCCGGACTGCGGGTTGACGATCTGGCCGGTGCCGGAGTTGAAGGTCCAGCGTTGCGCGCCGGTGCCGTTGCAGTCGTACAGCTGGATGGGGGTGCCGTTGGCGGTGCCGGCGGCGGTCACGTCCATGCACTTGCCCAGGGCCCGCACGGAGCCGTCGGAGTTCCAGGACCAGCTCTGCGCGCCGCTGTCGTTGCAGTCCCAGAGCTGGATGGGGGTGCCGTTGGCGGTGGCGGCGCCGGCGACGTCCACGCACTTGCCGCCGTACCCGCTGATCCGGCCTCCGCCGCCGGCGGTGGGCGGGGCGTAGACGCGGACGTAGTCGACGGTCAGGGTCTGCGGGAACGTGGTGCTGCCGTCGGGGTAGCCGGGCCAGTTGCCGCCGACGGCCAGGTTCATGATCATGAAGAACGAGTGGTCGAAGACCCAGCGGTTGCCGCCCAGGTCGGCCGGGGTGCGGCGCTGGTACTCGTTGCCGTCCACGTACCAGATGATCAGGTTGGGCGACCAGTCGACGGCGAACGTGTGGAAGGCGTCGGCGAACGGGGTGCCGATCGTGTAGCCGGCGCCGATGCCGCCGCCCCCGCTGTAGCCGGGGCCGTGAATGGTGCCGTGGACGGTGTTCGGCTCGCGGCCGATGTTCTCCATGATGTCGATCTCGCCGTTGTCGGGCCAGGTCGGGCCGCCCAGCATCCAGAAGGCCGGCCAGATGCCCTGCCCGCGCGGCAGCTTCATGCGCGCCTCGAACCGACCGTACGCGCGGGTGAAGGTGTCACGGGTGAGCAGGCGGGCGGAGGTGTACTGACAGGTGCCGTACCAGCACTGGAAATTGGCCGGGTTCTCACGGCGGGCGGTGATCACCAGGTTGCCGTTGCCGTCTTTGGCGGCGTTGCGGGTGGTGTCGGTGTAGTACTGGTGCTCGTTGTTGCCCCAGCCGCCACCGCCGGTGTCGAAGCGCCACTTCGACTGGTCGACCGCGCTGCCGGCGGCTCCGTCGAACTCGTCGGACCAGACCAGGGGGCCGGGGGCGGGTGCGGCGCTGGCGGTGCCGGTCATGGGCGCGACCAGCGCGACGACCGCGGCGAGAGCGGCGCCGATGGCTAACAACGTTCTGGAACGGGGGGTGCGTGCCATGGGGGGTTACCTCATCGGATCCACGGGTGTGAGTTTACGGAAACCTTGCGGCACGTCGAGTGGTGCTGTCAAGAGAGCGCTCTCTCGAATTTCGCGGGCATTTCTCCGATCCTGCTGCCCTGGTTGCCGCCCCGCCGATTCAGCCCTGGCGCCTCTAGCTTCGACCCGTCAGCTCGATCCTGGTGCTCTGGCTTCGACCCACCGGCTCAGCCCTGCTCCGTCGGCCTCTGCCCCTCCGGCTCAGCCCTGCTTCTCGGCGGAAGCCCCCGCGCCGGCTTTCACCTTCTCAAATTCGGAAGCCTCGGCCGACTGGGACGGCTCGGCCGGTTTGGCGTCCACCGGCGGAACTTCGGCGACCTCACCGGCACCGGCGACCGGGCGAGCCCTGACCGCCCCGACCTCCACCGGTCGTGCACCCGTCACCTCGGCCTCCACCGGGACGGAACCGAACACCGTCCCGTCGCCCTCCCGCGGCCCCAGCTCCCGCCGCACCTGCCCCCGCAACTGCTCGCCCAGAATGACCATGGTCGCGTAGTCGCCGTTCTCCGCCGCCACCCGCCAGCTCTCAGCCAGCTCGCGCAGGCCGGCGCTGCCGAAGACCTGCACCCCGACGACCGCCTCGACGCCCATCCGGGCGCGCTGCTTCTCGGGCCAGGTCTGCTCCAACTCGGCCAGCTTCCGATCCTCGCCGTCCCGCGCGTATCGCTGACGCCGCAGCTCCAGCTCGACGACCTTCAGGACCTCCAGGTACGCGTCCCGCCGCTCCTTGAGCCGCCAGACCCGCGCCTCCTCGTCCTTGGCCGCACCGACCATCCGCTCCGCGTGCGCCCGCCCCTGCGCACCCGCGAACCAGGTGAAGAACACGCCGACCGCACCGGCCCCGCCCACGATGACGGGTGCCACCCATTCCCAAGCCACGACAGCGATTGTCTCGCGCTCACGCCCTCCGGCGCCGGAAAACGATCACTATCGCCCCCGATGCCGCCGCAACACCGCCCTGGCCAGCTCAGCCGGGGTCCCCGTACTGGTGTCGACCGTCATGTCATAGCGGGCGCCGTGACCGTGCACCGTACGCAGGTGCCCCCGTCCGAGCCCCTTCACCCCGCGCGGCCGGGTCGCCTCCCGCTCCTCGACCACCGCCAGCGGGCACATCACGCCGACCCACAGCACGTCCAGCCCGTCCAACGCCTTCCTCCACACCGGCAGCAGGTCGGGGGTCAGCAACATCTCGTCGATGACCACGTCGTCACCTCCACGGGCGAAGGCGGCGGCCGCGACACACCCCGATTCCAGTATCCGCCGCCCGACCGGCCCATGACGCACGACCACGAACGGCGTGCCGTCCTCGTCCGTGCCGGTGCGGTCGTACCAGAACCCCACCCGGCTGAGCGGCCCGTCCAGCGCACCACCCCACTTGGGCGGCACGAGCTGAAACAGGGTGTCGATGCCCCAATAGACGAACGGGGTGTCACTCTCCTCCAGAATCGCCTGAGCCAGCGAGGTCTTACCCGCACTCGACGTCCCGTTCAAGAAGACGACCCGCCCGTAACCGCCGCTCTTTTCCATCACGCCATTGAACATGCCCTCACCGATCCGCCGGGGAGGGCCCGTACGTCATCCCGGCGTCCTCGCCCAGGCGCCGTACAGGCACGGCCCGACCACCACCCCATGCTCGGCGTGGACCTCGGTGAGGAGGCGTTCGGTCAGGGTGTCCGGGTCGACCTCGGCCGCGGTGGCGATGCCGGCGCGTTCCATCAGGGGCAGGGCGACGCGTGCGATGTTGGCCCAGCCGAAGGCCGGTGCGTGCTCGCCCCCGCCGACCGCCGCCTCCATGCGCATCTCCGGGTCCGGCAGCCCGGCGGCGCGGAACGTGGCGAACAGCGACGGGCCCATCCGCGGGTCGGCGCCGATGCCCTGCAACACGCCGACGATCCAGGATCTGAGCTGCCGCCACGTGGGCCCGTCCACGGTCGACCACATGTAGGTCAGGTCGGCTTCGTGCATGCAGATCAGGCCGCCTGGGCGCAACAGCGACGCCGCGTTCCGCAGCGCGCCCGCCGGGTCGGCGAGGTACATGAGCACCAGGCGCCCGACCACCGCGTCGAACTCGCCGTCGAGGCCGGTCAGCGCCTCGATGTCGCCCACGCGGAACTCGACGGTGCCCTGCCCGCGGGCCGCGGCCAGCCGGGCCGCGCGGCGCACCGCGTCCGGATCACGGTCGACGCCGACGACACTGCCCTCCGGCCCGACGAACTCGGCGGCGAGGCGCGACACGTTCCCCACTCCGCTGCCGAGATCGAGCACCCGCATCCCCCGGGCCAGCCCCGCCGCGGCGAACACCCGCCGGGTCAGCGGATCGAACACCTCGCCCTGCGCCAGCAGCCGCTCCTCCTCGGCCTGCTGGTATTCCGTGAAGTATTCACGTCGTCCCATGCGACTCCCCCCGAGTTTCGCTGGACGAGCACGTCGTACGACGTCGACAGCGGTTTGCCATCGACACCGAACTCTCTGTCACTACCCATGCAACCCTGTTACAACGGCAGCAGGTGCTCCATCGTGACGTGGTGCCGTTCGACCAGCCGCTGGGCGATCAGCGAGCGGTGGCACGCCTCGGGGTCGCGTTCGACACAGAGCAGCGCCGCGCTCCCGCCGCCCGGCGGCGCCGCCACGATCGGCGTGAGGTCGGCGCGGTCGAGGATCTCCGCGGTGTAGCGGCGGGTGTACGCGACGGCCAGCTCGCGGCGCGAACGCTTGCCGACCCCTTGGCGGTCGTCCTCGGCGTACTGGAGCCGGCGTAACTCGGTGGTCGGGGCCAGCTCGGGATGGTGTTCGTACGCGATCCGCGCCTCGGCCAGGGCCGACTGCAGCCGGCGCGCGTTCGCCCAGGCGTACTCGGGCCCGCGAACGCCCCGCCGCTGCCGTACGTCGAGCAGCAGCCGCACGTCCGCGTGCCGCAGTCGTTCGAGGAAGGACTCGACGGCGAAGCCGTATACGCCGATCGTCACCATCCTGAGCACCGTCGCATCACCTACCTTGTCATCATTAACGCCGCCGCAAGAGCGCGTCAGGCGACGGCGGTGCCCTCAAGTTCCACCATCAGGTCGGGGACCGCCAGCCGCCTCACCCCGAGCATCGTGGTGGCCGGCGCCACCCCGGCGGCCCCCAGCCGCGCCACCAGCACGCCGTAGTGCTGGATGAGCCGGTCGACGTCGGTGGCGTAGACCTTGAGCCGGACCAGGTTCGCGAGCGACATGCCCGCCTCCCCCAGCACGGCCTCCAGGTTGTCGAGACTCAGCGCCAGCTGCGCCGCCATGTCGCCGGCGTGCTCGGGCTTGCCGTCGCCGCTCATCGCGGTCTGCCCGGCGCAGTACAACGTCCGGGTATGCCCCGAGACGAGCTCCCCCTGGTTGTACCCCAGCTCCGTCGACCACGCCCACGGGTTGACCGCTGTCCGCTCCATCAGCTGCTCCATTCGATCATGGGTCCGGTACGTCTCCGGCCCGCGTTGATCAGCCTCCCGGAGAATCACGACATCCTTTGTCGTGTATGCGAATAGAGTTTCCGTATGCGCGCCGACCGGCTGGTCTCGCTGGTCCTGCTGCTGCGGCAGCACGGCCGACTGTCCGCGGCGACGCTGGCCCGCGAGCTCGAAGTGTCCACGCGCACGGTGCTGCGTGACATCGAGGCGTTGTCCGCGGCCGGCGTCCCGGTCTACGCCGAACGCGGACGGCACGGCGGGTTCGCGTTGCTGCCCGGCTTCCGTACCGAGCTCACCGGCCTGAACCACGACGAGGCCCTCGCCCTGCTGGTCGCCGGGTCGCGGCGCGGCGCGCAGGCGTTCGGCCTCGGCTCGGCGCTCGCGTCGGCGATGCTCAAGGTGGTCGACGCGCTGCCCGACAGCTACCGCGACACCGCGGCCGGCGCGGCCGAGCGGCTGCTCATCGACCCGGAGACCGACCTGCTGTCGCGCCGGCTGGTCTCCGAGGACGCGCCCGGCGCCATCGCGGCCGAAGTCCTGCGCGCGGTGCTGGCCGGACAGAAGCTGCGCATCCACTACGCGGCCGTGGACCAGGCTCCTCAGTGGCGCACGGTCGACCCGATCGGCCTGGTCACCGTACGCGATCGAAGTTATTTGCTGGCCATGAGGTCGGGCGCGGACCGTACCTACCGGCTGTCCCGGATCCTGGACGCCGAAGCACTCCCCGAGCCCGCGCAACGCCCGGACCGGGTCAACCTGGACCAGGCGTGGCAGGAACGCAGCACCCGCTTCCGCGCCGGCGGCGACCAGGTCACCGTACGGGTACGGCTGCACCCCGCGCGACGCGAGGACCTGGTGGGCACCGCGCTGGCCGTACTCGCGGAAGAACCCGAACCGGACGGATGGCTGCGGCTGGAGGTCACCTTCCAGGATCCGAGGCACGCCGAGTGGGCGTTGTGGCAGCTCGGGATGAGCGCGGAAGCGCTGTCCCCGCAGTGGTTACGCGACTCCCTGCACAAACGAGCCACCGCCATCGCCACCCGCTACGGACCGCCGGCGTGATCATCCACACCTGTGCATACTGAAATCCGGGAAGGGGCGTTCATGACCGCCAGACATATGAGGCGGCCGTACCGTGTCGCCGTCATCGGCGTGGGTGTCATCGGAGCCTGCGTGGGCCGGCACCTGTCCCGGCACGGCGCCCAGGTGATCCTCATCGATGCCGGCCACCCCGGCGAAGGCGTCACCGACTGGTCCTTCTCGTGGGTCAACGCCAGTAACAAGACCGCGCGCAGGTCGTACTTCGACCTGAACATCGCCGGCATGACGGCCCACCGCGACCTCGCCACCACCATCGGCCCCGACTCGTGGTGGTACCCAAGCGGCCACCTGCGCTGGTCGGACGATGTCGCGGCGCAAGCGGAACTCCTGAGCACCGCCGAACGGCTGACCGACCTGGGCTACCGAGTCGAGATGCACCAGGGCGCCGAGGCCCGCCACCGCCTCGAACCCGCACTCACGATCCCCGACGAGGTCCCGGTCGTCTTCTACCCCGACGAGGCCTGGGTGCACGGCCGCCACCTCGTCAGCCGCCTGGTCAGCAACACCGACGCGGAACACCGCTTCGGCACCGCTGTCTCCGCCATCGGCACCGCATCGGACGGAAGCATCCGTACCATCACTCTCTCGGACGGAACCCGCCTCGACGTCGACATCATCGTGAACGCGGCCGGCCCCAGCGCCTCCCACATAGCCGGTCTCCTCGGACGCCACCTCCCCATGCGCCACGAACCCGGCCTCGTCCTCCGCATCAGCAGCTCCCGGACCCCGATCCACCGGGTCGTCCACGCCCCGCACCTCGCCCTCCGCCCCGACGGCGACACGACGATGGTCCTCCACAGCGTCGAGCTGGACGCCCTCCTCGACACCGGCGAAGACCCGGCGGCTCTCGCCCGGCAGCTCCACGAAGCGGCGCGGCACGTCGTACCCGACCTCGGCGACTCCCGCATCACGGGGTCACGCGTGGCCGAACGCCCCATCCCCGCCGACGGCTACCCCTCGGTCGGAGCGGTGCCGTCCGTGCCGGGCTACTACGAGGCCGTCTCCCACAGCGGCATCACCCTCGGCCCGATCATCGGCCGCCTGCTCGCCACGGAGATCCTCAACGGTGAGCGAGCCGAGTCACTCGCGGACTTCCGCCCAGAACGCTTCCCCCTGTAACCGCCTGGACCAGCTCATACTCCAAGGGTCACGCACAAGCGAGGCTGCCGACCGGCGTAACCGTCACGGCGACTGGATAATCTAAGCGGCCGACCACGAACAGGGAACGCGTACATGAGACTGGACGATCACAGTGTCGTCATCACCGCGGCCGGACGCGACTTCGGACGGGCCCTGGCCATCACCCTGGCCGGCCTCGGCGCCACCGTCTTCCTCTCTGCCCGGACGCTCGCCGCCGCCGAACGCACCCGCGACGACATCCGCGCCCGAGGCGACGGAAAGGCGTACGCGTTCGCCTGCGACCTGACCGACCCGGCCTCCATCCGCGACTTCGCCCACCAGGTCGCCGCGCATACCGACCACATCGACGTCCTGGTCAACAACGGGGCCCGTTACCTCGAAGGCGAAGATCTGCTGGCCGTCTCCGACGAGGACGTCGCCGACACCCTGGCCTCCGGCGCCACCGGCACCGTCCTGATCACCAAGAACTTCCTGCCCCTGCTAACCCACGAGGCTCCGAGAACCCGCTCACCAGCGAGTCTCTGATCAACTGCATCGTCTTCGCGATCAACCAACCGCGTGACTGCTTCATCAAGGCTTTCCACTTTGAAGAACCCAGCTGACACGGCCCGCGCTCTGCGCGCCGTCGCACCCGAACCCGTTCGCGACCAGCCGACACCGATGGTCGAACGATCGGAAAGACGGCGGACGCTCTCGTTCGCCGGCATCATCGCCGACGAACCCGACAGCGTTCAGCGGACATCCTGCGAGATTGCCTCCCCGCGATATTCAGTAGACAGCGTCACGTCCGCTGAGTAGCTTCTGCGGGTCCCGTTTCACGCCCGTCCCAGAAGCCTGAATCGTGGCAGCGACCCTGCCTCGCGCCTCAAGCCAGGAGCGGCACCCTTTTCGAGGAAGATGGTCCGTGACCGGCATTGTCCCGCTGCGCAGGAACGCGCGATTTCAGCTGTTGTGGATCGGCGGCGCGGCGTCGAGGCTGGGGTCGGAATTCACCAGACTGGCCATGCCGCTGCTGGTGCTCGCGCTCACCGGCTCGCCCGGCCTGGCGGGCGTCGTCGCCGGGGCCCGCATGGTCGCTCTCCTGCTGGTCCAGATGCCGGCTGGCGTCTGGGTGGATCGGTGGGACCGCCGCCGTACGCTGAGGAGCGGCGCCCGATCCGGCGTGGTGTGCGCCGGGAGGCGGCTGAGGCCGTCACCTGGCTGTGGCGTCGCCGGGGCCTGCGGGAGGTCACCGCGGCGATGATGGTCCTCAACCTCCTGGGCGGAGCCTTCCTGATACCTCTCATCGTGCTGGTCGGCGAACGCGGCGGCGGCGCGCTCACCACCGGCACGGTCCTGGCCGCCCTCGGCATCGGCGGCCTAGCCGGAGCCCTGCTGTCGGGCCGCATCAGCAGGCTGCTGCCGCCCGGCCCCCTGCTGCTCGCCGTCTTGACGATCTTCGGCGCCGCGCTGGCGGCCACCGCGCTGCCGTGGGGGGCGTGGTGGCCGATGGTCCCCCTGGTGTTCATCACGCTGTCGACTCCCTCGCTCGATGTGGTGCTGAACGTGGTGATCGCACGGATGGTGCCGGACGAGATGCTCGGCCGGATGGGCGCGGTGCTGAGCATGGGCGGAATGGCGCTCAAACCCTTCGGCCCGGTCCTCGGCGGGACACTGACGGCGGCCCTGGGCGGCGCGGCGGCGCTCGTCGTCCTGGGCGGGCTGCTCGGCGCGACCGCCGCCGCGGCAGCGGCCAGCCGGGAGTTGCGCCGCTTCACCGGGGAGATCGCCCCGGCCTGAGGCGACGCTGTACGACCCGATCGGTCGTTCGTGTTCAGGTCGTGAGTTGCCGTCGCATCTCGGCGGAGTCGTGCAGGTTCGTCATCTGAACGAAGCGCCCGTCCTTGACCTTGTAGATGGCGTACTCGACGATCTTGAACGAGGCGCCGGACGGCGGGACGCCGAGCCAGTCCTTGGCGGGTGTGCCGGTGTTGATCGCGCGGACCGCGATTCCGTCACGGTCGAGCAGCAGCTCCTCGATCTCCCAGTGGATGTCGGGAACGGCGCCGACGATCCCCTTCAGGGTGTCGACGACGTCGTCACGGGTCCCGGGCACGCCGCCTAGCAGAACCTCGTCGTTGATGAACTCGTCCATGCCGTCGAACTCGTGGGCGTTCAGCGCCGCTGCGTATCGCATGTACCAGTTGCGCAGGTCGTCGTCGGTCACAGGATCGTCCTCTCTGGTCGTACCACCGGCTTCGCGAAGGCCTTGCGCCCGTAGCGACGCAACTTCCGTACCGATCGGTCTACAAGTCGACTCTAGCACTTCCGTACCGATCGGTTGCAAACTATGCCGCCCCGGTCGAGGCGACCGGGTACGGATATTTCTGGCACCGCCCTCACCTGGGCTCTTTCCGACCGGCTGAGACAGGCAGGAAGAACAAGACTGTTGTCCGCGAATCTTCTCGTGCACGGTTGTCGGCGTCCGGACCCCACGCGTCCGGACCCCACCACCCACCGACAGGAGTCCCCACATGTCCGAAACGGTGCCGCTGCATCTCGCGGGCAACAACGCGCCGGTCGCCGACGAGGTGTCCCTGGAGCCGTCCAAGGTCGTCGGCGAGATCCCGGCCGAGCTGAACGGGCAGTTCTTCCGCAACGGACCCAACCCGCGTACCGGCTGGTCACCGCACTCCTTCGCGGGCGACGGCATGATCCACACCATCGCGCTCGACGGCGGCAGGGCTCGCTGGTACCGCAACCGCTACGTACGCACGCCCCTGTACGAGCACCCCGGCGAGTCCCGCTTCGCCCTCGCCTTCGACGCACAAAGCGGACGGATCGACTACCGGGTCACCACGGCCAACACCCACCTGATCGCGCACGCGGGCCGGCTCTTCGCCCTGGAGGAGGGCGGCTTCCCGTACGAGGTGACGCCGGACCTGGCCACGATCGGGCCGTACACCTTCGACGGAGCCCTGCGGACCCCGATGACCGCGCACCCGAAGACCTGCCCGAGCACGGGTGAGCTGCTGTTCTTCGGCTACCAGCTGCGCCCGCCGTACCTGACCTACTACCGCGCCTCGGCCACCGGCGAGGTGGTGCAGACGCGCACCGTGGACGTGCCGCGGGCGACGATGATGCACGACTTCGCCATCACCCGCCACCACGTGATCTTCATGGACCTCCCGGTCGTCTTCGACTCCGCCCAGGCCGCGGCGGGCGGGCCGCCGTGGCGCTGGGACGACGCGCACGGCGCCCGGTTCGGCGTGCTGACACGCACGGCCGGCGACGACGCGCCCGTACGCTGGTTCGACGTCGAACCGTGCTACGTGTGGCACACCATGAACGCGTTCGAGGACCCAGCCGCCGGCACGATCACCGTCACCGGCACCCGCGTCCCCACGCTGTGGCGCGGCGGCGCCGACGACCTGGAGGGCGGGCTCCCGGTCGCGTACCGCTGGACGCTGCACCTACGCTCGGGCACCGTCACCGAGGAGCCGCTCGACGACGCGCCCAGCGAATATCCCCGGGTGGCCGACGCGACGCTCGGCCTCCCGCACCGGTACGGCTACACGACGAGCTTCTCCCTGGACGCCGAGCCGGAGCGGTCAGAAATCTACGCCTACGACCTCACCGGCGGCGCCGAACGGGCGGTGCACCGCTTCCCGCCGGGCCACACCTGCGGCGAGGCCGTCTTCGTCCCCCGGGCCGCCGGGCTGGGCGAGAACACCGGCTATTTACTGACTTTCGCCCACAACCGCACCACCGGCACGAGCTACCTGGCCATCCTGGACGCCACCGACCTCGCCGCACCACCACTCGCCGAAATACACGTCCCGGTACGCATCCCCGCCGGCTTCCATGGCAATTGGCTCCCGTCCTGAGCACCAGGGCGATGCCAGCCGAGTATGCCGCCTGAGGACAAGCAGGACATAGGCGATCAGGCCGACATTCTCGTACCCATCAGACACACGGCCTGACAAGCCCCAATTCCGAGGGCTACGGCACGGCTGTGATGCCGGCTCCCAGCGGTACGACCGCGTGACTGCTCCAGCGATATACCCACTCCGGCTCAAGAACCCGGTTCTGGACGATCAACGTGACGCGATCGACGTTCACCCGAACCGGCTCCGCATCGACGCCACTCAGCGCCTCCACGTAGGGCTCAGCCGGTCCTGACATGTTGATGTAGGTCAGACTCACGTGCGGATGCAGCCCTCCGGCCTGCTCGGCCGCCATCGGCGCTTCGCCTGCCACCTCGGCGATGCCGTTCCTGATCTCGCGCCAGATCTCGCGCAACGGCTCCGCCGGTGTGGCTTCCCATGCGACACTTTCGCTTCTGACAGCCGGCCGGTCGAAGGTGACTTCCACCGGCGCGAGCCTGCCCAGCCGTACGGCCACAGCCTGGGTGACCTGCTCAAGTCTCTCGTCGGAGACCTCGTCCACCCAGCCCACGCTCTGCACGGTGAGGTGCAGCCACTGGACCGGCACCGGGTCGTGTCCGCCGACCGCCGTCAGCGCCTGCTGATACCGCTCGGCGAGGCGATGCAGTTGCGGCGCGCCCTCGAAGGTCAGATGCCAGGTGTAGACCAGCCGCCCCGGCCACCACCCCTCCCGTGGCCACCAGTGGGAGCGAACCTCGTCACGTATGGTCATCGGCCTGCCTCAGCTCTGGGAGGGCGACGTTCGCCTCTCTGGTGGATCAAGCACTCATCAATGATCGTTACCCGCTCTGCGAACGTGCTGCCACTCGCCAACTCCTGCCTCTCCTCCACCTGAAGTACGGCGCCTCAGCGATCACCTAAAGCAAGGCCTCTGCCCTCGCCGCTGAACCGGCCGAAAGTATTGTCCCGGGCGCTGCGGACCCTGCTTTCGACCGGTGCCGTCCACCAGAGTGACCTTGCAGGATAGGGCCCCATGCCACACGAAGAACTCCCCCAGGAATCACCTCCTGGGGAGCGGTCCGGCCAATCCCAGCCCGCCACACCCTCCCCCGGTCGGCCTCGAATCATCGCGCTCGACGTACTGCGTGGATTCGCGCTGTGCGAGATCCTGCTAGCCAACATCCAGCTCATGGCCACCGGCACCTCCGCCGTCGCCGTACAACCCATGGGCGACTGGGACCCCTGGCTCGGATTGCCGATCTTCTCCCTGCTGTTCGGCATCGGCTTCGCACTGCTGCTGGACTCCGCCACGCGCCGCGTCCTCCGGCCCCGGCTGGTCCTGCTACGCCGACTCGGGGCGCTGCTCGCGATCGGCCTCGTCCACATGCTGCTCTGGCCGGGCGAGATCCTGACCCACTACGCCGTCGTCGGCATGCTGGTACTGCTGCCCTCGACCTGGCTACCACGGTGGGCCATGGCCGCCCTCTCCGCCGCACTCATCCCGACAGCGCTGATCTTCGGCCTGGGCGGCCCCCTGCTGATCGCCGGACTGTTCCTGCTGGGCTCCGCACTGGTCCGTTACGGGGTGATCGAGCGGATCGAACGATCCACCCGAGGCCCGATCCTGCTGGGCCTGCTCTTCGCGACGGGACTGGCCGCTGCCCTGTGGGCCAAGGCCGGCATGCGAGCCGTCGGTGCCACGACATACCTGCCCTCCATGTCCAGCCTCGCCGACCTGCTGCTCGCCGGCGTGTACGTGTGCGTCGTGCTTGTCCTGCTCAGAACGCCGCTTCGACCGGCACTGCGCTTCCTCTTCGCGCCACTGGGCCGGATGGCGCTGACCAACTACCTGACCTCCACACTCCTGGTGCTGGCGGCCGGTCACCTCCTCGGCCTGCCGATCGGACAGTCCTTGACGACGGCGTACTGGACCGCGGCAGCCATCCTCACGACCCAGTGGCTGTTCTGCACCCTTTGGCTGCGCCGTTACCGCCAGGGCCCGATCGAGTGGCTCTGGCGCTGGGCCACCTGGACCCACCGCCCACCCCTCAGCCGAGCCAAGCCGTCCTGAGCGCCGCCGTTCCGACAACTCTCGGCACCCCCCGCGATATAAGGCCTCTCCTGCTCAAGCCACTCCGAACTCAACCTGGCCCCCGTGGTGAGCTCCGATTCGGTGACCGCGCTGAACTGTCCCACCATCACAGCCCAGGTCCTCTCATCGGAGTAATCGTCCTCGAAACGGGCCGCCTCATAAACTTCGTGGCTCGCGCCCCACTCACCCGCTCGGCGACCTCGGTAAGCGTGAGCGCCTTTCCGTCGTCAGAAACGACAACGGTCCAGCAAATGCCCGCTGCCAGCCCGTGATCCTGAGTAAGCGCTGGTAGTAGCGATACACATCGATCAACCGGCCCGCTGAACCACAGGTACAAACCCGCCCCGGGCTTTCTCATCAGCGGCCAGCTCCGCCCAGTCACCCACCGGCCCATGCGAGTCGACAACCAGCACCACCACACCACCAGCCCGGTCTACGGCCTCCAGCCATGCGATACGCTCTTCGACCTCCTCAGGACGAACAGCCCCTCCGACCAGAATCCCGGAATCACCAGGCCCGTCGACCACCGTGGCGGTCATGCCGACAAGCAACTCCCAACCGTCACAAGGCAGCGGCCTGCCCGCATCAAGCCGAAAAACAGGCAGTTGCTCAATCGGCTCAGGCGAGACGACAACCAGCACCGGAACGGCACCACCGAGATAACCGATCTCAGCACGAGGAATGTAGAGCGGCACCCGGCGAGTATCCCACCGCCCTGCCCTTCACGATCATCACACCGCTGCATGCGGACCGTTCGTACATGGGCCGGCTGGGCAGACAAAAGCAACCGATTCCCGCGGCTGCACCGCGCCCCGAACCGGCAGACCTGCCGATCCACAGCGGCAGGTGACGCGGAGATGGGACGCTTCCTCAATGGATGTTGCGGAATTCGCCGCAGCGAAGCGGCGGGTCATGGGCAAGCGTCGCAACGTGCCGAACGGTGCCGGGGTGTTCGATGGCGGAACTCGCAACGGAGCTCGAACGGATCTGGTTGCGGGATCTCAGATACTCATACTTCGAAGCTCACGTGATCACTATCGGCGAGCAGCGCGTTCACCTGGATGCAGTGACCCAGATCGCCCCGGACGACTTCTACGTAACGGCCTCCATCATCGCTGAGCCGCCCCAGTCGGCTAACACTACAGCCGCACTTCCCCGGAGTTGGCGTGCCTGGGCAGATCCCGAGTGAGCAAGGAATGGCCACCGGTAGCGATCGCCGCCGAAGCGGAAGCAGGCGCGCCCACCCATTGGCCGACGTGCTCGGTGAATATCCAGGCGCCCTCGTTGTAGGTGAGCCCCCGGGTGAACTTGTCACGGAGACCCTGGCTCAGGCTGGGAACAGCGGGCGGCAGACCGACGCTTGCCAGCGGTCGAAGCGTGGATGCCGCCGCCTCGTTCATCCGGATAGTGAGCACCCGGGCACGGTACCGACCGCGATATCAGGCCACCAAAATGAAAGATGGGAAGATCATCCGCATATACCGAGCCTCCTGCCAGCCACCCAGACCAGACTTCCACCGGCAGGCGACGACGAGCTTCCGAACTACAAGATCCACCGATACGTCACGGCGTCCCCTCCTGCTCTGCCGGGTGCACGAGAAATTCTCAGTCGCCGCCGGCAACATCAAGAAGCGTTAGCCTGCGAGAGTGATCGATGGCGTTGGCGGGCAAGTCCTTGACGGACGCTTCGAGCTGGTGGAGCGGCTGGGCAGCGGCGGGATGGGCACCGTGTGGCGGGCGCGTGACCTGGCGCTGCATCGCGAGGTCGCGGTCAAGCAGGTCAGCCCCCTGGCTCCTGAGCCCGTCCGGGACGCGGAGGCTTCCCGGGTGCTGCGGGAGCGGGTGCTGCGGGAGGCCCGCGCGCTGGCGCGCATCAGCGACCCGCACGTGGTGACCATTCATCACATCGTCGAGGAGGGTACGGGTTCCTACCCCTGGCTGGTGATGGAACTGGTGCCCGGCGGCAGCCTGGCGGACCGGCTGGAGGAAAGGACGCGGCTGGAGCCCCAGGAGGCCGCCCGCATCGGCCGCCAGGTCCTTTCCGCGCTGCGTACCGCACACGCCGCCGGCATCTGCCATCGTGACGTGAAGCCCGCCAACGTGCTGCTGCGCCCTGACGGCAGCGCGGTCCTCACCGACTTCGGCATCGCCGCCCTCCAGCGAACCGGCTCCGCCGACACCGCGGCCCGGTCCGTGCCGCTGACCGCGACCGGCGAGCTCATCGGCACGCCCGAGTATCTCGCCCCAGAACGCATCCGAGGCAGCGACGACGCCCCCGCCTCGGATCTGTGGTCACTGGGCATCATGCTGTACGTCTGCGTAGAGGGCCACAGCCCGATGCGCCGGCCGACCGCACTGGCCACCATGGCGGCGGTCATCGACGGCGTGGTGCCACCGCCGGTCCGGGCCGGCGGTCTGGCCCCCGTACTGCGGGAACTCCTCGTAGCCGATCCGGCGGCGCGGCCCACGGCCGAGCGGCTCGACGCGATGCTGGCCGCCATCACAGACGGCAGCACGGCCCGGACTCGCTTACTACCTGAACCGGACCGGCCCACGCCACCCGCCATCACGAAACCGGAAGCTCACCCCCCGTCCGCACCTCCCCACTCGCCCCGCCGCAAGCGCGCCTGGCTCGCCGCCGGAGCCGCAGCCCTGACCACGGCGCTGGTCGCGACCACGATCTACGTCGTGAACAATGCGCAGCAAGCATCGACCGGCGATCACAAACCCGCCGCTCAGAACAAGCTCGGCCTCTTGGAACCCGGCACCCTCAAAGTCGCTGTATACGATGGCACCGCCGTGGACCAGCCGGGAATCTATTCCTCTGACGACGGTTCCAACGGCGCCAACCCACGCGGCCTCGACCCGGACCTGGCCCTCGCCATCGGTGACCGGCTCGGCCTGAAGGTGGAGATCGAAAGCGTCTCGACGCCAAGCCAGATGATCGACGGGGTGCTGGAGACCGAGCAGTTCGATGTGGCCCTGCCGAGCACGAGCACATTTTCCGCCGGGCAAGACGAGAAACTCGCCCTCATCCACTACTTCGACATCGGATTCGCGGTCTACGCCACGTGGAAGACTGCTCGGCGCATCCGCTCCAAAGCCGACCTCTGCGGCATGAGCCTCTCGATGGGCAGCTATGAGGACCTGGTGGAGAAGACGAGTTACGAAAAGTGCGGCCCGAATCCCATCAAGCCGGCCATGAGAAACGGCAGGTTGGACGCATATGTCACCAGCCTTCCCTGGGCCGTCGACCGCGCGCGAGACTCCAAGGGCGAGCTCCATCTCTCGAAAGCCGATCTGACCGAGGACGACCCCCTCGTCATGGCCGTCGACAGCGCCAAACCCGCGCTACGCGACGCGATCGTGAAAGCGCTCAACACACTGATCAAGAACGGCGAGTACGGCGAGATGCTCGCCGATCGAGGTCTACAGGACGGCGCCGTCACCGCGGCCCGAATCATCCGCAGCACTCCCTAGGGCGCGGATCGAGTCGTGATCAAGGAGTGATTGTCGTGAGGTCTCGTTGATCCAGATCACCAAGGCGCGCAGGTGGAGCCTGCGAGGTAGCCATCCGGGGTCTTGTCAGCCCAGGGAATCGAACCCCTGACCTTCTGTTCGTAAAGGCAGGGCAGAAGGCCCATCTATGCGCTGCCGGCCGCTCAGAGAAGGTCGCCGCCCCAACTCTCTGCGGCCACAGTCCCCGAATCGAACACGAACTCAGCTCCCACCCGCTCGGTGCCGTCCACTCCGCCGCCGCACCGCTCGACAACACGGATGAGTCGTTCACCGATGTGCCGTACGAAGGGAACGTCATCCGGGGCGGAGACCACATCGACGCGGCTGCCCAGCTCTTCCATCACGTAGCTCTGCCTTGGCTCGCCTGGCTCGATCTGAAACGACCAATCGGCGGCGACTTCGACGCCAATGATCACCGACTCCAAGCGAAGCCACACCTCGATGACTTCAGGGACGTTGGTTCCATGCACGAACTGGGCGACCACCACTTCGATCAGACGCTTGGTCGCCAGATCCATGAAATCGGCTACCCTGCTCTGATCTCATTCCCGGGAGCGGTCTCCGCCAGGATACGCGCACCCGAACGAGGCACCCGGCGACCGGTGGACTGGTCACGGTTCGCGATTTACTCCGTCGCGTGCGGGCGACCGAAGGGAGCTCGCAGGCCCGAATCTTCGTCGCTCTTATCGCCGTCCCAGCCCAGGGCTTCGTCCTCATTCCTCATCTCTCCCAACTACGGCCGCCCCCGCGCTACGACGCAACCGCCGTTATCTGCGACGGGGTGGAAATTCACGAGATTCCGCTGACAGATCTCGACCAGTGGTTCACCGACGGCGACGGCATCGTGCTGTCCGCAGCCCGCTGTGCCCGTGTGCGCATCGACAACAAGCGCTATCTGGAGCCGATCCCAGAGGACGAGCTGCACCTCACGAAAAACGGGCGCGGACCTGTCGGCGCAGGTATCCCGGAGCGAGGCACCGCTGGAGATCGCCGACAGACACCTCGCACGGCTTATCGACTCCTACCGATGAGTTGAGCCGGTCTGGCGAGTCCGTCAGGTGCGGCCTTGATGGACGCTTCATCCGGGCTTTGGACTCGTCCGGCTTATGGCTGTCGCGCCGGCTTTCTGAGCACCTCGGTGAGGGCCGAGATGCTCTGATCGCCGTAGCCTGCCTCAGCTGCCCGCCTCACCAGGTCATGGAGCGGGGCGAGCCAGGCCGTGTCGACGTTCGTCTCCTTGGCCAGGTCCTCGTCGTGGGCCGCCCCCGCCGAGAAAAGGTTCACGGAGGAGGCGGCGTCGGTATAGTCGCCGCTGTCGATCTCCTTGGCGTAGATCGGCATCAGGGACTTGATCATGTCCAGCCACTTGCCGGCGAAGCGCACCATCGTGTTCACCTCCAATCCACGCGCCTGGATGGCGGCGGCACCCTGGAAGAAGCCGACGAGCGCCGGCAGCAGCATGGCACCCACCGCCATCTCGTACAGGGCGGCGAGGTCGCTTTCGTCGCCGAGGTGGACGGTGTCGCCGCCCAGCACCTTCAGGACCGTCTCGAACTCCTCAAAGACCGTCTTGTCGCCGCTGTAGTACAGCAGAGTGTCCGGCGCTCCCACGGCCGAGGGCACGTTCTTGACCGCTCCGGCCAGGAACCGGGCGCCGTGCTCGATGGCCCAGGCCGCCGTCTCGCGGGCGCCGGCCGGGGAACCGCTGTTGAGGGTGACCAGGGCCCGCCCACGCAGCGGCGCGCCGACCGGCTGCAGTGCCAGCCGGGTGTCATCAAAGGTGGTCAGACAGGTGATGACCAGGGGACTTATCGCCACCGCGTCCTCGATGGCCTCCGCATGCCTGGCTCCCTTGGCGATGAGAGGCGCGGCTTTGGCGGGGGTCCTGTTCCAGACAGTGGTCGGGTGTCCGGCCTTGATGAAGGCCCCGGCCAGTGCCGTGCCCATCGAGCCCAGTCCGATGACGGTCACCGGTGTCATGTTCTTTGCAGTCATATGCATACTCCAGCCACAGAGGTATGGAGGCGAGCGCGCTGCCTTGGAGACCGTCGTGGTCTTGGCGCGGGCCTGATTCATGCTGGCTGGAGCACCTACATTCTCTCAAGTACCTACTTTTTTGCCGGGTACTGACATAAGTGTGAGTATGGGTCGGTGAAGGAGACGAAGAAGCGGACGTTCACCTGCGGTCTCGACGCAGCCATCGCCGTCATGGGAGGCAAATGGAAGGGACTGATCCTGTTCGCGCTCCAGGATGGTCCCCTGCGTTTCGGGGAGTTGCGGCGCGCGGTCCCCGGCATCAGCGAGCGGGTGCTGATCTTGCAGTTGCGGGAGATGGAGACCACCGGGCTGCTGCATCGTGAGGTCTATCATCAGGTTCCGCCGAAAGTGGAGTACTCGCTCACCGAGTTCGGCCATTCACTCAACACCGCGATGGCGCCGCTCGGAGAGTGGGGCGAGGAACACATCGAGCGCATCGAGGCCATCCCGTTTGACGTGGATCGCAAGATGACGTGATTTCGGGATGTCATTTGTCGTGGTCGAACCGGGCAGGCCGGCCGCCGGGCGCCACGAACGGGGCTGATCATCCGGACGTGTCCAGGGCACCGAACTCGGCGCGGGCGGCCTCGACGACCTCGGGGTATGCCTGGCGTTTGTCGTGTTCGGCGAGGGCGCGGTAGATGCTGGCCAGGCTGGGGTTGTGGCCCTTGCGCTTGCCGGTGGGGATGATCAGATCGGGCTGAATCGACTCCAGGGACTCGCCGACGGAGCGGCGGCGGAGCGCGGTGTACAGCATGTCGTCGGTGATGACGGGTGGGCGGCCGCCGTGCCTGCCTGCCATTGCGGGCGACCGCATCGAGGCCTTCGAGGGTGTCTTCGCGGACGTTTTCGTGTTCGGTTTCGGCCACCATGGCAGTCGAGCTGCGGCCGAACACCTACGGCCAGTGGGCGGACTTGGAGGACGACGCCAAGACAGCCACTTTGACGGCGCGGCTGAAGGAGTACAGGGTCAAGACGGACGACACCTGGGGGCACACGCAGAGCGGTAAGGGAGCCAACCGCAAGGGCTTCACCCGCGCCCACGTGGTCGACGCCTGGCGGAAGAGGAAGGGTTCGAACTAGGACCAAGTGCAACCTGGACCGCGTTCGCCTGCGGGCCATGCTGGAGGGCGTGAGTAGTCCACCGGCGAACTCGAGTACCTCGCCCGCCCCGGGAAGGCCGGCATACCGGCGCTATACCGGACGCCGCTAGCTTCGAGGCTCATGAAGTTGACTTCCAAGCGCATCGCCGCGATTGCCGCCGGCGTGGTCGCGGCCGCCACGACCATCGCCCTCAATGCGGCGCCTGCCGCAGCCACCACCGTCACGGGCTGCAAGTCCACGCAGACCTTCTCCAAGAGCATCACCGGCGCCTCCGCCGAGGGGTATGTCAAGAGGGGATGCACCGTCAAGGGCAGTGGATGGCAGCGCTACAACCAGGACTACATCTGGTTCAGGACGAGGGACACCAAGTGCGACAAGTACGGCCCCAAGATCTGGATCGGTAACTGGGTGCAGAAGAACGACAACGGTTGCGGCGGCTCGAAGACCGGCTATAACTGGACTGCTTCCACCGGCACCGTCTACAAGTACATGTTGCGCACCTGTAACAGCGGCGGCTGCCTGAACAGCTCCGGCTGGATCACGATCAAGTAGGCAGTAGTGGAAGGGGCTTCTACGCCGCCGCCCTGCATGACTTCGGCCCGGTCCAGACGGCGAGAGCCGGCTCCGCGACCGATCTGAGCTCGGTGACATCGGCCCCGTCCCTGGCCCACTCGGACATGCCGCGCAGCACAGCCGCGAACTAGGCGGCCAACGCGTGCGGGTCGAAGCCGCGTGGAAGCTCCCCGTTCTTCCGTGCGGCTTCGAGCCGCTGCACGAACGTCCGGATTCCCGTCTCGCGGATTGAAGCGGCCCGGAGGTAGGCGGCGACGTCGGCGTGTCCTGGACTGTCACGTTGGCCGTCGCGCACATCACCAGGCAGCCCGCCGGATGGGCCGAACGCGGTGCTCGTAGACAGCCTGCTCCCCAACTCTCCGGTCCAAGGGTACGAAGGGGCGCCAGCGGGCTTTAGCTGGGGGTTTGGGGGCCGCGCCCCCGATGTCACGGCCTGAGCCCCCTTGCGCGTAGCGCTCCCCTGCGATGACCATGCGTTTCCCCGCCGAAAGCCGAAAGGCCCCTGAGCGCGGTTCAGGGGCCTTCTGGTGCAGAGCCGACGAGGGGAATCGAACCCCTGACCTTCTGTTTACAAGACAGATGCTCTGCCGATTGAGCTACGTCGGCACGGCCTACCAGTGTAGACGCTAGAGACGCCTGTGACGAGCGACTTCGTACAGCGCCACCCCCGCCGCCACCCCCGCGTTCAGTGACTCCGTGGCGGCATGGATCGGGATGCGGGTCACCACGTCGCAGTGTTCGCGGACCAGGCGGGACAAGCCCTTGCCTTCCGAGCCTACGACGACCACCAGGGGCTCGGTCAGGAGGTCGGCGTCGCCGATGTCGGTCTGGCCGGCGCCGTCGAGGCCGATGACGAAGAGGCCGGCTTCGCGGTATTCGCGCAGGGCCGCGGTCAAGTTGGCGGCGCGGGCGACGCGGAGGTTGGCCAGGGTGCCTGCGGAGGTCTTCCAGGCGCCGCCCGTGACGCCGGCCGAGCGGCGGGACGGGATGAGCAGGCCGTGGGCGCCGAAGGCGGTGGCGGAGCGGGCGATGGCGCCCAGGTTGCGGGGGTCGGTGACCGAGTCGAGGGCGACGATCAGGGGCACCTCGCCGGCGTCGTGGGCGAGCTCCACCAGCTCCGACGGGTGCGCGTAGTCGTAGGCCGGGATCTGCAGGGCCACGCCCTGGTGGACGGCGCCCTCGGTCAGGCGGTCGAGCTTGTCGCGGGTGATTTCGAGCAGGGCGATGCCGCGTTCGGCCGCGATCTTGATGGAGCCGCGTACGCGATCGTCGTTGTCGATGCGCTGCGCGACGTAGAGGGCGTTGCACGGCACCCCCGCCTGCAGCGCCTCCAGCACCGGGTTGCGGCCGCCGATGTATTCGGGGGCGTCGTCCGAGCGGCGCTGCTGCCTGGCGGGTGCGGGGCGGCGCGCGTCGCCGCCCCGGTCTTCGCGGGCGATGCGCTCGCCGCGGGCCTTGTCTTTGTACCAGTGACGCATCTCGGCAGGCGGAGTCGCGCCGCGGCCCTCAAGCGACCGGCGCTTCTGCCCACCGGTGCCCTTGGCCGGGCCCTTCTTCTTCGCGGGCCTGCCCGACGATCTACCCCCAGCTGCCATGGAACAAGGGTACTCGGGCCGCCGCCCACCTCGGCCCAGATGATCTAGCGGCTGAGCTCCCAGCGGGCGCCGTGGGGGGTGTCCTCGACGGTGATGCCCGCGGCCGACAGCTGGTCTCTGATCGCGTCGGCGGCGGCGTAGTCTTTGCGCTCCCTGGCCGCCTTGCGCTGCTCCAGCGCCACCGCCACCAGCGCGTCGACCACCGGCGTCAGGTCGGTGCCGGCGGCGCGCCACTGCGGCGAGCGCGGGTCGAGGCCGAGGACGTCGAGCATGTTCTGGGTCTCGGCCAGCAGCCGGGCCACGGCCTCCTTGTCGCCTCGCGCCAGCGCCACGTTGCCCTCGCGCACCACCTCGTGCACGACGGCGAGCGCCTGGGGCGTGCCCAGGTCGTCGTCGAGCGCGTCGGCGAACGCCTGCGGCAGCGGCGCGTCGGCGTCGACGTCGTGGATGACCTCGGCGGCGCGCGTCACGAAGCCCTCGATCCGCTGGTATGCGGCCGCGGCCTCCTGCAGCGCCTCCTCCGAGTAGTCGATCGAGGAACGGTAGTGGGGCGCCGCCAGGTAGTAGCGCAGCTCAACCGGGCGCACCTTCTGCACCATGTCGGGGATCAGCAGCGAGTTGCCGAGCGACTTGCTCATCTTCTCGGCGCCGATCTTCAGCATGCCGTTGTGCATCCAGTAGTGGGCGAAGCCGTCGCCGGCCGCCTGGGACTGGGCGATCTCGTTCTCGTGGTGCGGGAAGATCAGGTCGATCCCGCCGCCGTGGATGTCGAACGCCGGGCCGAGGTATTTCGTGGCCATCGCCGAGCATTCGAGGTGCCAGCCGGGACGCCCGGGGCCCCACGGGGTCGGCCAGGTCGGCTCGCCCGGCTTCTCGCCCTTCCACAGGGCGAAGTCGCGCGGGTCGCGCTTGCACGACTCGTCGTCGGTGTCGGCCGCGGCCCGCATGTTCTCCGGCTTCTGGTTCGACAGCGAGCCGTAGCGGTCGGCGTAGGAGCGTACGTCGAAGTAGACGTCGCCGCCCGAGGCGTAGGCATGGCCGTGCTCGATCAGCCGCTCCATGAGCGTGATCATCTCGGGCACGTGGCCGGTGGCGCGCGGCTCGACGGTCGGCGGCAGGCAGCCCAGCGTGTCGTACGCCCACGTGAAGGCCCGCTGGTTGCGCTCGGCCACGACGAACCAGGGCACGCCCTCCTCGGCCGCCACCCTGATGATCTTGTCGTCGATGTCGGTGACGTTGCGGCAGAACGTCACCTCGTAGCCGGAACGCGCCATCCAGCGCCTGAGCACGTCGAAGTTGACGCCTGACCGGATATGTCCGATATGCGGAGGAGCCTGCACGGTCGCCCCACACAGGTAAATCGACGCCCGGCCGGCTTCGACCGGAACGAATTCACGGATGGCGCGTGTACTGGTGTCGTAGATGTGCAGGCTCACGAACGCAAGGCTAACGCCTCAGAGCTGTCATCACGCCGATAAATCAGCCTCGCAAGTAGACCCTGTCCGGCGAGATCCGTACGATGAGCCGCTCCGTGCCCGGCTTGTCCTCCCATGAGCTACCTCGGTACTTCTGCGACAGCTCCTCGATGAGCGCTCCCTCGGGGTCGGGTGTCACCGTCACCCGGCCGCGCACCTCCACGTAGCGGAGCGGGTTGTCCGGATCGATCACCAGCAGGCTCACCCGCGGGTCGCGCTCGAAGTTACGCGGCTTCTGGCGGCCCTTCACGGTCGAGAACAGCACGTCGTCGCCGTCCGTACGCACCCACACGACCGACGACTGCGGGCCGCCGTCGGGGTTGAGAGTCGTCACGGTCGCGTAATTCGGCGCGTCCAGGAGTTTGCGGACATCGGCTGACAGTGCGGCCATGTAATGCCTCCCATGAGTGATGCATTTGGTTGTTGATTGGTTGGGCGGGTGGGTGGTTGGTCGGTCCGTCCGTCGTGGAATCTCATCGAAGATACTCAGGGCCGCCCGGGTCTCGTCATTCGGTGGGGCGGCGCAGGGGTTCGCCGCTGCGGCAGGGCGGTGCGGGAGTCCTCTTCGGGCGCGGCCGACTCTCTCTCGCGCGGATGGGTCCCGATGGACCTCCCGATGAACGCGGTACGCCTCGCCGGGCGCGCCGGAAGGCCGGAATCCCGTGACTGGCCGAGGAATCGCCCGCCGCCATGAGCGGGGAAGAAGTCAATCTTCTGTAGGCTCGAACCGCCATGGACGTGACTCCCCCCTCTGTGCTCCGCCGACTCGGCCTCGCTCTGGCCGGTCTCGCGGTCGCCGCCCTCGCCGGGGCCGCCTGCGCGCTGTCCTTCGACGACCTGCGCGCGCTGGCCCTCACCGGTGAGGCCCGGCAGGACCTCGCCTTCCTCTATCCGGCCGCCTTCGACGCGCTGCTCCTGGTGGCGCTCATCGGCGTGCTGCTGCTGCGCCCGGCCAAGACGCTGGTACGCGTGCAGGCGGCGTTCGTGCTGGTGCTGCTCATCGTGGCGGCCTCGGCGGTGAACGTGGCCTCGGCGGTGCGGTTCGAGTTCGGCGTGCGAGAGGCGGCCGTCGGCGTGGCGCTGGCGCCGTGGGTGATGCTGGCCCTGGCGCTGTGGCTGTGGTTATTGCTGATCAAGCACATGCAGGGCCGTCGCGGGCAGGCCGCCGAGCAGGATCCGGAACGTACGGCGGAGCAGGACCTCGTGCCCTTCCATCGGCCTCATCCCCAGGCCGAGACCCCGCCCTCGCTCGCCACTGCGTCGACTGCGCCCGTTCTGGAGTCCACTCCGGTGGTCGGCCCCACCGCCGCTCCCGAGACGCCGCCGGTGTCGGCGCGGGTGAGCGAGTGGCCCGTGCAGGAGGAGGAGTCGCCTCAGCCCGCCACCGATGCTCCCGCCGTGCCCGCGCCACGTCCCGCCCCTGAGCCCGCGCCCGACAGCCCCGTTCATGAGGCCCCTCCCGCACCTCGGCCGGCCCCAGCGGACGAGACCCCGGCAGACGATGTACCAGACGCTGTACCAGCGGATGCAACCCCCGCGGATGAGGCCGCCGACGAGCCGCGGCCGGCTCAGGCGTACGAAGCCGCTGACGAGCCCCAGGCCGCGCCCGAAGCGGAGCCCGCCCCTGAGCCCGAACCGGAGCCCGAGCCGGTGACGCGGCCCGTGCGCTGGGGGGATCGGGTCAAGCCTGCCGACGTCCTCGTCCACCCCCGTCCCAGCGCGGACGACAAGGACGCCGACACCCAGCCGCACCCCATCGTCGCGGACGACACGCCCGACCCGAAGCACGGCCCGGAGCTGGCCGACATGGAGGAGCGGAGGCAGGTCGCCCGCAGGACGGAGAACGCGGGCGAGATGGAGGACACCGCGCCCCATCCGGTGATCCACGACGACACCCCGGCCCCGGCCGAACGTCTGCGCAGCACCCCGCGCCCGCCGGAGGACTGAACACGCGGGACGGGCAGTCAGACGCCCAGAGCGGTCGACGCGGGCGACGGGCCGTCATGAGGCCCGAACGGTCCACGCCGGGAGGGACAGGGCGTCAGAAGGCCCGAGAAGGGGTCAACGCGGCGGAAACAGCCCGTAGGACAGCATGAGGGGACCCGCCCGGGATCGCCTCCCGGGCGGGTCCATGTATCCCGCCTCGCCGGCGCGTCCGACGCTCCATCGCGTCGGACGCCGCGGCCTGAGCCCTGCGCCACGTCAGACGCTCCGTCGCGTCGCACGCCGCGTAAGCCGTCGCGTCGCCTCAGACAGGCGCGTCAGACGTTGCGACCGCGCCTGAGGCCCGCGACCAGGCCCACACCGACGATGGCGAGCACCACCTGCATCACCAGCTCGATCCAGTCGATGCCGGGGGTCGTCTCCACACCGAGTACCTGCGCGAGCAGCGTCCCCAGCAGCGCGGCCACGATGCCGACGACGATGGTGAGGATCCACCCGATGGCCTGCTTGCCGGGCAGCAGCAGACGACCGATTGCGCCGATCACGGCGCCGATCACGATGGCGCCAAGGATGGATTCGATGGTCATGACATGAAACCTCCCCGTGAGGGTGAGCGGTTCACTCTCACGGGAAGTGGGCTACCCGATCTACGGCATTTATGCGCCGAATTTACGAATGGGCAGGTCAGGTCGTTGTTCGGCCGCCTCGGCCGCCGCGTCCCATGCCCATCTTGGTCACGAGGAGCACGCCGGCGACGGCCAGAACGAGCTGCAGGATGTGTTCGATCCAGTCGATCCCTCGCGTGTCGGCCCATCCGAACGCCTGGGCGATCAGGGTACCGATCAGGGCCGCCACGATGCCGACGATCAGGGTCAGGCCGATGGACATGTTCTGCCGGCCGGGCACCAGCAGCCGGGCCAGCGCACCGACGATGGCGCCGATGACTACCGCGGATACGATCGCGCCGATCATGTGTAGCTCCCCCCGAGACGTTCACATGTCTTGGGACACATACCCTCTGATCAGACAAACTACGCATAGATGGGAAGGCGGCGGCCCGTACCGCGCCAGTGACGAACCGCCGCCTCCGCATTCAGCGGATCGGCCGGCGACCCGCCGGGACACCCTCACGTATCCCTACGTAAAGACGCCCGGCACTCAGGAAAGGTTGACCACGAGGGCCGTCGCGATGGCCGCGATGCCCTCACCGCGGCCGGTCAGACCCAAGCCGTCGGTGGTGGTGGCGGAGACGCTCACCGGCGCCCCCAGGGCCGCGCTGAGCGCCTTCTCGGCCTCCTCGCGGCGTGGCGCCAGCTTGGGCCGGTTGCCGATCACCTGGATCGCCACGTTGCCGATCTCGTAACCGGCGGCGCGCACCTGGCGCGCGGTCTCCTCCAGCAGGGCCGCGCCCGTGGCGCCGGCCCAGCGCGGGTCGGCCGTGCCGAACAGCCGCCCGAGGTCGCCCAGGCCGGCCGCCGACAGCAGCGCGTCGCACGCCGCGTGGGCGGCGGCGTCGCCGTCGGAGTGGCCGTCTAGGCCGATCTGGTCAGGCCAGGACAGCCCGGCGAGGTTGAGCTCGCGTCCTGAGTCATCCGATGCGAACGGGTGGACGTCGACTCCGACGCCCACCCGTGGAAGATGTGTGTTCAGGAGTTGAGAACCTCGTCGAGCAGGGCCTCAGCCTTGTCCTCATTGGTCTTCTCGGCAAGAGCCAGCTCGCTGACGAGAATCTGGCGAGCCTTGGCGAGCATGCGCTTCTCACCCGCCGACAGGCCACGCTCACGATCCCGGCGCCACAGGTCCCGAACCACCTCGGCGACCTTGTTCACATCGCCGGAGGCGAGCTTCTCCAGATTGGCCTTGTAACGACGAGACCAGTTGGTCGGCTCTTCCGTGTGCGGCATGCGAAGGACGTCGAAAACCCGCTCAAGGCCTTCCTGGCCGACAACATCGCGCACACCGACGAGTTCCGCGTTTTCAGCTGGCACCTGGACGGTAAGGTCGCCCTTGTCGACCTTGAGCACCAGGTAGGTCTTTTCCTCACCCTTGATGGATCGCTTCGTGATTGCTTCGATCCGAGCAGCCCCATGGTGGGGGTAGACGACAGTGTCGCCGACCTGGAAAGTCATGTGACAAGTACCCCTTCCGCTGTACTCCAGGGTACCACGCATCCACAGCCTCCCGGAACAGTGAAATCCTCATAACTGCAGGTCAACGCCGCATATTGGGGCTTGACAAGCGCTCAACAGTATGAATCGCATTTCCGGACATAGCGAATGACCTGCGGGGGTGCGGATATGACCTTGCATTGGGGTGGATATGGTGGGCGCTGCACATCACGCACGCGCGACACCTGCGCAAGACCAAGGAGAACCCGCCCGTGACCAGCCGTCGCTGGATTGTCGTAGCCGCCGCGTTCTTGGCCGCCCCCGTGCTGGCGGGCTGCGGGGCAGGATTCGACGCCACCACCAACAAGCCGTACGCGCCGAACGAGGCGCAAGTGTTGCTCGATAACGGCCAGTACGGCAGCAAGAGCGGCATTCACATCCCGCAGGCGTTCATCCTCGGCCCCGACTCAGGAGCGCAGCTCCCCTGGCGCGGCTCGGCCCCGATCTACCTGAACATCCTCAACACGGCCGGCGCCCCCGACACGCTGCAGTCCGTCTCGGCCGGGAACATGGGCACCGTCAAGGTCACCGCCCCGATCCAGCTCCCGGTCAACCAGCTCGTCAACACCGGCAAGCCCACCCCTCAGCTCATGCTGGAGGCGATCCCCAAGAGCCTCAGGGGCGGCGAGAGCATCAAGCTGGACCTCCAGTTCGCCCAGGCCGGTGTCGTGTCCATGAACGTGCCTGTGGTCACGCGCAGCCGTGAGTTCGCGCAGTATCCCCCGGCTCCCGGCGCCACCCCGGCGCCCACGCCCACCCCGACGGCCTCCGCCCCCGCGGAGGAGGCCCACTGACAGCGGGTGAGAGGGCCCCGGACACGGCCGTGCCGGGGTCCTTCACTCCTCGGTGGCGTCGAACTTGTAGCCCAGACCGCGCACGGTCAGGATGCACCGCGGGTTGGACGGATCCGCCTCGATCTTGGCGCGCAGCCGCTTGACGTGGACGTCGAGCGTCTTGGTGTCGCCCACGTAGTCGGCGCCCCAGACGCGGTCGATGAGCTGACCCCTGGTGAGCACCCGCCCGGCGTTGCGCAGCAGCACCTCCAGCAGCTCGAACTCCTTCAGCGGCAGCTGCACCTGCTGGCCGCGCACGGCGACGACGTGGCGGTCGACGTCCATCCGCACCGGGCCGACGGCCAGCACGGCCGTCTCCAGCTCCTCGACGAGGTCGCCCTGGCGGCGCAGGACCGCGCGGATGCGGGCGACCAGCTCGCGCGAGGAGAACGGCTTGGTGACGTAGTCGTCGGCGCCCAGTTCGAGGCCCACGACCTTGTCGATCTCGCTGTCCTTGGCCGTCAGCATGATGACCGGCACCTTGGAGCGCTGCCGCAGCGAGCGGCACACCTCCGTGCCGGGCAGCCCTGGCAGCATCAGGTCGAGCAGCACCAGGTCGGCGCCGTTGCGGTCGAACGTGTCGAGCGCTTCGGGCCCGGTCGCCGCGACCGACACCTCGAAGCCCTCCTTGCGCAGCATGTAGGACAGGGCGTCGGAAAAGGACTCCTCGTCCTCGACGACGAGAACACGGGTCATGGGGCTGCCTCCAGGGGAATCGAGGGTGGTACTGCCACCGCCGTGCCGCCGAAGGCGGGCAGGCGGAGCGTGAAGGTGGAGCCGGACCCTTCCTTGCTCCAGACGGACACCTCGCCCGCGTGCGCGGCGGCGACGTGTTTGACGATGGCCAGGCCGAGCCCGGTGCCGCCGGTGGCGCGCGACCGGGCCGCGTCGACGCGGAAGAAGCGCTCGAAGATGCGTTCCAGCGCCTCCTCGGGGATGCCGATCCCCTGGTCGCTGACGCTGATCTCGACCGAATCGCCCGCGGGCCGCACGCTGACGACGACCCTCGTGTGCTCGGGACTGTAGGCGACGGCGTTGTCGATCAGGTTGCGCAGGGCGGTGACGAGCAGTTCGACGTCGCCCCAGATGCGCAGGCCCTCGGTGCCGCCGGTGACGAGCGTGATGTCCTTGGCGGAGGCCCTGGTGTTGCAGTGGTCTATGGCATCGGACACGGCCTCGTCGATCACGACCTGGCCGGGGGTGGGGATCGGCTCGGCGCCCTGGATCCGGCTGAGCGTGATCAGGTCCTGGATCAGGTAGTTGAGCCGGGCCGCCTCCAGCTGCATGCGCCCGGCGAAGCGGCTGACCGCCTCGGGGTCGTCGGCGGCGTCCTGGATGGTCTCGGCCAGCAGGCTCATGGCGCCCACCGGGGTCTTCAGCTCGTGGCTGACGTTGGCGACGAAGTCGCGGCGTACGGCCTCGACCCTGCGCCGCTCGGTCTGGTCCTCCGCCAGCACCAGAACCTGGCCGTAGGAGCCGAGGGGGGCGACGCGGACGGCGAAGTTCGTGGTCTCCTGGCCGAACTTGTGGCCGGCGACGTCGATCTCGCTCTCGCGGATCTCGCCGTCGCGGCGTACTTGTCTCGCCAGGGCGAGCAGCTCCGCGGCCATCAGCCGGTCGCCCTTGACCAGCCCGAACGCCCGCGCCGCCGAGCTGGCGCGCAGCACGCGGTCGTGGGCGTCGAGGACCACGGCGGACGAGGGCAGCACGGCCAGCACGGACGCGACGCCCTGTGGCAGTGCGGCGCCTGTCTCGGCGCTGTCGGCGGCGGCGGTGCGGCTGGGGGCCTCGATCTGATTGCGGTAGAAAAGGACCGCCAGGGCGCCCACCACGAACCCGGCCAGGGCCGCGAAGCTCATGGCCATCTCACTCATGTCTCCGATGGTAGGCGGCGTTTTCGCAGGGACAGACCCCCTCATCAGGGGATGAACGCCCCTTTCCTGGAAAGTTCATCTGGCCGTAGGGATTCGTTCATCGAGCGAGTCGTACGGTGACGGCATGCGTGACGCGTACCACGAAGAACTCGACGCACTGACCGACAAGCTGGTCGAGATGACCCGCCTTGTCCGCTCGGCGATCTCCCGTGCCACCACCTCCCTCCTCGACGCCGACCTCACCCTCGCGGAGAGCGTCATATCCCGCGACGAGGAGGTGAACGCGACCTTCGCCGACATCGAGACCTCGATCTTCGAGCTGATGGCCAGGCAGCAGCCGGTCGCGGTGGATCTGCGGATGGTCATCACGGCGCTGCGCATGGGCACGGACCTCGAACGGATGGGTGACCTCGCCGTCCACGTCGCCAAGGTCGCCCGGCTGCGGCACCCCGACTCGGCCATCCCGCCCGAGCTGCGCTCCACCATCCTGGAGATGGGTCAGATCGCCGAGACGCTGGTCACGAAGGCCGGCAGCTGCGTGGCCTCGCGCGACGTCGAGTCCGCGCTCGAACTGGAGCAGGACGACGACGCGATGGACCGGCTGCATCGGCGGCTGTTCAGGAAGATCCTGTCCAAGGAGTGGGAGCACGGGGTCGAGCCGGCGATCGACATCACGCTGGTGGGACGCTATTACGAGCGGTACGCCGACCATGCGGTACGGGTGGCGCAGGACGTCGTCTACCTCGTCACCGGGACCCGCCCGAGCTGACGACCGGGGCCGGGCTTGACGCCGGGACGGGATGGTCCATGCTGGGCCGGGTACGGGTGCCGTTCTGGAGGTCTGGCCGATGGCGGAGGAAGAGGCGCGCGCGAGCGGGCGGTGTTTCGCGTGCAAGCGCACGTTCAGCGCCGCCCCGGAGACGGTGGAGACGGTGCTGATCGACCCTGAGACCGGCCTGCCACCGGGTTTCACCGTGCTCGGCACCTTCCGCCCGGCCGGCCCGGACGCCGTGGCCCGCTCCGCCGACCAGCCGATCTGCCCCGACTGTCTGGAGAAGGCGGCGGAGTTCTGGAAGTCCTACAACGCGCCGCCACCCACCTGGCCGAGCTGGCCCCCGCCCACGGACTGACCCCGTCCCCGCGGGTCGATGACGCGGTTCTTCACAACTCCTGGATCTCGGCATACCGTACGTAAAGTACGTACTTGACGATAATTGCGGAGTTGATGCCGGTGGAGCCTCCGGTGAGAGAGTTCGTCGACCGGATGGGGCTGGTCATGGAGCGGGTGGGCGGCACGCGGACGATGGGCCGCCTGCACGCCTGGCTCATGGTCTGCGACCCCCCCGACCAGTCGCTCACCGACCTGGCGGCCGAGCTCGGCGTGAGCAAGACCGCGGTCAGCACCGTCGCCAGGCAGATGGAGCTGATCGGCATGGCCGAGCGGGTGCCCACGGCCGGTCGCGAGCACCGCTACCGGATGGCCGACGGCGGCTGGACGCACGCGATACGGGTTCAGCTCGCCGGCCTGCAGGTCGGTCTCGACGCGCTGGACTTCGGGCTGTCGGTGCTCCCCGAGGACCGGTCAGAGCCGCGCGCCCAGCTGACGGAGGCGCGCGAGTTCTTCGCCTTCCTCATGCAGGACACCGACCGGCTGGTCGAGCGCTGGGAGGAATACCGCGAGAAGTCGTCATGACGTACGCCACAGCAGAGGGATCCTCAACCAAGGAGTGACGATGGCGCACATCGTCGAACGGTACGACGTCCCCAAGCAACTGTTCTGGCTGCACGGGCCCCGGACGGGCCCGGCCGTCGAGTTCGACGCACGGACCGGGATGTGGTCCGTGTACGGATACCCGGAGCTGCAGGAGGTGCTCGGCGACCCCGCGACCTTCTCCTCCGACACGATGCGGGTGGTGCCGAAGGACCTGGTGCCGAAGGACGGCTTCTCGCTGGAGGGCTTCATCACCCAGATCGACCCGCCGGAGCACGGGAAGCTGCGCAAGCTGGTGAGCAGCGCGTTCACCCGCAAGGTGGTCGCGGACCTGGAGCCGCGGATTGCCGCGATCACCCACGAGCTGCTCGACGCGGCGCGGGAGGGCGAGCGGTTCGAGCTGGTGCGCGACCTGGCCTATCCGCTGCCGGTCATCGTCATCGCCGAGCTGCTCGGGGTGCCCAGCGGTGATCGCGCGCTGTTCAAGCGATGGGCGGACGCGCTGTTCCAGCGGGACGCCGACATCTCGGTCAACCCGTCTCCCGAGGAACGCGGCGCGGCGCTGGAGGCCACGATGAAGCCGTGGCGGGAGATGAGCGACTACCTGGCCGGCCACGCGGCCGAGCGCCGCAGGGAGCCGCGCGCCGACCTGCTCACCAGGCTGGTCGAGGCCGAGGTGGACGGCGAGCGCCTGCCGGACGAGCAGGTGGTCAACTTCGCCATCCTGCTCCTGCTGGCCGGGCACATCACCACGACGATGCTGCTCGGCAACACCGTGCTGTGCCTGGACGCCTTCCCCGATCAGCAGGACAGGGTGCGCGCCGACCGCGCCTCGGTCCCGGCCGTGATCGAGGAGTCGCTGCGGCTGTTCACGCCGTTCGCGCTGCTCGGCCGGGCCACCACGCGTGAGGCCGAGCTCGGCGGGGTGACCATCCCGGCCGATCAGCTGGTGATGTGCTGGATGGCCGCGGCGAACAGGGATCCGCGGCAGTTCGGGGACCCCGAGGCGTTCGATCCCGATCGCGATCCCAACCCGCACCTGGCGTTCGGCCGGGGCATCCACTTCTGCCTGGGCGCGCCCCTGGCCAGGCTGGAGGGGCGGATCGCGCTGAACATCCTGCTCGACCGCTTCGCCGTCCTGCGTACCGATCCGGAGGACTCCGTGGAGTTCATCCAGGCGCCGTCGCTGACCGGGCTGCGCCGCCTTCCGCTGCTCGGGAAGCCGTCGGTGTGAGGTCGCGGGGCGGGGGCGCGTGCCCCCGCCCCCGCGGCGACCTGAGGGTCAGCGGCCCTGGTTGGCGACGGCTTCGATGGCGGCCTTGGCGGCCTCGGGGTCGAGGTATTCGCCGCCCCGCCGCACCGGACGGTAGTCGGCGTCGAGCTCGTAGACCAGCGGGATGCCCGTCGGGATGTTGAGCCCGGCGATGGTCTCGTCGTCGATGCCGTCGAGGTGCTTGACCAGGGCCCGCAGGGAGTTGCCGTGGGCGGTCACCAGGACGGTGCGGCCGGCCGCCAGGTCGGGGACGATCTCGTCGTACCAGTACGGCAGCATCCGGTCGACCACGTCCTTCAGGCACTCCGTGCGGGGCATCAGCTCGGAGGGCAGCAGGGCATAGCGGGCGTCTCCCGCCTGGGAGTATTCGTCGTCGTCGGCGATCGGAGGCGGGGGCGTGTCGTACGAGCGGCGCCAGAGCATGAACTGCTCGTCGCCGAACTCCTCGCGGGTCTGGGCCTTGTTCTTGCCCTGGAGGGCGCCGTAGTGGCGTTCGTTGAGCCGCCAGCTGCGCTTGACCGGAAGCCAGAGCAGGTCGGCCTGCGCCAGCGCCAGCTGGGCCGTCTGGATGGCCCGGGTCAGCAGGCTGGTGTGCAGGACGTCGGGACGCACCCCGGCGTCCTGGAGGAGTCTGCCGCCGCGCCGCGCCTCGTCCTCGCCCTTGGCCGACAGGCTCACGTCCACCCAGCCGGTGAACAGGCCCTTCGCGTTCCAGTCACTCTCGCCGTGCCTAAGCAGCACCAAAGTCGCCATGCGGCCAATCCTATGGTTCCCAGGAGGAGTCACCGGTCCGGGTCGGCGAAGCGGGCGAAGGCCTGGAGGTTGGCCAGCGACTCCCCCCGCTTGGCCCGCCATTCCCACTCCCGCCTGATCGACGAGGCGAACCCGAGCTCCAGCGCCCGGTCGAACCACTCGTCCGAGTACGTCAGCACGCACCCCAGCAGCCGGTCGACCTCCTCCTCCGTGACGGCGGTCAGCGGCAGGCGGCCGACCAGGTAGACGTCACCGACGGGGTCGAGGGAGAAGTGCACCCCGTACATCGAGCCGTTCTTGCCCAGCAGCCAGCGGTAGAACTCCGTGTGGTTCTCGTCGGGCTGCCGGCAGAAGAACGCCTCGACGTGCAGCATCCGCTCCCCCACGATCAGCCAGGTCATGGTGGCGAGCTTGTGCTGCCCAGGCAGTTTGACGAGGAACGCCCCCGGCCGCGGCTCGTCATAGGAGACGTCCGCGGCCTTGAGCGCGGCTTCGACGACTTCGCGCATGCCGCCCAGGCTAGAACAAAGTACGGTCGGAAAGCGCGGTCAGACAGTACGGTCAGACAGCGGCCACGGGGACGGGGTGCAGGTTCGCGACGGCGGCGGCGTAGACCTCCCTGAGGTGGGAGGCCGTGGACTGCCAGCCGAACGCGGCGGCGTGCGTGCGCGCCCCCGCCGAGAGCTGGTCGCGCCAGCGCGGCTCGGTGAGGAAGCGGCGCAGCGCCCGCGCCCACTGGGAGGGGTCGTGGCCGTCCACGAGCAGGCCGGAGATCTCATCCAGTACGGCCGTGCGCAGCCCTCCGACGGCCGCCGCGGCCACCGGCGTGCCGCACGCCTGCGACTCCAGCGCCACGAGCCCGAACGACTCGCTGTAGGAGGGCACGACCGTGACGGAGGCGGCGCGGTACCAGTCGGCCAGCTCCTCCTGGGGAGCGGGAGGCACGAGGCGGACGACGTCCGAGATGCCCAGCTCGGTGGCCAGCTCCGCGAGGAACGAGGGCCGGGCCAGGCCGTTGCCCGACGGGCCTCCGACGCAGGCCACCACCAGGCGCCCGCGCAGGGAGGGGTCGTCGATGAGCATCCTGGAGGCGGCTCGCAGCAGCACGTCCGGCGCCTTGAGCGGCTGGATGCGGCCGACGAACAGCAGCACGTGGGCGTCCTGCGGCAGGCCGAGCCGGTGCCGGGCGGCGCCCTGTGAAGCGGGCTGGAAGAGGGTGAGGTTGACGCCGGGGTTCACGACCACGACGCGGCCGGGGGCGGCGCCGTACAGGTCGATCAGCTCGGACGCCTCCTCCGAGGTGTTGGCCACGAGGCGGTCGGCGATGCTCACGACCTGTTCCTCGCCGACCACGCGCGCCTGGGGCTCGGGACGGTCGCCCTGGGCGAGCAGCCGGTTCTTGACCTTGGCCATGGTGTGCATGGTGTGCACGAGCGGAACGCCCCAGCGCTCCTTGGCCAGCCAGCCGACCTGGCCGGACAGCCAGTAGTGGGAGTGGATGACGTCGTAGCGGCCCGGGTCGTAGACGGCCTCGGTGCGCAGCACCTCCGACAGGAACGCGCAGAGCTGGCCGGGCAGGTCGGCGCGGTCCATCTCCTCGTAAGGACCGGCCGTCAGGTGACGGACGAGGACGCCGGGGACGAGTTCGGCCACGGGCGGGAGGTCACGGGCGGTGGCCCGGGTGAAGATCTCCACCTCCACGCCGAGCTCGGCCAGCCGTTTGGCGGACTCGACGATGTACACGTTCATGCCGCCGGCGTCGCCCGTCCCGGGCTGGTCCAGCGGTGACGTGTGCATGCTGATGGTCGCGACCCGGCTCACCCGTCGTCGCCTCACTCGACATCACCTCCAAGCGATGTACAACAAAGCCGAATTTTTCGACATTCCCGACAGACAGTCACAACCGGGGGTGCACAACCGCCGTCCGCGAGCCCGCCTGGCAGGATGTGACACATGCGGAAGACGGCTGTGGTGACCGGTGCGAGCAGCGGGATCGGAGAGGCGACCGCGCGGCGGCTGGCCGCCGAGGGGTATGACGTGGTGGCGGGGGCGCGCCGTCGCGAAAGGCTGGAGAAACTGGCCGCGGAGACACCCTCGATCAGGCCGGTGACGCTCGACGTGACCTCGCAGGAGTCGGTGGACGCGCTGGCCGCCTCGCTGGAGCGCTGCGACGTGCTGGTCAACAACGCCGGCGGCGCCTACGGCCTCGAACCGGTGGCCGAGGGCCGGCTGGACGACTGGCAGCGCATGTACGACGTCAACGTGCTCGGCTCCCTGCGCGTGACCCAGGCGCTGCTGCCCCGGCTGGTGGAGTCGGGTGACGGGGTGCTGGTCATGCTCACCTCCACGGCGGCGTTCGACGCGTACGAGGGCGGCGGCGGTTATGTGGCGGCCAAGCACGCCCAGCGCACGATGGCCGAGACCCTCCGGCTCGAACTCGTCGGCAAGCCCGTGCGGATCGTCGAGATCGCCCCGGGCATGGTGCGGACGGAGGGCTTCGCGGTCACCCGGTTCAGGGGCGACGAGGCCACCGCCGCCCGCGTGTACGCCGGCGTGCCCGACCCGCTGACCGCGGGCGACGTGGCCGACGCCATCGCCTGGGCGGTGACCAGGCCCGCCCACGTGAACATCGACCGCATGGTCATCCGCCCGCGGGCGCAGGCCGCCCAGCACAAGGTGCACCGGGTCGGTGGCTAAGCCCGTCGGGGCGATCACCCGGGGGACGACCGGGCACAACCGGCTGCGGCGCGGCGACCGCTGGATCGCCGCCGTGCACGGCCCGCTGCTGCGCTCGGCCGGGCGGCCGCTCGTGGTCGATCTCGGGTACGGCGCGTCGCACACGACCACGCTGGAGCTGTTCACCCGGTTGCGCCGGGTGGTGCCGGGGGTGGAGGTCGTGGGGATCGAGATCGACCCGGCCCGGGTGGCGGTGGCGAAGCCGTACGAGCGGGAGGGGCTGAGCTTCCGGCTGGGCGGCTTCGAGCTGCCGGTCCCGCGCCCGCCGACGCTGGTGCGCGCCTTCAACGTGCTGCGGCAGTACGGCGAGGAGGACGCCTGGCGGTACTGGGACGTGCTGACCGGGCGGCTGGCCCCCGGCGGCGTCCTGGTCGAGGGCACCTCGTCGGAGAACGGGCGGCGGGCGGTCTGGGCGGGGCTGGCGGCCGGCGGGCCGCGGACGATCACGTTCTCCGCCAGGCTGGACGCCTTCGAGCGGCCGTCCGATCTGGCCGACCGGCTGCCCAAGACGCTCATCCACCGGAACGTGCCGGGTGAGCGGATTCATGCGTTCCTGAGCGACTTCGATCGGGCCTGGGCGGTCAGCGCCCCCTACGGCGCGCACGGGCGGCGGCAGCGGTGGCTGGCCGCGATCCAGGCCCTGTCGGGCTCCTGGCCGGTGCCGATGCGGCCGCCGCTGGGCGGCGTGGCGCGGTGGCGGCTCGGCGAGCTGACCCTTCCGTGGTCGGCCGTCGACCCTCGCGTCTGAAAAATCGCAAGAATTGGTCTATTTCGCACAGGTGATCTTCGGTATATGGTCACGGTGCGATCTAACTCGTTCAAGTTCGGTCGCAACCTGTCGGGGGGAGTCAGCACCGGTCCTCGTCAAGGAGCCGAGATGAGCAGATTCTCAGGCTGGGCCCGCCGCCTCACCGCGGTGCTGGTCCTCTCAGGAACAGTCGTCGCCTTACCCGTGCAGGAGGCGCTGGCGGCGCCCCCGCTGACCACCCCATGGACCGCCGAGGTGAGCCCGGACAACGCGTTGCCGGAGTATCCGCGGCCCCAGCTCGTCCGCCCCGAGTGGCAGAACCTCAACGGCCTGTGGCAGTTCGCCGCGACCGGCTCCATCACCACCCCGCCGACCGGGCAGAACCTCGCCGAGCAGGTGCTGGTGCCGTACCCGATCGAGTCGGGGCTGTCGCGCGTCCAGCGGCACGAGGACCGCATGTGGTACCGCAGGACCTTCACCGTGCCCGCCGCCTGGTCGGGCCGCCGCGTGCGGCTCAACTTCGGCGCGGTGAGCTGGGAGACCCGCGTGTGGGTGAACGGCACCTCGGTCGGCACCCACACCGGCGGCTACGACCCGTTCGGCTTCGACATCACCCCGGCCCTGCGCGCCGGCGCCAACGAGCTCATCGTCGGCGTGTACGCCCCGGTCGACGGCGCGGGCGCCCCGATCGGCAAGCAGCGCCGCTCACCCGGCGGCATCTTCTACACCGCCCACTCCGGCATCTGGCAGACGGTGTGGATGGAGCCGGTCAACGCCGCGAGCATCACCCAGCTCGACACCGTGCCCGACGTGGCCGCCGGGCAGCTCGACCTGGTGGTGCAGGCGGCCGGGGCCTCCGGTCAGCAGGTGCGGGCCGAGGTCATGACCGGTGGCACCGTTGTGGGCACCGCGACCGGCGCGATCGGGGCGCACCTGCGGGTGCCGGTGCCGAGCGCCCGGCTGTGGACGCCCGACGACCCCTTCCTGTACGACCTCAGGGTCACGCTGACGGGCACCGGCGGCGGCGACGTCGTGTCCGGATATTTCGGGATGAGGTCGGTGGGGAAGGCCGTCATCGGCGGCGTGCTGCGCCCCACGCTCAACGGCAGGTTCCTCTACCAGCTCGGCACCCTCGACCAGGGCTACTGGCCCGACGGCATCTCCACCGCCCCCACCGACGCGGCCCTGCGCTTCGACCTGGAACAGCAGAAGGCGCTCGGCTTCAACACCGTGCGCAAGCACGTCAAGGTCGAGCCCGCCCGCTGGTACTACTGGGCCGACCGGCTCGGCCTGCTGGTCTGGCAGGACATGCCCTCGATGCGCACCGGCGTCACCCCCTCCACCGCCGACCGCGCCAATTTCGAGAGCGAGCTGCGCCGCATGATCGACCACCTGCGCGGGATCACCTCGATCGTGCAGTGGGTGCCGTTCAACGAGGGCTGGGGCGAGTACGACCCCGCCCGCATCGCCGACCTGGTCAAGAGCTGGGACCCGACCCGCCTGGTGAACAACAACTCCGGCTCCAACTGCTGCGGCTTCGACGGCGGCAACGGCGACGTGGTGGACGACCACATCTACGTCGGCCCGGGGACGCCGCAGCGGCCCAGCGCGAGCCGGGTGGCCGTGCTCGGCGAGTTCGGCGGCCTCGGCCTGCTCAGCCCCGGCAACCAGTGGCCTGGCACCGGCTTCGCGTACGAGATGACCGCGAACCAGACGGCGCTGACTGACCGCTACGTCTCGATCAACGAGCAGCTCAAGCCGCTGATCACGGACAACGGGCTGTCGGCCTCGATCTACACCCAGCCCACGGACGTCGAGAACGAGGTCAACGGCCTGTGGACGTACGACCGCCGGGTGCTGAAGATGAACGGCGACCGCGTCCGCGCCGTCAACCGCTCGGTCATCCAGTCCGCCACCGGCCTGGTGACGGGCGGGCTCACCTCGCTGCGCGTCACCACCTCCGGCCACACCGACCGCTTCCTGCGCCACCAGAACGACCTGGCCCGCACGGACGTGGTCAACGCCGCGAGCGCGGACGGTCTCAAGCTGGACGCCACTTTCCGGGTGCGGGTCGGGCTGGCCGACGGCGCGTGCGTGTCGTTCGAGTCGCGCAACCTGCCCGGTCGTTTCCTGCGGCACTCCGGCTACCGGGTGCGCGCGGACGCCCGTGACGGGACGGCGCTGTTCGACCAGGACGCCACGTTCTGCGTCCGGCCCGCACAGGCGGGAACCGGCGTGTCGCTGGAGTCGCGCAACCTGCCAGGACACTTCCTGCGCCACTTCTCCGACGCCGTCTACGTGGCGCGCAGCGGCGGCCCGAACGCGTGGGACAGCCCCGCGTCGTTCGCCGCCGACGTCACCTGGCTGCCCGCGACGCCCTGGTGGCGCAGCGGGGCCGACCTGACCGTCGGGGCGGCGCAGTCGCTGCGGGTGACGACGCCGGGGTTCACCGACCGGTATCTGCGCCACCAGAGCTCGCTGGCGCGCACCGACGTGGTCAACGCGGGCAGCGCGCAGGTGCTCAAGGAGGACGCCACGTTCTACGTCCGCCGGGGGCTGGCCGACGGGAGCTGCTACTCCTTCGAGTCGCGCAACTTCGCCGGGCACTACCTGCGGCACGCGGACTTCCGGGTGCGCAAGGACGCCCGTGACGGGACGGCGCTGTTCGACCAGGACGCCACCTTCTGCGCCCAGCCGCCCAGGGCCGGGGGCACGGGGGTGACGCTGGCGTCGTACAACATCGCCGGGCACGCCGTGCGGCACTACGCCGAGGCCGTGCACATCGCGGTGCCGGGCGGCTCGCACGCCTTCGACAACGCCGTGAGCTACGACCAGGACGTGACCTGGGCGGTCGCGCCGCCGTGGGCGCCCTGATGTGAGTTCGGGGCGCGCTCAGAGGCGCGCCCCGAACGCGGCGTACGCGGCACTGTCGAACAGCACGAACCTGACCTCCTCCACCGACGTCTCCGCCCGCCGGACCGTCTCCACGGCGATCCCGGCGGCGTCGTCCATCGGCCAGCCGAAAATGCCGGTCGAGATCGCGGGAAAGGCCACCGAGGCGGCCTCCAGGGAGTCGGCCACCCGCAACGACTCCCGGTAGCAGGAGGCGAGCAGCTCCGAGCGGTCCTCCGAGACGGAGTGGACGGGCCCGACCGTGTGGATCACCCAGCGGGCGGGCAGCCGGCCGGCCGTGGTCGCCACGGCCTGGCCGGTCGGCAGGCCGCGGCCGTAGTGGCTCGCGCGCAGCCTCCTGCACTCAGCCAGGATCTCCGGCCCGCCCCGGCGGTGGATGGCGCCGTCCACGCCTCCGCCGCCGAGGAGGGAGGAGTTGGCGGCGTTGACCACCGCGTCCACGGCCTGCTCGGTGATGTCGCCTTGGACGAGCGTGAGCTTCATGATGCCGACACTCTCACGACACCTCATTTCAGGAGGCACACCACCCGGATGCCAGCTCGACACGTTGTAGAGCTACCCTGAATGGTGTGAAGGGTCTTGGCGAGCTTGAACGCAGCATCATGGACATCCTCTGGGCGGAGAGCAACGCGCTGACCGCCCGCGAGGTCGGCAAACTGATCGCCGACCGCGACCTGGCCCCCACCACGGTCATGACCGTTCTCGACCGGCTCACCCGCAAGGGCTTCCTCGAACGCACCCGCGACGGGCGCGCATGGAGATATCAGCCGGCCGAAAGCCGCGACGCCTACATCGCCGAGCTTATGCTTGAAGCCCTGGACCTGACGGGCGACCGCTCGGCCGCCCTGACCCGCTTCGCCCAGGCAGTGTCGGACCCAGAGGCGGAGATCCTGCGCAGAGCCCTTACGGAGCTGGAGGACGAGTGATCACGGCAGCGGTGCTGGCAGCGCTCGCCACGGCGTGCGCGGTCGGCTCCTGGCGTTTCACCACGGCCCGGTGGACCTCGCGCGCCCCGCGCCTGGCCATCATCCTCTGGCAGTCACTCGGCGTCTCGTGGGGCCTGGCCACCACCGGGGCCATGCTCGCCTACGCCGTCCAGCCCTACGACGTCGGCGCCCTGCCGGGGCTCATCGCGTTCGCGCACGGGCAGGCGCCCGCGCAGGCGTGGGACCCGCTGCACGTGCTGGCCCTGATCGCAGGGCTCACCGCGCTCGCGGTGCTGATCGTGGTGCTGCTCACCGCGGGCGTGCAGGCGCTGCGGGCCCGCCGCAGGCACCGCATGCTGCTCACGCTGATCTCCCACGACGACCCGGGCGTGCCGGGCGTGCGGGTGCTGGCCCATCCCAGCGCCGCCGCCTACTGCGTGCCGGGGCTGCGCTCGCAGGTCGTGGTCAGCGAGGGCGCGCTCAAGCTGCTGTCGGAGGACGAGCTGGCGGCTGTCCTCGCGCACGAGGCGGCGCACGTACGCGAGCGCCACGACCTGGTGCTGCTGCCCTTCGCCGCGCTGCGCCGGGCGATGCCCTGGTCGAAGGTGGTGGCCGAGGCCCAGGCGCAGGTGGAGCTGCTCATCGAGATGGCCGCCGACGACCGGGCCCGCCGCTACTGCTCGCCGCGCCGGCTGGCGACGGCGCTGCTCAGGTTCGGCACGGCGGGCGCCATGCCGACCCCGCACGGCATGCTGGGCGTCCAGGCGCAAAATGTCATGGCCAGAGTGAATCGCCTGGTCAAACCCCTTCCCGAGCTGTCCACGTCGGTGCGCTACGGCTTCATCGCGCTGTCTGTGAGTTTGGTCACCAGCACCCCGCTCCTGTGGATTTTCCAGCTGTAATGCTTGCTGGAGTTAATCACCGCGTTTGCATTTGCAAGCAGCGCGAGGCAGACTACAGGCATGGCACTACCCAAGGTCGGCTCGATCGGTGAATACATCCGTGATCAGCGGCAGCAGGCGAAGATCTCGCTGCGCCAGCTGGCCGCGGCTGCCGGGGTCTCCAACCCCTACCTGAGCCAGATCGAGCGGGGGCTGCGCAAACCGAGCGCGGAGATTCTCAACCAGATCGCCAAAGGACTGCGCATCTCCTCACAGGCGCTCTACGTGCAGGCGGGCCTCATCGAGGACCGCGAGCCGCCGAGCGATGTGATCACCGCGATCCGGGCCGACGCGAATCTCAGCGAACGGCAACGCCAGGTGCTGATCGACATCTACGAGTCGTTCCTCAAGGAGAGACGCGCCGAAGACGAGCAGACCTCCCAGAATGCCCGTCCCCGGCACGACTCCGATACGGACGACGAGCCGCTGCCCGAGGAGTTTCTCGCCGCACTTGAGCCCTTTGCGGCGACTTCACGCAACGGCAACGTCACCCAGGAAACCAAGGAAGGTTAACCCATGACGCTCGCCACCGAGGTCAAGAAGCTCACCGAGTCCAAGCCGTTCTACGCGGTCGCCGGCGCCGGCGACTACGCGGTCGAGAAGCTGCGCGAGCTGCCCGAGCAGCTGCTGAAGCTGCAGTCGCGCCGCACGGAGCTGGCCAAGGACCTGCCGGTCAAGGCCCGCGAGTACGCCGACAAGGCCGAGGGCATCGCCAGGGAGTTCCCTGAGAAGGCGCGCGAGTACGCCGACCAGCTCTCCCACAAGGCCACCGAGGTCTACGAGGACTTCGCCACGCGCGGCCGCAAGGTCGTCAGCAAGACCACCGGCGAGGCCGCGCTGGAGCTGGAAGAGGTGTCGGTGGCCGCCGAGCCGCCCGTCGCCGAGCCGATCGAGCCGGCCAAGAAGACCCGCACCACCAAGACCACGAAGACCACTCAGGCCTGACCAGGCTCGCTGGGCCCGTCTCCCGATCCGGAGACGGGCCTTTCCGTTCAGGGGTGCCCGCATGACGGGGACGCCTATTAGGCTGAATCCGATTCATCGGCGTTGGGCGGAGACGAACACATGACTATGATCTACGGGGTCTTCAACCTCCTCTTCCTGGTGCTCGCCGTGGCCATCCTGGGCATGTCGGTCTACGCGTTCATGCACGCGGTACGAGTGCCGACCAACGCCTTCGTCTCGGCGGGCAAGCTCAAGAAGAACCTGTGGCTGCTGATCCTGGGTCTGGCCACGCTGTTCTCGGCCGCCGGGGCGCTGTCCTACTTCGACGCCTTCATGCAGGTCGGCGGGACCACGTTCCTCGGCATCGGCCTCGGCATCTTCTCGATCGCGGCGGTCATCGCGGCCACGATCTACATCGTCGACGTCAAGCCCGCCGTCAAGGGCATGGGCGGGCGCGGCGGCAACAACGGCCCGTACGGGCCCTGGTAACCGGGCCCACCCCATTCAGGCCAGTTCGGCCGCCAGCCAGGCGGCCAGGCTCTCGTGCCCGGCGAGCGTGGGATGCACGCCGTCGGGCAGGATCGCCTCCGGCGGCCAGCGCCTGTCCAGCGGATCGAGGAATGGAACGTTCCACGCCCTGGCCGCCTCCGCCAGCGCGTCGCGCACCCCGTACGCCTTCCTGGGCGGGGCGCTCAGCCAGATCGGGCCGATCATGACGATCTCGGTCCGCGGCCACTTCGCCCGCACCGCCCCCAGCAGCCGCCCGGCGGCCTGGCGCACCTCCTCGGTGCCGCAGCGCCGGTCGTTGTGGCCGCCGGAGACGACTAGCAGGTCGGGAGCCGGGCGCCAGGACAGCTCCTCCTCGAACGAGCGCTGGAACGTGCGGCCCACCCTGCCCGCGTTGCAGTAGCCGGTGCCGCTCGCGCCCGCGATGATCGACTGCCTGCCCATCAGGCGGGCGGTCGCGGACGCGTACGTGCGCCAGGTCGGCACCGGACCCGAGCCGACCGTGAAGCTGTCGCCCACGAACATCATCACCCGAGCCGCCGGGGGGCGGGGCTCGGCGTGCTGGACCGCCGCGCAGGACGGCGCCGCCAGCACCGCGATGACCGCCAGGGAGAGTCGGTTCGTCAGGCCACGCATGACCACCTCAGGGCACTAGGCTGCCGAATATGAGCACCGATCTCCACGGACGTACGCGACGATTGGAACTGTCCGACCAGAATCTGCGTGACTTCGAAGCCGTCGTCCTGGACGCGACGCCCGAAGGGATCGTGCTGAGCAGGTCGGCATTCTATCCGGGCGGGGGCGGCCAGCCGGCGGATCACGGAGTTCTGATCTGGCAGGGTGTCGAGACCCGGATCGTGGGGGTGCGCAAGGGCGACGACCTCTACCTGATCCCGGCGGAGGGCGACCCGATCCCGCCGGCCGGCACCGTGGTCGAGGGCGCGGTGGCCGACGCGCGGCGCTCGGCCCTCATGCGCACCCACTCGGGCCTGCACGTGCTGTGCGGGGTCGTCTTCAGGGACTACGGCTGCCTGGTCACCGGCGGCAACATGGACGAGCTGAGCGCCCGGATGGACTTCAACCTGCCCGAGGTGCCGCCGGGGTTCAAGGAGGCCGTGGAGGACGCCTGCAACGCCGAGATCGTGGCCGACCGCCGCATCGACGTGAAGGTGCTGCCCAGGCCCGAGGCGTTCGCGATCCCCGACATCATCCGCACGGCGACCAACCTGGTGCCGGAGAGCGTCCAGGACGTGCGCATCGTCGACATCGTGGGCCTCGACACCCAGGCCGACGGCGGCACCCACGTGGCCTCGACCAAGCAGATCGGGCACATCAAGGTCGCCAAGATCGAGAGCAAGGGCCGCGGCTTCCGCCGCCTGCGCATCCAGATCTCCGACTGACCGCCGCCCGTGTCCGGGGCGCGCGTGATCGGCCGCCCGCGCGTCCGGGGCGCGGGTCAGTAGCGGGTCAATAGACGAGGGCCTGGGCGCCGTCGGCGACCGCTTCCTCCACGAACGCCGGCGCGCCCGCGATGCGGACGCCCTCGATGACGTCGTCCACGGTGATGTTCCTGCGCGCCGCGCACTGGGTGCACAGCGTCACCCGGCCGGCCGCGAGGACGGCGTCGAGCAGGTCGGGCAGCGGCGCGGCGTGCGGCAGGACGAACTCCTTGGCCCGCCCGGGCAGCGCGAACCACGCCGACTCCCCCGTCAGCCACAGCGACACGGGTACGCCGCTCGCCAGCGCCGCCGCCGCGACCGTGAACGCCTGGTTGCAGCGCTCGGGAGCGTCGGCGCCGGCGGTAACCTTGATCACCAGTGATCGTGCCATGCCCGCCACCCTAACGCGCCGCCCCCCCACTACTCTTGGGGACCATGGAAGAACCTGAGGTGCACCCGGCCTTGGAGCCGATCTCGTTCCTGCTGGGCCGGTGGGAGGGCGCCGGAGTGGGCGGCTACCCGACGATCGAGAGCTTCAACTTCGGGCAGGAGATCGAGTTCGGGCACAACGGGAAGCCGTTCCTGACCTACGTCAGCCGCACCTGGCTGCTCGACGAGGAGGGCAACCGGGTCAAACCGCTGGCGACCGAGTCGGGCTACTGGCGGGCCCTGCCCGAGCGGCAGATCGAGGTCGTGCTCTCGCACCCGACCGGGATCGTCGAGGTCTACATCGGCGAGGTCGTCTTCCACAAGATCGAGCTGCGCACCGACGTGGTCGCGCGCACCGCCACGGCCAAGGAGTACAGCGCGGGTCACCGGCTCTACGGCCTGGTCAACGGCAATCTGATGTGGGCGTACGAGATGGCGGCGGTCGGCCACCCGCTCACGGACCACATGTCGGCCGAGCTCAAGAAGGTGGCCTGAGCGACCGTGAGCACCCCCTTCACCGCTGACGCCGTCGAGGCGATCAAGCGCCACATGAACGACGACCACGCCGGTGACTCACTGATCATCGTGCGCGGGATGGGCGGGCGGCCCGAGGCGACGAGCGCCGTGACGAGTGACGTGGACGCCGAGGCGATCACGTTCACGATCGACGGCGGGGAGGTCGTGCGGGTGCCCTGGGGCGAGACGCTCACCGAGCGGGCGCAGGTGCGCAAGGCCGTGGTGATGCTCTATCGGGAGGCGTGCGGCCGGCTCGGGCTGCCGGCCCGCGGCGAGCACTGACAGCCCCTATCGACGGGGCCTACCGAGGGGGCTACTGACGGAGGATATGAGAAGGGCCCCGGGCATCGCTCCGCCCGCGGTGCGGACGGGCCGGATGGACCATGGTCGGGACGGCGTCCCGCCCTCCGGCTGCCAGGGGCCCCGGTGGTTGCCTCGTAGTCGCTTCACCGTCACGAGACAACAGTCCGCGAGGTCAGCGGACAACCACCTCGCTGATCCGTCTATGACTAACCATTATTCGGACCACCTCCTTTCCGCGTACCAACGAAGCTATGCGGTATGCCGCGAAAGGGGCAAGTGAATATCTTCCGGTGGCATGCGGCCGGACTTCGCGGCCTCCGGATCTCTGCGCCTACACTCGGGACATGACCGAGACGCAGTGGCATGAGGAACTTCGCGCCAAGGGCTACCGGGTCACCCCACAGCGCCAGCTCGTCCTCGAAGCGGTCAAGGACCTGGAGCACGCCACGCCCGAGGAGATCTGCGCCAAGGTCCGCGAGACGGCCCGCGGGGTCAACATCTCGACCGTCTACCGCACGCTGGAGCTGCTCGAAGAGCTCGGCATGGTCACCCACACCCATCTCGGGCACGGCGCGCCGACCTATCACCTGGCGGCCGAGGCCGACCACGTCCACCTGGTCTGCCGGGGGTGCGGCGAGGTGTCCGAGGTTCGGCCGGAGCTGGCCGAGGGTCTGATCAACGGGCTGGACGCGGAGATGGGGTTCGCCGCCGACGTGCACCACCTGACCGTCTTCGGCCGCTGCCGCAACTGCCGCTGACCCGCCGCTCCGCGCACCGGCTCCTGTACGCGCCCAGCGGACGCCCCCTTTCCTGGCCGGCACGCGACTGCGGATAGCCTGGAGGGCATGCGTAGCCCTCTGCTCGACCTCCCCGGTGCCGTCCAGGCAGACGCTCCGGACTCCGATGTGGCGGCGCACTACGGCGACCTGTTCGCCGAGCAGCGCGCGCTGGTCAAGGGAGAGGCGGTCGTCGACCGCAGCAACCGCGAGGTGATCCGGATCTCCGGCGCCGACCGGCTGAAATGGCTCAACGACCTGACCTCGCAGAAGCTCGACTCGCTGCGTCCCGGCGAATGGACCCAGACGCTCGACCTCGACCTCCAGGGCCGCGTCCAGCACCACATGACGCTCGTCGACGACGGCGAGAGCGTCCTCGCCCACGTCGAGCCGGGCACGGGCAAGAGCCTGGCCGACTACCTCGACCGGATGCGGTTCATGCTGCGCGTCGAGGTCACCCTGGTCGACGACCTGGCGGTGCTGTCCACGGCCGACGAGGACTTGCTGGTGCCGCGGGCCGAGCTGGCCGAGCACCTGGGCAAGCCGCTGGCCGGGCTGTGGGCGTACGAGGCGCTGCGGATCGAGGCGCACCGGCCGCGGCTCGGCTTCGAGACCGACCACAAGACGATCCCCCACGAGGTGGCCTGGATCGGTGCGGCGGTGCACCTCAGCAAGGGGTGCTACCGGGGCCAGGAGACGGTGGCGCGGGTGCACAATCTGGGGCATCCGCCGCGCCGCCTGGTCTTCCTGCACCTCGACGGCAGCGTGGACACCCTGCCGCCGCACGGCGCGCCGGTGATCTTCGAGAGCCAGGAGGTCGGCGTGGTCGGCTCGGCCGCCCGGCACCACGAGCTCGGGCCGATCGCGCTGGCCGTGATCAAGCGTACGGTGCCGGTGGACGCGCCGCTGCTGGCCGGTGGGGTGGCCGCGGCCCAGGAGGTCGTGGTGCCGCCGGACGCGGGCCGCAACGTCAGCATCGATCCGTCGCTGCGCCGCCGCATCCGCTGACCGGCCGCTCCAGCGCCCCCGTCCACCGCCCGCCCCAGCGCCGCCCGTCCCAGCGCCGCCCGTCCCAGCCGCCGATCAGCGGTGGCCGGGCGGTCGGCGGTGGTGTCACAGCTCCAGGATCAGGGTGATCGGGCCGTCGTTGACCAGTGAGACCTTCATGTCGGCCCCGAAGATCCCGGTCTCCACGTGCGCACCCAGTGTCCGCAGCTCCTCGACCACGGCCTCGACCAGCGGCCCGGCGACGGGCCCAGGGGCGGCCGCCTGCCAGGTGGGCCGGCGGCCCTTGCGCGCGTCGCCGTACAGGGTGAACTGGCTGATCACCAGGAGCGGCGCCGAGACGTCCGAGCAGGACTTCTCGCCGTGCAGGATGCGCAGGCCCCACAGTTTGGCGGCGAGCTTGGCCGCCTCGGCACGGGTGTCGCCGTGGGTGACGCCCACGAGGACGAGCAGGCCGGGCTCGGTGACCGCCCCGACCGTGCGCCCCTCGACCTCGACCGACGCGGAACTGACCCGTTGTACGACTGCTCGCATGGGATCCCATTCTGGACCCCGTTCTGGACCAGGAAGAACGGTCCCTACACTCATGCCGAAAGGGGATGTGACATGTCGATGATCGTAGAAGTCGTCCGATCCGGGTTCGTGGAGTCCACGCATCAGGTGCGCGTGCTGACGGCGGACGCCCAGGGGCGCCCGGTCGAGACGAGGGGCGCGGTGCACGTGCCGGTGTCCCCGCGGTCGTCGATGAAGCCGCTGCAGGCGCTCGGCATGCTCCGCGCCGGGCTCGACCTGGAGGGTGAGCTGCTGGCGCTGGCCTGCGCCTCCCACTCCGGCGAGCCCTTCCACGTGGACGGTGTCAGGAAGATCCTGGCGGGCGCGGGGCTGGAGGAGGAGGCGCTGCTCTGCCCTGAGGACTATCCGTTCGACCGGGCGTCCACCGAGCGCGGGCGCGTGCAGATGAACTGCTCGGGCAAGCACTCCGCCATGCTGGCCACCTGTGTGCTGAACGACTGGCCGCTGAGCACCTACCTGGAGCCGGCGCATCCGCTGCAGCGGGCGATCCGGGCGACCGTGGAGGAGTTCACCGGCGAGCGGGTCGCGGCCTCCGGGGTCGACGGGTGCGGCGCGCCGCTGTTCTTCGTCTCGATGCTCGGGGTGACCAGGGCGTTCAGGGCGTTCGCGCTGTCGTCGGAGGACTCCTACGAGCGCAAGATCCTCGACGCGATGCGCGCCCACCCCGAGTGGACCTCGGGCACCGACCGGACGGAGGCCAAGCTGATGCGGGCCCTGCCCGGCCTGATGCTGAAGACGGGCGCCGAGGGGTTCGAGGCGTTCGTGTTCGAGGACGGGCGCGCGGGCACGGTCAAGGTGGAGGACGGCTCGGGGCGCGCCCGCGTGCCCGCCACCGTGGCGGCGCTGCGCTCGCTCGGCCTGGACGCGCCCGAGCTGGCCGAGCTGGCCGCCCCGCCGGTTCTGGGCGGCGGGCGGCCCGTCGGGGAGCTGAGGATCCGCTAGGGCCCTCAGAGGGTGCGGAACTGGCGGGTGGCGGAGATCGCGCCGGAGGTCGTCGTGGTGAACGTGCGCATCGATCCGGCGAACTTGGACAGGTCCCACTCCGCCGGCCCGTGATACCAGTAGAGGTTGTCGGCCTGGTGGCCGTTGCCGGTGACGGAGGCCACCACCCGCGCCCAGTGCTCCACCCCGTCGAAGATCACGGCGTAGGGCAGGTAGCGGGAGAAGAGCTCGACCCGGTGCTGCTCGGGCACCTCGCCCAGCTCGCCGGAGAAGAGGTACTGGCGAAAGCCCATCGTGTGCGCCAGCGCCGCCGAGCCCTTGGCGGTCTTGGCCGGCATGTACTGGCCGCCGACGGCCAGCGCGCCGCCCGCGATGACCAGGGCCAGACCGAGCAGCCCGTACGTGGTGAGCCAGGCCAGCGCCGCCGTGGCGATCAGTCCGACGCCGATGAGGATCACCCCGATCGTGGTCCACCGGGTGCGCTCGGTGTCGGGGCGGCGGGCGAACCAGCCCTGCCTGACCACGTCGGCGTAGAGCGCGTCGCGCACCTTGCCCAGGTGGCTGACGAACGAGCCGGACAACTGCGACAGCAGCACCGCGTCGCGCCCGTCGAAGATGGCGTCGTAGAGGGCCTTCTCGTACGGCAGCAGGTCGTGCACGGGCGCGTTCGGGTTCCTGACCAGCATCCAGTCGGGGGCGTCGTACGCCTGCCGCGGCTGCTCGTCGATGCGCAGGAAGCCGCGGACCGCGAGGTCGATGATGGTGGCGGTCACGTCGACCACGTCGGCCTGCTCGTCCACCAGGGTGCCGATCTGACCGGGCCGGACCCCGTCGGGCGGGGAGAAGTGACCGTTCTGCACCGGATCGACCGCGCCGCCCTCGTGCCCGGCGACCCTGGCGTCCCTGCCGCGCGTCCAGTAGATCAGCGCGACGCCGCCGAGCAGCAGCACCAGCAGGCCGGCCAGCGCGCCGCCGGTGACGGTGTCGAGCGTGAAGGCGGCGGCCAGGGAGAAGCGCCGCTCCAGGATCGGCGCGCCGCCGCTTGAGCCCTTCGGGTAGCCGACGACGACGGTGAGGGCCTGGCCGGCCGGGATCGCCTCCTGCTCGAAGTCCGCCTGGGTGGCCGAGTGGTCCATGGAGGCCGAGGTGCAGCCGATGGCGGAGGTGAGCTCGCCGGCGAAGCAGGACAGGTTCTGGACCTGCCCGGGGCCGCTCACCTTGACCGTGGCCTTGGCGACCTGCTGGTTCCAGCCGTTCACGGCGAACCAGCGCAGCTCCTCGACACCGCCCGACGTGGTCACCGCTCCCTTGACGTCGTACTCGACGGTCTCGCCCGTCACGGTGAGCACGTCGCCGCTGAGGGTGCCGCCCTTGACGTTCGCGATCTGGTAGAGGCGGTCGTTGGCGTCGTCGTACCGCGTCCTGGTGATGAATGTCCGCTTGAGCCCGCCGGAAGCCCCGGTGATCTTCTCGACCACGTGCAGGGTGCCGTCCTTGCCGAGGGTCATCGTCACCTCGTCCGTGATCCCGGCCTCCGCTGCCAGGGCGGCGGGGGCGGCGGTCAACGTCAGAGCGGTGGCCGCCAGGGCGGCCAACGTGAGTCTGATACCCGTCATGGCGGGAAATCGTAGCGGTTAAGCCCTGTCAGTCCAGCGTGATGCCGGCCGCCGCCCGCTGGACGCTTTCCGGAGCGGCCCCCTGGCCGGGGTTCTCGTGGGCGAGTGCCTGGTTCGCCGCGACGAACGGGCGCATCCGCTCCTCATAGCGCGCGTACGCCGCATGCGGGTCGCGAGCGAGCTCCTCCGCCAGCACGTACGCCCCCACCATGGCCAGGCTCGTGCCCTGCCCCGACAGCGGCGAGGCGCAGTAGCCCGCGTCGCCCACCAGCGCGACCCGCCCCTTCGTCCAGTGCTCCATCCTGACCTGGGCCATGGCGTCGAAGTAGAAGTCGTCGGACTCCCACATCGCCTTCAGCAGCCGCTCCGCCTCGAAGACCCCGGTGCAGTGCTCCTGGACGAGCCGCTTCTGCCCCTCGACGTCGCGGTGGTCGTAGTCGATCACCTCGGACCTGAAGCCCAGGTTGACCCGCAGCTCGCCCGGGTCGCGGTCGCTGAACAGCGCGCCGCCCGCCTCGCCCTCGTTGAACCAGGTCTGCCAGCGGTCCAGGCCGAGGAAGTTGGGGGCGGTGTAGATGGAGACGTAGGTGCCGAGGTGGTGCACGAACTGCCGCTCCGGGCCGAAGGCGAGCCGGCGCACGTTGGAGTGCAGCCCGTCGGCGCCGATGACGCGGTCGTAGCGCTCGACGCGGCCGCTCTCGAACGTCACCTCGCCGTCCTCGCTCAGCATGGCGATCGAGTCGCCGTAGAGATAGCGGGCGTCGGAGGCGCCGAGGAGGATGGCGACGAGGTCGTCGCGCATGATCTCGACGTCGGGGCTGTCGAAACGTCCGCCGCTCAGCGTGCTCTCCTCGTCGCGCATGAGCTCGTTGCCGGCCGTGTCCACCATGGACATGCCGCGCATGGTCGTGCGCCGCGCCTTGATCCGCTCCAGCAGGCCCATGCGCGCGGCCACGGTGAGCGCGGCGCCTCTGATGTCGACGGCCTGGCCGCCCCTGCGCGGGGCGGGGGCGCGCTCGACGACCGTGACGTCATGGCCGTGCCCGCGTAGCCAGTACGCCAGCACGGGCCCGCCGACGCTCGCCCCTGACACGAGAACTCTCATGATCCGCTCCTTGCTGTTGACGTTGTACGCGGACCTGAATGTACGCAGTACATACAGCAGGCAGCAAGGCTATAGTGAGAGGATCTGTCCTAGTACAGGAGGACGCATGACCACCCCTCCCCACGCCCTGATCGCGGCCGACATCAAGCGGCGCATCGCGGAGGGCAGGCTGCGCCCCGGCGAGCGGGTGCCCTCGACCAGGCAGCTGGCCCGCGACTGGAACGTCGCCCTGGCCACCGCCGCCAAGGCGCTCACGCTGCTGGCCAGGGAGGGCGTCGTGGTGGCCGAGCCGCGCGTCGGCACCGTGGTGGCGCGGGCCCGCGGCCGGAAGCCCAGGCCGACCGCCTCCGAGCACGACCTGACGCGGCAGCGCGTGGTGCGCGCGGCCGTCGAGCTCGCCGACGCGGACGGGCTGGCCGAGCTGACCATGCGCGCGCTCGCCGACCGGCTGGGGGTGGCCACCATGTCCCTCTACCGCCACGTGGGCGGCAAGGACGACCTGGTGGTGCTCATGGTGGACGCGGCCGTCGCGGAGTTCACGCTGCCCGACGAGCAGCCGGACGACTGGCGGGCCGGGCTGGAGACGATCGCCCGCCTGCAGTGGGCCGCCTACCGCGCCCACCCGTGGATGGCCGGGCTGAGCTCGATCACCCGGCCGGTGCCCTCACCCGCGCTGCTCCGGCACACGGAGTGGGCCATGCGGGCGCTGGCGGGCAGCGGGCTCGACGCCGAGACCAGGATGTACGTGCAGATCACGCTCTACGGCTACGTGCAGGGCATCGCGGCCAACATCGAGAAGGAACGGCGGGCCCAGGCCGCCACCGGGGTCACCGCCGACGAGTGGATGGACGAGCAGGGCGACGAGCTGCGCTGGATCGGCGAGTCGAGGGACTATCCGGCCTTCGTCCAGCTCCTGGACGAGCTGGGCGAGTTCGACCTCGACCTCGACCGGCTCTTCGCGTTCGGCCTCGGCGCGCTGCTCGACGGGCTCACCCCGCTGATCGAACGCGACCGAGGCCGGAATGGGCGATGACGTCAGCTCTGCAGGACGGCCGTCAGCCGCTCCTGGCGCAGGGCCTCGTAGCGGGAGTCGTCGAGCGGGGCCAGCTCCCCGGCCCGCCATGACAGCAGCAGGTCGGCCAGCGCCGGGTTGCGGGCCAGCGCGGGGCCGTGCAGGTAGGTGCCCACGACGTGGCCCGCGTAGCAGCCCTCGAACCCGTCGCCGTTGCCCACGCCCTTGATCGTCTGCGACAGCGGCCTGACGCCGGGGCCGAGGCTGGTGACGCCCATGTGGTTCTCGAAGCCGGTCAGCGTGGGCAGGTTGAGCGCGGCGTCCACCTCTGCCACCAGCTCGCCCACGGCCCGCGCCGGACCCCGGGTGCTGGCGATGTCGAGCAGGCCGATGCCGTCGACCGGCTGGCCCTCCTCGCCGCCGAACGTGCTGCCCATGATCTGGTACCCGGCGCACACGGCCAGCATGGCCGCCCCGCGCGCGATGGCCCGGTGCAGGCCGCCGTCCCTGCGCAGGCGCTCGGCGGCCAGGATCTGCGGCCGGTCCTCGCCGCCGCCGATCAGGTAGATGTCGCCGGTCTCGGGAACGGGGTCGGCCGAGCGTACGTGGATCGTCTCGGTCTCGATGCCCCTGCGCTGTGCCCGCTGCTCAAGGACCAGAACGTTGCCCTGGTCACCGTAGGTGCTCAGCAGGTCGGGGTAGATCCAGACGATGCGAAGGGCACTGTCAGACGGCACGGCCGAACTCCGTTCGGATGTCCTGGAAGGCGGTGTAGTTGGCGATCACGTCGACCCGGCCGGGCGGCTGCATGGCCAGCGCCTCCGAGAACGTGCCGCACAGCGTGAACGGCACGTCGGCCACGTCGAGCCTGAGCGCCATGTCGAGCCGGCGCTGACCGGCGACGAAGACGGGCCGCCCGCGCAGGATGCGGTAGTCGACGTCCCACAGCCACGAGGTGTCGCGGCCGTCGGGGCCCTGCGCGTTGACCGACAGGATGATCGGGAACTGCGGGTCTGCGACGTCGAACGCCTCCAGCCAGCCCGCCGGGTTCTTCGCCAGCAGCAGCCGCGCGTGCCTGCCGTCACGCTCGACGGTGGTGTAGCGGCCGGCCACCGAGGTGACCTCGCGCAACCTGGGCAGCGCCTGCTCCACCGGCAGCCCGAACGCGTCGGCCACCGCCAGCGCCATCACCGCGTTGGAGCGGTTGGCCTGGCCGGGCAGTTGGATGTCGAGCAGCCAGCGCTGACCCTGGGGGTCGATCGCCGCGTCGTCGTCGACCACCCACTGCGGCTCGGGCCGGTGGAACGTGCACTCCCTGCACGCCCAGTCGGCGTCCTTGCGGTCGAGCGGGCCGCCGCACTCGGGGCAGCACCAGGAGTCCTCCTTCCAGCGCTGCCCGCCGGCGACCCAGGTCACCTTGGCGGCCGTCGAGGCGCCCCAGGTGACGAGCGGGTCGTCGCAGTTGGCGATCACGTGGGTCGGCTTGCCGGACAGCGCCCTGCGCCACTTCTGGGCCAGCAGCCAGATCTCGGCGGCGCGGTCCATCTGGTCGCGGCTGAGGTTCATCAGGCAGACGACGCTGGCGCCGGTGGTGTCGAGCACCTCCGGGAGGTATTTCTCGTCCACCTCCAGCACGCCGTAGGGGGCCCGCTTGTGCTGGGAGAGCGCGGAGACGTGGCCGGCCGGCATGTTGGCACCGAAGACGTTGGTGGCCACCTCGCCGAGCTCCAGCAGCGCCGACGTGATCAACCTGGTCGTGGTGGTCTTGCCGTTGGTCGCACTGACGAGGGCCAGCTTGCGATCTCTGGCGAGCTGGCGCAGGAGGTCGGGCTCGAGCATCAGGCCGACCCGCCCGCCGATCACCGAGCCGTCACCACGCCCGGTCATCCTGGACAGCGTGGCGGCACTGCGGCCCAGGGCGCTGGCGAGCTGGGCCCGCAGAGGAAGCTGGGTCATGTGCATGGATCCTAGTCGTCGTTGACCCCAAGTCTGGAGAACCACAGCAAAACGCAGCCCGCCGGCTAGCCGGCGGCGGTCAGGCGGGGGAAGGGGCGGGCTCGGCGAAGGCGATCTCCGGAGCGCCGCCCTGCTCGAACGGCAGCACGAACCTGCGCGGCCACGACAGCACCCCCTCCAGCCAGCCGGCCCCCATCGTCTGCCCCACGTGCCTGATCCTGGCCGAGGCCTCGACGCCGATGGCGACCGTCACGATGTCGCGCTGCACGGCCTCGGCCTCGTCGTCGCCGAGGATGACCCGCCAGGCCAGCGCCCGGTTGTGCTCCACCTCCATCGACAGCGGATGGTGGCGCAGCGCCTTGGCCCGGTGGCCGAGCAGCTCGGCGTGGATCAGGTCGCCCGAGCCGTTGCCGTTCGGCGGGCGGAACAGGGCGTACTCCATGGGCGGCGCGGGGCTGCGCAGGTTCGGGGCCGGCTGCCCGTACGGGAAGAGCCGGTCGGCCTCGTGCAGCCAGCGCACCTGCGGGATGACCCACGACGCGCCAGGGCGCTCGCCGCCGCCGTCGAGTCCTGACAGCAGGCGGGTGGCGGTCTCGGCGGCCTTCTCCGTCAGCAGCGCCGGATCGAACCAGCTCCGCAGCGACCAGGCGCGCCGCTGCACCGCACGTTCGACGAGGGTGGCGAGCAGGCATTCCCTGCGCCGCGCCGGCAGGTCGGCCCAGGCGGCCGACAGGGCGCGCGGCACGCCGGGCAGCGGCCGGTTGCTGACGAAGGCCAGCACGACCGTGTCGCACCAGATGCGCAGCCAGGCCCAGTCGGAGGCGTCGGCGAGCACGTCGGCCTCGCGCAGCTCCACCAGCGTGCACGCCTGCCCGGTACGGCACTGCGCCCCGCACGCGGCCGACCTGCGCCCCCGGATGGGCGGCGGCGGTCCTGGCAGCACTTTCTCCCTGGATTCCCCCAGCGGCACGCGCACCCGCAGCGGCCGGTCCATGCCGTCGGCGAACACCGCGGCCGAGCCCGGCTGGAGCGAGACCACGTGGCGAGACTGCTCCTCGCTCAGGTTCATGGCGGCCCCAACGAGCGACCTGTCGTCCTCGGCGGGCAGCCGGTGCACGACCTTCAGCGCGGTGTTCTTGACCACGTCGGAGATGAGCTTGGTGGGGATCTGCTCGGCCACCACGATGCCCTCGCCGTACGCCCTGATCTCCGCGAGCAGCCCGGCCAGCAGCTCCACGGCATGGGTGGAGGCCCGGCCCTGGCCGCGGTCGCGCAGCAGGCGATGCGCCTCCTCGATCACGATGACGTGACGCAACTCGGGGCTGCGCTCCCGCCTGGCACGCATGCGCAGGTGCTCGACGATCCTGATGATCAGCGTGCCCATGAGGAACGCCTTGTCCTCGTCGTTGGCCACGTCCTCGATGGCCAGCACGACGTCGCGTTCCAGCAGGCCGCCGATGTCGGCGGGGTGGCCGCCCTCGAAGAAGCGCCCGGCCGAGCCCACCCGCAGCGAGCGCAGCCGCAGCGAGATGAAGCCTTCGACGTCGGCCTGCACCTCGCGGCCGTACCCGATCTCCTTGATGACGTCCATGGCGTGCTGCTGGAGCTGTTCGAGCGTGGGCACGCTGGGCGGGACGCTGGAGCCCGGCACGGCGCCGCCGGTGACCACGTCCCAGCCGGTGGCCTCGTAGACGCGCTGCAGGGCCAGCGACATGATCTGCGGGAACGGCTCCTCGGCGTCGAACGCGGCCATGAACAGCGCCCTGACCATGTCGATGTGCGCCTGGACCGGGTAGCCGGGCTCGGGTTCGAGCGGATTGACGCTGAACGGCACGCCGTCGGGGGCCGACGGGTTGATCACGGTGACGGGGTCGTCGACGCGGCCGGCCATGGCGGCGTACTCGGACTTGGCCGGCTCGATCGCCAGCCACGGGATGCGGGCCCTGCTGAGCTGCTCCAGCAGGTGCCGTACGGTCTGGGACTTGCCCGACCCGGTCGCCCCCGTGACGAACGCGTGCCGGTTGAGCGTGGACAGCGGCACCCGGAACGTGCCCACGCCCCGGTCCTGGCCGTCGAGGATCTCGCCCAGCTCCAGCTCTCCGCCGGTGGCGCCCTCGTTCGACTCGGCGGTGACGTCGAAGAAGCCGGACTCCAGCACGCGCACGCCGGGCACCTCCCGCCTGGGCAGCCCGGCCAGCGCGGCCAGCGCCCCCGCCGTGGCCGCGAACGGCGCCGCGGCGCCGTCGGACGGGTCCTGCATGGTGACGGCCAGCGCCTCCGACAGGGCGTAGGCGGCGCCGTGGGAACTGCGCAGCCGGTACGGGTGATGGCTCATCTCGACCGACCCCACGAGCACGGGTGCGATCTGCCGCAGCTCGTCGGCGGTGGCGCCGCCGGCCAGCACGCGCACGTTCCACAGGCCCGCCTCGCGGAAGGCGTCCAGCTCCTGCATGCGCCGCTCGGCCCGCTCGGCGTCGAAGCGGGAGCGCTCTGAGGCGTCGCCGTACTGGCGCAGCACGTTGAGCTGCGTGCGCAGGTGCGCCACCTCGGCGTCGAGCAGGTCGGTCGGCTCGGCGACGACGAGCCAGGCGAAGGGCCGCGACATGAGCGTGACCAGCGTCGACTCGAACAGCGTCGGCCGTTTGAGCTCGTCGGGGTCGAACTCGCGCCCCCTGCTCCCCAGCGGCGGCGCCTGCCGCCCCGGGCATGGAGCCCACACCAGGTCGGCCAGGTCGGCGAGATAGCCCTCGTCGAGCTCCGTGCCGCGCGCCCCGCCGGGGAACAGCAACGGCTGCGGCCCGCTCGGGTGACCGGGCGTGTCGGTGGCCCGGCGCGGCTGGCGCGGCGGCGACAGGGGCCCCGCGTTGGTGATGAGTTCGAGCGGCGCCCCCGATCCTCTCGACAGCCAGCCGATGACGAAAGGCCGGTCGCGCTGCGCCGCCGACAGCACCGCGGGAAGCACGGTGACGAAGTCCCACTCTGCCGACGAGCTTCGCGAGGGTGCTGCGATCGATTGGATTCGATACCAGGGCCCGCTCAGCGAGACACTCGGCTGCATTTCATTCCCCCACAGACGGTTCTTTGTTAAATTCCGCCAACCGTCAGCTCGTCACCTTGACATTGACCATGTCATTGCCTGCCCTTGCGCCAGTCCAGGCGTGGCGGTGGTGGCCCGAGGTTCGGCGGCGGCTCTCCGTCGCCGTCCCCGGCCCTGGGATCGAGCGCCAGTACGGCCTCGCGCACGTCGTCCAGCTCGCCGAGCGTGGTCTTGGGAAAGGTGAGGATGGCCGGGTTCGCGTCTGCCAGGCGTACGCGCCTCCCCTCTGCCGTGGCGTCCGTGACGATCACGGACGTCGTGGGTAGTTGCTGGAGCTGGTGCGGCTCCACAAGAAACTCACGCGAGCGCTGCAGCACCCGCTCCTTCTCCGCGATCTTGTCGGCGGTCCTGCCCCACTCCGTGGACTCGGTGATGTCGCCGGCCAGGTCGTCGTGGTTCTCGTCGCGCCCTTCGTGCTCCTCGTCGTCGATCTGCGCGACGGTCGAGGTGTAGCCGCCGTCGAGTCCCGGCAGCGAGTCGCTGATCGTCTCGGTGAGCTGGGCCAGCTCAAGCCGGTGCTCGGTGCCGACGTGCTCGCTGGCGACCCGGGCGTCCTCGGCGTTGCCGAGCCGCATGAACGCGACCGCGGCGTGCCCTCTGCCGAGCCGCTCGCGTACGGACGGGGTCAGCGACCGGTACGTCAGCACCAGGCCGGTACGGGAGGTCTCGCAGGCGTCCATCAGCCGGTCGAGCACGTCGCCCCTGAGCTTGTCCGCGCCCGCCACGATGATGGTGTGGTACCAGGGCCGGTCGGAGGCGGGCGACTGGCGCAGGATGTGGGTCAGGGCGGTGGCCACGTACGTGCCGAGCACCCGGTTGCCGAAGACGCCCGCCTGCCGGTCCATGCTCACCACGCGCAGCCTGGCGGGCGGCAGCCGTACGGCCTGCGTGCCCAGCGTCTCCAGCTTGCGCAGCTGCGACTCCAGCGCCCAGGCCCGCTCGATCACCACCCGGTCGCTGACGCCGCGCCCGAACAGCGTGCCGATGCGTTCGAGCTGGGTCGCGGTGATCAGCCCGAACCTGAGGTCGTCGCGCGGGTCGCCCACCTGCGCCAGCGCCCGCAGCGCGGCGGTGACCTGGCTGATCGTGGCGTTCTCGCCGAGCACCTCCAGGACCCGCTCCAGGATGGCGTTGTCGAAGCTCAGGTCGCGGGTGGTGCGGTGCTCCTCGCTCACGCTGACGACGTGGGCCAGCACGTCGGCGAACGCCTCGGGCTTCAGCGTGGCGCCCAGGTCGAGCTTGGGCAGGTCGACCGGCAGCACCCACACCAGCGGGTCGTCGCCGCCCTTGCGGGCCAGCTCGATGAGGTCCTTGGCGATCGCGCCCTCGGACAGGTCGAGCACCGTCAGGTGGCCGCCGCTGTAGAGCCGGGTCGCGCCGAGCAGCGTCACGAGCGCCGACCAGCCGGGTAAGGTCCCGCCGGCCACGTCGATGCGGTCGATCTCGTCGGGCACCGCCACGGCGTACCAGGTGAGCTGCTTGTCGTGCCGGTCCTTGGACTCCTGCCACTCGCGGTAGCGCTGGGCGTGCTCCTCCTGCGCCTTGAACAGCTCCTTGTCACGTTCCCGCTGCTGCCGCTCGTCGCGGGCCTGCTGCTCCAGCACCCGGTAGCGGACCGCGCGGTCGCCCTGCATGAGCGCGAAGCTGCACACGGCCGCCACGCCGCCCGCGGCCACGAGCCCGACCAGGGCGAACGACCAGGGCAGGTAGCCGGCCAGGGCGGCGGCGAGGATCAGCACGGTCAGGACCAGCATGAACAGGCGGAAGACCCGGACCGGCCGGTTGAGCATGTCCTCCTGGAGCCGCTCGCGGCGCAGCAGTTCGAGGCGGGCGGGATCGTCCTCGGCCTCGGCGGCCGGCTCCTCGGCGGGAGAGGGGCGCCTGGGCGGCGGGCCTGGATCGGGGTGCAGCAGGATGTACTGCCAGCCCAGGTAGATGCGGTCCGCCTGGAGCTGGGCATGCTCGGGATGCACGTCCGCCACGTGACCCTCCGGCCGCCGGTATGTCATGAGGAGTAGGGATCAGCCCTTTCCGCTCCGTGACAGCGTATGAGCTACAAGGCCCGTAGCGGCAGGGTTTCTCGGCAATTCGACCAGTCCGATGGGAGCATTGCGGCAGATGGGACAAGCGATACCTATTACCATCCTTACCCATGACGGAACCCTCCGGCGGCAGCACTGACAAGCCCAGACGCCCGGTAGTGGTGCCCGCGATCGCCTTGACGGCGTTCACGGTCGTCGGCATCACCGCTCTGCTCGGCGGACTCAGCGAGGCTCCCGACGAACCGGAGACCCTGAGCCCGGGCGCCGTGCTCGACCAGGGCCGCTACTCCACCAAGTTCGTCGGGTCACGGGTCACGGTGGAGAAGGCCCAGTTCGACTGGGAAGAGGACAAACGCTTCGTCGAGCTGGTCTTCGACGTCGTCAACCTGGGCGACGACACCTCCGGGATCGGGATGCCGCCGGAGAAGCTCGAGAGCGCCGTCACGGCCGGTGACTTCGCCGGCTCCCTCCTCAAGATCACGCCGGCCTTCTCCAAGGACGCCGGTCCGTTCACGTTCGTCCGCGTCAAGGGCGGGGAGAGCAGGCAGCTGCACCCGGGGGTGCGGAGCGAGGTCGTCCTGCGGTACCGGCTCAAGGAGAACGAGCAGCCGCCGGAGAAGATCACGCTCGACGTGGGGGCCTTCGAGTATTCTGCCGACCCCGTCGCCGCGCTGCCGTACTGGTCGGTGGCCAGCAAGGAGGTCGGCGACAAGCAGATGCCCGAGATCAAGGCACGGGTCGTGCTGCCGGTCAAGAAGGAGGGCACGACGTGACCACCACCCAGCAGCCTTCCTCCATGGCCCCGGCCCGCGGCGCCAGGCGGGCGCAGCGCCGGTCGGGCGGCGGCGCCGCGACCAAGGCGCTCGCCGCGCTCGCCGGGGTGGCGCTGATCGCCGTCGCCATGTGGGTGCAGAGCTTCCACCTGTCCGAGCTCGAAACCAGCGATCCGCTCGTCTACAGCGGCGCCAAGGGCGACATCGTGGACGCGCGGCGCTTCAGCCTGCAACTTGAGGACTTCTTCGCGGCCAAGTCGATCAAGAGCGGCGACAAGACCGTCCAGACCGACCAGATCTTCCTCGTCCTCAAGGTCAGGGCCAAGTCCACCCTCAAGCCGTACCACCTGGGGCAGCCGGTGCTGACGACCGCCGACGGGAAGAAGTTCGACGCCACGGACCGGGTGAGCAGCAGCCAGACGCTGGCCGACAAGTGGGTGCAGCCGGACATCTGGCGCACCGGCCAGTCCTACTTCGAGGTGCCGCCGGCGGCCCTGGCGGGGGCGACCGTCACGTACGCTCTCCCAGGCTCCTTCCTCGTCGAGTCGTACCAGCCGGAGGTCGAGATCGATCTCGGCCTGGACGAGGAGGGCGCGCGCAAGCTGGCCACGTCGGCGCAGGCCGTCTACTCGACTGACAAGAAGTGATCGCGGTATGAGTACGAACGAGGAGCGCGACTGGTTCTCGCCGAGGAGCGAGAGGCAGCCCGACGACCCACCGACGCCATCCGGCCCCCAGGCCCCGCCACCCGCCCGGCAGGGTCCGCCGTCGGGTCGGGAGGCCCCACCGGCCGGTCAGCACGCTCCTGACGGCCTCCAGCCCCCGCCCTCCGGACGCCAGACCCCCAACGGTCTCCAGCCGCCACCTTCCGGTCAGCAGCTCCCTGAGGGCCTCCAGCCGCCTCCGTCCGGCCACCGGCTCCCTGACGGCCTCCAGCCCCCGCCCTCTGGGCGGCAGGTCCCTGGCAGCTTCCAGCCTCCGCCGGCCGGCCGGCAGCAGCCTGCCGGGTTGCGGCCGCCGCCCGTGCAGCCGCCGGCCAGTCCGCAGCAGCCCGCCGGGCTCCAGCCGCCGCCTGATCGGCAGTCACCGCCGTCGGGGCGGGGCGCGCACCCGGCCGTGGAGTTCCCTCCGGCTCAGAGCACGCCGCAGGGCTCCCCGCTGGGTCCCACACAGGGCTCGCCGCTGGGCCCTCCGCAGAGCCCCACGCTGGGCGCCCCACAGGGCACCATGCCAGGTGCGCCGCAGAGTTCTCCACAGGGTCCGCCGCAGGGCTTCTCGCAGGGGCCCGCTCAGGGTCCGGCGCCGGGCGCGCCGTATGAGGCCGGTGCGACCCAGCCCTACGGCCCGCTCCTCGGTCAGGACGCGCGCCCCGGCCAGGACGCCCTGCCTCCCAGACCGCAACCCCGCCACGGACAGGACCCGCTGCTCTCCGGACCTCAGGCCGGCTATGGACCCCAGGCGGGGTATGGCCGCAACCCGCAAGCCTCCAGGGCTCAAGCAGCCGATTACGGCCAGGACCCGCAGGTGGCGGGGCCCCAGGCTGGCTACGGGCAGGACCCGCAGGCCGCTGGGGCTCAGGCGGACTACGGGCAGGATCCGACCGCCGCGGCTCAGGCGGGTTTCGGGCAGGAGCCGCCGGCCGGCGGAGAGCCGGGGCGGCGGGAGACTCCCTTGCTGCGGCGCAGGCCGACCCGCAGGCGGGCGGCGACGCAGGGGCAGCAGCCAGGGCAGAGGCCGGGCGTTCCCGGATACGGCATTCCCGCGCCTCAGGGGCGCGCCGGTCAGGGCGGCCGGCACGCGCATCCGGACCAGCAGGTCTGGCCGCCCGCCCAGACCCCCCAGGCCGCCGAGCCGCCCGGCATGGCCACCCAGCCCCTCCCCGCCGTCGGCGCGCCCGCTCTCCCCTACACCGGGCGCCGGCACGCCGACCAGGACACCCCGGTCGCGGGCCCAGAACTGCCGCCGGCGGTCGGGGCCGAGCAGGCGATGGGCCCTGGGCCGCAGTATCCGGCGGGCTCTCCGCAGCCGGGCATGCCGCTTCCGGCGGCGGGCCCGACGTATCCAGGACAGCAGGGACAGCCGGCGCATCCGGGGCAGCCGGGAGAAGCAACTACAGCGGCGCAGCAGGGCACGCCCGGGGCGGGGCGGGCGGCTTCTGGGATGTCGCGTCGGCGCAAGGTGCTGATCGGGGTCGGCGCGGTTCTCGTGTCGCTGCTGATCACCGGTGCCCAGACCTACGACGGCTACGGCTTCTACACCGTCCAGACGGACGAGAAGACCAAGGAGATCGTGGTCGCCGCCGGCCAGCCGGTCACGGTGAACAAGATCGAGTGGACGGGCTCCGTCAAGCCGATGAAGATGCCGCCCGGCAACGGCGGCTACGGCCCCGAGGTGACCTGGCTGCAGGTGGACGTCACCAAGAAGGCCCTCGACGACAGCAGCGCCACCATGACCGCCAACCCCAGGGACATGAAGCTGACGGACCGCGCGGGCCGCACCTGGGTCGTGGAGATCTCCTCGGACGAGAACCGGCCGACGGACCGGCTGGAGGTGGGCAAAGCGTACAAGATCCTCGCCGGGGCGATCGTGCCGACCAAGGTGGCGGACGAGGTGGAGCTGCTGCTCAGGCCGAGCAACTACCGTTCGGACACCCCGACCGAGGACCTGTTCAAGCGCGACGTCATCGAGAAGATGCCGCAGGACACCGAGGTGCTGCGGTTCCGACGCCGTTGAGCGTCGGTCCGGGCGGGGTGGGGCGTCCGGTCAGCGTGGGTTCAGGCGGGAATGAGGGGTCCGGCCCGGACGTGGTCGAGTGTCCGGCCGACGCCGTTGAGCGTGGGTTCGGACGTGGTCGGGCGTCCGGTTCAGACGTCGTCGAGTGATTCGCCGCTGAGCCGGGCCCTGGTGGCCGCGATGTCGTACGTGGCCGCCAGCAGCGCCATGGTCAGCACGGTGACGGCGCAGTCGCGGACGAACGCCAGCGGCGGCCCCTGGACGGCCCAGAGCCACTCCGACTGCGAGCCGATGAGCGTGCGCAGCCCGCGGTCGGCGTACTGGCCGCCCACGTCGAGCGCCACGTAGCACAGGCACATCATGCCGAACAGCGGCAGCCCGGCCCGGTAGATCATCCGCAGTGAGTTGGCCAGCGGCAGCCAGCGGTCCTTGAACCCGCCGGTGACCTGGTCGAACGACTTCTGCGTGAGGTCGTGGGCGCCTTCGAGCCGATCGACGCCCCGTTCCAGCCTGGTGCCCTTGACCAGGGTGCGGGTCTCGTCGGAGTACGCGCCGAACACCAGCATCGCCACCGTGAGCCAGGCGAGGGGGACGGCGACCGAGTCGAGGAAGATCGGCCAGAGGTCGTCGAACACCGCGGTGACGTCCTTCCACAGCGGCAGGTTCTCCTGGGCCTTGGTCCAGACGTCCTTCGTGTCGGCGATCACCGCGCGGTGCTCCATCCACTCGGAACGCGCGTCCGCGATGGCGACGGTGCCGTTGAGGCCGTAGAAGACGAAGGCGAACTCGGAGAAGGCGGCGCCGAAGCCGGCGAACTTCCCCTTGCCGTTCTCGACGAGCTTCGCGAAGAGCAGCTTCAGACCGAACGTGACGACCATCGCGCCGATCGACACCCGCCAGTCGAGGTCGATGAGCCCCCGTCCGACGAAGTTCTCCTCGCCGAAGAGGGAGTTGTTCAGCCCTTCCTGGAAGTTGTGGAAGTAGTCCATCTGGATGGTGTCCCTGGCGTCCCGGTTCTGGAAGCCCCAGGCCAGGTAGAGCACCGCGAATGCCGGGGCGACGCGGTCGAGCGCACGGAAGAAGCGCTCGTCCGCCACCCCTTCCCTCGCGCGGATCTCCCACAGGGAGCTGCGCAGGGTGTAGAGCATGCCGGTCGTGACCGTCATCGCCGCCAGCACGATGAGCGTCAGCAGGGTCATCACGAGCACCAGGCGGACCTGGCGGAAGTCGCCGTACGCGACCTCCGTCGCCGCGTACATCAGCACGAAGCGCGTCAACTGGCCGGCGGCGAACCAGAAGATCAAGGGCAGGGCGCACTTCCCCGCGAGACGCAGTGCGTGCAGGGGCAGCGAGTACGGCGACGGCATCCGCTGAGCCGGCGTAGGCCCAGGTCGCGGAGGCACCATCACACCTGTCGATCCGGACATCTGTGGAATCGTATCGGTCTGTCCCTCATGTCGCAGCCGCAACACCCGAAGAGGGTCACTCTCCGCAGATCGATCATGGACACGCGGCTACGGGTGCCGTCCTGCGCATCGGCCGGCGCATCGGCCGGCGCATCGGCCGGTCCCGGGGCTCATCAGTTCGCCGATTCTGCGGCACCATGGCGGTATGGATTCGCGGCCGGCCATAGACACCGATCCCCGCGTGGTGGGAGAGCGACTGCGACAGTTGCGGCAGGCCCGCGGCGTCTCGCTCTCCGAGCTCGCCAAGCGCGCCGGCATCGGGAAGGCCACGCTGTCGGGCGTCGAGACCGGCACCCGCAACCCGACGCTCGACACGCTGTGGGCGATCACCGCGCAACTCGGGGTGCCGATCGGGGCGATACTCGACGCGCCGCCCGAGCCGCAGATCATGCGCGGCACGGCGATCGAGGCGGAGCTCCTCGAGGTGTTCGAGGACGACCGCGTCACCTACGAGCTCTACCGCGTACGCGTTCCGCCCGGCCTCACCCAGACCTCACCCGCCCATCACGAGGGCGTCAGCGAGCACGTCACGGTCTTCACCGGCACCCTGAGCGCCGGCCCCATCAAGGAGCCGCTGACCGCCGGGCCCGGTGACCACATCTCGTGGGTCTCCGACGTGCCGCACGGCTACCGGGCGCACGGACCCGACGTCGTCCGCGCCACCCTTCTCATGCGTTACCCCACCAAACCGATCTGACAAATCACGAAGGATCGGGCTGAGCGGGGCGGCAGGCGCGGCAGGGGCGATAGCCGGCCGCCCTCGCCTGAGCGAGGCTGCGGAAGCCGTGCCGGTGTGCTGGGGTGATGCGCCTGGCATTGTGGCAGGTCGGGAAGCACACCACGCCGGTCGTGTCGCTGGCCAGGTAGAAGACGCGCTCCCCTGCCAGCCGGCGGAGCCGGTCCAGATCGACCCCCTCGGCCAGCAGCAGCCGCTCCTTGGCCGCGGCGCCGAACACGTAGTCGCCGGGGACCCCGTCCGACCTGGTCACCCGGTGGCACGGGATGAGCAGCGGCACCGGGTTGTGGCCGAGCGCCGTCCCCACCGCGCGCACCGCTCTGGGCCGTCCTACGCGGGCCGCGACCCACGCGTAGGGGCGCACCTCGCCGCGCGGGATCGTACGGACGGCCTCCAGCACGTCACGCTGGAAGTCGCTCACGCCGCGCAGGTCCAGCCGCAGCCCGGCCGACCGGCCGGTGCGCAGCGCGGGCAGCAGCCCGGCGGGCGGGCGCGCGGCGGGCAGCAGCGGGCGGCCGAAGCGCTTCCTGTGCGCCTGCGCGAACCCGCCGCCCGCGTGCACGTACGCCACGCCCTCCTCGGTGAAGGCCACCGAGAGCTCCCCGATCGGCCCCGGCACGCTGACCCAGCGGGCCGCGATCCGGTCGAGCAGCCCGTCCGGCGGCTCGGCGGCCAGCGCCGCCAGTCCGGTGAGCAGTTCGTCCTCGGTCATCGGGCACCTCCCAGTGCGCGTAGCCGCTTCAGCCCCCGTGACACGTGCGACTTGACCGTACCCTGGGGGATCTTGAGCACGGTGGCGATCTCGCTGACCGGCAGGTCCACGACGTGCCGCAGCACGACCGCGGCCCGCTGCTCCTCGGGCAGCAGGGCCAGCAGCCCGGCCAGCTCGTCGCCGGTCTCGCGGCGGACGGCCGCCGCCTCGACGTCCTCGTGCGGATCGACGGCGTCGACCGGCTCGCCGGGCAGGTCGGGCGGCGGTTTGCGGGACCTGGTCCTGGCGCAGTTGCGCCAGACGTTCATCAGGATCGTCATCACCCAGGCCCGCGGCTGGAGCTGGGCGACGCGGTCGCGCTCGTATCCGGCCAGCGCCCGGTACGCGCGCAGGAACGTCTCCGCCGTGAGGTCCTCGGCGTCGGGCCAGCGCCCGCTCAGCCGCAGCGCGGTCGAGAAGACCAGGCCGCGATGGGCGGCGTACAGCTCGGCGAACCCCTCGTCGAGGTCGTCGAGCAGTGCCTTGCGCACCGGGTCAGCGCAGTCGGAATCACTCACGTCCTCTACAACACCACCCGGCGGGAGACGGTTGCACACCGAGGCCGCACGCTTGTGAGCAGGCCGAGAACCTGCGCCCGTGCACACGCGAGGGCCCGCGTCCGTGACGGACGCGGGCCCCTGCCGAATCAACGCGTGTGACGGGTCAGACGGCCACGGCGAGCTGGGCGACCTCGCCCAGCTTGGCCTCCACCTGGACGTCCCTGGTGACGCCGCCGCCCGCGATGATGCGGACGGTCCAGTCGCCGGGAGCGGCGAAGAAGCGGAAGATGCCGTCGTCGGACACCACGACCTCGCCGGTGAACTCACCGGAGTGGTCGAGCAGCCGCGCGTAGGCGGTGCCGGCGCCGGTCACGACGCCCTGGATCACGGCCTGGTTGGCCAGGTCGATCCCGGCCGGCAACGCGATGGTCTGTTCGGGTGCTCCGCACCCCTGTGCTGCGCTCGACATCAGCGGGCCTCCCCCAGCTCGATCGGCACGCCCACGAGCGAGCCGTACTCGGTCCACGAACCGTCGTAGTTCTTCACGTTGGCCTGCTCCAGCAGCTCGTGCAGCACGAACCACGTGTGCGCGGAGCGCTCGCCGATGCGGCAGTAGGCGATGGTGTCCTTGCCGAAGTTGACGCCGGCCTCCTGGTAGAGGGTGCGCAGGTCGTCGTCGGACTTGAACGTGCCGTCGTCGTTGGCCGCCTTCGACCACGGGATGTTGCGCGCGGTGGGCACGTGGCCGCCGCGCTGGGCCTGCTCCTGCGGGAGGTGGGCCGGGGCCAGCAGCTTGCCGGTGAACTCGTCGGGCGAGCGCACGTCGACCAGGTTGAGCTTGCCGATCGCGGTGACGACATCGTCGCGGAAGGCGCGGATCGCGGTGTCCTGCTCCTGGGCGACGTACTGCGTCTTGGCCCGCTCGGGCACGTCGCGGACCAGCTCGCGCGAGTCGAGCTCCCACTTCTTGCGCCCGCCGTCGAGCAGCTTCACGTTCTGGTGGCCGTAAAGCTTGAAGTACCAGTAGGCGTAGGCCGCGAACCAGTTGTTGTTACCGCCGTAGAGCACGACGGTGTCGTCGTTGGAGATGCCTCGGTCGGACAGCAGGGCCTCGAAGCCGGTCTTGTCCACGAAGTCGCGGCGCACCGGGTCCTGTAGGTCGGTGCGCCAGTCGACCTTCACGGCGCCACGGATGTGGCCCTTGTCGTAAGCGCTGACATCCTCATCGACCTCGACGAGGACGACTCCGGGCGTGTCGAGGTTGGCCTCGACCCAGTCGGCGTCCACCAGGGCGGCGGAGCGGCTCATTGGGATACCTCCATTTTGGCGGCGGGCAGTAGACGGCGAATGAGCAGGTACATCTCGCAGCCAAGGCAGAATCCGAAGGCTGCGTTGAGGAAGGCGGCGAGGAGAGCCGCGGCCGTGGCCACGAGGGCCAGCGGCGTGATCCCGGTGAGATATCCGGCCAGACCCACGACCGCGAAGACCAGTCCGACCCCTTGCGCGAAGCGGGGCGGGCGGGCGTCCTCGGTCTCCTTCGGGGCGCTGCGGACCAGCGCCTTGAAGAGCATCGCGTACGGTGAGCGCCACACCAGTCCGAGTGCGAAGACCACCGTCTGGGCGGCGAGCAGCCAGGAACTCCCCGTCACCAGGACGGAGGCGAGGACCAGGGTGGTGATGGCCGCGCCGAAGCGCAGCGCTCTAGGATCGGCACGCATCGCAGGATGCTCCTGAAGGGGTCGATTTGGGGCGGATCGAAAGTCCGCGCGAGATCGTCCTCAGGCAGCGCGACAGAGCGCGGTGGCGACACGGCAGAAATCAACCGCGCGCCGCTTCGTCAGCAGCTCTGTCGTCGGGTTCATGAGCACGACACTACTCGGCGTCTCGACATCTGTCACATCTCGTCCGGTTGGTGAGACGAATGTGGCCTGCATCACAGTCGAGCGCGCAGTCGGACTCACAGCCGGGCTCGCAGTCGGGCTCACGGGGCTCACCGTCACGACTCCGGTACGGCGTCCGCCAGCGCGGCCAGGACGTCGGCCTTGCGCGGCTGACCGGACGCCCTCTTGACGATCAGGCCCGCCTGGTCGAGCACCAGCACGGTCGGGGTGCGCATGATGTCCAGCCGGCGGACGAGGTCGAGCCGGGACTCGGCGTCGATCTCGACGTGGCTGACCCCCGGCACGAGCTCGCTCACGTCGGCCAGGATCCGCCGGGTGGCCCGGCAGGGCTGGCAGAAGGCGGTCGAGAACTGCACGAGCGTGGCCCGCTCGCCCAGCCCCGAGCCGAGGTCGGCGGCGGACAGCCGCTCACCGCCCGTGTCGGCCCCAGTAGCTGCCCCAGTGGCGGCCCCAGTAGCGGCCGCTGTGTCGCTCACCGTGTCGCGTATGCGGCCGTCGCGGCGCAGGCGGATCACCCCGATCAGTGTCCCGAGCGCCAGCGTCGCCAGCACCACCCACAATCCCGTCATCCCTCGATGCAACCACGGACGCCCGCGATTGCTTCCAGGCAGATGGGGATTATCGGCGCGCCTTCGCCGGGACGGTCACCACGACCAGCCGCGCGCCCTTCCGATCCACGATCTCGAACCTGGCGATCTCGCGCACGCTCATCGTCGTCTCACTGCGGAAGACCGCCTTGTCCTGGTACGACTCCCGGCTGACCACCCATTCCGTCGCGGTCTCGCGCCGCCCGTCGACGCCGACGACGACCAGGGCGCAGTTCGTGTCCACCGGCACGCCGCTCACGCGTACGCCCAGCTCGGTGCCCGTGCCGGTCGGCCAGGCCAGCACGGTGGCCCGGTAGTCGGCGGCCCTGTTGGCGCCGCTGAACTCGCGGCCGTTCTCGACCGCCTTCCGGCTCTGCATGGGGCTCGCGGACGGCTTCGGCGTGGCCGCGCCGTACGGCGACACGTCGCTCTCGGCCTGCCCGGTGGCGCTCGCCGACGGCATCGCCTTACGCGGCTGCGCCGACTCGGCCGGGGCGCGCTCGGTGGGGGCGGGCTCGGCGGGGGCGGGCTCGGCGGGGGCGGCCCGCTCGGCGGAGCCGTCGTCCTGCAGCACGCGGGGCGCGTCCGGATCCACCGCCCGGGAGCTCCGGGCGTCCGCGGGTGCCCCCGCCGCGGCGGATTCAGCGGCCGGCCTGACCTGGACGGCGGCCGTCCACACCGTGCCGCCGACCACCAGGACCGCCGCCGAGGCGGCCACGGACATCAGGATCCGGCCGCGCCTGTTGCGCCTGACGCGGTCGTTCAGCAGCCGGTCGAGCACCTGGCGCGGGGGGCTGGCCACCAACTCGACGTCGCGTTCCGACACCTTGCCCAGGAAGGCGCTCACGCCCTCCAGCTCCACCAGCTCGGCGCCGCACGCCTCGCAGGTGGCCAGGTGGTGGTCGATCTCCAGTGCTTCTTCCGGGTCGAGCGCGCCGAGGGCGTGGGCGCCCAGCGCGATCCGCACCTCCTCGCACGTCATCACGGTGCCAGCCCCCGTTCCTCCAGCGCCAGTTTCAGGGCGCGCAACGCGTAGTAGGTACGGGACTTGACCGTGCCCGGCGGAATGCCCAGCGTCGCCGACGCCTCCTTCACCGATCGCCCCCGGTAGTAGACCTCCAGCAGCACCTCGCGGTGCTCCTGCCGCAGCGCCGCCAGCGCCCCGGCCACCGCCCACGACTCGACCGCGCGCTCCAGCTCGTCGTCCGCCGGCAGCACCGCCAGCGCCTCGTCACCGGTCTCCTGCGGTCTCGCCTTCTTCGCGCGGTGCTGATCGACGACGAGATTTCGGGCCACCGTGAACAGCCACGCGCGGATGGGACGGTCGGACAGCGCGTCGGGATGTCGCCAGGCACGCAGCAGCGTCTCCTGGACGACGTCCTCCGCCCGCCCCGAGTCACCGGTCAGTCGCAGAACGTAGCCGTACAGGGGCCCAGCGTGCTCGTCGAAGAGGGTCCTCACGAGTTCCTCGTCGGCGGTGCCTGCTGTACTCACACCCTCATCACGAACGGCGGGGCGAAGTGGTTCAGGCTCATCCACGGATCGGCACGTCAGACGCTTCGGCGGAGAACTCGAGCCCTTCCGCCACGCTCTTGACGCCGGTGACCTTGACGTCGAAGGGCAGGTCTCCCTTGAACGGGATGGTGTAGGAGATCAGCTGCGCGAGCTGGCCGGGCACGGGCACGCCCTGGATCTTCTCGGCCTGGAGCTTGATGCCGCCGTCGGCGACCTCGATCCGCATCTCCGCGTTGAACTTCACCTTGTTCACCCCCATCGTCACCTCGCCCGACGCCGTGAGCCGCCGCCCGTTGCCGCCGATCTTGACGCCCTCGGGGGCGTACTTGTCGATCGTCGCCCTGGTGAGGGTGCCGCTGATGGTGACGCGACGGGCCTCGATGTTGGCTCTGTTCTGGAGGACGTCGGCGAGGGGCGCCGTCACGTCGTAGGCGGCGCCCCGCAGGTTCTTGACCGGCACGCCTCCGTAGTTGAAGGTGCCGAGATCGAACCGTACCTCCGGATAGTGCCCCGACGCGGCCTGAGTGAGAAACGGGATGCCCTCGATGGACACGGTCGGCGGGCCGGACAGGTCGGCCGCGGCGGCGATCCTGTTTCCCAGGTCGCGCTCGACCCCGGCCACGGCGACCCGGTCGACGGCGACAAGGAGGACGATGAGCACGATCAGGAAAACGATCAGCTTACGCATGGGGCTCCCTGTCATGAGCGGGGGGTCAGAAGCCTACCGACTGGCATGCTCCTTCCCCCGTAAAGCGCTGCATCACCCCGCAAAGCGCCGCGTCACCCCCCGGCGAAGGGGGGCAGCACCTCCACCGTCGCGCCGTCGCCGAGGATCACCTCGTCGTGGGGTCGCCGCCCGACCGGCGTACCGTCGATCAAGAACGAGCAGCGCCGGACAACTCGGGCCAGTTCTGTACGATTTTGTGTGATTTTCGTCATGAGTTCACCAAGCGTGAGCGCGTCGAACGGCTCCTCGGCGACACCGGCCGCTTCCTTGGCCGCCGCCCAATAACGTATTTTTCCCGTGGCCATGCCTTGCCTCACAATCGGTTTGCGTCCATTGTGCGCCGTCCTTAACAACCATGTTTCGGTTGACGCGCTGTTCACCAGTTGGACGCGCAATGGACGCGACTTACTCGTGGGATATCCTCACCTACAGGACCTGGGCGACGAAGCCCCCGGGTCCTTGCGCGTTTGAGGAGGCCGTAATGAGCAACCTGCTGCTGCTGACCAACGCCCTCGAGCCGTCCGCCGAGGTGCTCCCGGCGCTCGGGTTGCTGCTCCACTCGGTCCGCGTCGCTCCAGCGGAGGCGTCCGCCCTGATCGACACTCCACCCGCCGACGCCGTCCTGGTCGACGCGCGCAAGGAGTTGGTGCAGGCCAAGAGCCTGTGCCGGCTGATCCGCACCACCGGGATCGACTGCCCGCTGCTGGTGATCGTGACCGAGGGCGGGCTGGCCGCGATGACCGCCGAGTGGGGCGCCGACGACGTGCTGCTCGACAGCGCCGGGCCGGCCGAGGTGGAGGCGCGGCTGCGCATGGCCACCGGCCGCATCTCGCAGGCCACGGCTGAAGACGTGCCCGACGAGATCCGCAGCGGTGACCTGTCGATCGACGAGGCCACCTACACCGCCCGGCTGCGCGGGCGCGTGCTCGACCTCACCTTCAAGGAGTTCGAGCTGCTCAAATACCTCGCCCAGCACCCCGGCCGGGTCTTCACCCGGGCCCAGTTGCTGCAGGAGGTGTGGGGCTACGACTACTTCGGCGGCACCAGGACGGTCGACGTGCACGTCCGGCGACTGCGCGCCAAGCTCGGCACCGAGTACGAATCCCTGATCGGCACCGTCCGTAATGTCGGCTACCGATTCGTGCCCGACCGGGCCGACGCCGCCAACGTCTGATCTCCCCCCCGGCAGCTGATTGACAGCCGGTTGCCGCTGCGCTCCACTGATGTGACAGGTCGCCGTACGGGCCGCGCGACCGCTGTCACGTGGGGGACACCGCCGTCCTGAAGGGGGTGGTGTCCGATGGGGCTCTTCAGGTCGCTGGTCGACGAGGGCACGCGTCCCCGCCTCTACCGCCGCAACGAGGTGATCTGCTCACCGTTACGGCCGGCGACCAGCGTCTACGTCATCGACTACGGCTACGCCCGCGAATACGGCCCGTCCGGCGAGCGCGAGGTCGTGCACGACCTGCGCGGCGACGGCGACCTCGTGGGCGAGCTGGCCTTCTGGAGCCCCGCCGACCGCGTCCGGGTGGACGCGCTGACCGAGGTGCGGGTCTGGCCCATCGACCTGCGGCGGCTGCGCGAGCGTGCCAGCGCCGGCACAGCCGTGGCGGGCGCGCTGGTCCAGGAGCTGTTCGCCAGGAACGTGGCCGCTCGCAGGCACGAGGCCCTGGCCCGCGCCCCCGTCGCCGCCCGGCTGGCGGTGTGGCTGCTGCACCTCGACGAGCGTTACGGGCTGGCCTCGGAGTCGCCGCCCCCGCTGTCGACCGAGACCCTGGCCGACCTGGTCGGCACCTCGCCCGACGTGGTGCAGCGCCAGCTCGGCCAGTGGGCGCGGCGGGGCTGGCTGGTCCGGCCCGGCTACCGACGGCTGCGCATCGCCGACCCCTCCGCGCTGCGTGCCGCCGCCGGGAGCTGGGAGCACCTGTCGGCGCCGTGGCTGGGGAAGGTGACCCCGTTCCTGTCGCGCCCGGCGGGACCGGCCGAGCCGCTGCCGGTGGGCGAGGTGCCGAAACCGCGCCAGCTGCCCCCCACCGTCCCCGACCTGACCGGGCGGCACCAGAGCCTGAAGCAGCTCACCGCCTGGCTGGAGCGGCCCAGCAGGACGAACACCATGGTCGTGCAGGGCCTGCCCGGCGTGGGCAAGACCGCGCTGGTGACGCACTGGGCCCACATGCACGCCGACCGCTTCCCCGACGGGCAGATCGTGATCGACCTGCGCGGCCAGTCGCCCACCCAGCCGCCGATGAACCCGGCCGAGGCGCTCGGGCAGATCCTGCGCTCGCTCGGCGTCGCCGAGCACATGCCCGCCGCCGACGAGGCCGAGCTGATGCTGCTCTACCGCAGCAGGATCGCCGGGCGCAGGCTGCTGCTCATCCTCGACAACGCCGCCGACCCCGCGCAGGTGCGGGCGCTGCTGCCGGGCAGCGGGGACTGCGTGGTGCTGGTCACCAGCAGGACGCGGATGGCGCCGCTGCGCGCCACCGGGCACGCCGACCTCATGGACCTGCCGGTGCTCGACCCGGGCAGCGCGGTGGCGCTGCTGGTGGCGGTGCTCGGCGAGGGCTCGCCCAGGGCCGCCGACCGGGACGCGCTGGCCGAGCTGGCGCGGGTGTGCTCGTACCATCCGTTCGCGCTGCGGATCTCGGCGGCCAAGCTGGCCGAGAACCCCGGGCTGAGCGTCGGCTCGCGGGTGCGGGAGCTGCGCAGGCCCGATCGGCTGCTGATGGGCGATCCGGAGGAGGCGTTCAGGTCGGCGCTCGATCTGGCGTACGAGTCGCTGAGCCGGGCGCAGCGGCGGGCGTTCCGGCACGTCGGGCTGCTGCCCGGGCGGGACTTCACGCCCCAGGTGCTGGCCGCGGCGCTCGGCGCGCCGGTGAGCGAGGCCGTGCTGGCGGTCGAGGGGCTGCACCGGGCGTACCTGGTCGAGCCGCTGCCGGGACCCCGCTATCGGGTGCACGACCTGGTCAAGCGGCTGGCCAGGGAGCTGGGCCGGCACGCGGAGGCGGGCGTGCGCGAGGCCAGGGCGCGGCTGCTCGATCACTACCTGGCGGTGGCATCGGACCCGGAGACGCCGCGCGAGTGGTTCGAGGCGGAGCGGCGCTCGCTGGTCTCGGTCGTCCGGCTGGCCGAGGAGAGTGGCGCGCACGGGATGGCCTGGCGGCTGGCGGAGGCGGTGTTCGAGCCGTTCAGGCGGCTGCGGTACTACGAGAACAACCTGGAGATCCAGCAGGGCGGGCTGGCCTGCGCGATGCAGGTGAGCAACCGGCGGGCCATCGCGCTGATGCGCGGCCATCTGGGCTCGATCCACCGCGACATCGGGCCCTCGACGCTTGCGGCCAGGTTCATCGGCGAGGCGCTGGCCGACTTCGACTCGCTCGGCGACCGCGTCGGCCGGGCGCGGGCGCTCAACGACCTGGCCGAGGTGCACGGCATCGCGGGCAACAGCGAGGAGGCGCTCGCCTGCGCCGGGGAGGCCCTCGACCTCTACCGGGAGATCGGCGACCGGGCGGGCGTGGCCGGCAGCCTGCACGCGCTGTCGCGGCTGCACCTGTCGCAGGAGCGGTACGAACTGGCCCTGCAGTACGCCGGCCAGGCGCTCGACGTACGCGAGGAACTCGGCGACCGGCGCGGCACCGCCCAAAGCCTGATCATCCTGGCCACGGTGCAGCGCGACCTGGGCGAACCGCACGCCGCGCTGTCCGAAGGGCTGGAGGCGCTGTCCATCTGCCACGAGCTGGGCGACGAGCACGCCGAGGCCGAGACGCTGCTCTGCCTGGCCGAGAGCTACGACCTGCTGCGGCTGCAGCACGACGCGCGGCGCGACGCCGAACGTGCCCTGGCCGGCTACACGGCCACCGGCGACCAGTACGGCTGCGGCCGGGCCCTGTGCGCGCTCGGCCGGATCGCCCGCAACAGCTCCCGCTACGACGAGGCGCTCGACCACTACGAGCAGGCGCTGGCCGTGCAGGTCGAGCTCCACCACGAGCAGGGCAAGGCCGAGACGCTGGGGGACATCGGGCTGGTGCACTGGCGGCTGTCGGACTACCAGCGGGCCGACGACTACCTCAACCAGGCGCTGGTCATCAGCCGGGTCATCCACGACGAGCCGGTGGAGGCCCGCATGCTGAACCGGCTGGCGCGGGTGCGCAGGCGGCAGGGCCTGCCCCAGGTGGCCTTCGTGTACGCGCTCGAAGCCCTGGACATCGTGCAGGGCCTGGGCAACCGGCGGGCCGAGGCCGACGTGCAGGAGACGCTGGCGTACACGTACCTGTCGCTGGGGCTGCACGATTCCGCGCTGCGGGCGGCCACGGCGTCGCTGGAGATCAGGGAGGAGTTGCGCGACAACCGGGCCAGCGCGCTGCTGTCGACGGCGACGGCGCTGCACACGGCGGGCGAGCCGGCCCGCGCGCTGGAGCCGGCCAGGGAGGCGGCCGAGCTGCAGAACGAGACCGGCACCCGCGACCGGTGGGCGGCGGCGCTGACCACGCTGGCCATGGTGCTGCTCGATCTGGACCGCGCGGACGAGGCGCTGGTGTACGCCCGTCAGGCCAGGGACGTGCACCTGGAGTGCGGGACGCGGCGCGACCACGGGTGCGCGTTGCGGGCGCTCGGGCTGATCTCGGCCCGGCTGGGGCGGCGCGGGGCGGCGCTGTCCTATCTCCGGGACGCCAGGCGGACGCTGGAAGAGGTGGGCGACGTTTTCGAGGCGCAGCGCGTCGCCGCGGAAATCCGCAATTTGTCGTGAAAGGCCGACATAAGTCGGGAAACTTGAAATCAGAGGTCGCAGATCTTTTCCGGATCTTCTCGTTAGCTGGCAGGGCCAGCTACTCCACTCGGAGGTGATCCGGATGCTCAAGAATCATCTGCGTCGAGACCTGCAATGGCTCAAGCGACAGGCGCGTAAGGACAGGCGGATCACCGCCGTCGTGCTCGCCGGGGTCGCGGGGGTCTGGGGCCGCCAGTTCCTGCCGCCCGACCTTCCCGTGGGCTCGCCTGTGCTCACGGCGCTCTCGCTCACCCTGGTCGTGGTATCGGGGGCGGCCTGGCTGATCTCGGCGTACTTCGTCGCGGGCAGCCTGCGGGCGCGGCGCGAGCCGGCCGAGGAGCTGCGCTGGATCGCCAGGATCGGGCGGGGCAAGGAGTGGGCGTTCTGCTCGCTCAGCGCCTACGTGGCCTGGCACCTGCTGCACTTCGTCACGGCGCTGCTGCTGGGCTGAACGCCGAGATCAGGCGGTTCCCAGCGTGACCTGTTCCAGGCTGTCGACGCGGACGGTCGTGCCCGTCAGCACGAACTGGACGATCTCCGCCGTCGGCAGCTCGGCCGTGCCGAAGTCGGCGCCGGCGTGGGCGTCGCACCACTCGACGATCCGCCTGGCGTCCGTCAGGGGGGCGGCGAAGTGCAGCAGGCTGACGTACCAGAGGTCGCGGACCCGGCCGTGATCCAGATCGCGCACGCCGCGCGAATCCAGCGCGCCGGCGAAACGCTTGCGCAGCGTGTCCAGGGTCTCGTCCAGCGGGTGCACGCCGACCAGCACGCCGCCGGGGTGCGGGCTCACTCCCGCGAAATACGCCCTGGCCGGCGGCAGGTCCTCGGCCGCCTCCGCCAGCGCCGCGCCGTAGGCCCGGCGCAGGGGGTCATCTGCGGGGATGACGGTACGGTACGGCTCCAGCGACCTGATCGTGACGTGCAGGGTCCGGCCGCCGTGCACCCAGTGGCCGGGGGCGTCGAGGGTGGCGGCCAGGTCCGTCATGCGGGCCACGACCTCACCCTCGGGCCGCAGCACGGCCGCGGCTCCCCAGCGGGGGGAGCCGTCCGCCATGGGACTGTCATACGTGGCCCGGCCGGACAGCAGGGCCTCGCGCCCCTTGGCTCGGAACTCGGCGAAATCGGACATCCGAGCAGTATGCCAGGCACCGGCATTCTGGGCGTGGCAGATGAACAGCGGCGGGACCGGCACCACGCTCAGGTCTGGGCGATGAGGCGCAGCAGGGCCGGCACCCAGTGCTCGCCGTACCGCTCCTGGAGGTCGGGGCGGCGCCAGTCCTCCCCCGTGATCCGGCCCCGGCACAGCGCCGTGCCGCACCGGCAGTCGAGGGTGAAGCCGGGCTCGGCGGTGCTGGTGGCGTAGTCGTTGGTGACCTCGTCGCCGGGGGCCAGGTCGCGGCGGGCGGCCAGGGTGTAGGGGCCGGTCCACCACAGGTTCGGGTCGCAGCTGTGGTTGCTCTTGCCGATGGGGCGGCCTGGCGGCAGGACCAGATGGCGGCCGACGTCCACCGTGATGGTGTCGACGTACCCGGGCGCGGCGATCAGCCGGCGCAGCTCGTCGTCGTTCACCAGGCGACCGCCCATCCGGGAGACGACGGTGCCCGCGGGTACGGCGGCGGTCGCGAACAGGCCCGTGCCCTCGATGCCCGAGGGGCGTGTCTCCAGGTGGGGGTGGAGCCGGCAGTCGGGCTCAGGATGTTCCCGCATGGATCAATCATGCGTCGGGAAGGCGAGGGTGTGCGGGCCTGAGTCCGGGTCGAACTCGTGGCGGATGCGCGCGCAGGCGTCCAGGAGCGCCCCCTGCAGCGAGCCCAGCTCCGCGTGCCTGGTCTGCCGGAACGTGGTCGCCAGCCGCTGCTGGTGCCACTCCCCTTCCTCCAGGGCCGCGCGCAGGTCCGCCAGGTCCTCCCGCCGGCCCCGGCCGACCTGCAAGTGCCCGAAGCCGCGGAAGACGCGGGCCAGCGCCGCCAGCTCGTCCGCCAGCGCCTCGGGCAGGTCGGCCCCGCGCTCGCCGGGCAGGCCGCGGACTCCCGCGATGAGGTCGACCAGGCCCCTGGCGAGGCTCCTGAGCTGGTGACAGGCGTGGTCGAGGCAGGTGGCGGCCTCGGCCACCTGGTTCAGGCTGCGGTCGAAGCGGCTGCGGCGCAGCGACAGGCGTACCGACTCCGCCGCCTGCTCGGCGGCCTGCTCCGTGTCCTCCAGCCGCTGCGAGAGCGTCCTGGCTCGATCCAGCCACTCGCGGGCCATCCCCGCGTCCCACCCGTCCCGCAGCCCGTGCGAGATGTCGTCGGCCAGGTCGCCCAGCTCGGCGGACAGGCCGCACAGCTCCTTGCCTGCCTTGTCCACGTGGCGTGGGGGCGCGATCAGGAGGTTGGCCGCGACGCCGATGGCGGCGCCCAGGAGCACGTCCGCGAGGCGCTCGAAGCCGTACCTGCTGCCCAGGGCGAACACGAGCAGCGCCGAGATCGGGATCTGCACGTTCTGGGCGGGCAGGTTGAGCAGCCGCGACACCACAAGGCCGGCCACCACGAGCACGGCCAGCGTCACCGCGTTCGCGCCGATCAGCCAGACCAGCGCGGTGGCCACCGCCACGCCCACGACGACGGCCATGACCTGCTGCGCGCCTCGCACCAGCGTGCTGTACGCGGTCGCCGACACCGTCAGCAGCACGCCGATGGGCACGAGCACCGGCAGGTCCAGATGCAGTACGTACTCCGCCAGCCACCACCCGAGCACGCACGCGCCCGTCACCTTGACCGTCTGAGCCAGCACCTCCCGCTCCATGCGCAGCCAGTGCCCGATCCCCATGCTGCGCACGAGCGCCAGCGCCGACGCCCCGCCTGAGACGATGCGGTCGAGCGGGGAGCCGGCGGGTGCGGGTTTGCGCCCGGTTTCGGTCTCCATATCGAGTAAATGCCCAGCTAGGAAGCTGATAGAGCTGTCCGTAACCGGGTAGCGGCAGCGTGCGGCGAGAGGAGGGACGCATGTCCGGCGATCTGATCGTTCCTGACGGGGCGCAGGGCCTGGTGCTGTTCGCGCACGGCAGCGGCAGCGGCCGGCACAGCCCGCGCAACCGGTACGTGGCCGGCGCGCTCAACGAGGCCGGCCTGGGCACGCTGCTGTTCGACCTGCTCACCCCGGAGGAGGAGGCCGACAGGTCCAACGTCTTCGACATCGGGCTGCTGGCCGCGCGGCTGCTGGAACGCACCGCGTGGGCACGCGAGCAGCCCGATGCGGTCGGCCTGCCCATCGGCTACTTCGGCGCCAGCACGGGAGCGGCGGCGGCCCTGTGGGCGGCGGCCACGCCCGGCAACGACATCGCCGCGATCGTCTCGCGCGGCGGCCGGCCCGACCTGGCCGGGCCGAGGCTGGCGGCGGTACGCGCGCCGACCCTGCTCATCGTGGGCGGCAGGGACCCGGTGGTGCTGGAGCTGAACGAGGGGGCCCAGGAACGCCTGGCCGCCGAGAGCCGGATCGTGATCGTGCCCGGCGCCACCCACCTGTTCGAGGAGCCCGGCGCGCTGGACGCCGTGGCCGGCCACGCCACCGACTGGTTCCGCGCCCACTTCGCCGCGAGGCGGGCGAGCGCGTAGCGGAAGCCGTCCAGCAGGTAGCGGATCGGCCGGCGCGCACGCGGCGGGGCCGGGCGGCCGGCACGAGCGGATCAAGCGGCGAGCACGTAGCGGGATCGGGCAATCACGTTGCCGTGATCCACCGACTGTGAAAACGTCAAGTGCGGATGACATCGCGAGTTCACGGCGGTTGCACACGTGTCACTTCTGGAGATCACCGGCCTCACCTGGGACCCGCGCGGGACAAGGCGCCGGTTGGCCCCGGATCCGCTCACGCTCGACCCCGGCCAGACCGCCGTCGTGGTGGCCGCGGACGCCGCCGAGGCCGACGCGTTCACCGATCTGCTGCTCGGCCTGGAGATGCCCTTAGGCGGCCGGATCCGCGTCGGCGGCGAGGAGGTCACCATGCGGCTGCCGGCGGAGCGCGAGATCGGGCTGGTCCCCGCGAACGCCGGGCTGCTGCCGCACCTGACCGTCGAACGGAACCTCGCGCTGGCCGCCGGCGACGACCTGGCGCCGTCGTTCGTGCACGGGCGGATCGCGTACATGGCCAGGCGGCTGGACATCCAGGGCTTTCTCCGCTCACGACCGCACGAACTCGCCCACGACGAGCGGCTGAGCGTCGCGCTGGCCCGCGCCCTGTGCCGGCTGCTGCCCGTCAAGGTGATGGTGATCGAGGACCGCACGGGCTGCGGGCCCTGCCACGCCGCCGTGAGCGGCGCCCTCGGCGCCGACCCCGGGCTCGCCGTGCTCGTCGTCACCGACGACAGGACCAGGGTGGCCAGCCTCGCCTCCCCTTCTCACTACTGGGAGATCGAAGATGCCGCTCAGCCGTAGGGCGCTGCTCGCCACCGTGCCGGGCGTCTTGTCGGGCGCCGCGCTGGCCGGCTGCGCGGCGCAGCCGCCGCTGCGCGTCGCCGTGGTCTGGAGCGGGGCGGAGTTAGGCAGGTTCCGCCGGGTGGTGGACGCGTTCGTGGAGCGCTTCAGGAGGCCCGTCAGCGTCTACTCGGCCGGCGACAACATCAGCGCCCTGCTGCGCGGGCCCGCCCAGGACGTCATCCCCGACGTGGCGGTCATCCCCCGGCTGGGGCTGCTCTTCGACCCTCTCGTACGCCCCCGCGTCCGGCCCAGGGAGGGCGGCCACACGCAGCCCGGGTTCTGGCGGCGGCTCGTGACGCCGTACGGGAGCGGGGAGGAGCTCGGCACCTGGTTCAAGCTCGCGCACAAGTCGCTCGTGTGGCACCGCGCGGGAGAGCAGACGCAACCCGCCGACCTGGCCACCTGGAGGCCGGCGCCGGGCACGCTGGCGATCGGGGCGGCCGACGGGTGGGTGCTCAGCGACTGGTTCGAGAACGTCCTGCTCGCCTACGCCCCCGAGGTCTACGACGGGCTCTTCCCGCCCGCCGGGAAGGGCAACGCGGACTGGTGGGGCGTGACCCAGGTGACCGAGGCGCTCACGCTGCTCGCCGACATCTGGCGTGAGGCGTTCACCCCCGAGCAGGGGCGGCGGGCGCTGACCATGCAGTTCCACGACTCCATCCTCGACGTCTTCACCTACCGCACCGCCGACCTGGTCGCCGCGCCCGACTTCGCGCTGCCGGTCATCGAGCTGCACGGCGGCGCGGACATCGCCGGGCACTTCCGCTTCCCCGCCCACCAGGGCAAGGAGCCGCCGCTGGTGGTCGGCGGCGACGTCGCGGTGGCCATGCGCGGCGGCGGTCCCGACGCCGTCACCTTCGTCGACTGGCTGACCAGGCCCCGGGTGCCGGGCGAACGTGACGCGCTGACCGCCTGGGTCGACGACGGCGGCTTCCTGACGCCGTTCAGCCAGCCGTCCCACCCGCTGCTGGCCGGACCCGCGCAAGAACTGAGCCAGGGCGCGAACCGCCACTACGACCTGTCCGACCGGCTCATCGGGCCGCTGGAGGGCGGCGACGGCAGGGGGTTGTGGCGCGTGCTCACCGAGCTGTTCACCGAGGTCGCGGCCGAGGCGGCGGCCCCCGCGCGGGCGGCCGCCGCCGCCCGCGACAAGATCGTGGCCGCCGCCGGGGAGGGCGACGGGTGAGCGGCCGGTACGCGAGGGGGCGGTACGCGAGCAGGCGGAACGCGAGCGGGCGGTTCGTGAGCGTGCGGTTCATGAGCGGGGGTGCGCGATGAGTGAGCGGAACGCGTTCCTGTTCGAGGTGGCGCCGCATCACGACGCCGGGGTGCCGGCCGTCGGGCACCGGCTCAGCCGCCGGCACGCCTTCCTCTACCTGCTGCTGGCGGTGCTGCTGTCTGCGGGCGTCATCCTGGCCCCGCTGCTGGTGACCGTGGGCATCAGCCTCTCGGGGCCGGGCGCGTGGTCCGGCGTGCTGAGCGACGTCCACGCCTGGCAGGCGCTCGGCAACACGCTGCTGTGGTGGGTGCTGGTCCTGGTCGTCTGCGCCGTGGGGCTGGGCCTGGCCTGGCTGGCCAGGAACGCGGGCCCGCTGCCCGGCCGGGTGCTGCGCGTCGTCCTGGTCCTGCCGGCCGTGGTCTCCCCGCTCACCACGGGGGCGATCTTCCGGCTGCTGTTCGACACCAATCACCACCGGGGGCTGTTCGCCGCCCTGCTGGGCTCCGACACGCCCTTCCTCGGCCCCGGCTGGATCTGGCTGGTGCTCGGGCTGGCGTTCGTCTGGCAATGGGCCGGGATCGCGTTCCTGGTCTTCCACGAGGCCCTGGCGCGGCTGCCGGCCGGGCTGCTGCGGATGGCCAGGGCGTTCGGCGTGCGCCGGCGGCGCAGGATCTGGTCCGTGGTGCTGCCCGCGCTCGCCGGGCCGGCCGCGCTGGCGTACGTGTTCGCGCTGGTGGCCGCGGCCCGCGTGTTCGACCTGGTGCTGATGGGCGCGCCCGGGTCGATGCAGGCGCTGGTCGAGGGCGGCGGGCTGTTCTGGTGGCGGCACAACGACGACCTGGGCGACGCGGGGGCGGCGGCGCTCGCGGTGCTGATGTCGCTGCTGGTGGCGGGGGCGGCCTCGCTGGCGCTGCTCGGGCTGCGGGGGCGGGTGAGCTGGTCCGAGCCTGCGCCGCCCGCGCCCCCTCCGGCGCGCGGGCGGCGCCTGTGGCCGCTGTGCGCGGTGGTGTCGGCGCTGTGGCTGCTGCCGTTCGTGGCGCTGCTGCTCACGTCCCTGCGCGAGCCTGAGGTCGCCGCCCGGTCGGGGTGGTGGAGCGGCGGTCCCTGGACGCTCGCCTCGTACGCCGACGCCTTCGCCGACGACGGGTTCACCGCCGCGCTGGGCACCACGTTCCTGCGCGCCTTCGCGGTCGTGTGCGTGGTGCTGCTGGCCGCGGTGCCGGCCGCGTACGTGCTGGCCCACGAGCATCTGCTGCCGCGCCGCGCCTGGCGGCCCGTCCTGCTGGTCTCGGTGGCCCTGGCCGCGCTGCCCCCGCAGGCGTTCGCCGTGCCGCTGCAGCGCTGGCTGAGCCCGATCGGCACCGCGCCCGCGCTGGCCATCGTGCACGCGGCGCTGGTGATCCCGCTGGCGGTGCTGGTCCTGCACAACGCGTTCGTCCAGGTGCCCGCCCCCATGCTGGCCCGCGACCGCTGGGAGCTGTTCCACGTCGTACGCGAGGCGCGGCCCGCCGTCGTGCTGGCCGGGGTGCTGGCGTTCGTCCTGGTCTGGAACGACGCGGTCGTCGGGCTGCTGCTGAACTGGCCGTCGGGCGATCACCTGCCGCTGATCCTGCTGGAGCAGGCCCGCCACTTCATGAGCGCCGCGAGCCCGCTGGCGGCGCAGGCGGTGATCGCGACCGCGGTGCCGGTGCTCGTGGTGGCCGTCACCGCCCGCCGCCTGTACCGGGGGCTGACGCGAGGAGTGCGGCGATGACGGGTTCGTACGACCGCCGGCCGGGCTGCCGGGAGGTGCGGCGATGACGGACATCTCGCGGAAGGACCGGCTGGGCTTCCGGCTGTCGCGGCTGCACCGGCGGGCCACGGCCCACCTGCCCGAGCTCGGTACGGGCGGCCTGGTGACGGCGGGCGGCACCTTCCTGCTGCTCCAGGAGGAGCTGATCAAGCAGCTCGCGGGCGACCTGCCGACCTGGCTGCTGGCGATCCTCGCCCTGCCCTTCCCGATCGCGGCCGGCTGGATCACCCACCTCGTACGCCGCCGCCGCGAACGCCCCGCCCGCCCCGCCCTGGCCCCCATGCCCTTCCCCGACCGGCCGGAGGGCCTGGTGGGCCGGGACGGCGAGCTCCAGCAGATCAAGGACCTGGCCCTGGAACGCGGCCTGGTCGTGGTGCAGGGCGCGATGGGCTCGGGCACCTCCTCGGTGGCGATCAGGGCCATGTGGGACCTGGCCGGCGAGGCCCGCAAGCAGCGCTACGCCGACCTGCGCGGCCCCGACAGGAACCATCCGGAGACGCCGCTGAGCGTCGCCCAGCGGGTGCTGCGCACGCTCAACCGGCCGCCAGGGGCCATCCAGGAGCCCCAGGACGCCACCGCGCAGGTGATCGAGGCGCTCACCGGCACCGGCTGCGTGCTGCTGCTCGACAACGTCAGCACGTGGAGCCAGGTCGACTGGCTGCCGACCAGAGTGCCAGGCGCGCACATCGTGGTGGCGGGCACGCTCTCCGACGAGCTGCCGCAGCACGCGGAGCCGATCCAGCTCGGCCCCCTCGCCCCCGAGGCCGGGCGGGCGCTTCTGGCCCGCCACATCGGCGACGACCGCGTGACCCGGGATCCGAAGGCGCTCGCGCTGCTGGTGGACGCCTGTCTGGGCAGCCCGCTGGAGATCGTCAGGGTCGGCCGCTGGCTGGCGGGCAACCCCAACGTGCCGCTGCAGTCGCTGGTGGACGACCTGCGGAACCTGTCCATCGACAAGACGCTCGACTTCGTGCTCAACCTGAGCATCAAGCAGTTGCGGCCCACGGCCAAGCAGCTGTTCATCCTGCTGGCCGGGCTGCCGATCGCCGAGGTCGACCATCAGGCCGCCGCCGCGCTGCTCGGGGTGCCCTCCGCCGAAGACGCGATCACCGAGCTGGCGGACTTCGGGCTGGTGGAGAACGTACGGATGACCCGCGTCAGGGTGACCGGCGCGTTCAGGGACAGCGGCGCGTCCGGGACGCCACGGGAGAACGCCGCCTGGCGCCGCCTGGTCGAGCACTTCGCCGAGCAGGCCGCCGCCTACGCCGCCCGGCTGCCCGCCGACGACGCCAGGACTTGGTTCGCGATGGAGGACCGGGTGCTGCTCCAGGTCCTGGCCGGCGCCGTGCCAGGACGCCAGACCGGCCGCGCGCTCGGGCGCATCGCGGACGGCCTGGAAGCCTGGTTCCGGCTCGAACAGCGGCACGAGGACCGCCTGCGGGCGGCGGCCGCGCTGTCCGCCGCCGCGAAGGCGCTCGGGGACGAGCGCGTGCAGGCCACGGCCGAGCTGCGCCAGTGCGCGATCCAGCTCACCTGGGGAGATCCGCGCAAGGCCCGCCAGCACTTCAACCAGGCGGCCGAGCTGCGCGTCAGGGTGGAGTCGTGGCCGGCCGAGCTGCACCTGGAGCACGCCGCGCTGCTGCTGGCGGGGGGCGACGAGTTCACCGCCGTGGAGTCGGCACTCGTACGGTACGGTCAGGCGCTGTCCGGCGGCGACGTCACCGGGCACGCGATCAGGATGACCAACGTCGCGGCCCTCCTCATGCGCAAGGGCCAGACGTTCGACCACGACGGCAGGGGCGCGGAGGCACGCAGCCTGTACGCCGACGCCAGGGCCGTGCTGTTCCGCGCCCTCGACCTGGCCAGGCGGGCCGGCGACCCCGGCGCGCAGGCGCACGCCCACGAACTGCTCGCGCTCACCCACCACTACCTGGGCCAGTCCTTCGACGCCCGCTCCCACCTGGAGCAGGCCGAAGAGCTCTACAAGGAGACGGCGGACGAGACCGGCAGGGCCCGCTGCCTGGTGCAGCGGGCCGGGGTGCTGCTGGAGGACCCCGGGCACGCGGCCGAGTCCGTGGTGGCGCTGCTGGAGGAGGCCGAGCCGAGGCTGCCCCCGTTCGGGGTCAGCACCGCGCTGGCCCACCTGCACCTGGGCAGGCTGCGTGGCGACCGGGCGGCCGAGCACCAGGACGCCGGCCTGGCCGCCCTGTCACCGTGGGACGGGATCGCCGAGCCCAAGCAGATCAGCGAGCTACGCGCCCTGCTCCAGGCGTTGTGAGCTCGCGCCCTCCCCCAACACTCGTCCGGACCGGATCACACGGCGACGGAAGCCAGGATCCGGCCGTCGAAGGTCTGGACCGTGAAGTGGTTGAGCTCGGACTGGGGCAGGCTGGTGCCGCCGTGCAGCAGCAGCGGATCCTCGGCCCCCGGCACGCCGTACCCCTTCTCCGGCACGCCCCAGCTCGCCACCACCTCGGAGCGGCCGTCGTCGCCGACCGCCAGCAGCCGGCACTGCAGCGGCCCCTTGACGCCCTTGAGCTCCAGCGCGACATGGGTTCCCCACCCCTTGTCCTCCACGCCGACGAGCCCCGAGACCCCCGTGGAGGGATCGTTCAGTGCGTAGGTGCGGCCGGTCATGAGCAGGGCTCTGGCCGGGCTGTGGATGCTGTCGGGATTGGGCCCGCTGGTGAAGGAGCTGATGCCGAGGAAGACCCCGGCCGCGACGACGAGGCAGGCGGCGGCGCTCATGAACCCCCGGTGGAAGCGGCGGCGCCTGCGCTCGGTGGCCGCACGGCGTACCAGCAGCGACTCGACCTGCTGGTCCGGCGGATGCGGCAGCAGATCGTCGGGGTGCACCCCTTTGATCAGCTCTCCCATCGCCGCGAACGACCCCACTTCGGCGGCGCAGATCGGGCACATGCCGAGATGGCGCTCGAAATCGGCCCGCTCGTCGTCGGTGAGCAGGCCGAGCGCGTACGCGGCCACGTCCTCGTGGTGTACCTCCGTCATGGCGTCACCCCCCTGTTGCTGTGACGCTGTCCGATCACGGCAACGTCACCCCCCTTTCCTCAAGCGCGACGCGCAACGCGCGCATCGCGTAGTACACGCGGGACTTCACCGTGCCCACGGGCACGCCGATCGTCTCCGCCGCCTCCTGGACGCTGCGGTCCAGCAGGAACGTCTCTGTGAGCACCTGACGGTGGGCCGGGGACAACGACATCATCGCGTCGGTCACGACGATCTCCCTGAGCAGCCGCTCGTCCTCTGCCGCCACGGGCTGGACGCGGTCCGAGATGTCCTCGACCGTGTCGAGGGGGCGCGAGCCGGAGCGGCGGCGGTTGTCGATGACGACGCGGCGGGCGACGGTGGCCAGCCAGGGCATCAACGAGCCGGAGTCCGTACGGAGATCGTGGATGTTGCGCCAGGCGCGGACGAGGGTCTCCTGGACGACGTCCTCGGCCCAGCGCCGATCGCCGCCCGTCAGCCTGATGGCGAAGGCCATCAAGGGGGCGCCGTATTCGCGATAGAGGGCTCGGACCATGGCCTCGTCGGTTACGCGGTGATTCACGTGGGGGCGTGCTCCCTCGCGCGGCGGATATCATGAAATATCGCGCTCGCTCCGCTGATATTGAGAATTGACACTCTAGCCTCGGCCGAGCCTCCGGGTCAGGTAGTTTGCCCGTCTCGCCACCTCACTGGAAATATCCGTTAAATCGTGCTTCAGTCCCCTGGAGAGGGGATCATGATCATTCGGTTGACGATCCGCGATCCAGCGGCCTCCACCTCCGCCGACGTCGAGGTGACGGCGGAGCCCGAGACCACAGTCGGCTCCCTGCTGCGGGCGCTGCCGTTCCCCGTCAAGGGCCGCCCGTGCTACGTCGGCAGCGGCAAGCTCGACCCCGACGCCACCGTCGCGGACAGCCCGCTGGTGCCGGGCGTCACGATCAGCGTCGGCGAGCCCGAGCGGGTGCCGCCCTGGCGTCCGCTCGCCGCGGCGGGAGCCGTCCGCGTGTTCGCCGGGCCCGACGCCGGCCAGGTGGTCTGGCTGAGCCCCGGCAGCCACGTGATCGGCCGCGAGTGGACCGACATCAGCCTGCCGCGCGACCACAGGGTCTCCCGGCGGCACGCCCGGCTGGACGTGTCGTGGACCGGCGAGGCCACGGTCGTCGATCTCGGCTCACGCAGCGGCACGCTGGTGGACGAGCTCCCCGTGCGCGGCCCGGTCGTGTTACGGCCCGACGGGGTGCTCCAGGTGGGCGACGACCGGCTGCGCTGGGCGCCGCTGCCGTCCGCCCGGCTGCGGACCACCTCCAGCAGGGACGGGCACATCGACTTCGACCGGGCCTTCTCCCCCGCCCCCGCCGTTCCCGGCGCCCGCCTCACCCTGCCCAGGAACGAGACGCCGCCGCGCAATATAGCCGTGGCGCTCCTTTCTTCACTTCTTCCGCTGCCCATTGCGGTCGCGATGGCCATCCTGTTGAAAAGTCCATATTTTCTGCTTTTCGGAATTCTGACGCCGATCACGTTCTTCGCCACCCAGTGGGTCGAAGGACGGCAGCGCAGGAAGAAAGAACGCGAGTTCGACCAGCGCAAACACGAGACCGTCGAGCGGATGCGGCAGCACGTGGTGCACGAGCAGTGGCTGCGGCACGTCGTGGCGCCCGACGAGGTCGACCTGACGTTCGCCGCCACCCACGAGGGTCCCGGGCTGTGGCCGCGCAACGCCGACTCCCCCGACGGCCTGACGCTGCGCGTCGGGGTGGCCGACGAGCCGGCCACGATCGCGTTCGACGGCGAGCCGTGGCCCGGCTTCGCCGAGCCTGCGCTGCGCGGGGTGCCCGTCACCGTGGACCTGCGCGAGATCGGCGTACTGGGCGTGATCGGCCCGCCGGAGCCGGTGGACGCGCTGCTGCGCTGGCTGCTGATCCAGCTCGGCACGCTGCGCGCGCCCGACGAACTGCGTCTCGTCCTCATCACCGCGTCGGGAGGCGAGCACCTGGCCTGGGCGCGCTGGCTGCCGCACCTGAACGTGGACGCCCCCGTCCCCTGCCTGATCGGCAACACGCCGGAGACCAGGACGGAGCGGATCGAGGAGCTGAAGGACCTGGTCACCGAGCGGCTCAAGGTCAGGGACCACCGCTTCTCCGAGGACGTGGTCGTGGTGCTCGACGGAGCCCGCGCGTTACGCGACATCCCCGGCATGAAGGAGGTGCTCAGGGAGGGCCCCTCGGTCGGCGTGTACGTGATCTGCGCCGACCAGCGCAGCCTGAACGAGTGCCGCGGCGTCTGCGAGCTGGACGGCGCCGGCATGCTGCTCACCAGGGGCCGCCAGGGCCTGCCGGTGTCCGTGCAGCCGGAGAGCCTCGGGGAGCAGGCCGCGGAACGCATCGCCCGCGCGGTCGCCCCCATGCGCGACCGGCTCACGCTGGCCAGGGCCGAGAGCGTCATCCCCGCCTCCGTACGCCTGCTGGACGCCCTGGGCCTGCCCGTTCCCGCTGCGGAGGCCGTACTGGCGCGCTGGGCCGCCGATCCGGGGCCCACCACCAGGGTGTGCATCGGGGCCGACGGCTCCGGGCCCGTGACCGTGGACCTGGCCGCCGACGGGCCGCACACGATGCTCGGCGGGGCGACGGGCGCGGGCAAGAGCATCCTGCTGCAGACGCTGGTCACCTCGCTGCTGCTGGCCAACCGGCCGGACGAGCTGAACCTGGTGCTGGTCGACTTCAAGGGCGGCAGCGCGTTCCTGCCGTTCGAGCACTGCCCGCACGTGGTCGGGCTGATCCGCTCGACCGGCGACACGGCGGCCGACGTCTTCGACGAGAGCGCCGCGCGGCGGGTGCTGGCCTCCGTACGCGCGGAGGTGCGCCGCCGCGAGGCGATCCTGGCCAGGTACGGCGGGGAGATCGACGCCTACTGGAACGCGGGCGGCCGGCTGCCCCGGCTGGTCATGGTGTTCGACGAGTTCGCCCGGGTGCTGGAGACCTCGCCCGACTTCCTGCGCGAGCTGGTGAACGTGGCCGCCAAGGGGCGCTCGCTCGGCATGCACCTGGTGCTGGCCACGCAGTCGTTGCAGGGCAAGCTCTCGCCCGAGCTGAAGAACAACATCTCGCTGCGCATCACGCTGCGGCAGAACGAGCCCTCCGACAGCACCGAGGTGCTCGGCGTGCCCGACGCGGCCACGATCCCGTCGCGGCTGCGCGGCCGGGGCATGATCATGCGGGTGGGCGGCGAGCAGCGCACGCCGCAGCTGTTCCAGACCGGCTACCTGGGCGACCCGCCGCCCACCGGCGCGGCCCCCGCCACCGCGCGGCTCGCCCCCTGGCCGGCGCTCGGGCTGCCGCGGCCCTCGTCGGCCGGTGCGCCTCGGGCCGGCCGCAGTGATCAGGACCTGGCCATCGCCGCGGTGCTCGCCGCCGCTCAGGAGTTGCCCACCGAGCCGCCGTTCCGCCCGCTGCTGCCGCCGCTGCCCGCCTCGCTTCCGCTCAGCGAGGTCGAGGGGGCGGGCGGGGTGCCGTACGGGCTGGCGGACGACCCCGCGAACCAGGCGCAGCCCGCGATGGCGCTGGACCTGCGCGGGAACGAGCGGCTCATGGTGGCGGGCGGGCCGCAGTCGGGGCGCACCACGTTCTGCCGGACGCTGATCTCCAGCCTGGCCGCCCGCACCTCGCCCGCGCAGGTCTGGCTGTACGTGGTCGAGCACCGGCCGGGCGGGCTGGTCGCGTACGCGGACCTGCCGCACTGCGGGGCCGTCGCGGGGGCGGGCGAGCCCGACCGGATCAGGCGCATAGTGACGTGGCTGGCGGGCGAGGTGGAGCGGCGGCGGCTGGCACAGGCGTCGCCGGGGGAACCGGCCGCGCCGGTCATCGTGTTCGTGATCGACGGGTGGGAGTGCTTCGAGGACCGTGGCAATCCCGACTTCTTCGAGACGCCGCTGCTGGCCACGCTGCGCTCGATCGTGGCCGGCGGGCCGCCGGTGGGCGTGCACACGGTGGCCGCGGGCGGGCACGACATGTTGCGGGGCAAGACGCCCGATTTGTTCTCGCGGCGGCTGTTCCTGCCGTTCGCGCGGGAGGAGACGCGGCGGTCGTACCTGTCGTCGGGGATGGTGTCACCGCCCGTCCTGCCGGGGCGGGCGATCGAGGCGGCCTCGGGGCTGCACGTCCAGGTGTGCCTGCCGCCGGAACGCGTCCCGTCGCCGCCCGGCCGGCCCCGGCACGGCCGCGAGTTCTTGTCTTCGGTCAAGACGTTCCCGCCGCTGCCGGCGCACGTCCCGCTGGACCGGCTGCCCGGCGCGGCCGTCGGGATCGGTGGGCCCGACGTCGTGCCCGTCGAGCTGGACCTGTTCGACCTCGGCCCGCACCTGGTGCTGGTCTCCGGGCCTCCCGGCTCGGGGCGCAGCAACGCGGCGCTGGTCCTGGCGACGAGGCTGCTGCGGGCCGGAGTGCACGTCCTGGCCGTCGCGCCGCCCAGGTCGCCGCTGGCCCACGCCCTCCCCGGCGCCGAAACTCTGGCCGGCACCTCCTTCACCGACGCCGACCTGCGCGAGGCGGCCGAGTCGTTCGCCGGCGAGCGGTACGCGGTCGTCGTGGACGACTTCGACCAGCTCACCGTCACGCCGCGCGAGCAGGGCTTCGACACCCTGCCCACCCTCCTCCAGGACATCCTCGCCCCGGCCGAACTGGGCCGGCGCGCGCTCGTCCTGGCCGGTGACGCGACCCCGCTCCTGGAGGGGCACCGGCGCTCGCTGTCCGGGGAGGTCACGGAGATGCTCAGATCAGGCACCCGCTGCCTGCTGACCCCGACGAACCGGGTGAACGCGCGGGAACACGGCGTGAACCTGGAACCCGACCAGTTCTTCGCGGGGCCTGTGGGGCGGGGGTACCTGGGGACCGCCAGGAAGGTGGAGCTGGTTCAGCTGGCGGTGCTCTGAGCCGCGGTCCTCAGAGCTGCTGGGCGTGGACGAGTTGGTCCTCCACGCGCCAGCCGGCGGGCCGCTCCGACTCCTGGAACCACGGGTAGCCCTTGGCCGCCCACGCCTGCCTGGCCCGCAGCACACCCGCCGGTGTCGCGTCCTGATAGCCGAACTCCGTGCCGCAGCAGGCGCAGATCTCCCACGTGGGCGACCTGCCGTCATCGCCCCATGGCGGGCTGGATTGCAGAAGGCCGCACACCCGGCAGTAGGGGTCGCCGTCATTGGGCATTGAAGTAGTCCAGGTTCGTCGGATGGCCGTGTACCTGTGGGTCGGGGATGAAGTACGTCCGTGGAGCACCCTGCGCGTTCAGCACCCCGAACTGATCGGTCTGGGGATTGTAACGAACGACGTCGCCGTTCGGCCGCTGCCTCGTGAGAGTCCCAGGACCGCTGCCGGTCAGGAAGTCCGTCGCCTCCTCCACGTATTCCTTCGCGTTGTTCAGGTGCGGGAACTCGGCCCCGTGACTGCGCCAGTGGCCGTAGGCGTTCTCGACCGAGGTCCTGCTGCTGGTCGAGCTCCAGATCCCGTACGGGCTCAGGCCCAGGGGGTCGATCCAGGTGTGGGGGTTGGGGACGTAGGCGTGGGGGTCCCAGCCGCCCCTCAGGCCGATCGGGTCCGAGGTGGCGTAACGGGCCGAGTCCGGGTCGTAGTGGCGCAGATAGTTGTAGTACAGGCCCGACTCCGCGTCCTCGTACTGGCCGGGGAAGCGCAAAGGGCAATCGGGGCCGGTGGTGAGCGCGCCCGGGGAGGCGCCCCAGAGGGTGCGGCGGGTGCGCCAGGCCACCTCGCCCCCGGCGTCCACCAGCTCGGACGGCGTCCCCGCCAGGTCGGTGGCGATGGCGTAGAAACGTTCGTCCACCTGGTCCTGGGAACGTTCGGTCTGGGTCAGGGGGCGGAAGGTGCCGGGGGCCCAGTCCCAGGCCGTCACCCGGTCGTCGGCCGACTGCTCGGCCAGGGTGAGGCCGTCCCAGACGAAGTCCGTGCGCTGGGAGCCGTCGGTGCGTTCCTTGGCGATGCGGCGGCCGAGCGGGTCGTAGAGGTAGCGCCATCGGGCCCCGTCCGGGGTGGTGACGTGGGTCAGCCGGTCGTCGGCGTCCCAGGTGTAGTGCCAGGTGCGGGGTTTGGCGGACAGGCCCTTGCGCCGGCGCACGATCGTGCGGCCCTGGCGGTCGTACTCGTAGTGGGTGCGGCCCGCCTGGCGGATCATGGTGCCGGTGTAGGCGCGCGGCCCCTGGCCGTCCCCCTGCGCGGGCCAGGCGGCGTCGGTGATCCGACCGGCGGAGTCGTAGGCGTAGCTCTCCGACCAGCCGGCGCCGTGGACGGCGGTGACGCGGCCCACCGGGTCGAGGTCGAAGCGGCGGCGGCCGGACGGCAGGTCGTCGATCTCCGTCAGCTGCCCGTCCCTGCGGTAGCCGTACGTGCGCCGCTGGACCACGCGCCGGCCCGGCCCCCTGGTGAGGGTCTGGGACTGCAGGTGGGAGTCGTCGTCCCACTCGTGCGTCAGGGAGACGCCGGCGCCGAAGGTGCGCGACAGCTCGCGTCCGGCCGGGTCGTGGTCGAAGTGGAGGGTCTGGCCGCTCGTCTCCAGGCTCTGGGGAAGGCCGCGGGCGTCGTAGGTCCAGATGGTCTCGGTGCCGGACGGCGTGCGGCGCAGCACCCTGCGGCCGAGGGCGTCGTAGGCGGAGGTCAGGGTGCGGCCGTTGCAGGTCTCGGCGATGACGCGGCCGTGGGCGTCGCGGGTGACGGTCAGGTCGGCGTCGGGGTTCGCGGCGTGGGTGAGACGGCCGAGCGCGTCGTAGTCGTACGTGGTGAGCCGGTCGCCCGCGCGCCGGCCGATGAGCCGGTCGAGGACGTCGTAGACGTAGCTGGTCGACTGGCCCTCGCCGTTGATCCGCTCGGTGAGGTTGCCGGCCGGGTTGCGCACGTAGGTGAGGACCCGCCCGTCGAAGTCGCGTTCCTCGACCAGGTTGCCCGCGAGGTCGTAGGTGTAGGTCCAGGTCAGGCCGTGCGGGCCGGTGACCTGGGTGAGGCGCAGCTCGGTGTCCCAGGTGAACTCGATCCGCGCCCCGTCGGGGGTGGTGCGGGCGGTGGGCACGTCGAAGGGGCCGATCTCGAAGCGGGTGATCTCGCCCATGGCGTCCACGTGCTCGACGAGGTTGTTCTCCGCGTCGTACGACCATCGCTCGACGGCGCCGCCCGGGGTGGTGCGGGTGGCCGGTTTGCCCTCGACCGTCCAGGTGTGGCGGGTGGTGTGGCCGAGCGGGTCGGTGACGGCGCTGACGCGGCCGAACGGGTCGCGTACGCAGGTCGTGGTGGCTCCCGCCGGGTCGGTGATCGCGACGGGCAGCCCGGCGGGGTCGTTGTCGACGGTGTGGGTGTGGCCGAGCGCGTCGGTGATCGCCGTCAGGTGGCCGTGCTCGTCGTAGGCGTAGCTGGCGGACGGGTCGGCGACGAGGTTGCCGCGCTCGTCGTGGCGCAGGGTGGTCGTGCTGCCGTCGTAGTCGGTGATGGTCGCCGGCAGGTGCAGGGCGTCGCGCTCGCAGGTGCGCCGCGCGCCGTCGGGCCTGGTGACCGAGATCAGCGCGCCCGCGTCGTCGTAGGCGTAGCGGGTGGTACGGCCCAGCGGATCGGTACGCGCGAGCAGCCGGTCCCGTTCGTCCCAGAGGTAGCGGGTGGTGTGGCCGAGCGGGTCGGTCTCGCTGGTGACCTGCAGCAGCTCGTTGTACCGGTAGACGGTGAGCCGGCCGAGGGAGTCGCAGGCCCTGGTGACGCCGTCGCCGTACGACAGCTCGGTGTTGAAGACGCCCGCCGAGCCGGTGCCGTAGACGCAGCGGCCCTCCAGGTCGTAGGTGTAGGCGTACCAGGCGCCGATGCGGTCGCGCCAGCGGGTCAGCCGGCCGTCGTCGTCGTAGGTGAAGCGCAGCGGCAGGCCGGAGGAGTTGGTCACCTCGGTCAGGTCGCCGGCCTCGTCGTACGCGTACGACAGCAGCGTCTGCCCCGCCCCGCGCAGGCGGATCTCGACGATGCGACCCTGATGGGTCTCGATGTCGAGGTGGTAGCCGCCGGAGTGGACGACCTCGGCGGGCAGTCCGTCGGTGTAGCGGACGTCGATCCTGGCGCCGTTGCGGTCGGTGATCGCCGCGATCGGCAGCACGCCGGGCTCGGTGGTCTCGGCGAAGTGGGTGGTGCGGCCGGTGAGCGGGTCGGTGACGGCGTACCCGATGTCGGTCTCGCGCAGGACCAGGACGGGCCCGCTGCCGGGGCGGGACTCGCCGTCGAGCTCCGGATGGGGGAAGGTGAGCAGCGCGCCGGTCTCGGTGGCCAGGTAGAGGCCGTCGGCGTCCACCTCCAGGTGCTGGTCCAGGGTGGAGGCCCAGGACCGGCCGAACCAGCGGCCGGTGCGGCAGCCGGACAGATGGGTGCGTTCGAGGCGGAGCGGAAGCGTGCCGGGCAGCTCGACGTCGGTCTGCGGGAGCAGCACGACCCCGGTCGGGAAGTGCACGGGGTCCTGGCTGAAGAACTGGCGGCCGCGCTGCCACGAGGTGGTCGCGGCCGTCGTGGCGCGGGCGCCGCCCGCGTCCAGCGCCGATCGCAGCGACGCGCCCGGCTGGCCGGCCCGTGCGCCCAGTACCGCGCCGGGGACGCCTCGGCCCAGCGCGCCGGTGCCGATCACGACACCCCCTCCGGCGCGTACGGAGCCCGCCGCGCCGCGCAGGCCGGTCACCGCCTTGGCGCCCTTGGCCACCAGCGCCAGGCCCCGCCCCACCGGCAGGACGCCCAGCGCGGCCATGCCCACCTGGCCCAGCGACCCCCTGCCCTGCCGGTACTTGTTGAGCGCGTCCCCCAGCACCACCGCGCTCGCGGCCAGCGCCACCCCGGCCAGGATCGCCCCTGCTAATCCACCGGTGCCGATGACCAGCACCACCAGCCCGGCCACCATCGCCACGGTGCCCGCGAACGCCACGAAGTCGTCCCAGGACCTGAACGGCGCGGAGATCGTGTCCCAGGCCTGCTGCAGCCAGGACCTGTCCTTGATGCCGCTGCCTTCGAGCGCCTGCTCGATCTCCCTCGTCGCCCGGTTCTCGGCGTCCCCGCGCAGGCGGGCGGCCTCGTCGGCGATGCGGCGGGCGCGCGAGCGGTCGGCGTCGGCGGCGCGGGCCCGCTGCACCGCCGGCCGCACCGCCGCCTGCACCGTGGCGTCCGCGGCGCCGACGGCCGACTCGACCTCGGGCAGACTACGTACGGCCGCTGCGGCGGGCAGATGGGCCTGCACCTCCCTGAGCGCCCCCTGGTAGGCGGCGTCGGCGGTCTGACCCTGGCGCAGCGCGGCCCCGGCCTGCGTCTTGGCCTGTTCCAGGCTGCCCGCGTACGTCATCAGCGCCTCGCCCGCGCCCCGATACGCCTTGCCCAGCTTGGCCAGCTCGCCCGGCAGCTCGGCCAGCGCCTCGGCGTACTTGGCCGCGTAGTCGCCGCGCATCTTCAGCGCGGAGCCGTCACCTGAGACGACGCCCAGTTTGCCCCTGTTGTCCTCGGCCAGCCGCGCTTCCTTGAGCAGCCGGTCGGCGAGACCTCGCACCTGCCCCGGGTCCCCCGGCGCGGGGTCGCCGGCCAGCCCGAGCACTTCCCATCCGCCCGGCACGTCGTCACGCTCCCGCGCCGCCGCTGAGCGAGGCGTCCAGCTCGCGGTGCTTGGCGATGGCGGTCTTGAGGAACTGGCTCATGCCCTCCAGGCCCTGCATGACCTGCCGGGCGCCGGTGTTCCACTGCTCGTAGTCCTGCTGGAACTTGCCCGAGGCCCGCTCCGTGACGAAGTCGCTGCCGACGAGCTGGTCGATCATCGCCTTGAGCTGGGTCAGGCGGGTCTCGATGTCCTCCTTCTCCTTGGCCAGCCGGGTCGCGCTGTTCTCCACCTGCGGGAAGCTCAGGTGATGGGTGCCTGCGGCCATGACGGTTCACTCTCCTTCTGGGTCCGACCAGGCCAGGGTGGCGCTGATCGCGTCGAACAGGTCGAGCATGGGCTCGGCCAGGCTCAGGTGCGGGCTGGCGATCACCAGGTCCAACACGCCGTGGCCGCCGGGCACGGGGACGAGGGTCTGCATGACCGCCGACTCGATCTCGCCGGACTCGACGCCGGTCACGCGTACGGCGCGGCCCGCGGGGAGCTCGACGATCTCGACGTCGCGCCAGACGGGCGTGCCCGGCGTGGGCGGGATCGCGACGATGCCCGAGGCGATCTCCTCGACGGTGTTGCCCCTCGGGTCCGCCCGCCCCTGGGTGTGCAGGACCATGAGCGTGGCCAGCACCGTGCCCACGTCCTCCACGTGGTCGGTCATCGCCGCGCCGAACACCGCGCCGTGCCTGGCCGCCACGTCGGCGACCTCGCGCAACACCTTCAGCAGCACCGGCCGGTGCGGGGCCAGCACGGGCTCGGCCGCGACGCGGGCGTCCACCAGGCGGGCCAGGTCGCCGGTACGCCCGGCGCGCCAGACGTCGAACTCGTACCAGGATTCGGGCACCCGTACGGTGAACCCGAAGGGCAGGTCGGCCATCAGCCGTCTCCTAACTGGGCCTTGACGGGGACGGAGCGGGTCGTGGTCGCCGGTGAGGTGTGGTCGGTCAGCGCGAACAGCAGCGACGCGACGATCGTGGCGACCAGCACGCCCGTGAGCACGCCGAGAGCGAAGGTCCTCATCACGCCCCTCCTGAGCCGGTGGTGAGCGAGTCGGCCAGCGAGCCGTCCAGGGTGCCCGTGCCTTCGACGAGGGCGTCGAGCAGGCCGGCCGCGCGTTCGAGGAGCGCGTTCATCCGCTCCCGGTTGTCGGACGACTCCGCGAAGAATCTCCGCACGGCCTCGTCCACCTTCTCCGAGCCGGTCCGCGCGTCGAGCGCGCCGGCGTTCCCGCCGTCCAGTGCCGCGCGAATGGCTTTGAGATCGCGGGCCACGTTCGCGGCCTCGCGGCGGTCGGCGCTGAATTCCTCAGCCATTCGGCGTCTCCCCCTCGATGGCCTCGAACAGGCGCCAATCCCGATAAACGGTTTCGACGTCCCTCGTGCCGTCGGCCCGGCTTTCCATGTGCAGTTTCAGGCTGACCGGCAGCCCTTTCGAGTCCACCCGCAGCGTGAATTCGACCGGTCCTTCCGCGCTCGTTCCCGCGTACGCGGCCAGGCTTTCCTCGCCCCTGATCCGGTGGGCCAGGGCCGAGCCGGTGATCGTGCGCCCGCCGGCCTCCGGCGTGCTGGTCACGTTCGACTCGGCCGCATCGATCAGGGCCTGGATCGAGTGCGGCGAGCTGAGGTCGCGGACGGACGGGGCGCGGCTCTGGTCGCACGGCTCCAGCGGCGGCCGGACGGCGTCGAAGGGCACGCCGGCCGCGACCCCGCTCCTGCCCACCAGGGACACGCGGGTGGTGCGTGGAGCGTTCCCACAGGTCAGCTTCATATCGTAGGCCGTGGCCGCGTTCGCGTCGAAGCTCAGCCGGCCGTCGGCGACGACCGTCTCGCCGTAACGCGGCACCTCGGTCCGCTGCTCGAACGTGGCCGTACGGCGGCCGACGGCGGCGGCGATGTCGTTCGCGGCCGGGCTCGCGAGCGGCGCGGCCGCCCGGCTGGAAACCAGGACGACCGTCCCGGCCGCCACGGCCACGGCCAGCACGCCCACGGCCAGCCCGGCGAGGTAGGCGGGCCGGCGCCAGAGCGGCGCGGGTGCGGGGTCGGCCGCCGGGGGCTCCGGCTCGTACGGCCTGGTCCGCCGCTCGGCCTCGAGCAGCAGCTCGTGCACGGTGACCCCGCGCGGATGGCTGGAGTGGCCGAGCAGGATGCGCACCAAGTCGACGGAGGTCGGGCGGGCGACCGCGTCGGGACGGCGGCACTCGTCGATCACCGCGCGCAAGGCCGGGAGCAGCCGGTCCAGATCGGGCTCCGCGCCGCGGCCGGCCACGTGCCCCGTCGCCGCGAACACGACCACGTCGGCCCAGTCCTTGACGTCCTGCGCGGGGAACTCGCTGTCACGCGGCCCCGCCGCGAACGACGCCTGCCCGCCCGCCCCGATCACCACGTTGCCCGGGTGCAGCCGCAGCCCGGCGATCCCGCCCAGGTGCAGCCTGGCCAAGGTGGTGGCGGTGCCGAGCGCGAGCAGGTAGAGCGATTCTCCCTGGTACGGCCCCGCCGCCCTGACGACGTCGGCGAGCGATTCGCCCCTTCCCAGGTAATCGCGTGGCCGAAGGGCCAGGCCGTCGCTCCATCCCTGAAATTCCATCGCCGTCCCCGTTGAGCATCCGGTCAGCGCAGCGGGCCCACCGGCATTTCGCTGTGACGCGGTTCAGATGCGTCAATTCCGGCCACCGGCGGTCCCGTTTTCCGAAAGGTTGTACGCCGTCGGCCGGAGCACGGTTCAAGCGAATTCCGGAAAATCTCTCCCAGGTGCCGCGATGGGTATCGATCCTTCCGCCGGCACTCGCCGGGACTTGACCTTGACGCGACGTCAACGTTTCTCATCGGAGGGGAGACCTTCGCCGAGAAGAGGAACGTCATGCTCAAAGCCGCGCTGCGGATCATCGGATTCGAGCTCAAGGGCCTGGCCGCCATCGGACGGTGGATCGTGCGCCGCCGGCACGGGGTGCCTGCGGGCGCGACCGTGGTGACGTACAGCAAGGAGCAGACGTTCATGATGACGCTGATGACGTTCGCGATGGCGGTCGAGACCGTGGTACTCGATCTGCTGCTGGTCTCGCTCGGGGTGCCCGCCTGGCTGCGGTACGCGGTGCTGGTCGCCGACGTGTATGGGCTGCTCTTCGTGGCCATGCTGGTGGCGGCCTGCGTCACCCGGCCCCACGTGCTGACCGCCGCGGAGCTGCGGATCCGGTACGGCGCCTACTTCGACGTACGCGTGCCGCGTGAGCTGATCGCCTCCGTACGGAGTGGGCGGGCGTACGGGGCGGGGCACATGGTGACCGTCGAAGGCGGGAGGGTCAGCGTGGCCGTCTCCTCGCAGACGAACGTGACGGTCGAGCTGACCGAGCCGATCACCGTGGTCCGCCCGCTCGGCCGCCGGGCCGAGGTCACCTCGATCCGCTTCTTCGCCGACTCCCCAGAGCCGCTCCTGGCCGCCCTGCGCGCCGAGCTGCCCGCGCGGTCGTAGCGCCCCGAGCCACCCGCCCCGAGTCACCCGTGCCCTGAGTCACCCGCGCCCCGGCCCCGGCGAACGCGAGGGGCCGCCCCGAGCTGCCCCCGGCCCTAGGCGAACCCCATTTGCGGCGTTACCTTCCATAGAGCACCATCTCGGGATCTTCCACCCTCGACCTCGGATGGAGGCGCCGCCATGCTCTTATCTAGGCACCTGACCTGGAAAAACGGCATGAGATCACCCCTCGTCGCGGCGATCGCAGCACTCACCCTCACCCTGGCCGCCCTCATGGCGCCCGCGCCCGCCTCGGCGGCCACGGCGCCAGACCTCTCGCTGGCCAACGTCAAGGCTCACCTGTCCCAGCTCCAGTCCATCGCCGGCGCCAACGGCGGCAACCGGGCCCACGGCCGGCCCGGCTACCTGGCCTCGGCGAACTACGTGAAGTCCCAGCTCGACGCCGCCGGCTTCAGCACCGTCCTGCAGTCCTTCACCTACAACGGCGCCACCGGCTACAACGTCATCGCCGACTGGCCCGGCGGCGACCCGAACGACGTCCTCATGGTCGGCGCCCACCTCGACAGCGTCACCGCCGGCCCCGGCATCAACGACAACGGCTCAGGCAGCGCGGCCATCCTGGAGACCGCGCTCGAAGTGGCCCGCCAGTCGCTCCAGCCGGTCAAGCATCTGCGCTTCGCCTGGTGGGGCGCGGAGGAGCAGGGGCTGCGCGGCTCGCAGTTCTACGTGAACAACCTGCCGGCCGCCGAGCGGGCGCGGATCAAGGGCTATCTGAACTTCGACATGGTCGGCTCCCCCAACGCCGGATACTTCATCTACGACGGCGACAACTCCGACGGAACGGGCTCAGGCCCAGGACCGGCTGGATCGGCGGCCCTGGAGCGTACTCTCCAGGACTACTTCACCTCGATCGGCGTGCCGACCCGCGGCACCGACTTCGACGGGCGCTCCGACTACGGGCCCTTCATCGCGGTGGGCATCCCGGCGGGCGGCACGTTCACCGGCGCGGAGGGCATCAAGAGCTCCGCCCAGGCCGGCCTGTGGGGCGGCACGGCCGGGCAGGCGTTCGACGTCTGCTACCACCGCTCCTGCGACACGACCGCCAACATCAACGACACCGCGCTCGACCGGAACGCCGACGCGATCGCGTACGCGGTGTGGACGATCGGCACCGCCGTGCCGCCGGCCGTCATCTGGCAGGACACGTTCGAGACAGCCACGGGCTGGACGGTCAACCCGACCAGCACCGACACGGCCACCACGGGCGTGTGGGAGCGCGGCGATCCGGCGGCGACCACCTCCAGCGGCGCCAAGCAGCTCGGCACCACGGTCAGCGGCACGAACGACCTGGTCACCGGCCGCATGGCGGGCTCGTCGGCGGGCGACTTCGACATCGACGGCGGCGTCACCTCGATCCAGTCGCCACCGATCACGCTACCGGCGGGCACGCTCAATCTGTCGCTGTCCTGGTATCTGGCGCACGGCTCCAACTCCTCCAGCGCCGACTACTTCCGGGTCCGCGTCGTGGGCGCCACCACGGCCACCGTGCTCAACCAGACCGGCGCCGCCTCCAACCGCAACGGCGCCTGGACCACCGCCACGGCGAGCCTGAACGCGTTCGCCGGCCAGACGGTCCGCATCGTCATCGACGCGGCCGACGCCTCGGGAGCCTCCTTGGTGGAGGCCGGCGTCGACGACGTCAAGATCACCAACTAGCTCCCCCTCGCGGGCCGGCCCTCGTGCGGGACGCCAGGGCCGGCCCGCCTCACCCTCGTGGAGCCGTGCCATGCCTTCATCCCCTTTGGCATCCCCTTTGGCATCCCCTTTGGCATCCCCTTTGGCATCCCCTTTGGCATCCCCCTTAGCCTCCCCCTTTGCCCGAAGAGCGACTGTCAGAAAGGCGGCACTGCCCGCCCTGGCCGCCGTCCTGCTCGCCGCGATCCTGACCCCGGCCGCCGAGGCGCGGCCGCTCAGGGATCCGGAGATCGACAAGATGGTCCAGCAGGTGGACGCGCGCAATCTCGGCCGGATCATCACCAAGCTCGCCTCGTTCGGCACCCGGCACACGCTGTCGAGCCAGGACGATCCGGTACGCGGCATCGGCGCCGCCCGGGACTGGATCTACGACGAGTACACCAGGATCGCCGCCACCTCCGGCGGGCGCATGACGGTGCGCAAGCAGTCGTTCGTCCAGCCGGTCTCCCCCCGCGTGCCCACCCCCACGGTGATCACGAACGTCGTCGCGACGCTGCGCGGCACCCAGGACGCGTCGGCGGGCCGCACGTACGTGGTCAGCGGCCACTACGACTCCCGCTGCAGCGACGTCATGAACGTCACCTGCGACGCCCCCGGCGCGAACGACGACGCCTCAGGGGTCGCGGTCGCCATCGAGGCGGCCAGGGTGATGGCCAGGCGCACGTTCGACGCGACCGTCGTCTTCATGGCGGTCGCGGGCGAGGAGCAGGGCCTGTACGGTTCCGCGCACTTCGCCCAGGACGCCAAGCAGAACAACGTCGACATCCAGGGCATGTTCACCAACGACATCGTGGGCAGCGCCGACGGGGAGAACGGGCGGGACGCCAAGGCCGTCCGGGTGTTCTCGGAGGGCGTGCCCACCTCGGAGACCCCGGCCCAGGCCGCCGTCCGCCAGTCGGTCGGGGGCGAGAACGACGGAGTGTCACGGCAGTTGGCCCGCTTCGTGAACGAGACGGCCGGCCAGCATGTGCCGCGCTTCGACGCCCGCCTGTACTACCGCCGCGACCGTTACCTGCGGGGCGGCGACCAGATCCCGTTCCTGCAGCAGGGTTACCCGGCGGTGCGGTTCACGGAGGTGCACGAGGACTACCGGCACCAGCACCAGGACATCCGGGTGGAGGACGGCGTCCAGTACGGTGACCTGCTGCCGTACGTGGAGCCGGACTACGTGGCGCGGGTGACGCAGGTGAACGTGGCCGCGCTGGCGGCGCTGGCGCGGGGTCCCCGCTCGCCGGGCCGGGCGGCGATCGTGACGAGCCGGCTCACGAACGACACGGACCTGCGCTGGGACGCCAACCCCGAGCCCGACATTTCCGGGTATGAGGTGCTCTGGCGGGACACGACCGAGCCAACGTGGACCCACTCCCGCTTCGTCGGGAACGTCACCTCGTACACCGTGGAGGGCCTGTCCAAGGACAACGCGCAGTTCGGCATCCGCGCGGTGGACGAGCAGGGCCACCGCAGCCCGGTCAGCTACCCGTCCCCGGCGAGCTGACCGCCTCTCATGAGCAAGGGCCGGCTCTCATGAGCGAGGGCCGGGCGGGTGCGTCCGCCCGGCCCCGCGTCACTACCTGTGTCTCTAGCGGGTGCCCTCAGCCGACAGGGCCGCCCCACTGTTGGCCACCGTCTTGGCCGCCGTGCGCTTCGGGATGCCCTTCAGGCTGAAGGCGAAGCGCGCCGCCGAGTCGGCGATCGCGTCCGCGTCCACATCCAGGGCCTTGGGATTGACGTTGGCGATCGTGTCGCACGCCTGGTGGTAGCAGGGGTCGTACGCGATCCCCGCCGTCCCGCCGAACAGCGCCGCCTCCTCCGGCGTCTTGATGCCCTCGGCGCCGGTGAAGATGCCGCCCGCCGGGATGCCGACCGCGATGAACGGCCCGTAGTCGGAGCGCCCGTCGAAGTCGGTGCCGATGGTGGGCAGGTGGCGGGAGTCGTAGAAGCGCTCAAGCCGCCGCTCGATCTCGTCGGATCCGGGCGGGCCGGCCGGCGAACCCTCGGCGTCGGAGTCGTCACCGTCGTACAGCATGTACGCGTAATTGGGCGAACCGACCATGTCGAAGTTCAGGTAGACCTTGATCCGGTCGCGCTGCGCCTGCGACAGGGCCGCGACGTACTGGTCCGACCCCAGCAGGCCGATCTCCTCCGCGGCCCAGAAGCCGAAGCGGACCTTGTTCTTGACCGGGTACTTCGCCATCTCCTCGGCGACCTCCAGGATCGCCGCGCTGCCCGAGCCGTTGTCGTTGATGCCCGGCCCCTCGGGGACGCTGTCGAGGTGGGCGCCGATCATGACCACATCGCGCGGGTCGCCGCCGCGGGACTCGGCGATCACGTTGTCATTGGTGCCGAGCACGAGGTTGGCGTCCACCTTGAGGTGCACGGTCGCGCCCGCGGTGGCGGCCAGCTCCTGGCCGACGGCGAAGTCGGCGTAGACCATCGGGATCCCGCCGCGCCACTCGCCGATGTCCAGCGGGTTGGCCTCCGTACGTCCCGGCTGGCCCTCGTTGAAGACGATGAGCCCGCTCGCGCCCGCCGCGGCCGCGTTCTGCACCTTGTTGACGAACGGGCAGGTGCCGCGCTGGACGAGAGCGACGCGGCCGGCCACGAAGCCGGCGAAGTCGGCGGCCTCGCAGCCGCTGGTCGAGGTGGGCTCAGGCGTCGGCGGCAGGGTCAGGTCCACGCCCTGGACCTGGGCGGTCACGTCGCCCGACGGGGAGGGCTGGAAGGTGAAGAAGTCCTCGTTCGGCACGAACGACTTCGCGCTCGGCGCGGTGACGTCGAGGACCGGCGCGCTGTTCTCCGACCAGCTCTCGACGAAGTTGATCGGCTGCAGCGTCACCTTGTACCCGGCCCGGCGCAGCTTGCCCGCCACATAGTCGACGGAGGCGTCGTAACCGGGCGAGCCGGCGGCGCGGTTGCCGCCGTTGGCCGTGGCGATGGCCTGCAGCGCGTCGAGATGTTTCTTGACGTTGCTGCCCTTGACCTGCTTGACGAGCAGTTTGGCGAACACGTCGTCGAGGCCGCCCGCGTGGACCGGTGTCGCCAGCGCCAGCGGTAAGGAGAGAGCGGCGATCACTACGATGAGCGTTCTTCGCATGGAGGTTCCCCCAGGGTTGGACGGGAATCGCGGCGGCGATTCACCCCGAGCCGCCGCGAACGGAAACGTAACCCGGCCGGGAACCGCTGAGAAGACCCACTCACGCGGCAAAATCCGGACACTATTCGGCGCGGCGGGCGCGGGCCCTCCGCTTGCCCTCGTGCATCGCCTGGACGCGGGCGATCGGGATCGTGTGCCCCTCCTCGACCAGGTCGGCCGGCAGCCGCTGCGGCGCCGGCATGTGCTCGGCCCACGGATCGGCCCGCCCCAGCAGCCCGGGGGCGGTGCGCAGGGTGAAGTCGCGCGGCGAGACCCGGTCGAGGTCGGCCCAGGCCACCGGGAACGACACCGGCACCCCCGGCCGGATGCGCGGGCTGTAGGCGGCGGCGACCGTGGCCCCGCCCGCCCTGGTGGAGTCGAGGAAGACCTTGCCCTCGCGGTCTTCCTTGATGAAGGCGGTGGTGGCCAGCGCGGGATCCAGCCGCTCGGCGCGGGCGGCCAGCGCCCTGGTGGCCGCCGCCAGGTCGTCGGGGGCGGTGCCCTCGGCCACCGGGACGAACACATGCACGCCCTTGGCCCCGCTCGTCTTCACCGCGCCCGCCAGGCCGGCGTCCGCCAGCGCCTGGCGGACCAGGAAGGCGCCGCGCACGGCCAGCGAGAAGGAGTCGTGGTGCTCGGGCGGGTTCTCTGGCGAGTTCTCTGGCGGGTCCAGGTCGAGGATGAGGTGGGTGGGATGGTCGCCGACGAACAGCGCCGGATGGAACTCCACCGCCCGCTGGTTCGCGAACCACAGCAGCGTCCTGCGGTCGTCGCACAGCGCGTACGTCACCTGCCGCCGCGACGAATCCGCCCACATGGTCACCGACCTCACCCAGTCGGGCGCGTACTTGGGCAGGTTCTTCTGCATGAACGGCGGCTGGCCAGGGCGCACGCGGATCACCGAGAGCGCCCGGCCGCGCAGGACCGGCAGGATGCGGTCGCTGACGGCGTCGAGGTAGTCGACCAGGTCACGCTTGGTCGCCTCGGCGCCGTCGAACAGCGGCTGGTCGAGGTTGGTCAGGGCGACCCCGTCGCGCGTCTCATCAGCGGCCACCCGACCTACCTAACCCACATTCGAACGTGTGGTCAACGTCCCTGGCCGCCGGGTCAGCCTCCCTGTGCGGCCTTGGCCATCATCTCCTTCTCCTCGCGGGTGGCGATGAGCCCGGCGGGGGCCAGCAGCTTCGACTCCTCGAACGGCGCCTCCGCGTCCGGCAGCGGCTCCGGCGACCTGATCGCCTTGATCCAGACGCGGGCGGCGTCCACGATCACCACGATGATCAGGATCGCGAACAGCGCCGCCAGGATGCCGTCCACGGTCGAGTTGACCACGATCTGCCGCATCGCGTCCGTCGTCTTCGCCGGGGCGAGCAGCTGCCCCTGGTCGAGCGCGGCCTGGTAGCGGTCGCGCTGGGCGAAGAAGCCGAGCGTCGGGTCGGTGGAGAACACCTTCTGGTAGCTCGCGGTCAGCGTGACGGCCGCGTCCCAGGCCAGCGGCACACCCGTCACCCAGGCCCACTTGAGCCGGCCGCTCTTGATCAGCGCGGTCGTCGCCACGGTGAGCGCCACGGCAGCGAGCAACTGGTTGGCGATGCCGAAGAGCGGGAAGAGCTGGTTGATGCCGCCGAGCGGGTCGTTGACCCCCTGGTAGAGGAAGTAGCCCCAGGCCGCCACGACCACGGCGCTGGAGGCGATCAGCCCCGGCCACCAGCTCACCCGGGAGATCGGCTTCCACAGGTTGCCGAGCGTGTCCTGGAGCATGAACCGCCCCACCCGCGTGCCCGCGTCCACCGTGGTGAGGATGAACAGCGCCTCGAACATGATCGCGAAGTGGTACCAGAACGCCTGCAGCGCCGCGCCGCCGAGGAAGCCGGAGAAGATCTGCGAGATGCCCACGGCCAGCGTGGGCGCGCCGCCCGTCCTGGCGATCAGCGTCTCCTCCTGTACGGCCGCCGCCGCGGCTTGCAGCTCGCCGGGCGTGATGACGAAGCCCAGGTTGGTGACCGCCTCGGCGGCCGACTGCACGGTGGCGCCGACGACGCCGGCGGGGGCGTTCATGGCGAAGTAGAGGCCGGGGGACAGCACGCAGGCCGCCGTGATCGCCATGACCGCGACGAACGACTCCATGAGCATGGAGCCGTAGCCGATCATCCGGACCTGGCTCTCCTTCTGGATCATTTTCGGCGTCGTGCCCGACGAGATCAGCGCGTGGAACCCCGACAGGGCCCCGCAGGCGATGATGATGAAGACGAACGGGAACAACGATCCGGCGAAGACCGGCCCCTTGCCGTTGAAGGCGAAGTCGGTGAAGGCCGTCGTCTGCAGCGGGGGCGCGGTGACGGCGATGCCGATGGCGATCAGCACGATGGTGCCGATCTTCATGAACGTCGACAGGTAGTCGCGCGGCGCCAGCAGCATCCACACGGGCAGCACGGCCGCGACGAACCCGTACGCGATCAGCCACAGCGCCAGCGCCGACGGGCTCAGCGTGAAGAACGACGCCCAGCTCGACTCCTGCACCCAGCCGCCCGCCATGATCGCCAGGATCAGCAGCACGACCCCGATCAGCGTGGTCTCGACGACCCTGCCGGGCCGGATCACCCGCAGGTAGAAGCCCATGAACAGGGCGATGGGGATGGTCATGGCGATGGAGAAGACACCCCACGGCGACTGCGCCAGGGCGTTGACCACGACCAGCGCCAGCACCGCGAGCAGGATGATCATGATGGCGAAGACCCCGATGAGCGCCGCCGCCCCGCCGACGGGCCCGATCTCCTCGCGGGCCATCTGCCCGAGGCTCCTGCCGTTGCGCCGCATGGAGAAGAACAGGATCACCATGTCCTGCACGGCGCCGGCGAAGATCACGCCCGCGATGATCCAGATGGTGCCGGGCAGGTAGCCCATCTGGGCCGCCAGCACCGGCCCGACCAGCGGCCCCGCCCCCGCGATGGCGGCGAAGTGGTGGCCGAACAGGATCCGGCGGTCGGTCGGCTGGTAGTCGATGCCGTTGTCGAGCCGCTCTGCCGGGGTGGCCCGGCGGTCGTCGGCGCGCAGCACCTTGCGCACGATGAAGCGGGCATAGAACCGGTAGGCGATGGCGTAGGAACCGAGCGCGGCGCAGAGGAGCCACACCGCGTTGACGTTCTCGCCTCTCGATAAGGCGAGCACCGCCCATCCGACGGCGCCGACGATCGCCACCGCCGTCCAGATGATGATGGAACGCAGCTTCACCGGTTACCTCCTATATAGGGCCATATATAGGGCGCCCCAGGCAGCAGCGCAGGCCGGCGTCCGGCGGCAGATCGGTGGTGAACCGCCGCCAGCGCCACAGCGGACGGCAGTCGATCGTCACAGGCAGCTCGGCGAGATGCACCCAGGCGGTCGGATGGGCGTACACCAGGCCGGTCTCCCCGAGGCGGCGGGCGCGGCGGGGTAACCGGGAACGGCGCAGCGGCCTTACCGAGAACTCCCCAGCGTCCGCACAGCACAGACCGGTCACATGCCAGTCGAAGAACACGATCTCGTCGCCGCTCAGTGCTTCACGTGCGCCGGGGGTGAGCGTGATAAGGGACATCTGGGGCTCCTGAAGTACAGGCAGCTCAGAATTACCGTCGGCCTTACCCATGGTGATCGCTTTTGAAACGCCGCCGGAGCCGATCCGATCGGCTTCCGAAACGCCGCCGGAGCCGATCGGGGCGACTGCGGCAACCGCCCGCTTGAGCCGGGCCTGTCAGCGCAGCAGGCCGCTCCCGTACGCCCAGGCGACGATCTCCACGCGGTTACGCAGGCCGAGCTTGGCCTGGACGGCGGCCACGTGCCCCTTGACCGTGCTCAGCGAGATGCACAACTCCGCGCCGATCTCCCGGTTCGTCCGGCCTCGGGCGACGGCGCGGGTGACCTCGACCTCGCGCCCGGACAGCGGCTGGGCAGGCCCGCCGGCTTCGGGGCCCGGCATGGTGGCGGTCAGGTGGCGCAGCAGGCGCGGGGCGACCGAGGGCGAGATGAACGCCTCGCCCGCGTGCGCGGCCCGTACCGCCTCGACCAGCAGCTCAGGGCCCGCGTCCTTCAGCACGAAGCCGGCGGCGCCGCCGCGGAGCGCGCCGTAGACATACTCGTCGAGGTCGAACGTGGTGAGCACGATCACTCTGAGGGGATCGCGGACGCCGGGCCCGGCCAGGGCGGCGGTCACCTCGACGCCGTCGGGGCCCGGCATCTGGACGTCCACCAGGCACACGTCGGGGCGCTGCCTGCGGGCCATGGCGATGGCCTCGGCGCCGTCGCCCGCCTCGGCGATCACGCGGATGTCCTGCTGGTCCTCCAGGATGAGGCGCAGGCAGGCGCGGATCATCGGCTGGTCGTCGGCCAGCAGGACCGTGATGCTCATCGGCGCTCCCGTACGGGGGTCGCCATGGGCAGGGGCAGGGTGAGCAGGACCGTCCAGCCACCGTCGGCACGCGGGCCCGCCTCCAGCGCACCACCGAGCGCCTCGGCCCGCTCCCGCATCCCGACCAGCCCCCACCCACCGCTCCCCTGCTGAGGCGGCGAGGCGTCGTTGGTGATCTCGGTGACCAGCCTGTCCTCCTGTCGTGTGACGCTGACAGTGACCGAGGTCGCGTGTGGCGCGTGGCGGGACACGTTCGTCAGCGACTCCTGCACGACGCGGTACATCGTCCCGGCCACCTCGGACGGCCACGCCGGCTCCCCGTCCGGCAGGAGCAGCCGCACCGGCGGCCCAGTGAAGCGCCCGGCCAGCTCCGCGAGCCGCTCGACCGGCCCAAGACCTCCTGCACCTCCCGAGCCTCCTGCGCCTCCTGCGCCTCCTGAGTTTTCTGCACCTCCCGAGCCTCCTGCACCACCGGAGCCACCTGCGCCTCCGGAGACCGCCCAGCCGGGCTCGCGCAGCAGGCCGACCACGCGCCTGGTCGCGGCCAGCGCCTCGGAGCCGGCGGCCTCGATGCCGGCCAGCGAGTCCTCCGTCAGTCCAGGATCGCGGCGGGTGACGAGCCGGGCGGCCTGGGCCTGGAGCACGACGCTGGTGACGTGGTGGGCGACGACGTCGTGCAGTTCCCTGGCCAGCAGCAGCCGTTCGTGCCGGCGTACGCGCTCGGCGGCCGCCTCCCTGCGCATCGCCAGCAGCCGCGGCCCGAGACCGGCGGCGACGGCGGCCAGCCAGGCCCCGCCGTTCAGCACCACGACCGCCAGATGCGTCGACCCGGACAACGACGAGGCCGCGACGACGGCCAGCCCGCCGCCCGCGATCCCGGCAGCCTGCCGCGCGGGCAGCGCCCTGACGGCGGAGCCGACCAGCACCGAAAGGCCGAACGCCAGGCCGGGCCCGGGTTCGGCGGGAAGTCCTGCCGACCGGGCGACGAGGATGGCGACGACGGCGACGGCCAGGCCCGCGACGGCCGTCCGCAGCCGGTCACGACGGCGTACCAGGGCGAGCGCGCACGCCACCGCGCCCGCCGCACTCCCGAACACCCAGTAGGAGCTGCCCCAACTGTCGGCGACCCGCTGGGCGAAGCAGCCGATCACCGCCAGGGATGCCACGACGAGACCGAGGTCGGACTGCCATTCCCGCACACGCACGCGGCCAAGGCTAGGGAGCCGGGCACCGCAGGTGTACCGGCCGAAAGTACGGTCTCAGCGCGCTTGCCGGGATTGAGCTAACCGCGCGCTTTACACCATAGACAACGTTCCGTGACATTGTTACGGTCCCTATGACAACGCTGTCTGACAACGATGTCATCAGACGGTCTCCTCGCAAGGAGCAGTGAACGCCGATGGTGTCCCGACGTGAATTCCTGTGGGCGAACGGCGTGGTCCTCGCGGCCGGCGGACTGGGTATCTCCCTGCCCGCCGGCCCCGCCGGTGCCACGACCAGCGCCCCCGCACCCCTTCTGCCAGGCTTCGGCCGCGCCACCCGCCTGGACTTCGCCGACATCAGCACCCTCCACGGAAACGACCAGCTACTCCTCGCCACCCTCCAAGGGGTGGTCAACCGCCGCCGTCCGCGCCTCTACTTCAACTACACCACCGAGGGTTACGACAACACCTGGTTAGCGAGCACCGGCGCCGCCGTCACCCGGCACGAGCGTCCCCTCGACCTGGTCGCCCGCTACCGGGGCGAGGTGCGCGGCGCCATCCTGCACGACCCCGACGTCCCCGACTCGGTGAACGTCGCCACCACCCTGGCCGGCCTGGAGAACGCCGTGGCCGCCACCGCCGAGCAGGCCAAGCAGTACGGCCTGCGGACCATCACCGACCTGCGCGGACGCTTCAAGGCGGACGACATCCTCGGCCTCTACCGCTGGCAGCTCGACAACCTGTGGCCCCGCTGCACCCACGCCCTGCTCAGCGGCCTGCCGCCGACCCGCACGGTCAAGGTGGACGACGTGCAGTGGCGCGAGATCGCCAGGGAGACCGAGCGCATCAGGGACTCCTCCAACCGCGAGGTCCGCACGTTCGACCTCAGCCAGGAGCTGTCCGGCCAGGACGGCGTCTACCTGCGCTTCCAGGACTCACTCGGCGACGACGGCTGGGGCGCCTCCGTGGGCTCGGTCGTGGTCAAGGCCGACGGCGCCCAGATCGCCTCGTTCAAGCCGGGGACGGACGCCGAGACCCCGTTCCTCTTCGACGGGCTCAACTCCTCGATCGGCGGCGACGAGAACCGGTTCTCCGACGGCGGCGGCTACTTCATCTACCGCTTCACCGCGCCCGCCGGCACCCAGCAGCTCACCGTCGAGGTGGACCTGTGGAACCAGTTCCTGGTCACCGCGACGACCACCGCACCCACCAGGGTCGAGCCGTTCCCCTACTTCCGCGACTACACGACGGCGATGCGGGCCATGGTGTTCTGGCTGCCGCCCACCGGCCAGACCGGCGAACTGCTCGACGAGATCCTGACCAAGGTCAAGCCCACGACGCCGTACGCGGGCTGGTTCTCCAACGACGTGGCCGGCGAGTGGGGCGGCGTGGACCGGGCCTCGCAGCACGCGGTCGAAGTGGTGCCCGCCGACTACTACATGAACGCCACCGTGCACGCGGGCGTCGCCGCCAAGGTCTCCAGCAAGGTACGCCCGAGGCCGCCGGCCACCCTGCGCAACAAGGTCTACCTCACGCTCACGGTCGGCGAGGGCGACAACATCCAGTACTGCCAGCGCAGGATGCGCCAGCTCTGGGACGACCCCGCCCGGGGCCGCGTGCCGACCAACTGGACCGTCAGCCCGCTGCTGGCCGAGATCGGCCCGGCGCTGCTTTCCCACTACCAGCGCACGGCCACCGCCAACGACCTGCTGATCGCCGGCCCCTCCGGAGCCGGCTACACCTACCCGGGCTCCTGGCCCGAGAAGGACGTGGACGCCTACACCGAGCTGACCGGGCGCTTCCTCCGCCGTACGGGCCTGGACCTGGTCTACGCCTACAACCACCGCAACGCCGAAGGCAACGGCTGGGTGCCCTTCGACGAGCGGATCGTGTCCTCGTACCGGAAGAACACCCCGCTGCGCGGCATCATCCAGTCGTGGGAGTCGGGTGACCTGCAGATCCATCCGGCGGGCCTGCCCGTCATCGGGAACTTCTCGCCGCAGGGCAAGGCGCAGGAGTACCGGGACACGCTGGTCAAGAAGATCGAGGGCTGGGACGGCAAGTCGCCGCTGTTCATCGCCGGGGCGATCAACGCCTGGAACTGGACGCCGAGCGACATCGCCGAGCTCGGGTCCCTGCTCAGCGATCCGTTCGAGATCGTCCGCGGCGACACCTTCTTTCACCTCCTCGACCAGCACCTCGACCGAACCGGCTGACCTCACGCGTCTCGGGCCCTGAAGACCGACGGTTGGCCTCTCGCGTCTCGGGACCCGAACGCCGACGGCTGACCCCTCGCGTCTCGGGACCCGAACGCCGACGCCTGGGCTCATGCGTCTCGGGTCCTGAACGCGGCGAACGCCGCGGCCAGGAGCAGGGCGGTGAAGGCGGCCAGCAGCCCCAGACCCGCCCACGGCCCGAGACGCGCCGGGTCGGCCACGGTCGTGGCGACCCGCAGCCCGGCCGCGATGGGCCAGTACGTCATCACCGTCTCCCCCACGGCCTCGGGCAGCAGCCTGGGGCCGATGATGGGGATGATGAAGTTGATCGCCACCAGCACCGTGGTGGCGATCATCGTCTCCCGCAGCAGAAACCCCAGCGCCACGCCGACCAGCCCGACCAGCGCCCACACCACGCCCATCCCGGCGACCGCGCGCAGCACGCCCGGCTGCCCGAGCGAGGCCGTGGGCGCACCGGCCGCGCCGATGACCACCTGCCCGAGCAGGAACGACGCGAAGCTCGCCACCTGCCCGGCGGCCAGCGCCACCGCACCGAACATCGTCACCTTGGCGGCCAGCAGCCGCGCCCTGCGCGGGACGGCGGTCAGGCTGGTACGGATCATGCCCGTGGCGTACTCCGAACTGGCCACCATCACGCCCAGCGACCCCACCACCATCTGCGCGAACAGGAACCCGCCGTACAGACTGGCGTTGGCCGCGTCGAACACCCCTTGATGCCCCTCCGCCGCGCGGTAGGCGGTGAGCGCGCCCGGCCCCACCATGAGCACCACCGCCGCCGTCAGCGTGACGAGGTTGGACGGAACCGTACGAAACTTGGTCCATTCACACCGCAACGCGCGCGCCATCATGCCGCCACCACCCTTAACCCGAGACTGATCGGACCGCAACACCTGCGCCGTCATGCCGCCACCGCCTTGAATTCGAGGCTGTCCCGCGTCAGCTCCATGTACGCCTCCTCCAGGGACGTGCGCCGCGGCGTCAGCTCCGACAGCGCCACCCCCGCCGCCAGCGCCGCCCGCCCGATCTCCCCCGGCTCCATGCCGCCGACGACGAGCCCGCCGTCCGCCTCCGTCCGCACGTCCGCGCCCGCCCCGGCGAGGCGCTTGACCAGCGGCTCCGGATCGTCGGCCCGCACCAGCACCCCCGAACTGCGCCGGACGAAGTCCGCCGTCGCCACGTCCGCGATCAGCCGCCCTCTGCCGATGATCAGCAGGTGATCGGCGGTCAGCGCCATCTCACTCATCAGATGGCTGGACACCAGCACGGCACGCCCCTCACCGGCCAGCCCGCGCATCAGCTCCCTGATCCACTTCACGCCCTCGGGGTCGAGCCCATTGACCGGTTCGTCGAACAGCAGCACCGCCGGGTCACCGAGCAGCGCCGTCGCGATGCCGAGCCGCTGGCTCATGCCGAGCGAGAACGTCCGCACCCGCCTGCGGGCCACCGACTCCAGCCCCACCTGCCGCAGCACCTCGTCCACCCGGCTCTCGGGGAGGCCTGCCGCGTGCGCCAGCCAGAGCAGGTGGTCGCGTGCCGTACGGGTGCCGTGCACGGCACGGGCGTCCAGCAGGGCGCCGACCTCACGCATCGGAGCCGGCAGGTCGGTGTAGCGACGCCCGCCCACGTACGCGCTGCCCGCGTCGGGGCGGTCGAGGCCGAGGATCATCCGCATGGTCGTCGATTTGCCCGCGCCGTTGGGGCCGAGGAATCCGGTGACCCGGCCGGGCTCGATCGTGCAGGTCAGCCCGTCCACGGCGGTGCGGTCGCCGTACCGTTTGGTCAGGGCCTTGAGCTCGATGGCTGTCATGCCTTGAGGATCTCCGCCACCCGCCCGCCCCGACATCCACCGATCGGTTGATGCCCCTCGCCCAGCCGCAGCCGCTCACCCACCGCCGCTCAGAGAGCCCCGCTCATCCGCCTTCGCTCAGGCGGAACATCGCGGCCACCTCATCCGCCAGCTCCTCAACCCCCCACGACCCGTCCACCCGCACCACGGCCAGCTCACGTTCACGGGCCTGCCCGCGTACCTCCTCGTCCCACAACTCATCCCGCCCCAGCCGCGCCGCCAGCGCGGCCGCATGATCACCATCCCCCCAGTTGGCCCGCGCACGATCCGGATCGGCGTACCGCTCGCCCAGGGCCCGGCGGCGGAACTCGGGCGTCGGCAGCAGGAACACGGCCTGCTCCCGCCACTCCAGCAGCGGCGCGACCTCCCTCGGCAGCGTACGGAAGTCGTCCACGAGCACCGGCCGGTCGGCGGGAAGGGCGAGCAGATCCTCGACCACGAACTCGAACGTCTCCCCGTGCAGGCTCGGCATCGACAGGAAGATCTCCTCCGGCGTGCGAGCGGCGAACCGCTCCTCCTTCGACATCCGCAACAAGGCGCACATGTACGGCTGGCGCAGCGGGGTGCACCGGCCGACGTACCCGGCCTCGGCCCGGTCGCCGTCGTAGCGGAGCACGTCGTACCGCTCGCCCAGCACCCTGGCCAGCGTGCTCTTCCCCGCCCCGGTGCCGCCCGCCAGCCAGCGGACATGCGCCAGCCGCGCGCCGAGCTCGACGGGATCGTACCGATCGAGAACCGTCATACCGCCACCCCATCCCCCTGTTTCCCCGGCACCGTCCGATCCATGTTCCCAGCACCCCCGCCGCGCCTTCTATCCTTGACCGGGTCGCCGCGCGCGCGACCGCGAAGGGAAGCATCATGCGCCGTTACTCACGCGTGGTCGTCAAACTCAGCGGCGAGGCCCTGGCCGGCCCCGCGGGCACCGGCGTCGACCCGGCCAGCCTGGCCCAGCTGGCCGACGAGATCCTCGCGGTGCACCGGCTCGGCGTGCAGATCGCCGTGGTGATCGGCGGCGGCAACTACTTCCGCGGCCGGATGGCCGAAGGCTGGGGCATCGGCCGCGCGGAGGCCGACAACATCGGCATGCTCGGCACGGTCATGAACGCACTCATGCTCCGCGGCGTCCTGACCGCCCGCTCGGAGACGGACGTACGGGTCATGACCGCCGTGCCCATGCAGACCGTCGCGGAACCATTCATCAGACTCCGCGCCGACCGGCACCTGCGCCGCGACCTGATCGTGCTCCTGGCCGGCGGCATCGGCCAGCCGTACGTCACCACCGACTATCCCGCCGTCCAGCGGGCCCTGGAACTCGACGCCGACGCCCTGCTCGTGGCCAAGCGCGGGGTGGACGGCGTGTACGACACCGACCCCAACCTGAGCCCCGACGCCAAGCGCTACACCACCCTCACCTACCGGGAGGCGCTGGCGGCGGGCGTCAAGGTGATGGACGAGAGCGCGTTCGTCCTGGCCAACGAGCAGGGTCTCCTCATGCACGTCTTCAACGTGGCCGCGAAGGGCGCGATGACGGCGATCTGCGAGGGCGAGGACATCGGCACCCGCATCACCCGCGACTGACGGAACCCTGACGACGCCGACACCGACACCGACGCCCACGCCCACGCCAACAGCGACGCCGACGCTGACGCCAACGGCGAAGGCGACCAGCGACCGGTGACGCACCCGAGCGGTCCGCACCCTTCCGCGACCAGCGACCCCGACGCACGCGAACGAGCCGCACCCCTCCGCGACCCGCGATAAATCCGGCTGAGGCGGATCCGCCCGGCTGCCAGGATGGGCGGATGCCCGTCGACCCCCTTCGCCGCACCTTCGACCACGCCGCCACCACCTACCAGCACGCCCGCCCCGACTACCCGTCCGACCTCTACTCCCACCTCCTCGCGGTCACAGGCATCAAACCAGGCGAACCGAGCGGACCTGGCGAATGTGGCGAGCCTGACAGATCGGGCACCCACCTGCTCGAAGTCGGCTGCGGTCCAGGCAAGGCGACGCTGCCGCTGGCCCGCGCGGGCTTCCGCATCACCGCGATCGAGCTCGGCGACGCCCTCGCCGCACAGGCACGGCACCACCTCGCCGACTTCCCCAGCGTCTCGGTCATCACCTCATCGTTCGAGGACTGGCAGCCCCCGGCGGATGCCCGGTTCGACCTCGTGTACGCGGCCACCGCCTGGAAGTGGGTGGACCCGAAGGTCAAGTACGCCAAGGCCGCCTCTCTCCTCGACCACGGCGGCCACCTGGCCGTGTGGAACGCCGACCACGCGTTCCCCCCGGACTTCGACCCGTTCTTCACCGAGATCCAGCAGGTCTACGACGCGCTGGGCGAGGGGCCCGGCGACCCGTGGCCACCGCCCGAGATCCAGCCCGACCACACGGCCGCCGAGCTCCACGACTCCGGCCTCTTCACGGTCGTCGAACGGCGGCCGTACGTCTGGGGTCTGCGGTACACGGCCGACGAGTACATCGCGCTGCTCGACACGTTCTCCGGCCACATCGCCATGGACCCAGACCGCCGCCGTCACCTCTACGAGGAGATCCGCCGTCTGCTCGCCGCCCGCCCCGACGGACGCCTCACCCGCCACTGGTCGGCCGTCCTCACCATCGGCCGCCGCCTATGACCGATCGGCCTCCCCGGGAACGACGTTGAATCGGCGCAACGTCCATCGCGGCGGCGGCCACCGCGCGGGATCCTCGCCGGTGCTCCATTCGGTGACGGAGCCTGGGGCCACCGTCAGATCGAACGAGCGGTAGATCGGCAACAGTCCAAGGGCATTGAAGGAGATCTCGACCGTCTCGGCGTGACCGACGAGAACGACGCTTCCCCTGTGGTGACGGTGGGCGAGCTCGGTGATGGTACGGCTGGTCCGGGTCACCATCTCGGCCCAGGTCTCGTTCCCCCGCTGAAAGGGCCGGTAGAGCCCCCCGCCCTCGACGCCGAACCGTTCGAGAAATTCCTCCTGCTTGAGACCGTCCGCCTCACTCGGCGTGTGCCACGTACAAAGACCGCAATCCGGTACGGCCGGCAGACCGACGGCGGCGGAGATCACGGCGGCGGTCTCCGCGGCACGCGGCAGCGGCGAGGTGTAGATCGCCACTCTCCCCGCACCAATGTCGGCGGTGAGCCGACGTGCGACCAGCGCAGCCTGCTCACGGCCTTCATCGGTAAGCCCGCGGCACCCTTCCGGACCACCCACCACGCCGTCCCGTTTGTGGTGCGAATCGCCATGGCGAACGAAGAACATCCGGGTTTCCATGGGGCGGATGATGCCACGACCCGCCGGTCCCGGGCCGTGCGACGAGCGCCGGCCTGCGACCATGACAGGCATGCGACGAGTCGTGATCCTGGGACGTGGCGGGTCGGGGAAGTCGACTTTGGCCGCCCGCCTCGGGGCCGTCACCGGGCTCCCCGTCATCGAGCTCGACCAGCACTTCTGGCGTGCGGGTCTCGAAGCGACGCCGCCCGAGCCGTGGGCCGCCGTCCAGGGCGAACTCGTCCGGGCCGAAGGGTGGATCATGGACGGCGACCTGGGGCCGTACGACGTCCTCGACGTCCGGCTCCGAGCGGCGGACACCGTCATCCTGCTGGACTTCTCGTTCTGGCGCTGCGCGTGGCGGGCGATCCGGCGCTCCAGGGAACGCGCCGACTTCTGGATCTGGGTCTGGGGCTACCGCCGCCGGAGCCGGCCGCTGCTCCTCTCGGCGATCGCGACGCACGCCCGCCAGGCGCGCCTGCACGTCTTCCGGAGCCCGTACGCGCTCAACCGCTTCATCAAGCACCTCGCCACCGACAGAACCCCGGACCAGCCGTAACAGGAACGCCCGAGCACCGAACCAACCCTGATGGGAGCGTCAGATCAGCCGGGGCCCGGTGCGGACCGCAACACCCCAAGCTCCTCATTCATCGCATCGAGAAAAGCGGCCACGGTACGCAGCTCGTCGGGGCTGAACCGCCGCAACACACTTTCAGTGCTGCCTGCCAGCGGCCGAAAGAAGGCGGCGGCCAGCTCTTTGGCCGCGTCGCGATAGTGCAGATGAACGACGCGCCGATCGTGCACGTCGCGAACCCGGCGGATGTGCCCGGCCCGCTCCAGCCGATCGAGGCACGCGGTCACCGCACCTGACGTGAGATTGAGCTCGTCGCGCAGCTTGCCCGGGGTGATCGGCGTCGGAGCGTCAAAGATCTTGATCAGCGCCTGAACGTCCGTCGTGTGCAGGCTCTGCTCGTTGGCGAACTCGTGGGCGATGCGGTTGAACTCGGCGGTCATCCGGCGCAACCGGGTCGCGAACGACCTCAGGTCGATGTCCCCCTCCCCGCCGCCGTCCATGGAGCCATGCTACATTAACTCAATGATTGAGAATCTCAATGATTGAACTTTAGCGAAGGGCGACTCGTGGCGCGGCGATCGATCCGCTGGCTCGTCCCGGCGCTGCTGGTCCTGGCCTGGCTGGCCGTGGGCGGCGGGGCGGGACCGTTCGCCGGCAAGCTCACCGAGGTCTCCACGAACGACCAGGCGGCCTTCCTGCCCGAGAGCGCGGAGTCCACACGCGTACTGGAGACACAGGAGAAGTTCCGCCAGGGTGACACGCAACCGCTCATCGTCGTGTGGACGTCCAGCGGCGCGAACGTCACCCCCGAACAGCAGGCCGAGGCCACCCGCGCGCTGGCCGCCCTGCCCGGCACGCCCGGCGTCGTCGGCACGCCCACGCCCGCCTTCGGCTCCGACGACAAGCGGGCGCTGCGGGGCGTCGTCCAGCTCAGCCCCGACCTCAGCGGCGGCCAGCTCGGCGACACCCTGGAGCAGATCGGCGCGAAGTTGCCGGTCGAGGGCCTGAAGCCGCAGCTCGGCGGCCCCGCCGCGACCCGGGCCGACCTGTCCGACGCCTTCGCCGGCATCGACGGCGTGCTGCTCGGCGTCGCCCTGATCACCGTACTGATCATCCTGCTGGCCGTGTACCGCAGCGTGCTCCTCCCGCTGATCATCATCTCCGGCGCGGTCTTCGCGCTCGGGCTGGCGTGCGCCGTGGTGTACTTCCTGGCCGACCGCGACATCGTCCGGGTCGACGGCCAGGTGCAGGGCATCCTGTTCATCCTGGTCATCGGCGCGGCCACCGACTACGCGCTGCTGCTGACCGCCCGCTTCCGCGAAGAACTGGCCGCCGGCGCCGACCGCTACCAGGCCGGCCGCATCGCGCTGCGCCGCTCGGTCGAGCCGATCGTGGCCAGCGCCGCCACCGTGGCGCTGGGCCTGCTCGCCCTGCTGCTCAGCAACCTGACCAACAACCGCGCGCTCGGCCCCGTGGGCGCCATCGGCATCGCCTGCGCGGCGCTCAGCGCGCTCACGTTCCTGCCCGCGGCCCTGGTGCTGCTGGGCCGCGCCGCCCTGTGGCCGGCCCGCCCGCGCCCGTCCGAGGCGGGCGCGCACGGGCTGTGGAGCCGGGTCGGCGCGCTGGTCGACCGCCGCCGCCGCCTCGTCTGGGTGGCCTCGGTCCTCCCCCTCGTCGCCCTCGCCCTGCTCGCGCCCCAGCTCAACGCCAGGGGCGTACCGCTGGACGAGACGTTCGTGAACGACGCGCCGTCGGTGTCCGCGCAGGCGGCGCTGAGCGAGCACTTCCCCGGCGGCTCAGGGCAGCCCGCTGTGATCGTCGCCCCCGCCGACCGGGCTCCGGCGATCATCGACAAAGCCCGCACCGTCAAGGGCGTCTCCGAGGCCACCACCGTGAGCGCCGGCGGCCGCCCGGGCGTCGATCCCAAGGTCGTCGACGGACGCGTGCTGGTGGAGGCCACCCTGCGCGACGCCCCGGACAGCGACGCCGCCCAGGAAACCGTCCAGCGACTACGCGCCACCCTGCACGGAGAGAACGGCGTACTGGTCGGCGGCTACAGCGCCCAGCGCTACGACACGACAGAAACCGCGAAACAGGACACCCTGCTCATCGTCCCCGTCGTCCTGGCGATCATCCTGCTCATCCTGATCGTCCTGCTGCGCTCCCTGGCGATGCCCGTGCTGCTGGTGGCCACCGTGGCGCTCAACTTCCTGGCCATCCTCGGCATCTCCACCCTGGTCTTCCCGCTGCTCGGCTTCACCGGCAGCGACGCCTCCGTGCCTCTGTACGGCTTCGTCTTCCTGGTCGCGCTGGGCGTGGACTACAACATCTTCCTGATGTCCCGCGTACGCGAGGAAACCGCCCGCCACGGGGCCCGCGAGGGCGTACTACGCGGCCTGGTCACCACAGGCGGGGTGATCACCTCCGCCGGAGTCGTGCTGGCGGCCACCTTCGCCGCGCTGGTGGTGATCCCACTGGCCTTCCTCGTCCAGATCGCCTTCATCGTCGCCGTCGGCGTCCTGCTCGACACCCTCGTGGTGCGCTCGCTGCTGGTCCCGGCACTGGTACGAGACCTCGGCGCCCGCGCCTGGTGGCCCAGCCGCCTCGGCCACAAACCTACGAAGCAGACCCCAGAACCCACCCCGGCCCACCACCACTGACCAAGATGAAGTGGCGAGCCTCTCCCCGCCCCACCACCTCAACCAAAGACCCCCATCTCCTCAGCCCAGAGAACCCACCACCCACCACCCCATACCGAAGACCCACCAGACCTAGGCAACGCAGGGGGCGAGGACCACCACCCTCCTCGCCCCCTGCCGAATGCCTCTTGCCGGAAGCCTCTTGCCGGAAGCACGCTCCCGAACGCGTCCACCGAAGCACCCTGCTGCAGGCATCCCGCCGCAAGCACCCTCCAAGAAGCCTCCCGCCGAAGCACCCTGCAGGCACCCCGCCGAAAGCGTCCTGCAGGAACGCACGCACTCACTGCCGAAGTACCCCACTGAAGGCGTCCGCCGGAAGCGCCCTCCCGAAAGCCTCCCGCCAGAAGCACGCTGCCGAAATAGCCCTGCCAGAGGCGCTCACCCGACATTCCGTCCCACCGGCCTCAGCCCCGATCAAGCCTCCACAGCCCTGACCAAGCCCCCGCCCCGATCCGTACGCTGATCGTCATGGGACTCGATGCGGCATCCTTGCGGCCGGCGGACGTGACCTCGGCCCTGTCAACGACCCTCACAGCCCTCACAGCCCTGACAGCCCTGACGGCTACGAGCGGCGCCCCTCCCTACCGCGTCGGCGGCACCAGCGCCGCCCTACTCCAAGGGGTCCACCTCCCCACCGGCGACGTCGACCTCCTGGTGTCACGGCGCGAAGACGTGAACACCTTCGCCACCGCCCTCTCCTCCCACCCCTGCCTGTACCCGCCGACCTGGATCCCAGAAAGCTCCCAGTACTTCACCAGATACGAGGTGCACGGTGTCCAGGTGGAGATCAGCACGGTAGAGCAGGAAACCGACTCCGACGCGATGGAGTGCATGGGAGTCGGCCCATGGCGACACCACGTCCTGATCCCATGCGGCCCACACCACGTTCCCGTCGTCCGCCTGGAACTACGCCTGGCCACAGAACTCCTACGCGACCGCCCCGACCGCTACGAACCCCTCCTCGACCACCTGTCCACCCACGGCTACGACGCGAACCTCCTGCACAGAGCCCTGACCGCCCGCCCCCTCCCACCCGACCGCCACCACTACGTCGAAACCCGCCTCACCCAACTCACACCACGCTCCCCATGACCGCCGATGTACATCCGGCCATACCCGCTTGAATAATGAACCGGTGATCGAAAGGTCCAACGGGCCCTCAGCCCATGAACCGGCCGGAACCTCCCCACTACCGCAAGACCGGTTCACCTCAATGCCACCGCACTCCGATCAATCCCCCGAATCCCGCCTCCATGACCGAATCACCGCGCTGACCAGAACAGCCGGTTACCGCGCCCACAACCCCCTCATCGTCGGCGTACAGCACGACAGCACCCCACCCGTCTTCCTGACCAGCGGACGAACCCTGGCCGGAAAACCTCTCACCCCCAGCACGATCGTCTACACCGCCTCCCTGTCCAAACAACTGACGGCAGCCTGCGCCGCTCTGCTCGTACGCCAAGACCGACTGGACACCGAATCGACCGTGGCGCACTGGATGCCCGAGTTCCCCTCCTGGGCCGCCACCGTACGAGTGCGCCATCTCCTCTCCCACACGAGCGGCCTGCCCACGGGCATCGAGTTCGACGACCTAGACCGCACGAACCTCGACCACACAACGTCCAGCGTCATCCACGCGCTCACCCGACTCGACCACCTCGCGAGCACGCCAGGAGCCGAGTTCCGCTACTGCAACGCCGGCTACGTCTGCCTGGCCGTCATCGTCGAACGCGCCGCGACCACCCTCTTGCCCGACTTCGCCCGAGACCACCTGTTCACCCCACTCGGAATGACCGCCACCCGCTTCTGGCCCGGCCCGGCCCCACATCCACCCGGAGCCGCACCCCTCGACCCGCACTACCCGGCACCACTCTCACTCGGCGACGGCGGCGTCTGGTCAACCGCCCCCGACCTCATCCGCTGGAACCAAGCACTGGAACACGACAAACTCGGCATCTCCGCCCTCCTACAGACACCCGCCCGCCTGGACGACGGCACGGAACTCGACTACGCCTGGGCCCTCGGCATCCGCGAACACGCAGGCCACCGCATCTACCAACACGGCGGCAGCTGGCCCGGCCTGACCACACAACTCGCCCGCTTGGCCGACCGACGCTCCAATTTCGTGATCATCGCCTTAGACGACAACCAGGACCGTACGAACACCCTGGCCAAAGCCCTGATCGAAGAACTGACCGGCCGACACAACGACTCGCTGCACTGATCACCATCAACGCGGGACGACCAATCCCCGCCATGAGCACGACCAGCGACACAACGACCCACCACCACCGACGCCACACCGCACTCAGCGCCCACCCCACCACCTGTGTCGACCACACTCCACATCGACACAGCACAGCTAACCGACGCTGACCAGCCCGCTCTCATAGGCGGCGATCACCAGCTGGGCCCGATCGCGCGCATGTAACTTGGCCAGCAACTGCCCCATATGCGTCTTCACGGTGGCCATACTGACAATGAGATGCTCAGCGATCTCAGTGTTCGACAACCCCTGCCCAACCAGCTTGAGCACCTCACGCTCCCGCGCCGTAACACCATCCAGAGAACGGGACGACCGTTGCCGAGGTTGCGGCTGCTTGGCGAACTCCCCGATGAGACGCCGAGTCACGGAGGGCGCGAGCAGCGCCTCACCCCCGGCCACGACCCGGATCGCGGAGAGCAGATCACCAGGCGGGGTGTCCTTGAGCAGAAACCCACTGGCACCCGACCGCAGCGCCGAGAAGACATAGGCGTCCAGGTCGAAGGTGGTCAGAATCAGGACCTTCACCCCAGCGGTCGCCGGATCCCCGCAGATCCGCCGCGTCGCCTCGATCCCGTCGAGTTCGGGCATCCGGATGTCCATGAGCACGACATCCGGCCGCAACTCGGCGGCCCGCGCAACGGCCTGCAACCCGTTCTCCGCCTCCCCGACGACCTCCAGCCCAGGAGTGGCGCCGATCAGCACCCCGAAACTGGCCCTGAGCAACCGCTGATCATCAGCGATCAGCACCCGAACCCCACTCACCCGAACCCCCCTTCCACCGAAGGACACCCCTGCACCCACACCCCGCTCACGCGAGCCTCCCCACCAAGACCCCACTCACGCGACCACCCCCACCAGCGGAAGACCTCACCCGCACCCCGAACCCAACCACTCGGACAAACCTCCACCAGCAGGCCCACCTGCCCCCGAACCCCGTTCCCGCGGACACCACCCGCCACCAAAAGGGCCACCTCCGCCCAGTCCCCACTCACGCAGGCACCCCTTCCAGCGGAAGCCTCGCATGCACCCGGAATCCCCGCCCCGCCATCGGCCCAGCGCTGAATTCGCCGCCATAAACAGCGACACGTTCGCGCATTCCGATCAGCCCATGACCGCCCACAGGATGGCCGATCAGCGCCCGGCGGCCGTCGTCGGTGACTTCGATCTCCATGGCGTTGTCCGTCCTGTCGACCCGAACCACGCAGCGCGCCGGCGCCGCATGCTTGATCACGTTGGTCAGGGACTCCTGCACGATGCGGTAGGCCGCGAGCCCGATGGTAGCCGGGACGGTGTCGATCCCGGCACCGATGCGCAGCGCGACCTGGGCCCCGGCGGAGGTGGCGTGGTCGGCCAGCTCGGCCAGCCGGTCGGCGGTCGGCGCCGGCTCCAACTGCGCCGCGTCCTGCGGATCCTCGTCGACGGCGCGCAGCAGGCCGAGCATGCGCCGCAACTCCCTGGCGGCCTCGCGGCTGGTGTCCTCGATGACGGTCAGGGCGGAGCGGGCCTCGTCGGGCCGCTCGTCGCCGACGTGGAGGGCCACGGACGCCTGCACCGTGATCAGGCTCAGACTGTGCGCGACGCCGTCGTGCAGGTCGCGCGCGATGCGCAGCCGCTCGTCGGTCAGCACCTGCCGGACAGCCTGCGTCTCGTGCTCCCGACGAGCGCGCACCGCCCGTCCGACCACCCACACCGCGACCGGAACGATGATCTGAGTGGCGAGTACGGGTAACGACCTGCCCCAATCCGGCCGCGGCTCCTGCGCCACCGCGAAGAGCACCGCCCCCGCGAACCCGCCCACGGACAGGACGAGCGCGGTCACGGCACGCCGCAACGACTCCGTCACGGCCACCGGATAGATCGCGAAGACGAGAAGCAGGTCGGGCACGACGGCCGCGTGGGGCGGCATCCACCGCAGCGCCACCGCCACTATGCTCGCCATGGCCACGACCGCCAGCACCGGCACGGGCCACCGGCGGCGCACCGCCAACGGCACCCCCATGAGCACGCCGGCAATGACGGGCAGCGGCTCGATGCTCCCGTCCGGCGGCAGCTGTTCGATGACGGCCAGCACGGCGAAGGACGTCAGGAACACGGCGAGCGCGAGGTCGCCGAGGAGCAGGAACGCGGGCCGCAGCCTCAGCAGCAGCGGCGGCCGGAGGTCATCGGTCATGGCCGAACGTTAGCCCGTACCGACCCGCCTCCGACTCAGACCACGGTATGAACTCCAGGACCAGACCGTGCTCCGATGTCCCCGGCCCTCGATTCCGCGACCGTTGACGCCATGACGAACCGACACGCACTCACCGGCATCTTCACCAAGCGCGGCGCCCAGACCGGACGCGCCCAGGCACACAACCTTACCCTCGCGGCCGACGACCAGCCCGGCCACGACCGGACGCGGAGCCTGCCGCTCGCGGCCGGTCACCGAGCCGGACGTGGCCGGGCGCGCAGCCTCACCCTCGCGGCGGTGATCGGAAGCGCGGCGATCTTCGCGGCGGCGACCGCGCCACCCGCGAACGCGATCATCGGCGGCCGCGACGCCACCGAAAACTACTCCTTCACCGTCACCCTGCGCGACGGCAAAGGCGTGCACTACTGCGGCGGCACTCTCGTCGCCCCGCAGTGGGTGGTGACGGCCGGCCACTGCTCACACGTCCCGATCCGCCAGGTCAGCGCCAAGGTCGGCGGTACGAACGTGGAGAAGGGCGGCAGCGTACGCCGCGTCACCAAGATCGTCAGACACCCCGACTACACCGCCGACCCCAACGACCTGCGACACGACATAGCCCTCTTCAAGCTCGACCGCCCGGTCCGCGAGACCCCGATCGGGATCGCCGCCGGGCCAGGCGCCCCGAAGACCCAGATCCGCCTCCTGGGCTGGGGCATGACCTGCGAAGACGGAAACGAGTGCCCGGAGCCGCCGATCACCCTCCAGGAGCTCGACAGCGACATCGTCCCCGACAGCCGGTGCGCGGGCATCGACGCCGCGAGCGACATCTGCTCCCAGCACCCCACCAAGAAGGCGCAGAGCTGCATGCTCGACTCCGGCGGCCCCATGGTGCGCAGGTTCGGCAGCCGCTGGGAGCTGGTCGGCATCACCAGCCGCGACGGCGACGAGAAGACCGACCCCAACTGCGTCGGCCCCGGCGTGTGGACCGACGCCGCGGCCTACAAAACCTGGATCCACAGAACAACCAGCACCACCAGCTGAGCCGTACGCCGAATTCCAAGCCGCAAAACCCCGAAATCACCAAAAATCCTCCATCATCCCCCTTGCCTTCCCGCATAGCACGCCACTCAACGAATCCCAGCCGACCGCAACCCCCAAAGCTCGGGATTCCCTCACCGGCACGATCAACACCAACGGCGGCAACGACCCCGGGCCGGGCAGCTCATCGATCCTGGTCGGCGCCGTAGGCCCGCGAACGCTCTTCGTCCGCACGGCCACCCCTTCCGCCCCGCACCCGAGGACCGTCGACGACGACCGCCCGTTCTCCCTCCACATCGCCTGCTGACCCACCCCCGATCACCCGATGGTGCAGCGCCCAACCCCTCCCCGCGCGCGCCCGGCGAACGACATCACACCGAAAGGTACGATCATGAGTTATCGAGCCCGTCTGCTCGCCGGCCTCGTCGCAGCCACCGGCCTGGCGCTGGGCGTCGCCGCCACTCCCGCGACGGCCCAGTCCGTCTACGACCCTTACGCCGGCTACGAGGTCTGCTGGGTGTCCGGCAACCAAGGACAGCAGGCCGGCCAGTGGGTGTCGTACTTCTGCGCACAGAACGGCACCCCACAATGGTGGCTGTTCACCACACCTTGACCGGCGGCTCCCCTCCACTCAGCGATTAGAAAGCCGCGACTCGGCGGGGCCAAAAGGCTCCGCCGAGTCGCGGCAACGTCCATCCACGGCGATCGTCGAGGTCACGAATCGTCCGGCAGCGGCTCCCCGGTCTCCAGCAGCGACTTCAGGCTCGCCACCACGTTCGGCCAGCCATGGCTTACCATCTCGGCCAGCATCGACCCGGGCTCGAAGCCGTCGTGCACGACGGTGAGCTTCACGACCTGCCCGGACTCCTCGATCGTGAAGGTGACCTTCGAGCGGGGCTCGCCGGACAACCGGGCGAGCATCTCGTCGTCCCACTCGAAGCGCTTGGCGAGCTCCGGGGTGATGGCGTGCCAGGTGTAGGAGAGCCGGCTGTACGGTTCTGCCTCCAGGACGACCTGCTCCGGGTCGCTGATCAGCACGCCGTGGTTGTCCCAGGTCATCGGCGAGCCGGGGGCCCAGTCCGTGGTGAACTCCGTGGCCCAGTAGCGACGGGTGAAGGCGGGCTCGGTCAGCGCCTGCCAGAGCTTCTGCGGGGTGGTGTGGATGTAGGTGGTGTAGACGAAGGTCGGCGCGTCCATCGGGGCGTCCTCCAGAGCGAGTTTCAGGTCGGCCAGGGCTTCGACCCTGGCCCGGTCGTAGCGGCTGATCCACCGGTGGGCGATCTCGTGCACGGGCGCGGCGTTGAGGTAGTGCAGCTTCTCCCGGCCCCGCCGTACGGTGGTGACGAGCCCGGCCTCCTCCAGCACCGCGAGGTGCTTGCTGACGGACTGCCTGGCCATGTCGAGTCCGGCGCACAGCTCGCGCAGCGTCTGCCCGTTGCGGGCGTTGAGCGAGTCGAGCAGCGCGCGCCTGCTCGGATCAGCCAGCGCTTTGAACACCTCGTCCATGCCCGCCCTCGTACCCGTGTCGCCGCTTGTCGATATGCAGCCGTTTGGCTGCCTTTCCATTTAGGCAGCCAAACGGCTGCCTGTCAAGGCGCACTCACCGTATCGAGCCCGTCCCGACCCCTTCAACCAGCCACACCCGCCCTCCACAGCCCGCCGCCAACGGCCGCGCGCCCAGAAGGCAGGTCGAACAGGCACCCAATTCGGACATCGCGCGATCGACTAGGCTGACGCGACCGCAGACGAAGGGAAGACACCCAGCCGATGACCGCACTCTCCCTGCCCATCACCACCGAACGGCTCACACTCCGTCGGTTCAGGCTGGACGACCTCGATGACCTGTACGCGTACCAGAGCCTGCCCGAGGTGGCCCGCTACCTCTACCGTCCGCCGCTCACCCGCGAGCAGTGCGCGGAGAGCCTGACCCGGCGCGCGGCCGACCAGGCGTGGACCGAGGACGGCGATGACCTGGTGATCGCGGTCTGCCGCACCGGCGAGGCGACGGTGATCGGCGAAGTGGTGCTGAAGCTGGCGAGCACGCGGGCGCGCCAGACCGAGATCGGCTGGATCTTCAACCCCGCGTACGGCGGCCGGGGCTACGCGACCGAGGCGGCGCTCGCGACCGCCTCGGTCGCCTTCGCCGAGCTGAGCACCCACCGGCTCTTCGCCCGCCTCGACGCGCTCAACACCGGGTCCGCGAACGTGTGCGAACGCCTCGGCATGCGCTGCGAGGCCCGCCTCGTCGAAAGCCATCTCGACGGCGACCGCTGGGGCACCGAATGCGTGTACGCGACCCTCGCCCACGAGTGGAAGTCCAACCAGCCCTGGCCAGCGGCAGTCGCAGGACCCTCAACAACCACCGGCCCCTCTACGCTTCGAGTTCGCACTCGTCCAGCCGAACGTACGGTCAGCCGGCAACCAGCCCCTCGACGGCCGCGTCATGGATGAGAGCTGCCGGACCCCATTTCCGCCGGCCGATCACCGGCCGAGGCGGGGTGCCGGTGACGCACCATGAACACGTCCACCTCATCCTCGGTCTCGACCGTGAACCCGTGCCGCGCGTACAGCCGGCGGGCCGGACTGCCCTGCAGCACGTTCAGCCGAACCACGGCGCCCTCGCGATCACACCGTTCCAGCAGCCCGCCCAGAACGGCAGTCCCGACGCCCCTGCCCTGCACCTCCGGCCCCAGATAGAAGTGCTCCAGCCAGTAGGCGTCCTCCGCCGACCGCAATGCCACGCACCCGGCCAGAGCGCCATCCACCTCGATCATCCAGGTGTGCGCCGGCGCGAACCCGTCCCGCAGCCGCTGCCGCACCCGCTGTTCGTCATATCGCCCGAGCCGCTCAAGATCCGGCCGCAACACCACGGCCCGCAACTCGGCCACCGCCTCGACATCTGCCACCGAAGCCGGTCGAAGCACCCAATCCGCCACGAACGTCATGTTATCGCCCCCGATCAGTGCCGACCCGACGATCAGGGACGCCGCAATCTCACGGCAAGAAAGGACGGGGTTCGGCGGAGCTTGTCATACCTGGCTTCGTCGACCTCCCGCAAGGCGGGCGCGGGCCGCGGCTCGACCAGTTGCTCCAGCACGAACCCGGCGCCCAGGAGCTCACTCATAAAGCTCTCCAACGGCGTGCGCTGGTAGTGAATCGAATGCTCGCCACCGGCGAGAACCAGGTCACTCCAGTCGCGACTGAAGTACGACCCTCCGAAATGACGCCAGTCGGCTGTGGGGTGGCTGGTTGATACCAGGAGCCATCCACCCGGTCGCAGAACACGGCGCAGTTCGCCCAGCAACTGCTCCCGATTCCTGATGTGGTGGAACACGAGGGCGCAGACCGCACCGTCGAACGACGCGTCATCGGCATAGCGGATCCAGAACGGCGCATTGGCAACGAGGACGATCACGACACCGATAGCGACGTACCACGGCACGAGCGCACTGCGGAGCGAACCGACCGGCGCCTTCGCTTTGTGGTCGGCCGACGTGATCCGAATGGTCCAATAGAGAAACAAGGCGAATCCGATGGGGATCCCGAGCTTGAACGTCTCGGGCCCGTACCAGGAGGGATGGCTGGCCCATATCAACAGGAGGAAGACCGCGACCGAGAAGACGATCAGAAACGGTAATCCAGGCGACTTGTTGATCACGGCGCCACATTGGCGGTACCCGAAGGCACCCACTCGTCGCCGACGACGACACCACCACCACCGAGATCGAGCCTCCTACGGTGCACCACCGACACCTGACCCACCCCACACCCTCAACCCGCAGGCGTCCGCCGCCCCCTCCACTCGGCACCCGATCTACCATGATCCCCGTGGCCTCATGGACAAGCCGCTATCGGTCAGGCGAGCACGTCGCCGTGTGGAATGAAATAAGCGCCCATGGGGCCGCCGGCGTGCCCGAGAACCTTCGGGAGGATGCCGAAGAGGTGGCATTCGAGACCATGCACCGAGTTGCGACCAACCTCGATGTGCTGGTCGATCGCCTTTCGTCCGCGAACTACGCCTTCGCCTCTCCCGACACCGCCCGGCAGTCCCCCACGACAACCGATCTCGAAGCAATCGCCAAGGCCGAAACGGTCATCGGCCCCCTCCCCCTGTCCGTGCGCGCCTGTCTGACGATCGTCGGCTCCGTCGACTTGTGCGGCGACGGCGGCTCACTGCTGCCGCACGTTCGTTACCACACGCCTCTCCACGAGTCCTGCGATGTCGGCCCCGACCCTTTGGTTCTCCACTCTGGCCAAATGCTCTGGGACCAGCTCAGCTCAGTGGTGGGAGACCTCGACCTGGGATGTGCGTGTACGGATCCAGGGGAAGAGGAACCGTGCGCCTTTCACGCCAGCGGCTTCAACTTCAGCATCGCACCGGACAGAGCAGCCAAAGAGAACTTCAGCGGGGGCGACCAGTACGTCAATCTCCCGGCCGCGCACCCCGACCCGCAACTCGAATGCGAATGGGCGCCCATTTCGCTGCTTGGCTACCTGCGCCTGTCGCTCGCATGGGGCGGATTCCCTGGCTACAGCATCCGCCCGGCAGACGTACCTCCACCGCCCTTCCTCACAAAGCTCAGCAGCCAACTACTGGAGTTCTAAGTGAGCCGCGTCCCTCGTGTTGTCGCACTGGTTGCGATCGCGGCCGCAGTCGTCGCCACCGCGTTGCACGAGACGGTGGCCTTCGTACTGCACCTGATCCGCCTGCCGCGAGGCCGCGGCCGCCACGCCGCAGAAGCGACTCCTGCACCTCAGCCCGCGCGACTCCTGCACGAAACCGACCCCCAGGCGACACCCTCGCATGGAAAGGACCGCACGGGCGCGACCGCGGAACCGTCGCTTTGATACCAACGATGGCACGGCGATCAGGCTCTCGACCTCAGCCTCAGCCGTTTTCCCAACGAAGGCTTGCTGACACGAGCGACTGTCCCGTGCGGCGCCTCGCCGGTCATGGCGTACTTGAAGAACGCCTCAAGGTTATGCTCGCTCCCGTTGTGGATCCGCTTGGCGACTTTATTGTGCGGATAGCCGCGAAGTTCGTCGGGGCTCTCCACCGCAGCGGCCTTCTCCTCCGTGCAGTAAACCCATTTCCAGTCGCCGTTCCGAACGATCATCTCGCCCAGATAAGCCCCCGCACCCATGATCACGCCGTGAATGACCTCGGGAGGTGGCTTCGACGCGACGAACTCGGCACAGTAATTGTCAAGATGGTGAATGAACGCGAGGTCCCAGTCGAAGGAGTATCCGTCTTCGCGTGTGTGCTCCACGAAGAGTTCAGCCAGGCTCCGCATATGTTCGGCAGTCTCAGCGTCACTGGGTGGCGGTTCCTGCTGCGACTTCCTGGCCACCATCAACTCCTACGTCTCGATCTTGCCCATCAGCGCAACTTCTCATGAGACAGCCTGGGAACGGAGACTCCGTCCGCGCACCCACCCGACTCAGGCGAGCCTCCTCCACCATCGCGGCATACTCAGGACCAGAGAACGACCAGGACCTCACACCTCGTGTCGGGCCTAACCTTCTCGCGGCGTTCCCAGGTGTCCGCCTTGACCCACTTCGTACGCCTCGCGAAGCCAGCCAGCGAATTCCTCATCAAGCTCGGTGAGATCAGCGATTCGGAAAGCATGAACGAACAGCCGCTTCGTGTACGGAGACACACCGGTGATGCGAGCATCGTCACTGATCGTGCGCTGGATGTCGAAGTACCCTCGAAGCCCTCGCGCGTCTGGCTTTACTCCGGCGAATCCGCGACGCGTCCCTTTGACGGTGATCATGCCCTTGGACACCGCGTACGTAAACGGTCCGCACGCCTCAACCAGCCTGATGAACTCGTGGTACAGGGCTACCGATGCGTCGGGCTTGTCTTGTAAGTGATCGTCGATCGTCCATGCCTTCTGATCCATGAACCGAGAAAGTAGCAGGCGGTAGCGACAGTCTTCGGGCTGCGAACTCGCACGTTCTCCCCCTTCCTGATCACCCCGTCATCGTCGACCCATCCGAATGGAGAAGCCGACCCTGATCTGCTCGGCCCGCCCCGGGTCGATAGTGGCGAGGCGATCAAGCTCCTGCACCACCCCCAAGTTGGCCGTGCGTGCCGATGTCGGCAGCCTGCGACTCACGGTCACCACCTGAGAGAGAACCGACCCAAGCACTAACTTGCCTTCCTAAGTTAGGATGCTAAATTGCAAGTGTGGAACGAAAGCTGAGCTTCAACCTGCACGTGCTCACTGCCCTCCTGGACCGGGCGGCTGATCGCATCCTGCGGGCGGAGCACAACATCTCGTACAGCCGCTTTCTGGCGCTGACCCTCGTGGGAGAACTGGGCGCCTCGACGCAACGAGCCCTTGCCGACTCTCTCGGTGTGACCGAACCGTCGGTGAGCCGCATGACCGCCATCCTCGCCACCGAGGGACTTCTCGAGGTCCAGCCCGACCCGGCCGGAGGGCACCGCCGGCAGTTGAGCCTCACGGACAAAGGAAAGCAACTGGTGGCGTCGGTCCAGCAGGGCTTCGAAGAGCGGATGGCCGCACTCGTCGCACACAGCGGTGTGCCGTACGCCGAGTACGCCGAGCACACCGCGCGACTGCTGGCCACCTTCGACCGCGCAGAACGGGAGAGAACCGAATGAATCAGAGCATTCAAACTCCGCCGGCCCACCAGAACACCGTCTCATCAGCTGACGGCACACCGATCGGCTACCAGACGATGGGCACCGGACCGGACCTCATTGTGCTCGGCGGCGCCCTGCGCACCTCGGAGGACTACCTGCCGCTGGCCTCCGCACTGGCCCGGTCCTTTACGGTGCACCTCGTCGAGCGGCGCGGGCGTGGGGCCAGCGGCCCTCAAGGACCCCAGTACGACTTAGGGAAGGAAGTAGAAGATCTTCTTGCGGTCCAGGCGAAGACCGGAGCCCGGTTGGCGTTCGGTCACAGCTACGGCGGCCTCGTCATCCTCGAGACCGCACGGTCGTCCCAGGTGTTCGATCGCATCGTCGTCTACGAGCCCGGAGTGCCCGTCGTTCCCGTCCCCACCGGCTGGATGTCCCCTTACCGGGAACGGCTGGCCGCAGGCGACCCCTATGGCGCGTTCGTTCACTTCATCCGGGGGTCCGGTGGGGCACCGGCCTTCATGACCAAGCTCCCGTACTGGTATCTGCGTTTTGCGTTGCGCATCGGCTTTCGCGGGCCGAGCTGGCAGCGGATGCGGCCCCTCTTGCAGGCCAATGTGGCCGAGCACGAGCAGATTGCGGCTCAGCAGGGCAGGCTCGCCGAATTCGCGGCCGTCAACGCTTCGGTGCTGCTCCTTTGCGGGAGCCGTACCGCGCGCGCCGGCAGAGCCGAGTTCGAGGCTCTTCGCGACACCCTCGCCAACGCCACGCTCGAAACCCTGAACGGCCTCAACCATTTCGGCCCGCATGGAAAAACGGCGCCGGTTGTGGCCGAGCGGGCCATGACCTTCCTTCTTTGAGCTGTTTCAACCAGGCGATCGTCCCAGCTCTGAGAGAACGCCTGCGCCTTTGCGTGAAGCTCAGAGCCGAAGCGTTCCATCAAGGGCGGCGCGATGCGCAGGAACGGGTTCAACAAGATCAGGATTGCAGCCAGCGTCCATCGCGATATTCGATCGGAATCGCATCGTCCCCTGGGTCGATCCCAAGCGCCTCCAGCTCTTCGAACCACCGGTTCCGCTGGGATTCCGGCAGCCGTGTCCCGCACCAGGGACAGAAGGAGATGCCGATGAAGGAATTGCCACCGTCGTGGACGAGTAAGCCGTACTCGACGAACCGCTCATCGAACTTGACCAGCGCATCTGGGCAGTCGGACACATCCGGATGCCGATCGCACTCCCAAGTGACCTGACGAGCCATCAACTCACAGCAGTGCTCGTGCACCGGACACCTCTCTCCTCCTATTGGCACGCAGAGATCAACAACCCTAGGTAACTTCAGGTGGCGAATCCATCGGCCCGCCTGAGCGTTCAGGGTGAGAGCTGGTGACGGAAATCGAACCCGCGCTGTCGGCTTGGGAGCTCTTTCAAGATCGTAGCCACCGCCCAGGGGAAACGCCGACCTGGGCATACGCCGGTCGAGCGACTGTACGGTCACCACTTGCCTTGTCCTCGCCCGCGCTGACGACCTGGGTGTCATCACCTCTGCCGCCGCTCTCGTCGAGGTAGTCCACCCTCACGTCAACCGGCAGGCCTGAAGTGGACGCTATCCCGCCTCGTCAGCGTGCCGATCACTGAACCAATCGCTCGCCGCGCCGCCAAGCTCTTGTCCAATGCCGGCCTGGACGGGCACAAGTACGCCATCGACGCCATGCTCATCCCTCACAGCCCGAGGCCCCCGGGTGACCGTGATCGCCCCCTCGCCACCCGGTCAATGGCTGGCTGATGACCTGGCGATCAGCCAGCGATCTGCTATTTCCCGGGCGATGCGTACGCCTCGCCCGGCTGATCATCCCGTCTGCTGCCAGCCCTCTCAAAGCGGAAGCGGGCCAGGGTGAGTGGGACATTGGCGGCCGTATGTACGTTGCCCGCCACCCCATGCGGCACTTAACAGGGCAATTTCATGTCTCCAAGACCGAACTCTTGCCCGCACTATAACGTCCGTGTTATGAACTGGGGTGAGGTGGAACTGGAGCCAGAGGTTGATGAGTGGTTCGACACGCTTGATCAGGAAGATCAGGAAACAGCGGCGTTCTACATCGACCTACTGGCCGCGCGTGGTGTCCTGCTCGACGAGCCCTACACCCGTCAACGCTGCGGCAAGCTGCGGGAGCTGCGGTTTCACCTCCAGCGAGAAACGGTGCGAATCACCTACTGGGTTGCCCCGGGGCGGAGAATCGTGATGCTGACAGTGTTCCGCAAACAGCGAATGCGGGAGAGCGCTGAGATCGGTCGTGCGTGGCGGGCCTTACAGCGGTGTATCACTGAGGCGCACACCACTGATGAGGAGTGAGCGGAGTGAGCGAGCGCAGGACTTGGGCCGACAGGAAGTCCGAAATCATGAGTCGCCCCGGCGCTGGAGCGGCCTATGAGGCGGCTAAGATCCGGTTCGAGCTGGGTGAAGCTGTCAGGCTGCGGCGCGAGCAGCTTGGGCTGACACAAGTTGAGCTGGCGGAGCGCACCGGGCTGAAGCAGCCAGCAGTGGCACGCTTCGAGGCGGGCGGGACTATGCCGACCATCCCCATGCTGGAACGTCTGGCAGAGGCTCTGGAGATGCGACTCAGCGTCGAGTTCCAACCGCTGCGTGAGGCCGGCTGAACTCGAAGCAGCGCCAGCAGCTACAACCTGGCTGCATGGCGCTGCGTCGCCAGCTGCGTGGAGGATCGAGAACAACGCAAGAAACGATCAGATACAGAGGCGTTCATTCTTCGGCGCGAGCACAGGGGTCACCGCGTAGTCACGCAACGGGCGGCAAAGGCGACACGCCGTTGAGACCTCTGCGGAGCTATTTGTCTCCAGTCGCCAGCCTCCCTCCGGCCGGAGGCGCAGGCGACGACCGCTGCCAAGGACACGGCGCCTGTTTCCCGAGCTGAAACGCGTTCCACAGGGTCAGGCATGCGCTTGGGACTTGCTCCGATGGTCGTGCGAACGGCCATGCTGTGTGATCCGTCGTCGAGATCGACAGTCGGCCCAGGGTCGTTGGGGTGGCAATCTTGTGGCGACCCGGCGGGAAGGCCCGAAAGGGGCAATCCGAGCGTCAGCGAGGCTTGTTCGGAACGGGCATCAGCCAGCCCATCGTGTAACCAGGCAACGGGCAGCGAAGCGAGCAGGCCGGGAGTTGAAGGGGGCGGAGCTCCTTGGGAGGCACGGTCTGAAACACCAAGGCGCGAAGCGCCCCATGTGGAAGGTCATGCAGTGAGGCTCGGAAGCGATTGGAGCAGGTGACTGGATCGAACCCGCGCTGTCAGCTTGGAACCCCTTCGAAATCATGACCTCTGAACAGGGGAAACGCTGACGTGGACATATACCGGTCGAGTGACCGTGAGTCCCCGCGACTCCCCGCTGGTCGCTCCCCGAACGGGCACGCAGCGGGCACGCACTTGCCAGTGCCCGCGTGAGCCACCGATACTCGTGGTGATCCGCTGGCAAGCCCGCCCTCGTACCTGCTTGGTGAGCCGTATGGCAGCGCGTCGGGGCACTGGCGCGACGAAGGTGTCTTGGAAGTCAGCGGATCTTCAACATGCGAATTAAAAGGGCCCAAGCACTCCGCACGGCGATCATCCCGGAGACGGAGTGCCCACGCCGGAAGCGTGGGCTTGGCGTTGACCAGCGCTGGAGTCGAGCACCGCGGTTCAGACCTCGTTCCAGTTGTCAAGGATGTAGACGGGTGCCTCTTCCACGTCCAGCCATTCGGCTTCGATACCCATGCCAGTGGACGACTCGATGAAGGCGAACGCTGCGCTGCGTTTGCCGCGGTAATCCTCCGTGTCTAGGCCCTTGAGCATGGAACGGAACTCGGCCAGGACACTCAAATCACCTTCTTGGCAGGTGTGCTCGGCGAAGATGAAGTTCCGCATCCGTGCCCGGATCTTGCCGTCGGCTGCGTGGAGCATCGTGTATCCCCCGTTGAAGTGCCAGGTCGTCATCCACACGCGTGACTCCTTGCTGAGTTCGGTGAGGATGTGATCGGGTGTCGCGAAGCCGTAGGAGAACTCGAGGAAACCCCAGGCTCCTTCACCTTCGTAGACGAAGAGCACAGGCAAGTCCTCTTCACCGGCCTCCTCTCCGGGATACGCCATGGTGCGTTTCTCGGGATCACGGCCTCCGTTCAGCCACCGCAGGAGATCGTCCACCGTGATCTCTTCATCGAGGGGTTGCACCACAGTCCAACAGAGGGCGTCCTCAAACCGCTGCTGCCGGCTGAACAGACTGCGGTAGTGATCAATCACGTGGTGATTGTCGCGGAAGCTGCGGGGTGGGACACCCCTTCGACTTTCTCCATAGAGCTGCGGTGAGGAACGCTGCGTGGACCGGCGATCGTCCCAAGCGCGTGTGGTGCTTACGCCGTGACGAGATGCATCTGTGCGGCGGCGCGACAATCCCGGTCGGAGAGTTCGGTCCGTGCGGCGCGGCTGAACTGGCGGAGCGCACTGGGCTGAAGTAGCCGGCATTGGCACGCTTCGAGGCAGGCGGACCATACCGACCATTCCCATGCTGGAACGCCTGGCGGAGGCGTGCTGTGTGATCCGTCGTCGAGATCGACAGCCGGCCCAGGGGAGGAGGGGCGGCAATCTTGCAACGACCCGGTGGCTAGACCCGGAAGGGACAATCCGTGCGTCAGCGAGGCTTGTTCGGGGCGAGCATCAGCCAGCCCACCGCGTAACCAGGCAATGGGCGGGCCCGAAGGCGAGCGAAGCGAGCGGGGTTTTCAGGGGGTCGAAGGGGGCGGAGCCCCCTGGGAGGCGCGGTCTGGAACACCAGGGCGCGGAGCGCTCCACGTGGAAGGCCATGCAGTGAGGCCCCGGAAGCGGTTGGAGCGGGTGACGGGAATCGAACCCGCGCTGTCAGCTTGGGAATTGCAGGGATCTTGCCTTGTAGGGGCGTTGACCTGGGTCTGAGGCCGGTCGTGAGTGACCGTGGTTGACCCCTCGTTACCGCCCTTAATGGCACGCTAATGGCACGACGATCGCCCCGCGACCTGGTGTTTCTCGCGCGACGCGCGTACCCCGCCCGCCTGATCATCCCGTCTGCCGTCGACCCGCCCGAAGGGGAAGCGGGCCAGGGCCACGGGTACCAGATGGAGCGCCCTACCGGACGAACGATCTGGTACCCGTGGCCCTGGTCTGCTCGGCTTGTCCCGGGTCGATGGCGGGCGGGATGATCAGGCTTCCACCTCAGCCACCTACGAACCTCAGGCTCAAGCGGTGATCATCCCGGAGCCGGAGTGCCCCTGCCGGAGGCCGCCTTAACGGCCACGAAAGATTGCGCGCGCAAGCCGGGCCAGAGCGTTCAGGATGGGAACTCGCTGCTCTGGCGGTGCATTTCTGAGCGCCACGAGAGCCATGATAAGGAACATCAGCAGCGCGCAGACGATCACGGTTGCGACAGACGAGGACATGGCGAACACGCATCCCCCAGGGGGCCATCCGCGGTGCTCATCTCGCGGAGGTGGCGTGTCACGCACGAGCTCTGTGGTTTTGCTGCAGACTAGCAGATCATCAGACTTCGTCCGATCGATGAAAGGGGAACCGTTCAATCGCCCTCGGACGGACATGGACCGTCGAGCGAGCGCCTACGCCCTCGACCTTGGCAGCGGCGGCGCGTATCAGCTCGAAGAGCTCCAGAAGGTACGTGCGATGGCATCGACACGTGCCGGTTGCGATGCTGGGAAGGCCCCCAATGGTCCAGTTGGGCAGCCTGTAACTCTGGATGGGCTCGTCGCTCTGAATGATGACATGCATGACCTCATCCATGAGATCCAGGCGTTCGCCCTCGGGTAAAATTTCGAGTCCAGCCTCACGGATCGCCGCTCTGTCGGCCTCTGAAACGTAGCCGTCATACGCGTCACTGAACTGGGCTTCGGCCTCGTACCGGCTAAGCGAGCGAGAGAATCGGATGCCAACGTGCCACAGCCAGAACCCGTCGTGTAGCTGAAGCAACGCAGCCAGGCGGCGGCCGTCCTTGGGGCATCGAATGTCGGCAATCACTCCATGTTTTGTTCCACGGCTTCGCATCATTCGTCGAATGGCATCGTATCGCGAGTCAGCTTCGGGCGGCTTGTCCATTGGGTCTCCCGGTCGCTCTGACACTCTTGCGCGGCCCGAGCGCGGGCGCGCGCGAGAACGGCCCCCAGGCCGCACGCGCAGCGTGTGGCCGCGAGCGGGCCGCGTGGCGGCGCGGAGCGCCGCCCTTGATACTCACAAGAACAATTCAGCAACGAACCGGTATCACCGCCGACCATGCTTACGTTATGTGATATTTAGTACTTGATGATTGGAGCCTTATGACAGAAGAGATGCCTCGCCTGCTGAGCGATGATGACGGGGAGATCGAAGACGCCACAACGAACGCAACTCGACCCGACCTACAGAACGATCTGACCGAAACCGAAAGTGGGGTCGCATCTGCCCTCAAGGCTCTAGGGTTTGAATTTACACTTGCATCTTTGGATAGCATCTCAGTTCAGGGACCGAGAATTGGACGCATGATTCGACGCGAGCTGAGATTTCCGCGCAGCGTGGTTTCTATTCTCGAGCGACAAGTATCTTGGGAGGTGCGAGAGCACCCTATCTACCTGGGCTACATATCACCAAAGAGGGGCGTTGCTGAACTTCTGGTAACTAACAATTTCGGTCGTCCAGATTGGATCGGGAGCAGGATATCGAGACTCACTGCGGACTCCAATTCATCCTGCCCACATAGGGCACCTGAAGATATGGTGCCTGCAATGATGTGTCGATATGACATCACGGTGCGCGAGATTGCAGAAAGTCCACGCGTACATCTAACAGCGCCAGATGGGCGGACTTGCATTGAGATTTCAAATATCTCACCGCTGGGCGCAATATATCATCCCCGCGTCGGGTCTCAATTGGATCGGTTCTACGGAAGTATCAAGTTTGACCTCCAGGGATCGTTGAGCAGCGAAGAACTTATTCAGCAAATTGAAGACCTTCTCCAATCACTACTTTATGAACTAGATGTACGCAACAGTCTGGTGCTAAACGTCGAGCGACGAGAGGTTCCTTCTTCGCGTGCGTCGCGAATGCGCTCCTCCGACCCGATCCCGGCTGCGCGCTTCCCAGAGGTGTCAGTTCGCACTGAGGTTGCATCTCTATTTAACTTCGCCAGCTCTGCATTGGGCAACCTGCCGCTCGCGTTTCTGTCTTATTATCAGAGCCTAGAGTACTACGTTCCAATGGCGGCCCGAAGAAGCGCAATCCGCCAAATGCGCAAGGAGCTTAGCGATCCGCTTTTCGACAAATCTCGCGATGAGGCGTTGATGCGCCTCTTGACAGTTACCGAGGCAGCCGTGCGGCCCGATGAGGCCGCTCACTTCAACACACTGATCACCGAGTGTGTCCGCCGAGATCGGGTGATCAGTTTCCTGCAACAAGAAGGCATGAGAGATCACTTCTCAAAGAAGGGACCGATCAAGGGGGTAGAGGCACTGAATTCCGATAATCCAAATAGAGATATCCTGGATCAGATCGCCAGCCGAGTCTACAAGATACGCAATAGAATTGTTCACGCAAAGGACGACCCCCGCTTCGCTAATGAACGTGTCCTGCTTCCCAGGAGCGATGAAGCAGAGTCTCTTGCTCCCGATGTGCAGTTGATACGCCTTCTTGCAACCGAGGTGATTTTGGATGCGCAGAATAGGTAGCGGGTTTAGCGCAACTCTTCTGTCTTCGAACGAGATCTACTATCGCTGGATAGTCTAGCTTCGGCGACAATCTCAACGAGATCAGCCACGAGTTGTGGACTCGCTGCGATAGTGGCGTGGGCAGCCATGTTATGTGAACTGCCGTCCAAGTCCACCACGGTGGCTCCCGCCTCTCGGGCGATGATGACGCCCGCTGCGGTGTCCCAGGGGTTGTTGCTGAGCATGATATTGGCGTCGATTTTGCCGTCCGCCACCCAGGCGAGATCGATTGCAGCTGAGCCGAACATCCGGATGCGCTGAACGCGAGCGGCGAGTTCTTGGGTCAGGGCGAGCCGTGGCCGGTTACGCTCGCTGGCGTTCTCCCCCACGGCGTAGTCACCGATCGCCACGATTGCGGTCTGCAACTCGCGGGCATCGCTTACCCGGATTGCGCAGCCGTTGACGACAGCGCCGGCACCTTCCGCCGCCGAGTAGCGAAGGTTGAGAAACGGCAGGTCGATCACTCCGAGTGTGGGCGTGTCCTTATCGACCAAGCCGAGAGAGACACCGCAGAGTGGGATGCCGTGCAGGAAGTTGGCCGTTCCATCCACGGGGTCCAGCGCCCACATGAGGCCGTCGCCCAGATGGCTGACACCTTCCTCCTCGCCAAGGAATCCGATCTCAGGCGTCTCGCGGGACAAAAACTCCCGCACGGCATGCTCTACGGCGTAGTCCACCTCCGTCGCCATGTCCCGGTCACCCTTGGCCGTGATGACGCCGGGAGCCTTGGTACGAATGATTTCGCTGGCCATCGACACGGCACGCTCAGCGATGGGGAGAAGAGTCCGGGCGTCGATGGTCATACGGGTTTGCTCCGCTCCCACATATCCCTGAACACCTGGTCGAAGATGGGGAACAACCCCTCTGCAGCGGTGTTGTCTGTGATCACAAACGTAGGTGAATCGACTCCGCGTGCCTCCGGCAGGTACGGCTGGACCACGCACAACGCCCGGTCCACGATGATCAGATTGAATCGGATCGTCTCGTCGTAGACGTGGAGTTCAAGGCGCTGGGCCGACGTGGTGTCGAGCCGATCGCGCAGCCTGGTCAGCATGCTGATGTTGAGCGCTGTGAGGGTTGTCAGGGTGCTGTCGGTGTAGCCCTCTTCTGCTTCACGGGCGCGAATCGCCTGGCCCTTCGGGTCGAGGAAGAGGCAGCGGATGCGCGTGCCGGAGTCCAGCAGACGCTTGAGCTGGTGATCGGGGTAGCTCTGGCAGAGGATGTTGAGCGACAGGCCTGCTGCGTTGATCTCCTTCGCATCGCCGAACATCAACGATGCCGGGTAAGCGGAGGAGAAGGCCGAGCGGCTACTGAAGACAGCGGTCACATCGGCTATCTGCGGCATGGCGCAGGCTGCGATGTCGGGGCCGGCCCTTCTGACTGGCTCTGGGTCTGTTCTCTGTGCGGGGATCTCGACGGCGGTCGCGGTGAACAGCTCATGTGCCGACCTGCCCGGGAACATCGCTTCCAAGACGCGGCAGTGGCCTGAGTACGGCAAGCCCTTGAGCTCCCCGTTCAGCCACCGGTGGAGCTGCGCCCGGCTCGGCCAACCTCCCTGCAATGACGGGTCCACCTTCTTGGCCGCCTTGTCGTACTCCTTACAGAACGTGCTGTAGGTCTGCCAGTGGCGTTGCGTCAGGAGAGTCTTCAACAGGATCGGCTGGTCAGTCATGATCCGCGCCTCGGGCTGGGGTGCCATATAGGCCCAGGTTAGCGACAGAGACGGGCTCGGACGAGACAAAGAGGAGACGAACAGAGACGAGTCGATCACAGACGGTACTCGTGCGCGATCGAGACGTGACAGATCCTCGGGCAATCCTCATTGCATGACTGCGCCGTGTAACTCCTGCTCAGGGCGGGGCTGGAAATACATCAGCCTCCGCCGGGCCGTGGTGGTGGCCGAGAACAGCTCGGGCGATGTCGGTCCCGATGACCGCCACCGCGATGACTGCTGGCGGTGCAACGGGACCGGACGGGCGGGTGCGCTGCTGTGAACATTTACGTCGGCTGTTTTGCGCCTCATGTTGGTCCGCCTCGGCCGAACCACATGCGCCTGATCTGGCGGGAGGTCGTCCGCGAGCAGGGTCCACCGCGCGTGATCGAGTACACCTGCGAGTGCGAGGACACGGTTTACGAACGGTGTCGCGAGGGTGGTCTTGCCTATATCCGTCGGACTACGCGTCTCGATGGGGTGGTGCAGCAGGTTGACGAGACGTATCGCTGGCAGTCCAAGAAGGCGCAAGACGTCTGGATTGCTCTCCTCAATGGTGAGGCTCGATAGGCGGGCGCGGCGGTTGGCGAGTACAGGGGTGCCATTCCGTCGCGTCTTGGTGCTGGTGGAGGGGCTGTCTGTTGCGCAGTCAGATGGTTTCCTCCACCAGCTCGTACGCTTCCTGTAGCTGAGGGGAGACAGGCTGTCCAACTCGAACTAGGCTTTACGACAAGTCGAGTTGTTGGATGGTCGTCATGTCCTCTGAAGAGTTCGCGCCACCGAAGTACGCCCAGATCGTGCAGACGATCAGGCAGAAGATCGCGGACGGGACCTATCCGCCTGGCTCTCTGCTGCCCTCCGAGACGCAGCTTGTTCGAGACTTCAAGGTGAGCCGTCCGACTGTCGTCCGCGCCCTCCAAGTTCTCCAGCTCCGTGGAGTCATCGAGCGGGAACACGGCAAGGGATCCTTCGTGAAGGCTGCCCCGCCGGGCGCATCCAGCCAGAATCCCCGTCCGGGACGCGCTGTCCTGGATCGTGTGGAAGCCGACGAGAACAGCACGGTCATCGACGCCGGATCATTGGCAGCCAGTGCGGCAGTGGCCAAGCTGTTGGACGTGCCGGAGGGATCCACGGTCGTACGTCGCCGTGTTCTCTTTCGCGATGATGAGCGACCGACGGACCTGTTCACCGTGTGGTGTCCGGTGCATCAGGCCGAGGGAACGCAGCTCGGCGAGGCGCAGCCTCTCACCGCCGGCATCAGGGAACATCTCCGAGCGAGCAAGGGTCTCAAGCTGCAACACGTCGTCGAACGACTGAGCGCCAGGCACCCTTCAACAGACGAAGCCAAGCTCATGGAGATTCGCAAGAGTGCGCCCGTTCTCGGAGTGCTGGCCAGCGTGTTCAACGGTGGAGGGCGGCCCGTGCTTGTTGTGGACCTAGTGCTGCCCGGAGACCTGCACGAGTTGGAAGACTCCTACTCGCTCTAGTTCGGGGCCTGTTCTACAGCGCAATCATTCACGACAATCGGCCCAAGTCAGGAAATTCCTCGCCTTAGCGATTTTCTTTCCATTCCATGAAAAGACCCTATTTGCCGCATAGCTTATGGGTGGGTTTTTCCTAGCTCGCAAAAGATCTTGAAGAAATCCCGCTAACTCGTGTTGTCAAGTCTCTGACCTGCGGGTACCTTCATGACAACTCGACAAGACGAGTTAGCGACAAGACGACAAGCTAGGAGCAGGCTTCATGGCACTGCAAGGTCCCATCCCCGTCACGTTCGACATGGTCTTCCCGCACGGCTGCTACATCGTGGGCGAGGTCGAGCCCGTCAAGGACTTCGACGCCTCGACCAACGGGCGCTTCGTCCAGACCCGCGACAAGCAGAGTGCAGAGCTCGTCTGGCAGGTCAGCGTCATGGACGCCGACCCCACGCTCAAGGCGGCTCAGAAGACCGTCTCCGTCAAGATCCTCAGCCCGGTGCAGCCGGTTCCTCCGGCTCCGATGGCCGGGCTACCGTTCACGCCGGTCGAGTTCGACCACATGACCGCAACGCCGTACGTCAACCAGGCCGGGAGGCTGGCGTACTCGATCAAGGTTCGCGAGATGCGTGCTCCTCGTCCGGCCAGTAAGGCGACGGCCGCTGCCAAGGACGCGGCGTAATGGGGCGGCAGAAGGCTCGTCCGGTCAGCACGATCAATCTCAAGGTCGGCCAGGGCGCTGATGTGCGGAACCATCCGTATCCGCAGCGGTCGCCGGTCCTGGGGCTCGTCTTCGGCGGCACCCAGGTGCTCGTCACCACATCGGCCAACGATCACGTCACCCTCGACGACGTCGAGTTCGCTCGGAGTCTGGCGCGGGAGGCCGCCATGTTCGCGGGCGCGGTGGAGCGCATGTTCCACGGCCTGCCGAACGGGCTGGGGGTGGCGGGTCGATGACGCTCAGCCCATACACCTACGTCACCGTCTCCATGCGGCCCGATCAGCCGTCGCGGTTCAGTGTCGCCTTCTGCTCGGTGGAGCTGCGGGCACGCGCCTGGCTCGGGGAGAACGGCAAGCCCTGCTTCGACCTGAACGCCTCGGACGCCTCGGTGACCGTCTCGACCGCAGGGCCGGTGACCGACGACGACCTGACCGTTGCTCGCGAGATCTTCAACGCCGCTGCCCAGTACCTGGCCGATTGCGAACGACTGCACTCCGGCCAGTCAGACAAGGCCACCGACAGCGAGGCGGCCTGATGCTCAGCGGGGCCGCAGGAAGCGGCAACTTCCGGCGGCCCCTCGGTCTTCCGCACACACGCGACATGCAAGGAAGGACTTCACCCTAATGTTCAAGAGGATGCCCGGCGACGAGCCGCACCGCATCGTCTCCACCACCCCTGACACGGCGGTGGTCTTCAAACCGGCTGTGGTGCAGACCCCGGCCATCATCACTCTGGTCATCTTCATCGCCCGGTTCGTAGCCGGCCTCTTCCGGCTGATCTGGCGGCATCCCATCGCGTTGGCGGCCATCGCCGTTCCTGCTGGGCTCTGCCTCGTGTACGGCTGGCGCGTCGCGCTGCTGCTCGTCGTTCCGGCTCTCGTGGCCATGGGCGCCTGGGCAATCCTCGACAGGCCGACGTTCGCGCGGTGGATCGGCTGGCGGCTGCTCGCTTTCGTCCGCTGGTTCTGGATCTATCGGCGGCACTGGCAGCCGGTCATGACCGTCGCTGGTCTCGCTCGGCACATACGCGGACGGGAGTACATTCCGCGGCTGGTCAAGGTCACCTCCGACTCCTGGGCCGACAGGCTCACCGTTCGCATGCTCGACGGCCAAGCGGTCAAGGACTGGTCCGACAGGATCGAGAACCTGTCCCATGGCTTCGGATCGGAGACGTGCCGCATCTCAGTGGTCAAGGCCGGTCAGCTCGGGCTGACCTTCCCGCGTCACGATCCGCTGGCGACACCGATAGCAGCGCTTCCTATTCCCGATACGCCGACCGTCGGGCCGGTCGAGATCGGCAGGCAAGAGGACGGCTCGCCTTGGTTTCTCCGGCTGCACGGGACTCAGGTCATCGTCGCCGGTGCCACCGGGGCGGGCAAGGGCTCGATCATCTGGTCAGCGATTCGTGGGCTCATGCCTGCGATGCATGCGGGCCTGGCGGAGGTTTGGGCGCTCGATCCGAAGCTCATGGAGCTGTCGTACGGCAAGGCGCTCTTCGGCGGTCGGTACGCGGCCGATCCCGCTGACTGCGCTGACCTGCTCGACGAGGCCGTGAGCGTCATGCAGAAGCGTGCGGCTCGCTTCGCCGGAGTCCAGCGATCACACACGCCTACCCTCGACGACCCCTTCGTCCTGGTCGTGGTCGATGAGGTGGCGTTCCTGACCGCTTACCAGGCCGACAGACAGCTCAAGCAACGGATCTCCGCTGCCTTGGCCACGCTGACCACTCAAGGACGCGCGGTCGGCGTCGGCGTCCTGGCGGCGCTCCAGGACCCTCGCAAGGAGGTCATGAACATCCGCAACCTCTTCCCGGACAAGATCGCTCTGCGGCTCGACGAGTCGGAGCAGGTGGACATGGTGCTCGGTGACGGGGCGAGGGATCGCGGCGCGCTGGCCGATCGCATCTCTTCTCGTCCGGAGCGGGGCGCGGGCGTCGGATATGTGCGGCTGGAGACCAGTCCCGATCCGATCCGTGTCCGGGCCGCGTACGTCTCCGACGACGACATCCGCGCGATGGTCGGTGAGGTCCGATGACCCTGGCTCACTTCCTTGACGGCCTCCGCTGCGCTTCGTGCCGTGCGCTGAATGTCCTCTGGCTCGACACGGTGCGCGGCCTGGTCGAGTGCTCTGAGTGCGGACAGACCGCGCTCACGTTTCCCGAGATCGAAGAGGAGGTCCGTTGAACGACCGCAAGACTCCGCGCGCTGTCCGCATGGCTCAACCGCTCGCCCGCGACGTGGCCGAGGAGATCGCCAAGCTTCACGGCGTCTGCATCCGGCCCGTGGCGCTCAAGCGGCTCGACATGACGACCGGCAAGTCAGAGGTCATCGATGTCCCGTGCGGCTCACCGCTGGAGAGCAAGTGCCCTCCGTGCGCCAAGCGCAACCGGCAGCTCCGGATGGCGCAGTGCCGCGAGGGCTGGCACCTCGACGAGGAGCCGATCATCACGCCCGACGAACCGACCGATGGGCAGCGCTGGCTCGTCGAGTTCCGGGCCGACATGCAGGCCAAGCGCGACGAGGAGGAAAAGGCCGGCGGCGACACCTCCGACTTGGACGCCATGCTCACCGGGCTCGACATCGAGATCAACGAGGCCGGGATGCGCGGCAACGTGCTCGGTCGTACAGGGTCCAAGCGCGTCCGCTCCACCAAGCGCCGCCAGGACGCGCCCGACCTGCCCAAGCGAAAGATGGCCAGCACGACTCTGGGGCGAACCTTCGAGGCGGCGGACGGCAAGATCTACCGGCCTTCTCTGTTCGTCACGCTCACCCTGCCGAGCTACGGCAAGGTCATGAACGGCACTCCCATCGATCCGGACACGTACGACTACGTTCGGGCGGCCCGTGACGCGCTGCACTTCTCCAAGCTCGTGGACCGGTTCGTGCAGAACCTTCGCCGCGTCGCTGGCTACGACGTGCAGTACTTCGCCACGGTGGAGCCTCAGAAACGGCTCGCTCCGCATCTGCACATGGCCGTCCGGGGCACCTTGCCGCGCGCCGAGATGAAGCAGATCGCAGCGGCGACCTATCACCAGGTCTGGTGGCCTCAGGCGGATGAAACCCACTTCGAGGGTGACCACCTGCCCGTCTGGAACGACGGCATCGGCTACGTGGACCCTGACACGGGCGAGGTCCTGCCCACCTGGGACGAAGCTCTCGACCAGCTCAGCGACGAGCCCATGCACGTCATCCGCTTCGGTGACCAGGTGGACGTCAAGGGCGTACTCGCCGGGTCGTCGGACGCTGACCAGTGCATCCGGTACCTGTCCAAGTACCTGACGAAGAGCCTCGGCGAGACCTTGGACGGCCAAGCTCAGCGGGAGCACGCGGCCCGCTTCGTCGATGCCCTCCGCTACGAGCCGTGCTCGCCGACCTGCCCGAACTGGCTCCGGTACGGCGTGCAGCCCAAGAACGCCAAGCCGGGCATGGTCCCTGGCCGGTGCAGGTCTAAGGCCCACAAGCCCGAACACCTCGGCTACGCCGGTCGGCGCGTCCTCGTCTCCCGCAAGTGGAGCAACAAGACACTCGCCGAACACAAGCAGGACCGTCGTACCTGGGTCCTGGAAGCGCTCGGCCAGGCCGACGAGCCCACCGACCCGCACCGCTACGTCTGGCAGCCGGTCAAGCCAGGCGATCCCGATGTCGCTCCGATCGGGGTCCGGCTCCTTCGATCCATCGCCGAACGCCAACGATGGCGTGCTCACCTGAGACGCCTCGAAGAACTTTCGGCAACTCCACAGGCCGCCTGAGAGGAGGAGATCTTGGACCAACTGTTCACCGTCCCGGAAGCGGCCGAACTGCTCAGCACCTCGGTTCGCTTCGTCCGCCGACTGATCGCCGAACGCCGGATCGAGTTCGTAAAGGTCGGGCGGCACGTCCGCATCCGAGAGTCCGCACTGATCGCCTTCGTCGTCGCCGGGACCGTCGCGCCCATGACGGCCTTCGACGCAACTGGGAGGGCCGCCTGATGGCGAACAAGGACAACCACCGCCGTTTCGGCAACATCCGCAAGCTGCCCTCGGGGCGGTTCCAGATCCGCTATCCCGGACCTGATGGGCGTATGAGGACCGGCGAGGAGACTTACGAGCGCAAGGGTGACGCGGACCGGGCGCTCACCCTGATCGAGGGGCGCATTCTCGCCGGAACGTGGACCGACCCCGAGCGGGCCAAGATCAAGCTCGCCGATTATTCGGCAACCTGGATCGACCAGCGCCCTGGGCTTCGACCGAGGACAATCGATCTCTACCGCTGGCTGCTCAAGAAGCACATCACGCCGTACCTCGGCAACGTCTCGCTCGGCAAGCTCTCCACGGCGATGATTCGGCAGTGGCGGGCGGATCTGCTCGGCAAGGGCGTCTCGGTGAGCATGGCGGCCAAGGCGTACCGCCTCCTCCGTGCCGTGCTCATGACGGCGGCCGAGGACGACGGGATCATCTCCCGCAACCCGTGCAGGATCCGCGGGGCCGGCGACGAGCACGCCGAAGAGCGACCGGTCCTCTCCGTGGGGCAGGTCTTCGAGCTGGCGGACAGGATTGGGCGCCGCCCAGTGGGCAGCATCCGGGGGCTCAAGAGAGGCGAAGGGCACCGCATCCGCTTCCAGAGGCATGGTGAGATGCGGACCTACCCAGAGGCATTCCCCACGCGAGCAGAAGCCGAGCGGGCGCTGTGGCGGATGATTGACACCGGGCAAGCCGACTGCACGCATGATCGCCGCTACCAGACTTTCGTGCTCCTGGCCACGTTCGCCAGCCTCCGATGGGGCGAGATCACCGCACTGACCCGATCAGACCTCGACCTCAACGCCGGTACGGTCCGGGTACGCCTGGCTTACGTGGAACGCTCCACAGGCGAGCTAGTTCTTGGCCCACCCAAGTCCAAGGCTGGTAAGCGCATCGTCGGCATCCCGCAAGCAATCATCCCGGCTCTCAAGGAGCACCTGCGGCTCTACGTGAAGCCCGAAGCCGGATCGCTGATCTTCACCGGTATCAAGGGCGGCCCCATGCGCCGGAGCGGGTTCAACAAGCTTTCCGGCTGGATGGAGGCCGTACGGGCGGTCGGCGTTCCGGGCCTGCACTTCCATGATCTCCGCCACACGGGGAACATGATCGCCGCGGACTCGGGCGCGGGCCTCAAAGATCTCATGGCGCGCATGGGACACGACAACGTCCGCGCCGCGATGATCTATCAGCACGCCGCCAAAGGGGCCGACAAGGTGATCACGGATGCGATCGATAGACGGCTCGATCAACACGGGCTGCAATGACAGACAGTCAAGCCCTAGGGCAAGTTCGGCCCTCCGACACGCCCGACACGCCCGACCTTGATCGCTTTTAGCCAGGTCATCAACCCCTGCCGACAAAAGCGAGCGCGTGTTCGGCTCCGGCGCCCCACGGGTGTCGGTTCGTACCACTAGACTCTGAGTGAGCACGAAAACCCCGACCACAGACGGTCAGGGCTGGTGCCTGATCTATGCCTGCAGCCGGGGCCCGCTCTTACTTGGCAGTTAGCGACCCTAGCATTCGGATGTTTACCTGCGCCGCGCAGGGCCGACATTTGATCGGGATGTGATCAAGCTCCTCAGTGCTCGGCAAGGGGGAAAGACTCCCTTGGCGTGTCAAAGGAGACACAGTGAAGCAGCCGATCGGCACCACCGCGAAGACCGGTGAGAAGTGCCCTGAGAGCGGCGTCTGGCAGGTCACGACCGCGCCGACGACCACTGCGCCCATCGCGAAGACCAACGTCATGCCGCCGTACCAGAACAAGGCGGTCACCTGGCGGCTCAAGAGCTACGCCTGATAGCGACACGGGTCTAGCACTCTCTGGAAGAGGTCGGAGTTCCTTGCCGTTCATCGAGGAGCTCCGACCTCTTCGTCTTCCCAGGCAGAGGCCAGTAATGGCACGCTAATGGCACGCAGAGATCAACAGCCCAAGGAAACAACGAAGCCCAGGCACCGAATCCATCGGTCTACCTGGGCTTTCCCTATGAGAGCGGGTGACGGGAATCGAACCCGCGCTGTCAGCTTGGGAAGCTGATGTTCTACCATTGAACTACACCCGCGTGCGGCCCGAAGGCGCGTCCCCCCACTCTAGCGGAAACTTGGCGCACTTCAGCAATCCCAGCCCCACCCAACTTCGCACCCCATCCCCACCCGACCGGTAAGTTGCTCCCCGTGTTGCTATCTGATCGTGACATCCTTGCCGAGATCGACTCCGGCCGGCTGGCTCTGGATCCGTTCGACCCGGAGATGATCCAGCCGTCCAGCATCGACGTACGGCTCGACCGTTTCTTCCGGGTCTTCGAAAATCATAAATATCCGCACATCGACCCCGCGGTCGAGCAGCCGGATCTTACGCGGATGGTGGAGCCGAGCGGGGACGAGCCCTTCATCCTGCATCCGGGGGAGTTCGTGCTGGCCTCCACCTACGAGGTCGTCAGCCTGCCCGACGATCTGGCCTCGCGGCTGGAGGGGAAGAGTTCGCTGGGGAGGCTGGGGTTGCTGACGCATTCGACGGCGGGGTTCATCGATCCGGGGTTCAACGGGCATGTGACGCTGGAGTTGTCGAACGTGGCGACGTTGCCGATCAAGTTGTGGCCGGGGATGAAGATCGGGCAGTTGTGCGTGTTCCGGCTCAGCTCCCCGTCGGAGCATCCGTACGGGTCCAGCAAGTACGGTTCGCGCTATCAGGGTCAGCGGGGGCCGACCCCGTCCCGGTCGTACCGGAACTTCCATCGGACAAAGATCTGAATCAGAAGATCCGCACTAGATGAACAACAGGTGAACATCAGCGGAACAAGTAGGTGACCAAGAGCAGGGCATCGCCCGCGCGCGAGGTGTTCTGACCGGCTCTCGAAGTGGTTCGAGCTGCAGAGAAAGCCCGGAAACTACGCGGATTCGCGGTGTCGCACAACATACGCCGGGTAGCCATTAGGCGAAGGTGACATGAAGTTCGCATTTCGCCTGGTTAGCCATAACCTCTTCCACGGACCATCCCCGCACATCTGGAGAACGACGTGCGCCTGCGTCTCACGCCACGTGAGGACAGCTACTACGACCTGTTCGCCGACTCCGCGAACAACCTGGTCACGGCATCCCGTCTGTTGGTCGAGATCATCAGTGACGGCTCGGACCGGGAAGCCCTGGCCGAGAAGATGCGCGCCTGCGAGCACGCCGGTGACGAACGCACCCATGCGATCATGAACCGGCTCAACGAGAGCTTCATCACCCCGTTCGATCGCGAGGACATCTACCGGCTCGCCTCGAACCTCGACGACGTCATGGACGCGATGGAGGCCGCCTCCGACCTCATCGTGCTCTACCAGATCGACCACCTGCCCAAGGACGTCGTCCGGCAGGTCGAAGTGCTGGAGCGGGCGGCGGAGCTGACCGCCGAGGCCATGCCGCGCCTGCGTTCGATGAAGAACCTCAACGAGTACTGGATCGAGGTCAACCGGCTCGAGAACCAGGGCGACCAGGTCTACCGGAGGCTGCTGGCCAAGCTGTTCAGCGGTGAGTACGACGCCCTCACGGTGATGAAGATGAAGGAGGTCGTCGACGCGCTCGAAGAGGCCGCCGACGCCTTTGAGCACGTGGCCAACACCGTCGAGTCGATCGCGGTCAAGGAAAGCTAGGACCAGCGGTGGACCTCACGCTCGGCCTCGTCATCGGCGTGGTCGTCATAGCCCTGATCTTCGACTACACCAACGGTTTCCACGACGCGGCGAACGCCATCGCCACCTCCGTCTCGACCCGGGCCCTGACCCCCAGGGCCGCGTTGTTCATGGCCGCGGCCATGAACTTCATCGGCGCCCACCTGGGCACCCAGGTCGCGCAGACGGTCGGCAAGGGCATCATCGACGCTCCCGACGGCTCGCACGGCCTGGTCGTCGTGGCCGCGGGGCTGATCGGGGCGATCACGTGGAACCTGATCACCTGGTATTTCGGCCTGCCCTCCTCCTCCAGCCACGCGCTCATCGGCGGCCTGGTGGGCTCCGCGCTGGCCTCGGCCACCGTGGTGCACTGGGACGGTGTGGTCGAGAAGGTCGTCATCCCGATGGTGCTCTCGCCGCTGATCGGGTTCTCCCTCGCCGCGGCGATCATGATCGCAATTTACTGGATCTTCCGCAACAGCCAGCCGGGCAAGACGAACCGCGGCTTCCGCTACGCGCAGACCGTCTCGGCCGCCGCCATGGCGCTCGGGCACGGGCTGCAGGACGCGCAGAAGACGATGGGCGTCATCTTTCTGGCCCTCACCGTCGGCGGCTTCGCGCAGCCGACGGACAGCATCCCGCAGTGGGTCATCCTCGCCGCCGCGGGGGCGATCTCTCTGGGTACGTACGCGGGCGGCTGGCGCATCATGCGCACGCTGGGCCGGCGCATCATCGCGCTGGACCCGCCCCAGGGGTTCGCCGCGGAGGCGGCGGCGGCGACCGTCCTGTACGGGGCCGCCATCGGCTTCGGGGCGCCCATCTCCACCACGCACACGATCACCTCGGCGATCATGGGCGTGGGGGCCACCAAGCGGCTCAGTGCCGTGCGGTGGGGGGTCGCGGGGAACATCGTGACCGCGTGGATCCTGACGATCCCCGCGGCCGCGCTGGTGGCTGCTCTGTCCTACTTCGTCCTGCACGCCATCGTGGAAGGGTGACAGGTCCACTCACGTTCAGTTCACTCCGCCGGCGCGTACATCACGTCCACGTCCCACCGGTTGAAGCCGAGGGACTCGTACAGCCGGATCGCCGCCGTGTTGGTCTCGTCCACGTACAGCATCGCCTGGGCGAGACCGCGCGAGCGCAAATGGCTCAGCCCGGCCAGGGTGAGGATCTTGCCCAGGCCGGTGCCCTGCTGGGAGGGGTCGACGCCGACCACGTACACCTCGCCCAGCGGCTCGTGGCCGTGGTCGGACGAGCCGTGGATCTTCGTCCAGTGGAAGCCGACGAGGCGTTCGTCCCTGAAGGCCAGGAAGAAGCCTTCGGGGTCGAACCAGGGCTCCTGCTCGCGCCGCAGCAGGTCGTCCATCGTCCAGGCGCCCTGCTCGGGGTGGTGGGCGAAGGCGGCCGCGTTGACCTTGAGCCAGGCCTCCTCGTCCTGCCCGGTCACGAAGGTGCGCAGGCTCACGCCCTTGGGCAGCGTGTACGCGGCCAGCGGCGCGAACAGGGAACGCCGCATCTGCCACAGGGACCGCACCCGGTCGAAGCCGAAGGCGGCGGCGAGGGCGCCGGCGCCGGCGTGGTCTCCGTGGGCCCACAGCCGGGGCCTGCCGCCGGTCAGCTCCATGACCGTGCGGAGCACGCGCGTGCCGTGGCCGTGGCGGCGGTGGGCGGGATGGATGACCAGCTCCACGCTCGGCCCCTCGACCTCGTCGGTCGGGTCGACGTGGGCATAACCCACCAAAGTGTCATCCGCGTACGCCAGCAGCGAACGCGCCTGCGCATCGCCGCCGTACCGTAGATGGAGCATCACGTGCTCGTTGAGCGGGCGGACGCCGTCGGTCTCCGTCGCCGCCGCCACCAGGGCGAGCACTCTGTCGATCTCCTGGTCATCCAGCCGTTCTCTGATCTCCACGCGCGCAGTCACAGAACGAACTCTAGGCGTCCGACTGGCAAATAACGCCATGCAGCAGCCCGGCAAATCGTTACCTTTGCGACATTGGCTGCATAGCTTCCCGCCGTAACGTCTTGGGCCATGACGTCTCGTTCCTTCCTCCGGCTGGCGCTGGCCGGAGCCGTCGCCACGGGTGGGGTCCTGTTCACCACCCTTCCGGCGGACGCGGGCAAAGCCCCCAAGACGGTTCCCGTCCGGCTGCTCGCGCTCAACGACTTCCACGGCAACCTCGAACCGCCGACCGGATCCTCCGGCCGCATGGTGGACGAGAACGGCAACACGGTCGACGCCGGTGGCGCGGCCTACGTCGCCACGCACATGAAGGGCCTGACCGACAGGAACACCATCGCCGTCGCCCAGGGCGACCTCATCGGGGCGACGCCGCTGGTCTCGGCGGCCTACCACGACGAGCCGTCGGTCGAGTTCATGGACAAGCTGGGGCTCAAGGTGGCCGCGGTCGGCAACCACGAGTTCGACGAGGGCTACGCCGAGCTGCGCCGCATCATGAACGGCGGCTGCCACCCGGTCGACGGCTGCTCGCCGGCCGGCAAGTGGAAGGGCGCCAAGTTCGACTACGTGGGCGCGAACGTCCTGTTCAAGAACCCCCGCGAGCGCACCGACGCGCTGGCCGCACTCGGCGGGTCGAACTCGGCCGAGGTCAAGCAGGCCCTGGCCGACTGGGGCGTGCCCGCGCTGCCGCCGGTCAGCATCAAGTGGATGAACGGCGTGCCGATCGGCTTCATCGGGCTGGTCACGCAGACGACGCCGAGCATCGTCACGAGCGAGGGGATCAAGGACCTCAAATTCGTTGACGAGGTCAAGGCCGCGAACGTGGCCTCCAAGCTGCTCAGGCTGGTGGGCGTGAAGGCCCAGGTCGTCCTCGTGCACGAGGGTGACCAGGTCACCGCCGGACAGTCGCCGGACGCCTGCAGCGCCGTCCCGGGAGCGGGCAACCGCATCGCCACGCAGGTGGACGCCGAGATCGACCTCATCCTGAGCGGCCACTCCCACCAGGCGTACCTGTGCAAGGTGAAGGACCCGGCCGGCAAGGACCGCCTGTACTCCCAGGGCGGCTCGTTCGGGCGCGTCATCACGCAGGTCGACCTGAAGGTGAACACCAAGACGCGGGACGTCGAACGCGCCTCGGTCGTCGCGGACAACCACGTCGTGACCCGTACGGTCACCGCCGACCCCGAGATCTCGGCGTTCGTGCAGACCTGGAAGGACCGCGTCGCGCCCGTCGCCAACCGGGCGGTCGGGACGATCGGCGCCGACATCACGAACACGGCCGCGCCGTCAGGCGAGTCGCCGCTCGGCAACCTCATCGCCGACGGCCAGCTCGCCGCCACGCGGACGGGCGGCAACGCGCAGATCGCGCTGATGAACCCGGGCGGCGTACGGGCGTCGCTGGCGTTCGCCGGCTCCCCCGCGAACGAGGGGGACGGCGTCGTCACCTACGGCGAGGCGTTCACCGTGCAGCCGTTCAACAACCTGATGCAGGTCGTCACGCTGACCGGCGCCCAGCTCAAGACGCTGCTTGAGCAGCAGTTCACCGGCGGGCCGAACAACCAGGCCTTCACCAAGATCCTGCAGCCGTCGGCGAACTTCACCTACACCTACAGCCGGGGCGCCGCCTGGGGCTCCAAGGTCTCCGACATGAAGATCGACGGGGTGCCGGTGACGGACACCCAGACGATCCGGGTCGCCGCCAACAACTTCCTGGTCGGCGGCGGTGACGCCTTCCTCGCCTTCACCGAGGGCACGGAGCTGTGGAGCGGGCCGCTGGACATCGACGCCTTCGTCGAGCAGCTCGGCCGCGACAACCCGATCGCCTCTCCGGCGACGAACCGCATCACCGTGGTGGACTGACCGATCTCACCGAGCGAGGGCCCGCCTCCGTCAGGAGGCGGGCCCTCATCGTTTCCAGACCAGCCACTTGCGCTCGATCTCCGCCTCCAGGTCCACGCCGTGCTGACGAGCTAAGAGGACCACGTGACACAGTACGTCGGCCAGCTCGGCGCGGAAGTCGGCGTCGCGCTCCTCCTCGGTGCGGCCCTTGGTCCTGGCCCGGCCGGTGAGCATGAGGAACGCCTGCGTCAGCTCGCCCACCTCCTCCTGCAGCTTGAGCAGGAACCAGGCGTCGTCGCGTTCGACCCCGATGCTGCTCGCGTAGCGGGCCGAGATCGGCTCGATCTCGTCGGCGAGCTCACGCAGATCCATTCCGCCGAGTCTAGGCCCGATGCGGCGCCAGACCGCCGGGTGCGGGGCAGGACGAACGGCGCTCAGGCTTGATACAGGGGCAGGACGGCGACGAAGCGGGCGCCGGGCTCGTGGTCGGCGACGGTGAGGGTGCCCTTGTGCGCGGTGGCGATCTCCCTCGACAGGGGCAGGCCGAGGCCGCTGCCGCCCTTGTCCTTCGCCCTGGCCGCCTCCAGCCGGGTGAACCGTTCGAACACCCTCTCCCTGTCCTGCGGCGCGATGCCGTCGCCGTCGTCGGTCACCGTCAGCACCACCCGGTCCTCCCGTACCGTCACCTCGACGTCGATGCGGATCGCGGCGTGCCGGGCGGCGTTGTCGAGCAGGTTGGTCAGGAGCCGGTCGAGCTGCAGCGACGAGCCGAAGACCGGGGCCTCCCCGTACAACTGCGCATGAATGGGGATCTTTCCGCCTTCGCGGCGGCGTACCTGGTCGGTGACCAGCGCGCACATGTCCACCACCTCACGATGGACGATCGCGCCCGCGTCGAGCTTGGCCAGCATCAGCAGCTCGTCGATGATGCCGGTGAGGCGGTCGGCGGCGGCCAGGGCGCGCGCCCCGGCGACCGGCCAGTCGGTCTCGCCGGGGTAGGCGCCGGCCACCTCCAGCTGGGCGCGCAGGGCCGAGACCGGGCTGCGCAACTCGTGCGAGGCGTCGGCGACGAAGCGGCGCTGGGTCTCGGCGGAGCGTTCAAGACGGTCGAGCGTGTGGTTGGTGGTGACGGCCAGCCCCGCGATCTCGTCGCCGGTCGCGGGTACGGGGACGCGCCTGCTCAGGTCGCGCCCGGTGATCTCGGCCAGCTCGGCCCTGATGCGTTCGACCGGGCGCAGGGCGCCCCTGACCGCGGCCCAGGTGATGCCGCCGATCAGCGCCAGGATGAGCGGGATGCCGAGGAACACCATGAGGTGGATCACCATCAGGCCGCGCTCCACGTCAGCGAGGGAGGAGGCCCCGTACACGGTGACGGGGCCGTCGGGCGTGCGCACCCGCATGGCCTTGACCAGGTGGTTGGTCTCGGTGTCCTCCTGGTGCCTGGTCAGCTCGATCCTGGTGGTCTCGACCCGGTCGAACGTGCGCGGCCGCAGCGCCGCCGTGACCCGCGCCGCCTCGGGGAACGAAGGGCTGCTCGCGACCACCCGGCCGTCCTCCGCGACCGCCCGGAGCAGCGGTACGCGGGCCGGCGGCTCAAGCTGCGGGGGCAGGTTTCCGTCGCGGGCCTCGATGGCGACCCGGCGTACGGCCAGCTCGACCCCGCCGTGGACGACGCCGCGCAGGCTGTCGGGCACGATGCCGAGCGTGAGGAAGGCCGAGCCGATGAGGACGACGCCCGCCACCAGGACCGCCAACATGGTCAGGCGTGCCCGGATCGAGCGGGGAAACAGCCGCACATCCCATCCCACCCTCCACACAGCATCACTGTGTGTGACCTTTACCCGCCGCGAGGCTTCGCAACATGGGGTTTCGCCGGAGGCTGAGCGCGCGGCGGCTACTCTCCGCACATTCCGCTCCGGGCGATTCCGCTGACGGCGTGCACGGGTTCCGCCGTCGGGCTGCGGCGGGCAGGGTGAGGGTCATGAAGGTCCTGGTGCTGGGCGGTACGGAGTTCGTGGGACGGGCGGTCGTCGAGGAGGCCGTGGCCATGGGGTGGGAGGTGACGGTCTTCAACCGGGGCAGCCACGCTCCGCCCGCGGGGGTGACGGCGCTGCGCGGTGACCGGTCGGCTCCCGGCGGGCTGGCGGCGCTGGAGCGTGGCGAGTGGGACGTCGTGGTCGACACCTGGTCGTGGGCGCCCGTCGTGGTCAGAGACACGGCCGCGCTGCTGGCCGAGCGGGCCGGCCGCTACGTCTACGTCTCCAGCCGGTCGGTCTACGCCGATCCCGTGCCGTTCGGGGCCGGCGAGAGCGCGCCCGTGGTGGCCGCCTCGGCCGGCGACGGTGACGGCGACTACGCGCGCAACAAGGCGGGGGCCGAGCTGGGGGCCGTGGCCGCGTTCGGCGATCGGGCGCTGCTGGCCAGGGCGGGGCTGATCCTCGGGCCTTACGAGAACGTCGGGCGGCTGCCGTGGTGGCTGACCCGGATGGCGAGGGGCGGGCCTGTGCTCGCGCCCGGCCCGGCGGAGGCGGGGCTGCAGTACATCGACGCCCGTGACCTGGCTGCCTGGTGCCTGCGGGCGGCCGCGCGGGGCGTCGGCGGGGCGTTCAACGTGGTGAGCCCGCCGGGGTTCACCACGATGCGGGAGCTGCTGGAGACCTGTGCGCGGGTGACCGGGTCGGGGGCCGAGCTGCGCTGGGTCGAGGGCGAGCGGTTGCTGGCGGCCGAGGTGCGGCAGTGGACCGAGCTGCCGCTCTGGCTGACGGGCGAGGGCTACGACTTCATGTACGGGGGCGACGTCGGCAAGGCGGTGGCGGCCGGGCTGGAGGTCAGGCCGGTCGAGGAGACCGTCGCCGACACGTGGGCCTGGTTGCGGAGCATCGGCGGGAAGGCCCCCATGCGGCCCGACCGCCCGGCCGTGGGCCTCGACCCGGCGGTGGAGGCCAAGCTGCTCGGAGGATGAGCCAGGGGGGGTGGTTTCAAGGGTGTCCGCGAGGGTCGCGGGAGGCTTTACGCGGGTGAACGGAGGGTGGTTTCAGGTGGGTGAGCGGGAGGTGCGGAAGAGGTCGTAGAGGGCGGCGGACAGGGCGATGGCGACCGAGATCGTCACCACGACCAGCCCGTGCCTGAACGCCGTCGCCCACCCCTGACCAAGCGAGCCGAAGAACGTCGTGCCCGCCGCCGCGATCCCGAAGGCCGACCCCAGGCGCTGCCCGGTCTGCAGCACCCCCGCCGCGCTCCCGCCACCCTCGGGCGGCACCTCCGACAGCGAGATGGCTTGGTTGGGCGAGATGACCAGGCCGCTGCCCATGCCCGCGAACAGCAGGGGCAGCGCGGTCGCCAGCCCGGTCGCCTGTCCCGGCACCAGCGCGGTGGCCGCCATCGTGGCGAGCAGCCCGGCGATCACCATCGACAGCCCGATCACCACCAGCCGCCGCCCGAGCCGCCCCACCAGATGGCCTCCGACCACGGCCGCCGAGGCCGAGCCGAGCGCGAACGGGGTGATCGCCAGCCCCGCCAGCAGCGGGCTGTAGCCGTGCCCGCTCTGCAGGTACAGCGTGAAGATGAAGAAGATGCCGGTGAAGCCGGCGAAGTAGAACAGCGCGATCGTCGAGCCCAAGGTGTAGGAGCGCTTGCGGAAGAGCGCCAGCGTGACCAGCGGCTCACGGCGGTAGTGCCGTTCCCAGATCACGAAGCCGGCCAGCACCACCAGCGCGGCCGGCACGAGCAGCCACTTGGCGTCGCCCTCCCACTGGTGCCGCTGGATGAACGGCAGCAGCAGCCCCGCCACGCCGATCCCGAGCAGCAGCACGCCCACCGGGTCCATGCTCTCCGACCGCCAGTGCACCAGTTGCTGCCTCGGAAGCAGCCGCCAGGCCAGCGGCAGCAGCACGAGCCCGATCGGCAGGTTCACCAGGAACACCCACCGCCAGCCGTGATCGGCGCCGAAGGCGGTCACCAGCGCGCCCCCGATCAGCGGCCCGGCGGCGGTGGCCACGCCGATGGTGGCGCCGAGCGCGCCGAAGGCCCGGCCCCGCTCGTACCCCTGGAACATCTGCTGGATCATGCCGGAGACCTGCGGGTTCATCATCCCGGCCGCCATGCCCTGGATCAGCCGCGCCACGATCAGCACGTTCATGCTGCCGGCCAGGCCGCAGGCGGCACTGGAGAGGGTGAAGAGCGCCACGCCCCACATGAAGATCGTCCGGCGGCTCCTGGCGTCGCCCAGCCGTCCGGCCGGGACCAGCAGGAGGCCGAACGTGAGCGCGTACCCGGAGACCGTCCACTGCAGGCCGTCGTCCGTGGCGTGCAGCCCGTCGCGGATCGACGGCAGCGCGACGTTGACGATGCTCACGTCGAGCCCCGTCATGAACGCGGCCACGAGGCAGACGGCCAGTGCGCGCCGTCGCGTATCCGGCGCCACGATCACTCCCCTCAGGCAACCCCCTCAAGGCACCCCTCAGGCATCCCCTCAAGAGTGCCTCTCGGATGCCCGTCTCAGGCGACTCCCGCGGATACCCCGTCAGGTGTCTGTCCCAGGCGGCCACCCGACGGGCAAGCCCCTCGGGCGCCTTCCCGACGCCCGTACCCCTTGCGCTCATAATTCCCGACAAATCCGGAAATATCTTTGAGCGATGATTTCTTTGCCCGCAGCCCCCGCACGCGGGTAACGTCCGATCATGGGAACGATGGCGGTCGAGCAGAACGGCATCAACGCGGTCCCCGAGGGCGAGCGGCGCGGCCGGCCGAGAGACCTGTTCTGGCCCTGGGCGGGCTCCAACCTGTCACTCTTCGGGGTGGCCTTCGGCGTCTACATCGTCGGCCTGCAACTCGGCGTGGTGCCCGCGATCGTCACGGGCGCGATCGGGTACGCGCTGTCGTTCCTGCTGGTCGGCCTGGTGGCCATCGGCGGCGCCCGTTCGGGCGTGCCGACGATGACGCTGGGACGCGCGCCGTTCGGCTACCAGGGCAACAAGCTGCCCACGATGTTCTCCTACATCTCCAACGTCGGCTGGGAGATCGTGCTGGTCACGCTCGCGGCGCAGAGCGGCGCGGAGATCCTGCGGCGGCTCGCGCCCGGCATCCCGGCCACCACGACCACCGCCGTGTGCTTCGCGGTCGCGGCCCTGGTCGTGATCGCCGTCGGCGTGTACGGCCACGCGATGATCATGGTGGTCCAGCGCTATCTGACGTACGTGTTCGTCGTGCTCACGGTCGTCTACATGGCCCTGATGGCGCCCAGGCTGGGCGGCTCGCTGGAGACCACGGCCGGGCCCGGCGGCTGGGTGGGCGGGGTCATCTTCGCCATGACCCTGCTCGGCCTGGGCTGGGTCAACTGCGGCGCCGACTACTCGCGCTACCTGCCGTCGAACTCCAGGCCGCGCTCGGTGGCCCTGTGGACGATGCTCGGGGGCGCGCTGCCGCCGATGGTGCTGCTCGTGTTCGGCGTGCTGCTGGCCGGGGGCGATCCGAAGCTGGCCGAGGCGGCGGGCGCCAACCCGGTGGCGGCGCTGGCCGAGGCGTTGCCCACCTGGTTCCTGCTGCCGTACCTGCTGACCGCCATCGGCGGATTCCTGGCCGGCGCGATCATGGACATCTACTCGTCCGGGCTGTCGATGCTGGCGCTGGGCGTGCCCGTCAGGCGGCACTACGCGGTGCTGATCGACGGGGTGCTGATGCTGCTGGGCGGCTACTACCTGCTGTTCGTCTCCACCAGCTTCCTGGCCACGTTCCAGGCGTTCCTCGCCATCGCGGGCGTGGTGATGGCGGCCTGGGTGGCGATCTTCCTGGTGGACATGTGGCGGCTGCGGGCGGGCGGCGCGTCGTACGACGAGCGGCTGCTGCGGCAGGGCGCGCCGGCGCTCAACGGCGCGGGGCTCGTGTCGCTGGTCGTGGCCTCGATCGTGGGGCTGGGGCTCATCGTGTCGGCCGATCCGTACATCGCCAGGGTGGTCGGCTTCCTGATGAGCGACGAGCTGAAGGGCGGCACGTTCGGCAGCGCGAACATCGGCGTGGTGATCGCGCTGGTGCTGGCCGGGCTGCTCTACTTCGCGATCACCGCCGTCGGCGGCCGTCGCCGGGGGGACGCGCACGTCTGAACGTCCGTTACCCTTGGTAATTGATGATGGACGTTCCGTTGCGACTGCTGAGGTGGGCGGTGCATGCCACCGCCGGTGGGCTGCTGGCGATGGCCGTGATCACCATGCTGCGCGAGGAGCGCGCGGCGGTGGCGGCCGGAGGCGCGCTGCTCGGCCTCGTGTACGCCGCCGCGCCCGTGTTCCGGCGCCGGGAGGGCCCCAGGTACGTACGGCTCGCACATGTGTGGCTGGGGCTGGCGACCGCCGGGTGGGCCGTGCTGGCCGTGGCGGCGGCGCCGTTCGTGTGGCTGGCGTTCCCGCTGCTCTTCGCCTACCTGCGGGTGCTGCCGCTGTGGGCGGCCATGTTCGGCGTGACGGTGCTGACCTCGTCGGCGATCATCGCGGCGGCCTGGCACGCGGGCGAGCTGACCGTGCCGCTCCTGGTCGGTCCCGGCGTCGCGGCGGTCGTGGTGACGCTGCTCGCGCTCGCCTGCGAGGCCATGAGCACCGCCCACGAACGACCGTCATGAACGGGCTCCCTAGGCCGTCACGATGGCGAAGTCGGGCAGCGGCCGGTCCAGTACGGCCACCAGCCGCTGCAACACCGTCGTGTCACCCTCACGTTCGATGCCCTCCACCCCCTTGCCCGACAGCAGCCCGACGAGCTGGGCCTTGGTCAGCCGCAACGTCAGCTCCGCGCTCTCTCCCGGCGGGTCGAACTGCTGGATGAGCACGCCGTTGGACAGCGTCGTACGATGGCGCTCCCCCAGGTCGATCAGATGCCAGTCGATGTTCAGCCGCTCGTGCCAGGCTTTGGGGCCGTCCACCCGGATGGCGATCGAGTCGAAGATCTGCTCCACGCTCAGCGCGTTGAAGAAGTCGGCCGAGGCCGTCTCCATGAGGGTGGGCGCGATGCCGTCCGACAGCTCCAGGGCGCCCATGAGGTAGAAGTTGCGCCAGGTCGCGTTCTCGGCGCCGTGGCCGAGCCGGGTGTAGACCTCGGCCAGCAGGTCTCTGGCCTCCTTGTTGCCCTCGTCGGCGAAGACGGCGTGGTTGAGGAGCTGGGCGGCGAAGCGCAGGTCGTTCTCGTCGATGTAGCGCCTGGCGTAGGCGACCACGGCCGCGCCGCCGCCCATGCACTCGACGTACCGGATCGCACTCTCCCTCGGCGGGTGCTCCCACAGGTGCGCGGGGTTGCCGTCGAACCAGCCCAGGTAGCGCTGGTAGATGGCCTTGACGTTGTGGCTGACCGAGCCGGAGTAGCCGTGGGTGTGCCAGATCTGCTCCAGCTCGGGCGGCATCCGTACGGTCTCGGCGATCTCGGCCGCCGTCAGGCCCTTGTTGAGCAGGCGCAGGGTCTGGTCGTGCAGGTAGGCGTACATGTCGCGCTGCTGGGACAGGAAGCGTTCGATGCGCTCGGCGCCCCAGGTGGGCCAGTGGTGGGAGGCGAAGGCCACGTCGGCCAGGCCGGCGAACATGGACAGCGCCTCGCCCAGGTAACGCGCCCAGGCGCGGGCGTCGCGGGTGGCGGCGCCGCGCAGGGGCAGCACGTTGTGCTGGTTGTGGGTGGCGTTCTCGGCCAGGCAGAGGGCGCGGCGGGCGGGGAGGAGGAAGTTCATCTCGGCCGGGGCCTCGGCGCCCGGCGTGAGCTGAAAGATCATCCTGACGCCGTCGATCGTCTCCTCCTGGCCGGTACGCGCGATCTCGACCGTGGGCGGGATGAGCGACATGGTGCCGGTCGAGGCGGTCAGGCCCTGGCCCGCGCCGATCTGGCCCTCCGGGGAGCGGGGCAGGGCGGGGCCGTACATGTACGCGGCACGGCGGGTCATGGCGGGGCCGGCGTAGACGTTCTCGGTCACCGCGTGCCGCATGAAACCGGCCGGGGCCAGGATCGGCACGCCGCCCGAGGTGACGCCGCGGACGCCGCCGTAGTGGTCGGCGTGGGCGTGGGTGTAGACGACGCCGGTCACGGGGCGGTCGCCGCGATGGGCGCGGTAGAGCTTGAGCGCGGCGGCAGCGCACTCGGTGGAGATGAGCGGGTCGATGACGATGACGCCGTGTTCGCCCTCGGCCAGCGTCATGTTGGACAGGTCCAGGCCGCGTACCTGGTAGATGCCCTCGGTGACCTCGTACAGGCCCTGTTTCGCGCAGAGCTTGCCGTGCCGCCAGAGGCTGGGGTGGGCCGTGGCGGGGCAGTCCTCCTGGAGGAAGTCGTAGGAGTCGTTGTCCCACACGACCCGGCCGTCCACCGTTTTGATCACTGCGGGGCTGAGCTTGGCGAGGAAGCCGCGGTCGGCGTCCTCGAAGTCGCCTCTGTCGTGGAAGGGAAGGTCTGCCATGCCCTGCCGCATGCCCTGGATTCAGCCGACATAGCTCAACAAAACCCCTAATCATGGACAATAAGGACAGCGCCGGTCGAGGCGGAGCCGGCTCCGGCCGTGTGATTGGCTTGTCGTCCATGGAAGCGTGCGTGTTCGACCTCGATGGCGTGCTGGTCGATTCCGAGCCGGTGTGGGAGGAGGTACGGCGGGCCTTCGTCGCCGGCCACGGCGGCGCCTGGCAGCCTGACACGCAGTCCAGGCTGATGGGGATGAGCACCCCCGAGTGGGCCGCGTACCTGCACGAACTGGGTGTGGACCTGCCGCCCGGCGAGATCGCCCGCGGGGTGGTCGACCAGATGGCCGCGCGTTACCGGGACGAGGTGCCGCTGATGCCCGGCGCCGTCGAGGCGGTGCGGCGCCTGGCGGAGCGGACCACGCTGGGGCTGGCCAGCTCGTCACCGCGGCGGCTGATCGACGTGGTGCTCGACGCGGCCGGGCTGACGGAGTGTTTCGCCGCCACGGTCTCCACCGAGGAGGTGCCGCGCGGCAAGCCCGCGCCCGACGGCTACCTGGAGGCGGCCCGCCGGATCGGGGCCGATCCCGGCGGCTGCGTGGCGGTCGAGGACTCCAGCAACGGGCTGCGCTCGGCGCACGCCGCCGGCATGCGCGTGATCGCCGTAGCGCACCCCCGCTACCCGCCCGCACCGGACGCGCTCGCCCTGGCCTGGCGCGTGCTGCCCGACCTCGATGCCCTCACCCCTGAGGCGCTGGCGTAGCCGCCCGTACGCGTGCCGCCGCTGTCGTGGCGCGTTTGTACGCGTGCCGCCTCGGAGAACGTCGGACCTTGTGGCTACGATTACGGAATCGTGCGAGACATCACGGTTTTCAGTGGCAGCGCCCATCCCGAACTGGCCGAGGAGATCTGCGCCCACCTGGGCACCCCTCTGCACCCCGTCCAGCTCAACCGATTCGCCAACGACGTCATCGAAGTGCAGCTCCAGGCCAACTGCCGCGAACGCGACGTGTTCCTCATCCAGCCGCTCGTGCCGCCCGTCCAGGAGCACCTGGTCGAGCTGCTACTCATGCTCGACGCCGCCCGTGGCGCCTCCGCGGCCAGGACCACCGTGGTGATGCCGCATTACGCCTATGCCAGGAGCGACAAGAAGGACGCTCCGCGCATCTCGATCGGGGCGCGGCTGGTGGCCGATCTGATGGTGGCCGCGGGCGCCAACCGGGTGCTGGCCATGACGTTGCACTCGCCGCAGGTGCACGGCTTCTTCAGCGTCCCCGTGGACCACCTGCACGCGCTGCGCGAGCTGGCCAGGCACTTCCGCCGCTACGACCTGTCCAACACGGTCGTGGTCTCCCCCGACCTCGGCAACGCCAAGGAGGCCGCCCACTTCGCCCGCCTGCTCGGCACCGGCGTCGCGATGGGCGCCAAGCAGCGCTTCAGCGACGACCGGGTGGTGATCAGCTCGGTGATCGGCGAGGTGACGGGCAAGGACGTGATCGTTCTCGACGACGAGATCGCCAAGGGCAGCACGGTCATCGAGCTGCTCGACCGCCTGCGCGAGCAGCGGGTCAGGTCCGTACGCATCGCGTGCACCCACGGCCTGTTCGCCGGCGGGGCGATCGAGCGGCTGAGCGAGTTGCCCGAGGTCGAGGAGATCGTCTGCACCAACACCGTGCCACCGCCCAAGCCCAGCGACAAACTGACCGTCCTGTCGATCGCGCCCGCCCTGGCCGAGGCCATGCGCCGGATCCACGACGGCGAGTCGGTGAGCGCCCTGTTCAGTACATCCTGAGCCGCTGCCCCGTCACCCTGCGCCCCTGGTGCGAGGCCAGGAACGTGATCACCTCGGCCACGTCCTCCGGCTGGGCGATGTCACGCAGCACGCTGGAGGCGACGACCGCGCGCTCCACCTCCTCGTTGATCCAGCCGGTGTCGGTGACGGGCGGGTAGACCATGTTGGCCGTGATGCCGTACCGGCCGAGCTCGTGCGCGGCCGACATGGTGTAGTTCTCCTGAGCGGCCTTGGCCGCGCCGTAGGAGACCTCGGTCGGGAAGCCGTCGGGGCCGCCCGAGGTCAGGCCGATGACGCGGCCCCAGGTGGCGCCGCGCGCCAGGTGCCGGCGGGTGAACTCGGCGATCAGCAGCGCGGGGGCCCGCGCGTCCACCGCGAACTGCCGGTCGTACGTCTCCGCGTCCACCATGCGCAGGGGGCGGCCGAAGTCGTCGCGCCCGGCCGGCGTGAACGTGTCGCTGAGCCAGCCGCTGGCGTTGTTGACCAGGATCTCCACCGGGCCGAACGCCTTCTCGGCCAAGTCGAACAGCACCTGCGGGGTCTGCGGGTCGGCCAGGTCGGCCTCGGCCGCCTCGGCCGAGCCGCCCGCCGCCCTGATGCGCCGCACCACCTCGTCGGCGCCCCCGGCCCGCTGCTGGTCGTAGGCGGCGGGATAGGCCGGCACATTGGACGGGGCCAGCCGCTTGTAGGTGAGGAAGACCGCGACGCCCTGCGCGGCCAGCGCCACCGCGGTCGCGGCGCCGATGCCGTGATTGGCGCCGGTGATCAGCGCGACCTTTCCTCCGAGCCTGGAATCGATCATAGTTGCCATCATGCACGCAGCCACCGAACGACTGCTCAAAGATTTTCAGGAGGGTGTCGAATCGGCCGTCCCCCTGGTCGCGCTCTGGGCTCACGGCTCGCTCGCGGGCGGTGACTACCAGCCGGGGCGCAGCGACCTCGACCTGATCGCGATCACCGACACCCCCGCGACGATGGAGCACTGGCGCCGGATCAAGGCCGTGCACCGCCGGCTCCGCCTGCCGCTGGCCGAGCACCTGCACTGCTCGTACATGGCCAGGCAGGAGCTGGACGATCTCTCGGCCGAGCACATCACGTGGGCGTTCGGGGAGATCTTCCGCCGTCCGGTCACCGCGGTCACGCGGCGCGAGCTGCACGAGGGGGCCAGGGTGCTGTACGGGCCGCCGCCGGACGGGCTGCTGCCACCGGTGTCGGACGAGGAGCTGACCCGGTTCATCCGTACGGACCTGCGGGACTTCTGGCTGGTCAAGGCGCAGCAGCGGCGGCGCTGGCTGAAGGACATCTGGGTGGACTTAGGCATGCTGACGGTCGCCAGGGCCACGGTCACGCTGCGGGAGGGGCGGCTGATCAGCAAGCGGGAGGCGTTCGACGTGCTGGCCGAGCTGGGGGCGCCCGAGACGGTGGTGGCCGACATCCGCGCCCGCCGGTACGGCACGCAGCGGCCGGTGCTCAGCCGGTTCAGGAGGGCGCGGCTGGCGCGGGCGTTCGTCAGGTCCGCGATCAGGCGGGCCCTCGCCTGAGGTCCGCCGGCTGAGGTCCCCCGCCTGAGATCCACAGGGTGAGAGCTGTCTCATCAGGCAGGATGGCAATGCGCGGCCGGTTTGTTAGGTGCATAGTGTCATCGCACATCACCACCTGAAACCCGGGAGAGGGCGGCAAATGGGGGAAAGCAGGCAGTCCTATCTGGTGGCCGCGGCGTCGGCGGTGTCGCTCCTGCGCGACCCGGCCGTGGCCGCGTCATGGGACAAGCCGAGCGCGCTCGTCGAGTTCAGCGTCGCCGGGCTGGCCGGGCATCTGGCTCACCAGCTGGTCAGGGTCGCGGACGTGCTGCAGCCGAACGACCAGGTCCAGGAGCCGATCGCGCTCATCGAGCACTTCACCCGCTCGCCGTGGGTGCAGGCGGGGCTCGACCACGAGAGCAACCTGAGCATCCGGCGCGGCGGCGAAGCGTCGGCGGCGGCCGGGCCCGCGGTGCTGGTCGAGCGGGCGCAGGCGCTGCTGGAGATGCTCAGCGCGGCCCTGGCCGCCGAACCCGCCGACCGCGTCGTGCACCTGCCCTGGGCGGGCTGGTCGCTGCGGCTGGACGACCTGCTGCTGACCCGGCTGGTCGAGCTGGTCGTGCACTCCGACGATCTGGCGGCCAGTGTCGGCCTGGAGACCCCCGAACTGCCGACGTCGGTGATCGATCCGGTGGTCGAGCTGCTGGCACGCCTGGCCGTACACCGTCATGGGGCGACGGCGGTCATCCGCACGCTGAGCCGCGCCGAACGCGCTCCGGCCACCATCAGCGCCTTCTGACCCTCTGACCCGGTTCGACGGTACGGCGGTACGGCGGTCGTTCTCGGACGCCCGCCGTCTCGAACCAGCCGTCTTCGGGCGCCTGCCGACCCGATCCGACCGTACGCCTGCCGTTCAGGGAGGGCTTAGCCCGCGACCAGGCGCAGCGCGGCGGTGACCTCGCGCCCGGACAGTGCGCTGTCCGGGTCGAGCAGCCACTGCGACAGGAAACCCGTCAGCATGGCCTGGTAGAGCGTGCCGGTGAGGCGCTCGTGCTCGGGGTCGGTGCCCTGCGGCACCCCCTCGAACAGCTCCGCGAGCCCGAGCCGCGCCTCCTTGATGCCGCGCACGAGCTGCTCGCGCACCTCCGGCACGTGGTCGATCTGCCCGAGCAGCTCGAACTGCGTCACCCACAACGGCCGCAGCCGCGTGAACGACTCCACCACGCGATCCCACGCCGCCTCGAACCGCTCCAGCGGCGTGGCATCCGCCTTGACGTCGGCGGACAGGGTCGCCGCCAGCTCGTCGCCCCACTCCTGCATCGCCTGGAACAGCGCCTCGTTCATCAGCGCCTCCTTCGACCTGAAGTGGTAGCCGATGGCCGCCAGACTCACGCCAGAGGCGGCGGCGATGTCGCGCGCCGTCGTGCGTGAGTAGCCCTTCTCGATCAGGCACCGCTTCGCCCCGGCCAGCAGATCTTCCCTGTTTCCCATGCTCACAGTCTAACACATTTGTACTAGACATCCGTCTTAGACAGATGTACCGTCACAGCCATGACGAACATTCTCATCTCGGGCGCGGGCATCGCGGGCACCGCGTCGGCGTACTGGCTGCGGCGGCACGGACACTCGGTCACAGTGGTCGAGCGCGCCTCCGCGATCCGCACAGGCGGCTACAAGGTGGACATCCGGGGCGCGGCGCTCACGGTCGTCGAGCGCATGGGCTTACTGGACGCGGTCCGCGACCGGAGCACCGACATGCGCGTCGCCACCACGTACGACACCAAGGGCCGGGTCGTGTGCACGCTGGACGCCGACCTGTTCGGCGGGCGTACGGGCGAGGACCTCGAAATCATGCGCGGCGACCTCAACGAGCTCCTGTACGACCTGACCCGCGACGACGTCGAGTACGTCTTCGGTGACTCGATCACCGGCATCGCCGAGGACGGCACGGTGACGTTCGAGCAGGCGAGCCCGCGCCGGTTCGACCTGGTCGTCGGGGCCGACGGCATGCACTCCGCCACCAGGCGGATCGCGTTCGGCGAGGAGCCGGGCTTCACCCGCGACCTCGGCCACTACATCTCGATCTGCACCGTGCCCAACTCCCTGGGCCTGGACCGCGAGGAGGCCGTGCACGCGACCGTCGGCAGGACCGCGAACGTCTACAGCACGCGGCGCGACCGCAGCGCCAAGGCGCTGTTCATGTGGTCGTCCGAGCCGCTGCGTTACGACCACAGGGACGTCGCCGGGCAGAAGGACCTGCTGGAGCGGGCCATGGACGGGGTCGGCTGGCGGGTGCCCGCACTGCTGGAGGACGTGCGCGAGGCCGACGACTTCTACTTCGACTCGGTCAGCCAGATCCACATGGACCGCTGGTCGCGGGGACGGGTCGTGCTGGTCGGCGACGCGGGCTACTGCGCCTCGCCGGCCTCGGGGCAGGGGACGAGCCTGGCGCTTGTGGGGGCGTACGTGCTGGCGGGCGAGCTGAGCGGGGGCGGCGGGCTGGAGGGGTACGAGCGCGAGCTGCGGCCGTTCGTCGAGGCGAACCAGGCGCTGGGGCCCACGAACATCAAGGGCATGGTCAGCGGGTCGCGGGCGGCGCTGTGGTTCCAGCTGAGGATGATGCGGCTGCTGCCGCGCCTGCCCGGCAGGGACCGGATGATCGAACGGATCACCGGCCCGATCGCGCGGGCGGCGAACGCCATCTCGCTCAAGTCGTATATGGAATGAAGCGTTCCGTTCTGGTATTATTGGAATCAGAACGTTCCGTTCCTTTCTGTGAAAGAGGTTCGCCATGACCTTCCTCGTCACCGGCGCCACCGGTACCGTCGGCCGTCTCGTCGTCCAGGAGCTTCTCGACGCGGGGCAGCGGGTGCGGGCGCTGACCCGTGACCCCGGCAAGGCCGCCCTGCCCGCGGGCGTCGAGGTCGTCGCCGGCGACCTGGCCAGGCCCGAGTCCGTGGCCGCCGCCTTCGAGGGCGTCACGGGGGTGCACCTCATCAAGTTCGCCGGCGACGACTACGCGCCCCTGCCCGACCCGGGCCGGCTGGTGGAGCTGGCCGTCGCGGCCGGCGTACGGCGGGCCACGGTGCTCGGCGGGCGCGCGGACGGGGCCCTTGAGCAGGCGCTGGCCGCCACCGACCTGGAGTGGACGCTGCTCAACCCGGTCGAGTTCATGTCCAACACGCTGCGGTGGTGGGCGCACCCGATCAGGACGGAAGGCGTCATCAAGGAGCCGTTCGGCGACCGGCTGAGCGCCCTCGTGCACGAACGCGACATCGCCGCCGTGGCCGCGACCGTGCTGGTCGAGGGGGGACACGGCGGCAGGACGTACACGATCACCGGGCCCGAGGCGATCACACTGAGGCGGAAGGTGGAGATCCTGGGCGACGCCATCGGCAGGGACGTGCGCTTCGTGGAGCTGACCGTGGACGAGGCGCGTGCCAAGTGGGCCGCGGACGGTATGGCCGAGCAGACCATCGAGTTCCTCGTGAGCGCGCTCGGCAGCACCCCTGAGGACGGCTACACGGTGGTCCCGACCGTACGCGAGGTGACCGGCCGGGACGCGCGCGGCTTCGCTCAGTGGGCCGCGGAGAACGCCGAGGCGTTCCGCGCGTGACGGGACACCCGCGGCTTCACTCAGTGCGCTGACACGTTCTGCGTGTGATCGGTGACCTCTGGATACTTCTTGACCGGGGTCCGCTCGCCCCTCAGGTGCAGGTCGAGGAAGCTCGCCAGGTGCGCGCGGGTGATCTCCAGTGCCCGTGCGCCGTCGAGCTCCTGCGCCGGCAATCCCAGCGCCGGCCTCAGCACGGCGTAGTCGACGAACGCCGAGTGGTCGGTGCCGTCCACCGTGATCCACCGCTTCCAGCCGGTCAGGTGGGCCCACGCCTGCCGCCACTTCTCGTCCTCCGGCGTGTGCCCGGTGGCCGTCCCGACCAGCAGGAACGGGCGCTTGATCGGCTCGGCGAGCTCGAACGTGCCGTCCAGGTTGACGCCGGCCTTGATCCTGGGCTCGGCGAGCATGGTCTGGGCGGCGGCGTACCCGCCGATCGAATGACCCACCATGGCGATCCTCGACCGGTCGATCGTCCTGCCCCACCGGCCCTCGACCAGGCGATCCAGCACGAACCGCACGTCCTTCACCCGGCTCGCCGCCACCTTCGCGTTGTCCTGGCCCTTCACGCACGCCAGGCAGGAGGTCGTGCGGCCGTCGGGGAAGGTGGTGCCGACCGACTCGTACGTGTGCTCGATGGCCGCGACCAGGTAACCCCTGCTGGCGAAGTCTTCGGCCAGGGAGGTCAGGGTGGCGCGGGGGAAGCTGAACCCCGGCGACATCACGACCAACGGCCGCCGCCCGCCCAGCGGTGGAGCGCCGACCCTGGCGTGCGTCCTGACCTTCGCCAGGGCGTCCTTCTCCGCGACGGGATAGTCCTTCAGTACGGCCTGCGACTCGGCCGTGGTCATGTACGGGGCCCGCTTGCCGGTGGCCTTCTTGGCCGGGTACCAGAGCGAGACCAGCAGCTCCCGCTCCTTCGCCTCGGGGTTCCACGGGTCGGGGCGGCTCTTGTCGACCAGGTGGAGAGCGGTCGTACCGATGGGCCGCTTACCTGTAGGCGCGGGCAGAGCGAGGCGCGCTGCCTTGGCCGGGTCGGCGGTCCCGGCCAGCCCTGCGGTCCCGGCGAGGTTGGCGGCCCGAGTCTGGGTGGTGGCCTGTGTCTGGGTGGCGGCCTGTGCCTGGGTGGCGGTGCCGAGGACGCTCAGCCACAGCGTCGTCACGGTGGTCACGGTGAGAGTTCTACGCATGGGCTTCACACTGGCCGGGAGGGACGCCATCGCGGATGCCCCGAAGGTCGACCGCCTCTTACTACTTTCGTCGTAATGCCACCTCCGGCCCTGCCCATACCCTGTGACCATGCGGTTCGTTCTGCTCGGCGCCGGAGTCTTCGCGGCCTCGCTCCTCACCCTGCACGGGCAGGTCGGGGTGCCGTCGAGCCTGCCGCTCCCGGTGCTCGTCGCGGTCGCGGCCGTCGCGGGCGTGACCGCCTGGCACGCCCGGCGCTCCTGGTGGCCGCTGGCCGCCGTGGGCGCCGTGACGTACGGCTGGCTCGTGATGTGGCCGCCGCTGATGGTGGCCTCCTTCCACGCCGGCCGCACGCTGAGCAGACGCGGCCTGCTCGCCTACGGCGGCGGCTGCGTGGCGGTGTGCGGCGTCTCGGCGCTGGCCGGCGGGTGGCTCGGCGGCCTGCGGGAGATGATGACCGCGACCCTGGGCAATGCCCTGCTCACGGCGCTGGCCGTGATGGGCCTGCCGCTGGTCGCGGGCCTGTGGGCGCGGGCCAGGCACGAGGTGCTGGAGGCCGCCAAGGAGCGGGCGGAACGGCTCGAACGCGAGCAGGTCATGCGGGCCGAGCAGGCCAGGACACAGGAGCGGGCCAGGATCGCCAGGGAGATGCACGACGTGGTGGCCCACCGGGTGTCGCTGATCGTGCTGCACGCCGGGGCCCTGGAGGTGCGCACGTCCGACGAGGAGACCGCGCGGGCCGCCGCCCTGATCGGCGGGATCGGCAGGGAGGCCCTGACCAACCTGCGCGACGTGCTCGGCGTGCTGCGCTCACCCCGGCAGGAGGCGCTCGACGCCGACGTACGCCCGCCGCCCACGCTCGGCGACCTCGACCAGTTGCTCGACCAGTCCCGCGCCCTGGGCATCACGGTGACCAGGCACGACGAGGGCGAGCCGCGACCGGTGGAGGCGACCGTGGAGCGGACGGCGTACCGGGTGATCCAGGAAGCCCTCACCAACGTGCACAAACACGCCGGAAACGCCGGCACCGACGTCCTGATCCGCTACGGCACGGGGCAGTTGGAGGTCGAGGTACGCAACCAGGCGCCGCACGCGCCCAGAGAAGACGTGCCCGGCGCGGGCTGGGGCCTGGTGGGGCTGCGCGAACGGGTCGAACTGCTCGGCGGCACCCTGCGCACCAGCGCGGACGACGACGGCGGCGGCTTCCTGGTGAGCGCCAGACTCCCGGCCGGGGGAACGAGCTCACGGTGAGAGGGTGCGGGTGATCAGGGTTCTGCTCGTGGATGACGAGGAGCTGGTGCGGTCCGGGTTGCGGCTGATTCTGGAGGCGTCGGGAGACATCGCGATCGCCGGTGAGGCGCGCGACGGGGCCGAGGCCGTCTCGGCGGTGCGGCGGCTGCGGCCCGAGGTGGTGCTGATGGACGTACGCATGCCGGTCATGGACGGCATGACCGCCGCAAGGCATCTTCTCTCGGAGTCCCAGCCGCCCAAGCTGATCATGCTGACCACGTTCGACCTGGACGAATACGTGCATGAGGCGCTGCGGCTGGGTGCGGTCGGGTTCCTGCTCAAGGACACGCCGCCCAGAGAGCTGGCCTCCGCCGTCCGGACGGTGGCCGGGGGCCAGGCCATGCTCTCCCCGTCGGTCACCAAGCGGCTGATCTCCTCCTACGCCGACCGCGCCCCCTCCCGGGCGCAGGCTGCCCGCAAGCAGCTCGCCGGGCTCACCGGGCGCGAGGAGGACGTGATCAGGGCCCTGGCCCGTGGCCTGTCCAACGCCGAGATCGGCCGCGAGCTACGCCTGACGGAGGCCACGGTGAAGGCCCACGTCAGCCGGGTGCTGGCCAAGCTGGGCCTGGCCAACCGGGTCCAGGCCGCCATCCTGGTCCACGACGCCGACCTCGCCTGAAACCGCACCACCACACCATCCCGGGGGTGGACGAGCGGATCGTCTCCCTGCGGGTGGGGAGGTGGGCAAGGGAGCCAACCGCCTGCCGCCCCGGGCCGGGCACAGGTGTCGTCTCCCTGCCGGAGCGGACAGGGGCGTCCCCTCGCGCGGTTACCGGGGACGGGCGGGAGCGTCGTTCGTTCGCCGGCCCGAGTCAGGCAAGGATGTCGTCCGGCCGCCGGCCTGAGCCGGGCAGGTCGTGTCCTCACCAGCCCGGAGGCGGGGCGGATCAGGTGGCGTTGGCGTAGTAGCAGGCTGCTTGGGCGTCGGGGATGCTGGGGAGGATGGGCAGGGGTTCGGTGCGGCAGCGGGCGTCCACCCCGGCCTCGGCCGCCTTGCCGGAGGCGAGGACCTGGCAGCGGGCGTGGAAGCGGCAGCCGCCGGGGATCCTGGTCGGATCCGGTGGCTCGCCGGTCAGCACGACCCGCTCGGGCGACTCGGGCAGCACCGACATCAGAGCCTGCGTGTACGGGTGCCGTGGCGCGGTCAGCACCTGCTCCACCGGCCCCGACTCGACGATCCTGCCCAGGTACATCACGGCCACGCGGTCGGCGATGTTCCAGGCCAGGCCCAGGTCATGGGTGACGACCAGTGCCGAGAGGCCCAGGTCGGCGCGGAGTTTGAGCAGCAGGGCCAGGATCTCGCCGCGTACGGAGGCGTCCAGCGAGGCCACGGGCTCGTCGGCGATGAGCACCTTCGGGTTCAGGGCCAGCGCTCCGGCGATCACCACGCGCTGGCGCTGCCCGCCGGACAGCTCGTGCGGGTAACGCAGGAAGAAGCGGTCGGGCGGTCGCAGCCCGGCCCTGGACAGGGCGGTGGTCACGACGTCCTGCTCGTCCGGCAGGCCGTGGATGCGCGCGCCCTCGGCGACGGCCTCGTACACCGTGTGCCGGGGGTTGAGCGAGCCGGTCGGGTCCTGGAGGACGAGCTGCACCTGCCTGCGGTACGCCTTGAGCGCCTTGGAGCTGTAGTCCAGGACGTCTCCGTCGTAGCGGACCTCGCCGGAGGTTGGGCGTTCGAGGCCGAGCAGCGTGCGGGCGAGCGTGGTCTTGCCGCAGCCGGACTCGCCGACGAGGGCGACGATCTCGCCCGCGCCGATGGCGAGGTTCACGCCGTCCACGGCACGGGCCCGCCGGCCTCGGGAGGAGAACTCGACATGCAGGTCGCGGGCCTCCAGCAGGGTCGGGCGCGTGGTCGCGACCGCCTCGTCGGCGGTCTGCGTCTCGGTCATGAGACCTCCTTCTTCGCCCTGATGTCTTCCTCGTCTTCCTTGTCCTGATCGTCGTTCGCAGGAGTCTGGTCGTCGTTCGCAGGAGTCGGGTCGTCGTTCGAAGCAGCCTGGTCAACGTTCGAAGGAGCCGGCGTGTCCGAGGTGCTGCCCCCTCCTGTGTCAGGGGTATCGTCCGGTCCGATGTCCACGGTGCCGGTCTCGGCGGTCGTCCCAGCACCCGACGTACCCGCCGGTCGGACATGCACGCACGCCGCCGCACGCCCCGCCCCCGCCGGCCACAGCTGGACGTCCAGGGTCGAGCATTCGTCCAGGGCCACCGGGCAGCGCGGGTGGAACGAGCACCCCCCAGGCAGCTGCATCGGGTCGGGCGGATCGCCCCCGAGCCCCTTGGGCGCCATCCGCGAGACCGGGTCGCCCACGGTCGGGAACGCCGCCGCCAGCGCCCGGCTGTAGGGATGTGCGGCCTTGTGGAAGACCTCGGCCGACGGGCCGTGCTCGACGACCCGACCGGCGTACATGACCGCGAGCCGGTCGCAGACGTCGGCCAGCACCGACAGGTCGTGCGAGATCATGATCAGGGAGATGCCGTGCTCGGCGATGAGGTCCTTGATCAGGCTGAGCACCTGGGCCTGCACCATCACGTCGAGCGCGGTGGTCGGTTCGTCGGCGATGATCAGGCGCGGCGAGCAGGCCAGGGCCATCGCGATCATGACGCGCTGCCGCTGCCCGCCGGACAGCTCGTGCGGGTAGCTGCGCGCCCGCCAGGCGGGCAGGCCGACCTGGTCGAGCAGTTCGGCCACGCGCTTGCGGGCGGCGTCGGGCCTGGCCAGGCCGTGGACGAGCAGCGGTTCGGCGATCTGGTCGCCGATCCTGCGGACGGGGTTGAGTCCGTGCTGGGCGCCCTGGAAGACGATGGACGCCTCGGCCCACCGTACGGCGCGCATGCGGCCCCACTTCATGGCGAGCACGTCCTCGCCGTTGAGCAGGATCCGGCCGCCGACCCGCGCGTCCCGGGGCAGGAGCCGGAGCAGCGCCATGGCCAGCGTCGATTTGCCGGATCCCGACTCACCGGCGACTCCGAGTGCCGCTCCGGAGTCGAGGGTCAGCGACACTCCGCGTACGGCGGGCACTTCGCCCGAGGCGATGCGGTAGGTCACTGACAGGTCGTCGAGTTCGAGCAGGCTCGCGGTCGTTTCGCTTCGCTCGGTCACGCGGCCCTCCTGAGCCTGGGGTTCAGGACCGCCTCCAGCGCCCGCCCGACCAGGGTGAACGCCATGACGACGGCGAGGATGGCCAGGCCGGGGATGAGGATGTACCACCACGCGCCCTGCGTGGCCGCACCGAAGTCGTACGAGGCCCGCAGCATGGTGCCCCACGAGGTGCGGTTGGAGCTGGCGCCGAGGAAGGCGAGGGTGGACTCGGTCACGATGGCGCTGGCCACCTCCAGCGTGGTGCTGGCCAGCAGCAGCGGCGCCACGTTGGGCAGCACGTGGCGGGTGGTGATGTGCCAGTGGCCGCCGCCGAGCGCCTTGGAGCGCTCGATGTACGGCCTGGCCTCCACGGCGAGCGTCTGGGCCCTGATCAGGCGGGCGGTGGACGGCCAGGTGGTGATGCCGATGGCCATGATGATCGTCCAGGTGCTGCCGCCCAGGATGGCGGCCAGTACGAGGGCGGTGACCAGCGAAGGGAGCACGAGGAACCAGTCGGTGACCCGCATCAGGGCGGCGCCCGCCCAGCCGCGGAAGTGTCCGGCGGCCACGCCGAGCACCAGGCCGATCACGATGCTGAGCAGCGCGGCCAGGAAGCCGATGAGCAGGGAGGTGCGCGAGCCCCACCACACCATGAGCAGGATGGAGCGGCCCGACTCGTCGGTGCCGAACGGCTCACTGAGGCTCGGGGGCGCGAACTTCGGGCCGACGCTCTTGACCACGCTGGTCACCTCCTCGCCGATGAACAGCGGGGCGATCAGCGCGAGCAGCACGGCGGCGACGAGGATCACGAGGCCGGCCACTCCGGCGCGGTTGCGGCGGTATTCGGCCCAGAACCGGCTGAGCGCCAGTCTCCTGCGGGCCGCGGCGACACTGGTCACGCCGACCTCACCCTCGGGTCGAGAATGTGGTACGCCACGTCGGCCAGCGTGTTCATCACGATGACGGCCACCGTGATCAGCATGAACGTCCCTTGCATGAGCGTGAAGTCGGGCACACTGACCGCCTCGTAGAACAGCTGCCCGAGACCGGGCCAGGTGTAGATCGTCTCGACGGTGACCGCGCCGCCGACCACGAAGCCGATGCGCATGAACACGAGCGTCACCGTGGGCAGCAGGGCGTTCGGCACGGCGTGCCGGCGGCGAACGTCGTCGTCGCGCAGCCCCTTGGCGCGGGCCACGGTGACGTAGTCCTGGCTGATCTCCTCGACCAGCGAGGAGCGCATGACGAGCAGGTACTGGGCGTAGACCACGGCGACCAGCGTCAGGCACGGCAGCACCATGTGGGAGGCCACGTCGAGCACGTACGCGAACCCGTCGGGCGCGTCCACGCTCTCGATGCCGCGGAAGGGGAAGATGCCCGGGATGGGCCCGACGCCGACGCCGAAGACCATCATGAGCAGCAGGCCGAGCCAGAACGTGGGCACCGACCAGAGCAGCAGCGACGTGGCGCTGGAGAAGCGGTCGAAGCGGCTGCCGTGGCGCCAGCCGGCGCGGATGCCCTGCCAGATGCCGAGGCTGACGGCGATCACCAGGCCGGTGCCGGCCAGCAGCAGCGTCGGGCCGAGCCGCTCGCCGATCAGGTCGAGGACGGGCCGCTTGTACTCGTACGACGTGCCGAGGTCGAGCCTCAGCGTGTCGCCGACGAAGTCGAAGAACTGCTGGATCAGCGGCTGGTCGAGGCCGAGCCGGTGGCGTTCGAGGTCGAGCTGGGCCGGGGTCATGTTGCGGCCCTGGGCCAGGTTGCGCACGGGGTCGCCGGGCAGCAGCCGGAACACGAAGAACGTGCCGACGATCACCATGGCGATGCTGAACAGCGCCCCGCCGGCCTTGGCCAGCGCGTACCGCAGCGTGCCGCGCCAGGCGGGGCGCTCATCGCCGGCGCCCGCCGCCGCCTGGGCGGCGGCGGGCTCCGTCGTTTCGAGCGGTGTTGTCATTCGCGTTCGTCGGCGACGGCCTTGCGTCGCCTGGTCAGGAAGAACGCCGCCAGTCCGATGACCACCACGCCACCGACGACGCCGGCGATCAGCCCCGTGTTGGAGCCGCCCTCGGCGCCGGTGCTGCCGCCTCCCGTCGCCTTGGCGTCCACGGTGTAGAACGGCCAGTAGCCGCTGCCGCCGTAGAGCAGGCCCTTGTCCTCGGGGATCGGGGTGATGCTGGTGATCCTGTCCTTGCGGTAGCCCTCAAGGTCGTTCGGGTAGTAGATCGCGATGACCGGCGCCTGCGTGTAGAGGCGTTCCTGCATCTGCTTGAGCAGCTCGACCCGCTTGGGCCGGTCGAGCTCCTTGAGCTGGTCCTTGTAGAGCTGCTCGAAGGTGTCGTCGCAGAAGAACGACTCGGTGCCGCCGCCCTCACCGTTGGGGGCGGGCCTGCGGCTGCACAGGTGGGTGGCCATGACCTCCTCGGGGTCGGGGTTGACCGACCAGCCGCTGATCGCGATGTCGAAGTTGCCGGTGACGCCGGTCTCCTCGGTGAACTTGCTCGATTCGAGCTTCACCGTGGTGAGCGTGATGCCGATCTCCTTGAAGAAGGCCGTCAGGTACTCGGCCAGCTTGTCCTCGATCGGCGTCTCGGTGTGGATGGTGAAGCGGAACTCCAGCTTGCGGTCGCCGTCGGGCATCGTGCGGACGCCGTCGGCGCCCTTCTTGTAGCCGGCGTCGTCGAGGATCTTGTTGGCCTTGGCGGGGTCGTAGCTGACCTTCTCCTCGCCGCTGGCCTCCCAGAAGAACTCCTTGAACAGCGGCGGCACGATCGAGCCGTCGGCGGGCTTGGCCAGGCCGTTCTGCACCTCGTCGACCAGCTTCTGCTTGTCGATGGCGTAGTGCAGCGCCTGGCGGACCTTGACGTCCTTCAGCGCGGGGTGGCCGTCGCCGACGGGCTTGTCGTCGGTCGTGGTGGCGCCGTGGTTGACCTGAAGGTACGCCGCGCGGCGGCCCTGGGTGTTCCACGCCTCGATGTTGGCGTCGTTCTGGATGGCCTCGAACTCCTGCGGGGTCATCCGGCCGAGCAGGTCGATGTCACCCGTCTTGAGCCCGGCGACGGCGGCCTGCGGGTTGTCGTAGAAGATGACCTGCAGCTCGTCGATCTTGGGCTTGCCCCGCCAGTAGTTGGGGTTGGCCTGCAGCTTGACGTACTGGTCCTTCTTGTGCTCGACCGCGATGTACGGGCCGCTGCTGACCGACGGGTACTTCTCCGCGTCGTAGTTGGCCATGTCGGTGACCGACTCCCAGACATGCTTGGGCATGATCGGGACCGGGTTCTCCAGCATGCTGGCCTGCGGGGACTTGAGCTTGATCGTCAGGTCCTGGCCGCTGGCCGTGACGCTCTCGAAGTTCTCCACCGCCGGGCCGTTCGCGGTCTTCGCGGCCTCGTCGGTCATCATCTTGTTGAACGTCCAGGCGGCGTCGTCGGCCGTGACGGGCTTGCCGTCGGACCACTTGGCCGCGCGGATCTTGAACGTCCAGGTGAGCCCGTCCTCGGACGTGGTCCACGACTCGGCCAGGTCGGGGCTGGGCGCAAGCGTCTTGGAGTCGGGCACCGTGAGGTATCCGTACATCCAGCGGTGGATCGACGTGGAGACCAGGCGGACCGCGAGGAACGGGTTCATCGAGTCCATCGACTGTGTCGCGCCCACCCGCACGATCTTCTTCCCCGCCGCCGGGTCTTGGGCTAGGGCAGCCGTGGCGCCCTGACCGGCCACTAATAGCGCGACGCCCAGCGCAGCCAGGCGTGCGAACCATTTCCTCATAAGTGCCTCACCTTCAGGCGGGGGTTTCCTGTGTAGCAAAAGGCACACCATAGGGAGACCGCGTGTCAACGAGTGGCGGAAAATTGTTTCAGTCTCGTTTCTTTCGGCGGTGTAAATTTTCAGTGCGCTTGGCAGTACGTTGAGCTGGTGTCCCGCCCGCTACCCCGCCTGCTGACCGCCCTGATCATGGTGGCGATCGTGGCCTGCGGGCTCATCGTACGGGCAGTCTGGGACGGCCCGGCGCCCAAAATCGCGGGCGACGCGCTCTACACGGCGGCGATCTACGGGGTGGTGCTGCTCGCCCGGCCGGACGCGCGGCCCTGGGCCGCCGCGGCGGTGTCGGGCGGGCTGAGCTGGGCGATCGAGCTCGCCCAGCTCGGAGGGATCCCCGAGGTCCTGTGGCCGCTGCTGGGCAGCACGTTCTCCCCACCCGACCTGCTCTGGTACGCCGTGGGCGCGGCGATCTGCCTGATCGCCCACACGCTGTGGCTCAGGCGTGCTCCCGCCGGATAGCCGACCCCGGGCTCAGGTGCGCGCCATCCTGAGGCTCACCCGACGAGCGACTGCGTGCCGAGGACGGCGAGCAGCCGGAGGCGTTCGGCGTCGGCCGTGCCGGGCTCGGCCGTGTAGACCATGACGCGCAGGTCGTCGCCGAGCACGCTGAGCACGTCGCAGTCGAGCGTGATGGCCCCGACCTGCGGATGGTCGACGATCTTGCGGGAGGCGCGCAGCCACTCGACCACACCCGCGTCCCAGAGCTCGGCGAAGCGCTCGCTGTCGGCGCGCAGCCGCGCGATCAGCCGGCGCAACCGCTGGTCACGCGGATAGCGGCTGGCGGTCGCGCGCAGGTCGGCGACCAGCGCGGCTTCGAACGCGCGCCGCTCCTCAGGCGTGTACCGGACCCGGCCGCCGGAGCCGACCAGGTTGCGCCACACCCCGTTGCGTTCGATGCCGCGCCATTCGGACGGATCGCCCATGAGCGCCGCGTAGAGCGGGTTGGCCATGAGCAGCGTCCAGGCCGCGTCGTAGACCCCGACGGCGGCGCCGTCCAGCCGGTCCACCAGCCGCTGGACGCTCGGGGTGATGTAGGCGGGCACCGTCTCGGGCCCGGGGACCGCGAGGCCGGCCACCCGGAACAGGTAGGCCCGCTCCTCCGCCGACAGCCGCAGCGCCCGGGCCAGCGCCTCCACGATCTGCGGGGACGGGTTGTCGGCGCGGCCCTGTTCGAGGCGGGTGACGTAGTCGACGGAGACGCCGGCCAGCAGGGCCAGCTCCTCGCGGCGCAGCCCGGACGCGCGCCGCCGGCCGCCGGCGGGCAGCCCCACCGTCGCGGGCGAGACGCGGTCGCGCCAGCGCCGCACCGCCTGTCCGAACTCGCTCGCCGCCATGTCCCCAGTCAACACCCTTCCGGCGGATTCATCCTGGCACTGCCAGTCCCCGGAAAGCGGGACGCCTGGTTACCCACCCCTGCCGTGAGCAGGGTTGATGACATGACGACGACACTCATCACCGGAGCGAACAAGGGTCTCGGCTTCGAGACCGCCCGCCGGCTCATCGCCGCGGGCCACACCGTCTACGTCGGCAGCCGCGACGCGGGCCGAGGGCGTGAGGCCGCCGAGCGGCTGGGCGCGCGCCCGCTCCTCATCGACGTGACCGACGACGCCTCCGTCGCCGCCGCCGCGAAGGCCGTCGAGGCCGACGGCGGGCTCGACGTGCTGGTCAACAACGCCGGCGTCGAGGGGCGGCGGGCGGACAACAGCGTGATCGGCGCGGCCGACCTGACCGCCGCCGACATGCGCACGATCTTCGAGACGAACACCTTCGGCGTGGTACGCGTGACGCACGCCTTCCTGCCGCTGCTGCGGCGCTCCGCGGCCCCGGTCGTAGTGAACGTGAGCAGCGGCCTGGCCTCGCTGGCGGGCATCACGGCGGAGGGGACGCCGACGTACGCGTACCCGGGCGTGGCCTATCCGGCCTCCAAAGCGGCGGTCAACGTGCTGACCGTGCAATACGCGAAGGCGTTCCCCGAGATGCGGATCAACGCGGTCGAGCCCGGCTACACCGCCACGGACCTGAACGGCCGCACGGGTACGCAGACCGTGGAGGAGGGCGCGGAGATCATCGTCAGGATGGCCCAGGTAGGCCCCGACGGACCCACCGGGGGCTTCTTCACGCTCGCCGGCCCGCTCCCGTGGTGACGCAAGCCCCCTTGCGTGGTGACGCGGCCGGCCCGCATCCACACGGGCCGGCCGGTCAGGTGAGCGGCAGTTAGTGGCAGCCGCCTGAGCCGCAGCACGACCCGCCCGCCTGGGGCAGCAGCTCGACCGTGCCGCCCAGCTCGTAACCCGCCTCCTCCACGGCCGCGCCGATGAGCGCGGCGTCGACCGGCGCCGCGCTGGTCACCTTGACCGACCCGGACCCGAGATCCACCTCGACGCCGCTCACCCCGGCGACCTTGCCCACCTCCTGGGTCACAGCGTTCACACAGTGGCCACAGGTCATGCCCTCAACCTGGTATGTCGTGACAGTCATGAGCCCGACTATATACCCCCCAGGGGTAGAGGCGCATACATCACCCCGCCTCGGTTAGGAGAACGGCAAAGACCCGGTTCAAGGGAGAACGGACATGCTGGACGGCAAGACCATCGCGTTCCTGGTCGCCCCCGAGGGAGTCGAGCAGGTCGAGCTCACCGAACCCTGGAAAGCGGTCAAGCAGGCGGGCGGCACGCCCCGGCTCGTCTCCACCGCCCCCGGCCAGATCCAGGCGTTCAACCACCTGGACAAGGCCGGCACCTTCGCCGTGGACGACACGGTGGACGACGTGGACGCGGCCTCCTTCGACGGCCTCGTCCTGCCGGGAGGCGTGGCGAACCCCGACTTCCTGCGCATGAACGACGACGCCGTGCGCTTCGCCCGCGCCTTCTTCGACGCGGGCAAGCCCGTGGCCGCCATCTGCCACGCGCCGTGGACGCTGGTCGAGGCGGACGTCGTACGCGGCCGGACGATCACGTCCTGGCCCAGCCTGCGCACCGACCTGCGCAACGCCGGGGCGACCTGGGTGGACAAGGAGGTCGTGGTCTGCACGGACGGGCCGAACACGCTGGTGAGCAGCCGCAAGCCGGACGACCTCAAGGCGTTCTGCCAGGCCGTCACCGACCTCTTCGGCCAGTGACGTGAACGCGCGGGCCGGGCCTCGGGCCCGGCCTACGCGCGGGCCTGACGCGATCGAAAACCGGCTGTAACGCCTTGTTCCCTGGGCGGAAATGGTCTAGAGGTAGACCAAAAGGAGCGTCCCGCCCCCCAGGGAGACCTCAATGACCACCGAAGAGGATTCCAGGCGACTCGCCGAGCTCGGTTACAAGCAGGAGCTCGCCCGCACCTGGAGCGGTTTCTCGAACTTCGCCATCTCCTTCTCGATCATCTCGATCCTCGCCGGCTGCTTCACGACCTTCGGCCAAGCCTGGAACTACGGCGGCCCCATCGCCATCTCATGGGGCTGGCCGATCATCTCGCTGTTCATCCTGATCATCGGTTTCTGCATGTCGGAGCTGGTGTCGGCGTACCCGACGGCGGGCGGCATCTACTGGTGGGCCGCCAAGCTGGGCAAGCCGATCCACGGCTGGTTCACCGGCTGGCTCAACCTGATCGGCCTCATCGCCGTCACCGCGTCGGTCGACTACGGCTGCGCGACCTTTCTCAACATCACCCTCAACCGGTTGACCGGCGGCGCCTGGGAGGGCACGCTGCCGCAGGCGTTCCTGCTGTTCGTGATCGTGCTGGCGCTGCACGCTCTGATCAACATCTTCAGCCACCGGCTGATCTCGCTGCTGCAGAACGTCTCGGTCTGGTGGCACGTCGCCGGCGCCGCGATCGTGGTGGCCATCCTGATCTTCGCCCCGTCCGACCACCAGTCGGCGTCCTTCGTCTTCTTCGGCACCAACAACAACTCGGGCTTCGGCGACGGCTCCGACGGGCTGCCCTTCTGGATGTACGTGCTGCCGCTCGGCTTCCTGCTCACCCAGTACACGATCACCGGCTTCGACGCCTGCGCCCACGTGTCGGAGGAGACCCAGGGCGCGGCGACCAGCGCGGCGCGCGGCCTGTGGCAGTCGATCTTCTACTCGGCGATCGGCGGCTGGATCCTGCTGCTGTCGTTCCTGTTCGCCGCCACGAACGTGGACCAGTTGAACAAGGACGGCGGTTTCGTCGGCTCCATCTTCGAGAGCGCGCTGTCGTCCCCGCTGGCCACGGCGATCTTCGCCATCTCCACGATCGGCCAGTTCTTCTGCGGGATGAGCTGCGTGACGTCGATGTCGCGGATGACGTACGCGTTCTCGCGCGACGGCGCGGTGCCCGGCTGGCGGCTGTGGTCGAAGGTGGACCGCAACCGCACCCCGGTCAACGCGATCATCGCCGGCTGCGCCGCCGCCGCCCTGCTCACGCTGCCCGCGCTCTACGCCCCTCCCGGGCTGACCACGCCGGTCGCGTTCTACGCCGTCGTCTCGATCGCGGTCATCGGCCTGTACCTGGCCTTCCTCATCCCGATCTGGCTGCGGCTGCGCATGGGAGACGAGTTCAAACCCGGGCCGTGGACGCTGGGCAGGAAGTACAAGGCGCTGTGCTGGATCGCCTGCGTCGAGATCGTCATCGTGTCGATCTACTTCGTGATGCCGTTCTCCCCCGCCGGCGTGCCCGGCAGCCCGGACTTCACCTGGACGTCGGTCAACTACGCGCCCATCGCGGTGGGAATGGTGCTGATCGGGATCGCGCTGTGGTGGGCGCTGTCGGCCCGCCACTGGTTCACGGGTCCGCGCCGCACGGTCGACGAGCTCCCCGTCCCGTAAGAAAGGGGTACGGCGCGACCCCCCTGGCCGCGCCGTACCCGTCGAATGTGCTACTTCGTACCCGGAGCGGCCCAGGAGAGCCGGTCCGTCGGCCACGCAGGCCGCTGGGAGCGCTGCTTGAGCAGGCTCTCCTCAGGCGTGCCCACGGCGCAACGCGTGCCGTGCGGCGGCACCTTCAGCGAGATCAGGTACTCGTCGAAGATGTCCGTCTGGCACTTGTCCTTGCCGTAGATGCGGTGGCCCCAGCCCTCGTACGTGAGCAGCACCGCCTTGGACCCGAGCTGGCGGGCCGCGTTGGCCGACCAGATCCACGGCGTGGCCGGGTCGTGCAGCGAGTTCCCGAGCAGCAGCGGGGCCTCGCCGGTGTACCGGAGCTCGTGCGGCGGGTTGGTGGTCGGGTAGTTCATGCAGATCGGCAGGTCGTCGATCGGGTACGGGTGGTACCGCGTGTCCGGCGCGAGGGCGTTGGACACGCGCATGAGCGCGGCGTACTCGGTGTAGTTGCGCAGCCTGAGGTTGTAGTCCTGGCACAGGATCGTGGTCGGCAGCTCGGCCACGTCCCCCTCCACGGGCCCGCGGCCGGGCAGCGGGGGCACCCACTCCGGCTCGGCGCCGCCGTTCAGCCAGTTGATCACCTGGCTGAGCGTCTGCCAGTCGGGCCCCTCGTTGCCCAGCGCGGCGTTGTAGATGACCTGCAGCTCGGTCATCTTCGTGCCGGTGCTCGGGTAGACGAGCTCGCCGCGCTGTGCCTTCTCCCGCAGCGACTTCCAGATCGCGCGGATGTCCTGGCCGTGCAGCACACAGGTGGTGTCCTGCTCGCACCAGCCGACGAACTGGTCGAACGCGTCCTCGACGGCGATGGCCTCGGTGGACAGGAAGCCCGCGACGCCGAGGCTGTGGTCCATGTTGCTGTCGAGGCCGAGCGCCCGGACGCGGCCGGGGAACAGCTCGGCGTACATCTGGCCGATCAGGGTGCCGTACGAGATGCCGTAGTAGGTGAGCTTCTCCTCACCGAGGGCGGCCCGCAGCGCGTCCAGGTCGCGGGCGACGTCGGTGGAGTCGACGTGGTCGTACAGCGGTCCGGTACGGGCGCGGCAGTCGGCGTGCAGCTTCTTCGTGAACGTGTTCCAGGCGTCGAAGTCGGCCTGGCTCTTCATCACGGTGTGCGGCATCTGGTTGTAGACGGACGCCGAGCAGATCACCGGATGGCTGCGCCCGACACCCCGCGGGTCGAAGCCGACGATGTCGAAGCGCCGCTGCAGCTCCTCGGTGTAGGAGCCGGGAGCACCGTAGACGGCCTCGACCCCCGAGCCGCCGGGCCCGCCCGGGTTGATCACCAGCGAGCCGATCCTGGCGGCCGGGTCGGTCGCCTTGCGCCGCGCGACCGCGATGTCGACCTTCGCCCCCGTGGGCTTCGCCCAGTCGATCGGCACGCTCAGCGTGCCGCACTCGGCCTCGGGCTCCTCCGCGCACGGCGCCCAGGCGATGGTGTCGGCCGCGCCAGTGGTCGTACTCGTCGTCGTTTCGGTGTCCGCGTTCGCGGCCGAGCCGGGTAACACTGTGGCCAGCGCCAGAAAAGCGGCGGCGACCAGGGAAAATCTGCTTCGCACAAGGCTCCTGTCTTCGGTCGATCCCCCGTCGGGGCGTGCGATCGAAGCGGATCATCGCGTATTCACGGCCTTGACCGTGCGGGAAATGACAGATTTCCTCCGAAAGGATGACGCCACCGGTCAGGCGGCGTCATCCGCGAGGCGACCCCGTCGTCGCCTGTGGGGTGGCCCCGCCGTCGTCTGTGGGTGGCCCCGCCGTCGTCCGCGAGGTGCCCCCGTCAGGACGTCTCGAAGGCCGCCGCCACGGTCGCCCGTACGTCGTCCATGGAAGTGGCGCCCAGCTCGCGTTTGAGCGAGGTCATGTCCACGTCCGGCATCCCGCACGCGACCGCCCAGTCCCACGGCGTCAGGTCGCCGTCGACGTTGAGCGCGAACCCGTGGCTGGTGACGCCCCGGCTCTGCCGCATCCCGATGGACACGATCTTGCGCCCGGTCTCGGCCGTCCAGACCCCGGTCAGCAGCTCGGAGCCCGGCGGCGTGTCCCGGCGCTCGGCGGGCAGCCCCAGCTTGCCCAGCGCCTCCACCAGCCGCAACTCCACCTCGCGCACGTAGTCGACGATGCCCTCGTCCTCGCCCAGCTTGACGATGAGGTAGCCGACGAGCTGGCCTGGCCCGTGATAGGTGAGCTGGCCGCCGCGCCCGGTCTCCATGACGGGGATGCCGCGGGAGGGATCGGGCAGGTGAGCCATCGGGGTGCGGCGCCCGATCGTGTAGATGGACGGATGGCTGAGCAGCCAGAGCGTGTCAGCGCGCTCGTCCCGTTGGCGCTGCCCGACGAGGTCGGTCATGCGCTCCATCGCTTTGTCGTAGTCGACCAGCTCATCCTGGATGAGCGTCAGCGGCCTTGCCCTCATGGTTCGAGGATATGCCTGGCCTTTAATGAAGACGCACGCGGGACGGGCGGGGACTCGCGTCCCCGCCCATTCACGTTCAGGCCGCCCGGTAGCCCTTCGGCTCTTCCGGGACGAGGATCCACATGGCGACGTAGACCACCCACAGCGGTCCCGGGATGAGCGACAGCAGCAGCCAGAGGATCCGGACGAGGGTAGGGGGCAGGCCCATCTTGTCGGCCAGACCGCCGCAGACGCCGGCCAGGATCCTGTGCTCTCGTGAGCGGTACATGCTGTTCCTCCATGTGGTGTTGACCTACTGGGAGAACGGACGAGCGGGCCGTCAGACTCCCGTCAGGAACCCTGAGAAAACCCTGTAAGGGTCAGCCACTCATGTGCCATGCCCAGATGTCGGCTGGTCAGTCCCTGTTCCGGGTCCACGTGGACGAGCAGGAAGTCGGTCAGACCCTGACGCCCCCTGAGGTACTCCTCGTCCTCCGCCCACACCTGGTCGTCGAACCAGACGAACGGCCGCCGCCCCGCGTACGCCGCCACGTGCGGCGTCTTGAAGTTCTCCCCCCGCTCGCAGGGCACGTCGGGGTTCATGGTGATGACCGGCAGGGAGGGCAGGCCGATCCGGGGGGCGATCCAGTCGTTGGCGTGGTGCTCCCAGGTGGTGGCCCAGACCAGCTCGGCGCCGGTGGTCAGGGCCAGGTCGAGCAGGCGGCGGCCGTGGCGGGGGTTGAGGTGCACGGTGTAGACCTCGCCGGCGACCGTGCACCGGTAGCGGCGGAAGTCGGGGTTCGGCCGTCCCATCGGGTTGAGCACGCCGTCCACGTCGAGCAGCAGCAGCGGCTTCACCGGACGGCCCGGTGTTCCTGCGGGGTGATGCCGCGGACGCGTTTGAAGGCCGCGCTGAGCGCGAACGGGCTGCCGTAGCCGACCTTCCTGGCCACGGAGCCGATCGTGGCGTCGGGCTCGCGCAGCAGGTCGGCGGCCAGCGCGAGGCGCCAGTCGGTGAGGAAGGCCATCGGCGGCTCGCCGACCAGCTCGGTGAAGCGCCGGGCCAGCGAGGCCCTGGACACGCCCACCTCGGTGGCCAGCGCGGCCACCGTCCACGGGTGGGCGGGGTTGTTGTGCAGCAGGCGCATGGCCTTGCCGACGACGGGGTCGCTCATCGCGCGATACCAGGCGGGGGCCTCGTTCGTGGCGAAGTGGGCTCGCAGCACCGCGATGAGCAGCAGGTCGAGCAGCCGGTCGAGGACCGCCTCCTGGCCCGGCTCGTCCTTGACGATCTCGGCGCCGAGCAGAGAGATCAGCGGGCCGCCCGGCTGCACGATCAGCTGGGGCAGCGCCTCCAGCAGCCGCCGGGTGACCTCGCCCTCCATGGTGTAGGTGCCGGTCAGCAGCACGGTGGGGCCCTCCGGGTCGTTGCCCCACGTCCGCACACCGAGGTCCATGCTTTCGTAGAGGGACTCGCCGTCGAGGGTGGTGCACCGCTGGCCCGGGTCGATGATGATCTGCGGCTTGGTGCCGGGGGCGTCGGCCATCGTGTACGGCTGCGGCCCCCGCGCGATGGCCACCTGTCCGGGCTCCAGGTGCACGGGGTCGCCCCCGTCGAACATGATCCACGAATGGCCGCGGACCTGCGCCACCAGCGACAGCGGCGCCTCGTCCTGGATGCGCAGCCCCCAGGGCGGGGAGAGGATCGTCCGGAGCAGGAAGGCGCCGCGCGCTCTCGGGCCGTCCAGGAGCGCCGCGAGCTGGTCCATGGGGTAGACGATCGCATATGGGATTGCGCTTCTCAACCATGGAGCGTCTTATCGGTATCGGGACTTACTAGAGGCATGACGATTCTCGTTCTCGGCGGCACCGGCAAGACCGGCCGCCGCATCGCCGACCGGCTCAGCGCGCGCGGCCTGCCCGTACGGCTGGGCTCGCGCTCCGCCTCCCCCGCCTTCGACTGGCAGGACCGCTCGACCTGGCGGGACGCCCTCGACGGCGTGACGGCCGTCTACCTGTCCTACTATCCCGACCTGGCCTTTCCCGGCGCGTACGACGACGTCAAGGCGTTCACGGAGCTGGCCGTGAGCTCGGGCGTGCGGCGGCTGGTCCTGCTCTCCGGGCGGGGCGAGCCGGAGGCGCAGGCCAGCGAGCGGACCATGGCCGAGTCGGGCGCGGAATGGACGGTGCTGCGCTGCTCCTGGTTTATGCAGAACTTCAGCGAGGACTTCCTCCTCGGCTCGGTCCTCGACGGCGTGATCGCGCTGCCCGCCGCCGACGTGCCCGAGCCGTTCGTGGACGTGGAGGACATCGTGGACGTCGCGGTGGCGGCGTTCACCGAGGAGGGCCACGCGGGCAAACTGTACGAGCTGACCGGGCCGCGGCTGCTGACGTTCGCCGACGTGGCGGCCGAGCTCTCCCGGGCCACCGGCAGGACGATCGTGTTCCTCCGGGTCACGCCCGACGAGTACATGACCTCGGCCGTCCAGCACGGCGTGACCCTCGACGAGGCGCAGGGCCTGGCCCACCTGTTCACCGACATCCTGGACGGCCGCAACGCGACCGTCTCCGACGGCGTGCGCCAGGCCCTGGGTCGCCCGGCCAGGGACTTCGCCGACTTCGCGCGGGCCAACGCACAGGTCTGGAAGCGCTGAAGCCCCGGGACTCCCCGCAGGTGCGGAAGCCTCAGGACCGCTGAAGGTCAGGCGAAGGTCAGGAGCGCACCACCGCCGCCGGGTCCCAGCCGGGCCTGGGCACGGAGTCCAGCAGCAGCCGCGTGTACGGGTGCTCAGGCTCGGCCAGCACCCGCTCCACCGGCCCCCGCTCGACCACGACCCCCCGGTGCAGCACCAGCGTCTCCTCGCACAGGTGCCGCACCACGGCCAGGTCGTGGCTGACGAACAGCAGCGCGACCCCCGACTCCCGGCGCACGCGGGCCAGCAGTTCCAGGATCTGCGCCTGGATCGACACGTCGAGCGCGGCCACCGCCTCGTCCAGCACCAGCACCGACGGCTCCACCGCCAGCGCCCTGGCGATGGCCAGGCGCTGCCGCTGGCCGCCGCTGAGCCGGTGGGGGCGCGCCCCCGCCTCCCTGGCGCCGAGCCCCACCTGCTCAAGCAGCTCGGCGGCCCGCGCTTCGGGCCTGCCGTGCAGCCTGAGCGCCGTGTGCAGGCACTCCTCGGCCGTCAGCCGGGGGTCGAGCGAGAGGTACGGGTCCTGGAAGACCATCTGGATCTCCCTGGCCCTGCGCAGCCTGGCGGCCCGGCCGCGTTCTCTCGTGCCCCGCTCACGCCCGGCCACGGCGATCGTGCCCGAGTCGGGGGCGACCAGGCCGACGAGCATGCGGGCGATCGTGGTCTTGCCCGACCCCGATTCGCCGACCAGCCCGAGCGAGCCGCCCGCGGCCAGGTCGAACGTGACGTCGTCGGCCGCCACCGTGGCGCCGAAGGACTTGCGCAGTTCGCGTACGGACAACATCTAGACCTCCACCAGGCGGCAGGCGGCGGAGCCGCCGGAGACGGCCACGGGCGCCGGCGGCCGTTCCTCGCAGGCACTCGTGACCTCGGGGCAGCGGGGCGCGAACGGGCAGCCCGTGAAGGCGTCGTCCAGCGAGGGCGGCCGTCCGGGGATGGGCCGGATCGGCCGCGGGTCGCCCAGCTCGGGCGTGCAGGCCAGCAGGCCGGCGGTGTAGGGGTGGCGGGGGTCGGCGAACAGCTCCTTGGCCGGCCGCGACTCCACCACCGTGCCCGCGTAGAGCACGTGGACGCGGTCGCAGAAGGCCGCGGCCAGGTGCAGGTCATGGGTGATGAACAGCATGCCGAGCTCCCGTTCGGCCTGCACCCTGCGCAGCAGCGCGAGCGTCTCGGCCTGCGTGGTGACGTCGAGCGCACTCGTCGCCTCGTCGGCCAGCAGCAGCGCGGGGCCGGCGGCCAGCGCGGCGGCGATCACCACCCGCTGGAGCATGCCGCCGGACAGCTCGTGCGGATACTGCCGCAACCGCGCCTCGGGATCGGGCATCCCCACCGCGTCCAGCAGCTCCAGCGCTCGCGCCCGTGCCTCGGCCTTGGGCCGGCCCAGCGTGTGGACCATGCGCTCGGTCATGAAGTCGCCGATCCTGCGGACGGGGTTGAGCGACGAGCGCGGGTCCTGGTAGACCATCGACACCTTCGAGGCGCGCAGGTCCCGCAAGGCGGCCTGGCCCATCGTCAGCACGTCCTCGCCCTCGACCGCGACCCGCCCGTAGACGCGGGCGCCTTCGGGCAGCAGGCGCAGCACCGAGCGGGCGATCGTGGACTTGCCCGAGCCTGACTCGCCGACCAGCCCCACGATCTCGCCCTTGCCGACGGACAGCGACACCTCGCGCAGGATCGGCCGCCGCCCGCCCGCCTCTATCGTCAGCCCTTCCACGGAGAGCAGCATCACGTCCCCCTCACGCCCATGCGGTCGGCCAGCCGCACGCCGATCACGTTGAACGACACGACCACCAGGGCGATGGCCGCGCCCGGCACCAGCACCGGCAGGAACGCCCCCTGCACGATGGCCGGCTGTCCCTCCTTGACCATGAGCCCCCAGTCGGAGGACGGCGGCTGCGCGCCGAACCCGAGGAAGCTCAGCGTGGCCAGGCTCATCAGCCCCTCGCCGAACAGCACGACGAGGTAGCCGACGAGCGAGCGCGCCATGTTGGGCACCAGGTGCCGCACGCAGATGGTGAACCCGCCCATGCCCTGCACCCGGTAGGCGTCGATGTACGGTTTGCCGCACTCGCCCAGGGCCACGCTGCGGGTGTACTTGGCGATCGTCGGCGTGTACGCCAGCCCGAGCGCCACCACGGCCGTGGTCATCCCGTTGCCGAACACGGCCACGATCAGCACCACGAACAGCAGCCCCGGGAAGGCGTACATGACGTCGGTCAGCCGGGACACGACGGCGTCCACCCAGCCCCGGTGCCAGGCGGCCAGCGTGCCGAGCGCGACGCCCAGCACCGAGGCGATGGCCAGCAGGATCAGCGGGCCGATCAGGGAGGTACGGGCGCCGTACAGGACCCTGGAGAGCAGGTCGCGGCCGGACTGGTCGGCGCCGAGCGGATGTCCCGGCGACATGGGCGCCAGCGTGGCGGCGAAGTCGACCGCCTCGGGCGCGTAGGGGGAGACCAGCGGCGCCAGCACCGCCGCCGCGACGACGAGGCCGAGGAACGCCGTGGCCAGCAGGTGGCCGAGCGGCCGCGCGGGCTTCGGGGAGAGCGTGGCGACCAGCGTGGTCATGCCCGGCTCCTCACTCTGGGATCGATCAGGGGGTGCAGCAGCTCGACCGCGGTGGTCACGGCGATGTACGCGGTCACCATGAGCAGCAGCACCGCCTGCGTGACGGGGAAGTCGTGGGTGTTGATCGCGTTCACCAGCAGCGAGCCGATCCCGTTGAGCCCGAAGGCGGTCTCCACCGTCACCGTCCCGGTCAGCATCCCGGCCGTGACCAGCCCGCACATCGTCACGATCGGCCCCAGCGCGCCGCGGAAGACGTGCCGCACGACGATCAGCCGCTCGGACAGCCCGCCGGCGCGGGCCACGCTCACGTGGTCGAGCTCGCGCTGCTCGATCATGGACTGCCTGGTGACGCGGCTGATGATGGCCAGCGCGCCGAGCGCCAGCGTGACGGCGGGCAGCGTCAGGTGCCACAGCGAGCCGCCGCCCATGACGGGGAACCAGCCGAGCTGCACCCCGAACAGCGAGATCAGCACCGTCGCGGTGACGAACGCCGGCACGGAGGTGGCGAACGTCGTGCCCGCCACCACCGCCGAGTCCGTACGCCCGCCGCGCACCGCGGCCAGCACCCCCAGCGCGATCCCGAACACCACGAACAGCACCGAGGCGTAGGCGACCAGCCCGAGCGTGCTCGGCAGCCGGGCCGCCATCAGGTCGGCGACCTGGTCGTGGTACTGCGTGGAGCGGCCGAGGTCGCCGGTCAGCGCGTCGCCGAGCCAGCGGCCGTACTGCACCAGGAACGGATCGTCCAGGTGGTACTGAGCCCGGATCGCGGCCAGGTATTCGGGGGTCAGGTTCTCCTTGCCGCCCGCCAGGAACGTGACCGGGTCGCCGGGGGCCGCGTACGACGCCGCGAAGATCACGAACGAGGTGGCGAGCAGCGTGGCGACCAGCCCGGCCAGCTTGCGGACCACCGGCTCAGCCCTTGGCCCCGAGATCGGCCGCCCACGGGTAGCCCATGTGCACCTGCGAGGCGGGCGGGCCGGTCACCTTGGCCCCGAGCACGACCGCGTTCGGCACCTCGACCAGCGAGATCCACACCATGTCTGCGGTGAACATGCGCTGCAGCTCGATGACGTGCCCCGCGCGGGCCGCGGGGTCGGTGGTCTCCAGCGCCTCGGCCACGAGCTTGTCGTAGGCGGGCGAGCTGTACTTCACCCAGTTGTTGGCCGAGCCGGTCAGGCCGTTGTCGTAGAAGCCGATGGGGTCGGACTTGGTGATGTACCAGTCGTCGGGGACGAGGTCGACCTGGGCGCGCAGCGACTTGTCGGTGTAGAAGCTGCCGAACTCGGACGAGGGCACGGTCTTGATCTGGGCGGTCAGGCCGATCTTCGTGGCCGCGTCCACGACGGCGTTGGCGATGACCGAGCGCGACTGCTCGCCGTCGGTCGCCACCACGATCGGCTCCTTCGGCGAGCCCGCCTCCGCCACCAGCTTCTTGGCCTCCTCGATCCGGGGCGTGTCCGGAGCGCCGGTCAGCTCGTCGTAGGCCGTCTGGAACGCCTCCTTCTCGTACGACCACGCCCCGGCCCCCACCGGCACCTTCCACGGCCTGGCCAGCCCCGCGAACCCCGACTTGGCGATGCCGGCCCGGTCCACGGCCAGCGACAGCGCGCGCCGGATCTTCGGGTCCTTCATCACGCCGCGATCGGTCGGCAGCAGCACGAACACGCGCGTGGTCGCGCCGTAGGCCACGCTGACCGCCTGGTTGCTCTGCAGCGCCACGGCCGGCCCGGTGTCGGACAGGTAGGCCCCCTGCGCCGCTCCCGTGACGAGGCTGTTGACCAGCGCCGTGTCCTGGGCCCACCGGAACTCGACGGTCTTGGTGAGCGGTTTGACATCCTTGTTCCAGTACGCGTCGTAGCGCTCGATCGTCATGTGCGAGCCGGACTTCCACTCCTTGAGCCGGTACGGGCCGGAGCAGGCGTCGTCGTGTCCCGGCGAGCCGAAGTCCTCGCCCTGCGCCTGCACCGCCTTCCGGTTGAGCACGATGCCCGCGCCGCCGGCGATGGCCTGCTCGAACAGCGCGTTGGGCCGCTTGAACGCGATCGTGACCTCGTGCTCGCCGCTCTTCTCGATGGACTCGACGTCCTCGAACTCATCGGATTCGTCCATGCCCTCGCCCGCGTGCCGCTTCAGGCTCCACACGACGTCGTCGGCCGTGACCGGCGAGCCGTCGTGGAAGGTGGCGTCCTGACGCAGCGTGAGGACCATCGTCTTGGGGTCGGGGAGCTCGGCCTTCTCGGCCAGCCAGGGTTTGACGGTCATGTCGGGCTGGGTCTGCATGAGGCGTTCGCAGACGTTCGCCATGACCGTGCGGTTGGGGGTGCCGCCGTCGGAGTCGAGGTCGAGCGTGCCCGGCTCCTCGTCGAGCAGCCAGACGGCGCGGTCGAGCGCCCCGGCCGCCTTGGCGGTGCGATCGACCAGGGTGAGCTTGGCGAGGTCGGGCGCCTTGGTGGTCGCGGCGGGCCCGCCGCACGCGGCGACCAGGCCGGCCAGCCCGGCGAGGGCGAGCAGCTTCTTCACGGGGTCACTTCTCCATGCGGTCCGTCGTAGAGGTTCCAGGGCACGCGCTCGTACTCGTGGTCGCAGGGCGTGCCGGCCGCGATCAAGTAGTCGCCCGTGGTCAGGTCGACGCAGCTCGACAGCAGGGTCGCCCACCGCTTCACGGCGGGCTGGGTGAGGTCGGGGTGGGTGCAGAGGGACTCGGGGTAGCCCAGGTGGTCGGACATGGCGAACCTGATCCGCTTGCGCACCTCGTCGGTGCCGGACGCCTCGCGCACCGTACGCAGCCCGCCCTCGGCCCGGGGCACCCGGAACAGCGAGTCGGCCGAGCCGGGCCGGTAGGTGGCGGCCAATTGCGGCGGCACGAACGCCTGGTAGTGGTTGCCGTGGACGAGCAGCCCGTCGGTGGGGTACATCCAGCCGATGGCGCCGGGCGTGGTCTCCAGGTCGATCGCGAACCCGTCACGGTGGGTGATCAGCGCGTTGCTGGCGATGTGGGCCCGCGACTTGGTCAGCGCCTCCAGCGCGGTGTTGAGGTTGTCGCTGTCGAGCACCCTGCGCCTGATCAGAGTCTGCGGCACGCCCACGGTGTCGTCGAAGCGCCCGCCGAGCCCGTTGGCGTTGAGCGCGATGCCCGCCGAGTTGGCCCCCTGCCGCCCGACCTGCCCCGCCTCCACGTGCATGATGACCGTCGGCCGGCCCGGCTGGACGACTCTGAGCACCATGAGGGTGTCGGACACGCCGTCGCGCCAGTCCCAGTTCTGGCCGGCGTAGACGTGGCCGTCGCCGGACACCTCACCGAGCAGCGCGAACGACGTGCAGCCGTCGGGCTCCATGGAGCTGAAGGTGGTGTCGTAGATGATCTCGCCACGGGCGTTGAGCGCGAGCACGTCGAGGAAGCCGACCCCGGCCCCCTCGGCGATGCCCTCCATCTCCTCGACCAGCTCCGGCGCGAACGCCCTGCTGGGCTCGATCCAGTGCGCCGCCCGTTCGACGACCTGATCCCATGACAGGCCGCTGGAGTGCGCGAACGCCTCCGCGTAGTAGGTCAGCGCGCGTTCGATGCGCTCGCGCGCCTGCTCGCCGTACTGGCGGCCGCGGTCGCGAGGAGCGCCGGAGATCTCGACGAGAGGCAGGGATGTGAGGCTCAATGGTGCTCCTTGGACCGACCCGGAGCCTGTAATGTCCATTTCAGGAGGCGGCGAGTCTGTAGCGGTCGTTTCCAAGACAGGGTAATGAGCGCTACACAGGAGTCAAGAGCCGTAATGGAAAATACACACAGCCCGGTCGAACAGCTCAGGGCCCAGGTACGACAGCTCTGGGAGGAGCTGTCACCGGCCGAGCGGGCGGTGTGCCAATACCTGATCTCCGCCTCACCCGAGCAGATCCTCTTCGCCAGCGCGCAGGAGCTGGGCACCGCCACCGGCACCAGCAACGCCACGGTGGTGCGGACGATGCAGCGGCTCGGCTTCGGCGGCCTGCCGGGGCTCAAGCGGGCGCTGGCGGCCGAGTTCACCTCGGCGGTGGCCCCCGACGTCCGCCTGCGGCAGCGCGTCAGCCACGTCGGCCAGGACCTGACCGGCATCTGGGAGCGGGTCTTCGACGAGGCCCGCGAGCGGGTCGAGCACTGCAGGGGGCTGCTGGACGCCGAGGCGTTCAAGAAGGCGGTCGAGCTGCTGGTGGACGCGCCCGGCGTGTTCGTCTACGGCGCGGGCGCCTCCGAGCCGGCCGGCCACCACCTGGCGCTCAAGCTCAACCGGCGCGGCCACCGCGCCCGCGCCGTCGCCACCACCGGCTTCGCCCTGGCCGACGACCTGATCCAGCTCGCGCACGGCGACGTGCTGGTGATCTTCCAGCCGGCCCGCAAACTCAAGGAGCTCACCGTGCTGATCGACCGGGCGCACGCCGTGGGTGCGAACATCGTGCTAATTTCCGATGAACTCGGCGGATCGTTCGCCGACCGGGTGGACGCCGTGCTGGCCGCCCCCCACACGCCCACCGGCATCACGGCCGAGCCGCTGACCGGCATCATCGTGGCCGACGCGCTGCTGCTGGCGCTCGACTCGCTCGACGAGCCCCGTTCGGTCGAGAACTCCCACCAGCTCAACGCGCTGCGACGGCAATTGCTTGACCCTCGATTCCGCTAACCTCACCTCGTCACTTCCGCGTGCTGGAAAGGTGTCGTCGTGATCGGCTGGCTAGAAGCGGTGATCTTGGGGTTGGTCCAAGGGCTCACGGAGTTCCTGCCGATCTCCTCCAGCGCCCACATCCGGGTGGTCTCCGCGCTCGCCGGCTGGAAGGACCCAGGGGCGGCGTTCACGGCGGTGATCCAGCTCGGCACCGAGACGGCCGTGCTGATCTACTTCCGCAAGGAGATCTGGGAGATCATCTCCACCTGGACGCGCTCGCTGTTCGACAAGAGCCTGCGCGGCCACTGGGCGGCCCGCATGGGCTGGTACGTCATCGTCGGCACCCTGCCCATCGGCATCCTCGGCGTCACGCTGAAGGACCAGATCGAGACCAGCTTCCGCGACCTGCGCCTGGTGGGCACGACGCTGATCGTCTTCGCCTGCATCCTCTGGTACGCCGACCACACCGCCCGCAACAAGCTCACGCTGGAGAAGCACCTCAGCTTCCCCCACGCCATCATCTACGGCTTCGCCCAGTCACTGGCCCTGATCCCCGGCGTCTCCCGCTCGGGCGGCACGGTGACCGCCGGCCTGCTGCTCGACTACCGCCGCGAGGACGCGGCCAAATACTCGTTCCTGCTGGCCATCCCCGCCGTGCTGGCCTCGGGGCTGTTCGAGCTGAAGGACATCGGCGAGGGCCCGGCCCCCGCGTGGGGGCCGACGATCCTCGCCACCGTCATCTCGTTCGTCGTCGGTTATCTGGCGGTGGCCTGGTTCCTGCGTTACATCAGCACCCACCGCTTCACTCTCTTCGTGATCTACCGAATCCTCCTCGGCGTCTTCGTCATCTTCGCGGTCAGCCTCGGCTGGATTCCCGCTCAGGGCTGACCCGCGGCGCCGGATAGTAGGCCGCCCACTCCTCGTCGCCCATGCGCAGGATCTTCCAGCCGATCCAGCCGAGCGCGGCCACGGGGGCGGCCCAGAACGGCACGGTGGCGGGGCCGTACGAGACCGCGAACGACCCGAGATAGCCGGCCGTCACCACCGCCGGCGCCCACCACCCGACGAACCCGGCCCGCCACACGGCCGCGGTCAGCACCGGCAGGCCGAGGAAGCCGAAGAACATCCACGGGAGCTGGAACCCGAACATCACGCCGGGCAGCCCCAGCATCTCGTCCATGATCCGCTGCGCCTCCTCCGGCGGGTGGTGCCGCCCCAGCCACCACTCCACGGGATCGGTGAGCAGCAGCCCCGACAACTGCAGGTAGCCGAGCACCGTGAGCGCACCGGCGACGTGGCCGAGCCGGGTCGCCGCGCGCCTGGTCAGATGCACGAGGCCGAGCACGGCCACGGCCATGAGCATCCAGCTCCAGTGGTAGAGCACGGACTGGATCTGGGCGAGCACGGGGTTCGCGCCGAAGCTGACCGCCTCCCGCTCGTCGCCCCAGGTGCCGGGATCGACGACGACGGCGAGGGCCTGGAGCAGCGGGGCCACGATGAGCAGGACTCCTGCCGTGACGCGGCGAAAGGTCACCTGATCGCTGAACATGGCGCCGACGGTAGGCGCCTTGAGCACCGCCCGTCGTCCGCCTGCCGGGCTACCGCCCGTCCCCTTCGCGAATGACCCGCCATAGGAATCTCCTATGGCGGCCGCTCGGATTTCGTCTTTGCTTCGCATTCTTTTTCTTGCGTACGGTGAACCTGCTCGGCCCGCGAATATCCGCGCCGAGCGAATTCGGCGATTCAGGAGGGGCCATGACGCTCGGAAACGGATCAGGAGAGCTCAAGGGAAAACGAGCCCTCGTCACGGGAGGTTCCCGGGGAATCGGGGCGGCGGTCGTGCGGCGGCTGCTTGAGGAGGGCGCCGAGGTGCTGGCCACCGCCAGGACGACCGCGTACCCGGCGCCGGAGGGGGCCGCCTTCGTGACGGCCGACATCCGCACCGAGGCCGGAACGCGGGCGCTGGCCGCGACCGTCCAGGAGACGTTCGGCGGGGTGGACATCGTGGTGCACAACGCGGGTGGCGCCCGGGCCGGCGACAGCGCCGTGACGATCCCCGACGCGGACTGGCAGGACACGCTCAACCTCAACCTGCTCGCGGCCGTACGGCTGAACGCCCTGCTCACGCCGGGGATGCGGGACCAGGGGTCGGGGGCGATCGTGCACATCTCCACCGCCGCGCTGCTCCCGCCGGTGCCGGTCTTCGCGCACTACCAGGCGGCCAAGGCGGGGCTGGAGAGCTACAGCCGGGCGCTGGCCGCGGAGCTGGCCCCGTACGGGGTCCGGGTCAACGCCCTGGCCCCCGGCAGGACCGCCACCCCCGGCGGCGAGGAGACGCGCCGGCGGTGGGCGAGCACCGCCGCGGAGTCGGGCGCGACCGACACGCCGCCGCTCGGGCGCGAAGGCCTGCCGGGCGACATCGCGAACGCGGTGCTCTTCCTCGTGTCCGACCAGTCGAGCTGGATCACCGGGACCAATTTCTCCGTGGACGGCGGCGAATACCCCAGGAATTGACGGCGAACTGTCGTTGTTCTGTAACGAAGGAATTGTATTCATGGGTAAATACAGTGGCAAGAATGTCGTGGTCACCGGTGGCAGCAGCGGCATCGGGCTCGCCATCGCCGAATCGCTGGCGGACGGCGGGGCCCGGGTGGCGATCACCGGCCGTTCCCAGGCCGCGCTCGACGCCGCGCGGGAGCGGATCGGCGAGAACGCGGTGGCCGTCCGCGGCGACGTGTCCTCGCTCTCCGACCTGGACACGCTGGCGGACCGGGTGAAGACCGAGCTCGGCACGGTCGAGGCGTTGTTCGTCAACGCGGGCATCACCGCGCTCACGCCGCTCGACTCGACGACCGAGCAGGCGTACGACGAGCTGTTCGCGGTCAACGTCAAGGGCGCCTTCTTCACCGTGCAGAAGCTCGCCCCGCTGCTGAGCAGGGGCGCCGGCGTCGTCCTGACCACCTCGGTGGCCGGCGTCGTCGGCATCCAGGACACCAGCGTCTACGCGGCCGGCAAGGCGGCGCTGCGCTCCATGGCCCGCAGCTTCTCCCGCGAGCTGCTGCCGCGCGAGATCCGCGTCAACGCGATCAGCCCCGGGCCCGTCGACACGGGGGTGCTGGAGCGCACGATGTCCAAGGAGGCCGCCGCGGAGTTCATCGCGGAACGGGTCGCGGACAATCCGATGAAGCGGCTTGGCGCCCTCGACGAGATCGTGGCCGCGGCGGCGTTCCTCGCCTTCGACGCGACGTACACCGCTGGGGTCGAACTCGCCGTGGACGGCGGCGTCACCCAGCTCTGAGCGGCCGCACGGCGTTCACCCGGCTCTGAGCGGGCGCACGACGTTCGTCGCGGCTGTCTCGTCGTGTGGCTCGTCGTGCGGCTCGTCGTGCGGCTCGTCGTGCGGCTCGTCGTGCGGCTCATCGGCGTCCGACCGGCGGAGGGAGGCGGAGCTGTCCCAGGTCTCCTGGCGCAGGAGCTCAAGCAGCGCGGTCGCCGCCGGACCCGCGTCGGGGTGGACCACGGCGATGACGGGCTGCGAGACGACCGGGGACATCGGACGCGCGAGGTGCTCGTAGCCGCGGGGCACCGCGGAGGCCGGGACGAGCGTCACGCCCAGGCCGTGGGCGGCCCAGCGCACCGCCGTCGCCGTCTGGGACACGCGGGCGACCGTGGCCGGCGTCAGCCCGTTCGCCTCCGACACCTCCTGCAGCACCCCGTCGAGTGCGCTGTCGCGGTCGAACCTGACCCACGGCTCCCCCTCCAGCGCACGCAGGTCCACCCGGTCGGCGGCGAGCAGCCGGTGCCCGGCGCCCAGCACCGCGACGAACTCCTCCTCGCCGAGGCGATGGGCGTCCGCGGGGCCCCGACGGCAGGCCGCCATCAGGGCGAAGTCCGTGACCCGCCTGCGGCACAGCTGCTCCAGCTCGGCGGAGCTCGACTCTTCGAAGACGGTGACCTCCAGCCGCGGGAAACGGCGGCGCAGCACGCCCAGCGCGCCCGGCAACTGGCGGGTGCCGAATCCCAGCTGCGCCGCGACGGCGAGCTCGCCCACCAGGTCGTCCGCGCCGGCCCGCGCCGTCTCCCGCGCTCGCCGCGCCGCGTTCACCGCGATCTCGGCCTCCTGGAGGAAGGCCCGGCCGACCGCGGTGGGCACGAGCCCGCCCGGCGTCCGGTCGAAGAGCGTCACGCCGAGGTCGCGCTCCAGGTTGCGGATCTGCTGGGACATCGACGGCTGGGCGACGCGCAGCGTTTCCGCCGCCGCCGTCACCGAGCCCTCCGTGGCGACCGCCAGGGCGTACTCGAACTGGCGCAGACTCATCGGCTCCCGTCTCCTCCCGGGGAGGCAACGCGGTCCGCCCCGTCGTCATCGTGGTCCCGGAGTGCTCCAACGTACTCTCCTCCAGAACCCTTCCCCGGACGTTCAGCCGACCGGTTCGGTCACCTGGGGGACGAGCTTCGGTGCGCGGTAGGTGGCCAGGGTGAACAGCAGGGCCAGCAGGCCCAGTCCTGCGGACAGGGCGATCACGCCGATCCGTCCGTACGCGTCCAGTGCCACCCCGCCGGCCAGGCCCGCCACGAACAGGCCGAAGTACTGGGCCGACGACAGCAGGCCGAGGCCGATCGAGACGTTGCCCGGCATCGTGGTGACGGTCCTGAACTGCTGCGCGGGGGCGATCATCCAGCCGACCGAGCCCCACAGGAAGCCCCACACCAGCGCGATGGGCAGGGCGAGGTTCGCGACGGGGATGAGCAGGACGAACACGAAGGCGGCGGTCATCCCGATCAGGATCATCCGGCGCGGCCCGTACGCGTCTGACAGCCGCCCGCCGAGCAGGTTGCCCACGATCCCGCCCAGTCCCCAGGCCCACAGCAGCGCGGGCAGCGGCAGGTCGAACAGCGAGCCGATGTAGGTGTAGGCGCTGAACCCCGACGCGAAGACCAGCAGTTGCGTGGCCATCACCGCCAGCACCCGCCGGTCGCGCAGCGGCTCGAACCGTTCCCGCAGCCGTCCGGACGTCGGGAGCCGCACGTCGGGCACCAGCGCGGCCACCCAGACGAGCCCGAGCAGGCCCAGCCCCGAGACCATCCACAACGTCGCGCGCCAGGTCACCGCCTCGCCCAGCCAGGTGCCGAGCGGCACGCCGATGGCCGACGACACGCTCAGTCCGCCCATCACCAGCGCCAGCGCGCGCCCGCGCCGGTCGGGCGGGGTCAGCGCGTTCGCCACGGCCGACGAGGTCGGCGTGAACATGGCCGCCCCCGCCGCGGCGATCACCCGGGTGAGGACCACCAGCGGGTACGTCGGCGCCAGCGCGCTCAGCACGTTCCCGGCCACGAACACCGCCATGGCCAGCAACAGCAGCGTCCTGCGCGGCAGGTGGATCGTCAGGGCCGCGAGCAGGGGCGACAGCACCGCGTACGCCAGCGCGAACACCGTCATGAGCTGGCCCGCGGCCGACCGGGAGACCCCCAGGTCGGTCGAGATCGGGCCTAGCAACCCGGCGGTGACGAACATGCCCGTACCGATCGCGAAATTTCCGGCGGCCATCGGATAGAGCCGTGAACTCACGGAAGCCTCCTCCAGCAAAAGTTTGACGCCCATCAAACTGACCTATAGTTGGATCGTTGTCAAACAATGAGACGAAGGTAGGCTTCCGCCATGCGCCTGCTACCGCACCCGGCTACGGAGGACATCGAGCTCACAGAGGTTCTGCGGGCGCTGTCCGACCCCGTACGCCTGCAGATCGCCATCCGTCTCGCCCTCGCCGGGGAGCTGAACTGCACCACGGCCGCCGACGACCTCGGGGTGCACAAATCCACCGCTTCGCACCACTATCGGGCGTTGCGGGAGGCCGGCGTGGTCGTGACCAAGCAGGAGGGGCGGCTGAAGTACATGAGCCTGCGCCGCGCCGACCTCGACGTCCGCTTCCCCGGGCTCCTCGACGCGATCCTGCGCTCGGCGAACCGACCCTCAGGACGCACGGCCTCCGCGCACCGGGCCGCTGCGGGAGGCCCCGAGGAGCAGGTCGCCAGGGAGCAGGTCACTGAGAAGCAGGTCACCGAGCGGGCCGATGCCCGTGCCTGACGGCGCCCCCTCCCCAGGCAGGGTCCCGCCCTCCCCTCAGGGTGCCCTGCCCATCCACCAGGTGGTGCCCGAGCTGCTGTCCGCGCTCGACGGGCACGGCAGCGCGGTGCTGACCGCGCCGCCCGGCACCGGCAAGACCACAGTGGTGCCCCTGGCGCTGGCCGAGGCGGGCATGCGGGTCGTGGTGGCCGAGCCGAGGCGGCTGGCCGTACGCGCGGCGGCCCGGCGCATGGGCGTGAGCTACACGATCAGGGGCGAGCGGCACGTGGGCGCCGATCCCAGGGTCGAGGTCGTCACGACCGGCGTGCTGCTGCAACGGCTCCAGCGGGACCAGGAGCTGGCCGGGATCGACGCGGTCATGCTGGACGAATGCCACGAACGCCACCTCGACGCGGACACGGCGCTGGCGTTCCTGCTCGACGTACGCGAGACGCTCCGCCCCGATCTGCGCCTCCTGGCCACCTCCGCCACCGCCGACGCCGCGCCGTGGGCCGAGCTGCTCGGCGGCCCCGTCGTCGCCGCCACCGGCAACACCCATCCCGTGGAGACCGTCTGGGCCCCGCCGCCGCGCCCGGTCGCGCCCCCGCACGGCCTGCGCGTCGATCCCGCGCTGCTGTCGCACGTGGCCTCGGTGGTACGCAGGGCGCTGGCCGAACGGGACGGCGACGTGCTGTGCTTCCTGCCCGGCGTGGGCGAGATCGCCAGGGTGGCCGGGATGCTGGCCGGGGACGTCGAGCAGTTGCTCCAGGTGCACGGCCAGACGCCGGCCCACGTCCAGGACGCCGTGCTGTCGCCGGGGGCGGGGCGCAGGGTGGTGCTGGCCACGTCCGTCGCCGAGTCGAGCCTGACCGTGCCCGGCGTGCGGGTGGTGGTGGACTGCGGGCTGGCCCGCGAGCCGCGTACCGACCACGCACGCGGCCTGGGCTCCCTCACCACGGTCAGGGTCTCGAAGTCCTCCGCCGCCCAGCGGGCCGGCCGGGCGGGCCGCGAGGCGCCCGGCACCGTCTACCGCTGCTGGACGGCGGCCGAGCACGAGCGCCTGGCCGGCCAGGCCCGGCCGGAGATCGCGCTCGCCGACCTGACCGGCTTCGCGCTCCAGGCGGCCTGCTGGGGCAGCCCCGACGCCCACGGCCTCGCCCTGCTCGACCCGCCGCCCGCCGCCGCCATGTCCGCCGCCACCGGCACGCTGCGGCTGCTCGGCGCCCTGGACGACGCCTCCCGCGTCACCGCCCGTGGCCGGCGGATGGCGCTGGCCGGGGTGCACCCCCGGCTGGCCAGGGCCCTCCTCGACCTCGGCCCCCGGGCCGCCGAGGTGGTGGCGCTCCTGTCGGAACAACTGCCCAGGGACGCCTCCGACGACCTGGTGGAGGTCTGGCGCACGGCCCGCCGCGGCGGCACCGGCTTCGCGGCCCGCTGGCGCCAGGAATCCACCCGCCTCCGCCGCACCGCCACCACCGCAGACGCCGACGCCGGCGCCGCTCGGCGCACCTCCCCAGAAGCCGCCGGCCACGCCTCCCCCGGCGCCCACCCCACCGGCGTGGCTGCTCGCGGGCGGGAGTTGTCGGATGACGCGCTGGCCGGGATGGCGGTGGCGCTGGCGTTTCCCGAGCGGGTGGCGCGCAGGCGTGGCGGCGGGTTCCTCATGGCCTCGGGCACCCAGGCCCAGCCGGCCGAGGGTTCCAGGCTCGGGACCGCTGAGTGGCTGGCCGTCGCGGTCGCCGACCGCCCGACCGGCTCGACCTCGGCCCGTGTCAGGCAGGCGGTGGTGATCGACGAGGCGACGGCCAGGCTGGCGGCCGGCACCACGGTGGAGGACGAGGTCGAGTGGAAGGTGCCGCCGGGCGAGCGCCGCGGCGACGTGTCCGCGCGCCGGGTCGAGCGCCTGGGCGCGATCGAGCTGTCCGCCAGGCCGCTCAAGGACGCCGACGTCAGTGCGGCCATCCGGTACGGCCTGCGTACGGAAGAGCTGCTGACCTGGACGAAACAGGCCAAGGACCTGCGCGACCGCCTGGCGTTCTGTCACCGGGCGATCGGCCCGCCCTGGCCGTCCATGGACGCGCTCATCGAGCTGGCGGACCAGTGGCTGGAGCCCGAGCTGTCCAGAGCCCGCCGCCGCGCCGACGTGGAGCGCATCGACGTCGCCTCGGCGCTGCGCCGCCTGATCCCGTGGAGCGAACGGCTGGACGCGGTCGCCCCCGAACGCCTGGAGGTCCCCACCGGCTCGCACATCCGCCTCGACTACTCCGGCGAGCAGCCGGTGCTGGCGGTGAAGCTGCAGGAACTGTTCGGCTGGCAGGAGACGCCGCGGATCGCGGGCGTGCCGGTCGTCGTCCACCTACTGTCGCCCGCGGGCCGTCCGCTGGCGGTGACGGCGGACCTGGCCTCGTTCTGGCGCGACGCCTATCGTCACGTACGCGCGGAGATGCGCGGCCGCTACCCCAAGCACCCCTGGCCGGAAGACCCGCTCACCGCGCCGCCCACCCGCCGCACGAAGGGACGCTCATGACCGACCGGCAGGCCGTCCCGCCGGACGAGGAGACGCCCATGACCGACGCGCAGGCCGTCCCGCCGCCCATGACCGGCTGGCACGGCTGGCAGGCCGTGGCGGCCCGCGACAACGCCGCGTGGTGCGACCTGATGTGCCGCGCCCACGGCAGGCCGGGCACGTTCACCGAGCGCTCCTGGACCAACCCGGCCAGGACCCCGCCCTTCTACCCCGACGCCGTCACGCTCTCCCCTGACGCCACGGCGGCCGACGTGCTCGGCCGCATCGACGCGGGTCCCGGCGCGTCGGTCAAGGACAGCTTCGCCACGCTCGACCTGCCGGGCTTCGAGGTGCTGTTCGAGGCGCGCTGGATCCACCGCGCCGCCCCCGATCGCAGGCCCACCGACTGGGCGAGGGTCGAGGACGCGGCCACGCTGCGCGATTGGGAGCGGGCGTTCGGCGAGCCCGGCCTGTTCCCGCCCGCGCTGCTCGCGGAGGCGACGATCGTGTACGGCCGGACGAACGGCGAGATCACCACCGGCGCGGTCCTCACCACCAGCGCCACCGGCCCCGCCGTCGGCGTCTCCAACGTCTTCGGCCCCGACGAGGACGCCGCCTGGCAAGGCACCCTGGCCATGGCCGCCGAGCTCTTCCCCGGCCGCCCCCTGGTCGGCTACGAGATCGACCCCACCACCGCCATGAGCCACGGCTTCACCACGACCGGCCCACTCCGTGTCTGGATCAAGCCCTGAGGCCCCGTACCTCAGCTCACGAGATCGTCCAGCGTCGGGTTCTCGATCACCGGATAACGCTCCCCACCCACCCCCATGTCCTTGAACCCGCTGGACGTCGCCACACACACCACAGGCCCGTCAAAAGCGCGCCGCGACCTCCGATACCCCGCCACCCCCGCCACGCCTGACAGCTCCTGCCACAGCCCCTGCCCGGCCAGATCCCGCTGGGCCCGCCGCAGCTCCTCATCGGTCACCAGCACGGCCTCTCCGCCGCTGTCGCGCACGGCCAGCACGCCCCGGTGCCCGCCGACGGTGCCGGCGACCCCGTACGCCTCCGTGGGACCCAGCTCGACGATCGCGGCGGGCGCACCGGTGGCCAGGGCCCTGGCGTGGGGCCCGCCGGCGGCCGTCTCGCAGGAGAACATCCGCGGCGTCCGCTCGGCCAGCCCGAGCAGCCGCAGCTCGGTGAAGCCCTTCCACACCCCGTAGAGCAGCTCGGCGTAACCGGTGGGCACGAAGACGGCCGCGGGCACCGCCCTGCCGAGCTGCAGGAACAGCTCGTACGCGATCGTCTTGTAGCCCTCGGCCCCGAACGGGTGCCCGGTGTGGGTCACGGTCTGGTTGCTGACCGGATGGTAACCGAGCCGGTCCACGACCTCCCGCAGCAGCGGCCAGCGCGCCGCGACCGGCACGGACACGACCTTGGCCCCGTACGCGCGCGCGAACGTCTGCACGGCCGGCGGCGAGTCCGCCGAGGAGAGCACGATCGCGGGCAGCCCGGCCCTGGCCGCGTAGGCGGCGGCCGAGGCGCCGTGGTTGCCGGATGAGGCCACGACCACGCCGGGCGCGCCGGCGACCACGGCGGCGCTGACCGCGACCCGGTTGAGCCGGTCCTTGTGCGACCACGTCGGATTGCGTGACTCGTCCTTGACGTGCACGTCCCCGAACTCCACCAGCGGTGTCCCGCCCTCGCCCAGCGTGGGCACCGCCAGCGGCGGCAGCAGCGGGGACCAGCGCGCGATATCGGGGCCAGGCGCCTGGTCGAACAGGGCGCGCTCCACCTTCGCGTAGTCGTAGACGACGTCGAGCGGATAGGCGATCTCGTCGGTGCTGGTCCTTGGGCAGCCCCGCGTCAGCGGCGGGAACAGGGGATATTCGGCCGTGGGGTCGCCCAGCGAGCGCTGTCGCAGGGCGAGCGAAGGTCCGTTCACGTGGATCGACCCTATCGAGCCTCGCCACGATGAGTGAAAATGTGCACACTCGAATCATGTTGTGGGCAGGCAGGTCCGCCATCGAGATCGCGACGGCCGTACGGCACGGTGACATCAAGGCCACGACCGTCGTCGAGGAGCATCTTCATGCCATCTCGGAGCGGGACACCAGGGTCGGGGCGTTCCGTGCGGTCAGGGAGCAGGCCGTGGAGGAGGCGCGGGAGCTGCAGAAACGGCGTGATCTGCCGGATCTGCCGCTCGCGGGCGTGCCGGTCGCGGTCAAGGACAACCTGGAGGTGGCGGGCGAGGCCACCCGCGGCGGGTCGGCCGCCACTTCCGACGTGCCGGCGGCCGAGGATCACGTGACGGTGGCGCGGCTGCGCGCGGCGGGCGCGGTGGTGATCGGCGTGACCAACCTGCCGGAGCTGGGGCTGGTGGCGTTCGGCGACAGCGCGTACGGCATCGTACGCAATCCATGGAACCCCTCGCGCACGGCGGGCGGATCGTCGGCCGGCAGCGCCGCGGCGGTGGCGGCGGGCATGGTGCCGATCGCGCTCGGCAACGACGGCATGGGCTCGTTGCGCATCCCCGCGGCCTGCTGCGGCGTTCTGGCGATCAAGCCGGGCGCGGGCCTGGTGCCGCCGCCGACGGACGACTGGGACCGGCTGACGGAGAACGGCCCGATCGCCACCACCGCCGCGGACCTGTCGCTCGCGCTGTCGGTGCTGGCCGCGGACCCGTCGCTGGCGGAGGCGTGGCGCGGCGGCTGCCGGGTGGAGCCCGCGCCGCGCATGCTGCGCTCGGTCTGGGCCGACGACGACGAGGTGTGGGAGCCGCAGCCGCCGCCCGCCGGCCCGGAGCCGTTCGACCTGCGGGTGGCGTACGCGCCGCAGCCGCTGCCGCCGGGGTTGTCGGTCGACAAGGAGTTCAGGGCCGCGGTGCGCGGGGCGGCGGAGACGCTGCGCCTGGCCGGGCACACGGTGGTCGAGCACGACGGCACGCTGCCCGCCTGGCTCGGCCCGGCCACGGTCGCGACGTGGCTGGTCAGGGCGGCCGAGTCGGTCGAAGGGCTGGACCGGTGGCGGCTCGAACGCCGTACCCGCGCGCTGGCCAGGGCCGGCCGGGTGCTCGCCGCGCTCAAGCTGGACGGCGCGCGGGGCCGCGAGCGCTGGCACGGTTACGGCGCCGACCAGTGGCTCGGCGACGCGGATGTGCTGGTCATGCCGGCCCTGGCCGCCGTCGCGCCGAGGGCCGAGCGCTGGGGCCGGCGTGGCCTGCTGCACAACGCCTCGGCCAACATCAGGTACGCCCCCGCCACGGGCCCCTGGAACATGTGCGGCTGGCCCGCCATGGCCGTGCCCCTGGCCACCCATTCCAGCGGGCTGCCGATCGCCGTGCAGCTCGTCGCGCCGCCCGGCGGCGAGCCCCACCTGCTGGGCCTGGCCGCCCAGCTCCAGGCCGCGCATCCACCGCTCAGGCCGCCGGGCTTCGCCTACTGAGGCTTCCATAACGATTGCTTCTGGCGATCAGAAGATCTATCTCTTGGACTTATGGAAGCGCCGCCGACAGGCTGGAACCATGAGTTCCACACTTTATCGGCATGATTCCGGATATGACGCCGAGCGAGCCGGCTTCCAGACGCTCGCCTCCCACCGTCCCGAGGTGATCGTCCCGGCCGCGAGCCCCGATGACGTGCGGCGGGCGGTGTCCCACGCCGCCGCGCGCGGCCTGCCCGTCGCGGTGCAGGCCACCGGGCACGGCCTGCCCGTCCCCGCCGAGGGCGGCCTGCTCGTCACCACCGGCAGGATGAACGCCGTCACGATCGACCCGGCCGCCGGCACCGCGCGCATCGAGGCGGGCGTGCGCTGGGAACAGGTCATCGCCGCGGCGGCCGGGCACGGGCTGGCCCCGCTGTCCGGCTCGTCGCCGGTCGTGGGGGCGGTGTCGTACACGCTGGGCGGGGGGCTCGGGCTCATGGCCAGGCGCTACGGGTACGCCGCCGACCAGGTGCGCGCCGTGGACGTCGTCACGGCCGACGCCGAGCTCCGCCACGTCACGCCTGAGGGCGACCCCGATCTGTTCTGGGCGCTGGTGGGCGGCCGAAGCAACTTCGGCGTGGCCACCGCGCTGGAGATCGGCCTCGTCCCCGTCGAACGGCTCTACGGTGGCGCGCTCTACTTCGGCACCGACCTGGCCGGGCCCGCGCTGCGTGCCTGGCGGGACTGGACCCGGTCCCTGCCCGAGGAGCTGACCTCCTCGATCGCCGTCATCCCGTTCCCCGACTCCCCGCACGCCCCCGCGCCCTTCCGCGGCCAGACCGTGGCCCACGTCCGCGTCGCGTTCACCGGGAACGCGGCGGAAGGCGAGGAACTGCTGGCTCCGCTGCGCGCGGTCGGCCCCCGGCTGATGGACACCGTGGGCGAGCTGCCCTACACCGGCTCGGCCGCCATCCACAACGACCCCACGACGCCGTCCGGCTACCACTCCACCCATTCCCTGCTGCGCGAGCTGCCGGAGGAGGCGCTGGAGGCGCTGCTCGGCGCGCGGGCCGTGATCGAGGTGCGCCACCTCGGCGGCGCGCTGGCCAAGCCTCAGTCGGTGGCCAACTCGGTGGGCAACAGGGACGCGCTCTACTACGCCGGCATGCTGACCCCCGGCCTGGCCCCCGGCGCGGACCTGACGGCCGTGCGCGCGGCCCACGAGGCGGTCAGGCGGGCGCTGGCGCCGTGGGCGACGGGCGGACAGGTGCTGAACTTCCTGTACGGCGACCAGGCCACGCCGGAGAACGTGCGCAGGGCGTACGAGCCGGGCGACTACGAACGCCTGACCAGGCTCAAGGCCGCATGGGACCCGGAGAACCTGTTCCGCCTGAACCACAACATCCCCCCGGCCTGAGACGAGGCCGAGGGGACGCGGTGATCAAACGCGGTGATCAAACACGGTGATCAAATGTGCTGATCAGATGCCGGGATCCGACACGACGATCAGATGCCGACGGGGTGCCAGACCGTCTTGGTCTCCAGGAAGGCCGTCATGCGCCCGATCCCGGGATCGGCCCCCCAGTCCTGCGCCGCCGCCGGCCGCAGCACCCGCTTGAGGTTCTCCGCCGCGGCCTGCTCGCAGCTCAGCGCCAGGTCGACGTCAGCGACCCCGGTCAGGTCGATCGCGTTGACGTCCATGTGCGCCGCCAGCCACGGAGCCAGCTCGCCCTGCCGCCCGGTCAGCACGTTGACGACGCCGCCCGGCAGGTCGGAGGTGGCCAGCACCTCCGACAGCGTGATCGCGCCCAGCGGTGACGGCTCCGAGGCGACCACGACACACGTGTTGCCGGTCACGATCACCGGCGCCACCACCGACACCAGGCCGAGCAGCGGATCGGCCGGCGCGACGACGGCCACCACGCCGGTCGGCTCGGGCGTGGACAGGTTGAAGTAGGGCCCGGCCACGGGGTTGGCCGCGCCGTGCACCGAGGCGATCTTGTCGGACCATCCGGCGTACCAGACCAGCCGGTCGACGGTGGCGTCCACCTGCTCCAGGGCCGCCCGCTTGCCGCCGCCGAGGTCGTCGGCGAACTGCGCGCGCCGGCCCTCCAGCATCTCGGCGACGCGGTAGAGGATCTGCCCCCGGTTGTACGCGGTCGCGCCCGACCAGCCGGGGAACGCCTTGCGCGCGGCCACCACCGCGTCGCGGGCGTCTTTGCGCGAGGCCCGCGAGGCGTTGGCGAGGAAGTCTCCCTTGGCCGAGGTCACGGGATAGGACCTCCCACTCTCCGAGCGCGGGAACGCCCCGCCGATGTAGAGCTTGTAGGTCTTTTTGACGGACAACCTACTCATCGCCGCGCCCCTTCCACGTGGACTCCTGCTCCACCTGCACCGGTACGAAGATCTGGCCGCACCGGCTGACGCCGCAGCGGTGGGCGAACCAGCCCTCGCGCACCGGGCGGCCGGCCCTGGCGAAGGCGTGGCCCCGGGTCGCCTGATCGCGCCGGCGCGGCCGGCGACTGTCACACCTCAAGGTAGGCCTCCAGACCGTGGCGTCCGCCCTCACGCCCGAATCCGGACTCCTTGAACCCGCCGAAGGGCGAGGCCGGGTCGAACTTGTTGAAGGTGTTGGCCCAGACCACGCCGGCCCTGAGCCGGTCGGCCATCCACAGGATGCGCGAGCCCTTCTCGGTCCACACGCCCGCCGACAGTCCGTACGGCGTGTTGTTGGCCTTCTCCACCGCCTCGGCCGGGGTGCGGAAGGTCAGCACCGACAGCACAGGACCGAAGATCTCCTCCCTGGCGATGCTGTGGGACTGCGCCACCCCGGTGAACAGCGTCGGCGGGAACCAGAACCCCTTGCCGGGCAGCTCGCACGCGGGCGACCAGCGCTCGGCCCCCTCGGACTCGCCGAGGTCGCTGAGCCGCCGGATCTTGGCGAGCTGCTCGGCGGAGTTGATGGCGCCGATGTCGGTGTTCTTGTCCAGCGGGTCGCCCAGGCGCAGCGTGCCGAGCCGGCGCTTGAGCGCGGCCAACAACTCTTCCTGGATCGACTCCTGCACCAGCAGCCGCGAGCCCGCGCAGCACACGTGGCCCTGGTTGAAGAAGATCCCGTTGACGATCCCCTCCACCGCCTGGTCGATGGCGGCGTCGTCGAACACGATGTTCGCGGCCTTGCCGCCGAGCTCCAGGGTGAGCTTCTTGCCGGTGCCGGCCACCGTCCGCGCGATGATCCGGCCGACCTCGGTGGAGCCGGTGAAGGCCACCTTGTTCACGTCGGGGTGGGCCACCACGGCGGCGCCGGTCTCGCCCGCGCCGGTGACGATGTTGACCACGCCGGGCGGCAGATCGGCCTGACGGCAGATGTCGGCGAACAGCAGCGCGGTCAGCGGCGTCGTCTCGGCCGGCTTGAGCACCACCGTGTTGCCGCAGGCCAGCGCCGGGGCGATCTTCCAGGCCAGCATGAGCAGCGGGAAGTTCCACGGGATGACCTGGCCGGCCACGCCGAGCGGCCTGGCGCTGCCGAAGCCGGCGTATTCCAGCTTGTCGGCCCAGCCCGCGTAGTAGAAGAAGTGGGCGGCCACGAGCGGCACGTCCACGTCGCGCGACTCGCGGATCGGCTTGCCGTTGTCGAGCGACTCCAGCACGGCCAGCTCCCTGGCCCGCTCCTGGATGATCCGCGCGATGCGGAACAGGTATTTGGCGCGCTCCGCGCCGGGCAGCGCGCTCCAGACGCCGAACGCCTTGCGCGCCGCCTGCACGGCGCGGTCGACGTCGTCGGAGGAGGCCGTGGCGACCTCCGCCAGCGTCTCCTCGGTGGCCGGATTGACGGTCTTGAACGGAGTGCCGGAGCCGTCGACGAACTCACCGTTGATGAACAGCCCGTAGGAGGACTTCAGGTCAACGACGTCGCGCGACTCGGGGGCCGGTGCATATTCGAACATCGTCTCAGTCCAGGGTGAAGTAGTCGGGGCCCGCGTAGCGGCCGGTGGCCAGCTTCTGGCGCTGCATCAGCAGGTCGTTGAGCAGCGACGAGGCGCCAAGACGGAACCATTCGGGGGTGAGCCAGTCGTCGCCCGCCGTCTCGTTGACCAGCACCAGGTTCTTGATCGCGTCCTTCGTCGTGCGTATCCCGCCGGCCGGCTTCACGCCGATCTGGCGGCCCGTCGCGTCGCGGAAGTCGCGTACGGCCTCCAGCATGATCAGCGTCACCGGCGGCGTCGCCGCCGGGGCGACCTTGCCGGTGGAGGTCTTGATGAAGTCGGCGCCGGCCAGCATGGCCAGCCAGGAGGCGCGCCGCACGTTGTCGTAGGTGGCCAGCTCGCCGGTCTCCAGGATCACCTTCAGGTGAGCCGCGCCGCAGGCTTCCTTCACCGCGACGATCTGTTCGTAGACCTTCATGTAGTGGCCGGACAGGAAGGCGCCTCTGTCGATCACCATGTCGATCTCGTCGGCGCCCGCGGCCACCGCGAGCGCGGTGTCGCTCACCTTGACCTCCAGCGAGGTGCGCCCGCTGGGGAACGCGGTGGCGACGGAGGCGACCTTGACACCCGTGCCCTTCAGCGCCTCGACGGCCACCGCCACCAGGTCGGGATAGACGCAGACGGCGGCCACCGAGGGGGCGTCGCCGCCGGGCCGCACGGCCTTGGCGCACATCGCGCGCACCTTGCCGTCCGTGTCGGCTCCTTCGAGGGTCGTCAGGTCCACCATGGAGATGGCCAGGTCGATGGCCTGGGCCTTGGCCGTGGTCTTGATCGAACGGGTGCCGAGCATCGCCGCCCGCTGGTCCGCGCCGACCCGGTCAACCCCGGGCAGGCCGTGCAGGAAGGCTCGCAACGCCGAGTCGGACGAAGCGACGTCCGCGAGCGAGGTAGTCACAGTTGACACCTAGACAGCATCGCCGACCAGGGCCTCTACCTCCAAACCGGATCACCTTAGGGCAGCGCGGGCGCAGGTCCTAGGCATGCCGTACGCCTGCGGCCCCGGCTTCTAGGCATCCCGGCGTGAATCCATAGGGATGCCGGCAGGAGGCCCGTACAGGAGATAGGACATCCACCCGATGTGGCGGACCGGGCCTTAGCCCGAGTCTTAAAGGTGTCAGGAAAAAGCACCACATCGAAGGAAGACGATGATGAACCCCGAGATCGAGTTCGAGCTCATGAAGAACCAGGCGAACGAGCTGCGCCGGGCCGCCGCCCACCAGCGCCGCGTACGCGAGGCCGAGCAGGGCAACAAGAGCGAGCGCCGTTCGCTCTTCGGCAAGCGCCGTTCCTCATGACCACCCCACGAGCACCCGGCCGCCCGCACCCGCGCGGCCGGGTCGCACGGGCCCCATAAAGCCCTGCAAGTGCTCCAAAAACCGTCGAAAGCAGCGGATGTGGGATGGCATGCTGGATGACATGCGGGGACGTTCGGTGAGTCCCGTCTTCGTCGGACGGGCAGAGGAGCTGGCGGCTCTGTCTGAAAGCTTCGACGAGGCCATCAAGGGCACGGTCACGGCGGTCCTGTTGGGGGGCGAGGCCGGGGTCGGCAAGACGCGGCTCGTGCAGCGCTTCGCCGAGAGCCGCGCGGCCGACGGCGCCCACGTGCTCTTCGGGGGCTGCGTCGAGCTGTCCACCGAAGGCCTGGCCTACGCGCCGTTCACCGCCGCCCTGCGCCAGCTCGTCAGAGAGCAGGGCCCGGCCGCCGTCGCCGGACTGCTGCCGGAGGGAGCCGAACGCGACCTCGCCCGGCTGCTGCCCGAGTTCGGCGAGCCCAGCCGCGACGGCGAGACCGAGACCGGCCGCGCCCGGCTCTTCGAGCAGTTCCTCAGCCTGCTCGAACGCCTCGCCGAGCACCGCCCCACCATCCTGGTCATCGAGGACATCCACTGGGCCGACCGGTCCAGCCGCGACCTCATCGCCTTCCTCAGCCGCAACCTGCACACGCCGCAGGTCCTCATCGTCATGACCTACCGCTCCGACGACCTGCACCGCCAGCATCCGCTCAGGCCGGTGCTGGCCGAGCTGGGCCGGGTCCACGGCGTGCACCGCCTCGATCTGCCCCGCCTGTCGCGGGACGAGGTCGCCCAGCAGATGACCGCGATCCTCGGCCGCACTCCCGCCTACGGCAAGGTGGACACGGTCTACGAACGCAGCGAGGGCATCCCGCTGTTCGTCGAGGCCATGCTGGAGAGCGGCGACGAGTGCACGTTCCCCGACTCCATGCAGGACCTCATCCTCGGCTGCGTCGAGCGGCTGCCCGAGGAGACCCAGCGCGTGCTGCGCGTCGCCGCCGCCGGCGGCAACCGGGTCGGCCACGCGCTGCTGGCCGCCGTCAGCGGCCTGTCCGACGTCGAGCTGGAGACCGCGCTCCGTCCCGCGATCATGGGCAACGTCCTGCAGATCGCCGACAGCCGCGCGTACGTCTTCCGCCACTCGCTCATCCGCGAGGCCGTGCACGACGAGCTGCTGCCGGGCGAGCACCAGCGCCTGCACAGCAGGTTCGCCGAAGCGATCTCCAAGGACCGCACGCTCGTCCCGCCCGACCGGGCCGCCGTCGAGCTGGCCCACCACTGGTACGGCGCCCGCAACGACCGCTGGGCGCTGATCTCCGCCTGGGAGGCGGCCCGCAAGTCGTCCAAGGCGTTCGCCTACACCGAGGCGGTCCCGCTGCTCGAACGCGTGCTCACGCTCTGGGACCGGGTGCCAGACGCGGCCGAGCTGATCGGATGCGACCACACCGCCGTGCTGGAGCGGGCCTCCGAGGCCGCGAACGCCGGCGGCGACGTCGACAAGGCCAGCAAGTTCGTCAAGGCCGCGCTGTCGCAGCTGGACGAGACCCGCGAGCCCGGCCGCGTGGCCCAGCTCATCGTGCGCAGGGCCGGGCTGAAGAACTCCAAAGGGCAGGCGGGCGTCATCGACGACCTGCGGCACGCGCTGCGGCTCGTCCCCGAGAACAGCCTCGACCGGGCCGAGGTCGTCACGCCGCTCAGCCGCCACCTGATGCTGAGAGGCGAGATCGAGGAGGCCAACGAGCTCATCATCGAGGGCCTGCGCTGGGTCAGGGAGCACGGCGACCGCTGCCTCGAAGGCGACCTGCTGATGAACCTGGCGCTCGGCCACTCGCTCAACGGCGAGATCGAGACCACCATCGCCATCAACGAGCAGGCGCTGGCCATCGGCCACGAGGAGGGCGCGGGCAAACTGATCACCCGGGCGATGGGCAACAACATCGACGGGCTGCTCGACATGGGGCGCCAGGACGACGCCCTGCGCATGGCCGAGCACGGCTGGACGGTCGCCAAGAAGTACGGACGCCTGCGCGGCAGCGGCCTGTTCATCGCCAACAACTGGGCCGAGGTGCTGGAGACGCTCGGCCGCTGGGACGAGGCCATCGAGATCGTCGAGACCGCGCTCAGCCACGGCCCCGTGCTGCGCACCCGCTACAGCCTGCTGCGCGTGCGCGCCGACATCGCCCTGGCCAGGGGCGAGCTGCAGCTCGTCGAGGGCATCCTGGCCGAGGTCGGCGTGTCCAAGAACCGTCCTGAGGAGTTCGTCCAGGACATCATCAGCAACGCCCGCCTGCTCATCGGCTGGCACCTGACCAGGGGCGAGCCCGCCGCCGCGCTCGGCGTGGCCGAGCAGGTGCTCTCGCAACCGAAGCAGTCGAGCAAGGCCATGCTGGGCTGGCGGCTGCTCGCGCTGCTGCGCACGGTCTGCGACGCCGCCCAGGACACCGAGCCGGAACGGACCGCCGCGCTGCGCGCCCAGGCCGCCGAGGTGGCCGGCATGCTGTCGGTCATCGGGCCGGTCGTGGAGGCGTACCGGCTGTCCTATACAGGCGACTTCGACGCCGCGGCGGCGGCCTGGGATCGGCTCCAGCGCCCGCACAACCAGTCCAAGACCCTGCTGCGGGCCGCCTCCGTCGCCGCCGCGTCCGGCGACAGGGAGGGCGCGGCGGTACGGCTCAAGGCGGCGCTGCCGCTGGCCAAGGCGCTGCGGGCGACCCCGCTGGTGGAGGAGATCGAGGTGCTGGCCCGCCGGGTCGGCGGCCTCCAGGAGGCGCAGGAGCCGTCGGAGCTGCTGACGCCGCGCGAGCTGGAGGTGCTGCGCCTGGTCACCCAGGGCCGCACCAACCGCGACATCGCGAGCGAGCTGTTCATCTCGGCGAAGACGGTGAGCGTGCACGTGTCCAACATCCTGAGCAAGCTCGGCGTCACCACGCGCGGCGAGGCCGCCGCGGCGGCCCACCGCCTGTCGCTGCTGTCCTGAGGGGACATCGGCGCTGCCCTGAGGGCGCACCGGCCGACCGTCAGAGGAGGCTGTGCCTCTGGGGAAGATCGACGACGCCGGCCAGCGCCAGCCCCGCGAGCACGATGAGGGCGACGGCGAGAACGCCGAGCAGGAGCCAGGCGATCGGATGGCCGAGGTTGAGGGTCCATGAGGAGGGACCGAGGCGGGCGTGCACGAGCAGGGCCGGGTCGCGGCGGTTGGCGTAGAGGGCGCCAGCCAGGAACCAGTGGCGGTCGTCCTCGCGCTGGCCGACCCCGGTGTCCTCCAGTTCCTCGCCCGGCAGGGCTGGCAGCCGGTGCCCGGCCTGGCCCACTTTGATCGCCCACGTCGGCCAGCCGCCCAGCAGCACGATGAGCGGAACGAAGACGGCCACCTCCCAGACGATCGAAGGAGTGACGACCTCCCACAGCCGCAGACCCGCGAAGAACAGGCTGAGGTTCACGCAGGCCGCCGACAGCAGCAGCATCACCGCGACGCCGCGCAGGTAGACGCGGTAACGGCGGGCCGAGCCCTGCGGTCTGGCGGCATCGAGGTCGGGGCGGGCACGCAGCACGGCCAAGGTCGCGACGAGAACGACCAGGGTGACGGCGATCTGGTAGATCACCGGCTGGAAGGCGCTCAGCACCGTCGTCGGCGTACGCGGTGCGGCGGCGGTGCCGTACCCGAAGGACAGCGGCAGCGTGGCGGGCAGCCCGCCGTAACGCGCCCAGCCGACGCCCGCGGTGAGCAGGAGTAGGGCCAGGGCGGGCAGGCCGTACGACCACGGCACGCGAACCGGGTCGGTGCGGAAGGACGTGTCCACGGTGACGCCCTGACGACGCTCGGCCGCCCACCCGCCGGCGAGCTTGGCGGCGCGGACCATGCGATGAGCGCGGTAGAACACGAGCAGGTCCACGACCGTCACCGCCGTCACGGCGAGGCCGATCGCGACGGCGGATCCGGTGGCCGCCAGCACCAGGATCAGGGCCACCGCGGCGATCACCGCCACCAGGACGGTCAGACGGGTGTAGAGCCGGCGCGCCGCCACGATGGCGGGATCGCCTGCCCGCTGGAGCCCCACGCGCACGCCGAACGGCAGGGTGGGCCTGGCCAGCGCCGGCAGGCTCAGCATCAGGGACGTGACCAGCGCGATGGCGATCGCGCCGGCGCAGAGGAGCAGGATCACGCGCCCTCCTCGAAGCCGTTCAGCAGCGCCTCGCACCGGCGCAGCACGTCCTGCCGGTCCATGCCGTGAACGGTGGCTTCCGCCAGCAGCACAAGCATGCGTTCCTCCCAGTCGTCGGTGAAGGGCTCCTCGGGCGGGCCGGTTGTGGCGTCACGCCGTACGACCGCGCCGCTCTTGCGGTTGATCCGGATCACGCCCTGCTGTCTCAGCAGGTCGTAGGCCTTGTTCACGGTGTGGAAGTTGATGCCGAAATCCGCGGCGAGTTGCCGCGTGGACGGTAGCGGGTCACCTTCCCGCGCCTGCCGTCTGGCGATCGCCTCCACGATCCGGTCCCGGATCTGCTGGTAGATCGGGACCTCGCTGTCGAGGTCAAGTGTCAGCTGCACACTCCCACTCTATCTGATATACAACTAATAGAACAGCTAGTTGTTCGGAGGACACATGGGTAGTGAGATGAACATCGAGGTGCGCGGCCTGACCAAGGCGTTCGGGCCGGTCAACGCCGTCACCGACCTCAGCTTCGAGGCGGAGGCGGGCATCGTGACGGGATTCCTGGGGCCGAACGGCGCCGGCAAGACCACCACCATGCAGATGATGCTGGGCCTGGTCACGCCGAGCGCCGGCACCGCCACCTTCGGCGGTCGCCGCTACACCGACCTGCCCCGTCCGTCGGCCGCCGTCGGAGCCGTGCTGGACAGCGCGGGCTTCCACCCGGCCCACACCGCCCGCGACCACCTGCGGGTCTACGCCCGCATGGGCCGGCACGGCACGGCCCGAGCCGACCAGGTCGCCGACCTGACCGGGGTGTCGGCCTTCGCCGGCCGCCTCACATCCACCCTGTCCACCGGCATGCGGCAACGCCTCAGCCTGGCCACCGCGTTGCTCGGCGACCCCCAGGTGCTGCTGCTGGACGAACCGAGCAACGGCCTGGACCCCGAGGGCATCGCCTGGCTGCGGCGATTCGTCCGCGAGCTGGCCGCCGAAGGCCGCACCATCCTCGTCTCCAGCCACGTGCTCGGCGAGATCGAGCACATGGCCGACAACGTGGTGGTGGTCCGCGACGGCCGGTTGGTCACCGCCGGACCCATCACCGGCCTGTACGGCACAGCCGCCGTGCTGGTCCGCTCCCCGCGAGCCGACCTGTTCGCGGCCGAGCTGGCGGCGAGCGGGGTCCGGGTGGAACGTCCGGGACCGGACCTCCTCCGCATCCACGACCTGAGCACCGAGGAGGTCGCCGCCGCGGCCGCCTCCCACGGGGTCCCGCTGCACGAGATCACCCCAGAACATCCCACCCTTGAACACGTGTTCCTGCACCTCACCGGAGGTTCCCGATGACCGCGCTCCTCGCCGCCGAATGGACTCGCCTGGCCAGCACCAGGCTCTGGCTGTGGGGCCTGCTGGCCGCGCTGGGCAGCGGAGCGCTCATCGGCCTGCTCGCCCTGGTCGGGCCGGAGAACTTCACCCCTCCGATGCCCGGGCTGGACACCGTCCAGGGTGCCCACATGCTGCTGGGCCTGCTCGGCTTCACCGTCTTCGCCCCCGCGCTGCTCGGCACCATCGCCGTGTCCTCGGAGTACCGGCACAGGACCGTCACCACCACGACGTTGTTCGCGCCCAGACGCTGGACCTGGCTGGCGGCCAAGCTGGCGATCTACACCGGGGCCGGGCTCGCCTACGGCGCGATCGCCGCGGCGGTGGCCGGCGGTGCCCTGTGGGGCGTGGCCCTGCTCAAGGGCATCACGCTCGGCCTGCCGGCCGCCACGGTCGCGGCCCTGCTGGCCCGCATCGGCCTGACCATGGCGGTCTACATCCTGCTGGGCCTCGCCGTGGGGGCTCTCCTCCGCAACCAGGTGACCGCCCTCATCGCCGTCGGCGCCTACTTCTACGTGATCGAGACCGTGCTGATGATCATCCCGGGGATCAAAGTGCTCTATCCCTATCTCCCGGGTGGCGCCACCACCGCGCTGACCGGCTCCACCTTTCTGGCGGACGCCATCGCCGGCCAGACCGGCACCGCCGCGCCCCAACTGCTGTCCGCGCCGGCCGGTGCCGCCGTACTGGTGTGTTACGCCCTGATCGCAGTCGCCATCGCCGTCGCGGCCCCGCTGCGGCGAGACATCACATGAGCGTGGGTCTCAGAGGATCGCCTCCGCCAGCAGCACGACGCCGAAGACGGCGAACGCGGCGGCGGCGCCGTAGCGGATGACCTTCTCGGGCAGGTGCTTGCCCAGCAGCCGCCCCACCACGATGGCCAGCGCGTCCGCGGCCACCATGCCGACGGTCGAGCCGATCCAGGTGCCCACCCAGTCGTGCTGGGTGGCCAGCGTGATGGTGGCCAGCATGGTCTTGTCGCCCAGCTCGCTCAGGAAGAACGCCACGGTCACCGCGATCAGGGCGTTCCTGGTGGTGCGCTGAGCCTTCTTCGACTCCTCCTCGGTCAGCTCGTCGCCCCGCCACGTCCACACGGCGAACGCGAGGAAGGCCACGCCGGCCACCACGGTGATGGCCGTCGTCGGCAGCGCGCCGCCGATCAGGCCGCCCACGGCCACGCTGAGCAGGTGGACGACGGTCGTCGCGATCGTGATGCCGGCCAGCACGGGCCAAGCCTTGAAACGGGTCGCGAAGGTCATCGCCATCAACTGGCTCTTGTCGCCCAGTTCGGCCACGAAGATGACGGCGAGACTGATCCAGAACGCTTCCAACGGTCCTCTTCCGCGCGACCGGGCCGGAAGCAGGAGCCCGGGGAGTTTTTCGGGCACGACTTCGGCCCGGCAGCGTCTTTGTCCACATGACTGCCAGGCCGAAGGTCTCGTCCGCCCGTCTGAGGCCCGCGTGACCGGGCGCGGTGAAGCGCCAGTGTGTCGACCACGCGATTGGGACTACTCCCCTTCGGTAATTCCGCACCACCCTAACAGGCGTCGCGCCGTGCCTGTTCCCGGGTCCTTAGTCGTCCAGCGCGCAGCCCACCAGGACCGGCTCGTTGACCAGCGTGACCCCGAACTTCTCGCGTACGCCGTCGCGCACCTCCCTGGCCAGGGCCAGCAGGTCGGCGGTGGTGGCGCGGCCCGTGGGGTTGGTGAGGGCGAGCGTGTGCTTGGTCGAGATGCGGGCCGGGCCGCGCTCGTAGCCCTTCGGGTAGCCTGCCTGCTCGATCAGCCAGGCGGCGGGCACCTTGATCAGGCCGCCCGGCACGTCCCAGCGCGGATGCCCTGGAGCCCGCACCGCCAGCTCCTCCGCCTCCTCCGCCGTGAGGATCGGGTTGGTGAAGAACGAGCCCGCGCTCCTCGTGTCGGGGTCGTCGGGGTCGAGCACCATGCCCTTGCCCCGCCGCAGCGCCAGCACGGTCTCACGGGCCCGCGCGAGCGGCACCCGGCCCCCCGCCACGGTGTCCAGCCGTGCGGCCAGCTCCGCGTACGCCACAGGCCCGGACAGCTCGGACAGGTCGAGCGCGTAGGTCACCGCCAGCACGACGTAGCGGCTCAGGTCGCGCTTGAAGACGCTGTCGCGGTAGGAGAAGCCGCACTGCCGCGCCTCCAGGTCGATCACCTGGCGGGTGAGCCGGTCGTAGGCGCGTACGCATCTGACGGTCTGGGAGACCTCCTGGCCGTACGCACCGACGTTCTGGATGGGCGTCGAGCCGACCTGGCCCGGCACGCCGGACATGCACTCGATGCCCGACCAGCCCTCGGCCACCGCGCGGGCCACGAGCCGGTCCCAGTCCTCGCCCGCCTCGACCGTCACGACGGCCTGCTCGCCGTCGCGCGAGACGGTCACGCCCTCGGTGGCGACCTTGATGACCAGCCCGTCGAACCCCTCGTCGGCCACCACGACGTTGCTGCCTCCGCCCAGCACCAGCGTGGGCACCGCGTTCCTGTCGGCATCGGCGATCAGGGACACGAGCTGCTCGGCCGAGGTGGCCTCGGCGAACTCGCGGGCGGGCCCGCCCAGGCTCAGCGTGGTGTACGACGCGAGGTTCTCCATGACCAGACAGCTTATGAGGCGCGCAGCCTGCGCAGCACCCCGTCGTAGTTGCGCCGGGACTCCCGCTCCGCGTAGTCGCCGGCCACGTCGTGCCGGCCCAGCAGCGTCACCGGCAGCCGTTGATGCGGGACGACCAGGCGGCCTGGCAGGGCCAGCGAGAGCTCCAGATCGGCGTACCTGCCGTAGCGGGCGTCCTCGGGCAGCGCGCCGAACGCCTGGGCCCTGCGTACGGCGATGAGCTCACCGCTCAGCGCCCGCACCGTGCCGGGAGCGGCCTCCCGCCACACCGTCCTGGGGCCGACCTCTCCCGTGCTCTCCCGGCCCGGCTCGGGCTCCTCCGCCGCCACCGGGTTCAGCCCTCTCCATCCGGCGGCCACCGCGCCCTCGACGACCGCGGCGATCAGCGGGGTCAGCGCGTCGCCGCGGAGCACGACGTTCGTCTCCATCAGCACGTGCACCTCGGACTCGTCCAGCTGTAGCAGCTTGGCCCTGCTCTCGCCCCAGGTCGCGGTGCCGCCCCGCCAATGGGGTGTCTCGCTCACGTGCCAATCGGTGATCCGCTCGGGGTGGCGCTCGGCCAGCTCGGCCAGCACGTCGCCGGCGCCGTCCACGTTGCCGAGGTCGAGGGCGAGCACGTGGGCGCCGGTGTGCTCGATCACCGACTCCACGCAGCGCCTGACGTCCTCGGGCCAGCCGTCTACCAGCAGCCCGACGCCGGCGGTGACGCCCCTGGTCTCCACGCGCTGCCGTTCCAGGGTCACGCCCTGGTCGTCCAGGCGGTTGGTGGCCAGCGAGGCGTCCCAAGTGCGCTGGGCGTGCAACATCCCGTCGTCCAGGTCACCGTGCCGGCCGGGGTCGCCCGAGAAGCCCAGATCGGCCGCGGGGTCGGGGCTCGCGCCCGTCCTCGCGGCGCCGGCCCCCGCGCTCCTCGTGCTCCTTCTGGTCCGCTTGGTTCCGGCCGTGCCGACCCCCGTCGCCCCCACCGGCACGGGAGTGTCCTCCGTGCCGGGCTCACCGGCGCCGCCCGCCGTGTCGCGGCCGGTGCCGGCCGCGCCGGCCACCTGGTCGATCCGCGCGGGTTTGAGGTGCCCCGGCGGCTTGGTGTCGGTCACGGCGGAGACGGGGATCGATCGAACGGTGGGCCAGACCTTTCGCACAACATCACTCATACGGACACGCGCTACCCGAGAGCCGTCCGCGATATCACCGGCGCATCACTGGCGCATCACTGGGACATCACCGGGGCATCGGGTGAGCGGGAGCCGGGTGTCAGGTGAGCTGGACCACCGCGCGGGCCTTGGACAGCACCCGTGCGTCGCCCGACCTGGCGGTCAGCCCGATGACCACCTTCTTGTCCTCCAGCTTCTCCTCCACGACCCCGCTGACCGTGACCGTGGCCCCCTGGTCGTCGTCGGGCACGACCACCATCGAGGAGAACCGCACCCCGAAGTCCACCACCGCGCCGGGATCTCCCACCCAGTCGGTGACGAACCGCCCGGCCTGCGCCATCGTGAACATGCCGTGCGCGATCACGTCGGGCAGGCCCACCATCTTGGCGAAGCGCTCGTTCCAGTGGATCTGGTTGAAGTCGCCGGAGGCGCCCGCGTACATCACCAGGTTGAGCCGGCGCACGTTGTAGTCCACGGCCGGGATCTCCTGCCCCGCCTCGACCTCGTCGTACCTCACCGCGGCACTCATCTCAGCCCGCCCCTCCGCGCTCGACGATCGTGTTGTACGTCACGCAGACCGGCTCACCCTCGACCGTCCGCACGTCGCTCTTGACCGTGAGCAGCTCGTTGTGCCCGGCGGTGCGGATGTCGGTGATCGTGGAGGTCATGACGAGCCGGTCGCCGGCGTGGACCGGCCGGGTGTACTCGAAGCGCTGCTCGCCGTGGACGACCATGGCCAGGTTGAGCCCGAGGTCGGGGTCCACCAGCGCCCCGCCGCCGCTCGTCAGGCTGAACACGATGGGGAAGGTGGGTGGCGCGATCACGTCGGGGTATCCGGCGGCCTGGGCGGCCTCCTGGTCGCGGTAGAGCGGGTTGTGGTCGCCGATCGCGGCGGCGAACTCCCTGATCTTCACGCGGCTGACCTCGTACGGGGCACTGGGCGGATAGGTTCTGCCCACGAAGTCACGATTCAGGGCCATCGCTGCTCCCTCGCTTGTCCGTCCCGGCGGCTGATGAGGCCGACGCTAACAGAACAAGGTTCGGCTGTCCCTGGTGATGGTCTGCTTTTTGCCCAGGACGCGGGCGGAGGGACACGCAGACACGACAAACCGGCGCCTGCTAGGGGACGCCGGTTGTGCGTTATGAAAACAGTGGGGCCAGCAGCCCTGCCCTGGACCCTAGCGGGTCTCGCGGTGCGCGCGGTGGCAGCGGCAGTTGGGGCAGTACTTCTTCAGCTCAAGCCGATCCGGGTCGTTGCGCCGGTTCTTCCGCGTGATGTAGTTGCGGTGCTTGCACTCCTGGCAGGCCAGCGTGATCTTCGGCCTAACGTCGGTGGCAGCCACTTGGGAGTGCCTTTCTACGTTCGGGACATGGACACGCCCGTACCCAGGCCGGTGACCTGGGATGGGGCAGTAGCGGAGGCCGGACTTGAACCGGCGACACAACGATTATGAGCCGTTTGCTCTGCCTGACTGAGCTACTCCGCCTTTGGGCCGTAATCGACCCGGCCCGTAGAGGATACCCGACACGGTGAGCACCTTCGTAACTCACCCGGTCGGGCGGGGTGCTTCCCAGTATGCCTCAGGAAGGCCCCGCAACCGAAATCAATAAGCGGCAGCCCCGCCTGCCGCCCCCCATACGAGCACGGTCAGCGTAGCAGCTCTCGCCGGACTACCGGCAGCCGGCCTGGTGGCGCCGCGGCGCCTCTCGCAGCTTCCAAGGGATGAGGCCCCCGGCGAAGCGCCGTGACCCTCCGTCAGCCGCACTCGCGCGCAACGTCCCGGAGAGCCGGAAAGGAGAACCGGAAACACGTCCCGGAGAACCAGAAACGCCCGGCTCCGAGTTAATCGGACCGGGCGTTTTGCCTGTTCAGTGTGCGAGCCCCCAAACGGAATCGAACCGTTGACCTTCTCCTTACCATGGAGACGCTCTGCCGACTGAGCTATAGGGGCCTGTCCGGCGCTGCGGACAGGCATAACCATACACGGCGCTCAGCCATGATGCGAACTCGTTCCGGCGGTCGCCCGCGGCGTCGCGCCGCGCCGGGGCGCGAGCTCGATCACCTCGCACAGGTCGGCCAGATCGACGTGCCTGGCCACCTCCGCCACAGAGGTGCAGTCGGCGACCACCCACCCGTTTCTGCGCACCCGCAGCACCTGCCGCCCGGCTCGCAGGGCGCCCACGACTTCAATGCCGTCCAGGCCGACCCATCGCCTCTCCATAGCCGCACACATTAGCCGCAGGGTCCGTCAATTTCGCCGCGTCACTCGCGTTACCGGCATACCGAACCGGTACGCATCACCGTCGGTATCGGTAGAAGCCGGCGAAGTCCTTCTTCTTCTTGATCGTGTCGATCCTGACCATGGCCCCGGTCTCCGGCGCGTTCATCATCTTCCCGCCGCCCAGGTAGACGCCCACGTGGTGGGTCCTTACCGAGCGCTTCGTGACCTTGCCGAAGAAGACCAGGTCGCCGGGCCTGGGATCGCGGACGCGACGCATCTTCCGTAAGTGGTCGTCGGTGTTGCCCGGCCCGAGCACGTCCTCTCCGTGCGCCAGGGCGTAGACCCACCGGGTGAAGCCCGAGCAGTCGAGCCCGCGCGTCCTGGCGGCCGGGCAGGGCCTGATGCCGCCCCGGTAGCCCCTGCACGTCCCCTTGGAGGGGCCGGGGTCCACGCCGTGGCCGCCGCCCCAGGAGTACACGATGCCGTACCGCTCGATCTCGTACGCGATCCTGACGACCAGCGGCGGCACGGACAGCCCCAGCGGCACCGAGGCCGTGGCGGTCAGCAGGAGCAGCGCCGCCGCCACCGCTAACCGCCGTTTCATTCCGACACCCCCCGAAGTCCCAGCCTTCGGTATTTATCCTGCCTTATCGGGCTTTGAGGACGAGCTTCACCGAACCCACCGTCACGTTCAGGCCGACGGTGCCCTTGGACCTGCTGGGCCTGGTCGTGATCGTGAACGTCTTCTTCTGCCCGCGCGGCAGCTCCCCGATCCGGCAGTTCACGGCGGTGCCGCTGAACGTGCACCCCGGTGCCTTCACCACGCGCTGCCCGCCGAACGTCCGCCCCGTCAGCTTGACGTCCTTGACCGGGTGCGGGCCCGTGTTGGAGATCGTCACCGTGTACGACTTCCTGCTCACGGCCCGGCCCCCGACCTTGACCTCGGCCGGCGGGTTGGCCAGCGACTTCAGCTGCGACTCCGAGCCGTTGAAGACGTTCTGGCCGCCGGCCGGCGTGCCCTTCTCCGCCGACTGCCAGAACGTGTGCTTCTTCCAGCCCTTCGGCAGCTCGCCCACCTCGGAGCCCCAGCGGGCCAGCCACAGGGGGTTCGACCTGAACTTCGTGGTGTTGCCGGTGCAGGTCTGCCACCAGCTCGTGGTGGTGTAGATGATCGCGTGCCGGCCGGTGGCCGCCCGGTACTTCTTGGTGAAGTCCTTGATCCAGGTGACCATGTCCGCGGCGGACAGGTCGTAACAGTTGTTCTTGCCGTTGGTGTCCTTGTACGGGTTGTCCTCCAAATCGAGAACACCGGGAAGCGTTTGGCCGTCGCTGATCCAGTTACCGCCGTTCTGCAGAAAATGCTCGGCTTGGGCGGTCCCATCGGATTCATGCGGTTGCGCAAAGTGATAGGCGCCGCGGACGAGACCCGCCGACGCCGCGCCACTGAACTGGGCCTCGAAACTGGGGCTGCGGTAATCCGTCCCCTCGGTGGCGTGCACGAACGCGAACTTCCCGCCGCCGGAGGCCACCGCGGCCCAGTCGATCTCGCCGGTCCAGTTACTGACGTCCACCCCGGGCACCTCGGCCGCGTGGGCGACGCCGGTCATGCCAATCGTGGCAATTACCGTGTATAACCACAGACGTTTCACGCCGGAGATCATTGCGGAGCCCTGCACAATTCCGCAAGCCCGGAAATTTCCACCTCTTTTGCGGTATCGAGCCAATACACGGGCCCGAGAGCCAGCGGTCGCGCACCCGCCGCCCATTCCCGCCATCGTTCGTCCCCGACGAACGGGTCCCGGTGCACGGGGTGCCGTACCCGCCGCTCGTACTGGCTCCACTCGGCCTCGCCGACCCCGTCGGGGCGGTCGAGGGTGTCGGCCAGGGTCTCCTTGATCGCGTCCTTGCTCAGGACGGGCCAGCCGAGCTCGCGGCCCAGCGCGCGGGCCAGCGTGGACTTGCCCGACCCCGGCAGGCCGTTCACGAGGACGACGCGTTCGCACATGATCAGCATGGTGACAGAGGCGTGTGCAGAATTCGTGCGGACGTGGTGCGGAAACCGCAGATCAGCGGGTGGAAATTCGTTCCCGGCCAAGATCGTTCGCGACAACGTTTTCGCAGGTCAGAGCCGTATGTGTAAGTCACGTTCACGTTTGCCAAAGCAGGTCGAAGCTGCACAAACTTGGTCCGATCCTTCGAAACGCCCCCGACCAGGGGTTTCTTCGCCATGCCTGGAGGAGGCCGACCATGATCCATGCCCGGGCCCTGACCCGAGTGTTCACGATGAAGAAGCAGACCGTGGAAGCCGTGCGCGGCATCGACCTCGACGTGGAGGCCGGCCAGCTCGTGGCCTTCCTGGGGCCGAACGGCGCGGGAAAGTCCACCACCCTGCGCATGCTCACCACCCTGCTGCCGCCCACCTCCGGCACCGCCACGGTGGCCGGTCACGACGTGGCCGCCGACCCCGCCGCCGTACGGTCCCGCATCGGCTACGTCGGCCAGCGCAACAGCGCGGGCGAGGAGTTCCACGTCCGCGACGAGCTGGTCACCCAGGGCCGCTGCTACGGGCTGCGCGGCAAGGAGGCGGCCGCCCGCGCCGACGAACTGCTCGACCTGCTCGACCTGACGCCGCTGGCCAAGCGGGTGCCCGGCACGCTGTCCGGCGGCCAGCGCCGCCGCCTGGACATCGCCCTGGGCCTCATCCACCGGCCCGACCTGCTCTTCCTCGACGAACCTTCGACCGGCCTCGATCCGAAGAGCCGCGCGGAGATCTGGGAGCACATCCTGCGCCTGCGCGACACGTACGGGACGACGTTGTTCCTGACCACCCACTACCTGGAGGAGGCCGACAGCATGGCCGAACGGGTGGTGATCATCGACGGCGGCCGGATCATCGCCGACGGCACCGCGGAGCAGCTCAAGAACGACCTGGCCGGCGACCACATCGTCATCACCACGGCGACCGAGCGGGAGGCCGCGCGGGCCGCCGAGCTCGGCGGCGGCAGCGCGGACGGCGTCACCGTGCGCCTCCGGGTCGCCGGCGCGACCGCCGCACTGCCCGACTACCTGCGCGGCCTCGACGCCGCCGGCGTGAAGGTCAAGACCGCCGAGACCATCCGCCCCACCCTCGACGACGTGTTCCTCACCCTGACCGGGAGAAGCCTCACCGATGACGACATTCCTGCGTGACACCGCCACCGTCTTCACCCGCGAGTTCCGGCCGAGCCTGCGCAACCCCGCCGGGCTGCTGTTCGAGATGGGGCAGCCGCTGCTGTTCCTGTTCCTGTTCGGGTCGCTGCTGGACGGGGCCGTGGGCTCGTCCTGGCAGTGGTTCGTGCCGGGGATCCTGGTCATGATGTGCCTGACCGGGCCCATGAGCGCCGGCTACACGCTGCTGGTCGAGCTGATCGGCGGCGCGATGGAGCGGCTGCTGGTCACGCCGCTCAACCGCACCGCGATGCTGGTCGGCAAGAGCGCCAAGGCCATGCTGACCCTGCTCGTGCAGGCGGTGCTGATCATCGCCCTGGCGATCCCGCTGGGCTTCGAGCTGCACGCGGCCGGGGTTCTGGCCGGGCTGGCGCAACTGGTGCTCTTCGGGGTGGGGCTGGGCGCGTTCTCGCTCGTGCTGGCCATCAAGTCGGCGCCCGGCGGCACCCTGTTCTACATCGTCAGCCAGTCGATCGTCTTTCCGCTGCTGCTGCTCTCGGGCGTCCTGCTCCCGCTGGAGACCGCGCCCGGCTGGTTGCAGACCGCCGGCCGGTTCAACCCGATCACGTACATCGTCGACGCGCAGCGGGCCCTGTTCGCCGGCGACCTGGCCTCACCCTCGGTCCTGTACGGCACCGCCGCCGCCTGCGCCGTCGCCGCAGTTGGCCTCTACCTGGGCAACCGCGCCCTGCGCCAGGCCGTCTGACACGCTCGCGCCCGGCATCCCGCACGCGCCCGCGCCCGACGTTCGAGGCGCGCCCGCGCCCGGCATCCGGCCCCGCTCGGTGTCCGGCATCCGGGGCCCCGCTTTGACAGCGGTTTCCCGCGCGAATGACAGTGGGTCATGACCTTCGTGCTGGCGACCGAGACGGTGCCCTGGATCCCGGTGGCGCACCGCCTCGACGTGATCCTCTCCGAGTCCCTCCCTCCCGGCGACCGGACGACGTCGGCGTTCGCGTTCGTGTCGGACGAGGCCGGGCGGACGCTCATGACGTGTGTCGGCCGGGAGGGACGCGGCTGGGACATCCCTGGCGGCCACCTGGAGCCGGGCGAGAGCGCGGTGGACGCGGCCTCCCGGGAGCTGTACGAGGAGACCGGCCTGCGCCTGCCGCCCTCGGCCCTGTCGATCTTCGCCTGGCAGCGCATCGAGCTCCTGGAGCCGCCGCCCGCCTCCTACCGGTATCCGGCGCTGGCGTACATGGCGATGTTCCGGGCCACGCTGCCAGGGCCGGGCGGCCCGACGCGGCCGCCCGCCGGGTCGGAGAGCACCCATGCGGAGTGGCTGACCCGCTCCGAGATCGAACGCGTCTGCGCCGGGCGGACCTGGCTGGCCCTGCTGGCTGGTTAGCCCTCTTTGTCAGGCGGTGCGGGCGCGTTCGAGGTCCTCGTCGGGGCGGTAGAGGCGCTCGGGGATCTGCGCGAGCGTCGAGGGGTGCACCTGGGGGCCCAGTCCGTACAACTTCTGGAAGCTCATGATCAGCGGCCGCCACGCGTCGGGGTCGATGTGGTCGTCGGTCCCCGCCATGCGGATCTCCTCGTGCACCCAGACGCGCTGCACCCGCACCTCGAACGCCAGCACCCCGCCCTCGTCGCCCACCGGATGGCAGCGTTCGACCACGGCCTCCATGGCGACCGGGCACTCGGCCACCCGCGGCGCCTTCACCGTCTCCGACGGCACCTCGGTGAGCCCGGCCCGCCGGAACTTGTCCCCCACGTGCCGGTAGCCGCGCCGCGCCTTGCCCTCGGGGACGGGATCCGACCCGGTCGTCAGCGCCAGCCGGTCCACGGCGGGGGCGAGGGCGTCGGACGGGAGGTTCAGCACGCACTCGCCGGTCCTGCGCAGGTTCTGCGCCGTCTTCGACCGCGCGCCCCAGCCCAGCATCGCCCGCCAGCCGAGCCAGAACGCGGACGACATGGGGGCCAGGTTGGGCGTGCCGTCCTCGTTCATGGAGGAGACCAGGACGACGGGGGTGCCGAAGTAGAGGATGTTCGGCTCAAGGGGGACGTGCGAGTGGGTGCCAGTGCTCATGAATCCACTGTCGAGCCAGGCCGCCAGGCTGCGCTGGCGGCCTTCGGACCTCTGTTTCCGCTCTCGGGCCTCTGCGTCGGCTCTCGGGCCTCGGACGTCGGGCCTCGGACGTCGGGCCTCGGGCACTGAACGCCGGACTCGGACCTCGTTCTACTCGGATCGGCGGCGGCGGATGGGCATGCGGCGGGGAATTCTCGGGCTGCGGCCTGAGCGGGATGTGGGCTTGTCCCAGGTCCGCTGCTTTCCGGTCGGCGGCTTTTCAGCGGCCTCGCTCTCTTCGCCCCCTTCGCCCCCTTCGCCCTCGCTGCTCTCTTGGTCTTCGCTGACTTCTTGGCCGCCGCCCTCCGGCTCTTCGCCCTCGCCGCCCTCCGGCTCTTCGTCCTCGGCGCTCTCCTCGCCTTCGGCTGTCGTCTGGCGGGCCTCCTCGCCTTCGCCCTCTTCTTCTTCGCCTTCTTCCTCTTCGCCTTCTTCGGCTTCCGCGCGTTCGCCGGTCGCCTCGGCGCCCTCGTCCTCGCCCTCTTCTGCGTCCTCTTCCTCCTCCTGGGCGGCGCGTTCCTCCTCCATGGCCGTCTCGTGGTCCTTGACGACCTCGCTGTCGCGGATCTCGCCGCGCCAGCCCTCAAGGTCGTCGGGATTCAGCAGGAGGTGCGCCATCACGTGCCGTCTGAAGTGCTTGAGCTCCAGCCGGACCCGCCGTCCCTGGGCGCGCCACAGGTTGCCGGTACGCTCGAACAGCCCCTGCGGGTGGTACTCCAGCACCACCAGGATCCGGGTGAGATCCTCGCTCAGCTCGTGGAACGTCACCACCCCGTCGACGTACCCCTTCTGGCCCTCGGACCGCCAGATGATCCGCTGGTCCGGAAGCTGCTCGATGATGTGCGCCTTCCAGTTGCGGTGCGACCAGAAGACCTGCGCCTTCCACATCAGGTCCTCGTCGGACTCCTGCTTGACGGTCTCCACCTTCTTCATGAAGGTCGGGAAGTCCTGGAACTGGGTCCACTGGTCGTACACGAGGCGGCGGGGCGCTCCGACGTCGATCGTCTCGACGATGTTGGTGACCTTCTCGAAGCCACCCTTCGAGCCCTTGCCGGTGATCTTCTGCATGATGCCTTTGAGGCCGCCCTTCAGGCCGCCCTTGACGACTTCACCCATGACCCCGCCGCCGCCTGACTTGCCCGACCCGGTAAGCGCGCCGATCAGGCCCTTCCCGCCTTCGCCGCCGCTCTCCGCGTACTCCGACAGCCGGCCGGTGAGACCTTCGATCTTGTCGCCCGCCTTGGCGAGCAGCCGGGCGCCGGCGGCGTGCAGCAGGTTCTGCGCCTCCTGGGTGAGCCGTTCGGTGGGCAGTGCGGCGAGAAGCCCCTTTCCGGCTGCCTTGGCCGTTCCCGCCACGCCCTGGCCGATGCCCTTCGCCGCTCCCGCTGCCTTCTGCGCCGCTCCGGCCGTCTTCTGGGCAGTGCCCTGCGCTGCTCCGGCCGCCTTCCCACCGGTGTCCTTCGCCGCGCCGGCCGCCTGCTGGCCGGTGTCCTTGGCCGCGCCGGTCACGCCTCTGGTCGCGCCGGTGGCCTTCTTGGCCGCGCCGCCCAGGCCTCGGCCGGCCGTGCCGACCGTGTCGCCGACCCGGCTCGTCTTGTTCTCAGCCACGGCCGTTCACCCCCGTGGGCTTCGCCTCGCCGCCCGGCTTCGCGTTACCGCTCCGCTTCCCGGCGGCACCCGGCTTGGCCTGCCCGTTCTGCTCGGCCTCGCCGTTCTGCTCAGCCTCCCCGCTCTGGTCCGGCGCGCCGCTCTGGTCCGCCGCGCCGTTCTGCTTCGCCGCGTCTTCGTCAGGGGTGCGCAGGGCTTCGGCGCGTTCGTGCAGCTTGTCGCTCAGGGAGTCCATCTTCCTGCTGGTGGCGGCCACGGCCGCGGCCTTGCCCACCTCCATGAGGTCGCCGCGCAGCCGGTCGGTGAGCTGTCCGACCTCCGGGGACGAACCCAGCACCTTGATCCCCTGCGCCAGCAGGCCCCCGCCCTTACCGCCCTTGGCCTTCCCGGCCAGCCCGGCGACGGCCAGGGCCGCGGCCATGCGCAACTTCCTGCGCCGTCCGAGGTAGTACCCGGCGAGCACGGCACAAGCGATCCGCAGCGTGTTCGACATGATCGGCGTTCCTTCCCCATGGCCACGACCGGGTCACTCGACCGTGGCCTGCCCGGGAAAGGGACGAAGAATCACTATCAGGTGGAAACTTGGACATATTTTGCGCGGTGAGACCTCAGCCCTCGGCCGGCGCGTAGATCGCGTGGATCACCCCGGTCTTGAAGGTCGCGGAGTGGGTCAGCTTCAGCGGGTGGGTCGGGGTGCCCTCGAACAGGCGCTGCCCGTGGCCGACCACGATCGGGTGGACGAGCAGGTTCAGCTCGTCGAGCAGCCCGTTGGCCAGCAGCCAGCGCACGGTCGTCGCGGAGCCGGACATCTGGATGTCGCCGTCGATCTCGCCCTTGAGCTCGCGTAGCCGGGCGGCGACGTCGCCGGAGACGACGGTGGTGTTGCTCCAATCGGCGCTGGTCAGGGTGCTCGACACGACGAACTTGCGTGCCTGGTTCAACATCGCGGCGACCTCCTGGTCCTGCTCCGTCGACGTCCAGTACGCGGACCACTCGTCGTACAGCTTGCGGCCCATCAGCATCGCGCCCGCGCTCGCCATGCCGGCCTCCACCACGGCGCCCATCTCGTCGTCCCAGTAGGGGAAGTGCCACTGGTCCGGGGACTCGACCACGCCGTCCACGGAGATGAAGAAACTCGAAATGATCTTAGCCATCGCTCCTGCTCCTCTGTCGTCGCAGGGAGGCTAGACCGTGAGGGCGGCCGGGGTCTTGTACAGAAACGACACCCGCCGGATCGCCTCAGAGATGGAACCAGTGGATGCGGCGGCAGACCGTGCACACGAAACAGGAGGCGTCGCGATTGGCCCAGTCGAGGTTCATGAACGTCATGCCGGTGGTCTGGAGCTTCCACCGGTGCGCTTCGAACAGCTCGTTCTGGCACGTGTCGCAGCGCAGGTTGGCGCCGTGGGGCAGGGTGACGGGCTGCGGCTCGCTCATACGGCGATGCTAGCCACCTGTATCAGTCTTTGTCGGTACTGAGCAGGCCGCGACGGAAGGCGACCGCGACGGCCGCCGCGCGGTCGTTGACGCCGAGCTTGGCGTAGATGTGCAGAACGTGGCTCTTGACCGTGGCCTCGCTGATGAACAGGCGGGCGGCGGCTTCGCGGTTGGTCGCGCCGTCAGCGATCAGGCGCAGCACCTCCAGTTCCCGCCCGCTCAGCGGGTCGGCGGGGGCGCGGACCTGGCCGAGCAGCCGGGTGGCCACCGAAGGCGACAGCACGGCCTCGCCCCTGGCCGCCGCGCGCACGGCGCGGACCAGCTCGTCGCGGCCCGTGTCCTTGAGCAGGTAGCCGGTCGCGCCGGCCTCGACGGCCGGCAGCACGTCCTTGTCGGTGTCGTACGTCGTCAGCACGAGCACGCGAGCCCGCACCCCCAGCCGGGCCAGCTCCTTGATGGCCGTGACGCCGTCCATCCGCGGCATCCGCAGGTCCATCAGGATGACGTCGGGGTCGAGCACGCGGGCCAGGTCCACGGCCTGGGCCCCGTCACCCGCCTCGCCGAGCACCTCGAAGCCCGGGTCACCGGTGAACATGCCACGGATGCCGTCGCGCACGACGGGATGGTCGTCGACGATCAGCAGCCGGACGGGGGTCTCGGTCACGCACGGCCTCCAGGAGCACGGGGGTTCTCGATCACGCATCGCCTCTCAGACCACGGGGTCTCAGTCACGCGGCGCGTCCCTGGGTACGGCGGGCACGCTGGCGGAGATCGCGGTGCCCGCGCCGAGCTCCGACTCGATCTCCAGCTCGCCCGCCAGCCGCGTCACCCGCCGGCGCATCGAGGTCAGGCCGTAGCCGCCGCCCTCGCGTACCCGTTCGAGGTCGAAGCCGGCGCCGTCGTCGCGCACGTCGAGCGCGACCACGTCCTCCATGTACGACAGCGTCAGCCCGACCCGCCCAGCCCCCGCGTGCTTGGCCACGTTGGCCAGCGCCTCCTGGGCCGTGCGCAGCAGGGTCTCCTCGACCTCGGGATGCATGGGACGGACCGTACCAGTCGTGTGCACTTCTGCCGGAACAGCGTTCAGGGCCGACCACTCGGCGGCGACCTCGGCGAGGGCGTCGGGCAGCGGCGCGGACTCCAACTGGCCGGGACCGACGGCGTGGATCGACCTGCGGGCCTCGGACAGCCCCTCCTTGGCCAGCCGCGTGGCGTTGCCGATGTGCCGCTCACGCGCGGCCGAGTCGTCCTTGGCCTGCGTCGCGGCCTGGAGCTGGGTGATGATGCCGGTCAGCCCCTGCGCGAGCGTGTCGTGGATCTCGCCGGCCATCCGCTGCCGCTCGTCCATGACCCCCGCCTCCCTGGCCTGGACCAGGAGCTGGGCGTGCAGGCCCGCGTTCTCCCGCATCGCCTCCTCCAGCCGGGTCACCATCCTCTTCCGTTCGGCGCTGCGCTCGGCGGTGATCTCCCCGACGAAGCTGAACAGGCCGACCAGGGCCACGATGGCGGCGGTGAAGAACAGGTAGCTGAGGATGCTCGCGGCGGTGGGCTCGGGCAGGCCGCCGCGGTAGGCGGCGACGGTGGCGGCGGCCGTGGCGCTCACCCCCGCGAAGCGCCACCCGCCCCGGAGGTACTGCCAGGAGTGGAGGTGACCGACGAAGCCGAAGAAGCTGGCGAACCAGACGCCCCGCATGCTCAGCACCGCGATCACCACGATCAGGCCGGTGACGTACAGGGCCTTCATCGGGCCGCGTGACATGAGGCCCATCCACGCGGCGGCGAGCGCCGCCAGGCCGAGCGTGACCAGCCGCTCGGCCCAGGTTTCGCGCTGCTCGGTGAGCAGGTAGAGCACGGTGGCGACGACGAGCAGGAGGTAGGGGACGAGGCTCACGTACCGCTGCAGTTGCCGCTCCCACCGGTCCAGCCTCGTCACGCTCACTCCCAACGGAAGAATCTGGCCGCGGCCACGCTCAGGACCACCGCGTAGCAGGTCATCGCGGCCAGCAGCGGCAGGCTCGGCGCGCCTCCCGCCCAGACGTCCTGCAACGACTGCCGGAAGGCGCCCAATGGAGTGTATGCACCGATTCGTGCCAGCACTTCCGGCATCTGGTTCACCGGCTGCATCAGCCCGGCCAGGTAGGCCATGGGGAAGTACAGCAGCACGCCGACCCCGTTCGCGCTGCGCCCGTTCGCGGCGAGGGCGGCGATGAGCAGCCCGATCGAGAACATCGCCGCCGTGCCCAGCACGAACGTCAGCACGAACGCCCACACCGCGCCGGGCGGGCGCGCGCCCAGCGCGCTCACGCCGACGGCCAGCAGCAGCCCGCAGGTGACGGCGGTGAGGATCACTTGCAGCAGCAACTGCACCGCCAGCATGTTCCCCGGCCGCAGCGGCGTCGTCGAGAGCCGTCGCAGGATCCCTCTCTCCCGGTACGTCGCCAGCGTCGTCGGCAGCATGTAGAGCGCGACCAGCCCGACCGCGATGGCCAGCGCCATGGGGAGCAGCACGGTGTCGCCCGGCTCGATCGAGCTGCCGAAGATGACCAGGATGAACAGCGGGATGAGCACCGTGAACAGCGAGCCCGGCTCCCTGACCAGGAGCTTCAGCTCGACGGTGGTGAGTTTGGCGATCGCGGTCATGTCAGTTCTCCCAGGTACGGCCGGTGAGGGCGAGAAAGGCGTCGTCGAGCGTGCGCTTGTCGATGCGCAGGTCGCTGACCAGGACGTGGTGGCGGGCGAGGCGGGCCGTGACGGCGGTGGCGAAGTCGCCCCTGCCGGTGACGACCACCCGGTCGCCGTCCCTGGTCACGCCCGACACCCCCGGCACGTCGCCGAGCAGTTCCTGCGGGTCGGCCTGCGTCATCAGGGTGAACCTCATGTGGTGCTCGGCGCCGGTGCCCTCGATGAGCCCGCCCGGGGTGTCGACGGCCACGATGCGGCCCTGGTCGAACACCGCCACCCGGTCGCAGAGCTCCTCGACCTCGTCCATGAAGTGGCTGACCAGCACCACGGTCACGCCGCTCGCGCGGACCCGCTTGATCAGCTCCCAGGTGGCCCGGCGCGCCTGCGGGTCGAGGCCCGTGGTCAGCTCGTCGAGGAAGGCCACCCGCGGGTTGCCGATCAGCGCGAGGGCGATGAACAGCCGCTGCTTCTGACCGCCCGACAGCTTGCCGAAGCGGGCGTCGCGCTTGTCGGCCAGGCCCCACTGCTCGATCAGCTCGCGCCAGTCGCGCGGGGCGGCGTAGAAGGAGGCGTACAGGTCGAGCGCCTCCCAGACCTTGATGTTCTCCGGCAACTGGGTGTGCTGCAGCTGCACGCCGATCTGCTCGCGCAGCGCCCTGTCCGCGGGATCGAGCCCGAGCACGCGGACGGTTCCGCCGTCGGGCCGCCTGAGCCCTTCGACGCATTCGACGGTGGTGGTCTTGCCCGCGCCGTTGGGGCCGAGGATGCCGAAGATCTCGCCCTCGTCCACGGAGAACGACACCCCGTCCAGGATCGTCTGAGCCGCGTACCTCTTGGTGAGGCCCTTGACCTCGATGACTGCCATGACTCAAGGATCTTCCGGCGGCGTTCCGCGCGAATCGTCCCGGCGGCCACCGTCAGGGGTGGTCGCGGCGGATTCCGGAACCCACCGTTCGGTTGATTGACACGTGCGTACGGCGCGGCAAGTTTCGGGGTATTCCTGAAAGTTTCACGAGGTTGACCCGGCTCTGACCAGAGCAGGATCGCACGCCCTGACAGAGTCCGTTGACAGCCTCCAGAAACCGGGCCGATACTTTCGCCGGAAAGCCGATAGTTTCGACATCGACGGGAGGTAGCACCGTCACTTGAACGACTCCCCCGCTCACCCGAAGAGCCGCCTCAGACGGTTCGTCAGCCGGGCCTGCGTCGTCGCTCTGGTCGCGGCCACGGCGATGACGCCCGGCATCGCCCACGCGGCCCCCATCACCTCCAACCAGACCGGCACCAACAACGGCTACTTCTACTCGTTCTGGACCGACAGCGCCGGAACGGTCTCCATGGAGCTGGGATCCGGCGGCAACTACAGCACGTCCTGGCGCAACACCGGCAACTTCGTCGCCGGCAAGGGCTGGAACCCCGGCGGGCGGAGGACCGTCAGCTATTCGGGCAGCTTCAACCCGTCGGGGAACGCCTACCTGACCCTCTACGGGTGGACCAGGAATCCGCTGGTGGAGTACTACATCGTCGACAACTGGGGCACCTACCGGCCCACGGGGACCTACAAGGGCACGGTCACCAGCGACGGCGGCACGTACGACATCTACCAGACCACCCGCTACAACGCCCCCTCCATCGAGGGCACCAGGACCTTCAACCAGTACTGGAGCGTACGGCAGTCGAAGCGGACCGGCGGCACCATCACCGCGGGCAACCACTTCGACGCCTGGGCCCGTAACGGGATGAGCCTGGGCAACCACGACTACATGATCATGGCGACCGAGGGCTACCAGAGCAGCGGCAGCTCCAACATCACGATCGGCGGCTCCGGTGGCGGAGGCGGCGGCGGTGGTGGAGGGGGCGGCGGCGGTGGCTGCACCGCGACGCTCTCCGCCGGTCAGCAGTGGAGCGACCGGTACAACCTCAACGTCGCCGTCAGCGGTTCGAGCAACTGGACCGTGACGATGAACGTGCCGTCCCCGGCGAAGGTGCTGACCACCTGGAACATCAGTGCCAGTTATCCGAGTGCCCAGGTGCTGAGCGCCCGGCCCAACGGCAGCGGGAACAACTGGGGGGTGACGATCCAGCACAACGGCAACTACACCTGGCCCACGGTCTCCTGTAGCGCGAGCTGACCCTCTGGGCGGACGTCCGGCGGCGCGGCGGCCCACCACCGCCGCGCCATCCGCATGCCCCGCTCCCCATCAGCCCCGATCCCTATGAGCTCCAGTCCCCATCAGCGCCGGTGCCCATCAAGCGCCGTCCCCATCGACCGGGTCCCCTTGAGCTGGGTCAGTAGAGCCGGGCCAGCCAGCGGCCGTTCGCGTTCCAGTGGTCGGCGCCGTCGAAGCCGCCCGCCCGCGCGACCCGCCCGAGGTCGCTCGCCGAGACCGTCGCCCAGCCGAACCACTCGCCGGCCAGCTGACCCCTGCGCAGCCGGACCCGGTCCACCCGGCTGCGCGTCCCCGGCGGCGCCACCTCGGCCAGAACTGTGCCGCCCGGCCGGATGAGCTGCCTGACCCGGCGCAGCAGCGTCTCGGGGTTGCCGCCGATGCCGATGTTGCCGTCGGCGAGCAGCGCGGTGGCCCAGCGGCCGCTGCCAGGAATGTCGTCGAAGACGTCACGGAGCAGGGCGAACCCGCCGGCGCGGCGGGTCAGGGCGACGGCGCGGGGCGTGATGTCGATGCCGAGCGAGGTGACGCCGCGCCGGGTCAGCGCCGCCGTCAGCCGTCCGGGTCCTGAGCCGATGTCGAGTGTCGGGCTGGCACACCGGCTCAGCAACTCCTCGTCCCCGTCGATCGGCTCGAACCAGCGCGCGGCCTCCAGCGTGACGCGGGTGCCGTCCACGTACTCGATCTCGGCGCTCTCTCCTGCGAGCGCGTCGGCGTACAGCTCGCCGATCATCGGCCCAGCCTCCTCAGCTCGGCGGCGAAGCAGGACGCGGGCGCCTGCGCGGCCACGGCGGCGGCGTCCGCCGCCGTGTCGACGTCGATCAACTCGGGCAATTGGTGCACGGTCAGCTCCGCGCGGTCCAGCCGGTCGAGCTGGAACTTGCCGGTCTCCGGATGCGACATGGGCACCCCCAGCAGCAGCTCCGGGTCGGGCCTGCGCAGGCCGAGCAGCCACCACCCGCCGTCGGCGGCCGGGCCGTAGACCGCGTCGTGCTCCGTCAGCGCCTCCCCCGCCTCGCTCAGCAGCTCCGGCGTGACCTGCGGGGTGTCCATGCCGATCAGGACGACCGGCCCCGGCCGCAGCCGGTGCGTGTCGGAGAAGGCCGCGGCCAGGCGCTCGTCCAGGCCGTCGCCGCGCTGCGGGATCACCACGAACTCCTCCGGCAGCCAGCCACCCGGCAGGCCGTCCAGGGCCAGCACCCGCTGCGGGGCCGGCGTCGCCGCCACGGCCCGCAGGCTGTCACGGAGCGAGGCCAGCGCCAGAGCCGCGGCCTCCTCCTGGCTGAACGGCGGAGTCAGCCGGGTCTTGACCCGGCCGGGGACCGGTTCCTTGGCGATGATCAGGATCTGGGGCAGATGATCGGGTTTGCTCAGCGTGCTCAGTCCTTTCACTGGGGCGGCGTACGGCCCAGCCGATCAGCACGGCCACCACGGCCGCGGCGTAGAAAACGGTTGCGAGGATGCCGGCGCCCATCGGGCCGTCGACGTAGGCGATGGCGCCCGCCAGGGCCGCGCCCAGCCACTCCCACCGGCCGGTCTTGGCGGCCAGCGCGACGACCAGCAGCGCGTACCAGGAGTAGCCGGGGGTGAACAGCAGCAGCAGCGCGCCGCTGACCACCAGCGCGCCCTGCCAGGGCCGCTCCTGGCGGCCGTACCGCAGGACGGCCAGGATGACCAGCGCCAGCAGCCCGATCGCCGCGTACGGGGCCCACGCGTCCGGCAGGACCAGCCGCAGGACCAGGTAGCGGTTGCCGCCGCCCTCGTAGTGCTCCTCCTGGAGGTAGCCCGGCAGGTAACCCGCCACCGCGGGACCCGAGGCCAGCACGTACGGCACGTACGACAGCACGACCACGGCCGTCGCGGGCACCACGACACCGAGCAGCCGCCGCCACGCCACCCCGCCGATCACGCCGCCCGCCCCGCCCGGCGCCCCGCTTGCCAGCACGCCGGACAGCGAGCCCACGAGCGCCGTCGCGGGCAGCAGCTTGGCCGCCACGGCGCCGCCCAGCAGCGCCCCGCGCGCCCAGAGCCCCCGCACTTGCAGACGCTCGCCGCGCCCCCGTACCGTCCAGAAGGCCAGCGCCACCAGCAGCACGGCTGCCATGTCGACGTGCGCGTTGTTCACCGCCTCGACCGGTACGGCGGGACACCACGCCCAGATCGCCGCCCGCCGCGCGCCCGCCAGCCGGCACAGCGTCAGCAGCGTGAGCACGGCCATCAGCCAGCCGCCGAGCTGGAGAACCTTGTGCCGCGACCCCTCCGGCGACAGCCAGTGCACCAGCAGGAAGTAACCCTGGGCGAACGGCGGATAGATCGTCGGCACGGTGGGGCGGTTGATCCGGGTGCAGCCGCCGTCCGGCAGCGGGTAGAGACCGGGCCCGGCGCAGTCGGCGGGGAACAGCCATCCGTCGCGCAGCCCGGCGAGCGCCGGGTCGGACGGCGGGTGGTCGTAGGGCGAGACGCCCGCGGCCTGCACCTTGCCGTCCCACGCGTAACGGAAGGAGTCGGTGCTGCTGCTCGGCGGCGCCACCAGCCCGGTCGCGGCCAGCAGGATCCCGCCGCCGACGACGAGCGCGGTCAGCCGCCGCTCCGCCACCCGCCCTGCCAGCCACAGAGCCACGCAGAACAGGGCCCAGGCCAGCAGGTACCAGCCCAGGCGGGGCGGCCCCGTCACCATCCCGGCCACGGTGGCCGCCAGGAGGACGAGCACTGCCCCCGTCGCTAACGTGTTCCGGCTCACAGGCGGCAGCCTCGCATCCACGCGCCGGTTCGCGGTCGCTCCGTCGCTCTCCGTTCGATCTCCGTAAGAAGCCTTACGAACTGCGAACGTCCCTTATCGCGAGCGGGCCGGCGGCCTAGCGTCGGCGGCATGAGAGTGTTGGTCACCGGCTCGGCCGGTTTCATCGGCGGGCACGTGGCCGAAGCGCTGGAGGCGGCGGGTCACGACGTCGTCGGCCTCGACCTGCGGACCGGCCAGGACGTCCAGGACCCGGCCGTCCTCGACGGGCTGCTGCCCGGCGCGGACGTCGTGGTGCACCAGGCCGCCAAGGTCGGGCTCGGCGTGGACGTCTCCGACCTGCCCGACTACGCCGGCGTCAACGTGTACGGCACGGCGGTCCTGCTCGCCGCCATGGCCAGGCACGGGATCGGCCGGCTCGTGCTGGCGTCCTCGATGGTGATCTACGGCGAGGGCCGCTACGAGTGCGCGGAACACGGTGACGTACGGCCGGGGCCGCGGACCGTGGACGACCTGGAGCGCGGCCGGTTCGAGCCGCCGTGCCCGCGCTGCGGCGCGCCGCTGGCCTGCGCGGAGATCGACGAGGACGCCCGGCCCGATCCGCGCAACGCCTACGCCACCAGCAAGCTCGCGCAGGAGCACCTGGCCGCCAACTGGGCCAGGCAGACCGGCGGGAGCGCTGCGGCGCTGCGGTACCACAACGTCTACGGGCCGCGCATGCCGCGCGACACGCCCTACGCCGGGGTGGCCGCGATCTTCCGCTCCGAGCTGGAGGCGGGCCGGGCGCCGAAGGTGTTCGAGGACGGCCGCCAGCGGCGTGACTTCGTGCACGTCAGGGACGTGGCCAGGGCCAACCTCGCGGCCATGTCGGCGACAGCGTCGGTCACAGCGCCTGCCACAGCACCTGCCACAGCACCTGCCACAGCACCTGCCACAGCGCCTGCCAGAGTGCCGACCACGGTGCCGGCCGGTGAGCTGCGCGCCTGGAACGTCGCCTCGGGCACCCCGCACACCGTGGGCGACATGGCCGCCGCGCTGGCGGCCGAACGCGGCGGGCCCGAGCCGGTGGTGACCGGCGCCTACCGGCTCGGCGACGTCCGCCACATCGTCGCCTCGGCCATCCGGGCCAGGACCGAGCTCGGCTTCCACGCCGAGATCGGCTTCGAGGCGGGCGTGAAGGAGTTCGCCTGGTCATGAACGTAACCCCCCGCTGCCGCTACGAGGAGGCCCGCCGATCATGACGGTGGACGTGATTCTGCCCTGCCTGAACGAGGAGGACGCGCTCGGCTGGGTGCTCGGGCGCATGCCCGCCGGCTATCGCCCGATCGTGGTCGACAACGGCTGCACGGACCGGTCGGCGGAGGTCGCCGCCGGCCTCGGCGCGCGGGTGGTGCACGAGCCCGCGCGCGGTTTCGGCGCCGCCTGCCATGCCGGGCTGCTCGCCGCCACCGCCGACCTGGTCTGCTTCATGGACGCCGACGCCTCGCTCGACCCCGGTCAGCTGCCCCGGGTGGCCGATCCGGTGCTCGACGGGCGGGCCGACCTGGTCATGGGCCGGCGTACGCCCCGGGGCGCGGGCGCCTGGCCCCGGCACGCGCGGCTGGGCAACGCCGTGCTGGCCGCGAACCTGCGCCGCCGTACAGGTGCGCCGCTGCACGACCTCGGCCCCATGCGGGCGGCCAGACGCCTGGCGCTGCTGGACCTCGCGCTGACCGACCGCCGCTTCGGCTACCCGCTGGAGATGGTGCTGCGCGCCGCCTCGGCCGGCTGGCGGATCGACGAGGTACGGGTGGACTACCTGCCCAGGACCGGGCGTTCGAAGGTGACCGGCACCATCGGCGGCACCCTGCGCGCCGTCTCCGACATGCGGCGCGTCATGGCCGAAATCCGCTGAACGCCGACGTCGCCGTTCAGGAGAGCGTGGGACCTCTCAAAGCAGCGCTCAGGGTGATCGTGGGACGAGCAGGCCCCGGTTGAACGCCTCGGTGACCGCGGCGGCCCGATCGCCCACGCCGAGCTTGCCGTAGATGTTCAGCAGGTGCGACTTCACCGTGGCCTCGGTGACGAACAGCTTCGCCGCCGCCTCCCGGTTCGTCGCCCCGGCGGCCACCAGGTGCAGCACTTCGAGCTCCCGCGGGCTGAGCGGACCGGTGGCGGACGAGCGTACCCGGCTCATCAGCAGCGCCGCCGCCGACGGCGCGAGCACCGCCTCGCCCCGCGCGGTGGCTCGGACCGCGCGCAGCAGTTCGTCGCGCGGCGCGTCCTTCAGTAGGTAGCCGGTGGCGCCGGCCTCGATTGCTGGCAGCACGTGGCCGTCGGTGTCGTACGTGGTCAGCACCAGCACCCGCGCCCCGCCCCCGTCCCGAGCCAGCTCCCGCATGGCGCTGACGCCGTCCGTGCCCGGCATGCGCAGGTCCATGAGGATCACGTCGGGCCGCAGCGCCCTGGCCAGCCGGACCGCCTCGGCCCCGTCACCGGCCTCCCCGACCACCTCGAAGTCGGGTTCGCGGGCGAACATGCCGCTCAGCCCGTCCCTGACCACCGGATGGTCGTCCACGACCAGCAGCCTGATCACGCCCCTGCCCCCTCTCGCGCAGCGGGCACGCGGGCCGAGATGCCCGTGCCCGCGCCCGGCTCCGACTCGACCGCCAGGCTGCCGGACAGCCCCTCGATCCGCTGCCGCATCGCCTCCAGCCCGAACCCGGCGCGGGCGGCGCCGCCGCCGAGCCCGGCCGGGTCGAAGCCGCCGCCGTCGTCACGCACGTCCAGCGCCACCTCGTCCTCCAGATAGGACAGGGTCACCCCCACCCGGGTCGCCCCCGCGTGCTTGGCCACGTTGGTCAGCGCCTCCTGCGCGGCCCGCAGCAGCGCGACCTCGGCCTCCGGCGGCATCGGCCGCGCCGTGCCGGTCGTCGTGACCCGTACCGGGATGCCGTGCAGGTCCGCCCAGCGGCCGGCCACGCCGGCCAGCGCCTCCTCCAGCCGGGCCGCCCGCAGCGGCTCGGGGCGCAGCGCGTCCACCGACCGCCGCGCCTCCGACAGGCTCTCCCTTGCCAGCCCGGCCGCCGCGGCGAGGTGGCGGCGCCAGCCCGCCGGGTCGTCGCCCGCCTGCTCGGCCGCGCGGAGCTGGCTGATGATGCCCGTGAAGCCCTGCGCGAGCGTGTCGTGGATCTCCCTGGCCATCCGCCGCCGCTCGTCGTGCACGCCCGCCTCTCTGGCCCGCGCCACCAGCCGCTCGTGCAGGGCGGCGTTCTCCGCCAGCGTCTCCTCCAGCCTGCGGTTCGCCTCGCGCGCCTCCTCCAGCGCGCGCAGGCGCTCCTCGTTGCGCTGGTCGTCGCGCCGGGAGTGCCAGGCGAACGCGCACATGGGGATCGCGTTCGCGGCCACCACGGCGGCGTACAGGGTCAGGCCCATGGTGGTGCTCGTGTCCACCGCGTACGACTGCGCCGTGCCCGCCACCACCGCCACCGACGCGACGCCGGCCTGCCGCCACGGCCAGGGCAGCACCTCGAACGCGAAGATGTAGCCCGCGGGCGTGAAGAACCCGAACCACGGCGCCCTGACCACCAGCACCAGCATGATCACGACCAGTCCGGCGAAGAACACCGCCATCACCGGCGGACGCTCCCGCCAGCCGGGCCGCAGCGTGAAGCCCCCCAGCATCCACACCGCCGTCAGCGCGCACAGGGCCAGGTCGGCGGCCGGGGACGTGCCGTGCGCCCACCTGATCGGCACCGTGACGACGGCCAGGACCGCCAGCAGGGTGTACGGCACGACGCCCGTCACCACCGGCCGCCTGCGAGGGACCGCACCGTCCATGCGCGCTCCTTCATCACTCGTGTCCCTGCCCACAACCTAACCGCGACCCGGGCCTGCTCTGGGGGCCGCTCGCTCAGGGCAGTTCGATGCTCAGAGCGTGCCGGAAGACGCCGCGCGGATCCCATCGGGCCTTGATCCGCTGGAGTCGTGGGTAGTTGTCCTTGTAGTAGAGGATGCGCCCGGGAACGCCGGAGGTGTTCCACTCCGGGTCGATCAGGTCGACGTCGGGATAGTTGATGTACGAGCCGTCGTCCACCTCGCCGGGCACCGGCACGCCGCCGGTGCGGGCGTACACGTCACGGTAGAAGCCGCGCACCCAGGCCAGGCTGCTCGCGTCGTCGGCCGCGTCGGCCCAGGTCGTGTAGTAGACCGCCTTCATGACCACGTCGCGCTGGGCGACCGCGGTGGCCTCCGGCGCGACCGCGCGCACCTGGCCGCCGTACCCGATGAGCAACATTCCTGAGCGCTCGTTCCCGGTGGAGCCGGTCAGGTTGCGGTGGATCGCGGCGAGTTGCTGGTCGGTGAACGACTTGCGGAGGTAGGCAGCCTTGTTCTTGTACCGGCGGGCGGTCGCGTCGCCGGCCTCGCCCGTGCCCGGCCAGGTCATCCGGTGCAACCACGGCATCGTCCCCCGGGTGTCGACGATGGGCTCGACGCCCGTGCCGGCGCTCACCGCGGAGACGAACTCGTTCACCAGGCCGTCCGCGCCGGGCAGGCCCGCGTCGATCTGCACGGCCATCGAGACGTATCCGGCGGCGCGGTGCGACAGCAACAGGATCGCGTAGACGCCGGCCGACGGTGCGCCCGGCGCGCTGTTGTGCTCGTGCCAGGTGCCGAAGTTGCGCACCAGCCGGGTGAACGCCGCCTCGGTCATGCCCTCCCACGGCCAGGCGATCACGCGTTCCAGCATCTCCGCCGGGGAGGCGGGGAGCAGCCCGGCCGGGTCGGAGCCGGTGGCGCCGGGCGAGCGCAGCCAGTACTTCGTGACCACGCCGAAGTTGCCGCCGCCACCGCCGGTGTGCGCCCACCACAGGTCGCGGTTCGGGTCGCCGGGCTCGCGGGTGGCGACCACCGCGCGGGCTGCGCCGTCCGCGCCGGCCACCACGACCTCCACGCCGTACAGGTGGTCGACCACCGAGCCGTACCGGCGCGACAGTGCCCCGTACCCACCGCCGGCGAAGTGACCGCCCGCGCCCACCGCCGGGCAGCTGCCGCCGGGGATCGTCACGCCCCAGCCCTTGAACAGCGTCCGGTAGACCTGCCCGAGCGTGGCCCCCGGCTCCACCACGAACGCCTTCCTGCGCGGGTCGTAGCCGACCGCGTCCATCGGGGAGAGGTCGATCAGCGTGCGCACCGCCGAGTCGGCGGTGAAGTTCTCGAAGCAGTGGCCGCCGCTGCGCACCGCGATCCGCCGTCCGGCGCGGACCGCCTCCGTCACCGCGCGCACCACCTGCTCGGTCGAGCCGGCCACGCGGATCTCGTCCGGACGGCCCGCGAAGCGGAAGTTGTTACCGCGCAGCAGGCCGTCGTACCGGGGGTCGTCAGGCCGGATCCGCACCGGCCCGAACTCCTCCGCACCGGCCGGGCCTCCATCGCCCGCACCCGCATCCCCCGCCACGCCCGCCGCCACATCCGCCATCGCCGGACCCGTCATCCCCGCGCCCAGCGCGCCGCCCGCCACGGCCCCCGCGCCGGCGAGCAGCCTCCGCCGGCTCACCTGCTCTCGTTCCGACTGACTCATGTCCATCCTTCCGGCGCCGGTCCCCTGAAGACCGGGGTCTCCTCACCGTCCCAGCGCTCCGACCGCCCCCGCATCGGCCGATCTCCCGGTACGGCGGCTGAACCGCCGCTCCACCGGACGGCTGACCCGGCTCCGCCGATCGGCCGGTCGCCAGGCGCCCTGAGGTGCGGTCGCGCGGCCGGCCGGCCCCTCGCACCACCCGTGACCAGGCGTCAGGAGCCGGTGAGGACGACGAGTTGCCGGGTCGCCCTGGTCATCGCGACATACCGGTCCACAGCGCCCTCGACGCCCCGGACGCCCCCGACGCCCTCGCCGAACCGCTCGGGATCGACGAGGACGACCAGGTCGAACTCCAGTCCCTTCGACAGCTCAGGGGTCAGTGACCGGACGCGGGGCGTCTCCTGGAACGTGGGATCGCCGATGACGCAGGCGGTCCCGTCGGCGTGCTCGGCGAGCCAGGCGTCGAGGATCGGGCCCAGCTCCGCGACGGATCCGTACCCGACGGGGACGCCGGCGGCGCGGATGGAGGTGGGCACGTTGGCGTCGGGCAGCACGGCCCTGATGACCGGCTCGGCCTCGGTCATGATCTCCTCGGGCGTGCGGTAGTTGATGCTGAGGCCAGCCAGGTCGATCCGGTCGAGCCCGATCCGCTCCAGCCGTTCCCGCCACGACTCCGTGAAGCCGTGCCTGGCCTGGGCCCGGTCCCCGACGATGGTGAAGCTCCTGGACGGGCAGCGCAGCAGCAACATCTGCCACTCCGCGTCGGTCAGCTCCTGGGCCTCGTCCACGACGACGTGCGCGAACGGCCCGGCGAGCAGGTCGGGCTCGGTGCCGGGCGGTGTGCCCTCCTCGATCAGGCTGTTCTGCAGATCCTCCCCGCGCAGCATGGTCACCAGGCCCTCGCCGTCGGGGTCGGCCTCGATCAGGGCGTCGACGACCTTGTTCATGCGCTCGCGTTCGGCGGCGACGGAAGCCTGGTGCCGGCGCCTGCGCCGGGACGCCTCCGGGTCGCCGAGCCGTTGCCGGGCCGCGTCCAGGAGTGGCAGGTCGGACACCGTCCAGGCCTGGGCGTCCTGGCGGCGCAGCCGCCTGACCTCGTCGGGGCTGAGCCAGGGGGCGCACATCCGCAGGTAGGCGGGCACCGACCACAGATCTCCGACGAGGTCCGCGGCTTCGATCAGCGGCCAGGCGCGGTTGAAGGCCGTGCGCAGTTCCCTGTTGCGCAGCAGCGACGTGCGCAGCAGGCCGTCCGGGGCCTCCTCCTCGTGCTTGTCGATCAGGATCGTGAGCAGTTCGGCCCAGATCTGCTCGCGCGCCTCGTTGTGCGGCGTTCCCGGCTCCGCCGCCTCGAACGCCTCGGCCCAGTCCTCGGGGCTCAGCCAGAGGTCGGACCAGGGGGTGGTGACCGTCATCCCCTCGGCCGGGGGGTTCTCGTAAAACCTGACGGCCGGTTCGATCGCCTTCACCATGCCGGCGGACGACTTCAGTCGCGCCACCTCCGGGTCGGTCTCGACCGTCGCCGTGGCACCCTCGGCGACGAGGTCGCGCAGGGTGCAGGTCTGTACGCCCTCCTCCCCGAGGCTGGGCAGGACGTCGGCCACGTAGGCCAGGTACGGCTGGTGCGGGCCGACGAACAGCACGCCGCCCCTGCGGTGGCCGAGGCGCGGATCGGAGTAGAGGAGGTAGGCGGAGCGGTGCAGGGCGACGACGGTCTTCCCGGTGCCGGGGCCGCCGTCCACGACGAGGGCGCCGCGCGATCCGGCGCGGATGATGGCGTCCTGGTCCGCCTGGATGGTGCCGAGCACGTCCCGCATCCGGGCCGAACGGCTGCCGCCCAGGCTGGCGATGAAGGCCGACTGGTCGTCGAGCGCGGCGTGCCCTTCGATCCCGTCGGGGGTGAACACCTCGTCCCAGTAGTCGCTGATCCGGCCGCGGGTCCAGCGGTACCTGCGGCGGCTGGTCAGGCCCATCGGGTTGGCGTGGGTGGCGCCGAAGAACGGTTCGGCGGCGGGTGAGCGCCAGTCGAGCAGCAGCCGGCGGCCCGCGCCGTCGGTCAGGCCGAGCCGGCCGATGTAGACGGGCTCGGAGTCGTCCGCACCGACCATGTGCCCGAGGCACAGGTCCAGGCCGAAGCGGCGCAGGGCGCGCAGGCGGGCGGTCAGCCGGTGCACCTCCAGGTCCCGGTCCATCGCCTGCCTGCCGAGCCCGCCGGGCGACTTCCGCTCGGCGTCGAGGCGGGCGGACAACTCGGCGATCGACGCTTCCAGACTCTCCGCGATGGCCGCGAACCGCTCCTCGTCCCGGGCGATCAGCGCCGGGTCCGCCTTGGGGGCGAGGCGGGCGGGAAGGTCGAACGCGCTGATGGTCAGGTGGTTCACAGTCATTGACTCCCGTTTGCGCAGCTGTCGGCCTCGGCCGCCGATTCTGCGGCATGACCGGGGCCTTGTGGCAAGCCCCCCTGTGCGCTATACGTTGAAAGTGGAAGGGAGTGGTTTCTCCTCTTTTCCCGTTCCCGGTCCCTCAGCGCCGCCGCGCGTCAGGCGTGTGCGGCCGGTTCCAAGACCCAGCGTGCGAAGTCGGCGGGCAGCACGTTGCTGCCGCACAGGATCGTGGTGACGCGCCGGCCGGCGAAGCGCTCCGGCTGCTCCAGCACGGCGGCGATCCCGAGCGCTGCCGACGGCTCGACGACGAGGCCCGCGTGCTCGTAGAGGGCGCGCAGGCCGGCCTTGATCGAGTCCTCCGCCACGAGCACCACGTCGTCCAGTACCACGAGCAGGTCGTCGAGCACCTCGGGGATCGGGCAGCGCCCGGCGACGCCGTCGGCGATCGTGTCGATGTGATCGGTCTCGACGACCGTGCCCCGCCGCCACGACAGCGCCATGGCGGGCGCGCCGGACGGCTGGATGCCGATCACCTCGGCCTGCGGGGCGAGCGAGCGGACGACGTAGCCCACGCCGCCGGCCAGCGCCCCGCCGCCGAGGGCGACGAGCACGACGTCGAGCTCTGGATCGTCGCGGACGAGTTCGAGGCCGATCGTGGCGGCGCCTTCGCAGGTCGCCAGGTCCAGGCTGTCCTCGACCAGGTAGGCGCCGTCGGCCCGGGCCAGCTCGCGGGCCAGCAGCCGGGCGTCCTCGATGTCGGCGCCTTCGAGCCGGATCTCCGCGCCGAGTTCGGCGATCCGGCGAAGTTTGAGCGGGTTGGCGGTGGTCGCGGCCACGACGGTGACGTCGAGCTCCCGGCGCGCGCCGCTGTGGGCCAGCGCCTGGCCGAGGTTGCCCGCGCTCGCGCACACCATGCGGGACGCGCCCTCCCGCCGGGCCTGGGCCGCCACGGTCTCCGTACCGCGTCCCTTGAAGCTCCGTACCGGATTGAGCGTCTCGACCTTCAGCGTCAGTGCGCACCCGAGGGCCCGGCCGAGCGGCGGGCACGGCGGCGACGGCGTGTCGAGGAACACCGGATCGATTTCCTCGGCCGCCGCGCGGACCCGATCGAGCCGCATGCGAACGCGATCAAGGTCCCTCATGGTGACGGAGTATGCCACGCCCTCCGCGCCGCCCGCCACGCCCCCATCGCCGCTCGCCAGGCCCTCATCGCCGCCCGCCACACCCCTCGGCAACGGGTGCCACGCGCTCAGCGCCGCCGCTCCTCCAGGTTGCGCTGCCACTGCTCCATGGCCTGCCGGAGCGCCTCGCTGACGAGGAACAGCAGCTCGGCGGCGGTCTCGAAGCGGGCGCCCGCCGGGGTGGCGGGCCCGAGGATCTCGCCGCCCCGCCGCGACGCGGCCGTCAGCGCCTCGTTCATGTCCACGGACGCCTGGATGGAGCGCAGCCAGATGTCGTCGTCGGTGACATAGCGTTCGCGGCGCCCGCCGGGGGTCCGTTCGCGCCTGAGCATGCCCTGCTGTTCGAGGAAGGTGACGGCGTGGGAGACCGAGGCCGGGCTGATGCGCAGCCGCTGGACCAGGTCGGCGGCGGTGAGGCTGCCGGCGTCGGTGACGTAGAGGCAGGCGAGGACCCTGGCCGCCATCTTGGGCAGCCCCTGCCCGACGAGGAGGTCGGTGAAGGACTCGGTGAACTCCTGGACCGCCTGGGGGTCGCGGCCGTGGCCGCCGTCGGGGATCGCCGGCTGCTGCGGCTGGGCCTGCTTGCGCCTACGGGCGCGGTGCCGGGTGGCCTCCTGCGCGCGGTCCGCGCCGTAGTCGCCGGGGCCGCCGTTCCTGGTGACCTCGCGCATGATCGTCGAGGCGGGCCGGCCGAGGCGGCGGCCGATCTCCGCGTAGCCGAGCCCCTCCGCCAGCCATGTCGCGATGTGCCGGCGGTCCTGGCCGGTCAGTCTGCCTCCGGGCATCGGTGCTCGGCTCCTGTCTGCTCTGGTCGGCGTGCGCCGTTCCGTCGCACAGTATGCATTCAAGCGCACCTCATTGCAATCCTCGCTCGGATCCGTCATTGCGTTCACTTTCATCGTCATTGCAAAAGCAAGCCATTTCATGCTTTTCAACCGGTTATACAGCCCACTTTGCTTGTTGACGATTTATTGAACGCAATGTACCGTCAGGGTTGTTCAGAGATTCCCGAACGTCCGTGAGGAGATTCACGATGCGACACGACAACGGCGGCTTCTCCGTCAGCGGGCTGCGCAGGCTGCACGACGTGCTGGCCCGGCGGGTCGAGTCCGGCCGCATCCCCGGCCTGGTCGCCCTGGTCAGCCGCGGCGGCGAGACGCACGTCGAGGCACTGGGCACCATGCGCCACGACGGCGGCCCGCCGATGCGCCGCGACACGATCTTCCGGATGGCGTCCACGTCCAAGCCGGTCGCGATGGCCGCGGCGATGATCCTGCTCGACGAGTGCCGGGTGCGGCTGGACGACCCCGTGCAGCAGTGGCTGCCCGAGCTGGCCGACCGGAAGGTACTGAAGCGGGTCGACGGCCCGCTCGACGACACCGTCCCGGCCCGGCGGCCGATCACCGTACGCGACCTGCTGACCTCCACATTCGGGCTCGGCATGGACATGACGTCGCTGGGCACCCCGATCATGAACGCGGTCTTCGAGCAGGGGCTGACGCCCAACCTGCCGGAGCCGATGCCCGAGCCCGACGAGTGGATGCGCCGCCTCGGCTCGCTGCCGCTGATGTACCAGCCGGGCGAGCAGTGGCAGTACCACATCAGCAACGACCTGCTCGGCGTGCTGGTGGCCAGGGTCACCGGGCAGACGTTCGAGACGTTCTTGCGTGAGCGGGTCTTCGAGCCGCTGGGGATGAAGGACACCGGGTTCCACCTGGACGGCGACAAGATCGACCGGCTGCCGGTCCTCTACGCCCCCGACCCGCAGACGGGTGAGTTCCACGTGTGGGACGAGGCCGAGGGCGGGCGCCACAGCAAGCCGCCGGCGTTCCAGGGCGGCGGCGGGGGCCTGGTCTCCACCGTCGACGACTACCACGCCTACTTCCGCATGCTGCTGAACGGCGGCACGCACGAGGGCGAGCGGATCCTGTCGCGGCCGGCCGTCGAGCTGATGACCACCAACCGCCTCACCCCCGCCCAGCAGGCGGTCAGGAACGCCATGGCGACCGACAACGTGCACGTGTCCTTCGGCCAGGGGCAGCACGGCGGCTGGGGCTTCGGCATGGCGGTCCGCACCTACCGCGGCGACTACGCCTCGGTCGGCCAGTTCGGCTGGGACGGCGGCACCGGCACCACGGCCTACTCCGACCCGGCCAAGGGGCTCACCGGCATCCTGCTCACCCAGGTCGGCATGACCATCCCGGACCCGGCCCAGTTGGTCCACGACTTCTGGACCACCCTCTACCAGGCCATCGACGACTGACCAGCGCGCACCTCCGCCCGACCACCTCGAAGAACTCGAAGAAGGAGCACACCCTCATGACCATCACCCTCACCGACCAGGACAAGCTGACCCTGCGCACCGCCGCGTACGGCGCCGTCACGCTGCTGGCCGCCGCCGACACCGGGGGCAGCCCGCACAAGGTCGCCACCAAGGGCTCCATCGCCCTGTACTCCGCCACCGGCCCGATCGGCCACGTGCTGGCCGACAAGTCGACGGGCGTGGACCTGAACGGCAAGTCCGTGGCCGCCATCGCCGACCACGTGCTGCCCGCCCTGACCGCGGCGATGACCCTGCTCAAGCGGCAGGACCCGGCGGAGGCGGGCAACTTCCGCCAGACCGTCCTCGTCGCCGTCGAGGCGGCCACCCGCACCGACCAGGGCCGCCGGCCGAGCCCGACGGTCACCGACATGACCCGCAAGATCACCGAAGCCCTCGACGCCGCCTGACCGGCGCACCACCGGGCCGGGGCGCCATCAAACCGAGGGCGCCACCCGGCCGGTCGCGTCGCCCTCGGCACCGGCGCGGCACCGGCGCACCACCCGTCACATCCCCCTCTCTTTCCCCACGGCGGAGCACTCGGCAGTGCTCCGCCGTATCGTGTGCCAGGCATGTCACATATCGCCGGTGACTAAGCGCATAGTCAGCCCTAGAATGCGAGTTACCAAGACTCGCGGCGGGCCACACCCTCATCGTGGCCGGCATGTCCGATGGGCGGCGCGGGCGGCATCGAGACCACGCACTCGGGGTCGAAGGGGGCGAGGATCGAAGATGGCCCGACGGCAGGCCCGGTTCACCGCGCAGGATCTGGCGGACGACTCACGGCTGCGGGACCACTCTCCCGAGCTGTGGAGAGACGACCTGGGGGAGGTCCAGCGCCGGCTGCTGTCGTCGGCCGTGCGCTGCTTCGCCGCGAACGGCTTCCACGCCACGACCACGCGCGACATCGCCGAGTGCGTCGGGCTCAGCCCGGCCGCCCTCTACGTGCACTTCCCGTCCAAGGAACTGGTCCTGTACGAGATCGTCAAGGCCGGCCACGAACGCGTCCTGGCGCACGTCAGGGATCCGGCCATCACGAGCCTCGACGGTTCGGCCGAGCGGCTGCGCGCCATCGTCTCGGCGTACACCGTGTGGCACGCCCGCCACCACGTGACCGCCCGCGTCTGCCAGATCGAGCTGCACGGCCTGACGCCCGAGCACTACGGCGAGATCGTGGAGCTGCGCCACCAGACCAACGGCTACTTCAGGGGCGCGGTCGCGCGCGGGGTGGCCGACGGGGCGTTCGCGAAGGTCGACGTCACGCGGGTCACGCGGGCGATGTTGTCGCTGGCCATAGACCTCGTCCGGTGGTACCGGCTCGACGGCCCCGACTCGCCCGAGCAGCTCGGCGAGTTCTACGCCGACCTCTCGCTGAAGCTGCTCGCCCCGGGCTGACGCGCGGGCGGCGTTCGGCCGGGCTTGGCCTTCACCGGTTGACAAGCGACCGTTCACAGCCTGACTATGCGCTTAGTAACCTCGGCGGACTCCCGATCAGACCCCGGCCCGTGGTGCTCTGGAGGCCCCCTTGCATGCCTTGACGCAGGACCTGACCACCTTCTCACGCGGACGGCCCGCCGTTCCCCGCCCGCATGCGTGACCATGCCGTACCCGCGCCCCGACCAGCGCCGACCCACCGCACATGGACGGATGCACCGATGACCGTGCCATTGACCGTGCAGTCCCCCTTCGCTCCCCCCGCGCCCCTCGCCTCGTGCACCGTCTTCCTCGACCTGCTGGCCCGCGAGGCGGCGCCAGTCGAGTTCGAGGAGCCGGTGGTCGCGGCCCGGGCGGCGGGCGCGCCGCCCGAGACGCTGGCGCAACTGGAGGCCGCCAAGCTGGCGGCGCTGCGGGTGAGCACGGACATGCGGCGCCAGGCCGGCCGCGAGGCCGAGCTGACCGCGCTGTTCGACCTGGCGGGCGACCTGGCCGCGCTGCGCGACCTGGACGCGATCCTGGAGACGGTCGTACGCCGGTCCAGGCGGCTGCTCAACGCGGACGTCGCGTACGTGACGCTGAACGACGACGAGTCCGGCGAGACCCGCATGCGGATGACCGACGGGTCGATCTCGGCGGCCTTCCGGCGGCTGCGGGTCCCGTTCGGCGACGGGCTGGGCGGGCTGGTGGCGCAGACGGCGATGCCGTACAGCACCGATCACTACGCGGCGGACCCGCAGTTCCGGCACCGCGCCTTCATCGACGCGGCGGTGGCCGAGGAGGCGCTGGTGGCGATCCTGGGCGTGCCGATGCGGCTGGGCAGCCGGGTGGTCGGCGTGCTGTACGCGGCCAACCGCAGCCAGCGGCCGTTCGCCCCGGAGAAGGCGGTGCTGCTGGGCTCGCTGGCGGCGCACGCGGCGCTGGCGGTGGACAACGCGCGGCTGCTGGAGCACACCCGTACGGCACTGGAGGAATCGGACGCGGTCAACGCGAGGATCCGGGCGCGCTGCGCGGCGATCGAGCGGGCCGCGCAGGCGCACGACCGGATGACCGCCCTGGTCGTCAGGGGCGGCGACGCCGGCGACGTGGCCGCGGTGGTCACCGAGGTGCTGGGCGGGGCACTGCACGTCCTGGACGCCGACGGCCGCTGCCTGGCCGCGTCGGGTGAGCAGGTGCCGCTCGCCGAGGACGAGATCTCCGCCGCGATGGCCGTGGCCGGCTCCGTCCACACACGGGGTGGCACGACCAGGCACGGCGACCTGTGGGTCACCCCGATCGCGACCCCCGGCGAGGTGCTGGGCACGCTGGTGTTACGCACCGCGGCGGAGCTCGGCGACGCCGACCGGCGCATCCTGGAACGGGCCGCGCTGGTCACCGCGCTGCTGTTGCTGCTGCGGTGCAGCGCGGCCGAGGCGGAGGCACGGGTGCAGGGCGAGCTCCTGGACGACCTGCTGGACGGCCGCGTGGACGGCCAGACGGACAACAGGTCTACCGGCCGGCCGGACGGCCGCCTGGACGGCCGCGCGGACAGCCGGGTGGACGGATCCGCGGCGCTGGAGGCGCGGATGCGCCGGGCCGGTCTGGACGCGGACGCCTCGTACGTGATGCTCTCGGCCCGCTACGCCTCGCCCAGGCATCGCGGCCGGGCCGCGTTCTGGGCGGCCGCGCACGCGGCGGCGGCGCACGGCCTGGCGGCGGCCCGCGGCGAGGAGGTCGTCCTGCTGCTGCCGGGCGACGCGCCGGGTGAGACCGCGCGCCGTGTCGCCAAGGAGCTGGGCGCTGCGCTGGCCGCGCCCGTGACGGTCGGCGCGGCCGGGCCGATCCGCGACCTCACCGGGGTCCCCGCCGCGCACCGGGAGGCCCGGCGCTGCGCCGACACGCTGCTCGCCCTCGACCGGCTGGACGACGGCGCCGATGCCCGCGAGCTCGGCTTCGTCGGCCTGCTGATCGGCACCCAGCGCGACGCGCGCGGCTTCCTGGACTCGACGCTGGGCCCGGTGCTCGACTACGACGCCCGCCGCGGCACGTCCCTGGTGCGGACGCTGGAGACGTACTTCAGCAGCAGGTGCGGCCTGTCCAGGACCGCCGAGCGGCTGCACGTGCACATCAACACCGTGCACCAGCGCCTGCACCGGGTCAGTCGCCTGCTGGGCGAGGACTGGCAGGAGCCGGAGCGTGCTCTGGAGATTCAGCTGGCTCTCCGGCTGCATCGGCTGCGGGGCTGACCGGCGGACCGGCCTCCCGTCGATCAGCTCGCCGGGAAACCAGTAGGTGCCGGGCCGTTCCCCAGATGCCCCGGCGGAACAGCAGCACGATCACGATGAAGATCGAGCCCGTGACGATGCCGATGCCCTCGAACCCGGCGGTGGCCAGGAAGTCCTGGAGCTGGACGACGATGGCGGCGCCGATGGCCCCGCCCCACAGCGTGCCGATGCCGCCGAGGATGACCATCATCACCACCTGTCCCGAGGTGGTCCAGTAGAGCCCGTCGAGCGAGGCGAAGCCGTGGCCGATGGCGAAGACGCCGCCGGCCGTCCCCGACAGCGCGGCGGACAGGACGAACGCCAGCAGCCGGTAGCGCTCGACGGGATAGCCGAGGGCACGTGCGCGGGCCGGGTTGTCACGGATCGACACCAGCACCCGCCCGAACGGCGAGCGCACGATCCGCCAGGCGGCGAACAGCCCGGCCAGCACGAACGGCAGCCCCGCGTAGTAGAAGAAGAACGGGTCGGACAGGTCGAGCCCGAGGAACTCGCGGGGGATGCCCTGCAGCCCGTTCTCGCCGCCGGTGACGTCACGCCACTGGTTGGCCACGAAGTAGATCATCTGGGCGAAGGCCAGGGTGACCATGGCGAAGTAGATGCCCGTCAGCCGTACCGACAGCAGGCCGATCGGCAGCGCCAGCAGCGCCGCGAACAGCGCGCCGCCGAGGATCGCCACCGGGAACGGCATCCCGCCGTGCAGCACGATCAGCCCCGTGCAGTACGCCGACCCGCCCCAGAACGCGGCGTGCCCGAACGACAGCAGTCCGGTGAAGCCCAGCAGCAGGTCCACGGCGGCGGCGAACAGCGCCCAGCAGGCGATGTCCAGCGCGACCGGCGGATAGATCAACCACGGCAGGACGAGGGCGGCCAGCAGCCCGAGCACCAGGAGCACGATCCCGCCCCGGCCCGAGCGGGCCAGCCTGGACAAGATCACCGGTACGCCTCCTCACGTCCGAACAGCCCGGCAGGTCGCCACAGCAGCACGGCGGCCATCAGGATGAACACCGTGATCTGCGACAGAGCGGGCACGTACAGGTTGCCCAGCGCCGACACCAGCCCCACGGCGAACCCGGCGGCGACCGAGCCGAACACCGAGCCCAGCCCGCCGATCACGACCACGGCGAAGACGGTGATAATCAGGTCGGCGCCCATCAGCGGGTTGACCGCGCGCATCGGCGCGGCCAGCACCCCGGCGAACGCGGCCAGCGCGACCCCGAAGCCGAACACCGGCGTCACCCAGCGGCCGACGTCGATGCCGAGCGCCCTGGTCAGCTCCGGCCGCTCGGTCGCGGCCCGCACGATCATCCCCACCCGGGTCCTGGTGAGCACCACCCACACGGCGACGCACATCAGGATCGACACTCCCAGCACGAACACCTGGTAGGCCGGGTAGGAGAACAGCCCCAGGTCGACCGTGCCGGCCAGCTCGGCCGGCCGGGGATAGGGCTGGGAGTTCACCCCGTACTCGCGCCGGACGAGGTCCTGGAGGATGAGCGCGAGCCCGAAGGTGAACAGGAAGTTGTAGAGCGGGTCGAGCGGCGTCAGCCGCCGGACGAACAGCCGCTCCAGCACGGCGCCGCCCACGCCCAGCAGCAGCGGCACCAGCACCAGTGACACCCAGAAGTTCAGGTCGAACGCGTCCAGCGCGATGAACGCCCCGAACGCGCCGAGCATGTAGAACGCGCCGTGCGCGAGGTTGACCACGCCGAGCATGCCGAAGATGACGGCCAGGCCGAGGGCGAGCAGGGCGTAGAACGACCCGCCCACCAGCCCGTTGAACGCTTGCTGGAGCACTCCTGCCGCCCTACAGCTTGCACGCCGGGTCGGGCTGCGGCTGGAACGCCTCAGCGGCCGGGATGGTGTTGAGCACCTTCTCGTAGTCGTACGGCTCCTTGACGTCTGCGGACCCCTTGACCTCCGCCAGGTAGGCGTCGTGCAGCAGCAGGTGGTCCTGGGCGCGGATGGTGCCGTTGCGGACGAACATGTCCTCGACCTTCTGGCCTTCCAGCGCCGCCACCACCTTGTCGGCGTTGTCGGTGCCGGCGCGCTGCACGGCCTCCAGGTACTGCAGGGCGGCCGAGTAGTTGGCGGCCATGTTGGCGGTCGGCCGCTTGCCCAGCTTGGTGTTGAACCTGTCGGCCCAGGCCCGGGTCTTGTCGTCGAAGTTCCAGGTCCACATGGTGGTGTAGCGGGTGCCGGCCAGGGAGTCGGGCCCGAGCGAGTGGATGTCGCTGAGCAGCAGCAGCCCGATCGCCAGTGTGACGCCCTTGTCGCGCAGCTTGTACTCGTTGTACTGCTTGACCAGGTTGACCAGGTCACCGCCGGCGTGCATGGTGCCGAGCACCTGCGGCTTGGGGTCGAGCCCCGGCGCCTTGAGCAGGAACGTGGAGAAGTTGTCGTTGGGGAACGGGGTCGGGTCCGACTCGACCACCGAGCCGCCGGCCCCCTGGATCGCCGTGCTGAACGTCTTGGTCATGTCCTGGCCGAACGCGTAGTCCGGATAGACGATGTACCAGCTCTTGGCGCCGGCCTTGGTCACCTCGGTGCCGGTGCCGTGGGCCAGCATGTAGCTGTTGTAGCCGTAGTGGAAGGTGTACTTGTTGCACGCCTTGCCCTCCAGCTCGGTGCTGGCGGCGCCGACGTCGATGAACACCTTCTTCTTGTTCTTGGCCACGGTGGCGACGGCGAGCGCGGCGGAGGAGGTGGGCACGTCGAGGATCACGTCCGCCTTCTGGCGGTCGTACAGCTCCTGTGCCTTGGAGTTGGCGATCTCGGGCTTGTTCTGGTGGTCCGCGCCGGTCACCTCGACCTTCTTGGCCACCGCCTTGTCGCCGTATTTGGCCTTGTAGTCCTCCACCGCCATCTTGACCGCCTCGATCGAGCTGCGGCCCGAGGTGTCGGCGTAGATGCCCGACTGGTCGTTGAGCACGGCCAGCGTCACCCCGCCGTCGCTGATCGCTCCCCCGCCGCCGCCCGGCCCGCCTCCGCATCCGGCCAGCAGCAGCGCGGCGGCGGCCAGTCCGCCGCTCCAGCCCGTGATTCTCATAACGGCATCTCCTCTGTTCCCGGGCGCTCGGCCGTTCTGTCGGCGGTCGTCAGATTCCGAGGTATTCGAGTAACTGGTGCTCGCGTTCGCGGACCTGGTCGCGATCCAGCGACTCGACGATCCGTCCTTCCGCGAGCAGGTAGTGCCGGTCGGCGACGGCGGCGGCGAAGTGCACGTTCTGCTCGACCAGCAGCACCGTCGTGCCCGCCGCCCTGACCTCGCGCAGGATCTCGCCGATGCGCTGGACGAACAGCGGCGACAGGCCCTCGGTCGGCTCGTCGCACAGCAGCAGCCGGGCGCCCGTGCGCAGCACCCGGGCGAGCACGAGCATCTGCTGCTCGCCGCCCGACAGCGTCGTCCCGGGCGAGCGGCGCCGCTCCCTCAGGTGCGGGAACGTCTCGTACACGCGCTCCAGCGACCACGGCTCGGGGCCGCCGCCCTTCACCACCGGCGCGAGCGTGAGGTTCTCCTCCACCGACAAAGTGGCGTAGATGCCGCGGTCGTCGGGGACGTAGCCGAGGCCGCGGCGGGCCCTGGCGTGCGGGGGCAGCCCGGTGACGTCGTCGCCGGACACGGAGATCGTGCCCGTGGTCCTGCCGTAGGCGCCGTGCAGGCCCATCAGGCAGCGCAGCAGGGTGGTCTTGCCGGCGCCGTTGCGGCCGACGAGGGTGACGATCTCGCCCTCGTCGACCCGCATCGACACCTCGCGCAGCGCCTGCGCCTCGCCGTACCAGGCGGACAGCCCGTCAACGCGCAACATCGGAGTCCCCCAGGTAGGCGGTGATGACGCGAGGGTCGTGGCGGATCTCGGCGTACGGGCCCTCGAGCAGCACCTTGCCGTGCTGCAGCACGGTCACCCGGTCGGCGAGGCTGGCGACCACGTTCATGTTGTGCTCGACCATGACGACGGTGCGGCCCGTGCGGATCTCCTGGACGAGCTCGATGGTGCGGTCCACGTCCTCCGCGCCCATCCCGGCCGTCGGCTCGTCGAGCAGCAGCACCTTCGGGTCGAGCGCCAGGGCGAGCGCCAGTTCCAGGGCTCTTTTGCGGCCGTACGACAGCGAGCCCGCGGGGACGTCGCCGTGTCCGGCCAGCCCGACCCGGGCGAGCAACTCGGCGGCCGGGGCGGTGAAGCGGCCCAGCACGCGGTCGGAGCGCCAGAACCGCCAGCCGAGCCCGGTCGGCCCGGCCAGTGCCAGCTCCAGGTGCTGGAGCGGGGTCAGCTCGGCGAACAGGCTGGTGATCTGGAACGAGCGCGCCAGGCCCAGCCGGCTGATCGCCTCGGGGCTGCGCCCGACCAGCTCCCTGTGTCCGTCGATCACCACGCTGCCCGCGGTCGGCTTGAGGAAGCCGGTGAGCAGGTTGAACAGGGTGGTCTTGCCGGCGCCGTTGGGTCCCACCAGGGCGTGCACGCTGCCCTCGGCCACGTCCAGGTCGACGCCGTCCACGGCGCGGAAGCCGCGGAACTCCCTGACCAGTCCTCGCGCCCGCAGGACGGGGACGGATCCGGCATCGTGCGGGCCTGCCGCGGGACCTTCGCCCATGCACCCCTCCTCACGACTCACAAGGTGAGCTGGAACACCGTGAACGCTAGGTGGCGGCCCGGACGGCGGACCAGGTGAGGTGCCTCCACATTCGTACGGCCCGATGTGCGGTGGTACACACCCGTTTGACGCTCAGGCTTCCCCGTGCCGCCCGCCGCCGATCCGGCCGGCCCGCCGGCGGCGCGGCGGTGGAGGTCGTGTCCACAGGTAGCCGGGGAACAGTGGCGACCGCATACGTCGCCGCGCCCGTCGCCGTCGATCACCATGGCGTCCACCACGGCCTGACCGATGGGAGTCGCACATGTCCTTTCCGCTCCGCAGATCCACTCTCCTCCCGGCTCTGGTGGCCACGTTCCTGGCTCTCCCCCTGGCGCCGGTGGCCGCCGCCGCGCCAACCGACGCCCGCTGCGCCCGTATGGGCAAGCTCCACGTGCCGGGCGCGCGGCACCAGGTCGCCGCCTGCCTGGACGACCTGACCACCGCCGGCACGACCGCCTCGGGACACACCGATCCGGCCGACTGGACAGGGCTGCACTCGACGGGCACCCGCAACCCGAGCGGCGTGCCGGGGATCCAGATCGACGGCTACTTCGACGACACCTCCACCGGCAACCCCACCCACGGCTGGAACCACGACGCGCAGTTCGTCATCCGGCTGCCCGAGCGGTGGAACGGCGGGCTGGTCGTCGCCGGGGCGCCAGGCAACCGCCGCCAGTACGCCAACGACTTCACCATCTCCGACTGGGTGCTGGCCAAGGGCTACGCCTACGCCTCGACCGACAAGGGCAACGTCGACCTGGGCTTCTACCACGACGGGAAACGACCTGGCGACGCCATCGCCGAGTGGTACCGCCGGATGACCGAGGTGACCGTCGCGGCCCGGACGACCGTGGCCCGGCATTACGGGAAGAAGATTCGCAAAACGTACGCGATGGGCATCTCCAACGGCGGCCAGCTGGTGCGCTGGGCCCTGGAGAACCACCCCGAGCTGTACGACGGCGGCGTCGACTCGGAAGGCACCTTCTGGACGGCGGACGGCCGGCCGAACGCGCTCACCTACCTGCCGGTGGCGCTGCGCGAATACCCCAAGTACGCGGCGACCGGAGACCCTGAGGCGCACGCCGCGATGCTGCGGGCCGGCTTCGAGCCCGGCTCGGAGTTCCTGTGGGACTTCAACTACCGCATCCTGTGGGACGGCACCCAGCGCAAAGTCCGCGAGGAGCTCGACCCGGACTTCGACGGCGACCTCGACGCGGGCATCCCGTTCTGCCAGAGCGGCACGCCGAACTGCGACGCCGACTACGACTTCTACGCCCGTCCGCGGAGCGTGCACCAGGCGGTGCGGAAGGTTTCGCACACCGGCCGCATCGGCAAGCCGCTGATCACCGTGCAGGGGACGCTGGACACGCTGCTGCCGATCAAGGTGCACGGCGACGCGTACGCCAAGTCGGTGCGCGCGCAGGGCATGGCCGCCCGGCACCGCTACTACCGGATCGAGGGTGCCTCCCACCTCGACATCGAGTACGACATGTTCCCCGACCGGATGCGGCCGCTGCTCCCGTGCATGCGGACCGCGTTCGAGGCGCTGGAACGCTGGACGGCCGGACAGCAGCCGCCGCCCAGCGCCACCATCCCGCGCCAGACCTCGGGCGACGTGGCCAACACCTGCTCGATCAGCTGACCGATCAGCTGACCGTCAGCTCGCCGGCCCTGGCCCTGATGAGCCGCCTGACGATGAGGGCGGAGGGCGAGGGCCGGCTGTCCTGACGCTGCGTCAGGCACAGGTGGACGGGGTCGGCGTCCGACAACGGCAGCCAGACCACGTCGGCGATGTCGGCCGAGGTGTCGAACCTGGCCAGGATGCCGACCCCGGCGCCCTGGCCGACCATCACCTTCACGGTCCGCGCCGACATCGCCTGCACGACGACGTCGGGTGCGGCCACGTGGCGGTGCAGCGTCTCCCACATCACGGTGCCCGCCCGCATGGTGACGATCGGCCAGGTCTCCAGGTCGCGCCACTGGATCTGGTCGCGGCCCGCCAGCGGATGGTCCGTGCGCGCGTACGCGCCGACGGGCGCCGAGATGAGCGGGATGCGGCGCAGCCCGGGCGCGGGCGGGCTCGCCGGCATGGTGACCACCCCGAAGTCGAGCGCGCCGTCCAGCACCGCGGCCTCGATGGCGGCCGACGCCCCCTCGCGGACCGCGAACCGCAAACCGGGATGGAACTGCCGCAACCGGCCCACGACCGGCGCGATGATGGTCTCCACGGTCACGGTGACGCCGCCGATCTGCACCCGGCCCCGGTAGGTGCCGCTCGTCTCCATCGCCGACTCGCGCACCGCCTCCTCGGCTGCCACCAGCCGGCGCAGCGGCTCGATCAGCGCCTGCCCGGCCGGCGTCGGGCGCACGCCGTGGCGGCTGCGAGTGAGCAGCACGACGTCCAGCTCCTCCTCCAGCAGCGCGATCTGCTGGCCGAGCGCGGGCTGGCTCACGCCGCACCGGGCCGCCGCCGCGCGCAGCGACCCTGTCTCGACCGCGGCCAGGAAGTACCGGGCCCGTTCCACCCGCACGCGGCCCACCATAAAGGCAGAACCTTTCACCTGTGAACTGCTTCCACGTCTTCCCGTCGCCGCGACGGGGCGCGATCGTGGCTGCGAAAGCCGAGGTGAAAGGAATACCAAGTGGCTGACCGCCCCCTCAGCGGAGTGCGTGTCCTGGACGTGTCGACGATCCTGGCCGGGCCGCTCGCGTCCGCGCTGCTCGGCGAGTTCGGCGCCGAAGTGATCAAGGTCGAGCATCCCGGCACGGGCGATCCGGCCCGCCACTACCCGCCGCTGGAGGACGGCGAGTCGGCCGCCTGGTCGATGATCGGCCGGGGCAAGCGCAGCGTCACGATCGACCTGCACCACGCCGAGGCGGCCGCGCTGGTCGGCCGGCTGGCCGCGGCCGTGGACATCGTGGTGACCAACTTCCGCCCGGCGACGCTGCGCCGGTTCCGGATCGACTTCGACGACCTGCGCGCGTACCGGCCCGACCTGGTGATGATCCAGGTCAGCGCGTTCGGCAGGACCGGCCCGTACGCCGACCGGCCCGGCTTCGCCCGCGTCGCGGAGGCGTTCGCCGGCCTGACCCACCGCACAGGAACCCCCGACGGGCCGCCCGTCTTCGCCGGCTATCCCGTGGCCGACGGCGTCACCGGCATCTACGCCGCGTTCGCCGCCATGCTCGCGCTGCGCCAGCGCGACCTCACCGGGCAGGCCCAGCTCGCCGACATCCCCCTGTACGAGCCGCTGCTACGGATGATGGAGGACTTCGTCGTCGAGTACGGCGCCACCGGCGAGCCCCGCGAACGCCAGGGCAACCGCAACCCGCACATCAGCCCCAACGACCTCTACCGCACCCTCGACGGCCGCTGGCTGGCCCTGCCCGCCTCGACCGAGCAGATGTGGCGCCGGCTGGTCACCGTCATGGACGCCGACGACCTCGCCGTGCACGACTCCATGACCGCCCGGCTGGAACACCGCGAGGAGATCGAGGCCAGGGTCGCCGCCTTCGTCGCCGCCCACGACCTCGAACCCCTGATGTCCCTGCTCACCGAGGCCGGAGTGGCCGCCGGGCCGGTCAACTCCGCCGCCGACATCTGCGCCGACCCGCACATCCGCGCCCGCGGCTCGATCGTCGAGGTGCCGGACGCCAGAACGGGCCGCCCACGGCTCATGCAGGCCCCGGCCGGGCGTTTCTCCGGGTTCGACACCACGATCGGCGGCCCCGCGCCCGCCCTGGGCGAGCACACCGACGACGTTCTCCGCGACCTCGCCGGGCTGGCCGAGCCGGAGATCCATGACCTGCGCCACCGAGGAGTGGTCTGACCCGAAAGAGGCGTGCCCATGACCATGGCCACCCTGTCCATCATCGTGCTGGCCGCCCTGCTCGCGGCGACCCTGATCCCCGGCTTCGATCTCGGCCTTGGCGCCCTGGCGGCGGCGTTCCTGCTCGGGCTGGCCGCCGGCGTCCCGACGAACGACGTGACCGGCTTCTTCCCTGCCGACTTCTTCGTGCTCATCGTCGGGGTGACCGCCCTGTTCGCCGTCGCGCAGCTCAACGGGACCCTCGACTGGTTACTGGACGTCCTGCTGCGGGCGGCCGGCGGCCGGCTCGTGCTGATCGCGCTGGCCCCGTTCGCCATCGGCGCCGTGCTCACCGCGGCCGGCACCCTGCCCGCCGCCGCGACCGCCATCGTCTCCCCCATCGCCCTCGGCTTCGCCGCCCGCTACCGGATCTCGCCGATGCTCGCCGCCGTCCTGGGCGTCACCGGCATCATCAGCGGGCTGCTGTCGCCGCTGGCCGTGTACGGGGTCACCGCGCGCTCGCTGAGCGGCAAGCTGGGCATCGACCTGCCCGGGTCGGCGCCGGTGACGTTCCTGGCCGGGGGGCTGGTGGCGGGGCTGGTCGTGTGTGCGGGCTGCCTGGTGGTCGGCCGGTTCACCGGCGGCATTCCCCGGGGCCGCGCCTCCGTCCCGGCCACGCCGCTCGGGTCCAGCACCACCGACCCGGCCGGCCCCGCGTCCGGCACCGCCGACCTTGACCCCGCGCCCAGCGCCACTTCCGGCGACGCGGCTTCCAGTGGCGGGGCTTCCAGTGGCGGGGCTTCCAGCACCGCGACCGTGACAGTCGCACCCACGGCGGCGGCGACGCACAGTTCGGGTTCCGGGACGCGGGCCTTCACGCTGGCGTGCATGGCCGCCGTCGTCGCCCTGTCCGTCGGCTTCGACATGAACGTCGGCTATCTCGGCCTCACCGCCGCCCTGGTGCTGCAGCTCGCCTTCCGGCTGCCGCTCGGCGCGATCGTCTCCAGGATCCCGTGGAACGTGGTCCTGCTGATCGGCGGCCTGCTCACGTACGTGGGCCTGATGCAGCACCTGGGCGCGTTCAAGCAGATCAGCGAGCTGCTCGGGGTGGCCGGCTCGCCGCTGCTCAGCCTGCTGGTGCTGTGCTACGTCGCCGGGATCACATCCTTCGCCGCCAGCTCCATCGCGGTGTTCGCGACCGTCATGCCCCTGCTGCCGCCGCTGGTGGCCGCCGGAGTCTCCCCGGTCGGCGGGGTGCTCGCGGTGGCCCTGGCCTCGGTGCTGGTCGACCTCAACCCGCTCGGCATCACCGGCGGCCTCATCCTGGGCGCCGCCGAGCCCTCGGCCCGAGCCCGCCTGTTCCGCCAGCTCCTGGTGTACGGGCTGATCTCGATCGTCGTCGCCCCCGTCCTGGCCTGGGCCGCCTTCGGCTGGTGGTGATTCGCCGAGGACGTCAGAAGGCGTAAGGGCCGAACCGCCCCCAGGCGACGAACGCCGCGAGCAGGAACAGGACCGCGTTGACGGCGATCCCGGACGGCTCCTTGCGGCGGACGTGGACCACCGCGGCCAGCACCATCGTCAGCGCCAGGCCGGCCGCGGCCAGCGGGGTCAACACGGGGGCGATGCCGGTGACGGCGGGCAGGATCAGCCCGAGCCCGCCCGCCACCTCGGCGACGCCGATGAAGCGGATGGTGCCGGCGGAGAAGTCGTCCACCCACGGCAGCCTCGGGGCCAGCTTCTCCTTGGGCTGCGTGGCCTTCATCACGCCTGCCATGAAGAACATGGCACCGAGAGCGACCTGCACGATCCACAGGGCGATGTTCATGGGGGATCTCCTTGACGGTCGGGGGTGCGGTGGGCAGCTCGGCCAGGCGAAAGACGGCGCTCGGCGTCGTCCCGGGGAAAAGTGGAACGGCCTACCCGTTTTCATCATGCCACGTTCGGCGAGGAAATGGGTAGACCGTTCCACTTGGCTAGACTGGAATCATGAGCCGCAGCGCGGACCCCGACCCGCCCGACGACCAGCAGTCCGAAGCAGGGCTGCGCGCCGACGCAGAACGCAACCGTGTACGCATCCTGGCCGCGGCCCGCCGCCTGTTCGCCGGCCAAGGACTCGGCGTCTCGATGGCCTGCGTGGCCCGCGAGGCGGGCGTCGGCAAGGCCACCCTGTCGCGCCGCTTCGCCAGCCGCGAAGAGCTCATCAACGCCGTCTTCGCCGACCGCATGGACGCCTACGCCGCCGCCACCGCCCGGGCCCTCGCCGATCCCGACCCGTGGCGCGGCTTCACCGGCTTCATCGAGACCGTGTGCGCCATGCAGGCCGCCGACCGGGGCTTCGCCGACGTGCTGGCCAGGTCTTTCCCGTCCGCCAAGGCCCTGGAAGCCCGGCGCGCGGAGGCGTACGAAGGGTTCCTGGAGATCATCGCCCGCGCCCAGGCCGGCGGCCACCTGCGCGACGACTTCACCGCCGAGGACCTCGTCATCCTGCTGATGGCCAACGCGGGCGTCGTCGCCGCCACCACCGAAGCCGCCCCTGACGCGTGGCGCCGCCTGGTCGGCCAGATGCTCCGCGCCTATGCCACCCCCGGCACCCCGCTCCCGCCCCTGACACCACCCCCCAGCGGGACCGCGGTCTACCGCGCCATGCTCCGCATCTCCCGCCCCGCCCCGGGCTCGGGTACTTAGCAATCAGCCGAGTGCCTTGACGAGCTTCCTGGTGAACCGGTGCATGTGCGGATCGAGCCGTTCGATGGGCTCGGCGAGGACCTCCCGCGGCGACAGCCACCTGATGCCGGCGAACTCGCCCTCGTCGTAGGAGGTGATGGGGTCGGTTTCGATGACGAACCAGAGCGACACGTCGGTGTGGGAGCGCGCACCGCGCGTCCGCGTCGCGGTGACGAAGAACGGCCGCTTCCCGGCCGACTCGGTGGGGCGGGCCGCCACGCCCAGCTCCTCCCGGCACTCGCGTTCGACGGTCTCCCAGGTGTCCTCGCCGGGCTCGACGTGCCCGCCGCTCGGCAGCCAGAGCCGCGCCTTGCGGTGATCGACGAGCAGGATCTCCTCGCTCGGGCTGAGGACCACGGTGTAGGCCACGAGGTGCGGATCCGGCACATCGGGCGCGTCGGTCCGGTAGAGCGGCGCCCCACCGGCGATCCAGTCCAGCCCTTCGGCTATGTGGACGGCCTCCAACTCGTCCCACGGGGTGATGCCGGCGAACTGCCACGCCAGCCGCTCCCGCGCGTCTCCGGAGTCGCCTCGCCCGATCACGACCGCACCAGAGGCAGCCCCCGACCTCCCGGCTCCTTCATGACAACCGACCGTACCGCCCACGACCGACAAGAACCGGCGAGCGGGATGGGCCGACTTTGCGAGAAATCACGAAGACCGCGGCACGGCTCGCTTCCTACGTTGGTCCCCATCCAACTCACGACAGGGGGAACGAACGTGGGACGACGATCACTGACCCGAACGCTCATCGCCATGCTCATCGCCGTGACCGGCTGGTCTGCCCTCACTGGCAACGCCTCCGCGAGCACCGGCGCCACGCTCCTCGACGACGTACCACCCGGCACCTACAGGATCACCCTCCCGGCCGACACCACGCAGTGCCTGACCGCGGGCGCCAAATTGATCGACCCTCAGCGCATCTACGTCTACTTCGACCCGTGCCAGCCGGGCGACACCAGGCAGGCGTGGAGCTTCCAGCCGTCCGCCAACCCCGGCTCCCCCGCCGACGCGCGCCGCGTCCAGAGCGTGGCGTTCTTCGGACGGTGCCTGGACGCCGACAACCGGGGCGGCCGCCTCACCGGCGTCATCCACGTCTACGCCTGTAACACCAGCCCCAACCAGGCATGGCAGTTCAAGGGCGGCCTGGGCGCACCCGGTAACGGATGCGTGTGGGTGGCCTACCTGTGCGACGTGCGCATGGTGCGCGTCCCGGCCATCCCGTACTACGACGACCTGCCCGTCCGCCTGATCAAGCCGAGCCTGGAGGACGTCAACTTCGGCCGGGATCAGTTCATCGTCCAGAACTGACGATCGACCCCGCCTGCGCCAGGCAGGAGGACGGCGCCTACTCCCCACCACCTCCCTCGGAAGAGGCGCTGTCGTGGCTTCTGGAGGGGACGCTCATGGAGAGCACCGCGCTGGTGTCCCGCACCTCCTCCGGCAGGGCCGCCACCGCCCCGATCCCCCGGGCGCGGTCGAGTCTCTGGCGCATCGTCATGGTCAGTCCCAGTTCGCCGTTCAGTCCGGCCTCCTCCACGAGGTCCGACAGGAGCAGCAGGTGCCCGTCCATGGGGACCCGTTCCTCGGTGGCGGCCCTGAGCCGGCTGGCCAGCGCGTCGCGTACGCCGGGATCCGGGTGGTGGCGTTCCTCCTGATCGGGGCCGGAGCGGGGGCTGTGGAACAGCACGCCGCCGCCGGTCAGCGCGTCCCGGTGCAGGAGGAGCGCCCTGTCGCCGCGCCGCTTGAGCCACTGGCGTAGGCCGATCGGCTCACGCGGGGAGTCCGTCGCGGCCCCGCCGCGCTGCCGGGCAGCCGTCTCCAGCTCCGCCAGCAGCTCATCGGCCCAGGCCAGGCCGGTGGGGGTCGCGTCCAGCAGGTGGATCTTGCTCGGCGAGAGGTAACACTCGAAGCCGAACACCCTGATCTTCTTCCGGGGCACGACCCTCAGCCTGCGGCGCAACGCGAGCTCGCCGAGTTCCGCCGCCGCGCACGCGACCGCGCTCTGATGCCGGTCGTGGACGTCCCCGTACCGGTAGGAGAGGAGAAGGAACGCCTCGGGCAGGGACAGGCGCGGCGGAGCCAGGACCGTGCCCTCCGGCGCCGGCCGAGCCCCGCCCACGGGGCCGCCGTCCACCGCTGCCTGGTCCTCGCCGGTCGTGGAGCTCTCGTCGCCCTTCCAGAGTTCGCGCAGCGGGCCCCAGGCGTACCATCCGAGCCATCCCGCCGCCAGGAAGGCGAAGCCGGCGGTCAGCAGGTCGCCGTCGAAGAGCGACATCACCCCTTTGACGAACGCGCCCAGCGTCGTCGGGATCAGCAGGAGCAGGACGAGCACCACCACGACGCGCGCCATGAACAGCCCGGCCCCCTTGACGGTCTCCCCCACCTCCACCAGCACCGAGGGCGGCGCCGCGTCCGGCTCGACCAGCCCCGCCCGCGCGGGCCGCACGCTCCTGCCCGCGAAAGCCCGCAAACCCTTCCAGCCGAGGTACGCCGCGGCGGCCCACAGGGCGATCCAGGCGATCAGGCCGTCATCGCCCGGCTGCCAGGCACCCAGCACGATGACTCCGGCGGGGCGCGGCGACGCCTCGCCCGGCTGGCCGTAGCAAGCGCTGTCACCGACGTCTGGGCAGCTTTGCCGTGGAAGAGTGTCAAGCCTTCTTGCAAGTGCTGCATACGTTTGCAGTATGGTGGTGTTCGCCTAGTCCGAGGAGGATCACTTGTCCACCCCACTTTCCCGATTCACGGCGGACAGCCTGCCCGTCGAGGTGTACGCGAGCGAGGCGGACCTGGGCCGCGCCGCGGCCGAGCGCGCCGCCGCGACCATCCGGGACGCGGTGCGACGGCGCGGCGCCGCCCGGGTCGTCATCGCCACCGGAAACTCCCAGTACGCGTTCACCGACGCGCTGCGCGAGCAGGAGATCCCGTGGGGTCGGGTGACGGTCTTCCACATGGACGAGTACGTGGGCATCGCGGCCGACCACCCGGCCTCGTTCCGGCGCTGGATCAGGGAGCGGATCGAGATCCCCTTCGCGCCCGCCGACGTCCACTACATCGACGGCAACGCCGCCGACCCGGAGGCCGAGTGCGCACGATACGAGGCCGAGCTGCGTACGCTGCCGCTGGACCTGGTGTGCATGGGCGTCGGTGAGAACGGTCACCTGGCCTTCAACGAGCCGCACCAGGCGCGCTTCGACGACGACCGGTGGGCGCGGGTGATCACGCTGCTCGCGCGCTCGCGCGAACAGCAGGTCGGCGAGGGGCACTTCGCCACGGTCGAGGACGTGCCCGCCACCGCGATCTCGCTCACCGTGCCGGCGCTGCTGGCGGCCGAGTCGGTCCAGGTGTGCGTCCCCGAGCAGCGCAAGGCGGCGGCCATCGCCGCCACGCTGAACGATCCGATCACGACCGCCTGCCCCGCCACGATCCTGCGCCGCTCGCCGCACGCCACGCTGTTCCTCGACGCCGACTCCGCCAGCAAGATCGACTCTCTGCGGTGATCCTCACCGGCGGACGGGTGCTGCTCCCGGACGGCATCCGCGACGACGTGGACGTGGTGATCACCGACGGCCGGATCGCGTCACTGCCGCCGCATACGAGCGACCACGCCGACGGGGTGATCGACTTGGGTGGGCGGTTGGTCACGGCCGGGCTGGTCGATCTGCATGTGCACGGGTTCGCGGGCGCCTGTTTCGACGCGGGCTCCGGGCAGGCCGCCGAGGTGCTGCGCGGGCTGGCGCGGCAGGGGGTCACCAGTGTGCAGGCGTCGCTGGTGTCGGCGTCCGTGGAACGGCTGGCCGAGCTGCTGGCCGCGTTCGCCGCCGTGGACCGTACCGCCGAGGGTGGCGCGGAGCTGCTCGGCCTGCACCTGGAGGGCCCCTTCCTGGCGCCCGCGCAGTGCGGCGCGCACGACCCGGCCGTGCTCCGTCCCCCGACGCTCGCCGACATCGACCTGCTCCTGCGGCACCGCGACGTGCTCAGCATGATCACGCTCGCCCCCGAACTCCCCGGCGCCGTCGAGGCCACCGGTCTCCTCGCCGGCGCCGGGGTCGTCGTCGCCGCAGGGCACAGCGACGCCCGCGGCGACGACCTGAGTGCCGCCGTCGAGGCGGGGCTCACGCACATCACGCACCTGTGGAGCGGCCAGTCCGGCACGGTCCGGCGGGGCCCGTGGCGGGTCCCCGGCCTGCTGGAGGAGTCGCTGGCCGCCGATCACCTCACCGCCGAGGTGATCGCCGACGGCCGCCACCTGCCGCCCGCGTTGCTGGAGATCGCCCGCCGCTGCGTGGGCGAACGGCTGTGCGTGGTGTCCGACGGCACGCCGGGCACCGGACTGCCGCGCGGCTCCCGCTACCGGCTCGGCACCGTGACCTGCGAGGTCGGCGACGGTGTCGGACTGGTGGTGGGCGCGGACGCGTTCGGCGGCTCCACCTCGGCGCTGCCGGACATGCTCCGCCACCTGACCGGCGACCTCGGCTGGCCCGTCCCCGAGGCCGTGGCCGCGGCCACCAGCACCCCGGCGCGGGTGCTCGGTCTGACCGGCCGCAAGGGCACGATCGAGGTCGGCGCCGACGCCGACCTCGCCGTCTTCGACGAAGGCTTCCATCCGTGGGCGACCGTCCTGCGCGGCAGGTGGCTCGGCCCAGAAGAGATCAGCGCATGAGCATCGGCCCAGAAGGGAGCAGCGCATGAGCAGAGTCATCCGGTTGAGGGAGGGCGACACAGTGGCCGTCGCGCTCGACGGGCTCGCCGCCGGCGACTCCTTCGGGTACGGACTCACCGCGACCCAGGACGTCCCGCCCGGCCACAAGGTCAGCCTCGCGGCGGTCGGACCCGGCGCGGAGGTCACCAAGTACGGCCAGGTCATCGGCCACGCCACCGCCCCCATCGCCCCGGGCGAGCACGTGCACACGCACAACCTGGGCTTCCACGACACCGACCGGACCGAGGTCGTCCCCACGCCGGGGACGGTCGTCCGGCGGGAGCCCGAGACGTTCCAGGGCATCGTGCGTCCCGACGGCCGGGTCGCCACCCGCAACTACGTCGGCATCATCACCTCCGTCAACTGCTCGGCGACCGTCGCCAAGCTCATCGCCGACCAGGCCCGCCGTTCGGGAATGCTGGACTCGGCGCCGGGAGTGGACGGCGTGGTCGCCATCACGCACGGCAGCGGGTGCGGCCTGGCCTCCGACGGCGAGGGGCTGGAGCTGCTGCGCCGTACGCTGTCCGGCTACGCCGCCCACCCCAACTTCGGCGCGCTGCTGGTGCTGGGGCTGGGGTGCGAGGTGAACCAGATCGCCGAGCTCGACCTGCCCACCGGCACCCCGATCGCGACGATGACCATCCAGGAGGCCGGCGGCACGGCGGCGGCCGTGCGGAAGGGCGTCGAGGCCATCCGCGAGCTGCTGCCCTCGCTCGGCGTGTCCCGGACGGAGGTTCCCGCCTCGCACCTGGTGCTCGGGCTCAAGTGCGGCGGCTCCGACGGCTACTCGGGCATCACCGCCAACCCCGCGCTGGGCGTGGCCGCCGACCTGCTGGTCGCGCAGGGCGGCACCGCGATCCTGGCCGAGACCCCGGAGATCTACGGCGCCGAACGGCTGCTGGCGGCCAGGGCGGTGGACGAGAAGGTGGCGCGGGCGCTGCTGGACCGCATCGACTGGTGGCGCGACTACACCGCGCGGCACGGCGGCTCGCTCGACAACAACCCCTCACCGGGCAACAAGGACGGCGGAATCACCACAATCCTGGAGAAGTCGCTCGGCGCGGTGGCCAAGGCCGGCAGCTCGCCGCTGACCGGCGTGCACGGTTTCGCCGAGCCGGTACGGCAGCCGGGCCTGGCCTTCATGGACACCCCCGGCTACGACCCCGTCTCGGTCACCGGCATGGTGGCGGGCGGCGCGAACATCGTCTGCTTCACCACCGGGCGCGGTTCCGTCTACGGGTGCAAACCGGTGCCGAGCCTGAAGCTGGCCACCAACAGCGACGTCTACCGGCGGATGCGGGACGACATGGACCTGGACTGCGGGCCCATCGCGACGGGCGAACGCACGATCGAGGAGACCGGCCGCGCCGTCTACGACCTGATCCTGGCCACCGCGTCCGGGCAGCAGACGGCCAGCGAGCTGCTCGGATTCGGCGACGAGGAGTTCGCGCCGTGGCAGCTCGGCGCCGTCATGTAAGCCAGGCCGGTCCGAGGCCGGCCGTCACGTGACGCAGGCCGTCACCTGGACGGTGCCAGGGTGGTGGAGCCGCGGACGACCAGTCGTGTCTCCAGTTGCACGACCGGCGGCTCCTCCTCTCCCGGATTGTTGATCATGTCGAGCAGCAGATCGACCGCCACCACCCCGGCCTCCGTCCCCGGCACGTGGATCGAGGTCAGCGTCGGATAGGCCATGCCGGACATCGGGCTGTCGTCGATGCCGATCACGCTCAGGTCCTGGCCGACCCGCACCCCGCGCTCGGCCAGGCGGGTCATCAGGCCGAGCGCGATCAGGTCGTCGTAGGCGATGACCGCGGTGACGTCACCGGCGTGCACCAGGTCGGCGGCGCGTACGCCGGCCTGGACCTGCGGCTCGAACGGCCCGTACTCGACCAGTTCGACGCCCTGCGCCTGGCAGGCCGCGACGACCGCCTCGCGCCGCTGCGCGTTGGACCACGAGCGCCGCGGGCCGCTGAGGTAGGCGAGCTTCCTGTGGCCGAGCGCGGTCAGGTGCTCGACCGCCTCGATCATCCCGTCGTCGTTGTCGACCAGCACGTTGGCCGCGCCGGGGACCCGCCGGTTGACGAACACGATCGGCTTGAGCCGGGCCAGCTCGTGCAGCCGGTCGTCACCGGTACGCGGAGAGACCATGATCAGCCCATCCACCCGCTTACGCAGGATCTGCGCCCGCTCGACCTCGTCACTCGGGTGCTCGTCGACGTCCGTGATGATCACGGTCTTGCCCTTGAGCCCCGCCCGCGCCTGGATCGCCTTGATGATCGGCGGGAAGAACGGGTTGGCGATGTCGGGCACGATCAGCCCGAAGATGTCGTGATGGCCGGAGATCAGCGAGCGGGCCGTCTGGTTGGGCACGTAACCGAGCTCGCGGGCCGCGCGGCGGACGCGCTCGCGCGTGTGCACGTTGACCTTGTCGGGGTCGGACAACGCCCGCGACACGGTCGACGCGGACAGCCCGGTGGCCTGGGCGACGTCCGCAAGCGTGACTGGCATGAGCCTGACCTCCTGGTTTGCTGCAACGAGGCGACGATATCGCACGGGCGGAGCTGAGGAAGCGTTCTCTTGTTGCAGGTCGGTGCTGCTATTTCAGCTATCGCTTGCAATCGTACGTTCGGGTACGCCGAGCGCGTCGACGAGCGTGCGCGCCATCACCCGGTGCCCCTCGGCGTTGGGATGCACCGGATCTCCGTACCAGCGGGAATCGGCGTCCTGCCAGCGAGCGTGGTGATCGACGAGCGCCGCACCCAGCTCGCCGGCCAGTTCCCTGATCGCCTCGGCATAGGCGGGGATGGCCGCGATCGGCCCGGGCACGGGGGTCTGCAGGGCGACCAGGGACCCCGCCTCCCGTACGCGCTCGATGACCGGCGTCAGCACGGCGCGGAACTCCGCGACGGAGAGGTCCTTGGCGTCGTTCGTACCGACCCCGATCACCGTCACGTCGGGCGCGTGCCGCAGGACCGCCCGGTCGAGGTGCGCTGCCAGGTTGGCACCCCGCCAGCCGCTGACCCCCGTGTTGATCACCGCGTCCAGGAACCGCCCGCACTCGTACCTGACCCGCTCCGAGAACAGCTCGACGTAGCCGCGCGCCCCGGCCGTCCACCGGGCGGCCTGCACGATGCTGTCGCCCGCGAACACCCAGGTGGCGGGCGCCTCCCCCGTCAGCAGGTCGCCGATCGCCGTCAGGTCGTCCATGAAGCCTCCTGCAAGCGTTTGTTGCAATTTCAGGCGCAGTCTCGGCATTATGGCACGGAACCCGACGAGGATCACATGACTGCGTTTGCAGGAGGCTGACAGGTATGAAGCGGTACGTCGTATGCGGGCTGTCCAACAGGGGGCTGGCGAGCTTCGTGCTGCCCCTGCTCGACCACGGCGACACCGTCGCGGGCGTGGTGGGCCCCGACCGGGCGAGGGTGAAGGCGTTCAACGACTCGGTGCTGCCCGAGGGGCACGAGCGCCTGCCCTGGTACGCGCCGTCCGACTTCGACCGGATGGTCGACGAGCTGGCGCCCGACACGGTGATCGTCGCCTCCCCCGACCACACCCACGCCGGCTACATCCTGGCCGCACTCGCCCGCGACCTGGACGTCATCTCCGAGAAGCCCATGGTCACCACCGCCGCCGACGCCGTCCGCGTGCTGCGCGCCGAGCGTGACAGCAAGGGGTCGGTGCTGGTCACGCACAACATGCGCTACATCCCGCGGCACCGCAAGATCAAGCGGCTGATCCAGGACGGCCGGCTCGGCCGCATCACCCACGTCGCCCTCGACTACCACGTGGACGTACGGCACGGCGGCAGCTACTTCCAGCGCTGGAACCGGGTGCGCGCACTGTCCGGCGGCCTGTCGGTGCACAAGGGCTGCCACCACCTCGACCTGGTCTCCTGGTGGATCGGCGCCGCTCCCGAGCAGGTCTTCGCCTACGGCGCGCTCAACTTCTACGGCCCCGACAGCCCGCACCGCCCCCGCGACGCCTCCGGAACGCCGTACACGGGGGCCGACCTGTACGAACGCGACCCCTACTACCGGGCGCAGGCGGGCAGCGGCGCGTTCGCCTTCGCCGAGCCCGGCGGCGTCCGCACCGGCCTGTACGGCCTGGCCTACGAGCACCAGTACCCCACCGACACCTACCTCTACGACGACGAGATCGACATCGAGGACACCTAACCCGCGCTGGTCCGCTACGACAACGGCGCGAGCCTGGCCTACACCCTCGACTTCTCCTCCCCATGGGAGGGCTACCGCGTGCTGATCAGCGGCACGCACGGCCAGATCGAGTCCCGCCACGGCAGGACCCCGGACGGGACCACGCTGCCGGGCTCCGGCACGTTCACGTTCTCGCCCGCGCCGGAGTCGCTGCGCGACGGCCTGCTCGCCGACGCCCGGCAGGGGGCGCTGGCGGTGGCGACGGGCGAGGCGATCTGGCGCTCGGCCGTGGAGTCGCGCCCGATCGACATCGCCGAACTCCTCGCCGAATCATGATCGTGCACTTCGGGCTCGGCGCCTTCCACCGTGCTCACCAGGCCGTCCACACACAGGAGGCGGGCGACGGCTGGGCGATCTGCGCGGTGGCGCCGCGCTCTCCCGAGGTCGTCCGCGCGCTGCGCGCCCAGGACCATCGCTACACGCTGCTGGTACGCGACGGCGACGACGTCTCCGCGACCGAGATCTCCTCCGTACGGCGGACCCTGCACGCCCCGACCGAGACCGAGCAGGTCATCCGGCAGGTGGCCGACCCCGAGGTCCGGGTGATCACGCTGACGATCACCGAGAAGGCCTACGCCGACACCCGGCCGGGCAGCCCGATCGACCTGCTGGCGGCCGGCCTGACGCGCAGGACCTCGGACGGGGCCGGCCCGGTGGCCGTGGTCAGCTGCGACAACCTGCTCGCCAATGGCCCCCGGCTACGTGAGGCCGTGCTGAACGTCTGCGGGAGCGTGCCGGAGGGGGTGTCGTTCCCGGCCACGGTGGTGGACCGGATGGTGCCCGCCACCACGCCGGAGGACCTGGCGACCGCGGCGAAGCTGACCGGGCGGGAGGACCTGGCGGCCGTGGTGGCCGAGCCGTTCAGCCAGTGGGTGCTCCAGGACGACTTCCCCGCCGGCCGGCCGGCCTGGGAGCGGGCGGGGGCGCGGTTCGTGGCGGACGTGGAGCCGTACGAGCAGGCCAAACTGCGCATTCTCAACGGCGCGCACAGCACGCTCGCCTACACCGGCGCGCTGACCGGCCACGAGCACGTCGCGGACGCGCTCGCCGACCCGGTGCTCGCCCGGCTGGCCGAACGGCTGCTGCACGAGGACGTGCTGCCCGCACTGACCCCGCCCCCCGGTGTGGACCTGCGCGAGTACGGCGCGCAGGTGCTGGACCGGATGCGGAACCGGGCGCTGCGTCACCGATGCGCGCAGATCGCCATGGACGGGTCGCTCAAGGTGCCGATCCGCCTGCTCGGCACGGTGCGCGACCGGCTGGCCGCCGCGGCGATGCCGCGCTGGGCCTGCCTGGCGGTGGCCGCCTGGCTCAGGCACGTCACCGTCGCCACCGACGACGCCGGGCGGCCGGTCGAGGTCAGCGATCCGCGCGCCGGCGACCTGCGGCGGCTGGCGCACGATCCGATGCGGCTGCTCGCCGCGGTGGCGCCCGACCTGGCCGACCACGCGGAGGTCGCCGCCCGCATCCGCGCCGACCTGGCCGATTTCGCGGCGTACGGCGTGCGGGACTGCCTCAGGAACGCCTGAACGATAACCATCCTTGCAGCAATCGATCTACGCTGCCCTGAAGCTCGGAATGACTGCAAATCAGATGATGGTCTTTGCAGTATTGCGGCAATCGTTTGTGGTCACTAGGTTCGATGTCATCGGCCGTGGCGTGGGGGGCGCCTTCGACGAAGGAGTTGATCATGGAAAGCAGCTCGCGGATCGAATCTCACCTGAGCCGCCGGCAGATCCTGGCGGGCGCGGCGGCACTGACAGCAGGCGCCCTGGCCTGGCCAGGAGCACGTACGGCGAAGGCGGCATCGCTGGTCCTGCCCGACCCGCCCGCGAACGGCATCGCCCGCGGCCAGATCTTCGACAACCAGATCCCCGACAAATCGGTCTACGCCGGGCTGGTGGACTTCGTCTGGGGAGCCTCAACCCTGGCGCAGCCCGCCGGCGCGGTGCCCTCCGGTTACCTGCCCGCCTTCCGCGACTTCGACCGCACCCACACCCTGGCCTGGTACCAGGCCAACCATCCCGACTGGGTGGTCTATCAGGCCGACCGGGTCACGCCGGCGTGGGAGTTCGGCAACACGCTCTACGTCCCGATCGACCCCGCCGCTGCACGGGCCGCTGCGCGAGCTGCGCGGCATCCCCGGCTCGCCCCGCGACCTGCGCGCGCTGCCTGCCGGCTGCGCCTTCCAGCCCCGCTGCCAGAAACGGCAGCCCGAGTGCTCGACCACCCGGCCGGAACTGCCTCTGGCGGCCGAGCACGGCGCCGCCTGCCTCCTGGCGCAGCCGGCCGACCTCCCCGGAAGCAAGGCGGTGCGTTGATGTCATCGACAGAGGCGATCCTTGAGGCGGTCGCCGTGACCAAGCGCATCCCGCTGCACGGCCGCGACCGCGGCCGCGTGGTGCACGCGCTGAACGGGGTCGACCTGACCCTGCGGCGCGGGCGGATCCTGGCGCTGGTGGGCGAGAGCGGCTCCGGCAAGAGCATCCTGGCCCGGCTGCTGGCACTCGGCGACCTCCCCACCGGCGGCGAGATCCGCTTCGCCGGGAAACCGGTCCGGCGCGCGGACCGCCGTACCCACTTCGGCCGGGTCCAGATGGTGCTGCAGGACCCGTTCTCGTCGCTGAACAACCTGCACCGGGTGCGCTACATCCTGTCCAGACCGCTGCGCAACTTCGGCCGCACGCCGGCGGCCGAGCTGGAGCAGCGCATCCTGGACCTGCTGGAACGGATGAACCTCACCCCGGCCGACGACTTCATCGACAAGTACCCGCACGAGCTGTCCGGCGGCCAGCGCCAGCGCATCGCCATCGCGCGGGCGCTGGCCGCCGAACCGGCCGTCCTGCTCGGCGACGAGCCCCTGTCGATGCTGGACGTCTCGATCCGGCTGGACATCCTCAACCCGCTCGCCGAGCTGCGCCGGCGCGACGGGCTGGCCATGCTCTACATCACCCACGACATCGCCAGCGCCCGCTACTTCGCCGACTAGATCAGCGTCATGTACGCCGGTCACATCGTGGAGACGGGGCCCGTGGAGCAGGTCACCCAGGACCCGAAGCACCCGTACACGAAACTCCTGCTCGCCGCCTCCCCCGACCCCGACCGGCCGGCCGCCTCACCGGGGACGGACGAACCGGACGACCTCGACGAGGAGGACCTGGCGGAACCCCCGAATCTGCTCGCCGAACCTGTCGGCTGCCCCTTCGCCCACCGCTGCCCGCACGCGACCCCGGCCTGCCACACCGAGACCCCGCCGACGCACACGTTCACCCCGGACCACCGGACCCGCTGCTGGCTCTACTCCTGACAGTTTTCAGCTCCGGTCCTGCGGCGGCCCTGCCGGCGGATGCGGACACGAACGGTCCTCGTTCTGCAGCAGGCTGAGGGGTATGCCGGACACCACCGCACGCGCGCTCGCCCTCCTCAACCTGCTGCAGACGCATCGGCACTGGACGGGCCCCGACCTGGCCCGGCGGCTCGGCGTCACGCGGCGCACGGTGCGCAGGGACGTCGAACGCCTGCGTGACCTCGGCTACCGCATCGAGTCGGCGCCGGGGCTCGCGGGCGGTTACCGGCTCGAACCCGGCGGGGTGGTGCCGCCGCTCCTGCTCACCGACGACGAGGCCGTGGCGATGGCGGCAGGCCTGCGTCTCGCGGCGACGCGGCAGCTCACCGACGGGGCCGACACGACGCTGCGGGCGCTCACCAAGCTCGAACGCGTCCTGCCCGCCGCGCTGCGCGAACGGGTCAACGCCCTCGCCACCGCGGTACGCCCGTCCCGGACGGGACCCCGTACCGGAGCCGGGCCTGGGACCGAAGCCGCATCAAGTGCCCGGCCTGGAGTGTCGCCGACCGTGCTGACCGACCTGGCGCTGGCCTGCCGCGACCACGAGCGCACCCGCTTCACCCATATATCCCCCTCAGCGAGCGGCCCGTCACCACGCCACGTCGAACCCCACCACCTGGCCCCGTCCGAACGGCACTGGTACCTCCTGTGCTGGGACCTCGACCGCGACGACTGGCGCACGTTCCGCATCGACCGGATCTCCGCCGTACACCGCACCGCCGTGTTCTTCGAGCCACGGCCGCTCTCCCAGCGCCAGATCGAGGAGTTCGTGGCCGTCGCGACGTCATGGGGCAGGCAGGCGACCGACGCGACCGCGACGATCCGGATGCCGATCGAGCGGCTCCGGCAGGAGTTCGGCGAGTGGGCCCAGGGCGTCGAGCCGGCGGGCGCCGACACCACGCGCTGGCCGGTGGGCGGCGGCGACGTCCGCGAGACGATGTACGCCCTGTCGTGGATCCCGGCCGGCGTCGAGTACACCGTCGACCTGCCCGGCCCCGCGCGCACGCAACTGCGCGAGACGCTCGCACGAATGCTCCGCGCCCTGGAGACGCCGCCTGACGCCGCCTGACGCCGCCTGACGTCACCCGTCAATCATCCCCCGCAGATGCGGACGGAATATGACCTCGTCTCCTGCGAGCATGCCTGCACCGCTCACGCAGGAAGGATCATCATGACCACATTCCCTCACGCGCCCGCCGGCTCGAACACGGTCAATCCGTTCATCATCACCGACCAGGCCATCGAACTGATCGACTTCCTCATCGACGTGTTCGGCGCGACCGACGTGCCGGCGGCCCGTACGATCGACAAGGACGGCCTCGTCCTGCACGCCGAGCTCCACCTGGGCGACTCGCTGCTGATGCTCGCCGACCGCAAGCCCGACTGGCCGTTCACCCCCGCGCTCACCCGCGTCTACGTGAACGACATCGAGGCCACGCTGGCCCGCGCGGAGGCTCGCGGAGCACGCGTCGTGACCCGACCGACCGACTTCTTCGGCGACAAGCTCGCCCGCTTCCAGGACCGTTCAGGAAACCTCTGGTGGGTGTACCAGCACGACCCCGCGGCGACCGACCAGGACTGGACCACCGCCTCCGACGAGCCGGCGGAGTGGTCCCAGGACACCGACGACTGGACCGCCTTCTCCACCCCCGAACTCGACTACATCCACCAAACCCTCATGGACGCGATGCACACACTCCACGACCCGAGAACCCCCTGAGCCCGCAGGCTCCATAAGACCGTTGGCCACCGGCGCGGTGATCACCGAGCAGACCGCAGAAAATCCAGGAGGATCTCGTTGTAGACGTCCGGACATTCCATGTTCGGGTAGTGGGCCGCACCGTCGACGGTGATCGTGCGGCCGTCGGCGACGGCGGAGGCGACCCGTTCCGCCATGCCGATGTGGTCGGGCGAGTCGAGAGCCCCGTTGACGGCCAGCACGGGGACCTCGATCTTGGCGACGCGCTCCCAGGTGCCGGTCACCGGGACGAGCAAATCGGGTTCGCCGGCGGTGTGCTTGGCCATGGTCTGCCTGGCCATCCGCCGCAGCCGGCGCACGACGTCGGGATCGCACTCGTCGAGGGTCCGGTACGGGCCGGCCACGAACGCCATGAACCCCTCGACCGACCCCTCCAGATCGCCGGCCGCCATGACCGCGTGCCAGGTGGTCAGGCGCTGGACGGTCCAGGGGTCGGTGAAGTACGGCTCGCCGGTGCCTGCGCCGGTGATGACCACGGCGCTGACCAGCTCGGGATGCTCCAGCGCGGTCTCGACCGCGACGCTCGCGCCCATGGACACACCCACGAGCACGGCCGGGCCCGTACGCAGCCGGCGCAGCAAGGCGGCGAGGTCGTCGGTGAGCCGGTACGGCTCGGTGGCGTTGGCGGAGCGGCCGTGGCCGCGGGCGTCGGGCGCGATGACCCGGTGGCTCCCGGCGAACTCCGCGATCTGCGCGTGCCACATGCCGTGGTCCACGAAGCCGCCGTGCAACAGGACGAGAGGCCGACCGGCGCCGACGTCGAGCCAGAACACATCATTCATGACAACCAAGGTGTCATCTTGGACCAAGAATGACAACTAAGGTGTCATCATGGAACGGTGAGCGGAACAGCCCGGCCCCAGCACCCCGCAGACCTACCCGACCGCCTTGCCGAGGTGTTCGACCTGGTGGGACCGCTGTACCGGCGCGCCCACCGCAAGGTGGAGCAGGACGCGCCCATCGAGGGCCTGCCGGTCGGAGTGCGGGCCGTCCTCGTCCTGCTGCGCGAACACGGCCCCATGACCGTCCCCCAGATGGGCAGGACGCAGGCGCTGAGCCGCCAGTTCGTCCAGCGCATGATCAACGACGCGGCGGCGCGCCACCTGGTCGAGTCCGTCCCCAACCCGGCGCACAAACGCTCCTCACTCATCCGGCTCACGGAAGAAGGCACAGCCGCCATCACGGCCGTACTCGCCCGCGAACGCGCCGTACTCGCCCAGGCGGGCGAAGGCCTGACCGACGCCGACATCACCGCCTGCATCCGCGTCCTCACCCACCTCCTGCACTTCCTCGACAACCTGCACTTCCTCGACAACGTCGACGTGGACTGACATCCATAGGAGCATCCCGCGCGCGACCGCGTACCGGCTCCCGCTAACCGAAATTCCAGCAATAGAGCAACTGACCCTCGTCCCGGGCACGTCGGGCCAAGTCGCGCAGCTCTGCGACGAGCGCGGAATAGGACTCAGGATCACCGCCTTCCTCCGCCGCCCATCGCTCGCCGAGCTCGACGAGTTCCGCGTCGGTAACGTCCGCGAGCGAGTCACGAACATCCACCGGCAGTTCCTCGATCCCCGGACCCACCAAGTACGGCGAATCCTCCGGAAGGGCGGCCAACTCCTGGTCGGTCTTGGGCGCATTCTCCGGAGGCGGATAAAGCTCAACCGTCGGCACGAGATCCATGCTGTAGGGCACGTTCCTGATCAGCGCGATCAGTTTCGACAGCGAGTCGCACGGATTGAACCACTTGCTCTCCACGGCATCGAAGGCCGGAAAACCAGGGAGGGGTTTCTCCACCACGCGGGAGTGATCCGGTTTCTCCACGGCGACCTGCCTGTTCGCCGCCCGGAAATACTCATAAAAAATGCCCACCGGAATCCTCCGCCTGCTAAATCACTCATCTCTCAGGGTCGCCGAATCCAGGCCATGTCAGCTCGCGCTGAAGTCCGGCACCCGACTCCGCCTCAGCGACCCGGCCGCGCTGAGAGCAGTGCCGGCCATCACCGCGCGTCAGCGTCCCGCGGGATCTACGACGGTGCGCGCGAGGGCACCATCACCTTCGCGCCGACCGCTTCCGAACGCCAAGGCCCGGACCTCACTTCTCCCGGATCCTGTGGGTGGCCCGCAGCTCGATCAGCTTCTCCTTGGCCACCTCGTCCAGGGCCCGGCGCTGGTCAGGGTCCTCCTCCCAGGTGGCCTCCGCGCACAACACCCTGGCCGCCTCGTGCGGCTCGGCGTCGCGCGCCCTGTACCAGACGGTGTCGCCATCGCCGCGCCGCTCGTGATCGCGGCGCAGGATCGTCACGATGCCGGAGACCAGGATCTGCCTGGTCCACGGGTTTCTGGCCAGGACCTGCCGGTCCACGGTCAGCCCTCCGTCCATGAGCTCACCGCCGAGCAGGTCGTCCTCCCACCGCCACACGCGGCGACTGACACCCGGCGGTGCGTACATGGCGCCACGGCCGTCGATGGGCACCGAGAACGTACGGGTGTCGCGGCGGCTCGCAATCATCCGTGGCATGCCCGTCGCCCGGCTGGGGCTCACGCAGGTACATGGACACGCCGTACTCGAAATGCGCCGGCCCGATCAGGAAGTCATGCCCCTTGCCATCCATCATCGACAGAATCGCGATCACGCCACTCTTCGCGACGAACGTCGCCGAACTGACCGGCGTCCACGAGTCGTCCGCGGCCCCCGGCTCGGCGTCCCAGGACTCCATCCGTACGGCCGCGATGAAGTGGTACATCTCATCGGTGGGCGAGCCCCACGTCGGCAGATCGGTGCCGTCCAGCCCGAATGTGTTGTACTCGACGTAGACCTCGTCGTCGAGCCTTCGTAACAACTGCGCCATGCCCGTGCCCTCGCCCTTGTCGGTGATCATCCTGGCTTGGCGGAGTATGACCCACCCCACCGACAATCCCACCCGCACCGCACCCGACTTGCTCTTGAACGCTTGAGACCGGTGATCCGAGGTGGCAGGGCACGAACGACGACGTGCCTCTACCTGCGCCGAAAGCGGCGACCCCGGCCCGCTACCGGATCTTGATCTCCACATGGAATGCTCCCGCCCATGACCGAACCGAGAGATGGACCCCAGCTCGACTGGCGCAGTTCGGAAACCATCGCACGGGCCGGCCTCCTCGCCATCGTCGTGGGCGTGCGTCGCCATTTCTCCGTGGTCCGCCCAGCTCACGCCCCCGCCCTGAATCTGCTCCCCAGATAGCCGTTCAGGGCGCGCTTCCCGGCTCATGGCTCCCCTGAGAAGACCGTCGAAGTGCGCTTCGACCTCTGCCCAGGTTGGTCGGGCCGTCACGGCCTCAGCTTGTACGGCATGAGCACGACCGACCACGCCCGACAACGACCCCAAGCCGACGCCTTCACTGTACGTGACCATTACAGGGATCCTGCGTGGCGCCAATGGCCTGGCTGTACGGTGCCTCCATGGATGCGTCCTATGCCGCTGATGCTCGCATGATCTGGCAGACCCATGTGCCACGTCGCGGCCAGGCGAACACCGTCCAGGGCGAACTGTTGCGTGCGGTCGAGAAGCTCCGAGACGAGGCGCAGCGCAACGGCAACAGCAATTGGGACGAGCACCACGAACGGCTCCTGGCCTACCTGCGCGAGACGCTCACCGGGTCGGGCCTCTTCACCGAGGAGACCTTGGCGGAATTGGCCATGGACCTGGATCGCCTGGCCGACTTCGAACACCCCCTCACCGATGACGCGCCCTTCGACCGCATCACGTACCGCGTCGTGGACTGGTGCCGCGCCCAGCCCGAGCCGGTTCGGCACGAGCACGATCCGCAACTGCAGCGATAAACCAGAGCACCGCCTCGCCAGATCGGCGGAGATCAGCCACCTCCCCCAGTGAGTACGCGAGCGGTTGACCCATCCGCTCCATCCGGCCGGGACCGGCAGCTCACTTCAGGCGGCAGAACATACCAGCCCTATACCGCTGCCCACTAAAACTATGGACCTGGCTCGGGAAACAGCTGACCCGACGCCGTTTCCTGCGACGGGGCCAAATCCACGGTCGTCCGACGCGCAGCACCACTCATCTCTCGCATGGAAGAAACCGGAGAAATGTCGATGCGCTTTCTGAGCACCGCCTTCGCGTGCGCCGCCGTAATGACCGCGTTCGCTGCCCCCGCCTACGCCGGCACCGCCCAGGCCGCCACCACGACCCAGGCTGCCGGCGCGGTCCAGATCCTCGGCAACGCCCCGTCCTGCGTCGACCGCTACGTGTCCCGCTCGTACACGGGCAAGCGGAACAGCCTCGGCGAGGTGCTGGTGAAGACCACCGTCAAGCTCACCAACAACTGCAAGAACGCCGTGAAGGTCAAGGTGGCCTGGTCGTGGGCCCCTGACTCGAACTGCCGCCACATCTCCAAGGGCCGCACGGCATCCGAGTCCATCACGACGACCCACGACCGCGAGCCGTACCAGAAGACCAAGACCTGCTGAACGCTCGACCAGAGCGACCCCGAAGCCGGCCGCGTTCGCCCGACCAGGGCGAACGCGGCCGGCCCCACCCACCGGGGCACCCCTCGTCCTCACTGAGGGAGGGCGCCGACGAGCAAGTACCTGGCCAGGACGCTCTGGGTGAACACCACGCCAGTGATCTTGGCTGCCAGCAAGAACGCCCGCGGGATCCCGTTGACGAACATGTCATCCCATGTCGCCTCCCATGCCTCTTCATCCAGCTTCTCCGGAGGCAGGCCGGTTTCACGCATGAGCCCGTTGAGCCGGTCCGGGTCGCTGCCCCACCGAGTGCCTGGCAGGCGCGGCGTGAAGCTGGTGACGACCTCGCCGTCCACCGCGTACACAAAGCAGTTCTCCGCATAATCGTGCCGTCCCACGGCCACCACCTCGCATCCCCGAGACAGCCCGGTCAACGACTCGGACAGCACCGCCTGAAAACCCCGCGGTTCGACGGCCACGCTCCACTCGCCGACCTGAACGACCCCGACATAGTTGTCGTCGGTCATTTCAGTGGACTCCCAGACCTTGACCTGCAATTCATAGAAGGCCAGCTCCCGCCCCGGTTCCCTGGCCCCGAAGCGGCGCAGCACCTCGGCAGGTTCGAGCCCGCGGAAAAAGGAAACGCAGAAAACGTCGTCGAGCACTTCGCCGAGTTGTCCAGGTGAGGCTGCCAGCCAACGGAACGGGGCGAGGGGATCGGTCATCACCCTTGCATACTCCTGATCAGAATTCAGGTTGTCACTTCGCTCAAAGACACCCCGAGATCAGTCGTCATGTACAACACGCTGCGCCCCGACCGTTCACGAGCGACCAGCCCGCTCTCCCTCAGCACCCGCAGGTGCTGCGAGACCGCGCTGGGCGTGATGCCGAGTGCCCGCGCCAGGTCCGTCGTCGTCGCGGGAGACCGCAGTGCCTCCAGCAGTTCGGCTCGCGCCCGGCCGAGCAGCCGGATCGTGCTGCCGGCGGGCGCCCGCGTTCCGGCCGTCCACAGCGTCCCGACGCCTCGTGCCGGATAGCGCACGGTGGTCTGGGTGGACGTCCTCTTCTTGATCAGCACGTACGGCGATCCAAGGGCGACCGGCATGAGCACCAGCCCGCCCGGACCGCGCTCCACGACCCGCTCGGCCCGCCACCGTGTCTCCCCCAGCTCCAGCCGGCCATCGCGCCAGCGCAGATCCGGATGCAGGTCGGCGAACAGCCGCTCGGCCCCGCCCGCGGCCATCTGCCTGGCCCGATGGCTGACGTCCGCATCGAGTACGGCCCGGATCCGTGGCCAGTGCGGCGCGATGAGCCGGTCGTGTGCCGCACGCAGTTCCGCGGCGATCGCACGTAGCCCTGCCGCAGGTCGTTCAGCGAGTACGGCGGCGGAGTCCGGGAGATCGTCGCCGAAGACACGCCGGAGGCTGGTCCGCACTTGAGAGGCGGGCGTCTTTCGCAACGCGGCGAGGTCGTCGTCGATGGAGGCCCCCGAGCCGAGCGGAGCAGGGACCAGGAACTCCGGCCAGCCCAGCCTGTCGTTGACGATCAGCGGCCACGTACGCGAGAGATCCAGCGGACGCCTGGCGAGCTCGTCCGCCACCCACCGCAGCCACCGCAGGTTGAGCGGGTTCCGATCAAGGCCGCCCAGTTGCTGCAGGCCGGACACGGTCTCCGACAGCGGCGAGATCGCGAACCGGGTCGCCGCCAACTCGGTCACCCCGAGATCGATCGTCAGCGCCACGGACCGATTATGTAGCACTGGCCTAAATGCTGTCGTGACGAGGCCTTACGCCGTGAAGATCACCACATGACAGCTGAGTCGCGCTTGTCCGGAAGCTACTGGCGGTTGTGGTGGGCGACCGGCGTCAACGGCGTCGGCGACGGGGCGTTCGCCGCGGCCGTTCCGCTGCTGGCCGTCACGGTCACCCGCGATCCCCGGCTCGTGTCGATCGTCTCCGCGGCCACGTACCTGCCCTGGCTGCTGCTCTCCCTGCCGGCCGGCGCACTCGTCGACCGGCACGACCGCGTCGCTCTCATGTGGCGCGCGCAGGCGCTCCAAGCGGTGATCGTCGCAGGCATCGCGATCCTCGCCGCGTACGGCCGGATCGACATCCCGGTGCTCGCAACCTGCGCATTCGGGTTGGGAGCGGGTGCGGTCGTCTTCGGCAACGCGGCGCAGGCGACGCTGCCGGACATCGTTCCCGAACCGCTGCTGCACCAGGCGAACGGCTACCAGCAGACCATCACCACGGTCGGCGCGCAGTTCGCGGGACCACCGCTCGGCAGCCTGCTGTTCGCGGTCGCCGTGGCGTTGCCCTTCGGCGTGGACGCCGCCTCGTTCGCCCTGTCGGCCGCACTGCTGGCGACGTTGCCCAGGCGCGGGCGCGAGCGTACCGAGCCTCCACCGATGCGAACGGCCATCGCGGACGGCCTGCGCTGGCTGATCCGGCACAAGCTGCTGCGCACCCTCGCCGTCCTGCTCGGCGTCAACACGTTCTGTTTCCAGCTCGGCAACGTCTCCCTGGTGCTGTTGGCGACCCAGACGCTGCGCCTCGACCACCCCGGCTACGGACTGCTGCTCGCCGGCGCCGCGATCGGCAGCCTGCTCGGCGGGCTGGTCAGCGCGCACCTGGCCAGAACGATGGGCGAGCTGCCCGCACTCCTCACCGCGCTCATCACGAACGTCATCATCTTCGTCGGCATCGGACTGAGCCCGAACGCGATCGTGCTCGGCGCCCTGCTGGCCGCCAACGGCTTCGTCATCACCCTGTGGAGTATCGTCACCGTCAGCCTGCGCCAGCGAATCGTGCCGTCCGAGCTGCTCGGCCGGGTGAACAGCGTCTACCGGATGCTCGGCTGGGGCCTCATCCCACTCGGAGCGCTGGCCGGCGGGCTCGTGGCGCACACCTTCGGACTGCGCGCGCCGTACCCCGTGGCGGGGGTGCTGCGCGGGGTCGCCCTGCTGGTGGCCATGCCGGTACTGATTCGCGCAGTACGCGGGTGATTGCCCATCAGCCGCGCGTTCTTGAGCACGGAGAAGAACGAGCCGGCGTGCCAGAAATCCGCGAGGCACCTGAAACGAGCATCGATCACCGCTGCGCGGCCGCCCGCCACTCATCTTCGAGGATGCTGAACAGCTCGGAGTCCCGCCAACCGTCGCGAATCAGCGCGGTGTGGCGATGCCGTCCCTCCCAGGTCATGCCGAGCTTCCTGAGCACCCGAGCCGATCCGGCATTTCGCGGGTCGCAGGTGGCATAGATCCGGTGCAGGCCGATCTCCTCGAATCCTCGCCTGAGCAGCTCATTCCCGATCGCCGTTCCCACCCCTTGCCCCCACCATCGCGGGTGGACGACATAGGTGATCTCGCCTTGGCGCTGTCCTCGACTCCGGACATGCAGCTCGCCCATGCCGACCACGTCGCCGTCGATCTGCGCCGCGTACGGAAATCGCAGCTGGGACGCTTGCGACCACGCCTCAACCGAAGTCGTCACGAACGTACGAGTCTGCTCCTCGGTATTCGGACCCCAGGCCTGGAACCTGCAGACCTCGGCGAGAGAAGCCCAGGAGTGGACAGCCCGCCAGTCCGCAAGCTCGATCTTCCGCAAAGTGACCGATGGCATCACAAGCCGATTCTGCCGCTGCCGCCCGACCCGGCCGCGACGCCGGCGGGTCTCTCACAGGCGAAACGCCACGTCCGGGGCCCGCTGACGGCTTCTGTCGGCTGTGTGGCGGCGATCACATTCGGTGTGTGGATTCGTCCACAGATGATCCGTTGCCGTCTCCGTAATGTCTCTCTTGCCGGAGCACCCCGGTGGAAGAGACAAGGGGAGGAACCCGAAATGCGTAAGACCTTCGCGATCGCGGCACTGGCTGGTTCGATGGCCATCACCGGTCTGGCTCTCAGCCCGGCCGCGGCTCAGGCGAGCACCACGACGACCACGGTGAGCTGGGGGAAGTTCTTCTCCAGTGACCACAAGGCGTACACGTTCGGCAAGACGTGGAAGTCGCACGGCAAGGTGTTCACGAAGTGGTACGGGGTGGACAAGGTCGGCGGTAAGAAGGGCTGGGTCTGGTTCGAGGTCTACCAGGGCGGTCACTGGAAGAAGTTCAACAAGTCCTGGGACGGCGAAGTCGTCGGCGCGTGGAGCGGCAAGGGCATCAAGAAGGTCTACACCTTCACCTGCTGGGCCGGGAAGTTCGACAACTGCGGCAAGAAGTACCGCATCTACTGAAGACCGGTGAGGCCCCTGCCGGCTCACGGCCGCCAAGACTCAGCCCGGGTAATCCTCGAACTCCCACTGCCCGATCCGGCCGATCTTCTCGGCCAGCTCACCCCAGGTGGGAGCCTCCAGTACGGCGATCCGATCGCTCAGCCACTCGGTCACCTTGTCGGGACGAAGTTCGGCGACGAAGAGCCAGTGCCGACCGATGAGAAAAGGAAGCTGTCCGAGTTGCTCCGCGAGGGCCGACGGAGTGCAGACGGTGAGTTGGAAACATTCCTCGCCCAGCTCACCTTGAGGACCGACATACATTTCCAGGAGTTCGCAGGCATGGGCCGGATCGTCGATCCCCGGCCCCGCCTCCAGATCGACCCAACGGAACTCTCCGACTCGTGCTCTCACCATCGCATGATCGCGTGTCGAGCCGAGTCGATGCACTCCCGTCGGGAGAAACGCGGAGTTACGATCCAGCCCATGGCGGATCGAACGGTTAGCGAGTACGCAAGGAGGGCAGGCGTCGCTATCACGTCTTCGACGCCCAGAGCGGAGAACATCTGGAGGAGTTCACGAGCTGGGACGCCGGCCACCAGTGGATAGAGGAACGACTGCGATCGGCGTGAACATGCGCATCGCCTGGTGAGCCCGTCGTCGCTCTGGTACGGCCTGCACACCGCCACCCCCAGTCAGCGACCCGCAGGCGGGCCGCAAGCGTGGTGACGCTCAATGGTGACGAGCACACGAACCGTCACCGGGAGAGCCGATGAACCGCCCTCTGAGTGCCCTGCTCGGCCTCACATCCGCCGCCGTGATCGCCACGACCGTCGCCGCCCCGGCGAACGCCGCCACGTCCCAGGCCGAGCGTCCCTTCCTGTTCACGTACACCTTCGACGGTCACCTCAAGGTGGCCGGCGGTCATTTCACGGTCGGCGGCCGAGTGTACGTGAGCGTCAAGCACAGCAACGGCGTCACCGCGTTCCACAAGTGGACGACGGCCCGCACGCACCCCGTCACGCCGGGCGGGGCCGTCTACGTGGACACCACGCTCGCCTCCCCCTGCTCGGGCAGCAACAACGGCTACGCCGAGGCGTACGACGCCGCCACCAAGAGGTGGTCGGCCCGCCTGCCGATGACCGTCTGCCGCCGCATCGACTGAGCCCGCGCCCGATCCGCTCGATGACAGGCGCCCCCGGCAAAGGGGGCGCCTGTAGTCATCTCTGGACGCCGACTGACCAGACGTATTCCCGTCGTATTCCACGCTGCTACCGACGCGTGCCACGATCACTCCAGCGAACCTCGGGCCTGCCGGATTCTCTCGTGTCAGAGGAGTCCGAGCATGACGAAGCCCCGAGGACTGATGTCCGCGTGAGAAAAAGGAAGAACGATCGACCCCCGCACAGAAACGGTCACCGTCGGCGTCGCAGCCGCGGTGGCGAGCGCCATTCTCGCCCGACCGGCCGCCGAGCCGTTCACGAGAACTACTGGAGCGGGCGAGACACCGACCTGCGCGGGACGTTCACCTTCGGGACCTGACGCTCAGACAGAGCCCCGCCGCAGCATCGATCGCCGTTCTCATCGCGATCCGCCACCTCGCACATTCTCTCCCCCGCCGGCCACGCAGAGGGCTGAATTTCATGCCCCAAGGCCAACCGAAACATCCCTTGCTGGAGGACTGTTGAAGACACGCATTCTGGGCGCCGTACTGGGAATCGCAGCATTGAGCGGGCTGCTGGTGCCAAGCTCGGCGCAGGCGGCGGCCGACGGAGTGTCCTCCGCCCGCCTGAATGGCTGGGGCAAGCACGGTGGAGGGTCCGTCCGGGCGAACGTCGACTTCGTCAACCGGAAGAAGGTCATTTTTCGGAACTTCACGGTGCGCGACCTCTGTCCCGGCGACAACGCTCCGGTGAGGGCCCGGGTTGTCTGGATTCACACCGACGGAACCACCGGGCACAGCGCCTGGAGGAAGGACACCAACGGCTGCGGCGACCACGGCACCAACTTCGGAACCATCATCCGCACCGACACCAAGCCCATAAAGAAGGTCTACCTGCACCTGCAGGTCTACGCCCGATCAGGCGGGATCAGGGGTTTCGCGTTCAGCGCGGACCGATACAACCAGTACACCTGAGCCGCTGACACTCAGGCTTTCAGCCGGTCGACGTACCAGGACTTGATGGCGTTGCCGACGAATCCGGGGCCGGGCTTTCTCATCACACGAGGTGATAGACCGAGATCATGCGCGGCACCTGCTCCCCCGTGCCCGGCCCCACGATCAAGGACGGGCCGATCCGAGGCCGAGTATTCAGCGTTTGGTCTCGTACCTGGTCATAAGCACCCCGCCGGGGAACGTCCGAGTCTCCATCAGGGTCAGGTTCACCCAGTTGTCCAAGGCCGTGAAGAACGGCGTACCGCTACCCACCAAGACCGGTGCGGTGACCAGCATGTACTCGTCGATCAGCCCCGCCCGCATGGCCGCCGCGGCGAGCGTGGCACCACCGATGTCCATGGACCCACCGTCCTCGGCCTTCAACCGGGCGATCTCGGTGACCGCGTCACCGGTGACCAGGCGGGCGTTCCAGTCGACCGTACGGGCGGTCGAGGAGAACACCACCTTCGGCATGTCCCGCCAGCGGCCGGCGTACTCGATCGCCGCCGGCGTGGCGTCAGGCTGCTGGTCGGCCGTCGGCCAGTGAGAGCTCATCCCCTCCCACAACCTGCGCCCGTACAGCGCCAGACCGGTCGAACCCACCCGGTCGGACCACCACTGGAACAACTCGTCACTCGGTACACCCCAGCCGAGGTCGTCGCCAGGCGCGGCGACGTAACCGTCCACACTCACATTCATGGCGAAGGTCAATTTCCGCATGGCGTCAGCCTCCCGTGAGACGGTACTCGGCGTACAGACCAGCACCGCGCGCGAAAATCATCGCTCAGGCCACACCGATCTATGCCGACGTACCGGAGCTGCTGGGACAGGGCGCGCGGACGAGTTTGCCCGGCCTCGGGCGTATAGCGTGTGATGAGATCTTCGAGCCAGGATCCAGGTGTCCGAGCGAAGGAACCAAAGGGCGATGCGCTTTTTCTGGTGGGTGCTGGTGCCGGTGCTTGCCGGGCTCCTTCTGCTCGCTGCCTGGCGCGAAGTGGTCCCCGCGTACACCGCTCGGTTCGGCACCGGGATCCCCGGCACTTTCACCGCTACGGAACGCGATTGCGGTGGGCGCACTTGCAGTTGGCGGGGGGATTTCGTCTCCGATGACCGCCTGGTCGTCAGACGTGGGATCGGTCTGGCGCCGGGGGCGGAGCCGACCGGTGTCGGAGATCGCGTCGCGGCGACGGCGGTGGATCACCGGCGCAACGTCTATCCGCGGGACGACTCCACGGACTGGTTCCTGATCACCCTGCTCGGCACGGTCAGCCTGGTCGTGCTCGTCGTCTGGGGAGTTGGGGTGGTACGCGCGATCCGCCGATCGGTGCGGTAGCGGCGTACGGCAGCGCGAACTCCTGGGCGTAGTCGCCGCCGCCGCGTGCCAGCAGAGGCTCCAGCAGTTCGCGTGCGGCCTGGGCGAAGGCCGGTTCGAGGCGCCTGACCATGGCCCGGCGCAGCACGCGGTCCATGGGAGCGCGGTAGATGCCGTGCTCGGGCGGGTCGAAGTGCAGCGGCGGCCGGCGTTGAGTGCGCGGGACGTCGACACCCGCACGTTCGGCGGCGACGTGTCCGACCAGGTCGGTCAGCGGCTGGAGACCATGGTCCTGCCGCGCTCGGGATCGTCGGACGTCTCGACTATCTCTGACGCCAGCGTGCCCGCGGGCGGCTCGTAGACGCGGGCCAGCCGGTGGAAGACCTGCTCGGCGCGGATCGCCGGCCAGTCGGGCGGCAGGTGCTCGGCGGGCAGGTGCGGGTCCTGCCGGATGAGCTGCAGCCAGTCGGTGTGCAGGAGGAGCTGGCGGGCGAGGTCGTCGGCCGCGCCCGGCAGCGGGTGGGCGGTGTCCCAGCGGTCGAGGAAGGCGCGGTAGCGACCGGCGATCTCGTCGATGTCGAACGCCTTGCGGACGATGTCGGCCGACTCGGTGGGGCCCAGCGCCTTGGCCTGCAGCACGGTGACGTGGTCGGCCACCCGCAGGTCGCTCGCTTCGAGCGCGGTGAGGACGCCGCCGACGTCCTTGGTGCCCGGCGCGATCCACAGGCCGCTCTGCAGCAGGCCGAAGCCGGCCCAGATGAGCTGGGAGCGCAGGTCGTGCCGGGTGGCGTTGTCGGGCAGCGAGAAGCCGACGAGGGTCCAGGTGCCGTCCCATGCGCGGTTGACCGCGCCGGTCTCCCAGACGCGACTGCGCCCGTCCTCCAGCACCTCCTCCGCGCGTTCCGTGAGTCCGAAGTACGTCTTGCGCCCCCGCCGGTGGCGGGCCAGCAGGCCGCGCTTGGCCATGCGGGCCAGCGTGGACCTGACCGCCTCCTCGGAGACGCCGAGGCGGGCGAACACCTCGATGAGGCTGCCGGAGTAGACGGCGACGCCCCGGCCCAGGACGTAGATGCCCAGGAAGCTGAGCAGCAGGGGCTGCGGCCGCGCGGCCGCCTGGCGGGTGTCGTTCCCCTCGGTACGCGTCACACCACGAGCGTAGGCAGCCCGACAACGTTGGGCAAATCTTTGACGACCGTCACAACAGTGACATATATTCGCGCTTGTCCGCCTTATCACCTCAGGGGGAATCCCATGGATCTTTCCGGCAAGGTCGCCGTTGTCACTGGTGCGGGCCGCGGGCTCGGCCGCGCGTACGCCGAGGCGCTGGCCGCGGCCGGAGCGGCGGTGATCGTCAACGACGTGGACGCCTCGGCGGCGGCCGAGGTCGTCGCGGGCATCACCGCCGGAGGCGGCCGGGCGCGCGGGGTCGTCGCCGCCGTCGGCTCGGCCGAGGCGGCCGAGCAGCTGGTCGAGACCGCCGTCAGCGAGTTCGGCCGGCTGGACGTGATGGTGACCAACGCCGGCATCCTGCGCGACAAGGTGCTGTGGAAGATGTCGGACGACGACTTCGACGCCGTCATCGACGTGCACCTGCGCGGCACGTTCAGCTGCGCGCGGGCCGCGGCGGTCCGCTTTCGCGAGCAGGGCACCGGCGGCCGGCTGATCCTCATCTCCTCCCCCGCCGGCCAGCGCGGCAACTTCGGCCAGACCAACTACGCCGCCGCCAAGGCCGGCATCGTGGCCATGGCCAGGACCTGGGCGATGGAGCTTGCCAGGGCGAACGTCACGGTCAACGCGGTTGTCCCGGTCGCGGCGACCGAGATGACCAAGACGATCCCCGCGTTCGCGCCCGTCATCGAGGAGGCCGAGCGGACCGGCCGGCCGTTCCCCGCCTGGCTGCGCAGGGACGAGGGCATGGGCACCGTCGAGGACGTCGCGGGGCTGATCGTCTTCCTCGCCTCCGACACCTCCGCCGGTGTCACCGGGCAGGCGATCGGGATCGGCGGCGACCGCCTCGCCCTGTGGTCGCATCCCGCCGAGAAGGCCGTCGCCTTCGCCGACGGAGGCTGGACGGCCGACGCCATCGCCGAGTCGTGGCAGGCGGGGGTCGGCGCCGAGCCCGAGCCGTACGGGATCCCCGCACCGAAGGCCCCCGCCGCGACCGGGCAGGGCGCCTGAGATGGCCGCCATGGACGTCGCCGGCCTGGTCGCGATCGACGTGCACACCCACGCGGAGATCTCCAAGGACGGCCACCGCTCGCTGAGCCCCGAGCTGTTCGGCGCCTCCGAGGAGTACTTCAAGGCCCACGGCCACCGCCAGCCGACGATCGCGGAGACGGCCGCGTACTACCGGGAGCGGAAGATGGCCGCGGTGGTGTTCACCGTGGACGCCGAACACGCCACCGGGCACCCGCGCATCTCCAACGAGGAGGTCGCCGAGGGCTGCGCCGAGCACGCCGACGTGCTGATCCCGTTCGCCAGCGTCGATCCGTGGAAGGGCCGGGCGGGCGTGCGCGAGGCGCGGCGGCTGGTCGAGGAGCACGGCGTGCGCGGCTTCAAGTTCCACCCCAGCATCCAGCGCTTCGCGCCCAACGACCCCATGGCCTACCCGCTGTACGAGGCCATCGAGGAGCTGGGCGTCCCGGCGCTGTTCCACACCGGGCAGACCGGCATCGGCGCCGGCGTTCCCGGCGGAGGCGGCATCCGGCTCAAGTACGGCGACCCGATGCTGGTGGACGACGTGGCCGTCGACTTCCCCGAGCTGCGGATCATCCTCGCCCATCCCTCGTTCCCCTGGCAGGACGAGGCGCTCGCGGTGGCCACGCACAAGCCGTACGTCTACATCGACCTGTCCGGCTGGTCGCCGAAGTACTTCCCGCCGCAGCTCGTCCGGTACGCCAACTCGCTGCTGAAGGACAAGGTGCTCTTCGGCTCCGACTACCCCGTGATCACCCCGGACCGCTGGCTGAGCGACTTCGACAAGCTCGACATCAAGCCCGAGGTCCGCCCGAAGATCCTCAAGGACAACGCCGCCCGCCTGCTCGGCTTGAAGGAGAACGCCCGATGACCACCACCGCGCACGGACTGACGGAGCTCAAAGCCCTGGCCGGCAAGGACCTCGGCCACAGCGCCTGGCTGGAGATCTCCCAGGACCGCGTCAACACCTTCGCCGACGCCACGAACGACCACCAGTGGATCCACGTCGATCCGGTCAGGGCCGCGGACGGGCCGTTCGGCGGGACGATCGCGCACGGTTACCTGACGCTGTCGCTGCTCATCCCGTTCTTCACCGAGCTGCTCGACATCCAGGGCGTCACGATGAGCATCAACTACGGCCTGGACAAGGTGCGCTTCCCCAGCCCGGTCAAGGTCGGCGCGCGGGTGCGGCTGGGCGCGGTCGTCGCCTCCGTCGAGGAGGTCCCCGGCGACGGCGTGCAGATGCACCTCGACTTCAAGGTCGAGATCGAGGGCTCGGACCGGCCGGCCTGCGTCGCCCGCGCCATCTACCGCCACTACGCCTGACCTCGCCGGCAGGAGGCCGTACACCCCATGCGCAACACCGGACTGGGAGGCTGGCCCGCCCGCCGGGCCAGGATGACGCCCCAGCGGACGCGTTCGTCTTCGCGGGCCGGTCCGTCACCTACGCCGAGGTCCACGGCAGGACGACACGGCTGGCGTCTCAGCTGCGCGCGTCGGGAGTGGGGGCGGGTGACCGGGTCGCCTACCTCGGACGCAACCATCCGGCCTTCGTCGAGACGATGTTCGCCGCGCACCTGCTGGGCGCGATCTTCGTACCGCTGAACTTCCGGCTGGCGGCGCCGGAGGTGGCGTACATGCTGGACCATTCGGGCGCAGAGACGTTGATCTACGCGCCCGAGTGCGCCGACGTCGTCCACGCCCTGCCGGAGGACGCCCCCGACACCGCGTCGCGCTAGGCGAGGGGCACTACGAGCCCTGGCTCGCCCAGGGCGACCCCACCCCGATCGACACGCCCGCAGACCTCGACGACCCGGCGCTCATCCTCTACACCTCGGGCACGACGGGCCGGCCCAAGGGCGCCACGCTCACCCACGGCAACCTGGTGTGGAACTGCTTCAACCTGCTGCTCGGCGTCGACGTCACCAGCGCCGAGACGACGCTGATCAGCGCGCCGCTGTTCCACGTCGCGGCCCTGAACCAGACCCTGCTGCCGACCTTCCTCAAGGGCGGCCGCTCGGTGATCATGCCGTCGTGGGAGGTGGACGAGTGCTACGACCTCATCGAGAAGCACGGCGTCACCTGGATGTTCGGGGTGACCACGATGTTCGCCGCGTTCGCCCGCTCGCCCCGGTGGGCCGAGGCCGACCTGTCGTCGCTGCGGCGCCTCATGGCGGGCGGGGCGTCGGTGCCGGCCGCGCTGATCCGCACCTACCAGGAACGCGGGCTGGTGTTCTGCCAGGGCTACGGCCTCACCGAGACCGCTCCTGGGGCCACCTTCCTGGAGGCCGACCAGAGCGAGCGCAAGGTGGGGTCGGCGGGCGTGCCGGTGTTCTTCTCGAACGTACGAGTCGTGCGGGCCGACGGCACCGACGCGCCGGCCGGCGAGCCGGGCGAGGTGCTCATCCAGGGCCCGAACGTCACCCCCGGCTACTGGCGCGACCCCGAGGCGACCAGGGCCGCGTTCTCCGACGGCTGGTTCCACTCGGGCGACCTCGCCATGCTGGACGAGGACGGTCACCTGTACGTGGTCGATCGGGTGAAGGACATGTACATCTCGGGCGGGGAGAACGTCTACCCGGCCGAGGTGGAGGCCGCGATCTTCGAGCATCCCGCGGTCGCCGAGGCAGCCGTACTCGGGGTGCCCGACGCGAAGTGGGGCGAAACCGGCCACGCGTTCCTGGTCCTGCGTCCCGGGGCGAACATCACGGCCGGCGAACTGCGCGACTTCCTGCGCCCCAGCCTGGCCACGTACAAGATCCCCGCCCATGTCGAGGTCGTGGACGAGCTACCGAAGACCGGCTCCGGCAAGATCCACAAACTCGCACTGGCACGCCGCTTCACGTGATCAGGCCGAGCCTTTCGATCGCGCGGGCGTGACCGCCACTGCGGACCCAGCCACATCCCCGTGCGGACGCACACGCCTCCCACCTGCATCATCCATCTACGGCCTCAGGCCATGCGCGGAGATCATCCCGGAGCCGAAGCGCCCCCGCCGGAGGCAATATCTCTGAGTCCGGCAGCTCTGCAACGGAGACGATTCCTGCCGACAACATGAAGCTGATCCCTACGACTGCCATGCTGGCGGGGCTCCCCGCGTAGCGCCATTGCCTATTAGTGGCGGCTTGGACTCCACCTGCAACGAGGGCAAGCATCATGAGAGGCGTCAGGACCAGAAGTAAGTCAGGAAGAGTCGCCATGACGGGCGATCGTAGCGTGCGCTTGGTCGCTTCGGTTAGTGGGAGTCGAGTGGTCGGCACCGGTGGCCGATAGTGAGGCGGCGGGGTACCGGTGGTCGGCGCGTTGGCTTGGTACGGTGCGGCGTGCGTACGGCGATGCCCCACGCGGCACCTGCGCCGAGACCGGCCCCCAGGCCACAGCGCGGCGCGCGGACGCCGGCGCGGCACGCCGCCACTTGCTACTAAAGGGGCCAATTCGGCATACCTGCTGCGACAACGTACCCGGCCACATCCCCGTGCGGACGCACACGCCTCCCACCTGATCATCCCGGAGCCGGAGAACTCCCACCGGAGGCACATCGCGAGCAGCCAGACCGTTCCATCGGCGCCCGCCCGGCATGGAATCTTCGGCATCATGACGATGATCAGAAAGGGCCATGCCGCGTAGGCGCCCTTCCGCGGTTCGCGCACGACGGTTGCCGTGCGGAACCCACAGACCCTCTCTCCATCAAGTCCCCGGCCTCACAGCCCGACCCATGGCCGCGGTCATCACCCTTGAACACACAATCCTGCAACCGGGCGAGGTGGCAGCGACCCTCTTGGCCTGGATCCAGGACGTCATTCCCGGCACTACGACTCAGCTCCCGCCCACGTGCTCGTGCCCTGGATGCTCATGGGAAATCGATCCACGCGGAGACCTTGAGCGGATACTCGCCGCACTCCCCGATTGGGCCAAGCCGTCCCTTTACGGCTTGGTGCTTCCGATCGACAGGAGATTCATCGCTCGAACGACTCCTGACCCTCGCGCATCACCTGACTGGCCATGGTGGCGACAGCGCCACCGTCGATACTTCGGAGACAACGCCGGCTGACCTGACTGCGGTGCGGTCCTCATGCGGCGGGCTGAGTGCATATGGCAGTGCTGTGGGTCCTTGCGCCGAGAGCGCGGTCGACCGTGTCAAGAACGCGATCGAGCTCTGAGGCTTGATATACCGCAGACATACCGGCGATCCCTAGGGTCCACGTGTCCGTAAGAATCGGCTCTTGGGGGGACCAATGATGAGCAAGCGTACCCGCTGGATCACCGCCGTCGTGAGCGGCCTGGCCGCCGCGGCCGTCGGACTCACCGTCTACGCGCCCGGCGCCCAGGCCGGCAGCGGCCTGGACGACCCGAGCAAGGCGAGCAACGTCAAGACCCGCGACACCGACACCGTCTGGTCGGGGCCGGTGGGCTTGAAGTGCCAGGTGCGCACGGGCACGTACAAGGGCACGACCTATGTCTGGGGCCGTATGACCAAGGGGCGCACCGGCACGTTCAAGTCGCTGAAGAACGGTGTCGGCATGAGCCAGCTGGACGTCAACCTGGGTTCAGGGGAGACGCACTACAGCCGGGGCATGACGTTGCAGAAGGGCTACACCTACGAGGCGTCTTTCTTCGACGGCAAGTACCGCTGCAACGCCAAGTGGACGAACTAGTAGACAGCTCCTGAGCTGGACGGCCGGATTCCGGGATCGTTGTTCGGCGTACGTTGTGATCTTCGTGCCGGGATGCCATGGCCGAGGCGCTCATGAGCTTGGCCCAGGAGTCAGGGCCCGCGAACGTCTGCCACCCGCTGGAAAGGCCCCGCCCCGCGCGCCATCGTCACCTCTAAGGCCCCTCTGACTCCGACCACCCGAAGCCCCGGCTACGCCGCGCTCCGTCCATCCAACCCCTCCGGAAAGGAATCCCGTGCGTCTCGCTCGTCCTGTTGCCGCCGCCGTGCTCATGGCCGCCGCTCTGGCGGTTCCGCAGCCCGCACAGGCGGCCGGGTTCAAGCACCCCGGTGTCCTGGTCAGCCGTGCCCAGCTCGACTTCGTCAGGGCCAACCTCGACAAAGCGCCTTGGAAGTCAGCCTGGGACGCCCTGCAGAAAAGCTCCTTCGCCTCGCTGTCCTACACGGCCAAGCCCCGCTCCGACGTGAACTGCGGCGGGAATTCCATTCCCGACAACGGCTGCTCGGACGAGCGTAAGGACGCGATGGCGGCCTACACGCATGCCCTGCGGTGGTACCTCAGCAAGGACGCCCGCTACGCCAAGAAGGCGATCCAGATCATGGACGCCTGGTCGGCCGTGATCACCAAGCACACCGGAAGCAACGCGCCGCTGCAGACCGGCTGGGCGGGCGCCAACTTCTCCCGGGCGGCCGAGCTCATCAAGCACACCTACGGCGGCGGCTGGAGCCAGGCCGGCCGGTTCGCGAGCAAGCTTCGCACGGTGTACCTCCCGACCCTGCTCGCCGGACGGCCCGACAACAACGGCAACTGGGAATTGATCATGACCGATGCCGCCATCGGCATCGCCGTACATCTCGATGACCGGACCTCCTTCAACAAGGCGGTCGCGACCTGGTACGGCAGGCTGCCCGCCTACATCTACCTCACCACCGACGGGTCGATTCCCAAAGCTCCGCCGGGCAGCAAGTACAACACCAAGGCCGAGATCATCGAATACTGGCACGACCAGACCAAGTTCGTGGACGGCCTGACTCAGGAGACCTGCCGCGACTTCTGGCACACCGGCTGGGGCCTCGCAGCCATCTCCCATGTGGCGGAGACGGCCCATCACCAGGGCATAGACCTGTATGCAAAGGCCAAACACCGGCTGCGTCGCGCGATGGACCTGCACGCCAAGATACAGCTCAGCGGCTCAGTCCCCAGTTGGCTGTGCGGCGGCAAGGTCAAGGCCGACCTCGGCAACCACTACGAGGTCGGCTACAACGCGCTGCACAACCGACTCGGCTACAACGACTTCCCCTACGCCGCCAAGTGGGTCGAGCGGAAGCGCCCCATGGGGACGTCACACTTCCTGGGCTGGGAAACCCTCACCCATGCGCAGAACCCCGCCTCCTCCTCCAAGGAGACCGCTTCGATTTACGGGGCGTTACCAGACGGGAAGTTGACCTACACCACCATCGACGCCGCCACCGGACAGCGCACGCGTGACGCTGTGGTGTCCACGGCCACTCTGGGTTTCACCCCCAAGGCGATGGCGACGCTGGACTCCAAGACCATCCTGGTCATCGAGAACGGGTCGGAAGGCCGGCTCTACCGGGTCGACATCCAGAGCAACAGTGACAGCCTCACCTTCGATCGGCCGGTCTATCTCGGCGGCGGTTACACCCACGACCTCCTCGCCTACGACGGCAACGGCCACCTGTTCGGCATCACCGGCGGAACTCTGCGCCGCTACACCATCAACGCGGCCAAGCCCACGGTCAGCGATATCAGCGACAACACCAAGATCGGCGACGGTTTCACCCTCAAGGCCCTGACCGCCACCGGCCCCGGCTGGATTCTCGGCACAACGACTGACGGCAGGCTGATCTCTTACCGGATCAACGGCGCCGGCTCCTGGCAGAGGTACCAGCTTCGCGACACCACCTGGCAGGTCTTCGACCATCTCCTGTCGCCCGGCGGGGGCGTGTACTACGGCCACCGGAGCGAGGGCTCCCTCTTCCGCTACGACGACGAGAACCCGTACGACGGCCGGGGCGCCGACCTCCGCGGCCAGGGTGCGATCGACACCACAGGCTGGACGCAAACCCTCCTGTCCGCCCAACCCGCCACCGTCAGCTGACCGAACAACCGACAGCCGCCGGAGAACCCCGGGTATCGTCCGAGGCCCTCCGGCATGGCCCGGCCCTCGATGCCTGACTCCACGGTGGCGGCATTGACGACAACCCGATCGGGGCACGTCGGATCGGTCTGAGGTCACGGCCCGGGAGCCGTACGCGGCAGAGCTGGAAGATCTTTTCGGCAAATCCGCTGCACAAGATCAAGTGGAAGCCGCCCAAGACCACGGAGACGGTGGGCCCTCGCGTCGTGGTGAATCCCCGCCAGGCGCAAGAGCTGCTGACCGCGGTGACCTATGTCGGCCGACGTGGCAGAGGCCGGCGGCTCATGGCCCTCTTCGCCTGCACGTACTACGCCGCCCTCCGCCCGGCCGAAGCGGTGGGCCTCCGCGTCCAGGACTGCCACCTACCCACCGAGGGTTGGGGACGGCTGACGATCGACGGGTCCCGCCCCGAGGTCAACACGCAGTGGACCGACACCGGGAACGCTCACGTAGAACGCGGCCTCAAACACCGGGGCAGGTAGGACGTCCGCCCGGTGCCCATCCCTCCCGAACTGGCCAGGATCCTTCGCGAGCACCTCGCCGAGGACGGAACGGTTGAAGACGGCCGGATCTTCCGCAGTGAACGAAGGGGTGTCATCGCCTCAACCGCGTACACAGAGGTGTGGCAGGCCGCTCGGCTCCTGGCCTTCACCCCCGCCCAGGTCGCCTCTCCGCTCGTGAGGCGTCCCTACGATCTCCGGCACGCAGCGGTGTCGCTGTGGCTCTATGCGGGCGTGTCAGCCCCCGACGTGGCCGAACGAGCCGGCCACAGCGTCGATGTCCTCCTGCGGGTCTACGCCAAGTGCATCGACGGCCAACAGGAGATCGCCAACAAGCGGATCGGCAACGCCCTCGCCGCATGACCTACACCCTGACCCCATCCAGAGCCCCGCCCACCACCGGGCTCTCGTTCTTGGCCACGCATTGGCCGCAAACCAGACGCTGACCAGCGGAAACGTCGCCAAGATCATTGCACGCATATTGGTGAACCAGCGACAAACGAGCCACTCAGCGTGGCATCCGGCTGCATACCCCTGAAATGCAGACGAGGCCCCGTAGGGCCTCTGAGCTGCACTTACTGCCAGTGGCAGGTGCAAGGTTCGAACTTGCGCAGGCTGAGCCGACGGTTTTACAGTCCCGTCGCAATCATGCACTGAGTGCGTGTTTGAGAAGATCGTTCATGTCGGCGTCGCGGCGTAACGAACGGCACGGATGCCTAGCCGCAGCCTTTCACACGCAATCCCATAGGAAGCGGCCCTCCTTTCCATTCGGCGAGACGAAGGCCCAACCTGCCCCCCACCCACTTCGGCTCCAGGTGTAATAGCAAGGCACGACCTCTTCCGAGACCCCATGCTCGGTCAGTCCGTCGACGGGCAGCCAATCCTCCAGCTCTGACGTGAGCTGAACCACCAGCGTCCAGCCCTTTTCCGGATACCGCTCATCGTGTATCCAATCCGGTTCCACCCCAGGGCCACCGAGGAACACTGACGTATCGTGCTCCGCCAAACGGGGCAGATGGTCCACGCACGCCGCAGGCCCCTCGGCCTGCGCCCGTACGGTCACGAAGTCTGGGATACGGCCGCCCGGTTGGATCACCACCGCGTTGTCACCGCCCTCGGGTAGCCCGGAGAGATCTTCATCGCCCATGAACACATAAGCCAGGCGGCCGCCGCCGAGCGTGAACTGGCCCAAGAACTGCATGGGTTCGCCGCTGATACGCGAGAATGGCCACTGCGGCTCCTCCAGCCACACCGGCTGCCCGCCAATCTTGGTCACCGGCTCACTTATGGGCCCGTCAGCGGAGACGAACTCAAGGCGGGCGCCAGGCTGGAACATGGATACCTCTTGCGGTTTGCACGGTGGGCAATGAGGACGGGACATGTGCGGGGATGACTGCGTGTTATGCGAATATCGTTTGTGTGGTCCGTCAGCCGCAGATGTAGCGAGGTTGGCGTCGAGCGGGGCCTCCTCGGGTGAGGCGGCGGGCCATGCCAGCGCATGGCAGCCCAGCGGATGATCGCCTCGGAGACGGCGGGGATGCGTTCGTAGTCGCGGGTCAAGCGGCGGCAGGCGGTCAGCCACGCCAGCGTCCTCTCTACCACCCACCGGCGGGAGATGACACTGAAGCCGCGCTGATCAGCAGGCTTGCGCACGATCTCCAGGGTGGTGTATGGGGTGTCACGGGCCCAGTCCACCAGCCGTCCCGCGAAGCCCTGGTCGGCGAAGACGTGCCGGATCGGGATGGTCAGGTACGCCGACAGCAGGGCGGTCTTGGCGCCATCGCGGTCCTGCCAGCCAGCCGCCATCACCGCGACCGTGACGAGCGGGCCAGTGGTATCGGTGATGATGAATCGCTTGCGGCCGTTGATCTTCTTGCCCGCATCGTAGCCCCGACCATCACGCCCCACGGTATCGGCGCCTTTGACGCTCTGAGAGTCGATGATGCCGGCCGACGGCTCGTCGTCGCGACCGGCTTGGCGGCGGGCCTTGACGCGCAGTTCGGCCGGCAGCGCCTCGGTGACGCCGGCGGCTTCCCACTGCTGGAAGTACCAGTACACGGTCTGCCAGGGCGGCAGGTCGGTAGGCAGGTACCGCCACGGGCAGCCCGAGCGCACCACGTACAGGATCGCATTGACGATCTCCCGGCGCGGATGCTTCTCCGGGCGCCCGCCGGTGCTCGGCTCGGGAAGTAACGGCTCGATTAACTCCCACTGCGCATCGGTCAGGTCCGAGGGGTAGCGATTTGGGGGCATCCGGCCACCCTGATGGGCATCCGCACCAGCCGTCACGTCGCCACGCCGGGCATGAATGATCTTCTCAAATACCCTCTGAGCTGCGGGTCCTCCATGCACTGCAGAAACGTGGCCGCATATTGGCCGCGATCTCCCTGCCATCTGATCCAGGATGCAGCTCACAAGCCCACCAATCGCGCGATGCCAGGGCGCTTGATGTACCTACTCGACGGCGAGGTCCCAGCGACACGATGCGAGGATCCGGTCAACTATCCTCCCACCGTCGAGGATGTCGCCGCGGCATCGCGATCGGTTACTCGGAGGCGGCCAGGACGACTCGTCCATGAAGCGATCAGAATCAATTCGGTCTCAAGTCCTCGGAATACTCTCCACCTTCACCGTGCGGCCTGTGGAATTGAGGTCATGCAAGGCAAACGGCTACATGATTCCATTCCAATACTGCTCACTGCTGCTACAGCGGCAGCAGTCTCAGCGATGGCCACAGTCATGATGATCCGGAGAAAACCTTGCTCCCCTGAGTCTGCGGCCACGCTGCCGGAAAACAAAAAGGTGATCCAACATACCGAGGCTCCTCCCCAAAAGAAGTTAACCGTAGCTGGCGAACAGTCGGAGCCACCACCTCCGACCAGGCACAGATGGTGCTGGCTGCGTTTGGCGGCGGCAATATCATTACTGGTGGCCACGATCGTAGTAGCCGGCACTGCTGCCCTGATAGGGCAGGAGGATGTGGCGCATTTACCCTGGACGCTGTGGGGGATGGGGATCGCCGTGTTGGCATGCGCGCTCTTGGCCGGCCTATCCGCTTTCGACTCATTGCGCCGCAAGGGGAGGTGCGGCCGGGTACGAAGACCCGGACAGGAGTCACCAGCGGCGGGAGCCGAATCGGCGAAAGGGCTGGTATTCGTTGCGATTTTAATCGCGTTCGTCTTGTGGGCTTTCAGCGAAGAGATCCTCGAGGCGATCGGTGACGCCGTTAATCCTGGTCAGACCGATCGGATCGGCGTTGAATATCTTCTGCCAGGAATCGACGTGCTTCTCATGCTGGCCGTGTTTGCAGCTACCCGACGTGAAGCGCATGCGGGCTGGCCGGTCTTGTGGGGGTGGGCGTGGGTGAGCGTCGGGTGCAGCCTGGCCGTCGACCTTGGCTCGCTAGCGCTCCCGGAAGGAAACCTACTGATCGATCTGGGCACGTCGGTTATCTATAGCGCGATCTTGCTGGTCCTGACAGCGGCCGCGATCGGCGTTAGTCCTCTTGTGGTCATTCCGCGCTCGAGACGCTCGGTAAAAGATAAAGAGCCTGGAGGGAAGGACGAGTGGGAGCGCTTCCGGGTGGCGCTTCCGCTACTGGTGGGAACCTTCGTGGCGTATGTAACGTCGTCGCTTTGGACTCAAGAATTCGAACGTAACGGCGTCTACACAGGAGGTGTCGATCAGGAGTACTTCGCCCAGTTGAGCCAAATCGTCCCACTATTGCTGATCGCCGTAGGATTGGAAGCCGGACTTGTTAAGCGCATGCTGCGCGGAGTGGTGGAGCGTGCGGTGGTTCTCGTGACTATGACTATTCTATGCTTGGGCGAGGTGCTCGCGATCTCCGCGCTCACCAAATCGAAGTTGAACGGGTGGCACGAGTACATCGCGTTCATCGGCACGGCCGAGGCATGCTGCGTGGCGCTGGTGGCGCTAGTTTGGGCCCTGGTTGATGCTGCAGCAGACGGGGCACGACGTGGCCGACCGGGCGGCGGTGCGGGCCATGGCGGCAGGGGAGATGGAACTGGTCGGGATCGCCGTGCACGGGGGACGGAACGGCGTGGATAAGGCACTGAAGGGCCTGACGCTCCACCCCTGAGCACGCCCCCGCTTATGACCGGATGGGGATCTGGTAATAGGTACGGGGCGACGTCCACCATTCCCGGTCGGCGAAGCGCCCCGTGATCCGCCCCGCCACGCAGAACATCAGGTGCGCCTCACGGGCGGTGCCGCTCCTCCTGCCGAGTTCCAGCCCCGCCGTGTAGGGCCGGTAGTCGGGAAGCTCCATGTCCCCGCCTTCCTCGTAAGGTGGGGTGACATCACCGAGCCGCTCTCCGTCGTAGTTCAGATACAGCGGCTCAAGCCCTTCCCCCACCTCTCCCGCGTTGTACATCTCGAAGACCCGCCGCTTGCCCAGATCCCGGAGGGCGGGGTGGAACGAGTACATGCCGAAGACGAACAGGTGGGTCCAGCCGGGCGCGTGCGGGCCCATCCAGACGCCCTGGGGGATCGTGTCCCAGCGGGCCATCAGCGTGCGCAGGTCGCACTCCATGCGGGAGGCCGGATCCACCTTGATCTGTTCTGAATCCATGGTTCCTACCTTGCTCGGCCGGGAGTTGCGGGGCCGCATCCTCGTGGATGTCTCCCGCCCAGAGGTCAACGTACGGTGGACCGACACCGGCGACGCCCACGAGGAACGCGGGCTCAAGCACCAGGGCCACGACGATGTCCGCCCGGTGCCCATCCCGCCCAAGTTGGTCCGAATTCTTCGGCAACATATCGAGGAGTTCGGCGGCGCCGAGGATGGCCGGCTGTTCCGCAGCGAGCGTGGTGGAGTCATGACCTCGACGGCCTACACGGAGGTCTGCAAGAGGCCCGGAAGCTGACCCTGACGCCCGCCCAGTTCGCCTCACCCCTCGCTCGCCGCCCGTACGACCTGAGACACGCGGCAGTGTCCCTCTGGTTGAACGTGGGTGTGTCCGCCCCTGATGTAGCCGAGCGCGCCGAGCACGGCGTGGACGTGCTCCTCAGGGTCTATGCCAAGTGCCTCGACGGCCAGCAGGAGATCGCCAACAAGCGGATTGAGGACGCTCTCCCCGAATGATCAACCAGCATCACCCTGAAGGGTCCCGGAACGCCACCGGGGCCCTTCGCCGTTCCCACGCCCGAGCATTCCGCGAATCCTCCGGATCACGGCCTCCGACCAGGGGAAACGCTCCAAGATCCATTCCGGACATATTCCGGGACCTGCGACAAGCAGGCCGCCTCACGGCGACATCCGGCTGCATGACCCCTGAAATGCAGAAGAGGCCCCGTAGGGCCTCTGAGCTGCGCTAACCGCGTGTGGCAGGTGCAAGGTTCGAACTTGCGTAGGCTGAGCCGACGGTTTTACAGCGGGCCGACGCTCCAGACCGCATCAGGCCCCTGACCTCCAGGTACGGCTCTCGCCTCTCCCCTATCAGGAAAGATCATCCCGCGCATATCCCGCGAGCAGGGTCAATCATGATCGCTCGGTTATGCCGGATCGGTAGACTCGCGCCGTGTTCAGCGTGCGTTGGCCGCACTACTTCGACGAGCAGGCGCCCCTCATCGAGGCCAAGGGCTGGTTCTCGGATGTCCTGGTCGAGCGGGAGGGACAGTACTACCGCCCAGTGTTCTACGATCCTGTCCGACTTGGGCAGGAGATCGCTGAGGAGATGTCAAACGGCGCAGGCTTCTTCAGAGAGCCCAACCTTGTCGTGGTCGATCGGGTCACGCGCGACCATATTGAAGCCGCCATCAGCGCACTCGTCGACAACGGCTTCAACCTGCTACCTGAGTGAGACCGACCAGGGCAAACAGATGGCGGGAGACGACTCGATCCAGCTCCAAGGCGCTGGCTACATGCCTCAGCTTGGAAACGGCGGTAGCCATCCTGCTCGGTGGGCCAGGGCTGAGGAACGAAGCCCTGGACCTTCGATCGCCCCCGACCATGCTCGATGCCCAGCCATGCAGTGGCGATCGTAGGGCTGTATCTGTGCGGCGGCGTGGCAACCGCGGTCGGCGCCTTCGGCAAGTACGGCGGGGGCGGCGTGCGGTGGCCGGCCCGGGTCCCGCCGCCGTCCGGGACCGGCCCCCAGGCCGCACGCCCGGACGGCGGGCGGGCGGAGGGCCGGGGGTACGGCGGCGCGCCGCGCCGCCGCTTGACTCCCTCGCCCTCCGCCTCGACGGCAAGCAGGCCGGCGCCAACACGATCAGGCGCAAGCGCGCTGTCCTTCACCACGTCTTGGAGTACGCGGTAGAGCTGGAAGAGCTGCCGTCCAACCCGCTGCACCGGATCAAGTGGAAGCTCCCGAAGACGACCGAGACCGTGGATCCGCGGGTCGTGGTCAACCCTCGCCAGGCCAGGGAACTCCTCGTGGCGCTCACCTACGTGGGAAAGCGCCAGCGTGACGGGAAGGGGCGGGGGCGTCGGTTGATGGGCATGTTCGCCTGCATGTACTACGCCGCTCTCCGGCCTGGTGAGGCGGTCAGCCTCCGCGAGCAGGACTGCTACCTCCCAGCGGACGGCTGGGGACGGCTCACGCTCGACGGCTCGCGACCCGAGGTGAACCGCCGCTGGACCGACACCGGAGACGCACACGAGCGGCGCGGCCTCAAGCATCGGGGCGAGGACGACGTCCGCCGCATCCCGATCCCGCCGGACTTGGTCAAGATCCTTCGGCAACACATCGAAGAGTTCGGTGTCGCGCCTGACGGGCGGCTGTTCCGCAGTGAGCGCGGCGGCGTGGTCGCCTCGACGGCCTACGCCGAGGTCTGGCAGGAAGCCCGCACCCTCGCTCTCACACCAGTTCAGGTCGCCTCACCGCTCGCGCGGCGGCCGTACGATCTGCGACACGCGGCCGTCTCGCTCTGGCTCAACGGCGGCGTACCGGCTCCAGAGGTGGCCGCCCGGGCCGGCCACGGGGTGGACGTCCTGCTGAGGGTCTATGCCAAGTGCATCGACGGCCAGGAGGAGATCGTCAACCAGCGGATCGCGGACGTACTCACTGTATGAGATCACGGACGGCACCACTCGAAGGGCTCCGGTTTCCCCGGGGCCTTTCGGCGTTGCTGGGGCCACGTCATCCCGCACATACTCCGGATCATGGGCCTCGACCTGGGGAAACGTCCCCAGATCCATCCCGCATATATCCCGCGACCAGCGACAAACGGCCGCTCAGGGCGGCTCACGGCTGCACACCCCTGAAACGCAGAAGAGGCCCCGAAGGGCCTCTGAGCTGCGCTTACTGCTGGTGGCAGGTGCAAGGTTCGAACTTGCGTAGGCTGAGCCGACGGTTTTACAGACCGCTCCCTTTGGCCACTCGGGCAACCTGCCGTGCCATCCGCTCTCGCGGCGACAGACAGAAGAATAGCGGACTTCGGGGGTGCACGTGACACCGGTTTGTCCCGAGCCGGATCCTGATCGCTTCGTGTCTTGAGGAGGGAGGGGGTGGAGCGGCCTCTCGCGGCCTTTGTCCCATGAGGTGATCCGCTTGGGGGGCCGAGGCTGATCCCCAGGTTCCGATGGGCCGGGAGCTGGTCGTGAGGGTCTGGAGCAGGGATTCGATGTGGTTGGTGAGAGGTCTGCGGGCGTGTTGGTGGGCAAGGGGTTGGGTGTGTCGGCGGAGGTGGGTATGCGTCCAGAGGTGCTGTGCGGGTGTGGGTGGCGTCGCGTTGCTTGACGGGGTGGCCGGGAGGGGTGTGAGGGCGGGGGTGTTGTGGGTGTGAGGGGCGTGAATGGGGGTTGAGGGTGGGGCAAAACGGGGTGAAACGGGGGCGGGGAGGGTGTGGGGTGGGTTGGGGGCCTGCACTGGAGGGCGATGCTGGCTAGGCTCGTTCGCTGGGTCCGGAGCGTTTCGGGGCTGGGCCTGAATTCATCGCAGCTGAGAGGATGTGTACTTTGGCCGATTCATCGTTCGACATCGTCAGCAAGATCGACCGCCAGGAGGTCGACAACGCTCTCAACCAGACGGTCAAGGAGCTCGGGCACCGGTTCGACTTCAAGGGCACCGGGGCGAGTATCGAGTGGTCCGGGCAGAACAACATCGAGATCAAGGCGAACAGTGAGGAGCGGGCTAACGCCGCGCTCGACGTGTTCAAGGACAAGGTGGTCAAGCGGGGTCTTTCGCTTAAGACGCTCGATGCGGGCGAGCCCAAGCTTTCGGGGAAGGAATACCGCATGGCGGTCGCCCTCAAGGAGGGGATCGATCAGGAGCATGCGAAGAAGATCTCCAAGATGATCCGCGATGAGGGGCCGAAGGGGGTCAAGGCTCAGATTCAGGGCGAGGAGCTTCGGGTGAGCTCCAAGAAGAAGGACGATCTGCAGGACGTCATCACGCTGTTGAAGGGCAAGGACCTGGACATCGCCCTCCAGTTCGTGAACTACCGCTAGCCAGCCAGGGCATGCTGTACGGCTCCGAAGTAGCACGAGCGTCGCGGAGAGCGGAGCGCATCCGGGGCACGGGGAGCGAAGAGGGCTTCGTCGTTATATGCCGGTATATGCCGGTGTATATCGGTGTAGATGTGTGGCGGGCTTCTTCTCTCTACCTCCCCTGTGTCCCGGGGCTGTCGTCCTCTCCCATGCCGCGGGCTTCCGGGTGATGTTCGAAGGGCCGTAATGCTGTTTTTGGGTTGGTTTCGATCGTATGCTCGGGAAACGTGACGAAGATCCCTTTGCGCCGGTTCACGGCACGTGTGCTGCCCGTTGACGGACACGACCGCGTACTGCTGCTGCACGGCCTCGATCCGGCCCAGCCTGAACGGCGGTTCTGGTTCACAATCGGGGGCGCCGTGGAAGGCGATGAGACGCCTCAGGAGGCCGCGGCGCGGGAACTGTATGAGGAGGTCGGAATTCGGGCCTCCGTGGAGGAGTTCAGCGGGCCGCATGCCGAGGCGCTGGTCGAGTTCGAGTGGAGTGAGTACGCCTTCACCCAGGATCAGGTCTTCTTCGCGATTCGGGTGAATGGTGGGGCGGAGGCCGTGTCGTTCGATCATATGGAGCAGATCGAGAAGGATACGACAATCGGGTATCGGTGGTGGAGTGTCGCTGAGCTGGAAACCACTGAGGAGGTTGTGTATCCCGAGGATCTGCCGGTGATTTTGAAGGCGATCGCGGCGGCCGGCGCATAGGCCCCGTGGTGGTCAGCGGCGGTAGCCGGCCATTCGCTCCAGGCGGGCGACTCGCTCCGAGGTGGGCGGGTGGGTGGAGAAGAGGCGGGCGAGGCCGGAGCCGCTGAACGGGTTGGCGATCATCATGTGGGCGGCCGAGGTCAGGCGGCTGTTTTCCGGGAGCGGGAGGCGGCGGGCGCCCATCTCGATCTTGCGGAGGGCGGAGGCCAGCGCGAGCGGGTCACCCGTGAGTCTGGCGCCCGATTCGTCGGCCTGGAACTCTCTCGTGCGGGTGATGGCCATCTGCACCATGGTGGCCGCCACGGGGCCGAGGAGCATCATCAGCAGGGCGCCCACGAAGCCGGGGCCCTCGTCGTCGTCGGAGCCGCCGAAGAAGACGGCCACGTAGCTGAGCCAGGTGATCATCGTGGCCAGCGCGCCGGCGACGGAGGAGATGAGGATGTCGCGGTTGTAGACGTGGGACAGCTCGTGGCCGATCACGCCGCGCAGCTCGGCCTCGTCGAGCAGTTTCGTCAGTCCGTACGTGACGCACACCGCAGCTCGGCGGGGACTTCTGCCGGTCGCGAACGCGTTCGGCTGCACTGTGGGCGAGATGTAGAGGCGCGGCATCGGCTGGCGGGCCTCGGTGGAGAGCTCGCGGACGATGCGGTAGAGGGTGGGCTGTTCGACCTCGCTGACCGGCCTGGCACGCATGGCCGACAGGGCGATGCGGTCGGAGAAGAAGTAGGCGACACCGTTGCTCACCAGGGCGAGAACGAACGCGAACTGCGCGCCGGTGCCGCCGCCCAACCACGCGCCCACCGCGACAATCAACGCCGACAGCCCGCCGAGCAGAACGGCGGTGCGCAGGCCGTTGTGGTGCAAGGTTCCCCCCTTCGTGGTTCGGGTCCATACGTCCAACGACGATGACCCGGTTCTTCGTTCCCCGTTGTGCTCAGCCGAGGGCGGAGCGCGACTTGTCCACAGCCCCGGTGCTTGATCGGGGCGGGACCTACCTACCCGGAGGGGGACAAGGTGGTCAGGTCCAGGACGAGCTGGGGGGCGATCGAGAAGAGGACGGCGGCGGCCACGGCCAGGCCCATGGCCATGACCAGCCACGTGCTCGTGGCGCGCCGCGGGACGGTGGACGTGGCGGGGGCGAAGAGGCGGGCCGTCCAGATGGCGTAGTAGTAGAGGCCGATCACCGTGTTGACGGCCATGACCACGGCCAGCCAGCCGTACCCGCCGCCGACGATCTCGCGGAAGACGAAGACCTTGGCGAACAGGCCCGCCAGCCCCGGCGGCAGGCCGGCCAGGCAGATCAGGCAGAACGCGAGCGCGATGCCCGTGGCGGGGCGGCCGAACACCAGGCCGCGGTAGTCGTCGAGCTCGTTGCGGGCGGACCATCGGGAGACGAGCATGACGACGGTGAATGCGCCGAGGTTCATGGCGGCGTAGATGACCAGGTAGGCGATGGACGCGCTGATCGCTCCCCCGGTTTGACCGGGTTCGGGGCCGGACGTCGTCGCCAGCGCCAACGGGGCCAGGATGTAACCGGACTGCGCCACCGAGGACCAGGCCAGCAGGCGTACGGCCGAGCGCTGGCGCATGGCGAGCAGGTTGCCCGCGGTCATGGTCAGCGCGGCTACGATCGCGACGATGGGGGCCCACGTGGCAGCCTGCCCGGCCAGGCCGGTGACCAGGATGAGGATCAGTCCAGCGAAACCGGCCGCCTTCGAGATGACCGAGAGCAACGCCGCCACCGGTACGGGGGCGCCCTGGTAGACGTCGGCCGCCCACGAATGGAACGGCACCGCGGCGATCTTGAAGGCGAAGCCGGCGACGACGAGGACCACGCCGACCGTGACGACGGCGGGCAACTCCTGACCTGCCGCGGGCAGCACGCCTGGAGCCGGTGCCTGGCCGCTGAAGACCGCCGCCAGGCGTGACAGGTAGACCGTGCCCGAGATGCCGTACAGGAGGGAGACGCCGAACAGCATGACCGCCGTCGAGACCACCGACACGACGAAGAGCTTCACGGCGGCCTCGGACGCGCGGCCGTCGTAGCGCTTCAGCGCGGTGAGCGCGAAGACCGGGAGCGAGACCAGTTCGAGCGCCACCACGAGCATGATCAAGTCGCGGGAGGCGGGCAGGGTGACCGCGCCCACGAGGGTGCACAGGAGCAGGAAGTACCACTCGCCGACGGGGATCGCGCCGCCTGCCAGCTCCGTCATCGACAGCAGGACGATCACCACGGCGGCCACGAGCATCAGGCCGGCGAAGATCAGGGTGAATCCGTCGGTGACGTACGAGCACAGTTGCAGGCCCTCGGCGAGGTTCGGCGGGACGCAGAACGTCGACCGGGGCGAGCCGCCGCTGGCCGCCTGAGCGACCACGAAGCCCAAGGAGAGCAGGACGCCCGCGAGCGTGACCAGGCCCAGGCCGGTTCGTGTCCGCGGGCGGGCCGGCAGGAACGCGTCCAGCAGCAGCACCAGGCCGGCCGCCAGGGCGAGCACGAGCGGTGGCGCGATCACGAAGTAGTCGATCTGCTGGATCATGAGATGGCTCCCAGCAGGGCTTGGACGGGCGGCGTGGTCAGCGACAGCAGCAGGCCCGGCCAGAGGCCGAACAGGAGGGTCAGGACCACCAGCGGCGTCCAGGCCAGGAGCTCGTGTCTGTCGATGTCCTCGATGGCGCTGTCGGTGGGGGGTCGTTCGAGGGTGGTCGTGGTGGTGTGCGCGGGCGTGGCGGCGGGCTGTTCGTCGGAGGTGTCCGGGGGCGGGGCCACGACGTTCGTCCCGGACGGGCTCGTGGGGGTTGGCGGCTGGGGGCGGCCGTGGGTGAGGCGGGAGAGCATGACGAGGAAGTACGCCGCCGTCAGGACCGCGCCCAGCCCGCCGATCACCATGTACGTGAGGAACAGCCCGCGCGGGAGCCCGGCGGCCGGCTGGAACGCCCCGTACAGCGCCAGCATCTCCCCCCAGAACCCGGCCAACCCCGGGAGCCCGAGCGACGCGATAGCCGCGAACGTGAGCAGAGCGCCCAGCCGTGGCAGCGTCGCCAGCAGGCCGCCGCCCAGGGTGGGCATGTCGGCGGTGTGGTGGCGTTCTTTGATCGCTCCGGCCAGGAAGAACAGCAAGCCGGTGATCAGGCCGTGGGCGACGTTGGCGAAGAGGGCGCCGTTGACGCCCACGGGGGTGAGCGTGGCGAAGCCGAGCAGGACGAAGCCCATGTGCCCGACGGAGGAGTAGGCGATCATGCGTTTCAGGTCGCGCTGGGCGAGGCAGGCCAGGGCGCCGTACACGATGCCGACCACGGCCAGCGCGCCCAGCCACGGGGCCATCGCCGTCGCGCCCTCCGGCAGGACGGGGATGGCGATCCTGGCGAAGCCGTACGTGCCCATCTTCAGCAACACGCCCGCGAGCAGCACAGAGCCGACGGTGGGGGCCTCGGTGTGCGCGTCGGGGAGCCAGGTGTGCAGCGGCCACATGGGGGTTTTCACCGCCAGGCCGATGCCGATCGCCACGAACGCCAGGATCTGGATGGACCTGGACATTCCCGCGCCGTGGGACGCGCTCAGCGCCACGATGTCGAGGGTGCCGGTCTGGGCCCAGATCAGGAGCAGGCCGAGCAGCATGACGACCGAGCCGAGCAGCGTGTAGAGGATGAACTTGATCGAGGCCGCCCTGCGTCCGTCGCCGCCCCAGATGCCGATCAGGAAGTACATCGGGATGAGGACGATCTCGAAGAAGACGAAGAAGAGGAGGAGGTCGAGGGCCAGGAACGTGCCGATCATGCCTACTTCGAGGACGAGCAGGGTGAAGATCAGGGCTCTTGGTCTGGTCCCCGTGGCCGGTTCGGTTTTCGCAGCCGGTCCGGCTCCCGTGGTCGGCACGGCTTTCGTGGCCGGTTTGGTGGTCAGGAGTTGGCCGGACGCTCGTGCGTTGCCCCAGCACAGGTAGACGAAGCAGAGGAACGTCAGCAGGGCCGTGAGGGTGATCAGCGGCAGTGAGATGCCGTCGACGCCGAGGTGGAACCGCAGCCCGAGGCCGGGGATCCACGACTGGTCGAGCTCGAACTGCACGTCTGCGGGCCGGTCGTAGTCGAACGTGGCGACCAGCAGCAGGCTCAGCGCCAATGTGAGGCCGGAGAGGATCAGCCCGTACGTACGGAGCACTGGGCGGAGCAGCTGCGGGGCGAGGAGGAGCAGGAGCGCGCCCAGCAGCGGCACGGCGAGGAGCGCCACGGGGATCCAGGCCATCATGCGGGCACCCCTTCCTCCGTGGTGCCGCGTCGCGTCCCGGTCGTCACGTGAACACCACCGCCCCCACCGCGATCAACAGGACGCCGGCCAGGACGCCGCTGACGTAGAGCTGGACGTTGCCGTTCTGGGCCAGGCGCAGCACGCCCGACAGCCCGCGCGCCGATCTGCCCGAGCCGCGTACCGCCCCGTCGACGACCACGTCGTCCGTTCTGACGACGAGCCTGGCCAGGGCCAGCACCGGGCGGACGAACAGCGCGGCGTACAGGGTGTCGACGTAGAACGCCCGCTCGCACGGCGCCCGCAGCGGGCCCAGCAGGCGGGCCGGGTCGGCGACGGGGTCGCTGCGCCAGAACGCGTACGTCGCCCCCGCGCCCAGCAGCGCGAGCACCACGCTGATGGCGGCCACGCCGAGGTCCAGGTGCGGTTCGCCGGCGAAGCCCAGCAGCAGGGCGGGGACGGCGAGGACGACGAGCGGCACGAGCATCGTCCTGGGGGCCTCCCTGACGTCCACGACGTGAGCGGTGCCGGGCTCGGGCTCGGGCAGCGCCACGGCCTTCGCCTCGCCGAAGAAGGTGCGCAGCCAGGCTCTGGCGGCGTAGGCGCCGGTCACGGCCACGGTGGCGAGCGCGCACCCGTACAGGAGGAGGGCGGCCGCGTCGGTCAGGCCTCCCCCGCTCGCCGCGCCGCCGCCGGTCAGCGCGTCGTCCATGGCCAGCAGGAGGCCGTCCTTGCTGAAGAAGCCGCTGGCCGGCGGGAGGCCCACCAGGGCGGCGAAGCCGATCGTCATCGTCACGAACGTGACCGGCAGCTCCCGGCGCAGGCCGCCCATCTGGCTCATCAGGTTGGAGCCGACGTGGTGGATCACCGCGCCCGCGCACAGGAACAGCAGCGCCTTGAACGCGCCGTGGGTCAGCAGGTGGAAGATCGCCGCGGTGTCGGAGCCGGCGGCCAGGCCGCCCGCCATGTACGCGAGCTGGCTGACCGTGGAGTAGGCGAGAACGCGTTTCAGGTCGTCCTGCGCGAGCGCGGCCAGGGCGGCGCCGAGCATGCCGAGCGCGGCGACGACGGCCAGCACGTCGAGCGTGGGGCGGGCGGCGAGGAACGCGGGGAAGAGCCTGGCCACGATGAAGATGCCGGCGGCGACCATGGTGGCGGCGTGGATCAGCGCGCTGATCGGCGTCGGGCCGGCCATCGCGTCGGGGAGCCAGGTGTGCAGCGGCACCTGCGCGCTCTTGCCCGCCACCCCCGCCAGCAGCAGCATCGTGGCCGTCACCAGCGTGGCCGTGGACATCTCCGGCACCTTCGCCAGTACGTCGGCGATGCGGAAACTGCCCGCGCCCAGGCCCAGGACGAAGATGCCGAACAGGAAGCCGACGTCGCCCAGGCGGGTCACGAGGAACGCCTTCACCGCGGCGCGCGAATTCCCCCGGTCTTCCCACCAGTGGCCGATGAGGAGGTAGGAGCACAGGCCCATGATCTCCCAGCCCACGTAGAGGACCAGGAGGTCGCCCGCGTAGACGACCAGCAGCATGGCGCTGGTGAACAGGCTGATGAACGCGCTGTAGGAGGGGTAGCGGGGGTCGGTTTTGAGGTAGCCGACCGAGTAGACCTGTACGGCCAGGGCCACCACGGTCACCAGGACGCCGAGGACGCTGGACAGGGCGTCGGCCTGGAGGGTCAGGGAGATCGGGACGGCGCCGGTGACGATCGTGCCGTAGGTCTGGCCGGTGGGTGGGGTGGCGGAGCCGGTGAAATAGGACAGGCCTGGGGTCCAGGCCAGCCAGGTGGCGAGGATGGTCGCGGCTGTGGTGGGGAGGATCGCGATCCAGGCGGCTCGGGTGTTGGCTCGGTCACCTGCCGTGCTGTCCGCCTGGCCGGCTTCGGTGGCGGTCGTCGTGGTGGCGGCTGGCGTGATGGCGGGTGTTCGGCGGCTGTGGTGGGGCCAGCGGGAGAGCAGGAGGCCGGCGAAGGCTGCGACGAAGGGCAGGAGGATGGCCAGCAGAGGGAAGGTCGTCGTCATCGTGGGCCACCGCCTCGCTTGACGGGCGCTTCGTTCTCGTCGGCTGCCTCGGGGGTGTCGCCGGAGGCGGTCCGGTGAGAGGGGTCGTCATTGGACGGGGGTCCGTCGGTGGCCGGCGTCTTGTCCGTCCCGATAGCCCGTGCGTCGTCCGTCTCCGTGGCCGACGCGCCGTCCCTCGCGGTGATCGGCTCGGGCTTCGCGGTCGAGGCCGGGGTTTGAGGTGAGGGCGGCGTGGGTGGTGCGGTCGTGTGGCCGTCTGTTGGGTGGAGGACGGCTGTCTGTGCCGGGGTGAGACGTTCGTCGGTGGGTTCGGCCAGGTCGCGGAGGTGGTCGATGTCGACGGTACGGCGGTTGCGGTAAAGGGCCAGCACGATGGCCAGGCCCAGGCCCACCTCGGCCGCCGCTATGACGATGACGAAGAGGGTGAGCACCTGGCCGCTGTGGAGGCGGTCACCGAGCCACACGTCGAACGCGACCAGGTTGAGGTTGACCGCGTTGAGCATCAGCTCCACCGACATCAGCACGAGGATCGTGTTGCGGCGGGCGAGCACGCCGTAGACGCCGATGGAGAACAGGAGCGCGGAGACGACCGCCGGGTAGACGATGTGCACTAATGACCCCCGGTCTGATCGGGTGGCGAGCCGTCCACTGTCCGGTCGGGTGCTCCGGTACTCTCCTGCCGACGGGGTGACCCCGTGCTCTCCCCTGGAGCGGGAGATCTCGTGCTTTCGGGTCGGTCGGGTGAGCTGCCGGAGGTGTCAGGGCGTGCGTCGAGTTGGGCGGTGCCCGGGTCGGGCGAGCCGCCCGGGATGTCGGTGCGGGACAGGACGATGGCACCGATCAGAGCGGCCAGCAAAAGCACCGACAGTGCCTCGAACGGCAGCACCCATGTGGCGAACACGCTGGCGCCCAGTTCCTTGGCGGCGCCGGGGCCGGGAGTGAGCGGGGCGTAGGCCGTACGGAAGCCGTCGATCACCACCGTGACGAGGAGCGCGGCCGTCGCGAGCGCCACCACGGCGGCGACCACTCTGTTGTTGCTGTCGAGGTCGGCGGAGCGGCCGATGGGGGCGCGGGTGAGCATGATGCCGAACAGCATGAGCACGACCACCGCGCCCACGTAGATCAACACCTGCACCCACGCCACGAACTCGGCGGTCAGGACGAGATAGCCGCCCGCCAGCGCGCCGAAGCAGAGCACCAGCCAGAGGGCCGCGTGGACGAGTTGTCTGGTCGTGACGACGAGCAGCGCCGATCCAACCGCTACCGCGCCCAGGAGCAAGAAGACGATCTCTTGCCCGGTGGGTGACAGATAGGAGGGCACCGCCTCGGTCACGACTCCTCCTCGGACTCCCTTGTCTCGCCAGGACCGAGCCGACCCGGCGGGCGGATGGACCGTGGATCGGCCATCTTGCGCCGGCGAGGGCTCGCGGCAGAAGTCTGCTCTTCGGGATCGGGGCTCGGTTGCGGCTCGCCCGAAGCTGTGGACAACTTTTCTGGAGGCGGCCGGCCTGTGGATGAAGACTCGGCCTCAGCCTGGCCCCCTGCTTGAGGCTCGGCCCCTTCCGACGAAGGCTCAGAACCGGACGGCGGCTCGGGGCTCGTCTGGGTCTGGGTGGATGGCGTGTTCTCGCCGTTCTGGGACCGGTCCTCGTCCTCGCCTGCCTGGGCCGACGGACGGGCGGCTTCTTCCCCGGCGGCTTGAGTCGTGTCCTGCGGGGTGGGCAGGGCACCTGGAGGACGGATTCCCCGTACGTTCGCCATAGAACGGCGGGGGCGACCGCTTGGAGCGGACGGCTCGCCCGAACCTGGCTGTGGGGTGGCCGGTTCGTCTGAGGCACGGGGGCGTTCGGCGGGTGAGATGTCCGTTGTGTCGGTGGCCGGAGCGCCTGGTCCTGCTGTGTCGGCTTTCGGGGTGTCGGTCGCCTGGCCTTCTGTCGGCGTACGTGCTGAGTCGTCGCTGGACGAAGGCCGGGTTGGGCGTTCGGCGGGTGCCTGAGCCGGCCGGTCCGTGGCCGAGGTACGTGCAGGGCGGTCGGCGGCCGGGGTGCGGGACGGACGGTCGGCCGCTGCGGCGGTGCGGGCCGGGCGGCGGGGGGCGGCCGTCAGCTCCTTGGGAGGTTCGGCGCCGGGGTCGTGGGCCGGGGGTGGAGGAACGGTCTGCGTCCAGGAGGCCAGTTTGTCCTTCTCGTGGAGGAGGTTGCGGATGTCGCCTTCCGCGTACTCGAACTCCGGAGACCAGAAGAGCGCGTCGAAGGGGCAGACCTCGATGCAGATGCCGCAGTACATGCACAGGGAGAAGTCGATGGCGAAGCGGTCGAGCACGTTGCGCTGGCGGGCGCGGCCGCCCTCGGGGGCCGGGATCGTCTCCTTGTGGGAATCGATGTAGATGCACCAGTCGGGACACTCCCGGGCACAGAGCATGCAAGAGGTGCAGTTTTCCTCAACCAGGGCGATGACGCCTCGGCTGCGGGGCGGGAGGGTGGGCTTGACCTCGGGATATTGCTGGGTGACGGATTTGCGCAGCATGTGGCGAAGGGTGATGGACAGCCCTTTCGCCAGTCCGACTCCCGGAATCCGCGCCATGGTTCAACATCATGACGTACTTGGCCGCGCAGGTGAATGAGTGAGGCCGTTGTCCCCAGTTTTTCCACAGCTGTCCACAGGTTCACGGGTGGTTATCCACAACCTGTGCGCATGCCCGATATGAACTACTGCATGGCGATAGTCTCTCGGCCATGCAACACAGCCATCCGGTCCGCCCCAGTGGCCTGAGGTGGACGGCCGCCGTTGCTTGGGCCTGCCTGCCCCTGTTCACGTGCGGTCTGGCGACTCCGTTCACCATCGGGGCCGCCGCGTTCTGGCTGCGCAACTTCTGGCACGCCGCCGCCGCGTCCGTCTACCTGGTCGGCATCGGCACCTTCGTGATCGCGACCTTGGCGTACACCGAGTACGAGGAATGGCCGCCGGGGGTGTCCGTGCTGGCGACGATGGGGCTGCTGGTCAGCTGGATCGGTGGGCTCGTGCACTCGGCGGTCCTGGTGCCGTTCATGGTTCGCGCGCGACTGGAAGGCGCGGCGCACGGGCGGCTGGAAGGGCCTCCGCACGCGGGGATGGAAGGGACGGCACGCGGACGGCAGGGCGGGATGGCGCACGCGCGGCTCGGTGGGACGTCGCGTCCGCCGGTCGACCTGCGACAGCGAACGACCGCGCCCACGCACCACCGTTCGAGCACCGAGCCGCAGTGGGTGGGGCACTATCGCGTGCTGCAGCCGCTCGGGCGGGGCGGGCAGGGCGCGGTCTACCTCGCCGTGGCGCCCAACGGGGCGCGGGTCGCCGTGAAGGTGCTGCATGATCTGGTGGACGAGACGGCCAGGACCCGGTTCGCGCGGGAGGTCGAGGCGGCGCGGCGGGTCGCGACGTTTTCCACAGCGCGGGTGCTCGACGTGAGCATCACCGGGCAGCAGGCGTACATCGTCAGCGAGTACGTGGAGGGGCCGTCGCTGGAGCAGCTCGTCAGGAAGCACGGTCCGCGCGACGAGGACAGCTTGACGCGGCTGGCGTTATCCACAGCCGGGGCGTTGGCGGCCATCCACAAGGCCGGAGTCGTGCATCGTGACTTCAAGCCGAGCAACGTGCTGATCGGGAACGACGGGCCGAGGGTGATCGACTTCGGGATCGCGCGTGCGCTTGATCAGGTGACGATGACCTCAGGGAAAATGGTCGGGACGCCGCCTTACATGTCGCCTGAGCAGTTGTCCGGGGAGACCGTGGGGCCGGCTTCTGATGTGTTCAGCTGGGCTGTGACGATCATGTTCGCGGCGACGGGGCGGCCGGCGTTCGGGGAGGACACGGTGCCGGCGGTGTTCAACCGGGTGCTTACCGTTCATCCTGATTTGTCGCCGTTGCCGCCTGGGTTGCGGGGGATTGTGGGGGCGTGCCTGAACAAGCGGCCTGATGAGCGGCCGTCGGCTTCGGATGTGATGCTGGCGATCGTGCGCTGAGTTGGGTGTTCGGGCGTTCCGGGGGCTCAGGTGTGCAGAAGGAGACGCTCTGGTTCGACCGGCGGGCCCTCGGGTGCGCGGGACAGAGGTGCTGCTGTTCGCTCGTCGGGTCGAGGTATGCAGGAGAGCGGGTCCCCTCCCGCTCGGTCTGGTCCGGGATGTGTACGAAGAGCTGTTCCGTCCAACCCACCAGCGGCGGGGTATGCAGAGAAGGCTGCTCCAGTCCGGCCCGCACGGGTACAGGTGTGCAGGTAAGGGGTCACGTCCCGGCGCTCCTCGGTCGAGTGTATGTACGGAGGGACGTTCTGGTTCGGCCTGCCTGGGCTGAAGTGTGCAGGGCATGTTGTCGAAGTAGGGCGGTTCGTGAGTGATGAGGTGAGCGGGGGCGTTGGGGTAAGCCCGCACGCCGAAGGGCCCGCTCACCAGGGACCCGCACGTTGGGAGACCCGCACGCTGGAGACCGCACGTTGGGAGGCGAGCCCGTTATGCGGGCGCGGGGACCCCCGATGGACGCCTATGTCGTCGGCACGGCCTCCTCAGCCTGGAACTCGGCCGCGTGGTCGGCCGCCCACCGGTCGAACCCGATCGCGGCACGACCCAGCACCTCCTCGACGGTGGAGGTGGCCGGCGAGTTCCCGGCGGCGGCGTCATCGAGGAACCGCAGCACCGCCTCGGCCTCCTCGCCCGGCATGAACCGCGAGAAGCGTTCCAATGCGGCGTCCTTGGACAGCTCGATCACCGGGATCTTCCTCCCCGCCGCGCGGCCGATCGCCGCGACCTGCTCGCGCTGGGTGAGCCGGGCCGGGCCGGTGAGCATGCCGCTCATCGGCGGCGTGGGCGTACCGGTCAGCGCCGCGCAAACCACTGCGGCGACGTCGCGCTCATGGATCGGCGCGGTGAGCGCGTCCGGCTGGAAAAGCGGCAGGCCGCCACCGCCGCGAATCGGATAAGCCCAGCCCAGAGCATTGGTAGCGAGCACCAGCGGCCGGATCGGCACCAACTCGACCCCCGGCTCCGCGGCGAACGCGGCCTCGGTCTCGCGGTGCCTCTCGGTGATCGGGTTGCCTGCCGACGTCGGGTGGATCACGCTGCCCGAGGACATCAGCACGACGCGTTCCACCCCAGCGGCACGCGCCACCTCGGCGACAGCGGGGGCGCCCTCGTGGGTGGCGTACAGGAACACCTGCGTCATCCCGTCGAACGCCGGGCGTAGGCTCGCCGGATCGGTCAGGTCCGCGGCGAACCAACCGGGTTCCGGCCGTCGTGCGGAGGCCCGAACCGGGACGCCGTCGGCCAGCAGCTGTTCGAGCACGAGCCGGCCGATGTGTCCGCGGGCTCCCATGATCAAGGTCGGTCGGCGATCCACCACGGCTGTCTCCCATCGGCGCCATGGGGACCCGGGCGGCCGGCAGGGCGTTCCGACGCTTCACCCTGCTCCCGCTGATATTACCGAACCCGTCACCGCGGCCCATCGGGAACCACTCGCGTGAAGAACCCCGAGAGCTCTCGAAGCACTGGGATTTGTGAGGGGGCCGGGGTTCTCTTCGTGCTCGCCCCCTGGGCTCTCTTCGTGCTCGCTCCCTGGAAGGAGTCGGCGCCGACGTCCCGTGTGCGCGAGTGGGGTGGGCGGGGTTATGGGGTGGCTTCTCGGGTTTGTTTGGTGAGGGTTGTGTATTCCTCGTGGTCTATCTGGTGAACGGCCAGGGCGAGGTCGTGTCGATTGGCGAAGTGTTCCGCTTGTTGGGGGGACCACCTGCCGGGGAGGTGGTGGAGGGGGCGGCCGTATCGGTCGCTGATGAGGAGGCCGGTCAGGTTCTCGTGGCGGTAGAGGAGGAGGCTGAACGCTTGGCCGTGGAGCGCGCCGAGGCGGATCTCGGCTAGGACGGCGTTGCCGATGCGAACCTGGAGCTTGTTGGCGTCGCCGAGAATGAGGTGGAGGCCGGCGTACGGCCCAGGGCGATGCCGCGCTTGACGCGGTAGCGGTGGAGCTTCGCTCGGAGGGGGCGCAGGAGGAGCAGTACGGGGCTGAAGGCCACCAGGAGCCACTTGCCGTCCACGAGGTCGAGGACGATCCGGCCGAAGGTGGCCAGACCGCGCCAGGCCAGCCACAGCCCCGACGTGGCCAGATAGACCATCAGTGCCGCGCCCGCGATTCCGGCGCAGATCGCCACCGGTGGCTGGGGTGGTGGATGTACGGCTGGGGAATGGTTGGACGTGGCCATCCGCCGTGTGTATGCGTAAGCGTGAATGGTTCGACGTGACCTGGTCATTCGCCCTGCACGCGTGTAGGGGTGAGCGGTCGGGCTTGGTCATGCGCCATGCATGTGTGTGGGGGTGCATGGCGCATGACGTGGTCGGGTGACGTGCATGTGGGCAAGGCGGCGAATCTTCGCGTGGTCGGGAAGATGGCGCAGGGTTACGTGCTCGATCGATCACGAGTGAAGGTGTGGCGAGGGGGTCGAGCGAGTCCCGTCCATGCCGAGGGGCTTCGGGTTTGTGGGTGGGGGTTAGATGAGGACCTTGATGATGCCGGTCAAGGCGAGTTGGACGAGGGCCAGGGGGACGAGGACGGCCCAGGCCAGTTTCTGGAGCTGGTCCTCGCGCAGTCGCGGGTAGGTGACGCGGAGCCAGATCACGACGAAGGCCAGCAGGAAGACCTTCAGCAGCGTCCACAGCCACCCGGGCAGGAACGGGCCCTGCCAGCCGCCCAGGAACAGGACGGTGGTCAGGAACGACAGGACGACGATGCCTGCGTACTCGGAGAGCATGAAGAGCGCGAAGCGCATGCCCGTGTACTCGGTCATCGGGCCCATGATGATCTCGGACTCGGCGATCGGCATGTCGAACGGGGGGCGGCGGAGTTCGGCCAGGCCTGCCAGGAAGAAGACGACGCCGCCGATGGCCTGCCAGGGCAGCCACCACCACTGCCACGCCTCGACGATCGAGGGGAGCGACAGGGTGCCCGCCGCCATGGCCACCGATGAGGCCGCGAGGACGAGGGGCAGTTCGTACGACATGAGCTGGGCCGCCGAGCGCATGCCGCCGAGGACCGAGTATTTGTTGGCCGACGCCCAGCCCGCCATGATCGAGCCGAGGACGCCGATGCCCATGACGGCGAGGACGAAGAAGAGGCCGAGGTCGAGGTCGACGGCCACGCGGTCGCGGTCGATGGGGATGACGATCAGGACGACCAGGTACGGGACGAGCGCCACGCCTGGGGCGATCATGAAGATGCGGCGGTCGGCCGCGGCCGGGATGATGTCCTCCTTCTGCGCGAACTTCACCCCGTCGGCGATGAGCTGCGCCCAGCCATGGAAACCGCCCGCGTACATAGGGCCGAGGCGGGACTGCATATGGGCCATGACCTTGTGCTCCGTCTGCCCGATGATGAGGGGCAGCACCAGGAACACGATCAGGATGACGACGAAGCTCAGCACCACTTCAAGCATCGGGCGGCCCCCAGTCGGCGGGTACTCCTGGCGGAAGCGTCTTGCGGCGGCTCGGGGAGCCGTGTCCTGATTCGCCTGGTTCCTTCGCGCCCGGCCAGGGCTTGGCCACGCGGGCGGCCAGGATGAAATCCTTGCGGAGCGGGTGGCCTTCGAAGCCGTCGGGCAGGAGGAGGGGCACGAGGTAGGGGTGGTCGTCGAAGATCACGCCGAACATCTCGTACGTCTCGCGCTCGTGCCAGTTCGCGCCCCGGTAGACGCCTACGGCGGTGGGGAGGTGGGGGCGGTCCTTGGGTACGCGGGTGCGCAGGAGCAGGCGGCTGCCCGACTCCGGGTTGTAGACGTGGGCCACGACGAGGAAGGCGTCCGGTGGGTCGTCGACGCCGGTCAGCCAGTCGAAGAAGATGTGGCCGAGGTTGTCGCGGGCGTAGGTGAGGAGGGCGATCCAGTCGGCGGGGGCTACATCGGCGGTGGTGTCGCCGTACGACTCCGAGATGTCGACGCGGTCGCCGAAGTGGGCCGAGATCCGGGCTGTCACTGCGCCTTGGGCTGTTTCGGCCTCAGCTGTTTCGGCCTCAGCTGTTTCGGCCTCAGCTGTTTCGGTGTCGGACTGGGCGGGGTCGGAGTTGTCCTGCCTGGTCGGGGTGTTGCGGGGATCGTCCTGGCCGCTCGGGGTTGTGGTGGAGTCGCCCTGCCCGTGCGGGGTCACGTGGGGGTCGTTCTGGCCGTTCGGGGGCGTGCCGGTCATGACTGGTCCGCTTCCGGGGAGTCGCCGTGGGGGCGGGACCAGACGTAGCGGTCGCTGAGCTTCTCGCCGGCGATCTTCTCCTGGAGCTTCATGATGCCGTACAGGAGCGCTTCCGGCCTGGGTGGGCAGCCGGGGACGTACACGTCGACGGGGATGATCTGGTCCACGCCGTTGGTGACGCAGTAGGAGTCCCAGTACGGGCCGCCGGTGTTGGAGCAGGCCCCGAACGAGATCACGTACTTCGGGTCGGGCATCTGCTCGTAGAGGCGCTTGACGGCCGGGGCCATCTTGTCGGTGACCGTGCCTGAGACGATCATGAGGTCGGCCTGTCTGGGGCCGTTCGCGAACGGGATCACGCCGAAGCGGATGAAGTCGTGGCGGCTGGTGGAGGTCGCGATGAACTCGATGGCGCAGCAGGCCAGCCCGAAGTTGAACACCCAGAGTGAATAACGGCGGCCCCAATTGAGCACGAACCGCATCGGTTTGGGCGCCAACCGGGAGATCGGGCCCACGGTGGGCATCGGGAGATCCGTTGCTGCCATGCCGCCCATTCTTGCGCGGATCGCTGGTCAGGCAAAGGAATGATCCCAAAGGGGGTTCGGCGGCGGCCCAGCCTGCGCGTCCTAGCAGTGCACGGTGCGAGGCGGTGCGGTGCGGTCCGGGGTGGGTCGGGTGGTCCGGGGTGGGTGGTGCCGCCGGGAGTGGTGGGTAACCGAGCTGTCGGGCGGGCTGGACGGTTGAAGGGTGGAGCGGCGGCGCCGTTCGGTGAGAATCCAGGCGTCGGGATACGGATCGCAGGGCTGGGGGCGCCGGGTCGTCCGGTGGCGGGTCGAGACGTCGGGGCTGATCCGGCGGGTCGAGACGTCGGGGCTGATCCGGCGGATCGAAGGCGGGCGAGACGTCGGGGCGGAGCCAGCAGACCGGAGGTAGGAGAGACGCTGGCGTGGAGCCGGCGGGCCGGGGATGGGGCGAACCATTGGGGCGGATCCGGCGGGCTGGCGGGGGCGAGCCGCAGTGCGCTGAAGACCTCAGTGCGCCGAGGGTCTCAGCGCGCCGAGAGTCTCGTGCGCTGCGGGACGGCGGCGCGTTCAGGTCCAGGTCAAGACGCGTTTGCGCCAGGCGTACACGATGCCCAGCGCGATGAACCCCAAAAACACGAACATCTCCACCAGCGTCGTCAGCCCGTAACCGGGCGCGTCGAAGACGGTGGCCCAGGGGAACAGGAAGACGGCGTCCACGGCGAAGACGACGTACAGGTACGTGAAGACGTAGTAGCGCACCTGCGACTGCGCCCATCCCTCCCCGACGGGGTCGACCCCGCACTCGTACGTGGTGAGCTTCTCCGGGGTCGGGCGGTTGGGGCGCAGGAGGCGGTTGGCGAAGAGGGCGCCGGCCACGATGGCGACGCCGATGGCGAGCAGTGCGGCGACCAGCGCGTACGAGCCGAAGTAGCCGTCCATGAACGCGATGGTAACCCGAGGAGAGGTACCCGCACCGGTCAAAGCCTCTGGACCTATCCCACAAAATCGGAGTAAAAGGTAAGATCAGCGCCATACCCTGACAAGCATGCACAAATCGCGGTTCTGTATGGGAATCGCTCTGCTGACCCTCTCAGCCTCCGGCTGCGGCCTGGCCGCCGCCGGCGACGGGAAGGACGTCATGGTCCCGGCAGAGCCGACGATGATCGACTTCGTCGACCCCGCCGGCATCGTCGGCCTGTCCACCAGGACGCTGACCGAAGGCGACTCGGCCGACAGCAGATACGTGCACATCAACTACCCCGAACTGCCCGGCGCCCCCGCGCTCACCAAGGCCCTGCGCGCCCAGGCCGAGCGGCAGATGAAGGAGTTCCACGACCGCACCCGGGGCGACGAGCACCTGACGCCCCGCCCCGAGCTGAACGTGGACTGGCAGCTCGCCGCCGCCTCGCCCCAGGCCGTCGCGGTCCGGCTGCGCACCGGTGAGTATCTGGGCGCGAGATGGGGCAACTCCACCCGCACCTACTGGTTCGACCCGGGCGCCGGCAAGGCGGTCGACTCGACCGGGCTGCTGTCGGGCAAGGCGGCGCTCAGGACGCTGACGGCGCTGGTCAAGGAGCAGTTCAAGGAACGCAAGCCGCAGATCGAGCAGGACGACCTGCGGCCCGGCGGGGACGCGTTCGACTCGATGGCCTTCAACCGGAGCGGAGACCTCGTCGTCGAGTTCGACGACTGCCAGCTCGGCCCCTGCTCGCTCGGCCGGCTGGCCGTGGCGGTGCCCGCCTGGCGGGCGGCGCCGCTGCTGTCGGATCTGGGCCGGCGGGCGCAGGAGGGCGTGCGCGCGGAGAGCGCGGCGCACGGCGGTCCGCCCCGGTTCGCGCCCACGACCAGCCCCGACGCGGTCAGCAGCAGGGCAGGCAGCGTGGACTGCGCGCGGGTCAAGTGCGTGGCGCTGACGTTCGACGACGGGCCTGGACCGTACACGGGGAAGCTGCTCGACGCGCTCAAGCGGGAGCGGGCGCGGGCGACGTTCTTCCTTGTCGGGAGCAACGCGATGGCGCAGCCGGCGCTGGTGCGCCGGATGAGCGCGGAAGGCCACCTGGTCGGCAACCACAGCTGGGCGCACAGGGACCTGTCGAAGCAGGCCAGCAGCAAGATCGCCGACTCGCTCACGAAGACCAACAGCGCGGTGTCGGCCGCCATCGGGCAGACGCCCACGCTGGTGCGGCCGCCGTACGGGGCGGTGAGCGAGCGGCTGCGTGACGTCGCCCGCGAGATGGGGCTGGCCCTGGTCAATTGGGACGTCGACACGAAGGACCAAATCGGGGGACGGGCCGGCGAATCTGGCGACATAGCGGACCTGGCCGTGCGTGCGGCGCATCCAGGTGCGATCATTCTTATGCACGACATTCATCGGGAAACCGTTGCGGCGGTTCCGGACATCCTCAAAAGGTTGCGCGGGAAGGGTTACAGCTTCGTCACCGTTCCCGAGTTGTACGGCTCTGCGGGGATGCAGGCCGGACGCCTGTACGGGTCAGGAAACGAGCTGCCAGGTAAGCAGCCCCTGACGTAACGCACGTAGTGGGGGGACGTATAGTTGGCGCTCGTGACCCGAACCGTCCTGTTCGCCCGCCTGCATGTAGACCTCTGCAGGCTCGCGTCCGGGCTGTGTCGTCGCTCTCCCACCTCACCCTGACTGACGTCCACCGCGTTTACCCGCTCAACGCGGCTGGCAAACGCGTGACCTTCCGAGGATCTAGCATGGATACAGAGAACGCGCCCAGGCAACCGCGCATCGGCGTGTCGAGGAGGATTGAGCTGTGACTAAGCAGGTCCAGCAACTCGATCGCGTGATCATCAGGTTCGCTGGAGACTCCGGCGACGGCATGCAGCTCACCGGCGACCGCTTCACCGCGGGCACGGCGGAGTTCGGCAACGACCTGTCGACGCTGCCCAACTTCCCGGCGGAGATCCGCGCGCCCGCAGGCACCCTGCCCGGCGTGTCGAGCTTCCAGCTCCACTTCGCCGACCACGACATCCTCACGCCCGGCGACGCGCCGAACGTGCTCGTGGCCATGAACCCGGCCGCCCTCAAGGCCAATCTGGGCGACCTGCCCAGGGGCGCGGACATCATCGCCAACACCGATGAGTTCACCAAGCGCAACCTGCAGAAGGTCGGCTACGCCACCAGCCCGCTGGAGGACGAGTCGCTGAGCGAGTGGCGGGTGCACGCGGTGCCGCTGACCTCGCTGACGGTCAAGGCGCTCGAAGACTTCGACCTGTCCAAGAAGGACGCCGAGCGGTCGAAGAACATGTTCGCCCTCGGCCTGCTGTCCTGGCTCTACCACCGGCCGACCGAGCAGACCGTCAAGTTCCTTGAGCAGAAGTTCGCCAAGAAGCCCGACCTCGCCAAGGCCAACATCGCGGCCTTCCAGGCCGGCTGGAACTATGGCGAGACGACCGAGTCGTTCTCGGTCTCCTACGAGGTCAAGCCCGCGCAACTGGCGCCGGGTGTCTATCGCAACATCTCCGGCAACCAGGCGCTCGCCTACGGATTGATCGCCGCGAGCGTGCAGTCGAAGCTGCCGCTGTTCCTCGGGTCCTACCCGATCACCCCGGCCAGCGACATCCTGCACGAGCTGAGCAAGCACAAGCGGTTCGGCATCCGCACCTTCCAGGCGGAGGACGAGATCGCGGGCGTCGGCGCGGCGCTGGGCGCGGCGTTCGGCGGGGCGCTGGGCGTCACCACGACGAGCGGCCCCGGCGTTGCGCTGAAGGCGGAGACCGTCGGCCTGGCGGTCACCACCGAGCTTCCGTTGATCGTCGTGGACGTGCAGCGGGCCGGTCCGAGCACCGGCATGCCGACCAAGACCGAGCAGACCGACCTGCTGATGGCGCTGTTCGGGCGCAACGGCGAGTCGCCCGTGCCGGTCGTGGCGCCGATGTCGCCGAGCGACTGCTTCGACGCGGCCGTCGAGGCGGCCAGGATCGCCGTCAAATATCGCACTCCGGTCATGTTGCTCTCGGACGGCTACCTGGCCAACGGCTCCGAGCCGTGGCGCCTACCGGAAATTTCCGACTTGCCGGACATTTCGCAGGAGTTCACCACCGAGCCCAACGGCGCCGACGGCGAGTTCCTGCCCTTCAAGCGTGACACCGAGACCCTCGCCCGCCCGTGGGCCATCCCCGGCACCCCCGGGCTCGAACACCGCATCGGCGGCATCGAGAAGGCCGACGGCACCGGCAACATCTCCTACGACCCGGACAACCACGACCTGATGGTCCGCACCAGGGCCGCCAAGATCGCCGGCATCGACGTGCCCGACCTGGTGGTCGACGACGCCGACGGTGACGCGAAGGTGCTGGTCATCGGCTGGGGTTCCACGTACGGGCCCATCGCCGCGGCCGTGCGGCGCATCAGGAGGAGCGGTGGCAAGGTCGCGCAGACCCACCTGCGTCACCTCAACCCGCTGCCCGCCAACACCGGCGACGTGCTCAAGCGCTATGACAAGGTGCTGCTGCCCGAGATCAACCTCGGCCAGCTGGCGCTGCTGCTGCGGGCGCGCTTCCTCGTCGACGTGATCAGCTACAACCGTGTGCGCGGGCTCCCGTTCAAGGCCGAGGAGCTGGCCGGAGTCATCCAGGACGTGATCGACAGTGACTGAGCTGGTTAATGGGAAGGGCCTGTCGCTCATCCCGAAGACCGACGTGAAGCAGGGCATGAAGGACTTCAAGTCCGACCAGGAGGTGCGCTGGTGCCCGGGCTGCGGTGACTACGCGATCCTGGCCGCGGTGCAGAGCTTCCTGCCCGACCTGGGGCTCAAGCGCGAGAACATCGTGTTCGTCTCGGGCATCGGCTGCTCCTCACGTTTCCCGTACTACCTCAACACCTACGGTTTCCACTCCATCCACGGCCGGGCTCCGGCCATCGCGACCGGGCTCGCGGCCAGCAGGCCCGACCTGAGCGTGTGGGTGATCACCGGTGACGGCGACGCGCTGTCCATCGGCGGCAACCACCTGATCCACGCGCTGCGGCGCAACGTCAACCTGAACATCCTGCTGTTCAACAACAGGATCTACGGCCTGACGAAGGGCCAGTACTCCCCCACCTCCGAGGTCGGCAAGATCACCAAGTCGACCCCGATGGGCTCGCTGGACAAGCCGTTCAACCCGATCTCGCTGGCCATCGGCGCCGAGGCGTCGTTCGTGGCCAGGACCATCGACTCCGACCGCAAGCACCTGCAGTCGGTGCTGCGCGAGGCGACCGAGCACCGCGGCACGTCGCTGGTCGAGATCTACCAGAACTGCAACATCTTCAACGACAACGCCTTCGAGCAGCTCAAGGACCCCGAGGTCCGTGACGACATCACGTTGCGGCTGGAGCACGGGCAGCCGATCACGAGCGCTTCCAAGGCGGTCGTACGGAGTGCGAACGGCGGCATCGAGGTCGTGGCCCGCGACGGCGTGAGCGAGGACGAGATCCTCGTGCACGACGCGCACAACCCCGACCCGTCGGTGGCGTTCGCGCTCAGCAGGCTCGACGAGCCGGCCTTCGAGCACGTGCCGATCGGCATCTTCCGCCAGGTCGACCGGCCGGCGTATGACGTGCTCATGGCCGAGCAGCTGGAAGAGGCCGTGGCCCAGAAGGGGCCCGGCGACCTGGGAGAGCTGCTGCTGGGTGGCGACACCTGGCGCATCGGCTGATTTTTCGCGACGATGCCGGGGTGGCGAGGACGTGGTCGTACGTTGTAGCCGCGGTCGCCGCCCTGGCACTGGTCGTGGCCGTCGCAGGTGAACTGGCTGAGCCGATCGGCTCGGCCGGCCCTGCCAAGCAGGCCGACCAGACGGCCGAACCGGCCGAAAAGGCCACAGACCAGGCGGGACAGGCCACTGGCCGCGGACAGGCCGCGGACCAGGCGGTCAGCCCTCCGGCGACGGCCCCCGCCGGTTTCCCCGACGCCGCCTCGACCGGCGTCCCGCCGGGCACCACACTCACCGACGTCACCGGCGACCAGCTCTTCGCCAAGGACGGCGAGATCGTCGAGGGCAAGGTCTTCTACGGGTTCGTCACCGTGACCGCGCGCGGCGTCACGTTCAGGAAGTGCGTCTTCCGCGGCGGCCCCACCGAGGAGACCCGCCCGCTGCTCGACAGCGAGCACGCCCGCGACACCGTGATCGAGGACTCCGAGTTCTACCCCTCCCACCCCTCGCCGTCGATCGACGGCATCTGGGCGGCGCACACGAAGATCTTCCGCAGCGAGTTCCGCGGCACGGTGGACGGGATCAAGGCCCACACCGGCACCCTGGTCCAGGACTCCTACATCCACGACCTGAGCTGGTTCGCCAGCGATCCCGACCAGGGCGGTGAGCCCACGCACAACGACGGCGTGCAGGCGTTCGCCGAGCAGCGCGGTGTCACGCTGCGGCACAACACGATCGACGTCTCCACCACCGAGGACCCGAACGCGGCCGTGCAGTCCTCCGCGGACGAGCTGCGGGTGGAGGGCAACTACCTCGACGGCGGCGCCTGCGTGGTCAACATCGACCACACGCCGCTGGGCCGGCCGCTGACCGGGCAGCGGGTCACCGGCAACCGGTTCGGCCGCGGCTCCACGCACGACTGCCCGATCCTGCTCAGCACGCGCGCGAAGCTCCAGGAGGGGTCGGGAAACGCCTGGCACGATTCCGGCGATCCCATACCGTCACCGGAACAACACGACTGAATCAGCCGCGGAGGCCGCATGTCCGCCTGGCACGGAACGCGGGCCCTGGTAACGGGCGCGACCGGGTTCATCGGCTCTCACCTCGTCCGGCGCCTGACGGAGCTGGGCGCGCGGACGCACACGGTGAGCCGCCGCCCACCCGAAGCGGAAGGCCGGCACGTGGTGGACCTGACCGACGCCGAAGCCGTCGCGGAGCTGGTCGCGCGGGTCGAGCCCGAGGTGGTCTTCCACCTGGCCGGCGAGGTCACCGGCGTGCGCGACCCGGCCACCGTGGCGCCCACCCTGGCGGGCAACCTGGGCGCCACGGTGAACCTGCTGACCGCGCTGACCGGCACGCCGGTGCGCAGCGTGGTGCTGGCCGGGTCCGTGGAGGAGCCGCGTGACGGGCAGGCGCCCGGCTCGCCGTACGCGGCGGCCAAGGCGGCGGCGACCGGGTACGCGCGCATGTACCACGCGCTGTGGGGGCTGCCGGTGTCGGTGCTGCGGGTGGCCATGGTCTACGGCCCCGGCGAGCCGAACCTGGCCAGGCTGGTGCCGTACGTGACGCGGTCGCTGCTGCGCGGGCAGGCGCCCGAGCTGACCTCAGGGACCAGGCTGATCACCTGGGTGTACGTGGACGACGTGGTGGAGGCGTTCGTCCGCGCGGGCGCGAACGGCGACGCGGCCGGGCACGTGCTCGACATCGGCACGCCCGAGCCGGTCTCCATCCACGACACCGCGGAGCTGCTGGCGAAGATCGTCGGCGGGCCCGCCAGGCCCGTGTACGGCGCGGTGGCCGCCCGCCCGCTGGACCGCGCGCAGCGCTCCGACGTCGAGCCGGCCGCCCGCGTCCTCGGCTGGCGGCCGGTCACCTCCCTGGAGGAGGGCCTGAGACGGACGGTCGATTGGCACACAAGTCGCCTGTAACGGTCCATCCCGGGCGGCGATAACACTCTCGGCGGCACTCTGATCAGGGGGCGGGATGCGTGCGGTGACCAATCTGACCGTGCACGGCATCGGCGGCACCACCCGGGAGCTCGACCGGGACGAGGACCAGACGTGGGTGTCGGTCGAGCAGTTCGAGCGGGTGGTCGACGCGGTGGCGGGACGGCCCGACGTACGCCTCACGTTCGACGACGGCAACGCCTCCGACGTGGAGATCGCGCTTCCCCGGCTGCTGGAGCGCGGGCTGGAGGCGGAGTTCTTCGTCCTGGCCGGGCTGCTCGGCGAGCCGGGCCGGCTCGACGCCGGCGGCGTGCGCGAGCTGATCGGCAAGGGCATGCGAGTGGGCTCGCACGGCTGGGCGCACCGCGACTGGCGCACGCTGGACGCGGCCCAGGCGGGCGAGGAGCTGACCCGGGCCTGCGAGGTGCTCGGCGAGCTGACCGGCACGCCCGTGTCCAGGGTGGCGATCCCGTTCGGCTCCTACGACAGACGGGTGCTGCGCCGCTTACGCCGCGCGGGGGTGACCCGCGCCTACACCAGCGACGGCGGCAGGGCCAGAGCGGGCTCGTGGCTGCAGCCGCGGACCAGCCTGCGGCGTGACCTGGACGCCGCGTGGATCGACGGAGTGCTCTCCGGGCCGTCGCCGGCCCGCCGGGCGGGCAAGCTCGGCATGCGGCTGTACAAGCGGGTGCGCTGATGCGCAGGGTCGCGGTGGTCATCGTCACCTACAACAGCGCGGACGTGCTCCAGGGCTGCCTCGACTCGCTGCCGTCCGGCGCGGCAGGGGTGGAGCTGGCCGCGGTCGTGGTGGCGGACAACGCCTCGAAGGACGACTCCACGGCGCTGGCCGAGCGGGCGGACCTTCCGGTCACGGTGGTGCAGGTGGGCAGGAACGCCGGATACGCGGCGGCCATCAATGCCGGGATCGCCGCGCTCGACCTCGACCGGCTGGACGGCGTCTACGTGCTCAACCCCGACTGCCGGCTGCGTCCTGGAGCCGTCGCTCCCCTGCTGGACTGCCTGGAGCGGCCGGGCCTGGGCATCGTGGTGCCGTACATGGTCAATCCGGACGGCACGCTGCAGCCCTCGCTGCGCCGGATGCCCACGGTGGGCCGGGCCGTGGCCGAGGCGGTGGTCGGCGGGGCGCTGGCCGGGCGCATGGGCACCGTGGGCGAGCTGGTGACCGACCCGCGCGACTACGCCAGGCCGGGCGCGTTCGCCTGGGCGACGGGGGCGGCGCTGATGCTCTCGCCGCGGATGATCCGCGAGGTGGGGGCGTGGGACGAGTCGTTCCTGCTCTACAGCGAGGAGACGGACTACTGCCTGCGCGCCGCGGACCTGGGCTGGGCCACCTGGTACGAGCCCGCCTCGGCGATCGAGCACATCGGCGGCGCCTCAGGGATCGATCCGGTGCTGGCGTCGCTGCTGGTCGTCAACAAGGTACGGCTGTTCCGGCGGCGGCACGGGCCCGTGCGCGGGATGGCGTACTACGTGGCCGTGCTGGCGGGTGAGGCGGTGCGGGCCCTCGCGGGGCGGCGTACGTCCAGGGCCAGCGTGGTGGCGCTGCTGCGGCCCTCGCGGCGCATGACGGCGCTGCCGCAGTGAGCGGCCTGCGGGTCAAGGCGTTCGACGAGCTGACCGCGGCCGAGCTGGACGCCTGGGAGGCGGTACGGTCCGCGAACCCGGCGCTGGACAGCCCGTACTTCCATCCCGGCTTCTCCGCGGCCGTGCACGCCTCGGGGCACACCGTGCACGTGGCCGTGGGGAACGACGTGTTCGTGCCGCACCACCGCGAAGGCCGGCTGCTGCGCCCGGCCGGCTGGCCGGGTGCGGACTTCCAGGGGCCGATCCTGGCCGCCGGCGCCGCCTTCCGGCCGCTCGACCTGCTCGGGAACGGCGCGGGCGGCTACGCCTTCGACCATCTGGTGCCGGACGCCCCCGGCTTCGAGCGGTGGGTGCTCTCGCGCCGGCCGTCGCCCTACCTGGACGTCACCGGCGGGCTGACCGGATATCTGGGCCGGGCCTCGAAGAGCGGCAAGGACAACATGGGGCAGGCGCGGCGCCGGGCCGCCAGGGCCGAGCGGGATCTGGGCGCGGTCAGGTTCGAGGCCGACGCGGTGGACGCCGGGGCGCTGGCGCGGGTGATCGAGCTCAAGCGGGCCCAGTACGCCGCCACCGGCGCCCAGGACTACTTCGCAGAGCCCGGCCGGATCAAGCTGCTCGAAGCCCTGCTCGGCACCCGCGATCCAGGCTTCGGCGGCGTGCTGTCCACCCTGCGCGCCGGGCCGCACCTGCTCGCGGCCCACTTCGGCCTCAGGTCGGGCGGCGTGCTGCACTGGTGGTTCCCCGTCTACGACCCCGCGTTCGCCAAGCTGTCCCCCGGCTGGATCCTGCTGCGCGAACTGGTCGCGGCCGCTCCGTCGCTCGGGATCGCCAGGATCGACCTCGGGCGGGGCGAGGACGAGTACAAACGGCGGGCCAGGACCGGCGAGAGCGTGGTCTGCCAGGGCATCGTGACCAGGAATCCGGCCCGCCGGTGGGCGGCCGCCGCCGGCACCAGGGCCAGGGCGGTCGTGCGATCCCTCCGCGCCGGAAGAAATCGGTAACGTTCCAAAGGGCATACCCGACATATCCCTTGGAGGCGGGGGAAATCGCGCTTTGCCCTCCACATAGGCGGTCCACGGTAGACGGTCCAACGGAGGGCGGCTATGCGGATCAGTGTCTTCGGGCTCGGCTACGTGGGGTGCGTCTCGGCCGCCTGCCTGGCCTCCATGGGACATCAGGTCGTGGGCGTGGACGTCAATCCGGCCAAGGTCGACCTCATCAACGGCGGGCACGCGCCCATCGTCGAGGAGCGCATCGGCGAGCTGATCGCCGAGACGACCGCTCGCGGCGCGCTGCGCGCCACCACGGACGCGGCCGAGGCGGTCGCGGCCACCGAGCTGTCGCTGGTCTGCGTGGGCACGCCGTCGGCGCCCAACGGCAGCCTGTCCACGACCTTCCTGGAGCGGGTGGCCGAGCAGATCGGCCGGGCGCTGCGGCCGGGACACGTCGTCGTCTTCCGCTCGACCATGCTGCCCGGCACCTGCGCGGAGCTGCTGGTGCCCATCCTGGAGCTGGCGTCGGGCCTGCGCGCGGGCACCGGTTTCGGGGTGGCGGTCAACCCCGAGTTCCTGCGCGAGGGCACCAGCGTGCGCGACTTCTTCGCGCCGCCGAAGACGGTGATCGGCGAGTCGGACGAGCGGACGGGGAACGTGGTGGCCTCCTTGTACGAGGGCCTGCCCGGCGACGTCTTCCGGGTCTCCATCCCCGTAGCCGAAATGACGAAATATGCGGACAACGCGTTTCATGCGGTCAAGATCGGCTTCGCCAACGAGATGGGCGCCATCTGCCAGGCCCTCGGCCTGGACTCCCACCAGGTCATGGACGTCTTCCTGGCCGACCGCAAGCTCAACATCAGCCCCGCCTACCTGCGCCCAGGATTCGCCTTCGGCGGCTCCTGCCTGCCCAAGGACCTGCGCGGGCTGGTCTACGCGGCCAGGAAGGCCGACGTGTCGATCCCGCTGCTGTCGCACGTGCTGCCCGCCAACGAGGCGCACCTGCAGCGCGCCTTCGAGCTGATCACCGCCTCGGGCCGGCGCCGGATCGGCATGTTCGGCCTGTCGTTCAAGCCCGGCACGGACGACCTGCGCGAGAGCCCGCTCGTGGAGCTGGCGGAACGGCTCCTCGGTAAGGGCTACGACCTGCGCATCTACGACGCCAACGTGACCCTGTCACGGCTGGTCGGCGCCAACCGCGCCTACATCGCCGAACGGCTGCCGCACCTGGGCGACCTGCTCGGCGACTCGGCCGAGGAGGTGCTCGACCACGCCGAGGTGTGCGTCGTCGGGTGCCTGGACGAGCGGGTGCTCGCCGCCCTGGACCAGGCCGGCGACCGCACGATCGTGGACCTCGTCCGCATCCCGGACGCGGAAACCCAACGGGGCAGAAAGGACTACACAGGCATTGGGTGGTAGAGCGCTCATCCTCGTCGAGAACCTTTCCGTACCACTCGACCGGCGTGTCTGGCAGGAGAGCACCGCGCTGCGCCAGGCCGGCTGGGAGGTGCACGTCATCTGCCCCAAGGGGGCCAAACAGGACACCGAGGTGGAGGCCGTCATCGACGGCGTCCACATCCACCGCTACCCGCTGCGCGCCGCCACCGGCGGCCCGGCGGGCTTCCTGCGCGAGTACGGCTCCGCCCTCTGGCACACCTTCCGCCTGGCCCGGCGGCTCGGCCGGTTCGACGTCGTGCACGGGTGCAACCCGCCGGACCTGTTCTTCCTGGTCGCGCTGGCCATGCGGCGCAGGGGCACCCGGTACGTCTTCGACCAGCACGACCTGGTGCCCGAGCTGTACCTGTCGCGCTTCGGCCGGGGCCGGGACCTGCTCTTCCGCGCGGTGTCGTGGATGGAGCGGATGACGTACCGGGCGGCGCACGTGGTGATCGCGACCAACGAGAGCTACCGGCAGGTCGCGCTCTCCCGGGGTGGCAAGCGTCCTGAGGAGGTGTTCGTGGTGCGCAGCGCGCCCGTGGTGGAGCGGTTCCACCAGGTGCCGCCGGACGCGTCCGTACGGCGCGGGAAGCCGTACCTGCTGTGCTACCTCGGCGTGATGGGCCCGCAGGACGGTGTGGACTACGCGCTGCGCAGCCTGGCCAGGCTGCGGGACGAGCACGGGCGCGCCGACTGGCACGCGGTGTTCGTCGGCGGCGGCGACACGTTCGACGCGATGGTCGGGCTGGCCCGCGAGCTGGGTCTGGACGACTGCGTCGAGTTCACGGGACGCATCCCGGACGAGGACCTGATGCGTTACCTGTCCACCGCCGACGTGTGCCTGTCGCCCGATCCGCTCAACCCGCTCAACGACGTCTCGACGATGAACAAGGTCATGGAGTACATGGCCATGTCCAGGCCCATCGTCTCCTTCGAGTTACGCGAGGCCCGCGTGTCGGCGGGCGAGGCGGCGCTGTACGCGCCCGCCAACGACGAGTCGGAGTTCGCCAAGCTGATCTCCCGGCTGCTCGACGACCCGGAGGAGCGGCGGCGGATGGGCGAGATCGGCCGGGAACGGGTGGCCGGGCCGCTGTCCTGGGACCACTCGAAGACCGCGCTCCTGGCCGCATACGAGGCCGCCGTGGCACCGCGCAAGGGTGCGCGATGACGGCCGCCACCTACGAGGTCGACGCCTACGAGTCCGCTGTGGGGTCGCCGGCGGGGTCGCGATGACGGCTGCCCGCGTCGGTGCCCCAGCCCGTGGCGCCGCCGCGGAGCCTGGCGAGCAGCCGATCCACGGCCAGCACCGCCAGGTAGCAGGCGGCGTCCAGCGGGCTGACCTGGCGCCCGGCCAGCAGCGCTCCGAGCGCGGACAACCGCAGCGCCCGGCCCGGCCGGCCCAGCGCGGCCAGCTCGCGGTTGCCCCTGCGCACCCTGATCCGCCGGCGCAAGTGGGCGCGGACCGTACGCGGAGGGCGTACCAGAGACCGGGCCTCGGCGACCACGGCGCGCTCGGCGCCGGTGAAGCAACCGTCCACCCAGCCGTCGTCGGAGATCACGTCGGGCAGGGGGAAGGCGCGCTCGTGGCCGCGCTCGCCGAGCACGTACACGCCCACGCCGGCCAGCGCCCGCGACGGCGCGACGAGCCGGTCGTGCACCCGGTGCACCCGCCGCACCACGGGCCCGGCGCCGCTCAGGTCCCACTCGGGCACGGGCGCGCAGGCCAGCACGCCCGGCCGGGCCACCGCCTCGGCCAGGGCCCGTACGGAGGCCGCGTCGATCCGTACGTCGGCGTCCAGGTAGACCCGGGGGAAGGCCCGGCACGCGGCGTCGCCCAGGTGCAGCGCGTGGACCTTGCCGGGCACGGGCGTCTCCAGCACCCGCACGCCGGGCCGCGCCGCCACCGCCGCCGTACGGTCGGAGCAGGCGTTGGCCACCACCACGACGTCGAACTCCCCCGGCGCCGCCCCCGCGAGCAGCGCGTCGAGCCCCGCCCCGATGACCGTCTCCTCGTTGTGCGCCGGGATCACGACGCTCACCGACGCCTTCATCAGACCCCCTCCCGGAAGGACGAAGCATGAAAGTGGAGCAGGGCGAGCTCAACGGGGTGCGGCTGTTCAGGCCGTCGCCGCACCGCGACAGCCGCGGCCTGTTCACCAGGACGTTCGACGCCGCCACGGCCGCCGCGGCGGGGCTGGACGCGTGCGCGTTCATCCAGGACAGCCAGTCCAGGTCGCGCCTGGGCACGATCCGCGGCCTGCACGGGCGCTCCGGCAGAGGGGAGGCCAAGCTCGTCCGCTGTGCCAGGGGCGCGGTGCACGACGTGCTGGTGGACGCCAGGCCGCACTCGCCCACGTTCGGCCGGAGCATGGCGGTGCGCCTGGACGACGAGGACTTCCTGACCCTGTACGTGCCCCCCGGTCTGCTGCACGGCTTCCAGGCGCTGACCGAGCCCGCCGACACCTGCTACCGCATCGACAGGGAGCACGATCCGAGCGAGGACCTCGCGGTCCGGTACGACGATCCGGACCTGCGGATAGCCTGGCCCCTTCCCCCGGCCGAGGTCAGCCCGCGCGACCTGGACGCGGGCTCCTGGGCCGAGCTGCTGCCCCGGCTCGGCGCCTGAGAGGCGGCCATGCGCGCACGTCATCTCCTGCTCCTCGCCGCGGCGCTGGCCCCGGCCGGCTGCGACGCGGCCCCGGCCGCGACGCCGACCCCGGCGCCCTCCCCCGTGATCGTCCGGCCGGACGGCTCCTCCTGCCCCGACCACCCCACGCCCGCCTGCACCGGCGCGCCCAAGGGCGTCAAGCTGAAAGAGGTCGAGCTCAACACGGAGAACGTCGCCTACCGCGTGCAGACCGACGGCACCGTGCTGGACGGCGTGCACATTCCCGGGCACCTGCTGATCCACGCGAACGACGTGACGATCACCAACAGCGTCGTCGACGGCGACGTGATCAACGCCGACGGGCCCGAGTCGTTCCGGTTCACGATCGCCGACTCCACGGTGGGCACCACGGCCAAGTGCGAGCCGCTGCCCGCGATCGGCTACGACAAGTACAAAGCCACCCGAGTGCTGGTGCAGGGCCACAGCGACGGCTTCCGCGTCTCCGGCGACGACGTGGAGATCCGCGACTCCTTCGTCAAGCTCTGCTCGCGGTCCGGCGACCACTCCGACGGCATCCAGGCCTACAACGGCGGCAAGGGCCTGCTGTTCCACCACAACACCGTCGACCAGCGCGAGGCCGAGCACATCACGGCGCCGATCTTCCTGGTGGACGAGAAGTCGGAGGACGTGACCGTCACCGACAACCTCATCATGGGCGGCACCTACAGCCTCCAGGTGCGCAACGCCCGCGGCAGGCAGGTGGTGCGCGGCAACAAGCTGGTGGACAAGTCCTGGGTGTACGGGCCGACCGACTCCGAGTGCGGGCGGACGGAGTGGGCCGGCAACGAGCTGGTCACCATCGACGAGAACTATCGGGTCACCTCGATCGTCGGCCCGCTGGCCTGCGCGGGAGAGAGCTGATCCGCCTGCCGATCCGCCTGCTGAGCCGAGTGCTGATCCGCTCTGGCCGCCCGTAGCAGGGCGCCGGCCGCGCCGACCAGGATGAACGCCAGGCCCGTCACGGTCGCGAACGACAGCAGGTCGAAGGTGAGCGAGCCCACCAGCGGCACGACCAGGCAGGCGGCGACCGTCAGGCACAGGTCGCGGTCGCCCGGGTCGGCGCTGAGGTGCCTGGCCCGCAGCGCCGCGTAACAGGCCACCACGAACAGCGCGGCGAAGGTGACGGTGCCGAACAGGCCCGTCTCGACCATGGACAGGATGTACTGGTTGTCGAAGATCTGGTGTTTGGGGGCGTACCAGGTGCCCAGGCCCCGGCCGAACCAGAAGTGCCGGCCGATCTGCTGGGCGGCCACGGCGTAGTCGTGCGTCCTGTACTGGATGCTCTCGTCGTTGCCGAGGTCGGTGAACAGCCCCGTGATGGCCCCGAGCAGGCCCGGCACGGCCACCCTGATCACCACCAGGAACCCGGCCGCCACCAGCAGCGTGGCCAGCCGCCGCCGCCACGACCACCCCGCGAACAGCACCACGCCCACGGCGAGCAGGCTCAGCATGGCCGAGCGCGACACCGAGAACATCAGGCCGAGCCCGATCAGCGCCGTGCACACCCACCACCGCAGCGCCGGCTCGGCCCGCAGCCGGGCCCGGGTGGCGTAGTGGGCGGCCAGCGGCAGCAGGATGGCGCAGGTGACGCCGAACTCGATCGGATGGCCGGTGGTCGCGGCCACCCGGCGCAGGTCGGCCCGTTCCAGCACGAACGAGTCGCCCTCGCTGCTGTAGCGCAGGATCGGCAGCTCAAGGAACCTGGTCAGGTCGATCGAGAGCAGGAACTGCAGGGCCGCGATCACCGAGATCACCGCTCCGCAGACCACCAGCGTCCTGAGCACGAGGTCCAGCCGGTGCCTGCCGCGCACGCCGTCGCAGACCGTCAGCGCCAGGCCCACCGTGGCGATCACCAGGACGAAGGAGTGATCGCTCAGGTTGAGCTCGTCGGAGTCCATGTACCCCCAGGTGGACAACCCGTAGGTGGCCACCATCGAGGTGAAGTAGGCGAACAGGGCGGTACGCACGGGGTTGCGGCCCTTGGCCGCCCCCAGCGTGAGCGTGAGCTGCGCGCACAGCCAGAGCACCGCCGCGCCCAGGCTCACCACGTTGGCCGGGGTGAGCGACAGGGGCAGGCCCTTGAGCACGAGCCGGGCCGGCACGATCAGCAGCACGGCGGCGAACACGGCGGCCACGGTCGCGCCGTCGGCCCGCCCCGGCAGCGGCGGCCCACCGGGACGCCGGGCGGTCCCGGGCGCGGGCGCGCGGACGTCTGCGGGGGCGGCCATCGGTCACGCCCCCGTCTTCCCGGCTTCGGCCGGGTCCGGCATCTCAGCAGGCGTCCCGGTCTGAGGCGTCTCAGCCGAAGGCGTCTCGCCGGCGTCGCGCCGGTGGCCCCGGAGCAGGCGGCCCCGGAGCAGGCGGCCCCGGAGCAGGCGGCGTCCGGCGAGGCGGGCGCCGAGCGGCGCCGCCAGGCTCTCCGCCGCGAACGAGGCACACAGCGAGGCGATCACCCCCAGCCCGAGCGCCGCCGCCGCCGAGCGCAGCTTCCTGCCCTGCTGCGGCGCGGGCCTGGTCGGCGGCACGGCCTCGCTGACCGTGATGTACGTCCCCACGGGCGCCTGCACCTGCCGCTGCCGGGCGTTCAGCTCCTGCCTGATCCGTGTGACGGCCTTGCGCACGATCGCCGTGGCCTCCTGCGGCGCCAGGCTCTCCCCCTCCACGAACACCAGCGGCCCCGTGGCCAGCGACTCCAGGTTGTTGGTGCCGTTGGTCACCGCGTACGTGGTCGGCCCCCCGCTGGTGACCCCCATCTCCGCCACCATGTCCGGCGTGCTCATGACGCTGATCAGGATGGAGGCGGCCACGTCGAGCCCGTGGTCGAAGTTGAGCAGCGGGTTGACCTGGGGAAGGGGCTGATCGGGATCGGACGGGAGGGTGCCGCCGCTGTTCGGCGCGGTGAGCACGAGGACCGCGGTCGTGGTGTAGGTGACCGGGACCGTGGAGTAGGCGTAGAAGGCGGCGCCGACGGCCGCGAGGAAGGCGGGGACGGCCACGTACCAGCGACGCGCCAGGACGAGCAGAGTCCCCCAGAAATCCACGCGTCCTCCCTGTGAATCCCGCCTCATGCATGTCGGCCAAACCGGGGTGGAGCGTTACACAAACGCTGTAACACCAGCTATGGGTCACCGATATGGATACAAGGGGACATCTTCAACTCGGCGGGACGGAGATCACCTTTCTTGACATCCTCCCCCTCGTCAACGAGGGGATTCCCACGGTCGCCCGTGAGGCTTCCTGCTTCACCGCCGGTTGCCCGCCCGAGAAGGACTCTCGTTGAGGTCTGACACCAGCTCCACAGGCGTCTGCTGCGACGGCACAGACGACACCTCCGACAGGAAGCCGAACTCGCCGCTGCGCTTCCACTCCGTGAGCATCGCCGATGACTCCCCGTAGGAAACGCGCTTGCCTTGCAGGGTGTAGGCGCGCGTGCGCTCCTCCAGGGCTTTGTTGTACACGAGGCGGACGCAGCCGAACGTCCGGGCAAGCTCGGAGGCTTGCTCGGGAGTCGGATAGAAGCGGCACTTGTAGGCCCGCTTCACGATCTGCGCCACGCCCCACATCATACCGAACGATCAAGAAATACTCGTGCGTTTGTTCGATACGCCGGTTCGCCTTACGGCGAATCGGCTGCCCCTGTCCTGCTCCGCAGGGGTCCGGTTCCTCCCCGCCTGAAGGCGGGGGTCTCCTCGGAGGTATCCGATGAGCGCACTGGCCGTCGTCACGCCCACGTACGCTCCCGACGCCGGACTCTTCGCCCACCTGCACCGTTCGGTCCTCGACCACACCTCGGACGACACCGTCCACCACGTGATCGTGCCGCCGTCCGACCGGCGGCTCTTCGCCCGCTTCTCGGGCCCTCGGTGCCGAATCTGGACGTACGCCGAGATCCTGCCGCGCCGCCTCGCGCACGTCCCGTTCACCGGCGTGTGGATCGATCCCGTACGCCCCTGGCCGCCGTTGCGCGGCTGGGTGGCCCAGCAGGCGGTGAAGATGGCGGTCACGGCGCAGCTCGACGCCAAGGTCGTGCTGGTCGCCGACTCGGACGTGGTGCTGGTACGCGAGGCGACGCCCGATCTGTTCATCCAGGACGGCCAGGTGAGCATGTTCCGGGTGGACGGCGGCGTGCACGAGCTCATGACCGACCACGTCACCTGGCACCGGGTGGCCCGCGAGCTGCTGGGCGTGCCGGGGCCCGCGCCACTGCCGCTGCCCGACTACGTCAGCTCGCTGGCGTGCTGGGATCCGGCCGTCGTGCGCGCCATGCGGGAGCGCATCACCGAGACGACCGGGCGTGACTGGCTGGCCGCCTTCACCTCCTACCTCCAGGTCTCGGAGTTCATCGTCTACGGCGTGTTCGTGGACGAGGTGCTGCGGGCCGCGCCTCCGGTCAGCACCGCGATCTGCCACAGCCGGTGGGATCGCACCCCTCTGGACCACGCCGGAGCCATCGCGTTCGCCGACCGGCTGCCGCCCGACGCGGTGGGCATGATGATCTCGGCCAAGTCGGGCACGCCCATGGCGGTCAGATCGGCGGCGATCGAGCGATGCTCCCAGATCACCGGACCCGATGGGAGTCATCCGTGAGCAAGCTGGCGGTCATCACCCCGTCCTACGCCCTGGACGCCGAGCTGTTCGCCGAGTTGCACCGTTCCGTCCTGGAGTTCACCTCCGAGGACACCATCCACCACGTCTTCGTCCCGCCGAGCGACCGTGCGGCCTTCGCCCGCTTCGAAGGCCCGCGTTGCCACGTGTGGATCCGCTCGGAGCTGCTGCCCCGCCGATACCTGCGGCTGCCCGGCGCCGACCTGTACGTCAACTACCGCCGCCCCTGGCCTCCGCTGCGCGGCTGGGTGATGCAGCAGACGGTCAAGATCGCCTCCGCCGGATTGATCGACGCCGACGCCATGCTCATCGTCGACTCCGACGCCGTACTCGTCCGCCCGACCAGCGCCGCGTCCTTCACCGTGGACGGGCGGCTGTGCCTGTACCGGCTGGAGAACGGCGTCACGGCCGAGATGGAGCGGCACGTCATCTGGCACCGGGTCGCCCGCGAGCTGCTCGGCCTGCCGTCCCCGCCGCCCCCGCCGCTGCCCGACTACGTGACGGCGCTGACGTTCTGGGACCCGGAGATCGTGCGGGCCATGCAGCGGCGCATCACCCAGGTGACCGGCCGCGACTGGCTCGACGCGTTCAATTCCCAGCTGCACGTCTCCGAGTTCATCCTGTACGGCGTCTTCGTGGACGAGGTGCTGAAGGCCGACCCGCCGATCAACACCACGATCTGCCACCTGAGCTACAACCACGAGCCGTGGGACGTGGCGCAGGCCGTGGCCTTCGCCGACCGGCTGCCGCAGGAGGCGGTGGGGATGATGATCTCGGCCAAGTCGCACACGCCGGCGGAGGCCAGGGCGGCCGCCATCGCGCGGTGCGCTCAGGTCGTCGAGTCGAGCTGACCCTTCTTCGGCCCGTCCTCGTCCGGCTTGTCCTCTTCGGGCCCGTCCTCCTTGGGCCTGTCCTCTTCGGGCTCGTCCTTCTCGGGCTCGTCAGGGGCGGCGCTCGCCTGAACCGGCTCCACCTCGTCAGGGGCGGGCTCGGTCGGCGGGAAAGCGGCCGACTCGGTCTCGACCGGTTCCGCGTCGGTCTTGATGACCTGGATCGGGCCGGTGGTCTCCTCGGCCAGCTCGTCCACCGTCAGCGGGAAGCCGGACATCATGGGCAGACGCGACCTGGAGCCGTTGACCGCCGCGGCGCCCTCCGCCACCGGCTGCTCGGCGACGACCTCGGCCCAGACGCCCTGCGAAGCCTCCGCCGGTTCCTCCGAAGGTGAGGGCTCGGGTGCGGGCTCGGGTGCGACGTCCGCGCCGGCCCGCCGCGCGGAGCGGACGCGCTGGACGGCGTAGGCCAGCCCCATCCCGCCGACCACCCCGAACGCGCCGCCGAAGGCCGCGACGGTCAGCCGGTCGCCGATGGCCGCCTTGGGCGTGGAGGGCGGCATCACGTCCATGATCGCGATGTGCGTGCTGATCGGCGCATCGAGCGCGGTCTGCCGCTTGGCCAGCTCCAGCCGTACCCGCAACTGGGCCTTGCGCATGACCTCCCGCACGGTGGCGGGCGAGTCGCTCTCGACCTCGACGTAGACGAACGGCCCGTTGGTGCTGATGCCGAGCAGGTCGGGGTTGGTCCGCCCGTCGTTGATGATCACGGCGGTGGGCCCGTTCTCCGGCGCGCCGATCTCGGCGTACACGTCGGGCGTGTTGGTGGCCAGGATGAGGATGCCCGCGGTCGTGCGCAGGGCGTCGTTGAACTGCAGCAGCGGGTTGGTCAGGCCCGGGCGGTTCTGCGGCTCGGTCTCCAGCGTGCCGCCGGTGGCGGGCACGGTGAGCACCATGGAGGCGGTGGAGACGTACCGGCTCGGCATCAGGAAGTAGGCGGCCAGGGCGAGTCCCACGGCCGCGATGACGACAGGCGGCCCCACGAACTTCTTCCGGGCCAGTCCAAGGACGGTCCTCCAGAAGCGCACTTTTCCGCCCCCGTCACTTCTCGTTCCATGGGAAATCGCTCTGTTCATCGGACGTGTTACACAAATCGGACCATGGAGAGGAGCTTGCGGCTCCTGTGCGCGATGGTGCGCCGCTGGCGTCGTGCGAACATGCGCAGCACCTCAGTACGGGCCCGGCGGCGCTGCGCGTCGGTGAGCTCGGCCTGGTGCAGCCAGCGCAGCAGTTCCCTGCACTGGAGCGTGTTGGCCAGATGGGACTGCCAGGACGGCACGTCGAGGCGGCCGGCCAGGCGGGTGATCCGTTCCGTCCGCCAGTTGCGGTGCGAGAGCACCTCGGGGACGTGCGCCCATGGCCCGGCCAGCGCCAGCTTGGCCGCGTAGACCTCGTCCTCGCGCAGCATGTTGCGCCGGGGGATCTCGGTCGCGGGCCCGCGCCGCAGCAGCCCGTAGAGCGGGTCGATGAGGAACGGGCTCTCGTTGAGCAGCCTGAGCATCTCGGCGAACCGCTCGACCGGGTCGTCGGAGCCCAGCCCGGCGCCCGCCGCCGCGCCCTCCCCCGGACCCGGGTAGGGAGTGGTGGTGACCTGGCCGCCGTCGCGGGTGTAGGCCACCTGGTTGGTGACGAGGATGAGGCGTTCGTCGGCGGTGAAGGCGGCCAGGGCACGCGAGACGCAGGAGGGCTCCAGCCGGTCGTCGTCGCCGATCCAGCGGATGAACGCGCCGCGCGAGATCCTGGCGGCGTGGGTGAAGTTGCCGAGCAGGCCGACGTTGCGCGGGTGCCGGTGGTAGACGATCCGCTCGTCGCCGGCGGCCAGGTCGCGGCAGAGCTCCTCGGTGGCGTCGGTGGAGGCGTTGTCGGAGATGACCAGCTCGATGTGCTGATGATCCTGGGCCAGCACCGAGCGGACCACGCCTTCGAGGCGTCCGGCCCCGTTCCTGACCGGCAGGGCGATCGAGACGAGCTCAGAGTCGCGCATGGACCCTCCCTTGGCGTACGAGTCGCTTCAGCACGGCGCGCGGCACCACGACGAGCACGAACAGCAGCAGCCCCGCCCCGCCGGCCACGCACAGCTCGAAGAAGGGGCCGTCGATCACCGTGGCCAGCCCCGTCATGACGCCGCCGGCCAGCGCCGCGCCGAGCAGCGGCCGGGCCAGCCCGGCGCCGAACAGCCGCGCGGGCACGCCCGAGCGCCGCAGGGCCACGGCGAGCAGCGGCAGCGCCACCAGCACCGCGACGGCGGCGTGCGCCACGGCCGCGCCCTCGATGCCGTCGAGCCTGGCGCCGGCCAGCAGGGCGGGCAGCAGCGCGGCGGCCCAGCACAGGTTGACCCACATCGTCGACTTCGTCCGGCCGAGCGCGGCCAGGATGTCGGTGATGAGCAGGGTCAGCATGCGCACGGCCATCACGATGGCCAGGAAGCGCAGCACCTGGGCGGCGGGCAGCCACGGCGTGCCGTACAGGAACTCCACGACCGCGGGCGCGAGCGTGCCCATCAGCACGGCGATCGGCAGCACCATCCCGGCCAGCAGCGGCACGGCCTGCCGTACGCCCTCCCGCATCGACTCCTCGCCCTCCTCGGCCAGGCGCGCGAAGCTGGGCAGCGCGACGTAGCGGATGGCGGTGCCGATGAGGCCGGGCACCCAGCTGGAGATGTTGAACGCGAGCAGGTAGAAGCCCAGCATCACCGGCCCGAGCACGTCGCCGACGATGACCGCGTCCATGTTGAGCAGCAGCCCCTCGATGCCCAGGCTGACGCAGAGCGGCAGCCCGAACCGCAGCAGCCGGGCCGCCAGCGCGCGGTCGAAGCCGAGCTCGATCTTGACCCGGGCCAGCACGACCACGAGCAGCCCGGTGAGCACCCCGCCGCTGAGCTGCCCCCAGGCGAAGCTGTAGGCCCCGGCGCCGTTCGCGGCCAGCGTGATGGAGACGCCGGCGTTGACGACGAAGCCGGCCAGGTTCGCCCAGGCCAGTTTGTCCTGCTCGAACCTGCGCATGAGCGCGGCGCTGCGGACCGCGGTCAGCCCGTAGACGACGTTGGTGGCCATGAGGACGCGGATCACCCACGTGGCGTCCTCGCTGCCGGCCAGCCGCGCGTAGAACGGCGCGATCACCCAGAACAGGGCGTAGAGGGCCAGGCTGGACGCGATGGCGGCCACGGTGGCAGTCGGCGCGACCTCCTCCAGCCGGCCGCGCCACTGCACGGTCGCCGCGATCACCCCGGCGTCGTTGATGTAGATGACGAACTGGGTGGCGGCCAGGGCGATGGCGAACACGCCGAAGTCCTCGGGCACCAGCAGCCTGGCCAGGACCAGGCTCATCACGAACGAGCCCGCCTTCATCACCAGGTTGCCGAGCAGGCTCCAGCGCAGGCCGCGCCCGGCCTTGCGGCCTATGTCGCCGACCTCGCTCACGGGGCTTCCCCGCCGACCGGCACCCGTTCCAGCCAGATCTCCCGCCAGAACGGGACGAACTCGCGCGGGCAGTTGGCGTTGTAGACGCCCTCGCAGACCAGGTCGTCGAGGATGATGCAGGGGCCCTTCATGGTCAGCATGCGCCCGGTCTTCTCGTCCAGGCAGCGCTCGACCCTGGCGCGTACGCGTGCCGTCCTGCCGCAGTAGCGGGCCATCTCCTCCTCGAACCCGAGGCCGCGGTTGAGCAGGTCGTCGTTGAGCGTGTCGAGGATCTCGTCCTTGGACTTGATCCTGACCAGCTCGCCCGGCCGCAGGTCCAGGCTGCCCGTCGGGGTGACCCGGCCGGCGCGGCCCTGGACGAAGCCCCAGCGCAGCCCGCCCCTGATCCACAGGCGGCGCGGCAGCACCTTCTTGCTGACGTCCTGGAAGCGGTTGAACAGCCCGACGAGGAACGTGCGAACGGTCGCGAGCACGCCCGCGTTGCCGCTGCGCACGTCGGTGACGTACTGGCCGAGGTCGCGGAAGGGCAGGCAGGTGGGCGCGGCGCGGAGCAGCTCGGTGGCCTGGCAGGAGTAGGCGTCCGCGCCCTTGCGGGTGTTGGCCTCGACCAGCTTCAGCAGGCGCTCCTCGGGCACGGCCGGGGCCTGTGGCGTGCCGAGTTCGACCCGTTTGAGCCAGGCCTCCTTCCAGTAGAGCGAGCAGGCGGTCTGGCAGCCGCCGTGCCCGCCGCCGTCGCAGCGCGCCCCGGTGAGGTGCACGGCGCGTTCCATCCGCCGCATGCCGCTGCGGCTGATCGTGTCGCAGAGCTTGTGCGCCACCTTGTGCACGGTCATCCGCCGCCCGCAGAAGGCCAGCATCTCCGGCATGAACGGCAGGCTCTCCAGCTCGCCCCGCTCGTCCAGCGTGGCCAGGATCTCCGCCTCGCTCCGCACCTCGACGAGGTCCCCCACCCGCAGGTTCATGCGCTCTCTCCCACCCGCTTGAGCAGGCCCGCGCCCTCCAGCGCGCCCGCCGCCTCGGCGACCGCCTGGAAGGGCAGGCCCGACCGCTCCGCGATGTCCAGCAGCCCGTGGTCGCCGTCCGACAGGTTCAGCACCCATAACATCGCCAGTTGCGCCTGTTTCGTGTCACTTCTGCCGCCGAGTGAGCCGTACAGGCCGCGCCGGCCCAGCTGCGGCTCCCCGTACGGGCTCAGGTTCTGGTAGCGGCCGTCACGTTCCAGCACCTCCACCGCCGACCAGAGCGCGTCCAGGGTGTCGGCCATGGCCTGGGGCGAGACGAAGCCCACGTCGTCTCCGGAGGTGTGGTACTCGGGGTAGCCCGCGTACGGCGTCCTGGTCAGGCTGCCCACGGGCAGGTTGAAGCCGGGCGAGCAGAACTGCCGCTCGTCGTACCCGTACGGCGAGAAGCCGACGATCGTGTGCGGCCTGTCGCGCAGCACGGCCGCCAGCACCCGGTCGATCGGCGCGTCCCCGCGCCGGCTGCGCTTGTACGTCAGCGCCCCCGGATCCCCCGCGCAGGCCAGCGTGAGCCCATGACGAACGCGCCCGGTGCGCTCCCGGTTGCGCGCCAGCCAGGTGATGGCGCCGATCGTGCCGGGGGCGAACAGGAACCGGTAGGTGTAACGGGGCTCACGCAGCCGGCCCGCGAGCGCGACGGCCACGGCGATGCCGGCCAGGTTGTCGTTGGCCAGCGACGGATGGCAGACGTGGCAGGAGATCAGCACCTCCTCGTCGGTGCGTCCCCGTACGACGTGCTCGGCGTACGTCAGGTGCCCGTCGGCCAGCGTCGAGTCGATCACCACCTCGTACGGCCCCGGGCCCATCCCGTCGAGCGTCTCCTGGCTCAGGCAGAACCCCCACGTCTCGGCGTAGTACGAGGTCCGGTACGGCACCAGGCCCGGCTGCTCGGGCAGCGTGTACAGGTGGGGGCGCAGCTCGTCCAGCGTCATGACGGCCGAGACGGGCACGCTGTAGCCCACCACGTGCAGGTTCGACCGCCGGAAGTCCACCACCCTGGCCCCTGACGGATCCTTGACGTAGGCGTCGCGGATGTTCCACTCCCTGGGCACGGTCCAGTCGAGCACCTGGGTGCCGGTGGGCACCTCGTGCACCTTCAGCTCCAGGTGCTCGCCGACGATGCCGAGCGTGGCGCGCACGCCGTCGCCCGTGATGGAGCGGCACAGCGGGTAGAGCCGCTCCACCAGGGCGTGCATCTCCTCGCCCGTCACGTCCGCAGCTCCTCGGAGACCGTGCCGGCCGCGCGCCGGTCGGCCAGCCAGGCCAGCCTGGTGAAGCGCTGGCGGAAGTCCGTGACCGTCAGCCCGTGGCACCGGTAGGCGTCGGCCAGCTCGACGGCGCCCGCCTTCACCGTCCAGCGGGCGTGCAGCTCCGGCAGCGCCGCACGGATGCGGGAGAAGTCGACCCGGTACGAGCGCGGGTCGGCTCCCGTCTCACCCGTGACCAGCAGCTCGGAGCCGGGCACCGCCTCCACGACATGCTCGGCGATCTCGGCGACGGTCAGGTTGTTCTGCTCGCCGCCCACGTTGAACGCCCTCGCGTGCACGGCTTGGCGCGGCGCGGTGAGCGCGGCCACGAAGGCGTCGGCGATGTCGGCCACGTGCACGAGGGGCCGCCACGGAGTGCCGTCCGACAACACGCGGACCTGCCCGGTCAGATGGGCGTGGCCGACCAGGTTGTTCAGCACGATGTCGGCGCGCAGCCTCGGGGAGAAGCCGAACGCGGTCGCGTTGCGCAGGAACACCGGCGTGAAGTCGGCGTCGGCCAGCTCGACCAGCTCGTCCTCGACGCGGACCTTCGACTCCGCGTACGGGGTGACCGGGCGCAGCGGAGCGTCCTCGCCGAGCAGGTCGTCGCCGCCCGAGGCGCCGTACACCGAGCAGGTGGAGGCGTACAGGAAGCGGCGCACGCCCGCGTCGCGGGCCAGCCTGGCCAGGCGGACCGAGGCGTGGTGGTTGATGTCGTAGGTCAGCTCGGGCGCGAGCGCGCCCAGCGGGTCGTTCGAGAGCGCGGCCAGGTGGATCACGGCGTCGAAGCCGGTGAGCAGCCCGGCCGGTACGTCGCGCAGGTCCACCCGGTGGCCCGGCGGGTCGTCGGGCAGCGGGCCGAGCACGCACTCGGCGAAGAGCCCGGAGTCGAGGCCCACCACCTCGTGGCCGGCCCGGGCCAGCGCCGGCGCCATGACGGTGCCGAGGTAGCCCTGGTGCCCCGTGAGTAACACACGCATGCCGATCAGCCTCCAGCTAGATCTAGGGCGAGTTTGTGCAGGTAGAACGCCTCCGCATGGCGTGCGTGACACTCGATGCCGCGGATTCTGGCCAGTCCGAGGAAGGCCTCCCTGTCGAACCAGGGGCGGTGCCGCTGCGAGGGGTAGTGCTCCCACAGCAGGTTGACCTTGCGCTCGGCCAGGGCCAGGTCGAGCGGCTGGTAGGCGTTGGGCCGGCCGAGGTCGCCGTCCCATTTGAGGATCTCGTACCCGAGCGTGAGGTGGTCGCGGAAGGCGGTGGGCACGAGCTGGGCCAGCCCGCGATGGTCCTGGTGCGCGTCGCCCGCGTGGGGGGCCAGGATCAGGTCCGGCTCGGTACGCAGCCGCATCCCCTCGACCGCGGCCTTGGCGTCGTCCCAGTGGGCGGGCAGCCGTCCGTCGGGCAGCTTGCCCACCTCGACACGCAGGTCGGCGCCTGGGCAGAAGGCGGCCAGCGCGTTGCGTTCCTCCTCCTCGCGTACGGTCCCGCCCCCCGACAGGATCAGCGCGTCGACCTTGATGCCCGGGTGCGCGGTGCACATGACGAGGAGCGTGCCGCCCGCGCCGATGGCGAGATCGTCGCAGTGGGCGGCCAGCAGGGCGATCCGGCGCAGGCCGGACGGGAAGAGCCGGTTCACGCCCGCTCCCACAGTGCCCAGGGCCGCTCGCCGCGGATGTAGGCCCGGTCCAGCTCCATGCGCTGGTTGACGGTGTCGGTGGGCCGCCAGTAGCCACGGTAGGGGTAGGCCATCAGGCGGCCGCGCTTGGCCAGCTCCTTGCAGCCGTCCACGAGCAGGTCGCCGTTCTCGGGGATGTGGTCGAAGATTTCCTGACGTAAGACGAAATATCCGCCGTTTACCCATAAGGGCATTTCGGTGACCGCGGTGATCTGCCCGACCATCCCGTTCTCCCCCACCTCCACGCAGTGGAAGGTGCCCGGCGGCGGCACCGCCATGAGCGTGCCGCCCGCCCCCGACGCGGCGAACCTGCCGATGATCTCCGGCAGCGGCGCGTCCGTGAGCACGTCGGCGTAGTTGGCCAGGAACATCTCCTCGCCCTCCAGGTGCTCGCGCACCCGGCGCAGCCGCTCCCCGATCGACGACTCGATCCCCGTGTGGATGAAGGAGATCGTCCAGTCGGAGATGTCGTTGCCCAGCAGCTCGACGTCGCCGCGGCGCAGGACGAAGTCGTTGGAGGCGGTCTCCTCGTACCGCAGGAAGAAGTTCTTGATCTGCTCGGCGCCGTAGCCGAGGCAGAGCACGAACTCCTTGTGACCGAAGTGCGCGTAATAGCGCATGACATGCCAGATCAGCGGCCTCGGGCCGACGAGCTGCATGGGCTTCGGCACGTCGCCGGAGCCGCCCGTACGCATGCGCGTGCCGTACCCGCCGCAGAAGAGGACGACCTTCACACGACCTCCAGTGTGGGGATGGGGAAGACCAGCCGGCCGCCCCAGTCACGGATGTAGGACAGCTGCTCGATCAGCTCGTCCCGCAGGTTCCACGGCAGGACGAGGACGTAGTCGGGCCGATCGGCCGCGATGCGCTCGGGCGGGAAGATCGGGATGCGCGCCCCGGGGGTGAACTTGCCGTGCTTGTACGGATTGCGATCCACCGTGTACGCCAGCAGATCGGGCCGGACCCCGCAGTGGTTGAGCAGCGTGTTGCCCTTGCCCGGCGCCCCGTACCCGACCACCGTGCTGCCCTCCTCGGCGGCGTTGACCAGGAACGTCAGCAGGTCGCGCCGGACCTTGGCCACCCGCTCGGTGAAGTCGATGTAGCCCGAGAGGTCGTGCAGCCCCGCCGCCTTCTCCATCGCCAGCACGTCGGCCACCCGCTGCGAGGGCGTGCCCGAGGGCCGGGCCCACAGCCGGATCGAGCCGCCGTGCGTGGTCAGCAGCTCCACGTCCACCAGCGTCAGCCCGCCACTCGCCAGTGCGCGCCGGGCGGAGGCGACCGTGTAGTACTGGAAGTGCTCGTGGTAGATCGTGTCGTACTGGTTCAGCCGCATCAGCGTGAGCAGGTGCTGCACCTCGATCGAGACCACGCCGTCGTCGGCGACCAGCGTGCGCAGGCCCTTCGTGAAGCCGATCACGTCGGGGATGTGCGCGTAGACGTTGTTGGCCACCACGTGGTCGGCGGTGCCGTGCTCCCGTACGACGGCACTGGCGCTCTCCGGGGTCAGGAACGCCGTCACCGTCGGCACGCCGCGCTCCCTGGCCGCCTGGCCCACGTTCACCGACGGCTCGATGCCGAGACAGCGCACGCCCCGGTCCACCACGTGCCGCAGCAGGTAGCCGTCGTTGCTGGCCACCTCGACCACGAACGCGTCCGGCCGCAGGTCCAGCTCGGCCACGAAGGCGCGGGCGTGCTCGACCCAGGAGGCGGAGTAGGAGGAGAAGTAGGCGTAGTCGGTGAAGGTGTCCTCGGGGGTGATCAGCGGCGGGATCTGCGTTAGCCAGCACGACGTGCACACGCGCAGGTGCAGCGGATAGGTCGGCTCTGGCTCTTCGAGCTGCTCGGCGGTGAGGATGCGCTCGCAGGGAGGTGTCGCCCCGAGGTCCACCACACTGGCGAGCTCCGCCGAGCCGCATAACCGGCAAGTCATCATTCGCACGCTCCAAGAGATTGATATTTCGCCGGGGCCGGTGCTCTCGTTACTGTCGGACCATGGATCCCCTCGGCATCGATGGCGCCTGGCGCCACACGCCGCGCGTCCACACCGACCCCCGCGGCGCGTTCTTCGAGGCCTTCCGCGCCGCCGACCTGCCGCGGCGGTTCGACCTGGCCCAGGTCAACTGCTCGGTCTCCGCCCACGGCGTGCTGCGCGGCGTGCACTTCGCCGACGTGCCCCCTGGTCAGGCCAAATACGTGATGTGCCTGTCCGGCAGCGTCATGGACGTCGTCGTGGACCTGCGTGTGGGCTCGCCCACGTTCGGCCGGTGGGAGGCCGTGACGCTCGACGACGAGTCGCGCACCGCGGTCCTCATCGGCGAGGGCCTGGGACACGCGTTCATGGTGCTCAGCCCGAGCGCCACGGTCGCGTACCTGTGCTCCGAGCCGTACGCGCCGGCTCGCGAGCACGGGGTCCATCCGCTCGATCCGGCCCTGTCGATCGGCTGGCCGGCCGATGTCGAGCCGGTGCTGTCGGAGAAGGACGCCAAGGCGCCCACCCTGGAGGAGGCGCTGGCCGGCGGGCTGCTGCCCGACCACCGCGCCTGCGCCGAGTTCTACGCGACCCTGCGCTGACGGCTCGCGGTTCGCACGGGGCTCGTGATTCGCACGGGGCTCGTGGCTCTTGTCGCGTCTCACGCCACGCTCCGCTGACGGCTCGTCGCCAGCACCGGCCAGGCCGCGTGCAGGGCCTCGCGCCAGTGCCTGATCGGCTGCCACCGGGTGTGGGCCAGCACGCTGTTCGCCGGCCGCACCGCCGCCCGCGACAGCGCCGACGACGGCACCGGGCGCACCCGTCCCGGATCCTCACCGAGCAGCGCGAAGATCTCCTTGGCGAACCCGCACCAGGTCGTCTCCCCCGAGCTCGTACCGTGGTAGACGCCGGGCGGCAGATCCGACTGCGCCAGCCGGACGAGATAGTCGGCCAGGTCGGCGCTCCACGTCGGCTGCCCGCGCTGGTCGTCCACCACGTCCACACTCGGCCGCTCCCCGGCCAGGCGGATCATCGTGCGGACGAAGCTGACACCGCGCGCGCCGTACAGCCACTCCGTGCGCACCACGTAGTGCCCGTGCTCCAGCGCCGCCTCCTCGCCCGCCAGCTTGCTCCTGCCGTACGCGTTCACCGGCCCGGTCCGCGCGTCCTCCCGGTACGGCAGCGCGGCGGCACCGTCGAAGACGTAGTCGGTGGACACCTGGACGAGCCTCGCCCCCACGAGGTCGCACGCCTCGGCCAGCCAGCGCACGGCGGTCCCGTTGACCGCCAGCGCGTCGGCCTCGTTCGCCTCGGCGTCGTCCACCGCTGTCCAGCCGGCGCAGTTGAGCACGACCCTCGGCCGGTAGGCGCAGACGAAGTCGCGCACCGCCCGCCGGTCGCGGACGTCCAGCTCGTCCCGGCCGAGCGCGAGCACCGGATCGCCGGTCAGCGCGGTCCGGTCGAGGACGTCGCTCGCGAGCATGCCGCCCGCCCCCGTGATGAGCCACCTCATGCCGCCTCCAGGCATAAAAGAGCGATCATCGCGCCCACCAGTCGCGGTGCTCCGCGTACCAGCGGACGGTGTCCTTCAACCCCTGCTCGAACGGGACCTGCGGCCGGTAGCCGAGGGCGCGCAGCTTGCTGTCGTCCAGGGAGTAGCGGCGGTCGTGGCCCTTGCGGTCGGCGACGTACTCGACCATGTCCCAGTCCCGACCGCAGGCTTCGAGCAGGCGCGTCGTGAGCTCCTTGTTGGTCAGCTCCGCCGTGCCGGCGATGTGGTAGACCTCGCCGGGTTCGCCCCGCTCTGCGACCAGGCGGATGCCCGCGCAGTGGTCGCGGACCTGGATCCAGTCCCGTACGTTGCCGCCGTCCCCGTACAGCGGCACCTTCCTGCCCCGGAGCAGGTTCGTGATGAACAGCGGGATGACCTTCTCGGGGTACTGCCTGGGCCCGTAGTTGTTGCCGCAGCGGGTGATCGAGACGTTCATCCCGTACGTGACCGCGTAGGCGCGCGCGATCAGGTCGCCGCCCGCCTTCGAGGCCGCGTACGGCGAGCGCGGCCGCACCGGCGCGGCCTCGTCCCACGAGCCGATGTCGATCGACCCGTACACCTCGTCCGTCGACACCTGCACCACCTTCGGCACCTCCGCCTCCAGACAGGCTTGGAGCAGGGTCTGGGTGCCGAGCGCGTTGGTGCGCATGAACGGCGCGGCGCCCTCGATCGAGCGGTCCACATGGGACTCCGCGGCGAAGTTGACCACCAGGTCGTGCCCGGGGACGACGCGGGCGAGCAGCTCGGCGTCGCAGATGTCACCGTGCACGAACGTGTGCTCGACCCCGTCGAGGTTGGCCCGGTTGCCCGCGTACGTCAGCTTGTCCAGAACGGTGACGTCCACGTTCGCGTCGGCGGGGGTCGTGTCGCGGAGGCTCCGGACGAAGTGGGAGCCGATGAATCCCGCACCACCCGTCACCAGAATTCTTGTCATCAGAAACCTCCGAGGAAACCCCCGCCTTCAGGCGGAGGAGGAACCGGACCGCTGCGGAGCAGGGCAGGAACAGGCGATTCGCCGCCAGCCGAACCGCCATATCGAACAAGCACGCGAATTCCCCTTGATCGTTCGATACGATGGGCGACGTGGCGCAGATCGTGAAGCGGGCTTACAGATACCGCTTCTACCCGACCCCCGAGCAAGCCTCGAAGCTGGCCCGGACGTTCGGCTGCGTCCGCCTCGTCTACAACAAAGCCCTCGAAGAGCGCACCCGCGCCTACACTCAGGAAGGCAGGCGGGTCTCCTACGCCGAGTCGTCGGCGATGCTCACCGAGTGGAAGCGCAGTGGCGAGTTCGCCTTTCTGTGCGAGGTGTCGTCGGTCCCTCTTCAGCAGGCGTTGCGGCATCTGCAGGCGGGGTTTGCGAACTTCTTCGCCAAACGCGCCAAGTACCCGACGTTCAAGTCCCGCAAGAAGTCGCGGGCGTCGGCGGAGTACACCCGCTCGGCGTTCCGCTGGCGCGACGGTGAGTTGACGCTGGCGAAGATGGACGCGCCTTTGGAGATCGTGTGGTCGCGTCCGCTGCCGGAAGGCGCACAGCCGTCCACGGTGACGGTGTCGAAGGACTCTGCGGGGCGCTGGTTCGTGTCGATCCTGGTGGAGGAGACGATCGCCCCGCTCGCTCCGGCAGAGCGGGCGATGGGCGTGGACGCGGGCATCACGGTGCTGGCCACCCTGTCCACCGGCGAGAAGATCGTCAACCCCCGGCACGAGCGCCGCGACCGGCGCAAGCTGGCCAAAGCCCAGCGGGCGCTGGCCCGCAAGGAGAAAGGCAGCGCCAACCGGGCCAAGGCCCGGCTCAAGGTGGCCAAGGTGTACGCCCGCATCGCCGACCGCAGGACAGACCACCTGCACAAGGTCACCACACGGCTTGTTCGCGAGAACCAAGCGATCGCCGTGGAAGACCTGACCGTCCGCACCATGGTTCGCAATCACTCGCTGGCCCGCGCCATCTCGGACGCGGCCTGGCGACAGTTGCGGTCGATGCTGGAGTACAAAGCGCGCTGGTACGGGCGCACGCTGGTGACGGTGAACCGCTGGTTCCCCTCCTCCAGGCTGTGCTCGGCCTGCGGCGCCGTGCGAGAGAAGATGCCGCTGAACGTCCGGATGTGGCAGTGCGCCTGCGGCACGGTCCACGACCGGGACGTCAACGCGGCCAGGAACGTGCTCGCCGCCGGGCTGGCGGAGAGCTGAAACGCCTGTGGAGCCGGTGTAAGACCTCAACGAGACCCCTCTCGGGCGGGCGACCGGCGGTGAAGCAGGAAGGCCCATGGGCGACCGTGGGAATCCCCCTCCTTCAGGAGGGGCGGATGTCAAGAACTGATCTGTACCTGGCTGTGATCGCCCAGTACGAGACGGTGGGCTTTGGGCGTGTTGGGAGCCGACGTGATCTCGACGTCGTGTCCGATCAGCGACGACTCGATCCGGCCGACCCCGGCGATGGAGGCTCTGGGCAGCACGATCGAGTACTCGATCTCGCTGCCGGTGATGGCGCAGGAGGCCCCGATCGAGGTGTACGGGCCGACGTAGCTGTCCTGGATCCTGGCGCCGGCGCCGACGATGGCCGGGCCCACGACGCGGGAGCGCTCGACCACGGCGCCCGGCTCGATCGCGACCCGGCCGATGAGCTCGCTGACCGCGTCCACCCGGCCCTGGACCAGGGGCTCGACCGATTCGAGCACCAGCCGGTTGACCTCCAGCATGTCGGCGACGTTGCCGGTGTCCTTCCAGTAGCCGGAGATGATCGAGGACTCGACGCGCAGCCCGGCCTCGATCAGCCACTGGATCGCGTCGGTGATCTCCAGCTCGCCCCGCCACGACGGCTTGAGTTCGGCCACCGCCTTGTGGACGGCCGGGCCGAACAGGTAGACGCCGACCAGCGCCAGATCGCTCTTGGGCCGGGCGGGCTTCTCCTCCAGACCGGCCACGCGCCCCTCCGCGTCCAGCTCGGCGACCCCGAACTGCCGCGGGTCGGCGACCTTGGTGAGCATGATCTGAGCCGCCGGCCGTTCCCTGGCGAACCGCTCCACCAAGTCGTTGATGCCGCCCACGATGAAGTTGTCGCCCAGGTACATGACGAAGTCCTCGTCGCCCAGGTAGTCGCGGGCGATCAGCACGGCGTGGGCCAGCCCGAGCGGCGCCTGCTGGCGCAGGTAGGTGGCCTGCAGCCCGAACGCCGAGCCGTCGCCCACCGCCGCCTCGATCTCGGCGTGGGTGTCGCCCACCACCAGGCCCAGCTCCGTGATCCCGGCCGCGGCGATGGCCTCAAGGCCGTAGAACAGGACCGGTTTGTTGGCGACCGGGACCAGTTGCTTGGCCGAGGTGTGCGTGATGGGTCGTAGCCGTGTGCCCGACCCCCCGGCGAGCACGAGTGCTTTCACCGCTAGTACGCCCCTTCTCCACGGGTGACGACGGACCAGGTCTTCCAGAGGATCTGCAGGTCGAGGATGAGCGACCAGTTCTCCACGTAACGCAGATCGAGGCGGACGGACTCCTCCCAGGTCAGGTCGGAGCGTCCGCTGACCTGCCACAACCCGGTCATGCCCGGCTTGACGACGAGGCGGCGGCGGACGTCGGCGCCGTATTTGCCCACCTCTTCGGGCAGCGGGGGGCGGGGGCCGACGAGGGACATCTCGCCGCGCAGGACGTTGAGCAGCTGGGGCAGCTCGTCGAGGGAGTATTTCCGCAGGAATGCGCCTACCCGAGTGATCCTTGGATCGTTCCGAATTTTGAACAGCACGCCGTCGAACTCGTTGTCGTCGAGGAGGCCGCCTTTGAGCCTTTCGGCATCCACCACCATCGTACGAAATTTCACGACACGGAACTCTTTGCCGTCTTTGCCGACCCGTACCTGGTAGAACAGGGCTCCCCCAGGGCTGGTCAGCCGGATCACCAGCGCCAGCACCAGCAGCGGCAGCGCCAGGACCAGCAGCGCGATCCCCGCGACCAGCCGGTCGAACACGGCCTTCACGAACTGCCGCATGCCGTTGAACTCGGGATGCTCCACGTGCAGCAGCGGCATCCCCGCGACCGGCCTGATGCTGATGCGCGGCCCGGCCACGTCGAGCAGGGCCGGGGCCACGAACAGATCCGTGCGCGCCGTCTCCAGGCTCCAGGCCAGCCGGCGCAGCGCGGCCCCGTCGAGCTCGGGGCAGGCCAGCACGGCCACCGCGTCGGCCCGTTCCCGCTCCACCACGCTCGCCACGTCGCCGAACGACCCCAGCACCGGAATGCCGTCCAGGTCCACGTCCATCGCGTTCTCAGGAAGGCAGGCTCCCACCACCCGCATTCCGTGATAAGGCTGGCGCCTGAACTGCATCACCAGGTCGAGGATCGACTCCCGGTGCCCGACCGCGATCACCTGGCGCATGTATTCGCCCACCGCTCTCCTTCGGTGGAGCCGTTTGCGCATGCGATAGCGGTAGTAGAGCGTGGCCAGCAGCGCGAGCGGCAACATGGCCATCACGAAGCTTCGCGCGATCACCGTCTGCGTGGCGTAGGCCATGATCGCGACGGCGGCCATCAGCCCGACGCCGCCGTTGAACACCGCCTTGAACTCCTCCGTTCCCTCGCCGTTGGCGCGCTGGCGGTACGCGCCGCCCATCATGAGCGCGAGCGGCCAGGCGACGACGAGGCCGAAGCCCAGCACGAACTCGGCCGCGGGAATGTAGGCGCCGGCGATCAGCCGCACACCCAGCACGCACACGCAGGCGAACAGCGCGCACATCGTGTCCCCGGATAACAGGAGCCGTAGGTACGCACGCGTCCAGATGCTCGACGCGCGGCGCGGTACGGCCTCGAGGAGCACGACGGCGGACTCCCCAGTCCCCACCCTCATAACACCATCCTGACAACTCTGTGCACCGCGATAACCGGACGTTCCTTGAGCCTCATGGGTTGACAGCTCCCACGAACAACAAGGGCGGCGGCCCCCACTAAAGAGTAAAGATCGATTCCGACCCGGGAAATACCATCAAATGTCCACAATCGGACGATTGATGGGTGGGCGAAGGGCTTGACGGAACGATCCATCAGTGGCAGCAGTACGCAGGTGGAATGCGAGTTTTGCCAGGAGATTTCGGGAGGTTACCGTTATGCGAAACGGCTAGGCGTACGCGGGATCACGGCTCGTCGTCCTCCGGATGAGGCTAGTCGTACTCCAGATCGGGAAGCGCCGACGGCGGGTCCGGGCTGCGCCAGACGACCACGACCCCGTCGTGCGCGGAGTCGCTCGCCACCGTCAGCCGATCGAGGTCGAAATCGGGCAGATAACGCAGGCGGGCCAGGAACGTGGCGTCCGTGGCCGAGCGCGGCACGACGCAGCCCTCGCCGTCGCGGTCGAGCAGGATGTAGAGGACGTCTTCCCCGGCTTCGGTGACGACACGGACCTCCACCACGTCCTCCCAGGCGAGGGCTTCGACGCTACCGTCCGCGTAGTGACGAGTGACGCCCTCTTCCGTGACATACACGTAGGAGTCCGGCATCGGATTGCCGTGCATGGCCGCGATTCTTGCGAGTTACGGGGCAGTACCGCAAGGGTTCGCGCTCATTGGCGCTCACGCGGGGCCCGGGAGACGCTCCTCGCCGCCCCAGGAGTGGCTGAGATGGGCCGCCACCGCCGCCCGCGCGGCCTCCTCGGGCCCGTTCGCGATGGCCTCCAGCAACTCGCGGTGCTCGCGGACGAGCACGTCCCTGTCCTTGTAGACGGCACGCAGCCGGACCAGCCCGAGCCTGGTCTCGACGGCCAGCGCGCCGTAGAGCCGCTCCAGCCGCGGGCTGCCGACCGCCTCGATGAGCGCCTGGTGCAGCGCCATGTGCTCGCCCACCATCTCCGACCAGGGCGCGTCGGCGGGCAGCGCGGCCATCCGGTCGAGCGCGGCCTGCGCCCCCGCCACCGTCCGGCCGGCCAGGGCCTGCGCCATCAGGTCCTCCAGGGGGCGGCGCACGTACATGAGATCTTCGAGGTCCGAAAGCGTCACCTCGGGGACATGAGCGCTGCGGTTGCGCTCGCGCCGCAGCACCCCCTCATTGACCAGGACCGCCAGGGCCTCGCGGACGGTCGGTCTGGCCACGCGGTAGGCCGCGGCGATCTCCTGCTCGGGCAGCGCGGTGCCGGGCGCGATCTCGCCGGACAACACCCTGCCGCGCAGGGCGTCGGCGAGCGCTCCCACGGTGGAGACGGGTCTGAGGGGCAAGGTCACGGCTGCGACTCTAGCTGCATTTCCGGTGTACGTTCCGGTACGGCCACAGCCACCAAACTAAGACCCAGCAGGACAAGCCCGGCGATCGACACCAGAGTCAGCCGCTCACCCAGCACCACCAGGCCGAGCAGCGCGGCGACGGCCGGCTCGGCCAGGGCCAGCGTGGCGGCCGTGGCCACGGGGGTGGTGCGCAGGCCGCGGCCGTACAGGAAGTAGGACAGGGCGGTGGTCCCGAGCCCGAGGTAGAGCACGGCGGCCAGGGCGCCGGGCGAGGCGATCCAGCCGGTGCCGCTGATCACCAGCACCGGCAGCATGATCAGCGCGGCTCCGCCGAACATGACCCCCATCACCGCGTTGGACTCACCGCCCTGGCCGATCGCCCGCGCCGCCGTGACCGCGTAGAACGCGTAGAGCAGCCCACCCAACAACGCGAACAGAATCCCCGACACCACCTGCGTTCCCGCCTGGATGTCGCCGCCGATGATCAGTGCCGCGCAGCCGCAGACGGCGGCGGTGGTGGCCGCGGTCCAGCGCCCGCTCGGGCGGCGGCCGTGCAGCAGCCACGACAGCAGCCCGGTGAACACCGGCCCGCTGCCGATCGCGACGACGGTCCCGATCGCGACCCCGGTACGGCTCACGGCGGCGAAGAAGCAGAGCTGGTAGGCGGCCACCGCCACCGCGCCGAGCAGCAGCCCAGGGCTGAGCGTGCGGCGCAGCCCGGCCCCGGCCAGCAGGGCGAGCGCCACGCCGCCGATCACCAGCCGCGCGGCGGCCAGGGCCACGGAGTCGGCGCTGACGAGCAGGCCGGCCGTGCCCGCCGTGCCCCAGAGCACGGAGGCGCCGACGACGGCGAGCGGTCCATTCCTCATGTACCCATTGTCAGACAACCAGACACCGTTCGTCTAGTTGTCCGACAATTCTTCGAGCAGTCCGTCGATCACCCGCGCCGCCGGAGCCGTCACCTCCCCCGCGTAGTCGTCGAACACCGCCAGCCCGTCCTGGATCGTCTCCACACTCTTGCGCGGCAGCTCCAACAGCGGCTCACCCTCCGCGTCGATGCCGCCGTCCACGTGGAAGACGTCGCCGGCGGTCACGATGGACACCTCGAAGCGCACCTCGCGGCCGTCGGGCAGGGTGAAGACGGTGCCGACGCGGACGCCGGCCGGCGGGAGGAAAAGGGTGAAGCGCTCACTCCTGGCGAAGGGGTGGCGTAAGTCCGCGAGAATCTCCGACGCCCGCCCCAGTGCCGCCAGCAGCCCGGCCGCGGCCAGACTCGCGCTGTCCATTTCGCAAAGGGTAGTTCAGCCCCACCCACCCTGACCAGGCCACGCCCTCCCCGCACGTCCCGGTTGTCGATCAATCCGTGACGAGGCGGGCGTGCCGTTCGACGTCGTAACGGATGCCGTCGTAACAGATCTTGCTCCGCTCGATCCCCTCGGGCAGGAAGCCCGCCTTGGTGGCCACCCGGCAGGAGGCCGGATTGTTCGTCCGGTGGCCCAGCTCCAGCCGATACAGCCCGCGCTCCTCGAACGCCCACCGGGCCAGTAACTCGGTGGCCGCCGCCGCGACCCCTTTCCCCCTGGCCTCGGGCACCACCCAGTAGGACACCCAGCCGTTGTCGTTGCCGTCGATCCGGTCCACCGCGACGTTGCCGACGACCTGCTCCCCCACCGTCACCGCGAAGGCGTGGCCGACACCGGACCAGGCGGCGATCCAGCCCGCGGCGTCCTGGAGGGTGAGCACGGGCAGCGGCGCCTGCGGCCGCAGATCGGGGGCCCGGAAGGCACGCAGCACGACGGGCGCGTCCGCCTCGGACCAGGGTCGTAGCCGGACCGGCGCGTCACCGTCGAACCAGGGACGCGGCCGTACGTTCACAGAAGTCACGTTGTCCGAGATTACGGCGCTTGCACCTTCTGCCCGATCGGGTGGGTCGCCTCGAACTCCTCGACGAGCGGCGTGGGCGCGGTCAGGCACCAGGCCTCGGCCATGAGCTCGAACAGCTCGTCGGCGTCGATCCGATCGAGATGCACCACCACCCAGCCGAACCGCCCCGCCGTGAACTGCACCTCGAACACCTCGGGCCGCTCACTGACGAGCGCGATCTGCTCCTCGATCGTCGCCTTGAGCCCGACGGTCTCGGTGGCCTCCCACAGGTAGCCGAACCCCTTGCCGTGCACCTTGAACGCGACCCACTCGCCGCCGTGGCCCTGCTTGACCTCGGGCAGCTCTTTCAGCAACTCCAGGAACTCATCGACGCTCACACCCATGCCGCCTGTGTACCAGAAGCGACCGACACTTCGAAGCCACTTGAGCGACTGCTCAAATCGCCGTACTCTGCCTTAAGCGTCCGCTCAACTTCCCGGCGGTGTCAGCATGCGCGTGTACGTCGAGACCCTGATCAAGGCCGACCTGGAGGAGGTGTGGCAGGCCACCCAGGACCTGTCCCAGCACCAGCGCTGGGACCTGCGCTTCGGCCGGATCCAGGCCCTGCCGGGCGGCCGGCTGCGCTACACGACACTCGGCGTCTCCGGCACGGCCGTCGCCACCCAGAGCCGCCACCACACAAAAGGCACCACCGGAAACAGCGCTGGAATCACCACCGGGACCCGTACCGAAAACCGCGCCGGCGGCCGCACCTCCGCGCTCCGGTTCGGCTCGGCGCACCCGCTCTCGCCCATCCGCTCGGGCTCCGGCTACTGGCGCTACCTCCCCGCCCCCGACGGCGGTGTCCGTTTCCTCACCGGCTACCGCTACCGCCCGAACGTCCTGCCCGCCCGCCTGATGTGGTGGGCCACGGCCTGGTCGTTCGACCGGCTGCGCCTGTGGCTGGAGACCGGCAGAACCCCCGAACGCCTCCTGCGCCAAGCCCTCGCCGAGGCCACCCTGCGCACGGCCGCCGTCGCACTGGCCGCCTGCGTACTGCCGCCCCTCGCCGCCCTGGCGGCAGCCGCGCTCGCCCTCGCCATCCCGCCCCTCCCCACCACACCGGCGGCCCGCCGCTGCCTACGCCGCCCCCCGCAAGGAAACGGAGCGACCACACCATGCCCTCGATCTTCGAACGCGCGCTCGGCCCCGACTTCTCCCGCCTCCACCCCCAGCTCCAGCGCCGCTTCCGGGTAGGCCTGGACAGCGGCGAGGCCTGCGTCGGCACCGGCGTCATGCACCGCGTCTGGAACGCCGGCCTCGTCGTCCAGCCGTTCCTGGCCCTCGGCCGCCGCCGCAACATCCTGGTGGCGGAGACCGGCCACGATCTCCCGTTCCGGATCGAGAACTATCCGTACGCCGACTCGTACGGACGCGAGACCGTGACCTTCGTCCGCACCTTCCCGCACAGCCGCTTCGACGCCACGATGATCTACGACGAGACCCGGGCGCAGGTGCTCGACTACCTGGGCAGTCACCAGCACATCGCGGCCCCGCTCTCGCTCACCGTGGACGACCGCGGCGGCCTGATCATCCGCTCCGGCCGCCAGCGCCTGCTGGAGGGCCCGCTCGCCGTCCACATCCCGTCCGCCGCCACCGGCACCGCCGTCGTCACCGAGCACTACGACGAACGGATCGAGCGCTTCAGGATCGCGGTGACCGTCTCCAACCCCCTGCTCGGCCGGATCTTCGGCTACTGGGGCACCTTCACCGCCGCGTACGTGGACGTCGCCGAGCACGGCGTGCCCGCTAGCGTTAGGCCGAGACGGGAGGACGCCCGTCGCTGACCCGTCCCGACAAGCCCGGGGAACCTGGTGGCCGACACACGTACCAAGCTGCTCGACGCGGCGCTCGAAACGCTCAAGAAGCAGGGGATGGCCGGCGTCTCCGCCCGTACGATCGCCACCGCGGCCGGCGTCAACCAGGCCCTCGTCTTCTACCACTTCGGCAGCGTCGACCAGCTGCTCGCCGCCGCCGTCGAACGCGGCTGCGAGCAGCGCATGGTCCTCTACCGCGACCGCTTCGCCGCCGTGACGACCCTGCGCGAGCTGCTCGACCTCGGCCGCGCGATCCACGAGGAGGAGCGCGCCGAGGGCAGCGTCGCGGCGCTGGCCCAGCTGCTGGCCGGCAGCCAGACCGACAGCAAGCTCGCCCCGGCGGTGGTCGGCGGGCTGAACCTGTGGATCGGCGAGGTGGAGCAGGCGCTCGGCAGGGTGCTGGCGACCTCGCCACTGGCCGAGTTCGCGGACGTGTCGGGCCTGGCCAAGGCGACGGCGGCGGCGTTCGTCGGGCTGGAGCTGTACGAGGGCGTCGACACCGACGGCGCCGCCCAGGCCCTGGACGCGCTTGAGGAGCTGGCGGTGCTGGTGACGGCCCTTGAGGACATGGGCCCGATGGTCCGCCGGGTCGTCCGTGCCCGGCTCACTCGTAGTATCGGACCTCGATCACGTTCCCATCGGGATCAGGAAAGTAAATAGTCTCCGGTGCGATTCCGCGGGCGCCGAAGGAATTGGTTCTGGTTCCGGTGACCTCCACGTCGTGCCGCTTCAGCCGTACCTGGAGCGCGTCGAAGTCCTCTTCGTTCACGGCCAGGCAGAAATGGTTCAACGGATGCCCGGCGCTGCCCCGTACACCGGTTCCCTCGTCCACGCCGCGCATGGCGTCATAGGACATCAGGTCGAGAATGGTGTCGGGCGAGATCCGCACGCTCGGAAAAGGCGCCGTCCCATGGCGGAACTGGTCGGCCCTGACTCCGGGGAGCCCGACCACCTGCTCGTAGAACTGCAGGGATAAGAGCTGATCGGAGACCCAGCAGACGAGGTGGTCCAGGCGTGCGCGCATTCAAGCACCTCCGTTTTCTCTCCAATATCGGCTGTACGAATCGCCATGTCCACCTGGCCACCCGTAAGAAAAACGGATTCAACGCCGGAACACGCTGAATTTTCCCGTCGGCGGCGGCCTTGACGGGTGTCATGAACGGCGGGTCAGCGCTGTCGCAGGGCGAGCAGTTCGGAGACGGTGACGAACCTGTATCCCTGCTCGCGCAGCTCGGTGACCAGCCCCACGATGGACTCACGGGTGGGGGCGCCGCCGGCGTACCAGGGATGCAGCAGGATGATCGATCCCGGCCTGACCTCGTCGCGCACGGTCGTGACGATCTCGGCCGCCGTGGGGGTGGTGCCCGAGTCCGGCTCGATGTCCCACATGACCGTGTGCCGCTGGTGCTCGGACAGGTAGAGCGGCAGGCTCAGCAGCTTCTTGCCGGTCGGCGGGCGGAACACGATCTCGCCCTGCTGCCCGGCCGCGCGGATGACCCGGTCGGTACGTTCGATCTCGTCGGCCACGGTGGACTTCGAGACGAAGACCATGCGCCGGTGGCTGTAGGTGTGGTTGGCGAGCTGGTGCCCCGCGTCCACCAGCGCCTTCGTCAGCCGGGGATGGGCCTCGACCTGAGAGCCGACGACGAAGAACGTCGCGTGCACCCGCTGCTCGGCGAGCAGGTCGATGATCTCACGCGTGTGCTCGTCGGGCCCGTCGTCGAAGGTCAGGGCGACGACCTTCTCGTTCGTCTCCACGCGGTCGGTCAGCTCTCCCGCGAGCTGGAAACTTCGGGCGTTCATCAGCTGGTAGAGACCCGTGGCGGACAGGAGGACGACGACCGGGAGGAGCGCGAGCAGCAGCTTGACCCCTCGCCGGCGTACGGTCGTTGCGGCTGTCTTCATGGGTGATCATGGAACCACGAGCGGCGGGCGCAGGTGGCCTCTTTGCCCACGGAGACGGACCTTCGCCCGCACGGGGGCGGGTCAGCGCTGGTGCTGCTCGGGCAGATAGCCTTCGCCGTGCGCCCAGACCATCACATTCGCGACACCCTCCCGCTCGAAGAAGTCGAGCACCTCCCGGTCCGAGTGACGCAAGCTGAAATGGGTCAGCACGAAGAGATTGTCCGGATGCGCGATGACGTACGGCTTGAGCTCGCTCCACACCGTGTGCCCCACGCGCCGCGCCCGATCGAGCTCGGCGTCGTCCAGATAGGTGCACTCCGTGATGATCGCCGGATATTCGGACAGCCACCCGCCACGTCCGAGCGCACTCGCGTGCGTGTCGCCGAGATAGGCGAACAACGGCCGCCGAACCTCCCGATCGACCGCCTCTCCCCGCTTCCTCCTGCCCGCGACCTCCCGGCCGAACGCGCCCGGATCCAGCCTCTCCTTCAACGCCTCGATCTCCGGCAGGAGGGCCCGCCGGTTCTCGGCGACGCCGTACCCGACGCTGGGCACCTTGTGCTCGGTCTCCAGCACCCGTACCGTGTGCGACCCGTTCCGGCCGAAGCGGAACTCCGCACCGGGCCGCACACCGTGCACCCGCGCCCCCGCCGCCCGGGCCGGCTCGAAGGCGGCGGCCTGGTTGAGCTCGGTCGTGGCGCGCAGATAGTCCCGTACGTACGGCAGCACCTGCTCGGGCACGTACATGTCGACCCCGGTCGCCCGCGTGGCCAGGAAGTCGAGGTCCTTGGAGTGGTCGAGATGCGCGTGCGTCAGCAGCACCGTATCGACCTGCCGGCCTTCGGCCAGCCCCGCGTCGAGGGCCAGCTTCAGCTCCGGCACGTGGAAGAAGGTCTTGTCGTTGGCGCGCGAGTAGCCGGTGAGGGTCAGGGAGGCGCCCGGCATCCGCCACGTCTTCCACTGCCGGAACGGATGCCCACGCTCCAGCCGCTCAGGCCGCAAGATCATGGCGAGGAGAATAACCGCCCACCGGGGCCAGGCCCATCGCTTATCCGACCACGACACCGACCGGCACCAGCGGCCACGCTGGACAGCACCACCGGAGGTACGACCCACCCAGAGCGACTTCACCGGACATAGCACCCACCCACAGCGACTTCACCGGACATACCGCCCTCCCAGAACGGCGTACCAAACCATGACCGGCAGATGGAGCGCATACCCCAGCTGCTCCAGCCCCGCAGTTGGACCCTCCGTCCCAGTCGTCCACGGCAGAACGACGGCCGCCAGCCCGGAGAACGCAGCAACCACCCCGGCGACCCGCTGCCACCCCGGCATCGGCAACCCGGCGGCCCCGGCGAAGGTGGCCGCCACCCACAGCAGCCCCGCCAGATTGACCATCCACTTCGCGACGAGCAGCACGGCCATGGCCACGGTCCCGACAGCCGGTGCCGCCGGCCGACCAGCCAGTTGCGTGACCGCCAGATTCCCCGCGTCATGCAACACCCCCGCCAGCCCCGCCCCAGCCAGCAACCCGCCGCCCAACCACCCCAGACACGACCTCCACGCGCGAGCAGCCCGAACACCGGACACCAACTCAACCTGGGCCACTCCAGCCAACACCAGCCCAGCCGCAGCCAACCCCAACCACCCCACGACATCAAAGGCCAATTCCCCCAAATGCAGCCCGACATGCCCGCGTACCGCAACCAACACGGCACTTGAGTCGTACGGATTCAGGGTCAACCCCGATGGCACCACGAGGGCGGCACCGGCGACCATGGCAACCAGCGAGGTCAACAGCAGCACACCGGCGAGCCGGCGCCGAGGATTCGATTCGGTCATGAACCGGACGCTAAAACCCTGACGCGACGACAAGGTCAACCCACCAGGAGAGGCAATCATGTGGCGGATCGGCCAACTGGCCCGCATGGTCGGCGTATCCGAACGAACCCTGCGCCACTACGACAAGCTCGGCCTCCTGCTCCCCGCCGCGACCGACCGAGCAACCGGCTACCGCTGGTACGGCGTGAACGAGTTGTCCCGCCTCGAACGCATCCGCGGCCTCCAACACCTCGGCCTCCCCCTACGCCGAATCGCCGACCTCCTGGACGCCCCCGATCAGGACCTGAACCAGGCCCTGAAGGAGACCCTCGCGACCCTCCACCACGACATCGCAGCCCTCACCGCGACCGCGGCACACGCCGAAGACCACCTCACCACACCGATGTCGATCCTGCCCCAACAGAGCCAGGTAGCCCCGCGCCGTCTACGCGTCCACCGCATGACCCTCGACCACCCCACAGCCCTGTCAGCCCTCTGCCCACCACCCCCGGCAACCCTGCTGACCTGGCTCCAAGGACCCCCGACCGGCACCTTCACCGCCGCCCTGACCACGGACGACGCCACCGAACACCTCACCCTGCCGCGCCGCACGGTCGTACGAGCCGTCGTCCCTCCCGCAACGAGCGTGATCCGCGCCGGCCAGGACCTCTTCGCCTGGCTACACCGCCACCACCTCACCATCACCGGCCCCACCGTCGAGGAACACCTCATCGACGCCGACGGCACCCACGCCACCGTCCTGGAGATCCCCTGCACCCCCGCCACACCACCGACACCCCACCCTGAAACCAGGACAGCCCAGACGCGATAGGACGGCCAGCCCCACCGCCGCGACCACCCCCACCACCCCGTAACCCAGGGTCAGTCGACATCCGTACCGACGGCAGCAAAGGCAGCTGAGTAAACGGCCAGGATGCCGAGGTGAGAATGTGAGCAGCGGTCGTCGCCTGCCCCCGATTGATTGACGACGATGGAGGGATGGACTTAGAACGCGCCGTTTCACTGACGGGCTGATGGGCATTTTGGGGAGCGTGATTCCGACCGGGGACCGAAGACTCCCATCGGTTGCAGGTAGCACACTTGTAGACCTCGCTGTATGCGGAGAGTTAAGTAAAGATGTGCGCTGATCAAGGGCCGGTTGTCCATCGAGCCCTCTTAGCTTCAGAGCTGGTGCGCCTGCGCCAAGAGAAGAACCTGAAACAAGAAACAGTCGCCCGTGCGCTGGGTTGGTCGCCGTCCAAGCTGATCCGCATCGAGGGGACAGCGTCGGCATCTCCACCACAGACCTGCAGGCCCTGCTGCTCCGGTACGGCATCGCGGACGAAGATCCATTCACGGCCCGCCTCATCGAGCTGGCCAGGGGCGCCCGAGAACGCGGCTGGTGGAGTTCGTACAGCAGAGAGCTTTCCAGCGACCCCGCCTATCTCGCCTTTCTCGGATACGAGTACGGCGCCTCCAGGACCAAGCACTTCGGCCTCGCGGTGATGCCGGCGCTGCTGCAGACCGAGGACTACGCGAAGGCGCTGACCCGCCAATATGTGAGCGAAGAGCGGGCTGACATGCTGGTCACCGTACGCATGTTGCGCCAGGAGAAGCTGCTCGAACGAGACCCCTCACCGGAGCAGGCGTTCGTTCTCGACGAGGGCGTCATCCGCCGTCGCGTGGGCCGGAGCATCGATCCCAAGATCATGCCCAATCAGCTGAAGCATCTTTTGGAGCTTCAGTCCTCCCGCCCCTACTTGACGGTCCAAGTGATCCCTTTCGAGGTCGGCGCACACTTCGGCATGACCGGTAACTTCGTCGTACTGGAATTCGAGGGTGCACTCGGTCCCGTCCTGTATCTGGAGAACTCACGTGGCGGCGCACTCACCGTCACGGGCCGCGATCCGGAGATCGTCAACTACAACTCGGCGTTCGAGACGTTGCGAGAGACGGCGCTGACCCCAGAAGCGTCACGAGAGCTGATCGAGCGTGTCATTGCGGAAACGGATTAGCCGGTCATCCTTTAGTGTTCCCGCTGCGGCTCGATGGTGACGCGAGCTGATCTCTGACTGTCAGATCATACGGCCGGGAAAGTGCTGATGATGCAGGAGAGTAAGACACGCACGGGAATCCATGCGGGGGACTTCGCTTGACGGGCTTTCTTGGTTGCTCAGGTCGGCTATGAGTTGTGCCACGCCTGCCCGCCCAGTCGAAGCAAGCGGCTGAAGGCTGTATCTTCTCTCCAAATGTGCGCCCACTACGCTTGGCCGGAACGCTTCCCGGCGCGATATCCGGCGACCGGAGGTCCCGATCACCCGGCGGTCTCTCCACTCGGCGAGCCGTTTCCTCCGGCTGCCGAAGCGGAGGTCCGTGAGCTGGAAGAACGGCTGGGCGTGCAGCTGCCGCCGAGTTACCGACAGTTTCTCCTGTTCGCCAACGGGTGGGGCGGCGACGATGACTGCCGCCTGCTGCGAGTGGCAGAAATCGGCCGGCTCCGTGACGTCGACCCCATGATCGCCGAGATCTGGTCCCGCCCCAAGCCCGAGAACTCGTGGAGCGTGCCAACGGAGAACGGCAGCCTGCACGGCCGTACACTCGCCAGACACCCGGGCACCACCTCGGCCGCCTACACGCCGGACGGCGAGATGGCACTCCTGACCACCGACGGAAAGCTACGTCGGCCGGCCCGGCAACGTTGGTGATCAGATCATGCTCCACCCGAACCCACCGGACTCCACCCCCTACGCAGCCGCCACCACTCGACCCGAGCGCTAGGACTCGACCCAAACGCTTGAACACAACAGCATCCATCACCCACTGGCGATAAATCCCCAAATTGGACTAACATCGCCATATGACGATCAATAAGGACGCCGGCCGCTGCGTGTCCGCCAACATAGCCGCCGGCATCTCCCCAGCCGCAGCCCTGTTCCACTCCCTGTCCGACGAGACCCGGCTACGCATCGTCCAACGCCTGACCCACGGAGAGGCACGCGTCGTAGACCTCACCGCCGAACTCGGCCTGGCCCAGTCAACCGTCTCCAAGCACCTGGCCTGCCTGCGCGACTGCGGGCTGGTCGACTACCGGGCCGAAGGACGTCAGTCGTTCTACTCCCTGACCCGCCCAGAGCTGATGGACCTCCTCGCCTCCGCCGAGCACCTGCTGTCGGCCACCGGACATACCATCATCTTGCGCCCGATCACGGCCGGCGAGAGACCCTGATGACCGCCCTCCCCCTGGGCCCGGCCCCTGCCCGCCGCACCATCCTGCGCCGCCGAATCCGCCTCCTCGTCGCCGCGACCATCGCCTACAACGTGATCGAGGCCGCCGTCGCCATCACCGCAGGAACCGTCGCCTCCTCAGCCGCTCTCATCGGCTTCGGACTGGACTCCATCGTCGAAGTCGCCTCCGCCGCCGCCGTGGCCTGGCAGTTCTCCGCCACTGACCACGAGCGCCGCGAGAGGGCAGCGCTACGGGTCATCGCCCTGTCCTTCTTCGCCCTGGCGGCCTATGTCACCTTCGACGCCCTACGCGCCCTGCTGGGCACCGGGACAGCCGAGCACTCCACCCCCGGCCTGCTCCTGGCCGCACTCAGCCTCGGCATCATGCCGTTCCTCTCGTACGCCCAACGGCGCGCAGGCCGCGAACTCGGCTCCGCCTCGGCGGTCGCCGACTCCAAGCAGACCCTCCTGTGCACGTACCTGTCGGGCGTCCTGCTCGCCGGCCTCGCCCTCAACAGCCTCTTCGGCTGGTCCTGGGCCGACCCCGTCGCGGCCCTGGCCATCGCCGCCGTAGCCGTCAAGGAAGGCCGCGCAGCCTGGCACGGAGACACCTGCTGCACTCCCCCGACGGCCACCCCCGAGCACAACCAGAGCGACCCCTGCTGCCGCACCGACTGAGAACACGGCCTGCTGGATGGGTCGCTTCAGTTCTGACGGTAGAAGAGGGGCAGGTCGACTCGGAATCAGTTCGGCAGGGTTTCAGCCGGCTCTAAGAGCAGCGACCGCCTCAACGAGGCCGGCCGCCTCCAAAGCGTCGAGCACATCATCAACGGTCTCCGGCGGACTGCTCCGTGAGTCCGCGATCTGCTGCACACAAGCCCAGACAACTCGTCCGTCCAGGTCGATCTGATCCAGTACGAAATCGTCCGGCGACTTTGCGTTGATATCCCATGGAGCCAAGTAGTCAGCAGGAAAGTCCTTGAGATTCGAGGTGACGATGGTCTCCGCACCCACCTTGATCGCCGCAGCCAGCACATGGCGGTCATCCGGGTCGAAAAGCTTCAACCCTTCTATCAGCGGCTCGTACCCTTCGACGAGGCAGTCTCGGACCGCGGAGTTCATCAGGCAGCGGAGCTTGCCGAGCTTCTCCACAGGAATGTCGGGCCGGTTGGCGGCAAGGTTGCGCTGCATCTCGTCCAGGATCCGGTTGGTCCACTTGGCTTGCACCCGCCCGGTCATGGCGAGGCGGATGAGCAGGTCGCGCAGGGCGTTGCCATAGAGCACGTTCGCGTCGTAGACCGCTACGAATGTCATTGCTCAGATGCCCAGCTCTTGCCCCAGCGCAGCGAGCTGATCGGCTGAGCTCCGGCGTTTGGCGTCATCGCGGCGCTTGTATTCCTGGAGATCCTCGTACTTGATTCGTCGATGCTTGCCGATCAACCGGAAGGGGATCTCGCCCGTCTCCAGAAGCTTGATCACGTAGGGGCGTGAGACGTTCAGCATGTCCGCCGCTTGCTGCGTCGTCAGCTCAGCGTGCGACGGAATGACCGTGACTCCTCGTCCTTCTGCTGCTTGGGCGAGGATGAAAGCAAGCAGACTCACGGCTTCGCGAGGCAGGATCAGCGGATCCTCACCCCCGTGCTCACCGGCGACTCGAACGGTCGACTGCTCGGGGTACCGCATCAGGTAGTCCTTGATCCGGCGCACTGCGCGACCGGCGACCTCGGCGTCGATGCTCCCGGGCTGAACTCGCTTGGCCTGCACGTCCGTCATGACGTCACCCCCTCTTCGCAGTATCCGCAACAAACGAAATAAACGCAAGCGCAATCGCTTGCAGCTTCGGTCACGGCCGGGTCGCGTACCGCCGCCCTTACGCTGACCGCAGAGGACCGAAGCGCAGTGTCCAGGGCGAGACTCACCAGATGCGCAAGCAGCATCAACAGGTACGAAGACGCCCAACCCAAAACCGCTGTCCTGCGCCTCTCGTACGCCCAACGGCGCGCGGGCCGCGAACTCGGCTCCGCCTCCACAGTCGCCGACTCCGAGCAAACCCTCCTGTGCACGTACCTGTCGGGCGTCCTGCTCGCCGGCCTCGCCCTCAACAGCCTCTTCGGCTGGTCCTGGGCCGACCCCGTCGCGGCCCTGGCCATCGCCGCCGTAGCCGTCAAGGAAGGCCGCGCAGCCTGGCACGGAGACACCTGCTGCACTCCCCCGACGGCCACCCCCGAGCACAACCAGAGCGACCCCTGCTGCCGCACCGACTGAGAACACGGCCGGCCGGGTGGCCGCTTCAGTTCTGACCGTAAAGGGCGGGCAGGTCGACGAGGCGGAGCTCGGATGACGATGCCGCCGCCGTGCCCCACGCGGGCGGGCAGTCCGCCAAGGAGATCGGGTTCGGCGTGATGCAAGGCCCAGTCGCGGCAGACCTGTTCGAAGTGAGGGCCGAGGACATTGCTGACGAAACGGCGGCGGCTGGCTTGCCAGACTCGATTCGCGCTGCCGGGCCGTTCCAACTGGTCCCAGACGGGCCGCATGATCGCGTGGTAGAAGGCGATCAGCGGTTCCGCGATGCGGTAAGTCGGGCGGTTCTCCCGGAAGACATCGGCGTCTCTGTGGAGCAGCCCAGCGTCTTCGAGGACATTGATCGGGTGTGCGATATCCGTCGCCTTGCGTTCGAGATAACCGGCCATGCCACCGCGAGTGGTGTTCCCATCGGCCACCGCTCCCAGGACGGACAGGTACAGAGTGGTGTCGCGGAGGTCCGGTTCCTCAGCAAGGAGATAACGCGCCTCGCGAAAGAGAGGCGTCTCTGGATTGAGGACCGTACGGACGACCCAGTCATCGAAATCCGCCAGGTCCGCCGGGGAGTCGCCGCGGGCGAACTCACGCCTGTAAGCGGGCGTACCACCGACGATCGAATTGACCATGAAAGCCAGACGCGGATCGGCGATCTCCCAGAACTCGGCGGCCAGGCGATGATCGAGCGGGCGAACGACCAGTTCCAGACCGGACCGACCGCGCAGCGGCGCATTGCCCGCCAGCAGCTTGCCCATGAAGGACAGGGCGGAACCGCAGAGCAGAAGTCTCGTCCTGGAGGCGGTTCGCTGATCGCGCAATGGCCTGAAAGCCTCCTGAAGCAGTGACGGTAGCTCGGGGTTGGCTTTGGCCAGGTACGGAAATTCGTCGATCACCACGGGCAGCGGCCGCTCGGAGCCGAGCGCGAGGAGTGCGTCGATGGCTTCGGACCAATGGGCGAAGTGATGAGGGGTCGCGGGGCGTGAATATTCGGTGAGCGCGGCACTGATGCGACGAAGCGACTCGGCATCAGCGGCCTCGGTCGCGCCGAAGTAGAACCCTCCGGCTGCCCGGCACGCGGCATCGAGCAGGAAGGTCTTCCCCTGACGTCGGCGTCCGGAGACCACGCCCAAGGTGGCGCCGGGCTGCGGGTCGGTGATGAACCTGCTCAGCGCTGACCACTCGTACTCACGGTCGAAGATCTCGACTGGCTTGTCCATCGACTGCCTCCGATAGAGAAGTACAGTTCTATTAACTGTACTTCCCTATTCGACCGCAGGGCCGTGAAGGCGACGTCGGACACGGTTCACTCATCGTCCGGGATTGCTGACAGCGACTCTCGCGTCTGCCCGAAAGCGGCAAGCACCTCGTCGAACGAGACCCGCTCCCCCGTATCCGTGACCGAGCGGGCGAGCACCAGCGCCGGATCGCGCAGATCGGCCGCCGCCTCCTCCAGCTCGTTGAGCCGCATCTGCCGCACTGCCCGATCGAGTTCAAAGGCGAGACGAGCCGCATCGTACGCCTCAGCCGTTCCGGGCTCGGACAGTCGTCGATCACGGAGACCAGCCCAATCGGTCCGCTCGGTCCGCTCGGTCACCGCGACTCCTCATCCACCGAGTGCGCCTCGTCCCTACAACGAGACAACGCTCGTCGCGCCCGGTCCACTTCTAGATCTTCCTTCATACGCGTCGGCACCGCTGGTTGAGCGCCCTTCATCTCGCGCGGCGAATCGGGTTCAGGCTGCGGGAGCGCACATCACAGGTCAGGCTACAAACGTCAACCGATCATCAGTGGTCACCGCACTGGCCGCCCCGATCTCGGGCTCACGCCGGCCGGGCGGTGGGGCGGAGGCCGTCCATCAGGAGGTCCAGCAGGCGACCGGCCTTGGCTTCGTGCTCGCGCCGAGGCGCCACCGTGAAGATGCCGATGAGCGAGGCGGCGATGTCTTCGGCGGTGACGTCGGAGCGGAGGTCGCCCGCCGCGCGACCGGCGTCGAGGATCGTGGTGATGGCCGCCAGCAGCTCGTCCCGAGTCTGCGCGTGGGCGATCTCGCCCGCCTCGATCATCGCGAGCAGCGTGTCGAGCATGCCGTTCTTGGTGGCGATCCAGTCCCCGAACAGGTCCATCCAGCGCCGCATCGCCGCGGCCGGGGGCAGCCGGTCGAGCAGCTCGCGGGCGCCGGTCGTCAGCCGTACGACCTGGTCCCGGTAGACCGCGTCGACCAGCGACTCGCGGGTCGGGAAGTGCCGGTAGAGCGTGGCGATGCCGACCCCGGCCTCGCGGGCGATCGCGCGCATCGACGGCTCGGCGTCGGCCGACATGAACGCGCGGGTCGCCACCGCGAGCAACTGGTCGCGGTTGCGGGCTGCGTCCGCCCGTGGGGCACGCATCTCCTCGTCGGCCAAAACGGATCACGCTCCGGTTATGTTAAGGTCATCTATAGAAACGGAGCATAGTCCGTTTTGGCGGGCGTTCCCTCCAAGGAGACAGACGTACATGCAGGAACAGAGCACGCAACAGCCGGCGGGCAGGAGCAGGGCGGTCCGGCTCGACGCGTTCGGCGGCCCCGAAGTTCTGGACGTCCATGAAGTTCCCGTTCCGCAGGCCGGCCCGGGACAGGTCCGTGTACGGGTCACCGCGGCCGGCCTGAACCCGATGGACTGGATCATGACCGCCGACGCGGACACCGCCACCAGGTTCGGCCTGAGCCTCCCGGCCGGGTTCGGGACCGACTACGCGGGAGTGGTCGACCGGCTCGGTGACGGGGTGACCGGATTCGCGCCCGGCGACCGGGTGTTCGGGGGCGCGCTGTCCCGCGCGGTCGCCGACTTCGTGGTGATCGACCTGGACGAGAGGATCGCGGCGAATGAGGCCCACCACACTCCCGACGGCGTCGACGACCGCACCGCCGCCACCCTCACGATCGCCGGCCGTACGGCCTCCGCCGCCCTCGCCGTGGTCGACCTCGGCCCGGACGACACCGTGCTGATCGGCGGCGCGGCGGGCGGGGTCGGGGTGTTCGCCGTCCAGCTGGCCCGGATCGCAGGAGCGCGGGTGATCGGGACGGGATCGGCCACCTCATCCGACTTCCTGCGTGACCTCGGCGCCGAGCCGGTCCCCTACGGCGACGGCCTGGCCGACCGGGTCCGCGCCCTCGCTCCCGACGGCGTCACCGCCGCCATCGACCTGCACGGGACGGAGACGGTGCACGCGGCAAGGAAACTCGGTGTCCAGGACGACCGCATCTGCACCATCGCCGCGCAGGTCGACGGCGTACCGGCAGCCAACGGCGCGAACGCCACCCCCGGCGCCCTGGAAGAGATCGCCCGGTTGGTCGCGGCGGGCCGGCTCCGGGTGCCGATCGCGGCCAGCTTCCCGATCGAGGAGATCCGCCGCGCGGCCGAACTCCAGGCCGGCCGGCACGTGCACGGCAAGGTCGTGATCGACCTCTAGCTCAAGGCCGTCGTGACGATGAACGCGAGGTCATTGTCACCGATCAGGCGAGGACGGCCTCCCGCCCGCTGAGGGCTCTGGGCGGCCAAGATAGGAATCAGGTGGCCGAGCCCGTCAAAGCTCGCAGGTTGAGCGACGACGAAGGCCCAGACCGACGGGGCAGACGACGCCCGGGCCGCCGATACCGCAGTACCCGTGCGGCACTTTGAAGAGGTACTGCTGGTGGTAGCGGTCCACTCCAAGTATCGAGCGACCCCGCACAGGCCGTGTCAGACCCCGATCACCTGCACGGTCTTCCCGCACAGTTTCCTCATGTCGTCCTCGTCAGAGGTGAGGACGATGACCGGCCGGATCGAGCGGAGCGCGGTAGCCGCCACCACCGCGTCAACGGCGTACTTGTGACCGTGCAGGCGAGCATCGCGAAGCAGTTCGATCGCCAGCGCTGATATGTCCTCGTTACCGGCTCGATCCTCAGCCGGGACAGGTGCCACCTGAGGCGATCACTCTTCACGCGGACGTCCTGCGCCTCGATCGGCGTCATCGCACTTACGACAACCCTGAAGTCGTTGTCCTGACCCTCCCGTACGAACGCCGTCACTCTCTGATCGGCTTCGCACCACTTCACGAGCCCCTCGCAGCCGAGAACGACGGTGCCCGCGCTCAACCGGCTTCGGGCGCGCGCCATCCGTCCTTCTCTTGGAGTTCAGGCGCGGACTTCACGCGGCGGAACAACTCCGCCGCCTCATCACGCAAAGCCTGCGGGATCGGCCCGGAAGCAGCCTCGTTGGCCTGCAGGGCCTCCTCCAAGAGGTCCCGCTCGATCTGGCGCTCCACGGCAGCGTCAACGTAGGCCGAGAACCCGCGGGCTCCGACTCGCTCGCGGACGGCGCGAATGTTGCCCGCGCTCAAAGAGACGCTGACCTTGGCGGCCGGGCCGTCTCCCCGGCGCGTAGTCTCGCTCAGGCATGCTCATAGGTTCAGTTCACTACTCGAAGTAGCAAACCTCCTGTACGAGCTGCCGGTGATGGCAGAAGCGCTGTGGCGGTCAGGCGGACGCCGAGAGACGGATCACCTCGACCTGGCCGTCCAGAAGGACCGGGCCGGCGGCGTACGGAACCAGCAGCGTGTCTCCCCGCCGGAGCGACAGGTCGTCCCTTTCGCCGATCAGCCTGCCCTCACCGGCCACCACGACCAGCACGCTGAAGCCACGCTCCAGGCGTTCGCCGCCATACAGGCGGTGGACGGCGAAGAACTCGTCCGCAGCCTCGGGCAGCAGTCGCGCTGGAGTACCGCGGAGTTCGTCGAGGCGTGCTGGCGTCCAGGCGCCGCGGTCGACGCACTGCAGCGCCAGGTCGTAGCCGAGGCCGAGGTGGCCGCCGGCGAGGCCGAAGCCTTCGTACTCCAGCAGCACCGAGAAGTCGGTCGGCTCCTGGACCTCGACCAGCAGGATGCCGTCGCCGATCGCGTGCGGAAGCCCGGCCGGGCAGAGGATCGCGTCGCCGGCCGCGACCGGGATTTGGTTGGTGGCGGCGAGCATCGCCTCAGTCTTCTGCCCGTCCACCCAGCCGGCCAGCTCGGCGGCCTCCACGTCACGGGCGAAACCCAGATGGACGTACGCGCCGGGCCGCGCGGAGACGATCACCCATGCCTCGGTCTTCCCGTACGGCGAGGCGAGGTGCGCGGTGGCGAAGCGGCGGTCAGGGTGCACATGTAAGGGCAGCCGCTGGCCGGCGTCGAGCAGCTTCACCAGCACGCCGGTGTCGGCGCGTTCCGGACCGAGCCACCAGCGCGGGTCCGCGGCGATCGCCTCGGCCAGCACGCGGCCGTCGGCCAGGGTGGACAGCCCGGATGGGGCGAGCCCGAACCTGGAGGTCACCGAGCCCACCCAGTCCTCCGGGCGGTCGGGCAGCCCCGGCACGTCGCGGAACTCGGCGATCCGGCCGGCGCCGCGATAGAACGTCTCGGGCTGGTTCGCAGGCAGTACCTCGACGGTCATCGATGTCCCTTCAGGGCCAGCTCGGCGAGGAAGCCGCCGACGAACGTGTCGCCGAGCCCGACGGTGGTGGGATTCCGGACGTCGAGTGCGAAGCCGGGGACGCAGTCGACAGTCGCCCCCATGCGCGAGCGCAGCGCCGCCGCGAAGGCGACGGACTCGGGCCGCCGGGCCAGCCGGCGCACCCGCTCGACGTCCTCCTCGCTGAATTCGTCGCCGTGGCAGTAGCGGGTGGCGGCCATGACCGTGCCGGTGTCGAGGGCGTCGGCGTAACCGCCTGCGCCGAGCGCCGCAGCCCAGTACTTCGTGTGCAGCACCAGCGTCGGCACCGGGATGAGCGCGTGCACCGCCGTGAGGGCCTGCGCGACATCCTCGGCCGAGAGCAGGTCGACCGGGCGCCCGATGTGCGACTGCAGCTCGTCCTCGTTCAGTCCGTACACGTTGATCTCGTCGAGCAGCGCATCCCGGACCCGGCGGCTGAAGGCGGGCTCGTGGTATGCCGCGTCCTCGAAGTAGGCCACCGCCCCGTACGGCAGCTGCCGCATGTGCTCTTTCAGGGAGGCGAGCCTCTCGTCGAGCTCCGCCTGATCGCGCATGGCGTTGAATCCGGAGATCAGGAAGATGTCCGCCTTCCGCAACCGGTCGCCGAGATCGTCGGTGAGCAGCATGGCGGCGTTCGCCGGGTCGTTGACGTAGATCAGGCGGTTCGGGAACGGCGCGACGATGTCGATGTCGCTTGCCCGGACCCGCAGGCCCTTGTCGTACTGGACGATCAGGTGCGGATAGAAGGTCTCCCCGACACCGCTGTTGATGTACTCGCAGTTCGCCGGCAGCAGCCGGCGGAAGGTGTCGTTGACGCTGACCAGGTGCAGCGTGGACGGCACGCCGAGCCGGCTCATCACGATCCCGGCCCGCACCGAGGTGCCGCCCAGAGTTTCCCGATGCGGAGACCGGTTCGCGAAGGTCGACAGCGCTGGGGCGGAGGCGACGAAGTGTTCGCCGCCTCCGCCCCGGGCGACGTACCCGAGGATCGACACCACGAGGTCCCGCTCACTGGTCACCGTGGCCGGCGACGCCAGTTCCGCGGCCACGATGCCGTAGTCGGCGACAAGCTGTTCCAGGACACCGGCGGTCAGCTTCAACTCGTGGTCGACGCAACCGCCGAGGCCCAGGATTATCCGGGACGCGTCGGCCATGTCAGTAGAGCGAGCCCTTACCGGCAGCGCCGAACAGCTCGATCTTCTGGGCGGCGACCACCTTCATGGCCTCGATGCAGGCGGGCTGGATGGCGTTCGGCTCGCGCACCTTCCGGTCGCTGCCCAGCACCTCGCGCATCTTGTCGTGGTAGGCGACCTTGATATCGGTGGAGATGTTGATCTTGTTGATGCCGATTCGCGCCGCCTCGCGGATCTCGTCGTCCGGGTTGCCGGAGCCGCCGTGCAGCACCAGGGGGATCTGCACCCGGCTCTTGATCTCCTTGAGCAGATCGAGCTTCAGCTCCGGCTTGAGGTGGGCCGGGTAGAGGCCGTGGAACGTCCCGATCGCGACGGCGAGGCTGTCCGCGCCGGTCTGCTCGACGAACGTGACCGCGTCGTCAGGGTCGGTGTAGATGATCTCGGCGGCGCCCGCCTCGGCGTAGCTGTCGTTTCCGCCGATCGTGCCGAGCTCGCCCTCCACCGACACTCCGAGAACGTGCGCGGAGTCGGTGACCTTCTTGGTGATCGCGATGTTCTCCTCGAACGGCTTCAGCGACCCGTCGATCATCACGGAGGTGAAGCCGTACTGGATCGCCTGCAGGATCTGCTCATAGGTGGCGCCGTGGTCCCAGTGGATCGCGATCGGGACGCTCGAGTGGTGCGACCGCTCGACGATGCCGGTGATCATCTCGCGGCCGATGTGCCGAACCTCGTCCGGGTGGATCCCGACGATCAGGGGGGCGTTCGTCTCCTCGCTGATCTCAACGATCCCCTTGAACATCGCCCAGTCGCTGATGTTGAAGGCGGGCACGGCGAAGCTGTGTTCGTTGGCGACGTCCAGGATCGCCTTGCCGGTCGTCAGCATTTGTGCGTTCTCTCCTTTTGCGTGCTGGGTGTGTCAGGCCTTGACGGCGCCGGCGGTGAGCCCGCCGATGAACCGTCGCTGGAACAGGAGGAAGAGGAGCAGGACCGGAATGGACCCGAGGATGCTCATCGCCATCATCTGATTCCACTCGTACGAGTGCTGGCCCATGAGAAGTTGGATGCCGATCGGCACGGTGCGCATGTCGTCGGTACGGGTCAGACTGAGCGCGAACAGGTACTCGTTCCACGAGATCATGAACGTGTACACGCCGACCGCGATCAGACCGGGCACCGAGATCGGTACCAGGATCCGCCACAGCGCGGTCCAGTTGGTGCCGCCGTCGACCTTGACGGACTCGTCCAGCTCTCGTGGCAGCGTGTTCAGGTACGCGGTGATCATGATGATCGCGTACGGGAGGGTGAACACCATGTGCGTGAGGATCAGGCCGGGATAGGTGTTGTACAGCCCGAGCGCGACGACGAGCCCGAAGTACGGAATGACGAGCGTGATCGGCGGCACGGCCTGGACGCTGACGATCACGGCGTTGATGGTCTTCTGGAACGGGAACGTGAAGCGGCTGAAGGCGAACCCGGCCAGGACGGCCACCAGCAGCGTCAGGATGGTCACCGCGAAGGCGACGATGTAGCTGTTGAGGAAGTACCGCAACTGGGCACCGTTGCCCAGGATCTCCCAGTAGGCGTCGAACGAGAAGCTGCCGGTGATGAGCTTCGGCGGATTCTGGAAGACTTCTCCGTTGCTCTTGAACGAGGTGGACAGCAGCCACAGGACCGGCAGGCCGGCGAACAGCCCGCCGATGACGAGGCCGGTGATGACACCGGCCTTGGCGAGGGTGCGACGACTCTTGATGGTGGTGGCCATGCGTCTCACCGCTCCCTTTGCTGGCGTACGTAGAAGAAGGCCAGGATCATCGTCAGCAGCAGCACGATCACGGCGGCGGCGGACGCGGTCGCGAACTCGTACTCGCTGAAGGCCTGCTTGTAGGTGTAGGTGCTGAGCATCTCGGTGGCGTGCAGCGGTCCGCCGCCGGTCGTCATCCAGATCAGTGCGAACTGCTGGGACGTCCAGATCAGGTCGAGCACCCCCATGCTGACGATCACCGGTCGCAGTTGGGGCAGCGTCACGTGCGTGAACCGCTGGAACCAGTTCGCCCCGTCCATCGCGGCCGCTTCGTACAGATGACCAGGGATGCCCTGCAGCGCGGCGAGCAGACTGATCATGAAGAACGGGTAGCCGGACCAGATGTTGACGAACGTGATCGCCCAGAGCGCCTTGGCCGGGTCGCCGAGCCAGTTCACGCCCTCCTGAATGAGACCCAGCGTGTGCAGGACGTAGTTGACCACGCCGGACGGGTCGAGCAGCAGCCGCCAGATGACGGCGATCACCGCGATCGTGAACAGCCAGGGCAGGATGTAGACGATTCGGAAAACGGCCTTGGTGACCCCGCCCAGCAACTGGGTGTTGAGCATCATCGCGAAGGCCAGGCCGAGGACCAGGTGGGCCACGGTGCTGACCGTGATGAAGATGGCGGTGTTCTGCAGCGCCGCCAGGAAGTCCGGGTCGGTGAGCACCTTGGTGTAGTTGGCGAACCCGGCGAACACCGGGTTCTCCTGGACGATCACGTTGTCCTGGAACGAGTAGCTGATCACCATGACGATGGGGACCACCATCAGGACCACGATCAGAAGCACCGTGGGGGACAGATAGCCGTACGGGATCAGGCGCCCGGCCAGGGTGGAGCGGGTCCGGCCGGGTGTGACCCGCTCCTCGGTGGGCGCCGTCTTCGGCGCCGTCATGGATGTCATCGCTTTCTCCTTGATCGCGCGCCGCGCCCGGGGGACCGGCACGGCGCCCGGGCGAGCTACCCGATCGCCGAGGTCCAGGACTCCTGCGCCTTGGCGAGGGCGTCGTCGACACTCGTCTTGCCGGTCAGCACGAGCTGGAGCTGCTCGTCGAAGCTGCGCATCAGGTCCTCGGACTTGGGCAGGCCGACGAACTCGTTGGCGGGGTAGCCCTGCTGGTAGATGTCGAAAGCGGTCTTGAACAGCGGGTCACTGTCGCTGAAGTCGGGCTGGGCGTTCTTGTTGCCCGGGAAGCCGTTCGCGATCGTGCTCAGCTTCGCGTTGGTCTCCTTGCTGAGCAGGTAGGACACGAACTTGAACGCCTCGGCCTTGTGCTCGGTGGAGCCGGAGATGCCGATGCCCCACGACGCGTACGGGATGCCGCGCTTGCCGGTGTAGCCGTCCTCGGCCGGAAGGGCCGCCACCTCGAACTTCAGATCCGGCTTGTTCTTCTTGATCAGGTTGATGTGCGCGAGCGAGTCGATCATCATGCCGACCTGGCCGTTGGTGAACTTCTCGACCTTGTCCTGTTCCTTCATGGTGAGCGAGCCGGGGGCGATGACGCCCGCGTCGTTCAGGCTCTTCACATACTCGACCACGCTCTTGACCGGCGCGCCGGTCAGGTTGGGCTTGCCGTTGGTCAGCATGCTGCCGCCGGACGCCCAGAGCCAGGACATGACGTCGTTCTGGATGCCGTTGGGGACGGCGGTGTCGAGCGGGAGCGCCCAGCCCTTGACGTCACCGCCGGTTGCGCTGATCTTCTTGGCCGCGTCGAGGAACTGGGTGCGCGTGGTGGGCACCTTGGCGACGCCGGCCTTGGTGAGCAGGTCCTTGTTGACGAAGAGTGGGTAGACGAAGTTGACCACCGGGATCATGTAGGTCTTGTCCTTGATCTGCACCTGACTGGCGAGCTGGCCGGCGTCGTAGTTCGCGTCGGCCATCAGCTTGGACAGATCGGTGATCGCGCCCTGCTTGGCGAAGTCGTTGACCCAGGCGCCGTCGAGGCCGACCACGTCGGGCAGAGTCTTCGACGCGGCGCCGGTGATCAGCTGCTGCTTCGTCGAGGCGTACGGCGCGCTCAGCAGCTTGATCTTGATGTTCGGATTCTGTGCGGTGAAATCGTTGACAATCTTGTCGAACTCCCCGGCCGGCAGCTCGGCCCCCCACCACTGGGCGAACTCCAGCGTCACACTGCCGTCCGAGGCGGTGTCGCTCGAGGTGCCCGAGCCACACGCCGTCGCGAGCGCGACCGTCGCAGCCGCTGTGGCTGCCCCTATCACTCGCCTCACCCGGGTTGCATCAACCACCATGACGGGCTCCTCCTACTTCGAGATCTTTCCGCCCTCTGCCGAGTTGGCCGTCACGTTAGCAGCGTGTTACGGACGTAAACAAGAGAAGAACGGCAGAAAGCTGCGAAGTACGGCATAATGTGGTGCCATGAAGCAAGATCCGGCGCCCCATCGCCGCCCCTTGATCTGTGGATTTCCCCTTCTTCACCGACCTTCGGCCGGCCCTGCCCCCTCTTGCTGCTCTCGGCAGCTCTATGCGGCAACGTGCCCAATCGGCGCAGACTTGTGGAATACTCCCGCACTGACAAGGGGGAATCAGTGAGCGTTGACAGGGACGAGCGGCAGCGCCACCTACCCGCCGGGCGCAAAGCCCAGCTGGCCGCGTACGTGGCCGACACCGGTCAGGTCACGGTGAGCGAGCTCGCCGAGCGCTTCGGCGTCTCCATCGACACCGTGCGACGCGATCTCGATCAGCTGGCCGCCGAGGGCATCCTCGTGCGTACGTACGGCGGCGCCGTCAGCCTGTCCACGGTCTCCCGCACCGACCGCGCCGTCGACCAGCGGCTTGCCGTGCAGGAGCAGGAGAAGGAGAAGATCGCGGCACTGGCCGCGACACTGGTCGACGACGGCTCGACCATCATGATCAACGGCGGGACGACCACCCTTGCGCTCGCCCGCAGTCTGGGCCAGCACCGCGACCTCACGGTGGCGACGAACAATCTGCTGGTGCCGAGCGCGCTCCCGCCCACGGCCATCCGCGACATCTACGTCTTCGGCGGCGCGGTGCGCGCGCTCACCCTCGCCACGATCGGCCCGGTCAGCTTCCGCGCCAACACCGGCGCCGAGCTGGACATCAGCTGCGATCTGGCGCTGATCGGCGTCGGCGCGGTCTCAGCCGACGCCGGCTACACCACGAGCAACCTCGCCGAGGCCGCGATGATGCAGGAGATGATCTCCCGCGCGGCCCGCGTGGCGATCCTCGCCGACTCCTCCAAATTCGGCCGCCGCCTGTTCGCCCAAGTGTCGGAACTGGGAGCTGCCGACTACCTGATCACCGACGCCGCACCGCCACCCGACCTGCGGGGCGCCCTTAAGGCGAGCGGCGTGGAGGTGCTCACCCCCGCGGTCAAGCCCTAGCGCTCAGAAGAGCTCGTCAGGCCCCATCGGACGTCAACCCGGCCCCGCAAACCAACACACTTAAGCATGTCTACATATTTCCGTATAGTGGACAAAGTTTGTGTTCAAGGTGGTAATGCCCGAAACTGGGTGACATGCCTGACGCTCGGCGTGGTGTTCTGCTCGGTATCGCCGCCTACATCATGTGGGGACTCTTCCCCCTCTACTGGCCTCTCCTCAAGCCTTCTGGAGCCGTCGAGATCCTCGCCCACCGCATGGCGTGGTCGCTGGTGATCGTGGCGATTCTGCTGAGCGTGCGCAGGCACTGGTCGTGGATGCGCCAGATCGTCAGGCAGCCCGCCAAACTCGCCCTGCTGACGCTGGCCGCCATCGTGGTGACCGTCAACTGGGGCACCTACATCTACGCGGTCAACGCCGGGCACGTCGTCGAGAGTGCTCTGGGATACTTCATCAATCCCCTGGTCAACGTGGTGTTCGGGGTCGCGTTGCTGCGGGAGCGGCTGCGGCCGCTGCAGTGGGCGGCGGTCGGGTTCGGGGCGCTGGCGGTGCTGGTGCTGACGTTCGACTACGGGCGCCTGCCGTGGGTCGCGCTCACGCTGGCCGTCAGCTTCGGCCTGTACGGGCTGATCAAGAAGCAGGCCAACGTGGCGGCCACCGAGAGCTTCGCGGTCGAGACGATGGTCTTGCTGCTGCCGGCGCTGGGCTACCTGGTCTATCTGCAGGCGAGCGGGGGGACCACGTTCGGGCACGCCGGGGTCGGACACGTGCTGCTCATGGTGGGGGCCGGGGCCATCACGGCGGTGCCGCTGATCTGCTTCGGAGCGGCGGCGATCCGGGTGCCGTTGAGCACGCTGGGCGTGTTGCAGTACATCGCGCCGATTCTGCAGTTCGCGTGCGGTGTGCTGATCGCCAAGGAGGTCATGCCGTCGAGCCGGTGGATCGGGTTCTCGATCGTGTGGCTGGCGCTCGTGATCTTCACGTACGACGGGCTCCGGGCGGCGCGTACGTCCGCCCGGAAGCGCACCGAACTCAGGGCACCTCAGCCCGAGCGCTCGACCACGTAGTCGCAGAGGGCCAGGAAGGCGGCCCTGGCCGGGATGTCGGGCAGGCCGGAAAGGTCCGCCCGGGCCCGGTCCACCCACGCCACCAGCTCCGCCCGCGCCCTGGCCATGCCGGGATGGGCGCGGAGCAGGGTGAGGGTCTCCTCGACGTCCTCCTCGGCCACCGGCCCCGACAACAGGGCCGCCAGCCGCGGCGAGTCGCCGGCCGCCAGCGCGTACAGCACCGGCAGCGTCTTGACGCCCTCGCGCAGGTCGGTGCCCTGTGTCTTGCCCGACTGGGCGCCCGTGGAGGCCACGTCCAGCAGGTCGTCGCCGAGCTGCCAGGCCACCCCGATGGCCTCGCAGGCGCGGCTGAGACGCTCTTCGACGTCCGCGGGCGCGCCCGACAGCAGCGCCCCGAAGCGGCCCGAGGCGGCGATCAGGGAGCCGGTCTTGTCGGCCAGGACGCTCAGGTAGTGGGCGACCGGGTCCTCGTCGTCGCGCGGGCCGATGGTCTCGCGGATCTGTCCCTGCACCAGGCGCGAGAACGTCTGCGCCTGGATGCGGATCAGCTCGGGACCGAGGTCGGCAAGGATGTCGGAGGCCTGGGCGAACAGGTAGTCGCCGGTGAGGATGGCCACGGTGTTGTCCCACCGGGCGTTGGCCGAGGGCGTGCCCCGGCGCACCGGGGCCTCGTCCATGACGTCGTCGTGGTAGAGCGAGCCGAGATGGGTCAGCTCGATGACCACGGCGCCGGGGACGACCCCCGGCGCCGACGGGTCGCCGAACTGGGCGGCGAGCAGCACCATCAAGGTGCGGAACCGCTTCCCGCCCGCCTCGATGAGGTGCTTGGACGCCTCCGTGACGAAGGCGTCCTCGCTCTCCACGGACGAGCGCAGGAGCTTCTCGACCGCGGCCAGCCCGGTGGCCACGTCCTGCGCCAGCCGTTCGTCCTCAATGGGAAGGTCAACCACGGGAGGCGCAGACATACGAGATCCCCTTATCTGATGAACAGGCTGCTGGCAGCGTCGTTGGCAACACCGAGCACGGACTCCGGGTAGAGGCCCACTCCTACGGTAACCAGCAACGAAACGGCGATGACCGCCACGGTCCCCATACTGGGGGCCGCGACGGCGGGGCCGTCCGCCGCCGGCTCGCTGAAGAACATCAGCACGATCACGCGGACGTAGAAGAACGCCGCGATCGCGGAGGCCACCACGCCGACGACGACCAGGCCGGCCATCCAGCCGCCCATGGAGTCGCCGGGCTGGGTGCCGCTGTTGAGCGCGGCGGCGAAGACGGCGTACTTGCCGAAGAAGCCGCTGGTCAGCGGGATGCCGGCGAAGGCGAGCAGGAAGAAGGCGAACGCCCCGGAAAGGACGGGCGCGCGCTTACCGAGCCCGGCCCACCGTGACAGGTGCCCGGCCTCGCCGCCGGGATCGCGCACGAGCGTCAGCACCGCGAACGCGCCGACCGTGGTGATGCCGTAGACCGCCAGATAGAACAGGATCGCCTTGAGCGAAACCGCGTTCTGCTGCGCGCTCCCGTACGTGGCCAGCACGCCGACGAGCAGGAAGCCCGCGTGCGCGATGGACGAGTACGCCAGCATCCGCTTGATCTCGGTCTGGGTGATCGCCAGGATCGAGCCGACGATCATCGTGAGCGCCGCGACGCCCCAGATGACCGGCCGCCAGTTCCAGTCGAGGTTCCCCAGCCCCACCCAGAAGACCCTCAGCACGGCCCCGAAGGCCGCCACGAGCGTGCCGGAGGCCATGAGGGCGGTGATGGGGGTCGGGGCGCCCTGGTAGACGTCAGGCTTCCACGCCTGGAACGGCGCCGCGCCGATCTTGAACAGCAGGCCCACGCCGAGCATGGCGAAGCCGATCAGCAGCAGCGGGTCGAGCGTGTTGCCCTCCGCCATGGCCCGGTTGATGCCCGGCAGCGAGACGGTGCCCGCGAAGCCGTAGATCATCGCGGTGCCGTACAGGAAGAAGGCCGAGGAGAACGCGCCCAGCAGGAAGTACTTCATCGACGCCTCCTGCGACAGGAGGCGGCGCCTGCGGGCCAGGCCGCACAGCAGGTAGAGCGGCAGCGACATGACCTCAAGGGCGACGAACATCATCAGCAGGTCGTGCGCGGCCGGGAACAGCAGCATGCCGCCGACCGCGAACAGGACCAGCGGGTAGACCTCCGTGTGGCCGGTGCCGTTGTCGTGGGCCTCGGCCTCCTCCTCGTCGGAGCTGCCCGGCACGGACGCGGCGGAGGCCACGAAGTGCCCCTCGTCGTTGATCAGCAGCACGCAGACGAACGACAGGATGAGGATGACGCCCCAGATGAACAGCGAGGGGCCGTCGACCGCCAGCGCCCCCATGGCGGAGGGCGCGGTGGAGACCTGGCCGCGCAGCGTCTGCACCAGGACCAGCGCGAACGCGCCGGCCAGGCTCAGCAGCGTGAGCGGCACGTGGAAGGACTTGCGCAGGTAGCGCGGCGCGAACGCCTCGATGAGCACGCCGATGCAGGCCGCGCCGAAGACGACCAGCAACGGCGCCAGAGTGCCGTACTCGATCGTCGGCGCTGGGATGACGTCGTTCACTGACCCGTCCCCTTCTCAGCGATGGTGGAGGTGGGCACCTTCACGTTGGTCAGCGTCTGTTGCACTGACGGGTTGATCACGTCGAGCAGCGGCTTGGGGAAGAAGCCGAAGCCGATGATCAGGGCGACCAGCGGGGCCAGCACCCAGATCTCGCGGGCGTTGAGGTCCTTGAACGCCTTGACCGGCTCGGCCGTCGGCCCGTTCATCGTGCGCTGGATCATCCACAGGATGTAGACGGCCGCCAGGATCACCGCGACCGCGGAGATGATCGCGGCCACCGACAGCGCACCCGAGCCGTGGGCCTGGCTGGAGTACGAGCCGATCATGACCATGAACTCGCTGACGAACGACGACAGGCCCGGCAGCGACAGACCGGCCAGACCGGCGACCAGGAAGAACCCGGCCAGCACCGGAGCGACCTTCTGCACGCCTCCGTAGTCCCCGATGAACGGCGAGCCGCGCCGCGCGATGAGGAACCCGGCGGCCAGGAACAGCGCGCCGGTGGCGAAGCCGTGGTTGACCATGTAGAGGGCCGCGCCGGACTGGGCGACCGAGGACATGGCGAACACGCCGAGCACGATGAAGCCGAAGTGGGAGATCGACGTGTAGGCGATGAGCCGCTTCATGTCGGTCTGCCCGATGGCCACGATGGCGCCGTAGATGATGCTGATGACCGCCAGCACGACGATCGGCATCGTGAACGCCTTGGCCGCGTCGGGGAAGAGCTCCAGGCAGAAGCGGAGCATCCCGAAGGTGCCGACCTTGTCCAGCACGCCGACCAGCAGCACCGCGGCGCCGGCCGGAGCCTGGGCGGCCGCGTCGGGCAGCCAGGTGTGCACCGGCCACAGCGGCGCCTTGATGGCGAAGGCGATGAAGAAGCCGGCGAACAGCCACTTCTGCATGGCCGGATCCTGGATGACCCCGACGAGGTCGGGGAACATGAACGTCTTGCTGCCGGCCACCACGTAGAGCCCGATGACCGCGACCAGCATGAGCAGGCCGCCGAACAGCGAGTACAGCAGGAACTTCACGGCCGCGTAGGACCGCTGGGCGCCGCCGTACGAGCCGATCATGAAGTACATCGGGATCAGCATGGCTTCGAAGAAGACGTAGAACAGGAAGATGTCGGTCGCCGCGAAGACGCCGATCATCATCGTCTCCAGCACCAGCAGCAGCGAGAAGTACGTCTTCACCGACCGCTTGGGCGTGACCAGCGTGCCGTCGGCGGTCTTGACGCCGTCGGCGTCGTGCCAGGAGGCCAGCACCACGATCGGCACCAGCACCACCGACAGGGCGATCAGCACGAGCGCCACGCCGTCCACGCCGACCCCGAACTTCACGCCGAAGCTCGGGATCCAGTCGTACTCGGCCTTGAACTGGAAGCGCTCGCCGCCCGGCTTGAACCCGGCGGCCATGACGCCGGTCAGGACCAGCACCAGCAGCGAGACCAGCAGCGTGACCTGCTTGGCCAGCTTGTCACTGCCCTTGGGCAGCAGGGCCACCACGATGGCGCCCACCACGGGCACCGCCATGAGTATCGGAAGCCAGGGTGACATCAGATGGTCCCAACGAGGAGCAGGGCGCCGGTCAGCAGGGCGGCACCGATCAGGATGGACAGCGCGTACGTTCTGGCGAAGCCCGTCTGGATCCGCCGAAGGCGCCCGGAGCTGCCGCCGATGCCCGCCGCCAGGCCGTTGACCAGCCCGTCGATGCCCCGGTTGTCGAAGAACACCGCGAGGCGTGTCAGCCACTGGCCGGGGCGCATGAAGAGCGACTCGTTGAGCGCGTCACCGTAGAGGTCGCGCCGGGCGAACGTGGTGAGGAAGGAGCCGCGCGGCTGCACCGCGGGCACCTCGGCCCGGCCGTACTTCATCCACGCGATGGCCGCGCCCACGGCGACCAGCGCCAACGTGGCCAGCCCGGACGGGGCGAAGGGGGCGAAGTGCGGAAGCTCCTCCGGCAGACCGACAGCCGGCGCCAGGAACAGCATCAGCCGGTTGCTGAGCACCAGGTAGCCGCCCAGACCGAGCGCGCCGAGCGAGAGGATCAACAGCGGGATGGTCATCACCAGCGGCGACTCGTGCGGGTGCGCGTCCTCGGCCCAGCGCTTCTCGCCGAAGAAGGTCATGAAGACCATGCGCGACATGTAGAAGCCGGTGATGCCCGCGCCCAGCACGGCCAGCCAGCCCAGGATCGGCTGGTGGTGCACCGCGGTCTCGATGATGCCGTCCTTGGTGAAGTAGCCGGACAGCAGCGGGAACCCGATGATCGCCAGGTAGCCGATGAAGAACGTGACGAACGTGATCGGCATGACCTTGCGCAGCGCGCCGTACTTCCTCATGTCGACCTCGTCGTTCATGCCGTGCATGACCGAGCCGGCGCCGAGGAACATGTCGGCCTTGAAGAAGCCGTGCGTGATCAGGTGACCGATCGCGAAGGCGTAACCCGCCGGGCCTAGGCCCGCGCCGAGCATCATGTAGCCGATCTGCGACATCGTCGAGCCGGCCAGGCCCTTCTTGATGTCGTCCTTGGCGCAACCGATGATCGCACCGGCGAGCAGCGTGGCCGCGCCGACGATGGTGACGGCGAGCGCCGCCCCCGAGCCCTCGGGGAAGAAGAACGCGCCGGAGCGGACCACGAGGTAGACGCCGGCGGTGACCATGGTCGCGGCGTGGATCAGGGCCGAGACCGGGGTCGGGCCCTCCATCGCGTCGAGGAGCCACGACTGCAGCGGCAGCTGCGCCGACTTGCCGCACGCCCCGAGGAGCAGCAGCAGGCCGATGGCGAGCATGGCGCCGTTCGTCTGACCGGCCGTGATCTGCTCGCCCAGGTTCTTGAAGGTCAGCGTGCCGAACGTGGTCCAGATGACGAACATGCCGACCAGCAGGCCGAAGTCGCCGACCCGGTTGACCACGAACGCCTTCTTGGCCGCCGTCGCCGCGGACGGCTTGAACTGCCAGAACCCGATCAGCAGGTACGACGCCAGACCGACGCCCTCCCAGCCGATGAACAACCCCACGTAGTTGTCGGCCAGCACCAGCAGCAGCATCGCGGCCACGAACAGGTTCAGGTAGCCGAAGAACCTGCGCCGGTGCTCGTCGTGGGCCATGTAGCCGACCGAGTAGATGTGGATCAGCGAGCCCACACCGGTGATCAGCAGCGCGAAGCTGATCGACAGCGGGTCGATCAGCAGCCCCATCTTGACCATGCCGGGGATGAAGTCGTACAGCTCGACGGCCTTGCGGCGCTGCTCCTCCCCGAAGCCGATCAGCTCGAAGAACGCCAGCACCGCCACGACGAACGAGGCGAGGGACATGGCCACGCCCAGCAGATGGCCCCAGCGGTTGGTGAACCGGCCGAACACCAGCAAGACGAGCGCCCCCAGCAACGGGAAGGCGATCATCAGCCAAGCGCTGCCGATCACTCCGCCTGTGTGCTGGGTGATCTCAGCGATATGAGATTCCACCAGTCACCTCTTAGTACTTCAGCAGGTTGGCGTCGTCAACGGACGCGGACCTGCGGGTTCGGAAGATCGTCACGATGATGGCCAGGCCCACCACGACCTCGGCCGCGGCCACCACCATCACGAAGAACGCGATGATCTGGCCTTCCAGGTTGCCGACCTGCCGGGAGAACGTGACGAAGGCGAGGTTGCAGGCGTTGAGCATCAGCTCCACGCACATGAACACCACGATCGCGTTCCGCCTGATCAGCACGCCCATGGCGCCGATGGCGAACAACAGGCCGGACAGTACGAGGTAGTGAGTCGTCATTTGGTGACCTCGTTGTTTTCCTCGGCGTCGTCCTCGGCCGTCTGCTTGATGGCCGCGGCGAGCTTGGGATCCTCGGGAAGGTGTCCGTGCTCGACGTCGTAGCGTGCGATGTAGCGGTTGACCGAGGACTCGGCGACCGACCCGTCCGGCAGCAGCGCCGGCATGTCGATGGCGTTGTTCCTGGCGTACGTGCCGGGGCCCGGCAGCGGCGACGGGTGGTCGCCGAGGAACCGGGCGCGGGACAGGTCCTTCTGCGTGACCTTCTCGGTGAGCCGCTCGCGGTGCGCCAGCACCATCGCGCCGAGCGCGGCGGTGATCAGCAGCGCCGAGGTGATCTCGAACGCGAACACGTACTTGGTGAACAGCTGCAGCGCGATCGAGCGGATGTAGCCGCCCTGCTGGGTGACCGCCGCCAGCCCGGCCTCAGGAGCGAAGATCGCGTTGCCGACCGCGGCGGTGATCAGCGCCAGGAAGCCGAGCCCCGCGATGATCGCCCAGAAGCGCTGGCCCCTGAGCGTCTCGACGAAGGAGTCGGAGGAGTCGACGCCGACGAGCATCAGCACGAACAGGAACAGCATCATGACCGCGCCGGTGTAGACGATGATCTGCACCGCGGCCAGGAAGGGCGCGTCCTGCACCGCGTACAGGACGGCCAGGCAGAGCATCACGGTGCCGAGCATCAGCGCGGAGTACACGGCCTTGCGGTTGAAGACCATGCCGAGCGCGGCGCCGACGGAGACGACGGCGAGCACCCAGAAAGTGATGGTCTCACCCATTGGTCCGCCCCAGCCGGTAGTAGTCCTCTTCGGTCTCACCGAGCCGCATGGCGTGCGGCGGCTGCTCCATGCCCTGGGTCAGAGGGGCGAGGAGCATCTCCTTGGTGTAGATGAGGCTCTCGCGGTCGGTGTCGGCGAGCTCGTACTCGTTCGTCATGGTGAGCGCGCGGGTCGGACACGCCTCGATGCACAGTCCGCACAGGATGCAGCGCAGATAGTTGATCTGGTACGTGCGCCCGTAACGCTCACCCGGCGAGAAGCGCTCCTCGTCGGTGTTGTCCGCGCCCTCGACGAAGATCGCGTCGGCCGGGCACGCCCAGGCGCACAGCTCGCACCCGATGCACTTCTCCAGCCCGTCCGGCCAGCGGTTGAGCTGGTGACGCCCGTGGAAGCGCGGAGCCGTCGGCTTCTTCTCCTCCGGGTAGTTCGTCGTGACGGGCTTTTTGAACATCGTGTGGAAGGTGACCCCGAAGCCCTTGACGGGGTTCAGCCAATCAGTTAGTCCCACTGGGAATCTCCTTGTGCTGCACCCCGTGGTAGTGCGGCAGGTCGAGCGGCGGCACAGGGAAGCCGCCGGCCTCCGGCTCGTTGGACAGTTCCTCGAACTCGGCCTCCACCTGAGCCTTCTTCGCTTCCTTGCGCCGCTGGTTGACGGTGTCGAAGCGCATCCAGATGGCCAGCGCGCCGATCACGATCACCACGCCGAGCCCGATGCCGAGCATCTTGTTCCCCTCGTTGACCACCACGTTGCGCACGGCGGCCACCAGCAGGATCCAGGCCAGGTTGACCGGGATCAGCACCTTCCAGCCCAGCGCCATCAGCTGGTCGTAGCGAACCCGCGGCAGCGAGGCACGCACCCACACGATGAAGCAGAAGGTCAGCACGAACTTGATGAAGAACCACAGCACCGGCCACCAGCCCTGGTTGGCGCCGTCCCACAGCGAGATCGGGAACGGAGCCCGCCAGCCGCCCAGGAACAGCGTCACGGCGATGCCGGTGGCGGTGAAGGTGTGCAGGTACTCGCCCATCATGATCAGGGCGAACTTCAGCGACGAGGAGTATTCCGTCTGGAAGCCGCCGACCAGCTCGCCCTCGCCCTCGGGCAGGTCGAACGGGATGCGCGCGGCCTCACCGAACATGCAGACCACGTAGACGAGGAAGGACGGGATCAGCAGTACCGCGAACCAGGTCTGCTCCTGCGCCTTGACGATCTCCGAGGTGGACAGCGTCCCGGCGAACAGGAAGATGGCCACGAACGACAGGCCCATCGCGATCTCGTACGAGACCACCTGGGCCGCCGAGCGCAGACCGCCCAGCAGCGCGTACGGCGAGCGCGACGACCAGCCGGCCAGCACCACGCCGTAGACGGAGACCGCGCCCATGGCCAGCATGAACAGCACCGCCACCGGCAGGTCGACCAGCTGCAGCGGCGTCTGCACGCCGAACAGGTTGACCATCGGCCCGAACGGCACGATGGAGAAGGCGAGGAACGCCGGCACCACCATGATGATCGGCGCCAGCAGGTAGAGCACCTTGTCCACGGTCCGCGGGAAGAGGTCCTCCTTCAGGCCCATCTTCAGGCCGTCGGCCACGGACTGCAGCAGACCGAACTTGCCGGCCCGGTTGGGGCCGTAGCGGTTCTGCATCCGCGAGATGAGCTTGCGCTCGAACCAGACGCCGAACAGCACGCTCAGCATCAGGAAGACGAACAGCATCACGGCCTTGATGATGGTGATCCACACCGGATCGTGGCCGAAGTTCTCCAGGGTGGGACTCATGAGGCGCTCCCGATGGTGACGATGTCGCCGGCCACCGCGCGCAGGTCACGGGTGACCGAGCAGCCGCCGGAGTTCGCAGGCACCCAGACCACGCGGTCCGGCAGGTCGGCGACGCGCACCGGCAGCGTCACGGTGTCGCCGACGACCAGCTTGTCGCCGTCCGCGACGCCGAGCTCGGCCGCCGTGCCGCTCGAGACCAGTGCCTCGGCGGTGCGGGCGGTGCCCGCGAGGTACGGCTCGCCGTCCTGCAGCCTGCCGTCGTCGAGCAGCAGGTGCCAGGTCGCCAGGACGGCCTGACCCTGCTCGGGCAGCTCCAGGGTGCGGGTCAGGGCGTTCGGCGCGTTGACCCGGCTGCCCCGCCAGGCGCCCAGGCCCGACAGCTCGCGCCGGACCGCCTTGGCGTCCGGCAGGCCCAGGTGCACGTCCATGCGGTCGGCCAGGTTGGAGATCACGGCGAGGTCGGACTGCAGCCCGGGCACCTTCAGCGGCGCCTCGAACGAGCGGCCCCTGCCCTCCCAGTTGACGAACGTCCCGCCCTTCTCCTGCACGGAGGCGACGGGCAGGACCACGTCGGCGCGGTCGGTGACGGCGCTGGCGCGGATCTCCAGGCTGACGATGAACGGCGTGCGCTCAAGCGCGTCGAGCGCGGCGGCCGGGTCGGCCAGGTCGTAGGGGTCGACGCCGGCCACGACCAGCGCGTCCAGGTCTCCGTCCGCGGCGGCGGCGAGGATGCCGGCGGTGTCGCGGCCGGGCGTGGCGGGCAGCGAGGCCACGTTCCACGCCCTGGCGACCTCGGCCCTGGCGCTCTCGTCGTCCACGGGGCGGCCGATCGGCAGCAGGTTGGGCAGCGCGCCGGCCTCGATAGCGCCGCGCTCACCGGCCCGGCGCGGGATCCAGGCGATCCGGGTGGCGGTGGAGGCGGCGGCCAGGCGGACGAGGGCGGACAGCGCGCCGGGGACCGTGGCCAGGCGCTCGCCGGCCAGCACGATCGTGCCCTCGGCCAGCGTGCCGACCAGGTCGCCGATCGCGTCGGCCTCGGCGCCGGGCGCGGTGCGGACGAGCGTGCCGCCCATCTTCACCAGGCCGGGGGTGGCGAAGGGCGCGATCGAGGTGACCTTGAGGCCCTTCTTCTGCCACGCCTTGCGCAGGCGCAGGAAGACGATCGGCGACTCCTCCTCGGGCTCGAACCCGACGAGCAGCACGTGGGGCGCGTTCTCAAGGTCGGTGTAGCTGATCTCGATGCCCTTGCCGGCCACCGCGTGCGCCAGGAACTGCGCCTCCTCGGCGGAGTGGGGCCTGGCCCTGAAGTCGACGTCGTTGGTGCCCAGGGCGAGCCGGGCGAACTTGGCGTAGGCGTAGGAGTCCTCGACCGTGACCCGGCCGCCGACCAGCACGCCGGCCTTGCCGCGGGCCTTGGCCAGGCCCTCGGCGGCCACCATCAGCGCCTCCGGCCACGAGGCCGGCACGAGCACGCCGTCCTCGTTGCGCACCAGCGGCGTCTTGAGCCGGTCGGGCTGCGTGGCGTAGGAGAACGCCCAGCGGCCCTTGTCGCAGTTCCACTCCTCGTTCACCAGCGGGTCGTTGCCCGCCAGGCGGCGGGTGACCCGGCCGCGCCTGTGGTCGGTGCGCTGGGCGCAGCCGGCCGCGCAGTGCTCGCACGCGCTCGGCGTGGACACCAGGTCGAACGGGCGGGCCCGGAACCGGTAGGCGGCGCCGGTGAGCGCGCCCACCGGGCAGATCTGCACCGTGTTGCCGGAGAAGTAGGAGTTGAACGGCTTGCCCTCGGCCGTGCGCACCTGCTCCTTGGCCCCGCGCTCGAAGAACTCGATGAGCGGGTCGCCTGCGATCTGGTCGGAGAAGCGGATGCAGCGCGCGCACTGGACGCAGCGCTCGCGGTCGAGCAGCACCTGCGTGGACAGCGGCAGCGGCTTGGGGAAGGTGCGCTTCTGCTCCTGGAAGCGCGACTCGCCCTGACCGTTCGACATGGCCTGGTTCTGCAGCGGGCACTCGCCGCCCTTGTCACAGACCGGGCAGTCGAGCGGGTGGTTCATCAGCAGCAGCTCCATCGCCCCGCGCTGCGCCTTCTCGGCGACCGGCGAGGTGAGCTGCGTCTGCACGACCATGCCCTCGGCGACCTCGATCGCGCACGACGGCTGCGGCTTGGGGAAGCCGCGGCCGTTGCCCGCGTCGGGGATGTCGACCAGGCACTGGCGGCAGTTGGCCGCCGGGTCGAGCAGCGGGTGGTCGCAGAACCTGGGAATCTGGATGCCCAGCAGCTCGGCGGCCCTGATGATCAGAGTGCCCTTGGGGACACTGACCTGGAACCCGTCGATGGACAGGGTCACCAGGTTCGTTTCGGTCTCTACGACGGTCACTGCTCACCCCAGAGAGTGGACTTCTTCGGGTCGAACGGGCAGCCGCCGATCTCGAAGTGCTTGAGGTACTCCTCGCGGAAGTACTTCACCGAGGAGTGGATCGGGCTCGTGGCGCCGTCGCCCAGCGCGCAGAACGAGCGGCCGAGGATGTTGTCCGCGATGTCGGTGATCGTGGTCAGGTCGTCCTCGGTGCCCTGGCCCTTCTCCAGGCGCTTGAGCACCTGCTTGAGCCAGTACGTGCCCTCGCGGCAGGGCGTGCACTTGCCGCAGGACTCGTGGGCGTAGAACTCGGTCCAGCGCAGCACCGTGCGGACCACGCAGGTGGTCTCGTCGAAGATCTGCAGCGCCCGGGTGCCGAGCATCGAGCCCTTGGCGCCGACCGCCTCGAAGTCGAGCGGCACGTCGAGGTGCTCGTCGGTGAAGATCGGCGTGGAGGAGCCGCCCGGGGTCCAGAACTTGATCTGGTGCCCCTCGCGGACGCCGCCGGCCATGTCGAGCAGTTCGCGCAGCGTGATGCCGAGCGGGGCTTCGTACTGGCCGGGCCTGGTGACGTGGCCGCTGAGGGAGAAGATGCCGAAGCCCTTGGACTTCTCGGTGCCCATCCCCGCGAACCAGTCGGCGCCGTTCGCGATGATCGAGGGAACACTGGCGATCGACTCCACGTTGTTCACGACAGTAGGCGAGGCATAGAGGCCCGCCACGGCCGGGAACGGGGGCTTGAGCCGAGGTTGACCTCTGAAGCCTTCGAGCGAGTCGAGCAGCGCCGTCTCCTCGCCGCAGATGTAGGCGCCCGCGCCGCTGTGCACGACGAGCTCCAGGTCGTAGCCGGAGCCGAAGATGTCGCTGCCGAGGAAGCCCTTCTCGTACGCCTCCCGCACGGCCGCGTGCAGCCGCCTGATCACGTGCAGCACCTCGCCGCGCACGTAGATGAAGGCGTGGTTGGCCCGGATCGCGTAGGCCGTGATGATGATGCCCTCGACCAGCGAGTGCGGGTTGGCCATCATCAGCGGGATGTCCTTGCAGGTGCCCGGCTCCGACTCGTCGGCGTTGACGACGAGATAGTGCGGCTTGCCGTCGCCCTGCGGGATGAAGCCCCACTTCATGCCGGTGGGGAAGCCTGCGCCGCCGCGGCCGCGCAGGCCCGAGTCCTTGACGGCCTGGATGACGGCGTCGGGGTCCATGCCCAGCGCCTTCTTGGCCGCCTCGTACTCGCCGTAGACGCCGAGCGTGAAGGAATTGGGCTGGTCCCAGTTGGCCGTCAGGACCGGTGTCAAAGTCGTCGTCATGCTTCCGGGGCCTTCCATCCCTTGGCCTTGGCCACCTTCAGGCCCTCAAGCGAGGGGCCGGCGGCCGACGGGCCGTCGCCCGCGAGGTCGTCGGGCAGGCCGGCGAGCACACGGGAGGCGTCCTTGAAGGTGCACAGCTTCTTCGGGCCGCGCGTGGGCCGCACGTCCTTGCCGTCACGCAGGTCGTCGACGAGCTGCTTGGCCGACTCAGGCGTCTGGTTGTCGAAGAACTCCCAGTTGACCATCATGACCGGGGCGAAGTCGCAGGCCGCGTTGCACTCCAAGCGCTCCAGCGAGATCTTCCCGTCGGCGGTGGCCTCCTCGTGGCCGACGCCGACGTGCTCGGTGAGCTCGTCCCAGATCTCGTCGCCGCCCATGACCGCGCAGAGCGCGTTGATGCACACGCCGACGTGATATTCGCCGGCCGGCCTGCGCTTGTACATGGTGTAGAAGGTCGCCACGCCGGTGACCTCGGCCTTGCTGATGCCGAGCATCTCCGCGCAGAACTCCTGGCCGTCGTCGGAGACGTAGCCGTCCTCCGACTGCACGAGGTGGAGCAGCGGCAGCAGGGCGGAGCGGGTCTTGGGATAGCGTCCGATGATCTCCTTGGCGTCCCGCTCAAGACGCTCACGGATCTCCGGTGCGTAAGTCACCGGTCCACACCTCCCATGACGGGGTCGATAGAAGCCACCGCGGCGATCACGTCGGCGACCTGGCCGCCCTCCGCCATCGCGGGGAAGCCCTGCAGGTTGCAGAAGGACGGCTCGCGGAAGTGCACGCGGTAGGGCCGGGTGCCCCCGTCGCTGACCACGTGGGCGCCGAGCTCGCCCTTGGGCGACTCGATGCTGGCGTACGCCTGCCCGGCCGGCACCCTGAAGCCCTCGGTCACCAGCTTGAAGTGGTGGATGAGGGCCTCCATCGAGGTGCCCATGATGTGGGCGATGTGGTCGGGCGAGTTGCCGAACCCGTCGGGGCCGAGCGCGAGCTGCGCGGGCCAGCCGATCTTCTTGTCCTCGATCATCACCGGGTCGCCCTTGAGCGGGCCGGCGATGCGGTCGAGCGCCTGCTCGACGATCTTGAGGGACTCCTCCATCTCCTTCATGCGGACGAGGTAACGCGAGTAGACGTCGCAGCCGCGCTCGGTGGCGACGTCGAACTCGTAGGTCTCGTAACCGCAGTAGGGCTGCGACTTGCGCAGGTCCCACGGGAGGCCGGCGGCGCGCAGGATCGGCCCGGTGATGCCCAGGGCCATGCAGCCGGTCAGGTCGAGGTAGGCCACGTCCTGGGTGCGGCGCACGTAGACGGGGTTCTCGTCGAGGAGCTTGCGGATGTCCTTGATCCGCTTGGGCATCTCCTTGAGGAACTCGCCGACCTTGTCGACCGCGCCCGCGGGCAGGTCGACGCTCACGCCGCCCGGCCTGATGTAGGCGTGGTTCATCCGCAGGCCGGTGATGTACTCGAACAGGTCCATGATCATTTCACGATCGCGGTACCCGAAGAGGAACGGCGTCGTCGCGCCCAGCTCCATGCCGAACGTGCCCATCGCCACCAGGTGCGAGGCGATGCGGTTGAGCTCCATCATCATCACGCGGATGGCCTGAGCCCGGTCGGGGATGCGGTCCTCGACGCCGAGCAGCTTCTCCACGCCGAGACAGTAGGCGGTCTCGTTGAAGATCGGCGACAGGTAGTCCATCCGGGTCACGAACGTGGTCCCCTGGGTCCACGTCCGGTATTCCATGTTCTTCTCGATGCCGGTGTGCAGGTAGCCGATGACGCCGCGCGCCTCGGTGACCGTCTCGCCGTCGAGCGTCAGGACCAGGCGGAGCACGCCGTGCGTGGACGGATGCTGCGGGCCCATGTTGACGACCAGGCGCTCCTCGTCGGAGTCGCGGACTCCGGTGACGACCTCGTCCCAGTCGGCGCCGGAGACGTTGTAGACCTTGCCTTCCGTCGCCTCGTCATAAGCGGTGCTCATGAGTAGCTCCTCCTCTGGTCGGGCGAGGGAACGGTGGCGCCGCGGTATTCGACCGGGATGCCGCCGAGCGGATAGTCCTTGCGCTGGGGGTGCCCGTCCCAGTCGTCCGGCATCATGATCCGGGTGAGCCCGGGATGACCGTCGAAGACGATGCCGAAGAAGTCGTACGCCTCGCGTTCGTGCCAGTCGTGACCAGGGTAGACGCTCACTGTGGAGGGGATGTGCGGGTCGGCGTCGGGTGCGCTCGCCTCGACGCGTACGCGCCGGTTGTGCGTGATCGAGCACAGGTGGATGACCGCGTGCAGCTCCTCGCCCACCAGATGCGGGTAGTGCACGCCGGTGACGCCCAGCGACAGCTCGAAGCGCAGCGCCGGGTCGTCGCGCAGCTTCTGGCAGACCTCGACCAGGCGCTCGCGCTTGACGTGCAGGGTCAGCTCGCCGCGGTCGACGACCACGCGCTCGATCGCGTCGTCGAGCCCGAGGGTGTCGACGAGCTCGTCGAAGTAGCTCCCGTACGGGCGGGGCGTCGACAGCTGCGGCGCCCTGCGCACGACGAGGCCGCCGTAGCCGGAGGTGTCGCCGGAGTCGTGGGCGCCGAACATGCCCCGCCGGGCGACGGGCGGCTCCTGGGCCGCCGGCACCTCGGGGACCTGCGCGTCCGGGACCTCGGGCAGGTTGTCTGGCGAGGTCACTTCGCGCTCCCCTGGTCGATGAGCGGCAGCGTGCGCAGCGCCTGCAGTTCGAGCTCCTCGATCTGCTTGGCGCGGTGCGCGCCGAACTTCATGTTCTGGATCTTGTCGTGCAGCTTCACGATCGCGTCGATGAGCATCTCGGGCCGCGGCGGGCAGCCGGGCAGGTAGACGTCCACCGGCACGACGTGGTCGACGCCCTGCACGATCGCGTAGTTGTTGAACATGCCGCCGCTGGAGGCGCACACGCCCATGGAGATGACCCACTTCGGCTCGGCCATCTGGTCGTAGATCTGCCGCAGGACGGGAGCCATCTTCTGCGACACGCGCCCGGCGACGATCATGAGGTCGGCCTGGCGGGGAGACGCCGAAGCGCGCTCCATACCGAAGCGCGCCAGGTCGTAGTGGGGGCCGCCGGTGGCCATCAGCTCGATGGCGCAACACGCGAGACCGAACGTGGCCGGCCACACGGAGTTCTTGCGCGCCCAGCCGGCGGCCGCTTCGACCGTGCTGAGGATGAACCCGCTGGGGAGTTTCTCTTCAAGTCCCATTTTCAGTCCCAGTCCAGACCCTTGCGGCGCCACACGTACGCGTAGGCGACGAGCACGGTGACGATGAACAGCAGCATCTCGACGAGCGCGAACAGACCCAGGCCCGAGGAGAGCACGCGGCCGAGGTCGTCCGTCTGCGGAGCGAACGAGACGGCCCACGGGTAGAGGAAGATGATCTCGATGTCGAAGACGATGAAGAGCATCGCCGTGACCATGTATTTGAGCGGGAACCGTCCGCCACCGACCGGCTGGGGCGTCGGCTCGATGCCGCATTCGTAGGCGTCAAGCTTGGCGCGGTTCCAGCGCTTGGGACCGGTGAAGGGAGCGATGGCGACCGAGAAGATCGCGAAGCCCCCCGCGAGAACGGCGAGCACCAGGATGGGCACGTAAAGGTCCATCGCTACGCCTCCTCTGGAGTCGCCGCGCGCGCGGGCGCGCAGCCGGATCTGTTGATTGCGAGATTCATGCTGGTGGCGCGACCTTCGAGAGTGCGTTAATGATCATGTCCGACGCATCGCCTCGCCGGTCGGTGAGATTACCAAGGAGTTTGAGCGCGAAGCGCATCAGCCTCGGGTGAGGCAGCCCGTGCTTGGTGCCGAAGCTCATCACCCCGGGCTTCCCGATCGCCTCGACGAACAGTCTCCCCAGCGTGAAGTAGCCGCCGTAGGCGTCCTTCAGCACTCGAGGATAGGTCCGCAGGGTCCGTTCCCGCTGCGCGGGGGTGGTGGTCCTGAGGGCCTTCGCGATGATCTCGGCGGCGATCTCGCCGGTCTCCATGGCGTAGGCGATGCCCTCGCCGTTGAACGGGTTGATCGCCCCGCCGGAGTCTCCCACGAGCACCAGGCCGCGTGTGTAGTGGGGCTGCCTGTTGAAGGCCATCGGGAGCGCGGCGCCGCGGATCGGGCCCGTCATGTTCTCCTCGGTGAAGCCCCACTCCGCCGGCATCGACCGGCACCAGCGCCGCAGCAGGTCGCGGTAGTCGATGTTGCCGAACTGTGAGCTGGTGTTGAGCAGCCCGAGCCCCACGTTGGAGGTGCCGTCGCCGACGCCGAACACCCAGCCGTAGCCGGGCAGCAGCGTGTCGCCGTCCCACAGCTCCAGCCAGGTCTCCAGGTAGTCGTCGTCGTGACGCGGGCTTTCGAAGTAGGTGCGCACGGCCACGCCCATCGGGCGGTCTTCGCGCTTGTGCAGGCCCATGCCCAGGGCCAGGCGGGTGCTGTTGCCGTCGGCGGCCACGACCACGCGGCTGCGGAAGGTGCGGCCGTCCTTGGTGGTCACGCCGACGATGTGGCCGCTGCGGTCGTCGAGGACGGGGCCGGTGACGGTGACGCCCTCCATGAGGCGTACGCCGTTCTTGACCGCGTTGGCGGCGACGATCTCGTCGAAGTCCTGCCGGGTGCGGACGAGCCCGAAGTCGGGGAAGCGTTCGAGCTGGGGCCAGTCGAGCTCGAAGCGCAGGCCGCCGCCGACGACACGCAGGCCCTTGTTCCTGATCCAGCCGGGCGCGTCGATGTCGACGCCCATGTTCTGCAACTGCTTGACCGCACGCGGGGTCAGACCGTCGCCGCAGACCTTCTCCCGGGGGAACCTGGTCTTCTCCAGGAGCAGCACGTCGAGCCCGGCCTGAGCGAGGTAAAAGGCGGTTGCGGAACCGGCGGGACCGGCGCCGACGACGATGACGTCGGCGGCGTCAGCCTGTATGGCTGTTGGCACGGTCACTGGACTGTCCTGTCCCTACACGCTCGAAGGCCGTGGGGTGTCGCGCCTTCGTTCCTTTGTGAACCCCTTCACAAACTTACCGGGCCGCAGTCTACTGCTTTTCGGGTACATAGTGGCAGTCGGGGTGCCGTTCTGTGATCCAAGTGGATGGCGTGTCGCCTGGGGGCAGCGCACTCATGATCCGTCACGCTAGCAGCAGGCCCTGACTGGATCCGAGCGCGGCCGGTCAGGAGCGCCGCACGACTGCGGGGAGTGGGCCGTCGATCCGGTCCGGCGCTCGCGAATCGCCGCCGGCATTTTTTCCGCCGGACTCGTCCCACTGAAATTACCCGCGAAACGCGCGACCGCCCGGCAAGATCAAGCGGGCTTGAAACCCCGGTGCACGGCCACGATCCCCGCGGTGAGATTGCGCCAGGCGACGCGTTCCCAGCCGGCCTCCTGGATGGTCCTGGCCAGCGTCCGCTGATCGGGCCAGTCTCTGATCGACTCGGCCAGATATTCGTAGGAGTCGTCGTTGGACCCGAACACCTTGGCCACCTTCGGCAGCATCCGCATCAGATATTCGCGGTAGACGAGGTCGAACGCTTTGATCGTCACATGGGAGAACTCCAGAATGACCAGCCGCCCGCCCGGCTTGGTCACGCGCAGCATCTCCCGCAGCGCCATGCCGGTGTCGTGCACGTTGCGCAGCGCCACCGAGATCGTCACCGCGTCGAACACGTCGTCGGCGAAGGGCAGCCGCGTCGCGTCACCCGCGAGGAACGGCACCCCGGCCCCCGACAGCGCGTTGCCCCCGTGGCGGGCCACGCCGGTGCGGAGCATGCCGAGCGAGAAGTCGGAGGCGATGGCCCGCGCACCCAGCGTGGTGAACGCGTCGGTGGAGGTGCCGGTGCCGGCCCCCAGATCGAGCACGAGCTCACCGGGACCCGCGTCCACGGCGGCGGCCACCGCCTTGCGCCAGAGCCTCACCTGCCCGAGCGAGATCACGTCATTGACCAGGTCGTAGCGCCGGGCGGTGCGATCGAACATCGCGGCGACCTCATCCGGCTGTTTGTCCAACTGAGCGCGCGTCATGCCCCACACCCTACGGGCCGGCGCCCCCGGACAGGCGGACACGCCCATCCTGGACAATCGACGGAAAGTAGCCATGAGACTACGCAACGTCTGCTAGATATTGGCGAATGCTTTCCCGTGTCGCCCTTGCGGCCATCATCGCCTCGGCTCCCGCCGCGCATCCGCGCGTCGTGTCGGCCGACCCGATAGACACCACCCCTCATGTGCTCGACGGCATCGTCAACGCCATCACCGTCGTCGGGCGCACCGTCGTCGTCGGCGGCTCGTTCAGCGAAGTGAGCGACGCCGCCCGTGGAACGATCCACGCGCGCGACAACCTGTTCGCCTACGACCTGGTCACCGGCCGGATCCTGCCCGGCTTCGCGCCGAGCGTGGCCGGGCCGGTCTTCGGCCTGGCCGCCGGCGACCGCGGCACCGTCTATGTGGGCGGCGAGTTCCACGGCGTCAACCACCAGCGCGCCCGCGGCCTGGCCAGGCTCGCCCTCGCCGACGGCTCGCTCACGCCCGGCTTCGATCCGCGCATCGGCGGCGGCATGGTCACCTCGGTGGTCAGGCAGGGCGCCAGGCTGTACGTCGGCGGCGACTTCACCAGCCCGCGTACGGCGCTGGCCGGGCTCGACGCCACCACCGGCGCGGCCGACCCGGCCTTCGCCATCACGCCGGGCGGGCCGCTGACCACGCGGGTGAAGGTGCACGCGCTGGCCGTCTCACGCGACCGGCTGGCCGTGGACGGCTCGTTCACCACGCTCGGCGGCCACTCCCGGCCGCAGCTCGGGCTGATCGACGTCGGCGGCGCGCAGGCCAAAGTCGCGCCCTGGCGTACGGAGGCGTACGCGCAGGCGTGCAGCCCGAACTTCCCCTCCTATGTACGGGGCCTCGACTTCTCCCCCGACGGCAGCTATTTCGCGGTGGTCACCACCGGCGGCGCCAGGGGCGGGATCTGCGACACGGCCGCCAGGTTCGAGACCTACAGCAGGGGCTCGGCCATCCGGCCCACCTGGGCCAACGCCACGGGCGGCGACTCGCTCTACGCCGTCGCGGTGACCGGCGCGGCCGTCTACGTCGGAGGACATCAGCGCTGGCTGGACAATCCACGGGGCCGCGACTCGGCGGGGCCGGGCGCGGTGTCACGGCCTGGCATCGGCGCCATTCATCCGCGTACCGGAAAGGCGCTCAGTTGGAATCCCACTCGGGAGCGCGGCATCGGCGTGAAGGCGTTTTACGCGCACAGCGGCGGACTACTTGTCGGTAGCGACACAACGAGACTCGGACGGGAGTACCATGCCCGGATTGGCATGTTCCCCCTGCCCTAGTCGTCTTGCGGCTTGGGGCGGTCGATCCTGTGGCTGAGACGCTCGCTGACGGCGTCACGCTGCTTCGACAGCAAGACGTAGCTCGCTATGCCGCTGATCAAGAAAGAAGCCGCGATCAGCGCGAGCGGGTTTTGCAGTCCTAGCAGGAACAGGACACCGAGAGTCACGAGAAACAGGGCGAGCCTGGACGCGGTGTAAAGGAGAACGGGACGCACAGGTCGAGGTTACTCGGACCTGCGTACGGCTCGCTCTTCGCATCGGTCGCGAGCACTGCTACTGTTCCCAGTTAGGGAGTTTCGTAAAGAAACACCCACGAGAGCCCCAAAGAGGCTCTATCATATAACAATCGGGCAGTCAGCTGATAACAACCCGTGATCTTTGTCGAAAACCACGGATAAATCAGGCTTCGCTCGACACACTTGTTACCTGTCCGCCCGCTGGCAGGAAGCGGGATGCGAGGGGGAGAGATTGGTGGAGAGTAGCAGCGAGCGTCTGCTGACCCCTGGAGAGGTTGCCGCCCTCTTCCGGGTAGACCCAAAGACGGTTACGCGCTGGGCTGCGGCAGGCCGCATCAGCAGTATCCGCACCCCCGGAGGGCACCGGCGCTTCCGCGAGTCGGAAGTCCACGCCCTTCTCCGAGGCGAGGACGTTCTTACGGCCGACAGGCCAGCAGGTGAGTCCCCGCGCGTCTGACGTTCCGTCAAGTCGGTGATCCTGCACGGTGGCCCGTCGGCAACGGCGACCACCACCCCCAGGATCACCGCTGGCGGGACCCACTTGTTCGGCGTGCTTTCCGGCCACACTTTCGTACGGCGAGCACGGGGCGGCGCCAACCGCCGACCGTGGCTGGCGCCTGCCCGATCTCCCCGCACAGGCGGCGACCAGTGCCCCGCTCGAAGGCGCTCTTTTCTCCCTGCCTGACGTCTCTTGCGTCTTTCTACCGGCTGAACGTCTCTCGCGTCTTTCCCGGGTCGCCGGCTCAGGCGTCCTCCTGTCGCGCCTTGAAGGCCAGGAACTCGCGCTCCAGCTCGTCGTTCTCCTCTTCCCAGCGACGGCGGCGCAGCTCCAGCTCCTCCTCGGTCAGCGATTCCGGCAACCACTGCTCGTAGTCGGGGTCACCGGGTTGCACGTCCACGTACGCGTTGCCGATCAGACGCCCGTCTTCGCTGGACAGGCTCTGCGGCACGCGCAGTGTCCCGTCCGCGAGCCGGATGACGTACATGGCCGATCACCTAGATTCCGTAGCGCCGGTTGAAGAACAGCATGATGTCGAGCGCCATGCGCGTGTCGCCGCCGAGCATGTCGACGAGGGCCGGGCGCTGGCGGGAGGCGATGGCGGCGAAGGCGTCGGCGAAGAACTCCTTGCGGCCCAGCCCGCCGCCCTGGCGGTGGAACGTCGAGGCCAGCAGCGGGACGGCCGTTTCGTAGAGCCGTACGAACTCCGGCGAGTCGGACACCCAGGCGCCGTAGGCCGAGTCGATGTCGTCGATCGCGTGGCCCACCTCGTGCATCATCACGTCGGGGGTCGGTGAGGGGCGGTCGCCCACGACGATCTTGCGGTCGCCGTACGCGCCCGCGCAGATGTCCCAGGTCGCGCGGCCCGACGGGAGCGGGGCGCCGCGTAAGTAACCCATGTCGTCGAGGTCGGGGACGCCGCCAGGGCCGACGTAGATGCCCTCCAGGCCCTCCGCGAGCAGCTCCTTCAGCCGTTCCGGCAGTCTGGCCAGGCTCTCCACGGCGCGGATGAGGTCCACCGGGGGCCGGCCGCGCCTGGCGTCCCACTGACGGTGCAGGATCGTCTCCAGCTTCCCGCAGTGGCGCAGGCCGTCGCCGAGCGAGGGCGCGTCGGGGCGGTTGGGCTGGGCCCTGAGCGGCTGGTCGGCCAGCTCGAAGTCGTACCAGGTGTAGCGGGGGCGGTCCATCATGACGGCGGCGGGCAGCCGTTCGCCGTGTTCGCGCAGCGTGAATCCGTCCCGGCTCATCTCATGACGCCTTTCCCACGGCCCGGGGGCGTCGCCGCCCGGCCACGTCATCCGCTCACGCTCGCCACCGCCGGGCCACGCGGCCCTCTCGTGCCCTTCAGGCCCGGACGCCCTGTCGCGCCCGCCGGGCCCGTACGCCCGCTCGGGCTCGCCGGGCCAAGCCACGCGCTCGGCGTGTTCGCCGCCCGGCCAGCCGGAACGATCGGGCCGGCCGTCGCCGGGCCAGCCTGACCGGTCGGGCCTGCCCTCGCCGGGGCGCCGCGCCGCCTCGCGCCGCGCGGCCGCCTTGGCCTCCTGGCGCCGCTCACGGGTCCTGGACCAGAAGGAGCGCTCGGCGTCGGGCGGGGCCTCGGCGCGGCGGGAGAAGAGGTAGGAACCGCGCCGCCACCAGCGGCCGCGCCGATGCCGACCTTTGTCGCCCGGACTCCTGTCCGCAGAAAAGGCCATCGCACCTCTCAACGCCCGTGGATGCCCACCCGGCCACGCGGACCCCCGTGGACACCGTCACATCCGTTTCCACCGTACGACGCGGATCTTCCGCTAGTCACCCGATATGGGACATCGGGCAGCACGATCAGGTCGTGCGATGGCTTACAGTTCGGGCATGGCAGTTGTTCTGATTGGCCTGGCGCTGCTGGTCTTCTGGCTCTTCTCGCTTTTCGACGTGGTCACCACGCCCGAAGACGAGGTTAGGAACGTACCAAAGGCACTGTGGATCCTCATCGTCGTAGTCATCCCTCTGCTCGGCGGCGTGGTGTGGATGGCGCGTGGCCGTCCGCGCGCCCCTCGGGCGGCGTGGCCCGTGCCCCCGGGGCCGGGCATACCGAAGGGGCCGGATGACGACCCCGACTTCCTGCGCGACCTCGACCGCCGCATGCGCGGCGACGACGTGAGCTAGCCGGCGTGAGCTAGACAGAGCCGGACAGCACGAACGGGCCGGCTGCGAGCCGGCCCGCCCTGCGCCGTCCGACGTGAGCGGACGGCCGTTTCAGTAAGCCCGTCTCAGAAACTCAGCCGCCGTGCGTCAGTCGACGTCGGCGTAGCTGTGCAGGCCGTCGATGAAGATGTTGACGCCGATCAGGTTGAACAGCAGGCAGCCGAACGCCACGAGCTGCACGATCGTCGATGCCCTGCCCTTCCATCCGGCCGTCGCCTTGGCGTGCAGATAGGCGGCGTAGGCCACCCAGGTGATGAAGGCCCACACCTCCTTGGGGTCCCAGCCCCAGTAGCGGCCCCACGCCCGGTCCGCCCACAGCGCACCCGCGATGACGGCGAACGTCCACAGCGGGAACGCGAACACGATCGCCCGGTGCGCCACCCGCTCCAGGTCCGCGCGGGACGGCAGGCGTGACGCGCCGTCGCCGCGCGCCAGGTAGAGGATGCCGGACACCCCGGCCATCGTCATCAGGCCGGTGGCGATGATGGCGGCGCTGACGTGAATGGCGATCCAGTATGAGTCCAGCGCCGGCACCACCGGCCCCGCGACCGTGTAGAACACCTTGACCGCGAGCCCGAGGCCGAGCGCGGCGGTGACCATGACGAACGCGCCCATGAAGCGCACGTTGTGGCGAATCTGGGTGACGAGGAACGCGGTCACGGCGGCGAAGGAGATCGCGACCACGAACTCGTACATGTTGCCCCACGGCCACCGGTCCACGGCCAGGCCGCGGGTGACGAGGGCGCCGAAGTTGGCGGCCCAGCCGAGCCAGGCGAGCGCCAGAGCCACCGTGCCGGCCCGCGCGGGACCGTTGGGCCCGCCCGCCGCCTTCACGGCCTCCGTGCCCGTCTCAGCGGCCCCTGCCACAGCTCCCGCCGCCGCCCCTGCCGCCGCTTCTGACGCCACTTCCGGCGCCTGGGACGCCTCGGACGTCGCGGAGGACTCCCCGCCCGTCACGGCGGCTCCGACCGCGACCGGCTGTCTGGCCTCGACCGGCTCTCCAGCGGCGGCCCGGTCGGAACGGGCCCGGCCGAAGGCGAGATCGACGGCGAAGCCGACCATGGCGAAGACGTAGAGCAAGACGGCTGCGACGACGAACAGGTCGCTCAGCTCGGCTAGCTGCTCAGCGGACATCCTTGTCTCCTGCTGCTGATAGAACCTTGACGATCCCGGCGAACTCCTCGGCGAAGCCCGTCGCGGACCCTTCCGTACGGGTCAGGCCGCCCACCTCGACCCGGCCGCCCGCGATCCGGACGAACACCCGGCGGCGGCGGATCATGAGCGAGAGCGCGATGGCGACGACGGCCGTGCCGGCCGCGATCAACGCGGGCATGCGGCCCGGGTCGTAGGCCGTCTGGAGCGTGATCCACTCCTTGACGCCGGTGAACTCGAGCTTGCCCAGCCCGCCGGGCAGGTCCACCGACTGCCCCACGGCCAGCGGCTTGGGCGTGTTGGAGCCCATGAACAGCCGGTTGAGCTTCTTCAGCACCTCGGGCTCGGCCAGCTCGTAGACCGACTGCGGCTTGCCCGAGCGTACGCCCAGATCGCCGGAGAAGGCGCCGAGCACCTGCACCTCGGGGTTGAGCTCGCCGGGGAAGGCCGAGGCGTGGTTGCCGTCGGTCAGCGGCACGCTGGTCGGCAGGAAGCGCAGCAGGAACCCGAGCTGCGACGGCCGCGCGTCGGGCACCTTGACCACGCAGCCCGAGGTCATCGTGGCCTTCTCCTCGATCAGGCAGGCCACGGGCCCCTCGAAGGCCACCTGCCCCTTGCCGTCGGTCACCCTGAACACGGGCGCGTAGCCGTTGCCGATCAGGTACGTCTGCGTGCCGTCGACCTCCAGCGGATCGTTGACCTTGAGGTCGTAGTCGCGGGCCGGCGCCTGCGGCGAGTCGTTGACCTTGAGGTGGGCGGTGTAGTCGAGCACCTGCCCGCGCTTGTCGCCGGTGACCTGGTAGGCCACCTTGAGGTCCTGGAGCTGGAAGGAGAACGGCTCCAGCGACTCGGCCGAGACCTGGCTGCCCGGGAAGAACCGGTCGTAGGCGGCCACGGTGTTGGCGAAGCCGTCGCCCTCGACGACCAGCACGTTGCCCCGGTAGCCGTAGAGCGAGCCGCCCCCGATGGCGAGCAGGATGCCGAGCAGGGCGATGTGGAAGAGCAGGTTGCCGGTCTCGCGCAGATAGCCCTTCTCGGCCGACACCCAGCCGTCGCCCGTCACGACGCGGAAGCGCAGCCGGCGCAGCCGCCGCGCGGCCTGCTCGACCCCGGGCCCGTCGTCCAGCCCGGTCTCGAACGAGGCGGTGTGGGGCAGCCTGGACAGGTTCTTCGGCGCGGCGGGCGGCTTGCGGCGCAGCTCGCGTACGTACGTCGTGACACGCGGGATGACGCAGCCGATCAGCGAGGTGAACAGCAGCAGGTAGATGGCGGCGAACCAGACCGAGGTGAAGACCTCGAAGAGCTGGAACCGGTCGTACCACGCGGCCAGCGTCGGGCTCTGCTCGTAGAGCCGGGCGACCTTGTCGGGCTCGACGCCGCGCTGCGGCACCAGCGAGCCGGGCACCGAACCGAGCGCGAGCAGGAACAGCAGGATGAGGGCCGTCTTCATCGAGGTGAGCGTGCGCCACACCCAGCGCAGCCAGGCCACGGCCCCGAACGAGGCCCGCTCGGGCGCCCGCTTGCGCTCCAGCTCGTCGACGCTCATCAGATCACCGGCTCGAACGCGCCGATCAAGCCCTGCATGGCCGCGATCATCTCTCCCCAGAGCCCGGTCACGAGCAGCACGCCGACGGCCACCATCATGCCGCCGCCGACCCTGGTGATCAGGCGCGAGTGCTTGCGGATGGCCCGGAACGTACGCAGGGCCCGGCTGTAGGCCAGCGCCGCGCCCACGAAGGGCAGACCGAGGCCCAGGGCGTACGCCACGGCCAGGAGCGCGCCGCGTCCTGCGCTGCCCTCGTTGATCCCGAGCGTCAGCACGACGGCCAGCGTCGGCCCGATGCACGGCGTCCAACCGAGCCCGAACACCACCCCGAGCAGCGGCGCGCCCGCCAGCCCCGCGGCGGGCAGGCGGTGGATGCGCACGTCGCGCATCAGGCCCGGCAGCACGCCGAGGAAGGCGAGCCCGAGCCCGATGGTGAGCACACCGAGCACTCGGGTGATGATCTCCGCGTTGCCCAGCAGGACGGACCCGAGCCCGCCGAACAGCGCCCCGCTGAGCACGAACACCAGCCCGAACCCGGCCACGAACAGCGCCGTCCCCAGCACCAGCCGCCCCCGCTTGGGGTCGGCGCTCATGCCGGTCACGTACGACAGGTAGCCGGGCACCAGCGGCAGCACGCACGGCGACAGGAACGACACCACACCCGCCAGCACCGCGATGGGCACGGCCAGGAGCAGCGAGCCCGAGGCGACGACGTCACTCATCGCGCACCTTGGTCACCGCGTTCATCAGGTCGGTGTATTTGACCGCGCCCAGCGCCCTGGCCGCGATCCTGCCCTGCTTGTCGATGATCAGCGTGGACGGGATCGCCGCGGGCGGCACCGTGCCCTGGAAGGCCAGCGCGACCTTGCCGGGCTGGTCGAAGATGTGGGGGTAGCCGGTCTGCTCGGTGCGCTCGAACGCCTTCGCGTCGGCCTGGCGGTCCTTGAAGTCGACGCCGAGGAACTCGACGCCGCCGGCCTTGGTCTTGGCCGCGACCTCCTTGAGCACCGGCGCCTCGGCCCGGCACGGGCCGCACCAGGACGCCCAGAAGTTGAGCACCACGACCTTGCCCTTGTGCGCGGCCAGCGAGGCGGTGGCGCCGTCGAGGGTCGGCCCCTCGATCGCGGGCGCGGCCTTGCGCTCGCTCGTCTCGAACACCTGCATCTTCCCGTCGCCCGGGACGAACCGGGTGTCACCGGCCTGGGGCTGCCCGCCCTGAGAGCCCGCGCAGCCGGCGGCCAGAAGAGCCAGGGGGGCCAGGAGAAGGAGGGAGATGGACTTGGCGCGCACGGAGGAAGATCTCCTTGTACTACAACCGGTAGAGCTTGCAACTCTACCGGTGCGTCCTTCCGCCCCGGACATCAGGCCCCGGCGACGGCGGGCCCGTCTCGCAGGGCGCTCTGCCCGGAACATCAGGCGCCGGGGACGGTGGGTCCCGTCTCCAGACCTCCGGCCGGCTCGCTGTAACCGATGCTGACCAGACGATCGCCGTCGAACGTGAGCGTCGTGAGGCTGGCCAGCGCGCACTGCCGGCGGCGGGGGTCGTGCCACAGCCTGCGGCCCTCCGCGGCCGACCTGATCGCCCAGATCGGGAGCTGGTGGCTGACCAGCACCGCCTCGTGGCCGCGCGCCGCCGCCCGCGCCTCGTCGATGATCGACTTCATCCGCCGGACGATGACCGGATAGGGCTCACCCCAGGACGGACGCATCGGATTCCAGAAATAGCGGTAGTTGCGCGGGTTGCGCAGCACGGCCAGCCCCTGGCCCAGAACCCGGCCCTCCAGCAGGTTGCCCGCCTCGATCAGCCGCTCGTCCCGGACGACGTCGATGCCGAGTTTCGCGGCGAGCGGAGCCGCCGTCTCCCGCGCGCGCTCCAGCGGCGAGCTGTAGATGGCGACGATGTCACGGCCGCCGACCGCCTTGGCGACCGTCTCGGCCATGAGGTGACCTGTCTCCGACAGGTGGTAGCCGGGCAGCCTGCCGTAGAGGACGCCCCCGGGATTGTGCACCTCACCGTGGCGCAGCAGGTGGACGACGGTGGTTTCAGCCATGGTGGCCACAGCCTATCCGCTCGGCCGCGCCGCGCCGCCAGGGCCCGCGAGGCGCGCGGGGTAAAGTCGGGCCGGAAGGAGCCTCCCGCGTGAGCCCATGGGCATTCGTCCTCGTCCTGACCGCCGCCGTCTCCCACGCCACCTGGAATCTGCTGAGCAAGCGCGCCGCCCTGGCCGACGGGCCTGTCTTCCTCTGGCTCGTCGCCGTGTCGGCGGCCGTCGTCTGGAGCCCGCTGTTCGCCGGGTTCCTGCTGGTCACGGGCACTCCCGTCACCTGGAAGGACCTCGCGGTGGCGGGCGGCAGCATGATGCTCCACCTCGGCTACTTCGTGCTGCTCCAGCGCGGGTACGGCCGCAGCGACCTGTCGGTCGTCTACCCGGTCGCCCGGGGCACGGGGCCGATGCTGGCCTGCCTGGTCGCGGTGCTGTTCCTGGGCGAGCGCCCGTCGGCCGCCAACATCGCCGGGATCGTGCTGATCGGGGCCGGGGTGTTCCTGATGGGCGGCGGGCACGCGGAGCTCAAAGGGCTGGTTCCCGGGCTGGTCGTGGGGGTGTTCATCGCCGCGTACACGGTGTGGGACTCGCGGGTGGTGAGCGCGTTCGCGGTGGCGCCGATCATGCTGAACTACCTCGGCGAGGTGCTGCGGGCGCTGGCGCTCACGCCCTTCGTGCTCGGCGCCCGGCGGGCGCTGATCCGGCCGGTCTGGCGGGAGCATCGGTACCGGGTGGTGGGGGCGGCCGTGCTGATCTTCGTGTCGTACCTGCTGATCCTGTTCGCGTTCACGATGGCGCCGGTCAGCGTGGTGGCGCCGGCCCGCGAGGTCAGCGTGCTGATCGCGGTCTTGCTCGGGGGACGGCTGCTGGCCGAGGGCGACGTACGGCGCCGGTTGATGGCGGCGGCCGTCATCCTCGGCGGCGTCGTGGCGATCGCCCTGAGCTGATCCGCGCTGCGCTTATCTGCCCCGAGCTGATCCGCCGTGACCTGGCCTGCTCGCCGCGCCCTGGGCCGACTCGCGGGTGGTCGTCAGGTGACGGCCCAGGCGTTCTCCTGCTGTTTGCTGGCCTCGACCAGGGCGTCGACCATGGCGCGGATCGCGGGGCGGCGGGCCGCGTCCTGGCGCCAGATCGCGTAGATGCGCCGGGACTGGCGCGGCAGGAGCGGGACGAGCCGGGCGCCGTCGGGCACGCAGTCACGGCCGAGCCGCGGCACGATCGCGCAGCCCAGGCCCGCCGCCACCAGCGCGAGCTGGGTCGGGTACTCGTCGGCCATGCACGAGATCTCCGGCTCCAGCGAGGCGCTGCGCAGCGTGTAGACCAGCCAGTCGTGACAGACCGTGCCGGGGGCGCCGCTGATCCACTGCTCGCCGCTCAGCGCGGCCAGCTCGACCTCGCGCCGATCGGCCAGCGGGTGCGCGGCCGGGATGGCCACGTCGGCCACGTCGTCCAGCAGCGTCGCCTTGGACAGGCCCTCGGGGATGGCCATGGGCCGGTTGAGCCAGTCCTGGATCACGCCCAGGTCCAGCTCGCCCCTGGCCACCTCGCGCACCACCCGTTCGGGATCGCGCTCGCTGAGCTGCACCTGCAGATCGGGATGGCGGCCTCTGAGCGAGACGAGCGCGCCCGGCATGAGCCCGCGCGCGGCGGTGGGGAAGGCGGCGATGTTGAGCCGGCCGACGACCTCGCCACGCAGCGCCTCGAAGTCGGCCTCCGCGGTCTCGACCAGGGCGAGGATACGTTCGGCGTGCTCGGCGAGCAGCCCGGCCGCGTCGGTCAGGCGCACGCCGCGACCGTTGCGCTCCATCAGCCTGGCGCCGGTCTCGCGCTCCAGCTTGGCGATCTGCTGCGACACCGCCGACGGCGTGACCATGAGCGCGTCCGCGGCGGCCCCGACAGAACCGTAGACGTGGACTGCGTGAAGTGCCTTCAACCGGTTCAAGTCCAACATGTAAGCCAGCCTAAACTGTTTAGCGTAGAAAGTCTCGCTTGTCGTTGAATGTGTAGCAGATGAAAATAGATGCATGAGAATCCTGAAGACGAAGAAGCAGCAGACCGGTTCCGTGTCCTACCTCAAGGTGCTCGCCGAGCAGGCCCGCGACCAGCGGATCCGGTACCAGAAGCCCGCTCGCTGAGCTCGCTGAGTGAGCCCCCGCCACCTCGCCCTCGCCGTCGGCCTCGCGGCCGTCTGGGGCTTCAACTTCGTGGTCATGCAGATCGGCCTGCGGTACTTCCCGCCCCTGCTGTACGCCGGCGTCCGCTTCGCCATGGCCGCGTTCCCCGCCCTGCTCTTCGTGGGCCGGCCGGGAGTCCCGTGGCGCTGGGTCGCCGGGGTGGCGGCCACCCTGGGAGCCGGCCAGTTCGGGCTCCTGCTCGTGGGAATGCGAGCGGGCATGCCGGCCGGCCTGACCTCCCTCGTCCTGCAGATGCAGGCGCTGTTCACCGTGCTGTTCGCGGTGACGCTGCTCGGTGAGCGGCTCACCGCCCGCCGCGTGCTCGGGCTGGCCGTCGCGTTCTGCGGGCTGGCCCTGGTCGCGTTCGACTTCGGCGTCGCCGGCCCGCTGGGCGCCTTCGCCCTGTGCGTGGCCGCCGCCGCGGCTTGGGGGCTGGGGAACGTCGTCCAGCGCCGCGCCGCGCCGCCCGACTCCCTGCGTTTCATGGTCTGGGTGAGCGCCTTCTCCGCGCCGCCTCTCCTGCTCCTGTCGGTGCTGGTGGAAGGGGCGCCGGTGCTGAGCACCGCCATGGAGGGCTGGCTTTCCCTCGTGTACGTGGCCTTCGTCTCGACCCTGGGCGGCTTCGGCGTCTGGGGCTGGCTGCTGCGGCGTTACGACGCCTCGACCGTGGCGCCGTACACTCTGCTCGTGCCCGTCTTCGGCATGTCGTCGGCCGCCCTGGTGACCGGCGAAGCGCTGTCCTGGCCCGAACTGCTGGCCGCCGCGCTCATCGTCTCCGGCGTCCTCTACGCCGGCACCAGACCCCGCCGCCCAGCATCCGTCGAACCCGCAGCCACGCCCTCGTAGGCCCGCCACCGCCGAACCGGCGGCCACGCCCTCATAGCCCCCGCACCCACTGAGCCGACCACGCGCTCGCAGGCCCCTGCGCCCACCGGACCGGTCCCGGGCCCCACTGTCCTACCGGCCGCGACTCCCCTGGTCGCGGCCTTCCCTGTCTCGACGGGGTCAGAGGACGGCGGCGGCCGCCTTGGCGGCGGCGGGCAGGGCTTCGGCGACGCGGCCGAGCGCCTCGTCGTCGTGGGAGGCCGACAGGAACCACGCCTCGTAGGCCGACGGCGGCAGGTAGACGCCCTGGTCGAGCATCGCGTGGAAGAAGGCCGTGAACGCCGCCGTGTTCTGTGTCTTGGCCTCGGCGAAGTTCGTCACCTCCGCGTCCGTGAAGAAGATCGAGAACAGGCTGCCCGCCCGCTGCAGCCGGTGCGGCACCCCGGCGGCCGACAGCGCCTCGGAGGCGGCCTGCCCGACCTTCAGCGCCGCGTCGTCCACCCGCGCGTACGCCTCCGCGTCGAGGGCGCGCAGCGTCGCCAGGCCCGCCGCGCAGGCCAGCGGGTTGCCCGACAGCGTGCCCGCCTGGTAGACGGGGCCCTCGGGCGCGAGGTGGCCCATGACGTCGGCCCGGCCGCCGAACGCCGCCGCCGGCAGCCCGCCGCCCATGACCTTGCCGAACGTCATCAGGTCGGCGTCGACGGGGTCGAGGCCGTACCAGCCGGCCGCCGAGACGCGGAAGCCCGTCAGCACCTCGTCCACGATGAGCAGCGCGCCGCCCGCCGTGCACAGCTCGCGCAGGCGCGCGTTGAACCCGTCGCGCGGCGGGACGACGCCCATGTTGGCCGGGCACGCCTCGGTGATGACGCAAGCGATCTCGGCCGACGCGAACGCCGCCTCGACGGCCTCGATGTCGTTGTACGGCAGCACGATCGTGTCGGCCGCCGACGCCCCCGTCACGCCGGGGGTGTCGGGCAGCCCGAACGTGGCGACGCCGGAGCCGGCCGCGGCCAGCAGCGCGTCGACATGGCCGTGGTAGCAGCCGGCGAACTTGATCACCTTGGACCGCCCGGTGAAGCCCCTGGCCAGCCGTACGGCGCTCATCGTCGCCTCGGTGCCGGAGCTGACCAGCCGCACCTTCTCGACCGGCGCGACCCGCTCGGCGATCGCCTCGGCCAGCTCGACCTCGCCCTGCGTCGCGGTGCCGTAGGAGAACCCGCCGGCCACCGCGCCGGAGACCGCCTCGACGACGGCGGGATGGCGGTGACCGAGGATCATCGGGCCCCACGAGCAGACCAGGTCGACGTAGCGGTTGCCGTCGACGTCGGTGATGTAGGGGCCCTGCCCCGAGGCCATGAAGCGGGGCGTGCCGCCCACCGCGCCGAACGCGCGCACCGGGGAGTTGACGCCACCGGGGACGATCTGGCGGGCGCGGGCGAACAGGTCGTCGGACTTCTGTGTACGGCTCACCGATCCAGGTTAGCCGCGCCACCCCGCGCCCCCGCACCGCAGGCAGGCGCTTCCGCTCAGCGCCGAAAGCAGCCCAGAAATCCGCCCAGAAATCAGCGCCGGATCTGCCCCGAATCGGCGCCCGGCCAGGGCCTGCTCAGTCGGCCAGCCACTCCAGCAGGAGCAGCGGGTCGGGCAGGGGCCGCCCGTCGGGGGCGCGCAGCCAGGTGACGCTCTGGCCGCCGGGCAGCGTCGATGGCGGGGCCACGACGTAGCTGTCGCGGCAGTGCCAGCGCAGCCCAGGCGTGTCGTCGATGGTCGCGGGGTCGCAGTCGAGGTGGCACGACCACCACTCGTCCTCGTCCTCCGGATTGCCCCTCGTGGCCACGTAGAACAAGACCCGGTCGCCGTTGGCGGCGACCGGGCCTGGGTGGGCGTCGGCGGCGTCGATCCGGGTGAGGGCCGACAGGCCGGCGGCGAGCGGTACGTCGAAGACGTCGAACACGCGCCCCGTGGGCAGAATCACACCGGCCTCGGGCTCGGCCTGCCACCAGCGCGTGAGCAGGGCCGGGTCGGTCGTGGCCTGCAGATGCCAGGCGGGCGACAGCGGATGGGCGCCCGGGTCGGGACAGCCGACCCGGTCACAGGAGCAGGCACGCGGCCCGGTGCGCAGCGCGTAGGCGCCGGGCACCACGGGCCAGCCCAGGGCGGCGTATTCGAGCACGGCGTCGATGCGTGTCGGCCGCGCGCGTTTTTTGGTACGCCGAGCCAGTGGTACCCCCACCATGGTGTCTCCCGTCGCCTCACAGTGCCTGAAGAGGTCCCGGATCCCGGGCTGTACGCACACGCGGGACACACCAGCACTAGTCCTTCAACTCTAACCCACGGGCCCCAGGAGTTGACGGGAAACCCCTTGGTTAGAGCCCTCGTGCCACTTCCACGGCCCAGTAGGTGAGGATCAGGTCGGCCCCGGCGCGCTTGATCGCGACCAGCGACTCGTGGATCATCCGGTCCCGGTCGACCCAGCCGTTGGCCGCCGCGGCCTCGATCATCGCGTACTCGCCGCTCACCTGGTAGGCGGCCACGGGCACGTCGACCTCGGCGCGGACGTGGGCGATGACGTCGAGGTAGGCCCCCGCCGGCTTGACCATGACGGCGTCGGCGCCTTCCGCCAGGTCGAGGCGGACCTCGCGCAGCGCCTCGTCCTGCGGGCCCGCGGGGTCCTGCTGGTGGGTGCTGCGGTCGCCGAACTGCGGCGCGCACTCGGCTGCCTCGCGGAACGGCCCGTACAAGGCGGAGGAGTATTTGATGGAATAGGCCAGGATCGGGACGCCGGCGTGACCGGCCGCGTCGAGCGCCGTGCGGATCGCGCCGACCTGCCCGTCCATCATCCCGCTCGGCGCCACCATGTGGGCCCCGGCCTCGGCCTGGGCGACCGCGACGGAGGCGTACCGCTCAAGGGTGGCGTCGTTGTCGACGTCGCCCGACGGGGTGAGGATGCCGCAGTGGCCGTGGTCGGTGAACTCGTCGAGGCAGGTGTCGGCCATCACCACGAGAGCGTCGCCGACCTCGGCGTGCACGTCGCGCAGCGCCTGCTGCAGGATCCCGTCGGGGTCGTCGCCCGCCGAGCCGCGGGCGTCCTTCACGGCGGGGATGCCGAACAGGATCAGCCCGCCCACGCCGGCCTCGGCGGCCTCGTGGGCGGCCTTGCGCAGCGAGTCGCGCGTGTGCTGGAACACGCCCGGCATCGAGGTCACGGGCTGCGGCTCGGTGAGCCCTTCCTTGACGAACATGGGCAGGATCAGGTCGGCGGCGTGCAGCCGGGTGCCCTGGACCAGGCGGCGCATGGCCGGGCCACGGCGCAGCCTGCGGGGACGGGCGACGGGGAACTGCGCGGCACTCATTTGGCTCTCCTCCTGGCGCCACGGCGGTTTTGCGAGGGCCGGCGCGGGGTGTCGCCCGCGGCCAGTGCCGCCTGACGCTGCTTGGCCCCGAACTCGGCCACGGCGGCGGCCAAGGCGGAGGCGGACGGTGTGTCGGCCATGACGTCGACGCGGAGCCCGAACTCCTCGGCGGTCTTGGCCGTCTGCGGCCCGATGACCGCGATCACGGTGACGTTGTGCGGCTTGCCGGCGATGCCGACGAGGTTGCGCACGGTGGACGAGGACGTGAAGAGCACGGCGTCGAAGCCGCCGCCCTTGATGGCCTCGCGGATCGGCGCGGGCGGCGGCGCGGCCCGCACGGTGCGGTACGCGGTGACGTCGTCGCACTCCCAGCCCAGCTCGGTGAGCCCGGCCACGAGCGTGTCGGTGGAGATGTCGGCGCGCGGGAGCAGCACCCGGTTGATCGGGTCGAGCATCGAGTCGTAGGGCGGCCACTCGGCCACGAGCCCTTCCGACGACTGCTCGCCGGAGGGCAGCAGGTCGGGCTTGACCCCGAACTCGACCAGGGCGCGCGCGGTCGCGTCGCCCACGGCCGCCACCTTGAGCCCGGCGAAGGCGCGGGCGTCGAGGCCGTATTCCTCGAACTTCTCGCGTACGGCCTTGACCGCGTTGGCGCTGGTGAAGGCCACCCACTCGTAGCGGCCCGTGACCAGGCCCTTGATCGCGCGGTCCATCTGCTGCGGCGTGCGCGGCGGCTCGACCGAGATGGTCGGCACCTCCTCGGGCACCGCGCCGTAGGCGACGAGCTGCTCGGAGAGGCTGCGCGACTGCTCCTTCGTACGGGGCACCAGCACCCGCCAGCCGAACAGCGGCTTGGTCTCGAACCACGAGAGCTTGTCACGCAGCCCGACGGCCTCGCCGACCACGATCAGCGCGGGCTCGGTGAAGCCGGCGTGCTTGAGGTCGGCCTGGAGCCGGCCGAGCGTGGACACGACGGTGTACTGCTCGGTGGTGGTGCCGCCGCTGCTGACCGCGACGGGCGTGGTGTCGGGCTTGCCGCCCGCGATCAGCGCCTTGCCGATGGGCACGGCGTCGCCGATGCCGTTGTAGATGACCAGCGTGCCGCGGCAGGCGGCGTGGACGGCCCAGTCCTGGTCCTGGGCGGCGTCGACGATCCTGAACTCGGGCACGGCGCTGGCCGCCGGGATGCCGGCGTAGGTGAGCACGGCGGTCGCGGGCGGCACGCCGGGCACGATCTCGAAGTCGACCTCCGCCGCGGCGCAGGCCGCGACCTCCTCGGTGATCGAGGAGAACAGCATCGGGTCGCCCGCGCACAGGCGCACCACGAGCTGCCCGCGGGCGGCACGCTTGACGAAGTCGCGCTCGGCGATCTCGACGCCTTCACGGCAGTGGCGCAGCAGCGGGCTTTGCGTTTCGTCGTCGAGCACCACCGCGTCGGCCTTGCCGAGCAGTTCGGCGGCGCGGAGCGTGAGCAGGTTGGGATCGCCGGGACCCGCGCCCACGAACGCGACGAAACCGGAGGTCGGACTATCGGAGCTCAATGGGATTGCTCCCCCATCAATCTGTCGGCCCCTTCGGCGATCATCTCGGCCGCTAGGAGGCGGCCCAGTTTCGCAGCCTCCGAAGGAGAGCCGGCGGCGGACTTGCGGACCGCTTCGCGGCCGTCGATGGAGACGACCACAGCGGTCAGGTTCAGAGTGTGCCCGTCATCGGCCGCGAAAGCACCCACCGGGGCGGAACACCCGGCCTCCAGCGCGTTCAGCACGGCACGCTCGGCGATCACCGCGGAGCGGGTTGACGGGTCGTCGAGCACCCGCAGGAACTCGATCAGGTCGGAGCGGTCGGCGCGGCACTCGACGGCCAGCGCCCCCTGGCCGGGGGCGGGCAGCAGCTCCTCGTTCTCGAAGATCTGCGCGATCTCGTGGCTGCGGCCGATCCGCTCCAGGCCGGCCGAGGCGAGCACGACGGCGTCGAGCTCGCCCGAGGTGACCTTGCCGATGCGGGTGTCGGCGTTGCCGCGGATCGGGACGTATTCCAGGTCGGGGCGGAGCGCGCTGAGCATGGCCACCCGGCGCGGCGAGCCGGTGCCGACCCTGGCGCCCGGCGCGAGGTCGGCGAACTTGTGCGTGCCGACCAGCGCGTCGCGGTGGTCGTGGCGGGCGGGGATGGCGGCCAGCACGAAGCGCGGGTCCTGCGTGGTCGGCAGGTCCTTCAGCGAGTGGACGGCGAAGTCGATCTCGTCCTCGGCGAGCTTGTCGCGCAGCGCGTTGACGAACACACCCGTGCCGCCGAGCTGGGCCAGGTGGGCCTTGGTGACGTCGCCGAACGTCGTGACGCCGACCAGCTCGATCGCGCGCCCGGTGCGCTGGACGTAGGCGTCGGCCACCATGCCGGACTGCGTGGTCGCCATGAGGCTGCGGCGGGTGCCGAGCCGCAGCGCGCGCGTTCGGGTCGTCACAGCTCCACCTCCCTCACGGCCTCGGGCATCTTCGGATCCAGGTCGAACAACTCGCGCAGGGCTTCGGCATAATGATCGCCCCCTGGGCAGGTGGCGAGCTGCTTGACACGCACAGTCGGCTCGTGGAGCAGCTTGTCCACCACCCGCTGCACGGTCATGGCGACCTCGTCGCGCGCCCGCTCGTCGAGCTCGGGCACGCGCATGAGGAGCCGGCCCAGCTCGGACTCGACCACGCCCGCGGCCTTGCTGCGCAGCGCCACCACGGTCGGGGTGACCTTGGCCGCCCGCTCGGCGTCGAGGTAGGCGCGCAGCTCGCCGGCCACGAGGTCGCGTACGGTGCGTACGGCGTCGCCCTCGGCGGAGCCGATGCCGGACTCCTGGATCGTCTCCAGGTCCACCAGCGTGACGCCGGGCACCTCGCGTACGGCGGGGTCGATGTCGTGCGGCAGCGCCAGGTCGAGCAGGAACGCGGGCCCGCTCAGCATGGCGGGGGTGACGACGTGGCGACCGGCGCCGGTGCAGGTGATGACGATGTCGGCGTCGGCCAGCTCGCCGGCCACGGCGCCGAACCCGACCGCCCGCCCGCCGACGGACTCGGCCAGCCTGGCCCCGCGCTCGAAGGTGCGGTTGGCCACGGTGATGTCGGTGACGCCCGCGCGGGCGAGCGTGACGGCGGCCAGGGAGCTCATGGAGCCGGCCCCCACCACCAGGGCGCGCCGCCCGGTCAGGTCGCCTGCCAGGGCGAGCCCGGCGGAGACGAGCGAGGCGCCGTGCTTGTCGATGCCTGTCTCGTGGTGGGCCCGCTTGCCGACCCGCAGTGCCTGCTGGACCAGCTCGTTGAGGGTGGCGCCGACGGTGCCCTGCCGCTGGGCCAGCTTGAGCGCCTGGCGGACCTGGCCGAGGATCTGGCCCTCGCCGACGACCATGGAGTCGAGCCCGCACACGACGGAGAACAGGTGCTCGACGGCCCGCTCCTCGTAGTGCACGAAGAAGTGCGGCCGCAGCTCCTCGACGGGCACGCCGGAGTGGACGCTCAGCAGGTCGGTGACGGCGGTGACGGCGGCGTGGAAGCGGTCGGCGGTGACCAGCACCTCGACCCGGTTGCAGGTCGAGATCACCATGGCCTCGGCGACGCAGGAGTCCTGTCGTACGTCGTGCAGGAGCTTGACCAGCGCCTCACCGGTCATCGAGACACGCTCCAGCAGTGCCACCGGCGCGGTCCGGTGACTGAGTCCTACAGCCAGAACACTCATTGACCGTCCATCGCCATGAGTGGCCCCCCAGCCTTGCGTTGCTCGTGGAACGCGAGAATCTGCAGTTCGATTGATAGGTCGACTTTACGGACATCGACGCTGTCCGGCACGGAAAGTACAACAGGGGCGAAGTTCAGGATGCTGGTGACGCCCGCGGCGATCACACGGTCGCAGACCGCCTGCGCCGCTGCCGCCGGTGTCGCCAGAACCACGATCGAGACTCCGCGCCGCCCGATCACGGCTTCCAGTTCGTCGATGTGCTCCACATTCAACCCCGCGATGGTGTCGCCCACCACTTCGGGGTCGGCGTCCACGAGCGCCGCGACCCGGAAGCCCCTGGAGACGAAACCGCCGTAGTTGGCCAGCGCGCGGCCGAGGTTACCGACTCCGACGATCGCTACCGCCCAGTCCTGGGTCAGTCCGAGCTCGCGGGAGATCTGATAGACGAGGTATTCGACGTCATATCCTACGCCCCGCGTGCCGTAGGAGCCCAGGTGTGACAGATCCTTGCGCAATTTGGCCGAGTTGACCCCTGCGGCGACGGCCAGGTCTTCCGAGCTGACGGTCGCGATCCCCCGCTCCGCCATCCCGTGCAGCGCCCGAAGGTACAACGGGAGCCGGGCCACCGTGGCTTCGGGGATGCCGCGGTCGCGGGGCTGGGACGGGCTCTTCACGTGCCGGTGCTCCAGGGAACGGGCGGCTTGGGGACCGCGTGATAGGAATCGAACCGTCTTTCAGGTTAATCCCTTTGTGAACCGATGCACAAAGTCGGCGGCGGTACGGTTGCTCCATGCATCGCATCACCTTGCTCGGCAAGCCCGGGTGTCACTTGTGTGACGACGCGCGCGAGGTCATCGCCAGGGTCGCGGGCGAGCTGGGCGTGCCGTGGGAGGAGGTCAGCATCGAGTCGTCGGCGGAGCTGACCGAGAAATACTGGGAGATGATCCCGGTGACGCTGATCGACGGGGTCCAGCACGACTTCTGGCGGGTCGACGAGGCCAGGCTGAGGGCCGCGCTCGAAACGTGACGGCCGGGGAGACGGGAGCCACGTTCGCAACGTGACGGCAGGCGGAACGGGAGCCGCGGTCAGTACGGGACGGTGGGCAGCGGCACCACCTTGGCGGCGTTGACGTCGAGCTCGATGACGTTGGTGGCCAGCACCATCGTCTGCCGCTCGTTGACGAACCGCTCCACGTGCGGCTGGCGCTGGTGGTCGCGGTAGGCGACCTCGTCGCGGTAGAGCTCGTAGACGATGCGCTGGAGCGGCGCCGACTTCACCGAATGGCAGGCGTACACGAGCGTGTCGGGCTCGCCCCTGCGCACGGCCTCGACGGTCGCCTCGGCCAGCCGGTCGAACGCGTCGCCCGCGCCGTCCATGATGGTGAAGACGGTGAGCAGGCCGTAGATCGTGGGCGAGAGCCGCCCGGAGCCCGGCTGCTGCTGGGCGGGGGTGAAGACGTCGGCGCCGGGGAAGACCGCGCCGGTGCCGGGCGCCGACGGTGACAGAGTGTAGTCGGGCCGCTGGGGCGGCGCGCCGTTCATGATGTAGCCGGTCGAAGGCCCGGCGTCGGGCGGCGGCGCCATCCGGGCCGCGTAGTCGATCTCCTGGTCGCCCGCGCGGTATTCGGCCACCAGGTCCCCCAGACCCGACGCCCTGCGCGGTGGCGGGGGCGACATCTCGGCCGCCTGCATCGGCTCGGGCATGCCCCTGCGCCCGCCGCCGCCCGGCATCTCGTCGCGGAACATCGGGCGGTCGCCCGGCGGCTCGTCGCGGAACATGGGACGGTCGCCAGGTGTCATCTGGCGCTCGTCCAGCGGCATGGGGCGCTCGTCGCGCGGGGCGCGGTCGCCGCGCGGCATCCGTTCGTCACGCGGCACCCGTTCCTCGCGGCGCTGAGAGCGCTCCTCGCGGCGCGAGAGGCGCTCGTCGCCGTCGGGACCGAAGTCGTCCTCGTCGTCGTCCTCGTACGGCGCCAGCGGCCTCAGCACGGTGTACCAGACCGCCGCTCCCGCCACCGCCAGCAACGCGGTCGTGAACAGCGGCGGCACCGCGAACCGCATCGCCCCCACGAGCGCCAGCCCCGACGGCACGATGACCACGGTCGCGTGCAGGTTGTCGGTGTCGTATTCGTCGCCGTTGCGCCACTTGATCCCGGCCACCACCAGCATCGCCAGCATGAGGAGCACGGCCACGGCGTGCACGGCGATCAGCAGGTAGCCGGGAAAGAGGTTCCAGTGGTTGGACGCGGCCGGCAGCGACCTGCCCATCTCCTCGTTCTTCAGCGGGTCCCACACCATGATGACCACGGTCACGAAGCTCAGCGCGATGCCCGCCAGCCAGGCCAGGAACCTCGGCGGAGCCTTCTCCGACAGCAGCTGCACCAGCCCGACCGCCAGCCACAGCGGCGCCAGCAACGATCCCGTCACCTGATAGATGCGGAAAGTGACGCCGCCGAAGCCGATGAGGTAGCCGAGGCCGATCACGCCCAACGCGAGACAGAGCGCCACGACTGCAACGGTCCAGGCGACAAGCCATCCCTCAGGGTCGTCGCGCAGCCGTTGGATCAGGGCACCGGCCGCGACGGCGGCCAGGAGCGCGCCGGCGAAAGCTATGACAGCAACGAGGATCTCCATGGTGACTCCAATGCTGCCGGACGATGCCTCCCAGCCGGTAGCCGAAGAGGGAACGGGTCGGTCCAACACGGTATCTGCCGATTACGCCTAGTCATGCCATCACGCTGTGGATTGTGGAATTTCCGGTTGATTTCTAGAGTGTTCGAGCACGCCGCACCCCTTACCCCTAGGGATACCGGATGCCTGACTCGTCGCCGTTCGCCGGGCTGCTCGCTCCAGCCGTCGCTGGACCTGCCCGGACGGGCGAGCTCGTCGTGCACGAAGATGTGCCCGACGACCTCCGCACGCTGGTGATGCACGCCAAGAACGGATGCACGCAATCCTTTGGCACGCTCTACGACCGCTACGTCGACCTCGTCTACCGCTACATCTACTTCCGGGTGGGCTCCCACCCGCTGGCGGAGGACCTCACCAGTGAGACCTTCCTGCGCGCGCTGCGCCGGATCGGCGACTTCACCTGGCAGGGCCGCGACTTCGGCGCCTGGCTCGTGACCATCGCGAGAAACCTGGTGACCGACCACTTCAAGTCGGGTCGCTACCGGCTGGAGGTCACCACGGGAGAGGTGATCGACGTCCCGCTCGACGGCTCCCACATCCCCGAGAACGCCGTGGTCACGGCCATCATCAACGACCGGGTGCTGCGTGCCGTACGCGATCTCAATCCCGAACAACAGGAGTGCGTCGTCCTGCGCTTCCTGCACGGCCTCTCGCTCGCGGAAACCGCGCTGATCATGGGGAAGAAGAGTGGAGCGATCAAAGCGCTGCAGTTCCGGGCCGTACGGTCGCTGGCCAGGGCTCTCAAGCACGACCTGGCGTAACCTACGCCGACCGCGCGTCGTTAGGCCATTGTCACGAGCGGGAAGGTCCGGGAGCCGGCATGAGTAGTGCGCGCAGGCGGCGGGAGCGCGTGCTCGATCACCTCACCGAACTCCAGGAGCTGCCGTTCGGCGCTCCCGAGCCGGCCTTCAAGGAACGCCTGCGGGCGGAGCTGCTGTCGCTCGCCCAGGAGGCGGACGAGCCCGTCACCGAGCGCCCGCGCCGCCGCCCCGCGCGGCGCAGGCCGCTGCTGTCCCAGCTCGCCGCCGTGGGGCTGGTGGCGGCGATGATGGTCTCCTCCTTCGCCACCTACCAGTCGGTGCCGGGCGACTCGCTCTACCCGCTCAAGCGCGCCGCCGAGACCACGCTCGTCCGGCTCAGCTCGGGCGCGGAACGTGGCGAGCGCGAGCTCGACTCGGCCAAGACCCGCGCCAAGGAGGTCGCCACCCTGCTCGGCTCCACCACCGCCGACGCCCCGCTGATCAACAAGACGCTGAAGGACATGGAGGACTCGACGCGCGCGGGCATCGAACGCCTCGAACGGACCGAGCCGCGCTCCCCGAAGATCAAGAAGTTCGCGCGGGATCAGCAGGAGGTCGTCGAACCCATGTTGGACCAGCTCGGAGAGGCCGACCTGGCCCGCGCGGAGGACTATCTCGACTACATCGAAGGTCTGGTCGCGCCCGAGTAGGTAAGTAAGCTGAAGCCCATGTGGCGGCTTATGCGACGACGACAGGAAGTGCAGCCCGAGGTCGCAGGCGAGGCCGCGGCGCAGGCGGCGGTCACGGTCGCGCCGATCACGCCGGTCGAGCCCGATCTGGAGGCCGCGGCCTTCTTCGACGTGGACAACACGATGATGCGCGGCGCCTCGATCTACCACTTCGCCAGAGGGCTGGCCACACGCGGGCTGTTCACGACGTCCGACCTGTTCAAGTTCGCCGTGGGGCAGGCGGTGTTCCGGCTGCGCGGCAACGAGAACCCCGAGCACATCGCGGTGGCCAGGGAGACCGCGCTGGCCTTCGTGGCCGGGGCCAAGGTGGACGACGTCGTACGCCTCGGCGAGGAGATCTACGACGAGGTGATGGCCGACCGCATCTGGGGCGGCACCCGGCTGCTCGCGCAGAGCCACCTCGACGCCGGCCAGCGGGTCTGGCTGGTCACCGCCACCCCTGTCGAGCTGGCCAGGGTCATCGCCCAGCGGCTCGGCCTGACGGGCGCGCTCGGCACCGTCGCCGAGACCAGCAACGGCGTCTACACCGGGCGGCTGGTCGGCGACCTGCTCCACGGCCCCGCCAAGGCGGAGGCGGTGCGCGCGCTGGCCCGCAGGGAGGGGCTCGACCTGACGCGCTGCACCGCCTACAGCGACTCGGCCAACGACCTGCCGATGTTGTCCCTGGTCGGCGAGGCCGTGGCGATCAACCCCGACAGCGAGCTGCGCGAGCACGCCAGGAAGCACGACTGGCCGATCAGGGACTTCCGCACCGGGCGCAAGGCCACGATGACGGCGCTACCCATCGCGGCCGGCGTGGGCGCGCTCGCGGGCGGGGTGGCGGCGGGCATCGCCCTGCGCCGCCACTACCGCGGCCGCGCCTGAGACCGCGCCCCGGGACTGGGACTGAGGCGCCCCTCCCCTGGGGGCGCCCCATGGACCTCCCCGCCCGGGGAGGCTCCGCTCCTACTTCAGCGGCGCTCCTACTTCAGCGACGCGAACAGCCTGCCCGCCTCCGGCTGCTTCCACTGCAGCCGGTTGCGGTCCTCAGGATGCTCGGCCGTGGGCACCACCGTGAGGCTGACCTTGGTCTCCGCGAGCTGGATGGCCAGCGCGTACATCTCCTCCACGGTGAGGTCCGTCTTCACCGTCCTGCGCATCACCTCGAGGAATTCCTGGAGCTTGCCCGGGTCCGCGACGGCCGCCTGCGCCTTCTTCAGCAGCGCCATGACGACCGTGCGCTGCCGTTTGATCCTGGACAGGTCGGAGCCGTCGTCCCCGTAGTAACGCAGCCGTACGTACCCGAGGGCCTTCTCGCCGTCGAGCACCTGCTCGCCCGCGGGCAGGCGCAGCTTGGCCTTCGGCTCGTTCACAGGCTTCGGCACCTTGACGGTGACGCCGCCGAGCGCGTCCACCATGTCCTCGAACCCGGCGAAGTCCACCGCCATCGTGTGGTGCAACGGCAGGCCGGTCAGCTTCTCCAGCGTCTTCTTGAGGCACGCGGCGCCGCCCTCGTCGTACAGCGCGTTGATCATGACCGTCCTGGCCGGGCCGGACGTGCACGGCGCGGCCCGCACCAGCGAGTCGCGCGGGACGCTGACCGCGGTGGCCCGGCTCCTGTCGGCCGGCATGTGGACGACGATGATGGTGTCGGCGCGCTGGCCCCCGTCCTGGCTCCGCGGGCCGTACTTCGCGTTGCCCTCGCCCTTGCGGGTGTCCGAGCCGATCAGCAGCACATTCATGGCGCCGCTCACGTCCACCGCCTCGCCCCCGGCCGGCGGTCCCGCCAGGTTCGCCAGGTGGCGCGGCGAGACGAGCACCGTGGGCACCGCGACCGCGCAGACCGTCGCGACCGCGACGAGGCCGGCCGTCCACCACGCGTTCCAGCGGCGGCGGGGCCGGTCCTGCAGGTAGCGCGTGCGCTGGCGGACGAGCGTGGGCGGCGGCCCGTGCTCCAGCTCGGCCCCGAGGTCGCGGAGCAGCTTCAGGTCGTCCATCGTCACTCCTCCTCCATGGGGTTGGTGTCGCCGAGCGCGGCGCGTACTTTCCGCCTGCCCCGGTTGAGGCGGGAACGTACGGTCCCGACGGGGATGCCGAGCGCCCGCGCGACCTCCTCGTACGTAAGATCGCCCCAGGCGATCAGCAGCAGCACGTCGCGATCCTTGGCGGGCAGCGCGGCCAGGGCGCCGGCCAGCTCACCGCGGACGGCCTGGGCGCTCACCCCGGCCGCCACCCGGTCCGCGGGCGACTCCACCTCGGACTCGACGGGGGCGCGCAGGAGGGCCCGGTAACGCGTCGCCTCGGAGCGATGGTGCCGGGCGATCAGCTTGGTCAGGATGCCGAACAGCCACGGCCTGGCGTCCGGGTAGGCCAGGTCGTAGCTCCTCCTCCTGGAGAAGGCGATCAGGAACGTCTCACCGACGAGGTCCTCGGCCGGCCCGGGGCCGAGGCGTTTGGAGACGTACCTGTAGAGCATGGCGGAGTAGCGGTCGAAGAGCTCGGCGAACGCCTCGGGGTCGGTCCACGAGGCGCTCACCAGCTCGGAGTCCACTCCCCTGACGGCGGGTTGCGTGATCATCTCCGCCCTTCTGTGGGGGATCGGTCACGGATGTCTCTCCACAACCCGCCCAGCGGGTTCAGATCTCCTTGAGCTGGCCCCCGTCGATGACGAACTCGGCGCCGGCCGTGCCGCCGGAGCGGGGCGAGGCCAGCAGCGCGACCGCGTCGGCGATCTCCTGCGGGTGCACGAGCCGGCCGGTGGTCAGGTTCATCATCGCAGGGGCCACCTCCTTGATCACGCTGTCCCTGTCGGAGCCGACGAAGCCGGCGAACACCTCGGCGGCGCCGCCGTCCTTGGTCCACCAGTCCGTCAGCACGGGACCCGGCGAGACGGTGTTGACCCGGATCCCGCGCGGCCCGAACTCCTCGGACAGGGACTTGCCGATCGCCAGCACGGCCGCCTTGGCGGCGCCGTAGTCGACGTTCATGGCGCTCGGCTGCCTGGCCATGGTGGAGGACAGGTTGACGATCGAGCCGCCGCCCCGCTCCAGCATCACCGGGAGCGCGGCGCGGATCATCCGGACGACCGCGAACAGGTTGAACTCGAACATCTCCCGCCAATCGGCGTCGTCGGGCGTCAGGAACCCGGCGCGCGGCAGCGTCACGCCTGGCGGCGGGCCGCCGGCGTTGTTGACCAGGATGTCCACCCCGCCGAACTCCTCGACCGCGTGCGCGACGACCTGAGCGGGCGCCTGCGGGTCCATCAGGTCCACCGCGACGTGGCTCACCTTCGCGTCGGGGACGGTACGGGAGGCGGCGACCACGTGGGCACCCTCCTCAGCCAGGGTGCGGGCGACGGCCAGGCCGATGCCCTTGGACGCGCCGGTGACGACGGCGACGCGGCCGGAAAGCTGCAGATCCATGAGGGTTGTCCCTTTCGGTGTTCAGTCGATCGATCCGCAGAACACCGCCAGGGGCCGTCCGGTTGCACCCGGTCTTCGGCCGGCCTGTCAGAGGAAGGGCGGGAAGGCGTGGCCCCTGCGCAGCCGCAGCTCGTTGAGCAGCTGCTGGATGACCTCGCGTACGTGGTCGGTGAGGTTGAAGACCAGCATGGGGTCGTCGGCGGCCGACGGGTCGTACTCGTCGGTCCTGATCGGCTCGCCGAACTCGATCATCCACTTCGACGGCAGCGGCACCAGGCCGAGCGGCCCGAGCAGCGGGAAGAACGGGGTGATCGGCAGGTAGGGCAGGCCCAGCAGCCTGGCCACCGTCTTCAGATCGCCGATCTTGGGATAGATCTCCTCGGCCCCCACGATCGCGGTGGGCACGATGGGCACCCCGGCCCTGATGGCGGAGGCCACGAAGCCGCCGCGGCCGAAGCGCTGGAGCTTGTAGCGCTCGGAGAAGGGCTTGCCGACGCCCTTGAAGCCCTCGGGGAACACCCCGACCAGCTCGCCCTTGCGCAGCAGCCGGTCGGCGTCCTCGGGGCAGGCCAGCGTGTGGCCGGTCTTGCGGGCCAGGTGGCTGAGGAAGGGAAGCTGGTAGACCAGGTCGGCGCCGAGCAGCCGCAGCGCCCGGCCGGCCTCGTCGTGCAGGGCGACCTGAAGCATCAGCGCGTCCATCGGCAGCGTCCCCGAGTGGTTGGCCACGATCAGGGCGCCGCTGTCGTCGGGGATGTTCTTCAGCTCGACGGGCTCGACCCTGAACCAGTGGTTGTAGAGCGGCCTGATGAGCTCCAGGACGACCTTGTCGGTCAGCTCGGGGTCGTAGCCGAACTCGTCGACCTCGTAGTCGCCGGTCACGCGCCGGCGCAGGAAGGCCAGCAGCCTGGCCATGGGGTCGGGCTCCTCGAACGAGGGCGCCGCGCTGATGGGGATCACCCGGCCCTCCTCCTGGGGAACGCTCAAGGCCGGGCACCTCCCAGCGGCCGCAGCTCGTGGGAGCGCAGGAAGTCGTCGAAGGCCGCGCCGGTGGTGTACTTGGGCTTCCAGCCCAGCTCGGCCTCCAGCCTGGCGGTGTCGACCGCGCGGCCGTGGCACAGCAGCCTGACCTGCTCGGGCGAGTATTCGACCAGCCCGATCCGGCGCACGGCTCCGCCGAGCACCTTGAAGGCGGACGAGGGCAGCGGCAGTGTCGGCCGCCCCGCCCTGCGCGCGCACTGCGACAGCAGCAGCACGCCGGCCCCGGCCACGTTGAACGTGCCGGGGTGATGCTCGGTGGCCATCCGGCGCAACACCTCGACCGCGTCATCCTCGTGGACGAACTGCAGCCGCGGGTCGAAGCCGAACACGCTCGGCAGCACCGGCTGGGTGAAGTAACGCGTCAGCGGCGAGTCGACGCCTGGGCCCATGAAGTTGGCGAAGCGCAGCAACGACACCGTCACGTCGGGACGGCGCCGCGCGAAACCCCGCACGTAGCCCTCGACCTCGGCCGCGTCCTTGGCGTAACCGTGGACGGGGCCGTCGTGGGGCTCCAGATCCTCGGTGAACACCGCCGGATCGCGGGGCGACGAGCCGTAGACGGCGGTGGTGGAACGCACCACCACACGTCGCACGGTCGCCGACCGCTGGCACGCACCGAGCAACTGCATGGTGCCGATGACGTTGTGCTCTTTCATCGCGGCCCTGCCACCACTCCGCGAGGGAGCGCTGACGAGGCTCATGTGCACAACGGTGTCGATGTCCGCGGCCGCGATCACCTGAGCGATGTCGGGGCTGCGCAGATCCACCCGGACGAACTCCGTCCGGCCGAGGGAGCTGTCACCGTCCCGCGTCAGCGAGGGGGGCGGTACGGTGTCCACTCCGATGACACGGCTGATGTCCGGGTCTGCCGCCAGGGCACTCGCCACCCGGGCGCCTATGTGGCGCGAGACCCCGGTGACAAGCACGGTGTGGGTCATCAGCGCCTCGCAGCTGCGTCGGTTACTTCTTGTTGCGCCGCTGGATGCGCGTCTTCTTGAGCAGCTTGCGGTGCTTCTTCTTAGCCATCCGCTTGCGGCGCTTTTTGATCACAGAGCCCACGGGACCCCCAGGTACTGATAGCAAGTCTGAATCGATGTGCGAGCGCACACCGGCTCACAGACTACCGGCGATCCACGGTAGATCGCCCATCGGGGGGCGAGAGCCCGGTCGCATCAGCGGCAACCGGGCCTCTCCCGCGACAGCATTCACGACACGACCGGGCGTGTCGCTACATCAACCTGCCTCGATGTAGGCCTCCCGCAGATAGTCGTGTACCGCCTGCTCAGGCACCCTGAACGAGCGGCCGACTCTGATGGCCGGCAGCTCGCCGGAGTGGACGAGCCGGTACACCGTCATCTTGGACACCCTCATGACCGTCGCCACTTCTGCGACGGTCAGGAACTTCACCTCGCTGAGAGGTCTTTCGCCTGCAGCCATCGGACGCCTCTTCCGCACGTGTTTCCGGGTTATCCCCACTGGTGCCATTGCTCACGCACGTGTACTGCCGTCAGCGTAAGTCGGGACTCCGAGTGCGCAAACCCCCTATTTTCTCAGTCGCCGGAGCCGCCTGTCAGCCGAACCAGCAAAAACGCTGGCCAGCAGCCCGGCCGAGCACCTCACTCGGACGTTGGAACTGTCCAAGTTGCCACACATAAGAGTCGCCGGAGCCCTGTCAAAAGTTGGCAAAGGGACAGCGAGCCTCTTGGAATGCAGGCGCGAAAAGACGGTATGGGGATGACCGAATTAGACGGGAAGGGCTTGTGAGACTCTTGTGACCAACCGCTCGGTCAACGGAGCGTAGTAGCGGGGTAGCACGTTGTCGTCGAGTGGTACGACCACGTCAATCTTGCCCTCCGCCTCACCGACGAAGAGCCCGGGGTCGTTGCAGTCGGCGAAGGCCACAGTCGGCACACCCGCCTCTCCGGCCGCTCCCGCCCAGCCGTGGTCGGCGATCACGAGGTCGGGAAGGTCGCCGCCGAGCTCATCGAGCATGTGCCGCATCGGGTCGGCGTCGTGGGTGTGCACCAGCGCGCCCTTGTCGTCGAGCATGGCGACGTCCTGGAGGTAGCGGATCCGCCGCGGCCGACCGAAACCCGATCCCGCGTACGTCCATCCCTCGCCGGGCGTCAGCAGCCGCGCGCCCTTCGCCACGCAGAGGGCCGCCAGCGGCAGGTGCACGGCCAGCAGGCCGGTGGGGTGGCCGGTGGCGAACAGGATCCGCGCGCCCGGCCGGGCCAGCACCGCGGCGATGCGCTCGGCCATCGCGTCGATCGCGTCGATCGTCAGCTCGGGGTCGATGGTGTCCTGGCCCCAGCGGTGGCTCGGGTCGGCGACCACGCCGGCGGACTTCGCCATCAGCGCCAGGATGTCGCGGTAGGACCACGGCTGCTCGAACGTCAGGCCCAGCGCGTAGTAGGCGTCGCCGTTGGCCAGACTGCTGTAGTGGTCGAGGTTGTTCTCGCGGGAGGTCGCGACGTCACCCGCGATGCGGGTCTGGACAAGCTGTTCACGGAGTTCGTCGCGACTGAGCACTGCATCTTCCTCGTCAGGGCATCGGATCGAGGCCGTGCAGGGGGAACACCGCGTGCCGGGTCGCCATGACCGCACGGTCAATGGGGTCCGCAGGATCATAACCATCAGAGAAGTGATGAAATTCCGGTTTGCGCCCATCCGTCATGGTGAGCGGTGGCGTCTCCCCCGTCCGCTCGCGGACGAACCGGCGCCATTCCTCGCTCGTCGGCGTGGCCGGATCGATCGGATGACCTGCCGCCTCGGCGATGAGATGGGTCCAGATCCTCGGCACCACCTGGACCAGCTCGTAGCCGCCTCCGCCGGTCGCCAGCCACCGGCCGCCGGCCGTCTCGTGGGCCAGGCGGTGCAGGGCGGAATACGCGGCCCGCTGGCCGTCCACGCTGAGCATCAGGTTGGCCAGGGGGTCGAGCGCGTGGCTGTCGCAGCCGTGCTGGGTCACCAGGATCTCCGGCCCGAACTCGCGCAGCAGCGGCGGCACGACCGCGTCGAAGGCACGCAGCCAGCCGGAGTCGCCACAGCCCGCCGGCAGCGCGACGTTGACGGCCGTGCCCTCGGCGCCGGTCTCCTGGGGGAAGCCCGTGCCGGGGAACAGCGTGCGCGGGCTCTCATGAAGGCTGATCGTCAGGACTCTGGGGTCGTCGTAGAACGCCGCCTGCACGCCGTCGCCGTGGTGGACGTCGACGTCCACGTACGCGATCCGGCCCACGCCCCGCTCCAGCAGCCAGGCGATGGCCAGCGCCGGATCGTTGTAGACGCAGAACCCGCTGGCCGAGGCGGCCATCGCGTGGTGCAGCCCGCCCGCGATGTTGAGCGCGTGCTCGGCCGAGCCCTCCCAGACGGCGCGGGCGGCGGCCAGCGTGGCGCCGGCGATCAGCGCGGAGGCCTCGTGGACGCCCTTGAACGCGGGGTTGTCGGTCGTGCCCAGGCCGACGCTCAAATCGGCCCGGCCCGAGGCGGACACGCGCTTGACGGCCTCGATGTAGGGGCGCTCGTGGACCAGGGCCAGCTCGTCGTCACTCGCGGGCTCACAGCCGGCCAGGTCGACCTTGTCGAGCACACCGAGCTCGCGGGCCAGGGCCATGGTCAGCTCGACGCGCACGGGGGCGAGCGGATGGCTCGGGCCGAAGTCGTAGGAGATGAGAGCGTCGTCCCAGATCACCCGCGCCGACCGGCTCATGCCCACCCCTCCACACGCTGCCCTCGCCTTCGCGCCGACGTTACCGCAGCCACGGACCTCCTGCTGTGGCACGGGTCCGGCGCCGCCGCCGACGGTGGGAAACGTCCGAGCTCCACCCAGAAGTCGTGACTTATGGTGTTTATCGTGCGCATCGCGCGGATCTTTCGGAAGATCGGGCGGATCCCCAGATTCTTCAGACGTCCGGTCGTCTTCGACCGGACGCTGGTGATCGTGCTGGCCCTGCCCGCACTCATCGGACCTCTGCTGATGATCGCCCAGGGCCAGTGGTGGTTCCAGGCCGCCACCCTGCACTACCTGCTCGGAACGGCGCTGCTGCTCATGCGCCGCCGCCGCCCGATGCCGACCGTCGCACTGGTCATCGCCGTGGACGCGGTGTTCATCCTGAGCGGGGCCGTGGACAACACCAACATCCCCACGCTCGTCGCCCTGTACAGCCTGGGCCGCTACACCAGCGGCCGGACCACCGCGATCGCCTCGGCGGCGGCGTGCCTCGCCGGCGCCACCGTCATGACGTTCGGCGTGGACGGGCAGGGGCTCTGGCTGGTGTCCCTGTTCACCGTCGGCGCCACCGTGGGCCTCGGCCAGCTCGTCCGGCTGCGGGCCGAGCTCAAGGACCGGGGCATGCGCGAGGCCGCCGACGCCGCGGTCAGGGCCGAGCGGCGGCGCATCGCCAGGGAGCTGCACGACGTGGTGGCGCACCACATCACGGTGATCAACGCCCTGGTCGGCGGCGCGCGGGCGACGCTGCCGCCGGAGCAGGAGGTCACCAGGAACGCCCTGGAGAGCGCCGAGCAGACCGCCAGGCAGGCCATGTCGGAGATGCGCCGCCTGCTCGACGTGCTGAGGGCCGACGGCCACGAGGGCCCCGACGCGGCGACCGGGGTCGGCGCGGAACGGCTGCCCGCGCTGATCAAGGAGGCGAGGTCGGCGGGGTTACCGGCCAGCCTGACCGTGACGGGCGAGCCGGTCGCGCTGCCCGCCACCGTGGACCACGCGGTCTACCGGATCGTGCAGGAGGCGCTGACGAACACGCGCAAGCACGCCGTCAGCGCCAGAGCCAGCGTCCTGCTCGCCTACCAGCCCGCCGCCGTGGAGGTCGAGGTGCTCGACGACGGCCTGACGAAGGGCCAGGGCACGCCGGGGTTCGGGCTCGGCGGCATGGCCGAGCGGGTGGCCCTGTGCGGGGGCCAGCTGTCCACCGGCCCGCGCCAGGAGGGCGGATTCCGCGTGCACGCCCGCATCCCGCTGGAGACGACATGACCGCCGCGAATCCCGCCGCGGACCCCATCGAAGTGCTCCTGGTCGACGATCACGAGCTGGTGCGCAAGGGCTTCAGGCTCATGCTCGACGCCCAGCCCGACCTGAGCGTGGTCGGCGAGGCGGGCGACGGCGAGCGGGCGGTGCACCTGAGCCGGCGGCTGCGGCCCGACGTGGTGCTGATGGACCTGCACATGCCGGGCATGGACGGCGTGCGCGCGACCGAGCTGATCACCGCGGAACTGCCCGGCGTGCGGGTGCTCGCGCTGAGCACGTTCGACCTGGACGAGAACGTGGTCGCGGCGCTGCGCGCGGGCGCGGACGGCTTCCTGCCCAAGGACGTCTCCCCCGAGGAGCTGATCGAGGGCGTACGCGTGGTGCACCGGGGCGAGTCGGCCGTCGCACCGCGCCTGCTGACCCGGCTCATCGGCACCTTCGTCCGCACCTCGCCCCCGCGCCAGGCGCCCGCCGCGCTGACCGGGCTCACGGAGCGCGAGCGGGAGATCCTCGTGCTGATCGCCCGGGGCAGGTCGAACGCGGAGATCGCGGCCGGCCTGTCCGTCTCCCCCTCGACCGTGAAGAACCACGTGACGAGCCTGTTCGCCAAGATCGGCGTGCGGGACCGGGCCCAGGCCGTGATCGTCGCGTACGAGGCGGGCTTGATCCACCCAGGAGAGTAGGACCAGGGTCCTAGATCGCGGCTCCGCGAACGGTCCCGGGGCAGGAAGAAACCGGCGCCGTACGACGGCACGCTGTGACCATGACCGCTATCCGGGCAACGAACCTGAGCAAGCGCTACGGCGGCACCGTCGCCGTGGCGGATCTGTCGTTCGACGTCGAGCCGGGTCAGGTGACCGGCTTCCTCGGACCCAACGGCGCAGGGAAATCGACCACGATGCGCATGATCCTCGGCCTCGACCGGCCCTCGGGCGGTTCGGTGCTCGTAGGCGGGCGGCCGTACGCGGAGCTGAGGCATCCCCTGCGCAAGGTCGGCGCGCTGCTGGACGCCAAAGCCGTGCACGGCGGGCGCAGCGCCCGCAACCACCTGCTCGCCATCGCACAGAGCAACGGCATCCCCTCCTCCCGCGTGGGCGAGGTGCTGGAGGCCGTGGGCCTGGGCGAGGTCGCCGGGCGGCGGGTCGGCGGGTTCTCGCTGGGCATGTCGCAGCGGCTGGGCATCGCCGCGGCGCTGCTCGGCGACCCGGAGATCCTGCTGTTCGACGAGCCCGTCAACGGGCTCGACCCCGACGGCATCCTGTGGATCCGCACGTTCATGCGCAAGCTCGCGGCCGAGGGGCGGACGGTGTTCGTCTCCAGTCACCTCATGAGCGAGATGGCGCAGACCGCCGACCACCTGATCGTGATCGGCAAGGGGCGGCTCATCGCCGACACGAGCGTGGCCGAGTTCATCGGGCGCAGCTCCCAGGGCTACGTACGGGTCCGCTCGCCCCGGCTGGCCGAGGTCGCCGACCTGGTGAAAGTGGGCGAGCTGCATCCCGACCACCTGCGGGTCACCGCGATGAGCACGCTGGAGATCGGCACGCTCACCGCGCGGGCCGGCATTCCGCTGGAGGAGCTGACGTTCGTGCGTCCCTCGCTCGAAGCGGCGTACATGGAGCTGACCAAGGACAGCCTGGAGTTCTCCTCATGACCGACATCCTCAGGTCCGAATGGACCAAGATCCGCTCTGTACGCTCGACGGTCTGGACGCTGGTCGCCACCGCGATCCTGCTGATCGGCCTCGGCGCGCTCATCGTCGCCGCGCAGAAGGGCAGCACCGACGGGCCGATCACCGGCCAGGACGCGATCCAGCTGAGCCTGGTGGGCAACATGTTCGCCTCACTGGCCATGGCCACGCTGGGCGTGCTGGTGATCTCCAGCGAATATCGCACGGGAGGCATCCGCACCTCGCTCATGGCCGTGCCCAGGCGGCTGCGGCTGCTCACCGGCAAGATCGTCGTCTTCACCGCGTTGGGGCTGGTCGTCTCGGCGGCCGCGTCGGCCGTCGCGATCCTGGTGGGCGTGCTCATCGCTCAGCCGCCGTCGGTCGATCCTGGCGCGGTCGCGGGGGCGGCGCTCGGGTCAGCGCTCTACCTGACCGCCTGCGGCCTGTTCGGGCTGGGGCTCGGCGTCCTGATCCGGCACACGCCCGGGGCCATCGTGTCGGCCATCGCGCTGATGCTGGTGCTGCCGCAGCTGATGTACCAGTTGCCGGGGCAGTGGGGCAGGACCGTGGCCGACTACTTCACCACCAACGCCGGCATGCTGATCGTGATGCCCGTCCGGGGCGAGGGCGCGCTGGGGCCGTGGAGCGGGTTCGGCGTCTACCTGGTGTGGATCGCCGTCACCGTCGCCGCGGGCGCCGTGCTGCTGCAGCGCCGCGACGCCTGAGCCGTCCCCTGCCTCGGACTGCTGTGGCGCCGCGACGCCTGAGCCGCTCTCCCGCCTCAGGCTGCCGCGGCGTCTGGAAGGCGCTCCTCCGTCTCACTCGGCGCGCAGGGCGATCACCGGATCCAACCGGCCCGCCCTGCGCGCCGGCGCCACGCCGAAGAACATCCCGACCGCCGCCGACACCCCGAAGGCCAGCGCGATCGACCACCAGGTGATCGAGGCCGGTACCTCGGTGAACGCCTCGATGGCCAGCGCGCCGCCCACCCCGAGCAGGATCCCGATGAGCCCGCCGATCGTGGTCAGCAGCACCGCCTCGATGAGGAACTGGGCCAGGATGTCGCGCTGCCTGGCCCCCAGCGCCTTGCGCAGCCCGATCTCGCGGGTGCGCTCGCGCACGCTGACCAGCATGATGTTCGACACCCCGACGCCTCCGACCAGCAGCGAGATGCCGGCGATGGCCGCGAGCACGCCGGTGAGCATGCCCAGCACGCTGCCGATCGTGCCGAGCAGCGCGGTCTGCGTGACGGCGGAGAACTGCTCGCCCGGATACCGGTCGCGCAGCGCCGCCGTCACCCGGTCCGACAGCGGGTCGATCTCGTCCGGGCCCGAGGCGCCGACCGCGAGCCCGTTGATCCGCTCGATCCCGAGCAGCCGCTGCGCCGTCGTCACCGGGATGTGGATCTCCTGGTCGCGCGACAGCCCGAACGTCTGCCCCACGGTCGCGTACACGCCGACCACCCTGAACCTGGCCCCCGCCACCGTCACCTGCCGCCCGATCGGGTCCAGGTCGCCGAACAGCCGGTCGGCCACCTCCGAGCCGAGCACGGCGACCCGGCGGCGGGTGTCCACGTCCGTCTCGCTCAGCGGGCGGCCCTTGCCGACCGGCCGCTCGAAGATGTTGACCAGGTTCTGATCGGTGCCGATCACCGTGACGAACACCTCGGTCCTGCCCACGCGCACGGTCTCGCCCGACTGCAGCGAGACCGTCACCTTCGCCGGGTCGCCCACCACCCGCCGCACGTAGGCCACGTCGGCCAGGCCGAGCTTGCTCTGCGTCGGCGCCGCTCCCAGGCTGATCCGGCCGGGGACGACGAGGATGATGTTCGTGCCGAGGCCGGAGATCTGCTGCTCGATCTCGTCCTTGGCGCCCGTGCCGATCGCCACCAGGATCACCACGGCCAGCACGCCGATGATGACGCCGAGCATGGTCAGCACGCTGCGCAGCCGGTTGACCCGCAGCGCCTCCATCGCCATGACCAGCGCCTCGGTCGCGTTCATCGCCCGTCCTGTCCGTCGGCTCGCCCGGTCGATCCGTCCCGCACGCCGGTCCGCTCGATCGGCCCGTCCCGTACGTCGATCCGCTCGATCACGCCGTCCCTTACGTGGATCTGGCGCCTGGCGTGGGCCGCGACCTCGGCCTCGTGCGTGACGAGCACCACGGCGACGCCGCCGCCCGCGTTGAGCCGGTCGAGTATGGCCATCACCTCGGCCCCGTTCGCGGTGTCGAGGTTGCCGGTGGGCTCGTCGGCCAGCAGCACCTTCGGCTCGCCGACCAGCGCCCTGGCGATGGCCACCCGCTGCTGCTCCCCGCCGGACATCTGCGAGGGCCGGTGGTCCATCCGGTGCCCCAGCCCCACCGACTCCAGTGCCGCGCGGGCCCTGGCCCGCCGCTCGGCCCGTCCCAGCCCCCGGTAGACCAGCGGCAGCGCCACGTTGTCCAGCGCCGTGGTCCTGGCCAGCAGGTGGAAGGACTGGAAGACGAAGCCGATCGTCCGGTTGCGCAGCTCGGCCAGCGCGCCGTCGGACAGCTGGGAGATGTCCACCCCGTTGATCCGCAGCACGCCGGAGGAGGGCCGGTCGAGACAGCCCAGCAGGTGCATGAGCGTGGACTTGCCCGACCCCGACGGGCCCACGACGGCGGCGAACTCGCCCTGGTCGATCCGGAGCGAGACACCTCTCAGCGCCTCGACGGCCACGCCGTCGAGCTGGTAGCGGCGGGTGAGGTCCACCGCCTCGATGGCGGGAGCGCTCATGGCAGCCGCTGCCCCTCCCGTACGGAGTCCGCGCCCTTGACCACGACCCGGTCGCCCACGGACACCCCGTTCAGCACCTCCACCACGGCGTCGCCCTGGGCGCCGAGCTTGACCACGCGCCGCCGCGCCACGCCGTCCGCCACCGCCCAGACCACGCTCTCGCGCCCGCTGGAGACGATGGCCGAGGCCGGCACCGAGACGGCCGACGGCGACTCGCGCACGGTCAGCCTGGTGACGGCGCTCATGCCCGGCTTGGGGGCGGGCGCCTTGGCGCCGTCGTCGAAGGCGCCGGGGCCGAGCCTGAGGCGTACGGGGTAGCTGACGCCGCCCGTGGTGCCCTCCATGGGGTTGACGCCGATGCCGGTGACCACGGCGGTGTACGTGGCGCCGGGCACCGCGTCCAGCTCGACGGCGGCCTCGACGCCCTCGCGTACCAGCAGGACGTCCGTCTCGTCCACGTCGGCGTCCAGGGTGAGCCTGGACACGTCGGTCACGGTGACGATGGAGTCTCCGGGCGAGACCGGGACGCCGATCGCGACGGGAGCGCCGGAGGCGGATCCGCCCGAGGGCACGGACGGGAGCTGCTGCCCGCCGCCGGGCAGCCGTCCGAGCAGGCTCTCGACCCCGCCCGCCGCGCCGCCGCCCGACGCCCGGCCCAGGCTGACGACGCCGGAGAACGGCGCCTTGATCGTCAGCGACTTCACCGTGCTCTCGGCCGCCTTCACCGCGGCCTTCGCCTGGGTGCGCGAGGCGGCCTGGAGCGAGGCCATGGAGCTGGACAGGTCGCTGGTCACGCCGGTGATCGAGCGGTTGAGCTGGGCGGTGATCGAGGCCAGCGCCTTCGTCTGGGCCCGGTGCTGGGTCTGGGCCAGCTCGATCGCGGTGAGGAGTTGCCTGCGGGCCTGCCGGTCCTCGACCTTCTTCGCCTCTTTCCTGGCCTTGGCGAAGTGGGCGGCCACCTTGCGGTCGAACGCGCCGGTGTCGAGGGACGGGAGGCGGACGTTCGCGCCGAAGCTCGCCGGGGCCGGCATCCTGGACGCGCGGCGGGCCTGGCTGAGCTGGTCCTCCGCCTGGGGCGAGCGGATCCTGGCCAGGACCTGGCCCTTGCGGACGCGGTCGCCCTCACTGACGTACAGCTTGGCGATCGTGCCCTGGGCGGGAGAGCGCAGTGTCGCGGAGGCGCGCGCGCCGATGGTGGCGGGCGCCTCGACGACCTCGGTGACCGGGGCGCGCCGGACCTCGGCGAGCTGGACGGCCGGGGGTTCCTCGGACGTGCAGCCGGTCAGAGCTAACAGGACGAGCAGCGGGGCCAGCCCGCGTCGGACCGTCACCGCCCCATCGTAGGAGCCGGGCCCGCCGCCCTCACAAGCGCCCGCTCGGCCGCCGCTGCCGGGTGCTCAGCCGCAGGCCGGCCTCCGGCCGGACGCGGATGCCGGCCGGAGGCCGGGGTGGAGGCCGGGGGGGTCAGCCGGACGCGAGCTCGCGGCCGCGGTCGCGGGCGGCCTCGATGGCGGCCAGGAAGGCGGCGCGCACGCTGTGGCGTTCGAGCTCGGCGATGGCCGCGATCGTCGTGCCGCCGGGCGACGTGACGGCCTCGCGCAGGATCACCGGATGCTCGCCGGAGTCACGCAGCATCACCGCGGCCCCCACGATGGACTGGGTGACCATGTCGAGCGCGGCGGCGCGCGGCATGCCGAGCAGGATGCCCGCGTCGACCATGGCCTCGACCAGGTAGAAGAAGTAGGCGGGGCCGCTGCCGGACAGCGCCGTCGCGGCGTCCTGCTGCGACTCGGGGATGCGCAGCACCTTGCCGACCGGCTCAAGCAGCCCCTCGGTCAGCTTGAGGTGCTCCTCGGTGGCGTGCGCCCCCGCCGAGATCACGCTCATCGCCTCGTCGAACCTGATCGGCGTGTTGGACATCACCCGCACCACCGGCACCTGGACGCCGAGCCGCTGCTCGACGAAGGAGGTGGTGATGCCGGCCGCGGCGCTGATCACCAGCCGCCCAGCGGGCACATAAGGGGCGATCTCGGCCAGCAGCGTCGCCATGTCCTGCGGTTTGACCGCGAGGACGAGGGTGTCGGCGGACTTGGCCGCCTCCGCGTTGGAGACGATGCGCACGCCGTACGCGTCACGCAGCGCCTGCGCGCGCTCGGCCCTGCGGGTGGTCGCCATGATGTCGCCCGGCTTGAGCCCGGCGCGCAGCAACCCGGACAGCAGGGCCTCGCCCATCTTGCCCGTGCCCAGAATCGCGATCATTTCGGCCCCTCGATGAATGGAACGCTGGTCTGGCAGCCTATCCGCTACCGCCGGGAGACCAGGGAACGCAGGAAGAAGGCCAGGTTGCGGGGGCGCTCCGCCAGGCGGCGCATGAGGTAGGCGTACCAGTCGGCGCCGTAGGGGACGTAGACGCGCACCCGGGAGCCGAGCCCGGCCAGGCGGGTCTGCTCCTCGGGGCGCACGCCGTACAACATCTGGTATTCGTAGCCCGTCGTGTCGCGGCCGTCGAGGACGGCCAGCGTGGAGGCGATGCGCAGCAGCCTGGGGTCGTGCGTGGCGACCATGGGGTAGCCGGGGCCGGCCATGAGGACCTTCAGGCATCGTACGAACGAGCGGTCGATGTCGGCGGCCCTGCGGTAGCCGCCGGGGGCGGTGTAGGCCCCCTTGCACAGCCGTACGCGGGCGGACCCGGCCTTCTCGCAGCGGTCGAGCGAGTCGGGCAGGTAGGCCTGCACCACCACGCCCACCTCGGGATGCTCTCTGCGCAGCATCGCGTGCACGGCGTGCAGCCCGGCGATCGTGTCGTGCTCCTCGGCGTCGAGCGTGACGGTGACGCCCTTCGCCTCGGCAGCCGCGCAGATGGCGGTGGCGTTGGCGGTCGCGAGCCGCTGGGACAGCCGCAGCCCGAGCGCGGTGAGCTTGACCGACACGTCGGCGCCGGCGGGCAGCAGGTCGAGCAGCGACACGTAGGTGGCCACGGTGGCCTCGGCCTGGGCCTCGTCCGTCACCTCCTCGCCGAGGTGGTCGACGCTGACGAGCAGCCCCTGGCGGGTCAGCCGGTCGACGACGGCGCCGATGTCGCTCGCGACGTAGCGCCTGATCACGTCCGCGGTCAACGGCGAGGTGGTGACGAGCCGCTCGGCTCGGGGGCTCTTGGAGAGGGCGAGCATGGCCTGACGGAGCACACGATCCACACTAATCAGTCGGCCTGCCGATCGTGCGCCCCCACCTCGCAACTCGTGCCCTGACCAGGATCCGGCCGGGGAGTTGAACCGGCGGCGGGCGCGGTCCGTCGTAGGGGTATGCGGACAATGACAGCGACTCTCCTGACCGGATGTCTGGTGCTCGCCGCGGGCTGCGGCACGACCCCGCCGGTCGAGCGGGCCTCGTCCTCGACCCCGGAGAAGCCTCCCGTCGTGTCGGAGCCGGTCACCACCTCTCCCACGAAGCCGCCCGAGACGGTCAAGCCGACGGGTGACGCCATCAACGTCCACAAGGTCCGCTGGACCAAGGCCAAGCCGGTCTCGAAGGGCCGCAAGGTCCAGCTCACCTGGTGGTCTGGGGTGGAGCCGTGCACGGTGCTCGACCGGGTCAAGGTGAAGGAGACGTCCAAGCGGGTCACCGTCACCCTGTACGAGGGCACCGGCAGCAAGGCGAAGAACGTGTCCTGCATCATGATCGCGATCGAGAAGACCACGACGGTCACCCTGAAGAAGGCCCTCGGCAAGCGGAAGCTCGTGGACGGCGCGAAGTGACGGCGTGACAGGGGCGGCGCGAAGTGACGGCGTGACAGGGGCGGCGCGAAGTGACGGCGCGAAGTGACGGCGTGACAGGGCGGTGCCCGTTGGCGGCGTCAAGTCCTGATATCCCCACTTCCTCATTTGTCCACTTACGGACAACCGTAGTGACAAATGATCGATTTGTTGCGATACATCGATCAGAACACCCCCGCCGCCGAACCCTCCGCCGGTGAGATCCCGCTCCGATGGAGGGCGCGAGCGCCCGGGTCACGTGAGCCATCTCCTACGCGGACCCCGGTGCGCGCCCACCGCGCCGGGGTCCGCCCACGTCGCTCAGCCCACCAGCTTCAACGCCTTGCACCCCTTCGGCGGGCCGGGCGGCCCCTCGGCCCAGCCGGTGCTGACGTGGCGGGCGGCGAACATCAGCGGCGCCCCCTTGGCCACGCCGCCGATCGCGCGGCCCTGGTAGGTGACGTCGGCGAGCCACCGGCCCGTGGACAGGTCGACGATCCGCCGCTGGTAGGGGAACTTCGCCGGGGTCAGCCGGCTGTCGAAGACGTGGTCGAGCTCCCCGAAGTCCAGCGCCAGCCCCTTTCCTCCCAGGGGTCCCGTCACCTCTCCCACGACCTTGACGTGGGGCGAGGCGGCCAGCAGGCGGATGAGCGCGGCCCGCTGGGCCGGGCCGATCGGCGCCGCCAGCAGGTTGGAGGCCACGGGCAGGAACTCATCGAACGCCGGCTTGGAGCCGCGGCCGGCCCACGCCTTGTGGAAGTCGCGCAGCCAGGCCATGAGCGCGTCCCGCCCGGTGGGCAGGGCCGCCAGGTCGGCCACGGTCAGGCGGGCGAACCCGTGGCCGCTCAGCAGACCGTTGGCGCCGGTCCGGTCATAGGCGCAGTTGTGCCCCTTCTTGGTGCTCACCTGGCCGCAGGGCCCGCCGTCGCCGCACGCGACCGTGATCTTGGCCGGTGACCCCGCCGCCCGCCAGGCCCGCGCGTCCGCCGCCGTGGCCGGTTCCATGGTGTAGACCGGCTGGGACACGTTGAGCTTCTTCCCGCCGGGCTCACGCGGCAGCCAGCGATCCACGCGCATGGTCATCAGGAACGTGTAGCCGTCCGTGCGCACGTACGAGCCCCACAGCTCCTCGCCGCGCCAGTAGGCGCCCTTCTTCTCCGTCAGCCGCTCGATCCGGTCCGCCAGGTCGTAGAGCGCCTGGTTCGGCCGGGTGAGCACAGGGGCGGAGGGCGGGGCGAGGGTGGTCACGAGGGCGAAGACGAGCCCCACGACCGCCACGGTGACCGGCGCGGCCCACCACGCCCGCACCCGCCGTCTCGGCACCCTCTCACGGGCCCTCTCATGGGCCCTCTCACGGGCCCGCACGCGGGCCCGGGCGCGGGCCACGACCTCCGGGGACGGCTGGCGCGCGCCGGGGAGGGCGCGGTTCAGCAGGTCGAGTTCATCCATCGACGTCCTCCTTCAGCGAATCCAGGTCACCCAGTGCCGCGCGCAGTTGCCTGCGGGCCCGGTTCAGCCGGGAGGCAACGGTCCCGTACGGGATGTCCAGGGCGGCCGCCACCTCGGCGTGGCTCAGCCCGGCCAGCGCGACCAGCAGCACCACGTCGCGGTCGCGCCGCTTCAGCCCGGCCAGCGCCCCCGCCAGCGGCCGGGCGAAGCGGGCGGCGGCGACCCGGTCGAGCACCTCGTCCTCGTGGCCGGCGGTGTCGCGCTCCGCCGTCCGGCTGATGGCCTTCCACCGCCTGATCTCGGTACGCCGGTGCCGTGCCACCAGGTTGGTCGCGATCCCGTACAACCATGGTCTGACCGCGCCCATCGCGGCGTCGTAACCCCCGCCCATGGCCACCAGGAAGACCTCGGCGGCGAGGTCGTCGGCGACGTCCGCGGAGAGCCTGCGCGCGATGTAGCGGTGGATCTCCGCGAAGTGGGCGTCGAAGAGATCGGGTGGAACCCCTAATCGCGCGGGTCCGTTACGTGAGTTGTGCACTGTCACGCCCGTTCTTGCCCGGAATTCGGGAATGCTTTCACGCTCACGAGGGTTGAGTCGGGTAGGCTCAAGTCGTTTGACAAAGACGACACGTATCCATAGGTTGAGTCCAACAGACTCAACTTTGACTACAAGGACGTACTCATGGCACGTGCGGTAGGTATCGACCTTGGGACGACCAACTCCGTCGTCTCGATCCTCGAGGGCGGTGAGCCCACTGTCATCGCCAACGCGCAGGGCTCGCGGACCACGCCGTCCGTGGTCGCCTTCGCGAAGAACGGCGAGGTCCTGGTCGGTGAGGTCGCCAAGCGGCAGGCCGTCACCAACGTGGACCGGACGATCCGCTCCGTCAAGCGGGAGATGGGCACCAACTGGTCCCAGGAGATCGACGGCAAGAAGTTCTCCCCGCAGCAGATCAGCGCGTTCGTGCTGCAGAAGCTGAAGCAGGACGCGGAGGCCTACCTCGGTGAGAAGATCACCGACGCGGTGGTCACCGTCCCCGCCTACTTCAACGACGCCCAGCGCCAGGCCACCAAGGAGGCCGGCACGGTCGCGGGGCTCAACGTGCTGCGCATCATCAACGAGCCGACCGCGGCGGCGCTCGCCTACGGGCTCGACAAGGAGCAGGACCAGACGATCCTGGTCTTCGACCTCGGCGGCGGCACCTTCGACGTGTCCCTGCTCGACGTCGGCCAGGAGGACGGCCACGGCTTCGTCGAGGTCAAGGCCACCTCCGGTGACAACCACCTGGGCGGCGACGACTGGGACCAGCGCGTCGTCGACGAGCTCGTCAAGCGCTTCCAGAACGCCCACGGCGTCGACCTGGCCAAGGACAAGATGGCGCTCCAGCGCCTGCGCGAGGCGGCCGAGAAGGCCAAGATCGAGCTGTCCAGCCAGTCCGAGACCAACATCAACCTGCCCTACATCACGGCCTCGTCCGAGGGCCCGCTGCACCTCGACGAGAAGCTGACCCGCTCCGAGTTCCAGCGGCTCACCGCCGACCTGCTCGAGCGCACCAAGGGCCCGTTCCACCAGGTCATCAAGGACGCCGGCATCAAGGTCTCCGACATCGCCCACGTGGTGCTCGTCGGCGGCTCGACCCGCATGCCCGCCGTCTCCGAGCTCGTCAAGGAGCTGACCGGCGGCAAGGAGCCCAACAAGGGCGTCAACCCCGACGAGGTCGTGGCCATCGGCGCCGCGCTCCAGGCCGGTGTGCTCAAGGGTGAGGTCAAGGACGTCCTGCTGCTCGACGTGACCCCGCTGTCGCTGGGCATCGAGACCAAGGGCGGCATCTTCACCAAGATCATCGAGCGCAACACGACGATCCCGACCAAGCGCTCCGAGGTCTTCACCACGGCCGAGGACAACCAGCCGTCGGTGCAGATCCAGGTCTACCAGGGCGAGCGCGAGATCGCGTCCTACAACAAGAAGCTGGCCACGTTCGAGCTGACCGGCATCGCGCCGGCGCCGCGCGGCATCCCGCAGATCGAGGTCACCTTCGACATCGACGCCAACGGCATCGTCAACGTCTCCGCCAAGGACCTGGGCACGGGCAAGGAGCAGACGATGACGATCACCGGCGGCTCCGCGCTGCCGAAGGACGACATCGAGCGGATGATGCGCGAGGCCGAGTCGTACGCCGAGGAGGACAAGAAGCGCCGCGAGGAGGCCGAGGTCCGCAACAACGCGGACGGTCTGGCCTACCAGACGGAGAAGTTCCTCCGCGAAAACGACGACAAGGTCCCCGGCGAGATCAAGACCGAGGTCAACGACGCCCTGGCTGAGCTGAAGAAGGCTCTGGAGGGCACCGACACCGACGTCATCCGCACCTCGGCCGAGAAGCTCGCCACCGTCAGTCAGAAGATGGGTTCGGCGATCTACGCTCAGAGTCAGGGTCAGCAGGCCGGTCCCGAGGGCGCTCCGCAGGACGCCACCGCCGGCCAGGGTGACCAGAAGGCCGACGACGACGTGGTCGAGGCCGAGATCGTCGACGACGACCAGCCGAAGAAGGACCAGTGATGCCAGCGCGTGAAAACGGGCACGAGGAGCCGGTGATCCGCGACAACCGCAAGATCGACCCGGAGACGGGCCAGGTTCGACAGGCGCCCGCGGCGCCACAGGAGGTGCCGGGCGACGTGCTGGAGCCGCAGGATGGCGAGCTGGCGGCCCAGCTCGCCGAGCGGACCGCCGACCTGCAGCGACTTCAGGCGGAATACACCAACTACCGCCGCAGGGTCGAGCGCGACCGGGTCGCGGTCCGCGAGCAGGCCGTCGCGGGGGCCCTGTCGGAGCTCCTTCCCGTCCTCGACGACATCGGCCGGGCCCGCGACCACGGCGAGCTGACCGGCGGCTTCGCGAAGGTGGCGGAGTCGCTGGAGTCGGCGCTCACCAAGCTGGGCCTCAGCTCCTTCGGGCAGAAGGGCGACCCGTTCGACCCGACGATCCACGAGGCGCTGATGCACAGCTACTCGACCGAGGTGAGCGAGCCGACCGCCGTCGAGGTGCTGCAGCTCGGATACCGCATCGGCGACAGGGTGCTGCGCCCGGCGCGGGTGGCCGTCGCCGAACCCGAGGACGCTCCAGCCGCGTCCAATGACGACGACAACTGATCACAAAGACGAAGGGCCGTAGATGAGCACCAAGGACTACCTGGAAAAGGACTACTACGCCGTCCTTGGTGTGCCCAAGACCGCCACCGCCGACGAGATCAAGAAGGCGTACCGCAAGCTGGCCAGGCAGTATCACCCCGACACCAACCAGGGCGACGCGACCAAGGAGACCAAGTTCAAGGAGGTCTCCGAGGCTTACGACGTCCTGTCCGACACCAAGCGGCGCAAGGAGTACGACGAGGCGCGCACGCTGTTCGGGTCAGGGGTGGGCGGCCAGCGGCCTGGCGGTGGCGGTTTCCCGTTCGACTTCGGCGACCTGTTCGGCGGCACCGCCCAGCAGGGCGGCGCCCAGGGCGGGGGTGCGGGCGAGCGGCTCGGCGACCTGTTCGGCGGGCTGTTCAACCGGGGCGGGGCGACCCGCACCACGACCACGTCCAGGCCGCGGCGTGGCCAGGACGTCGAGTCCGAGGTCACGCTGACCTTCACGGAAGCGGTCGACGGCACCACCGTGTCCCTCAGGCTGACCAGCTCCGCCGCCTGCACCTCGTGCAGCGGCACCGGCGCCAAGGCGGGCACGACCCCCAGGGTCTGCCCCACCTGTGAGGGCACCGGCGCGGCCAGCCGCAACCTGGGCAACTTCGCCTTCTCCGAGCCCTGCCGCGACTGCAAGGGGCGCGGGCTGATCGTGGACGTCCCCTGCCCCGTGTGCGAGGGCAGCGGCCGAGCCAAGAGCACCCGCACCATCCAGGCGCGCATTCCCGCAGGGGTGGCCGACGGCCAGCGGGTCAGGCTCAAGGGGAAGGGGGCGCCGGGCGAGAACGGCGGCCCGGCGGGCGACCTCTACATCCTGACGCACGTCAAGCCGCACGCCGTGTTCGGCAGGTCGGGCGACAACCTGACGATCACCGTGCCGGTGACGTTCTCGGAGGCCGCCCTGGGCGCCGAGATCAAGGTCCCGACACTCAAGGGGATGCCGGTCACGCTGCGCATTCCCGCGGGCACACCCAACGGGCGCACGTTCCGCGTGCGCGGCAGGGGCGTCACCCGCAAGGACGGAACGAAGGGCGACCTGCTCGCCAGCGTCGAGGTGGTCGTGCCGAAGACGCTCGACGACAAGTCGCGCGAGCTGCTCAACGAGTTCAACACCGCGGTCGCGAGTGAGGACCCGCGCGCTGAGCTCATTCAGCGAGCCAGAAGCGAGTAAGCCGATGGACGCCAACTACTTCGACCTTTCCGATGACACCCCTGTCTATGTGATCTCGGTGGCCGCGCAGCTCTCCGGACTGCACCCGCAGACCCTGCGCCAGTACGACCGCCTCGGGCTGGTCAGTCCCGGGCGCACCGCCGGGCGCGGCCGCCTCTACTCGACACGCGACATCATCCAGCTCCGCGAGGTGCAGCGGCTCTCCCAGGAGGAGGGCATCAACCTCGCGGGCATCAAGCGGATTCTCGAGCTCGAGAACGAAGCTCTGCGGCTGCGTGAGGAGGTCGTCCGCCTGCGCGCCGAGATGCGCATGGTCAGAGCGCTGATCCGCTACGAGCTGCCACCGGGGGCCTAGAAAGATGGACTACAAGCTCACCCAGAAGAGCCAGGAAGCTCTCTCGGGTGCCATGCGGCGCGCCGCCGCGGAGGGCAACCCGGAGATCTCCCCCGCTCACTTGCTGACCACGCTGCTCTCCCAGACGGGCGGCACCGCCGTGCCGCTGCTCGAAGCCGTGGGCGCCGACTGGCGCACGCTGCGGGCCCGCACGGAGGAGCAGCTCGCGACGCTGCCGAAGGCGCAGGGCTCGACGGTGGGGGCGCCGTCCAGCTCGCGCCAGCTGCTGACCGTGCTCAACACCGCGGCCCAGCACGCCAACCGCCTCGAAGACCTCTACGTCTCGACCGAGCACCTGCTGGTCGGCCTGGCCGCCGACGGGGGCCAGTCGGCCGAGCTGCTCAGGTCGCAGGGCGCGACGCCGCAGGCGCTGCTCGACGCGTTCGAGAAAGTACGCGGCAACGCGCGGGTCACCAGCGAGACCCCTGAGGACACCTACCAGGCGCTGGAGAAGTACGGCGTCGACCTCACCGAGCGGGCCCGCGGCGGCAAGCTCGACCCGGTCATCGGCCGCGACTCCGAGATCCGCCGCGTGGTCCAGGTCCTCAGCCGCCGCACCAAGAACAACCCGGTGCTCATCGGAGAGCCGGGCGTCGGCAAGACCGCCGTCGTCGAGGGCCTGGCCCAGCGCATCGTGGCCGGCGACGTGCCCGAGTCGCTGCGCAACAAGCGGCTGATCTCGCTCGACCTCGGCGCGATGGTCGCGGGCGCGAAATACCGCGGCGAGTTCGAAGAGCGGCTCAAGGCCGTGCTCTCGGAGATCAAGGAGAGCGACGGGCAGGTCGTCACGTTCATCGACGAGCTGCACACCGTCGTCGGAGCCGGGGCCGCCGAGGGCGCGATGGACGCCGGCAACATGCTCAAGCCCATGCTGGCCCGCGGCGAGCTGCGCATGATCGGCGCGACCACGCTCGACGAATACCGCGAGCGCATCGAGAAGGACCCCGCGCTGGAGCGCCGCTTCCAGCAGGTCTACGTCGGCGAGCCCACGGTCGAGGACACGATCGCGATCCTGCGCGGGCTCAAGGGCCGCTACGAGGCCCACCATCAGGTGCAGATCGCCGACAGCGCGCTCGTCGCCGCGGCGGCGCTGTCCGACCGCTACATCACCAGCAGGTTCCTCCCCGACAAGGCCATCGACCTGGTCGACGAGGCCGCCTCGCGGCTGCGCATGGAGATCGACTCCCGCCCGGTGGAGATCGACCAGCTCCAGCGCAACGTCGACCGGATGAAGATGGAGGAGCTGGCCCTGTCGAAGGAGACCGACGAGGCCTCCGTCCAGCGGCTTGAGCGGCTGCGCCAGGAGCTGGCCGACCGGCAGGAGGAGCTCAACGCCCTCGTCGGCCGCTGGGAACACGAGAAGGCCGGACTCAACAAGGTCGGCGAGCTGAAGAAGCAGCTCGACGAGGCGCGCGGCGAGGCCGAGCGGGCGCAGCGCGACGGCGACTTCGAGGCGGCCTCCCGGCTGATGTACGCCGAGGTGCCCCGGCTCGAACAGGCGCTCAAGGCGGCCTCCGAGGCCGCGCCGCCCGACAACGCCATGGTCAAGGAGGAGGTCGGGGCCGACGACATCGCCGAGGTGATCTCGTCGTGGACCGGCATCCCCGCAGGGCGGCTGCTTGAGGCTGAGACGAGCAAACTGCTGCGGATGGAGGAGGAGCTGGGCAAGCGCCTGATCGGGCAGCAGCGGGCCGTACAGGCCGTCTCCGACGCCGTACGCCGCAGCCGGGCCGGCATCGCCGACCCCGACCGCCCGACCGGGTCCTTCCTGTTCCTCGGCCCGACGGGCGTGGGCAAGACCGAGCTGGCCAAGGCGCTGGCGGAGTTCCTGTTCGACGACGAGCGGGCGATGACCCGCATCGACATGAGCGAATACTCCGAGAAGCACAGCGTGGCCAGGCTCGTCGGCGCGCCTCCCGGCTACGTCGGCTACGAGGAGGGCGGCCAGCTCACCGAGGCCGTCAGGCGGCGCCCGTACACCGTGGTGCTGCTCGACGAGGTCGAGAAGGCCCATCCCGAGGTGTTCGACATCCTGCTGCAGGTGCTCGACGACGGGCGGCTGACCGACGGCCAGGGGCGCACGGTCGACTTCCGCAACACGATCCTGATCCTGACCTCCAACATCGGCTCGCAGTTCCTCGTCGATCCCAAGCTGGAGAACGGCGCGAAGCGCGACGCGGTCATGGGGGCGGTGCGCGGCTCGTTCAAGCCGGAGTTCCTCAACCGGCTCGACGACGTGATCCTCTTCGACGCGCTCGGCACCGAGGAACTGGCGCAGATCGTCGACCTGCAGGTCGAGCGGCTGGCGCAGCGCCTGGCCGACCGGAGGCTGACGCTGGAGGTCACGCCGGCGGCCCGCGAGTGGCTGGCACTGACGAGCTACGACCCGATGTACGGCGCCCGCCCGCTGCGCCGCCTCGTCCAGTCCGCCATCGGCGACAAACTGGCCAGGGCCGTGCTGTCGGGCGAGGTCTCCGACGGTGACCACGTCCAGGTCGAGCTGGGCGACGACGAGCTGCTCATCCAGCGCGGGTCCTGAACGACCGGCGCGCTGTCGGGAACGGCCGCATCCGAGCCCGGGGATCCAGCAGATCTCCGGGCTCCGGCGTGTCATGGCAAGGTCATCGGCCCCCGGCTTCGGTAAGGTTCGCCCCACTCTTCGGACAAGCCGCCGCTCCCCGGCCGCACGGGTGACTACGTTCAGCGAGATCACCGAAGTCGATCAGGGAGACGTGCAGGTGTCATTCCAGAGAACGCGGAGCATGATCGCGGTGGCCGCTCTGTCCACGGGCGTCATCTGGCTGGTCGCCGGTCCCGCCACGGCCGCGAGCTGCCAGGGCGGCGAGCCCGCGCTGCTGTCGCCTCGCTCGGTCGCCACGTACTGCGACGAGCACACGAAGCTGCGCGTGAACGACAACGGCTCGGGCAGCAGCCGGATGGTCGCGTCGGAGAGCAACAAGCTGGCCATGGCGGCCGGGGAGCTGGCCAGGCGGCTCGGCCTGACCGGCCTCGCGACGGGCCGGGCCGTGCTGGGCTCGGCCGACCTGGGCGGGACGGCCGCCACCTGGGGCATGCCGTCGCTGACCTCGGCCTCGCCGGCGATCCCCGTGATGCCGGGGCCGATGTCGATGAAGGACCTCTCGACGACGGCGGGCGTGCCCGCCCTGCCGGCGCTGCCCGAGCTGCCGTCACTGCCCGAGCTGCCCTCGCTGGCGCGCACCCCGCTGGAGGGCGACGCGCGCGCCCAGGCTCCGCACCACAACTCGGTCGGGGGCACCGGGATCCAGTCGCCGACAGACCTGCAGCAGCCGGTACGCGAGATCGGCGAGGACGTCATCGGCGTGCTGCTGCCCAAGGCCGTGCAGAGCGTCGAGGGCACCTCGATGCTGCCCGGCGGCGAGACCGCGCTGACCGGCTTCACCGGCCTCAAGCAGACCCTCGGCCTGTGACCGCGCCTATGACCGGGCTTGTGAGTGGGCCTGTGAGTGGGCCCGTGACCGGTTGCTCCGGGCGATGAGCCATCCGTCCGGGCGCGGATCGTGCCTGTCGCGCCCGGACCTCCCCACAGCGGAGGGGCCGCGGTCAGCCGCCGCGGCCCCTCCCACCAACCGCACGCGCGTACGCGGGCATGGTGAAGCCAGCCGTGCCGGAGACGGATGCTCCGGCGGGGGCCTGAGCCGTCAGGAGACGAGCTCGTCGAGCTCGTCCTCGGGCAGCCCCAGGTCGACCCTGATCCGGTAGCGGGTGCGCAGCAGCGCCACCTGCTCAGGATCATTCTCCTCGCACCGCAGGGCGGCCTGGGTGGCCCATTCGAGCCCCCCTCGCAGGTCACCGTAGGCGACGAGGGTCTCGGCGATCGTATGGGCGGTCGCCGTGGAGACGTCGCCCTCCTTGCGGATGGTCTCGATGACCTCCCTGGCCTCGTCCGGCCGGTCCAGCTCGAAGAGCGTGTCGGCGATGCCGGCACGCGGATCGAACCCAGCCTCGCCGCCGTCCTCGACCGCGCGCTGGAAACACTCCATCGCGCGGGCGGGCTGGCCCGCCGCTCGCCACTCCTCGGCGGCGAGGACCAGGATGGATGCCCTCGAAACGTCTCCGGAGGAGTAGTCGAGCGCCACGTCGTACAGCCGACTGGCCAAGGAACTGTGGTCGTCGGCCAGCAGGGCCTGCTCAAGCAGACGATCAAGGTGCTCACGGGTCACATGCGCCACAACGCCGAGACTACCGACCCTGGTTGGCCTTTGCCCGGTCAATCCGCATCGCCAGTCACGTGCAAATTCGGTAACGACTTGTCCATTCCTGGTCACGGAATGCCTATCAGCGCAGGTCATCGGGCATATAGGAGTCCTCAGCCGCCATGCGAGCGGAGGGACTGTGATGGGCATGTCCAAGCAGATGACCTTCACGCTGGCCTGTGCCGTCGTTCTGTCGGCCCTCGGCCCAGGCGTCGCCGGCTATCTGTCGGCCCGCCTGGAGGCGATCGAGGCCGCGGAGAGCAACCTGCGGGCGCTGGAGGCCAGGCTGAACGTGCGCGAGGCCAGGGACGCGAGACCGGCCTCCTATCGAGCCCCGTGCGTACGCACACCGGGTGAGGAACAGACCCCCACCACCGAACAAGGCGAACGCTGGCTCCACGACGTGCCCGGCTGGCTGGCCGGCCCGTCACGGGATCTCAGCGACGCCGTCCGCAGCGGCCGCAACTGACCCGGCCTGACCCGTACGGCAGGCCGGGTCTCCAGCACGAGGCGCAAAGGCGCAGGACGCGCGACCCCGAGGACGCGCGGCTCGGCGGTGTCAGAGCGGCTCGGCGGTGCTGGAGCGGCTCGGCGGTCCTGCTGCGACTCGGCGGTGCTAGAGCGGTGACCAGGAGCGGAGCCGGCGGCCCAGGAAGCTCCTGATGAGCTGCTTGGCCGCCTCGACGAGCTCGGGCTCACCCCCGGGATCGTGCCGGAAGGCCAGCTTGAGCACGGCGTCCCCCGCCTCGACCGCCACCAGCACGGCCAGGTCGAGTTCGGCGCTGTCGGCCAGCCCGAACTCCTTCAGGCACAGCCCGCGCAGCCGCCCCGCGATCACCGCGTTGTTGTCGGAGTCGGAGTCGAGCAGATTGAGGTCGACGGCGTCGCCGAAGCGCAGGCTCCGGAAGCCGGGGACCGTCCTGTGCATGTCGACGTAGATGTCGATGATCGCGTCGACGGCCTCCCACCAGCCGCGGTAGTCCTCCTCCAGGAAGGTGCGATCGACTCTGCGGACGAACTCCTCGACGTTGCGCCGGGTGAGCTCCTGGGTGATGGCCCGCTTGTCGGGGAAGAACTGGTAGACGGATCCGATCGCCACGCCCGCCCGTTCGGCGATGCGGGTGGTGGACAGGGCTTCGTACCCGATCTCGTCGAGCAGTTCGGCGCAGGCGTCGAGCATGCGCTCGACACGTCGTGCGCTGCGGCGCTGTGCGGGCTGCCGCCTGAGGGCTTGGGGTTGGACGCACTCATCATCCATTTGCGGCGAAGACACGGATTCATCTTCTCCTGTATGAGCGATCGTTACCCATGATTTCCCGATTCTCCGCGACAGCGCTCAATCGGGCAACGCCCCGCATCGTACGAGGTGAAACCCGTGACAGGACATATCCGATTTTTCCCTCCAGGTTCACTGGCACCACAGCTTCATTTCTGTGCACCGCCCGGAGAATGTGCGCGGCCACCCGCTCGGGCGGATACCCGCGCCGCGCCAGCCCTCTGACGGCCGCCTCGCGCATGCTCTCCGTCGGGTACGCGGCGTTGCGCGCGATGGCCGTCGACACGAAACCGGGACAGATGGCGCTCACCCCGATGCCCTGGTCCGCCAGCTCGGCCCTGAGGCAGTCGCTGAGCATCTTCACGGCGGCCTTCGAGGCCGAGTACGCGGGCAGCAGCCTGGACGGCGCGAACGCGGCCAGGGAGGCGACGTTGACGATGTGGCCGCCCTGGCCGTGCTCGGCCATGGCGGCGCCGAAGAGCCGGCAGCCGTGGACCACGCCCCAGAGATTGACGTCGATCGTCCTGCGCCAGTCGTCCAGACTGTGATCGAAGAACCGCTTGGCGACCGCGATCCCGGCATTGTTCACCACAATGTCCGGCACTCCATATTCGGAGATGATATTTCGCGAGAAGTTCTCCATCTGATCGGCATTCGCCACATCGACCCGTACCGCGTATGCCGTTCCCCCGAGATCCCGGCCAATGGCATCGACGGCCTGTTTCGCCGCGTCAAGGTCGATATCCGCACACACCACCTCGGCTCCGTGAGCCGCGAACGCCCGCGCGGTCGCCAGCCCGATCCCGGACCCGGCGCCGGTCACGACCACCAGCCGCCCGCCGAACGCCCCGCGCGCCCGCGCCCGGCCCAGCTCCCGCCCGGCCGGCGCGCCCTCGACGTGCTCGACGAACTCGCCGATCATCCCGGCGACGGTCTCGGGGTGGCTGCGCTGCACCCAGTGCCCGGCCACGATCTTCCGCCGCCACAGCTCAGGAGCCCACCGCCCGGCCACCGCTGTCAGCGCCGGGGTGACGAACGGGTCGCGCGTGGGCTCGATCAGCTGCACCGGCACGCCGGGCAGGCGCGGATCGAGCCCGGGATCGCCGAGCGTGTCCGGCATGTTCCGCCGGTAGAGCCAGAGCCCGTTGCGCCCGTCCGCCGCCATGGTGTCCGCGGGATGCCCGGGCCGCGGCGTGACGCCCTCGCCGCGCCGCAGCGTACGGGAGACGAGCCGGGGCATGATCGAGCGCCAGGCCAGTTCGGGCAGCACCGGGAGCAGGAACGCGCCGATGTACCAGGACCGCAGCCGCTGCGCGGCGACGTCGCGGCGCCGCCCGTTCCGGAAGAAGTCCCCCGCCTGCCGCAGCCCCGGCCCGCCGAGGCTGGTGAACGAGGCCAGCCGGCCGCCGATCCCCTCCCTGCCGATCCCCTCCCTCCCGAGCGCCTCCCAGCCCTGCAGCGAGCCCCAGTCGTGCCCGACGAGGTGTACCCGGGGGACGTCCAGGGAGTCGATCACCGCGCCGAGGTCGGCGATCAGGCGGTCGAAGCCGTAGTCGCGGCGGTCGTGGGGCGGTGACGACGCGCCCGCGCCGCGCACGTCGTACCGCACCACGCGGAAGCGGTCGCGCAAGAGCGCGGCCACCTCGTCCCAGACGCGGTGCGTGTCGGGATATCCGTGCAGGAGCAGCACGACCGGTTTGCCGGGGTCGCCCTCCTCGTACACCGCCAGCCGTACGTCACCGGACTTGACCCACCGCATCGCGACCTCCTATTGGACGCCCTGTCCAGCAGGGCTGACCGCAGGATAGATCGATCACGTTCACGCGGCCAGCCCCGCACGACCGCGCCCTCAGGGTCGCACGGCCACCCCACAGCCCCCAGGTCAGGGACGTGCGGCCAGTCCCGCACAGCCGCGCAGTTCCTTCCAGTCCGCCACGGCCTCGGTCTTGGCGGAGCCCGTCATCGGGATCGGGATGCCACCCTGGATGGTGGCCGGCGTCCACGTGTCCTTGAGGATCTTCCGACCGTTGATCGTCAGCGTCAGCACCCCGGTCCTGCCGGTGGTGGCCGGGTTGGAGTTGTAGAAGACGAAGTTGCCCATGCCGTAGCTGACGTAGGCGTCCTCGAGGTAGCCGGAGCCCAGCAGAATGTGCGCGTGCCCGCCGACCACCACGTCGGCCCCCGCCTTGACCAGCTTGGGAGCCAGCGACAGCTGCGCCTCGTTGGGGCACTTCTGCAGCTCGGTGCCCCAGTGCAGGTGGACGATCACGGTGTCGGAGCTCTTGCGCGCCTGGCGTACCGCTTTCAGCAGGGCCGTCTCGTCCTTGGCCGAGGCCAGCCCGCCCTTGTCCGCCGTGGCCGTCCACGCCTGGATGAACTCGGCGTCCATCACCTGGGTGGCGCCGATGATCGCGACGCGGTTGCCGTTCACGGTCGTCCGCCACGGCCGGTACGCCTGCGCCGCGTCCTTCCCGATCCCCACCACCGGGAACTTGCTGCGCTTGATCGCCGCCAGCGAGTCGGCCAGGCCGGTCTCCATGTAGTCCATGCCGTGGTTGTTCGCCATGGAGGCGACGTCCACCCCGGCGGCCTTGAGCGCGGTGAACGCGCTGGCCGGCGCCCTGAACGTGAACTGCTTGCCCGGCGCCGGCGTCCCTCCGGTGGTGACGGCCGTCTCCAGGTTGACCATCGATAAGTCGGCCTCGCGCAGCACACCGGCGATCGGTCCGAGCGTGGTGCGCGGGTTGCTCAGTCGTCCGCGCAGCATCCCCTCGAAGTGCACGTCCCCGCCGAACGCGATCGTGTACGGCCGGCGCTGCGGCGTCGGCTTCTTCGACTTCGTTTTCGACGGCGTGGCGGTCGCCGGCTGCTCGACCTGCTTGCGCAGCTGCTCCCGTTCCGGCACGGACGAGCACGCGGCCAGCGGCACCAGGACGGCGGCGACCACCGGGAGGACACGGGGGAGTCTCATCTGCGGCACTTCCGCTCGAATTCTGACTTTCAGGGATCGAGCATGCCATGCAGGGCGTATTACCGCGTAGCCCCCCTGAGCTTTGCCATCACCTCACGGGTGTCGTCGTCCATGGGCGTGTAGACCACCAGCCGGGTCTCGAGCGCGGCCATGAGGTTGGTCGTGCTGAAGCGCAGAATCCCGTGCTCGACGTGCTTGAACGCCTTCACCCTCGGCCCCGGCTCGGCCACCTCCTGCCTGGCCCAGAGCCGGGCGAACTCGGCGCTCTCCGAGCTGAGCCGGCGCAGGAAGTCCTGCCAGCAGGGGTCGTCGGCATGCCGGCTGTAGGCGCTTCTGAAGACGGCCACGGCACGGCCCAGCTCCTGGTCCCGGTCGAGCAGGGCCGTGGTGGGCGAGGGGTTGAGGCAGGACTGCCAGAGCGAGTTCCGCTCCCCGTCGGGGGCGTTCACGATCTCGGGGAACAGCGCCACGTAGGCGTCGTTCCAGGCCAGGGCGTCGCACCTGCTGTTCGTCACGCACGCGGCCAGGTCGCCGAGCTGGTCGAGGATCACCCGCAGCTCGGGCGCCACCTGGGCCGAGTCCGCGGGGACCGGCTCGGCGGGCCGCCCGGCCAGCCGGTAGAGGTGGTGGCGCTCGGCGCTGTCGAGCCTGAGCGTGCGCGCGACCGCGTCGAGCACCTGGCTGCTGGCGTTGATCGGCCGACCCTGCTCCAGCCACGTGTACCAGGTCACGCCGACGCCGGCCAGCTGGGCCACCTCTTCGCGGCGCAGGCCCGGGGTGCGCCGGCGCGGGCCGGGCGCGAGGTCGACCATCTCCGGCGTGATCCGTTCCCGGCGAGAACGCAGGAACGCGGACAGGTCGGCACGTCTCTCATCTGCCACCGTCATTCCTCCACTATGGGGTGACAGGGCGACACTTAGCCAGTTATCCCCAGTACCAGTATAAATGGGCTCTCGTTACTGGTACTGGATCGGCGGCAGACTCATCCGCATGTCGCAAACCGCCGCTTTCTCCGCTCCTGCGCACACAAAGGCGCAGGAGACTCCCAAGGCCAGCGGCCTGCTGCTGACGATCATCCTCGTCGGGCAGTTCCTGGCCGTGCTGAACGTCAACATCGTCAACGTGGCCACCCCGACCATCGAGTCCGACCTGCACTCGTCCGGCGCGGGGCTGCAGATGATCATCGCCGGTTACACCATTGTCTACGCCGTCCTCCTGATCACCGGCGCCAGGGTGGGAGACCTGTTCGGCTACCGCCGGGCGTTCCTCGGCGGCCTTGCGGTCTTCACGCTCACCACGCTCGCCGCGGGCCTGGCGCCCTCGACCGAGTGGCTGGTGGGCAGCCGGCTGCTGCAGGGCGCCGGGGCCGCGATGATGGTGCCGCAGGTGCTGACGCTGCTCCAGCGCAACTATCACGGCGCGGCCAGGGGCCGGGCGATGGGCCTGTGGTCTCTGATGATCAGTGGCGGCATCGTGGTGGGCCAGGCGCTGGGCGGGATCCTGCTGGGCGTCGGCCTGGGCTGGCGGCTCGTGTTCCTGGTGCTGGTGCCGGTCTCGGCGCTGCTGCTGGTGGCCGGGATCCGGGTGCTGCCCGCCGACACCGGCGGCGGCAGGACCGGCCTCGACCCGTGGGGGCTGGCCACGCTGTCCGCGGCCGTGCTGCTGTTCGTGGTGCCGCTCGTGCTCGGGCGGGATCTGGGCTGGCCCGTCTGGGGCTGGATCTCGATGGCGCTGAGCGTGGCCGCCTTCTTCGCGTTCGTCCGCGTCGAGCGGTGGGTCACCGCGAGCGGCGGCCGTCCGCTGGTGGACGCCCGCGTCCTGCGCGCGCCCGGCATGCGGCCGGGGCTGGCGGTGCTGCTGTTCGGCCCGGCCACGTGGGGGGCGTTCCTGTTCACCTCGGCGCTGCACCTGCAAGGCGACCTGCACATGACGCCGCTGGCCTCCGGCATGATGCTGGTGCCGTGCGCGCTGGCGTTCGGCCTGGTCGGGCTGGCCTGGCCGCGCCTGCCGCAGCGGCTGCAGCGCTCGCTCGTCCCCGTCGGCTACCTGGTGGCCGCGCCGGCCTATCTCGGGCTCGGCCTCGCCGCCGGGGGCGGGGTCCCGTACGCGGTCATGAGCGCGCTCATCGGAGCGGGCCTCGGCGTGCAGATCGCGGTGACCACCATGGTGACCGAGCAGGTGGACCGGGCGTACGCGGCCGACGCCAGCGGCGCGCTGCTCACGGTGATGCAGCTGGGCCAGGTCATCGGCGTCTCCACGGTGGGCACGCTGTTCATGGCCCTGGAGTCCGCGTCCGTGGCGGCCGCGCTGCCGACCGCGGCCGCGATGGCGGGGCTGGCCGCCCTGGCCGGGCTGAGCGCGATCTTGCTGGTGCGGCGGCGCACTCCAGCCCTGGCCTGATTTGGATCACTCACTTATTTGAATGCTTCAAGTTAAGGGGGTAGCTTGACGTGACGGAGACCGTCCCCCGCGCCGCCGGTCGTACGCGACGGTTCGCGGGAGACAGGTCGCACCAGCGGCAACGCCGACCCGGAGGAGCGTGATCATGACGAACAGGCCCATCACCACCGACGACGCGGGCATCCCCGCACCGAGCGACGAGCACTCGCTCTCCGTCGGCCCAAACGGGCCCCTGCTCATGCAGGATCACCATCTGATCCAGAAGATGGCCCACTTCAACCGGGAACGCGTCCCCGAGCGGGTCGTGCACGCCAAGGGCGGCGGCGCCCACGGCCTCCTGCAGATCACCGAGGACGTCAGCCAGTTCACCAAGGCCAAGCTCTTCCAGAAGGGCGCCCAGACCCCGCTCTTCCTGCGCTTCTCCACCGTCGCCGGCGAGCTCGGCAGCCCCGACACGGCGCGTGACCCGCGCGGCTTCGCGATCAAGTTCTACACCGAGGACGGCAACTACGACCTCGTCGGCAACAACACGCCGATCTTCTTCATCCGCGACCCGTCGAAGTTCTCCGACTTCATCCACAGCCAGAAGCGCCGCGCCGACAACCACCTGCGCGACAACAACATGCAGTGGGACTTCTGGACGCTGTCGCCCGAGTCGGCGCACCAGGTCTCGTTCCTCATGACCGACCGCGGCATCCCGGCCTCCTGGCGGCACATGCACGGCTTCGGCTCGCACACGTTCCTCTGGTACAACGCGGCCGGCGAGCGGTTCTGGGTCAAATACCACTTCAAGACCGAGCAGGGCATCAGGAACTACACGGCCGACGAGGCCGCCGCGCTGCTCGCCGACCCCGACCACCACGTCCGCGACCTGCACACGGCCATCGCCAAGGGCGACCACCCGTCGTGGACGGTCAACGTGCAGATCATGCCGTTCGAGGCCGCGGCCGACTACCGGTTCAACCCGTTCGACCTGACCAAGGTGTGGCCGCACGGCGACTACCCCGAGCTCACCATCGGCCGGCTCACGCTGACCAAGAACCCGGTGAACTACTTCGCCGAGGTCGAGCAGGCGGGCTTCGAGCCGTCGAACCTGGTGCCCGGCATCGGCGCCTCCCCCGACAAGATGCTCCAGGGCCGGCTCTTCTCCTACCCGGACGCCCACCGCTACCGGATCGGGCCCAACTACCTGCAACTGCCCATCAACCAGCCGCGCAGCCCCGTCAACTCCTACAACTTCGACGGGCCGATGACCTTCACGAACCCCCAGGACCCGGTGTACGCCCCCAACTCCGCGGGCGGCCCCACCGCCGACCCGTCCCTGTACGAGGGCGAGCGCTACCACGTCACGGGCGAGATCGTGCGCTCGGCGTACCGCAGGCACGCGGAGGACGACGACTTCGTGCAGCCGCGCGCGCTCTGGGAGAACGTCCTGTCCGAAGGGGACCGCGCCAACATGGTGCGCAACATCGTCGGCCACGCCTCAGCCCCTGAGGTGACGTCCGCGATGAAACTGCGCGTCGCGGACTACTGGACCAACATCCACAAGGACCTCGGCGCCCGCGTCCGCAAGGGCCTCGGCCTGAACTGAGCCGAGAATCCGACCGTCCCGGCTTTCTTCGCCACGGCCACGTCATAAAAGATTTCCCGTGGCGGGCCTGAGAAGGGCCATTTCCGCGCCCTGATGAATCGCCGACGAAAAGGCCGTTCGCTCGATGGCCATATCGCTGGACCCGAGAACGATTGTCGAGACGAGGCATGGGGGCACCCGGATGTGGCGGACCGGGCCTGTGGCGTTCTCAAGGAAGATCACTTGAGTTGCGCGCACAGATCATCGGTGCCACGATATGCGGGTTTCTGCGGCACGCCGGACGGCGTGTCCCCAACGACAGAGGCGCACCCCAGGCCTCTTACAGGACGGCTCTGGACGGTTGTGCCAGCAACACGCCAGAGCCGTTCGTCATGCGCGCGCGACCAGTGTGGCCAGGTCGAACTCGTTGTCCATGACGCCGGCTACGAAGGCGGTCCACTCGGCGGGCGTGAACACGAGGACGGGTCCGTCCTCCTGCTTGCTGTCACGCAGCGCGACGTTGCCGTCCGCCAGCGGAGCGACCTCTACGCACGCCGTGGCGCCGTTGCAGTAGCTGGCCTTGCGCCAGGCCGCCTTCGTGATGTCGTTGTGCATTGTCTCCCCAAAGGGTGCAGAGGCTTCGTTGCCTCTTTGTTGAGGTAGCTTGTCAACGCCGCCAGAGCATGGCCTTACGCTGGATGAGAACACGCGACTCGTCCACGTCCAGGGCCTCCGACCTGATGTGGTCGAAAGCCAACTCGTAGCCGGCCACCCGCTCCAGGTCGTCGACAAAATGAGCAGTGTACAGCTGTTCCAAATACACGACATCATCGAATGCCGTGAACTTGAGATGAATAAACGCACCGGTGTTGACCGGATGTAGTGCGTCCAACGGCAGGACGTGCACGCTGACATGCGGCAGCAGGGATATCTCCAGGAGATGCTCCATCTGCTCTCGCATGACCGCGGGCTCTCCGAACCGGCGCATCAGCGCCGCCTCGTCGAGCACCACGCTCATCCGGCAGGGATCGCTCCTGTGCAGGACGCGTTTCTGCCGGTCGAGTCGGGCCTCCACCCTGCTGCGGACACCGCTGTGCGTGATGCGCGCGATGCCGCGGGTGGCCAGGATGACCTCTCGCGCGTAGTCCTCGGTCTGCAGGAGGCCGGGCACAGCCTGGGGTTCCCAGTTGCGCTGATAGGTGGCCTCCGCCTCCAGCCCGAGGAATCTTGTGTACTCCTCAGGCAGGGAGTCTTCGTAATCTTCCCACCACCCCCGCTGCTCCGCATCACGCAACAGGCCAACGAGCTCGTCAAGTTTGTCACCGTCAACGCGGTAGAGCTTGGCCATGGCCTTGATGTCGTCGGCGCTGGGCATGGTCTTGGCCGCTTCGATGCGGCTGACTTTGCTGGCCGACCAGCCAAGATCCCTGGCCGCCCTGGCTCCGGTGAGCTTGCGCCGCTCGCGGAGGAAGCGGAGCTCCTGCCCCAGACGGAGTCGCCGTACTGTTGGACTGCCCTGCTGCGTTGGCACCGTCCACGCTCCTTCTCGGGAATGGAGGTGTAGCCGGAAGGGACCGTTTGGAGCCCGGCTTTCTGGGCCGTCTAGCCAATCTTACCCTGCAAGTTGCACGTACATTGCCGCACAGCCTTGCCAGAAGGCTTTCATGGGTAGAGCGTAGGAGCAAGACAAGCTCCGCTAAGTGGTCTACAACGGGCAAAGATCTCCCGAGTGGCCCCTGTGGCCGACACTTCTCCTGCAAGTTGCACGGCAAGCCGCAAGATTCTTAAATCTTCCCTTGCTCAAAGTATTGCAGCATCGACGACCTCGGGGGACGATCAGAGCCAGGAGGGAGCTCGACGTGGTGAGGAGGCCTGAGATGACGACACGGCCGCCCACACCGAGCCTTCCGCTTCCGCTGGCGAGCCCCCGCAGGGGCCGCCTCTCCGGCAACGTCGCCGTCCCGGATACGAAACTCCACCCCAGGGAGGCCACTTGCCGGAAGGATCGCGCATTCGCCTAGAAAACACCGCGCGAGTCCGCTCATTCGAGCAGCAAAAAAGCCGGGCCGAGGCTGACCACCGGTTCACCGCATATGGGCTGCCACCCTGCGGAAGAACCGGTCATCAGCCGTCGGACCGGCCAAGAAGCCACCTTTAAAATGCCGCGAAAGGGGTCTTCTATGTACTCACAAGGTACCAAGGGACTCAGCCGAATCAAGTCCTGGATCCAGGAACTCATGGCGCCGGCCGACTACCGAATCTGCGTCGAGCCCGACGAATTCGCATTCCGCAGGGGCTGGACCGTGACGAGGACCGGTTTCGGTTCCCGGCGCTACCGCGACCCGCGCTTCGACCAGCTCCGCCTCCCACGCAAGGTGACCGAGGAGGTGTCCTGACGATGCCGAGGAATCCGCGTAACCAGATCTTCCCCGCCAACGAGGACCTCCCGGCCGCCGGGGGCGGCGGGCCGCTGGTCAGGTTCTGGCGGGCCCGCGCCGAGCTGCTGCTGCTCGCCGGGCTGGCGCTGTTCACGCTGACGCTCGTGGGCGCCGCCCAGGAGGGTCGCTGGATGCCGTTCATCCTGCTGGCCGGCGCCGTCTCGGTGCCCGCCGCCACCAGGACGGGCCGCAACTGGATCACGGCCCACGTCTGGTGCGTCATCTCCCGGCACCGCCTGCACCGGGTCTGCCTGGAGACCACCATGCACACCAGGGCCGGTCGCATCCCGCTGGTGTTGTGGATCACGCCCACGGCCACCGGCGAGAAGGCCCTGGTGCTGGTCAGGGCCGGCATCAGCGCCGAGGAGTTCGAGGCCTACAGCGCCGAGATCGCCGCGGCCTGCTGGGCGCGCAGCGTCAACGTCTACCGGCACCGCACGCGGGCCCAGCTTCTGATCGTGGAGACCGTCCGGCGCGACGAGGTGCCGGGGGCGCTCTCCCCCGGCCTGGAGCGCCTGTACGGCCGCCGCGTCTGGATCTCCATGAGACCCGACCTCGAGGAGCCGCCCGATCTGCGCACCGAACCGGCGCTTCCCCTGATGGGCCGATGAGACCCACCTGAGACCTGGGGAATCCGGGAAATTCCCCGGGGGGCGAAGCCCCGGAGACCGCGGGGGCTCCGGGGCTTCCCCATGGGCGGGGAGCGCGCGAAGATGAGTTCAGCTGGCGAACTCAGGAGTCGTGATGACCTCGACCGTCCACCGGACCTGCCCCCTGTGCGAGGCCGTCTGCGGCCTGACGCTCACTCTCGACGCGGGCGGGCACGTGACCAGCGTCAGGGGCGACAAGGACGACCCGTTCAGCAAGGGGTTCATCTGCCCCAAGGGAGCCAGTCTGGGGCGGCTGGACGAGGATCCCGACCGGTTGCGCAAGCCGCTGATCAGGGAGGGCGAGCTGTGGCGCGAGGTCGGCTGGGAGGAGGCGTTCGAGGCCGTCAGGGCGGGGCTGGACCGGGTCTCCGACCGCCGCTCCGTCGCCGTCTACCTGGGCAACCCCAGCGCCCACACCATGGCCGGCGCCCTGTACGGCGCGCCGCTGATCAAGTCGCTCGGCACCCGTAACGTCTTCTCCGCCAGCACCGCCGACCAGATGCCGAAGCACGTGGCCTGCGGGCTCATGTTCGGCCATCCGCTGGCCATCCCCGTGCCCGACCTCGACAGGACCGACTACCTGCTGATGCTGGGCGCCAACCCGCTGGAGTCCAACGGCTCCCTGTGCACCGCGCCCGACTTCCCCGGGCGGCTCAAGGCGCTGCGCGGGCGCGGGGGGCGGCTGGTCGTGGTCGATCCGCGCCGCACGCGTACGGCCGCGCTGGCCGACGAGCACCTGTTCGTCCGCCCGGGTACGGACGCCTACCTGCTGTTCGGCATCGTCCACACCCTGTTCGCCGAGGACCTGGCCAGGCCGCTCGCCGAGGTCAACGGGCTGGCCGAGGTACGCGAGGCGGCCAAGCACTTCCCGCCGGAGAGCGTGGCCCGGCGCACCGGGGTGCCCGCCGAGGTGATCGTGCGGCTGGCCAGGGAGCTGGCGGCGGCGCGTACGGCCGCCGTGTACGCCAGGATCGGCACCTGCACGACCGAGTTCGGCACGCTGGCCCAGTGGCTGGTGGACGTCGTCAACGTGCTGACCGGCAATCTGGACCGGCCGGGTGGCGCGATGTTCCCCAAGGCCGCCACCGAGATGCGCGCACGGCGCAGGCCGTACGGTGTCGGGCGGTGGAGCAGCCGGGTCAGGGAGTTGCCCGAGGCGAACGGTGAGCTGCCGGTGGCCACCCTCGCCGATGAGATCGAGACACCCGGTGAGGGGCAGATCAAGGTCCTGTTCACGGTGGCGGGCAATCCGGTGCTCTCCGCGCCCAACGGGGATCGGCTGGACGCGGCCTTCGGGCGGCTGGACTTCATGGTGAGCGTGGACCCGTACCTGAACGAGACCACGAAGCACGCGCACGTCATCCTGCCCCCGCCCCGCGTCCTGCAGTCGGGGCACTTCGACTTCGCGCTGCTCGGGTTCGCCGTGCGCAACTACGCGCGTTACTCGCCGCCGCTGCTGCCGCTGGACGAGCGGCCGTCGGAGGCGCAGATCCTGGCCAGGCTGGCCATGATCGCGTCGGGGCTGGAAGGGGACCTCGACGCGTTCGTCATCGACGACACGCTGCGAAAGGCCACGCAGACGCCCGGCTCGGGGGTCGAGGGGCGGGACGTGGCGGAGCTGCGGGAGCTGCTGGACGGCGAGTCGGGCGGCGAACGGCGGCTCGACCTCATGCTCAGGCTCGGCCCGTACGGCGAGTGGGCCGGCAAGGGTGACCTGTCGCTGCGCAAGCTGCTCGACAACCCGCACGGCGTGGACCTGGGCGCGCTGGAGCCGCGGCTCGGCGAGGTGCTCAGGACCGCCTCGGGGCTGATCGAGCTGGCCCCGCCGCAGCTCCTGGAGGACGTGGAACGGCTGCGCGGCCGGCTGGAGGAGGAGCCGCCGGAGATGGTCCTGATCGGCCGGCGCCACCTGCGCTCCAACAACAGCTGGATGCACAACGTGGGCCCGCTGGTCGGCGGCAGCAACACGTGCACGCTGCAGATCAACCCGGCCGACGCAGAACGGCTGGGACTGGCCGGGCAGGCCGTGGTGCGCTCGGCGAAGGGCCAGGTCACGGTGCCCGTGGAGCCCACCGACAGCATCATGCCCGGCGTGGTGAGCCTCCCCCACGGCTGGGGCCACGCGGGCAGCACGCAGAGCGTGGCGGCCGGGCACGCGGGCGTCAGCGCCAACGCGTTGACGGACGAAACCACCATTGACGTTCCAAGTGGTAACGCAGTGTTCAACGGAGTTCCGGTCACGATTTCACCAACCGGGGTGATCACCGCACAATAGGGTGTCGCGCGTGACTATCGCGCCAGAAGAGGACCGCCTGAACGCCCAGATCGCCTTCGCCATCGAGATCGACAAGTTGAAGCGGGTCATCCGCCGCAACCATCTGATGGACGGCTCGCGGCGGGAGAACACCGCAGAGCACTCCTGGTACGTGGGCACGCTGGCGATGGTCCTCGGCGAGCATGCCCCACCCGGAACCGACCTGCAACGCGTCGTGGCCATGTTGTTGGTGCACGACCTGGTGGAGATCGACGCCGGTGACACCTTCATCTACGACTCCGTGGCGGTGGCCGCGCAGGCCGAGGCCGAGCGGGCCGCCGCCGACCGCATCTTCGGGCTGCTGCCGGCCGAGCAGGGCACGCGGATGCGTGAGCTGTGGGCCGAGTTCGAGGACAGGAAGACGCCGGAGGCGAGATTCGCCAAGGCGCTCGACCGTTTCGCCCCCATCCTGGCCAACCATCACAACGAGGGCGGCACGTGGCCACTGTTCAAGGTCACCGCCACACAGGTGAAGGAGAAGGTTCGGATCATCGAGGAGGGCTCGCCCTCGCTGGGCGCGTACGCCCTGGAGCTGGTCGAACTCTCCGTGGCCAGGGGGCACCTGCCCGAGTGACCCCCACAAGGCCGGGGTAGGGGACTTGTCGTGAAAGAGACAGTACGAGCGAGACGTCGGCAGTTGCGGGGTTTCGCCGGGCCGGTCGCCATCGCCGATCGGCTCGAGAAGTCGAAGGCCATGGACTCGCCGATCAGGGGACTCGCCAAGGCCGTGCGCCGGCGGCTGCGCCAGGGCCGGCTGCGTGACGTGCTGCACGGCGTACCCCTCGGGGAGCCCATGCACCCGCCGCTGGCGACGGTCTCCCTGGGCTGCTGGCTCTCCACGGCCGTGCTGGACCTGGCCGACGCCGATCCGCGCGCCTCGCGCCTGCTGCTGGCCACCGGTTTGATCAACGCGCTGCCCACGGCGGCGGCGGGGCTCACGGACTGGTCCTCGCTCCACCGCGAGCAGCAGCGGGTGGGTTTCGTCCACATGCTGGCGAACGCGGCCGCGCTCGGCCTGTTCTCCGCCTCCCTGCTGGCGCGCCTGCGCGGGCACGAGCGGCCTGGCCGGATGATGTCGTACGCGGGGCTCGCCGTCGGCGGGCTCGGCGCCTATCTCGGCGGGCACCTGGCCCATCGCCAGGCGGCGGGCGCCAACCACGCGCCGCAGGTGACGCACCTGGTGCCGCTGGGCTGGCACGACCTGTGCCCGCTCAAGGACCTGCCCGACGGCCGGCCCGTGGCCAGGCGGCTCGGCTACATCCAACTCTTCGTGCTGCGCCAGGGTGAGGGCGTGACCGTGCTGGCCGACCGGTGCCCGCATCTGGCGGGTCCGCTGCACCAGGGCAGGCTCGTGATGGAGGACGGCGAGGCGTGCGTGGTGTGCCCGTGGCACAGCAGCACGTTCCGGCTGTCCGACGGCTCGGTCAGGCACGGGCCCGCGACCGCGCCCGCGCCGGTGTTCGAGACGCGGATCAGGAGGGACGGCACCATCCAGGTGCGGCCGGGGTTGACCTGAAGTTTGGTTGAGGTCCTACGGTCGGGGCCATGAGCAAGATTCTGGTGACCGGCGCGACCGGTAACGTCGGCAGTCATGTGGTGTCCCAGCTCGCCGGGGCGGGGCTGGAGGTACGGGCGTTCGCCAGGCGCCCCGAGCGGGTGCGGGCGGCCGTGGAGGTCGTCCAGGGCGACCTGTACGAGCCCGAGACGCTGGAGCCCGCGCTGAAGGACGTCGAGAGCGTGTTCCTGCTCTGGCCCGGCTTCACGACCGGCAACGCCGCCGAGGTGGTCGCGGCCGTCGCGCGGCACGCGCGCCGGGTGGTGTACCTGTCCGCGCTGGGCGGCGACGGCGCTCCGTCGCACTACGCGGAGATCGAGGAGCTGATCAGGCGCTCCGGGCTCGGATGGACGTTCCTGCGGCCGGGCGGGTTCGCCGCCAACACGCTGGGCTGGGCCGGGCAGATCAGGCAGGGCGTGGTGCGCTGGCCGTACGGGGAGGCGTCCAGGGCGCTGATCCACGAGCGCGACATCGCCTCCGTGGCCGTGCACGTGCTCACCTCGGCCGGGCACAACGGGGCCGCGTACGCGCTCACCGGGCCCGAGGAGCTGACCCAGGCCGAGCAGGCGCGCGTGATCGGTGAGGCGACCGGGCGTGCGGTGCGCTGGGAGGAGCAGCCGGTCGAGGAGGCGCGCGAGCGGCTCATGGCGGCGTGGGGGGAGCCGGCGTTCGTGGAGGGCGCGCTGACGACCTGGGAGAGCTTCGTCACGCGCCCTGAACGGGCCACCGACACGGTGGAACGGCTGCTCGGCCGGCCCGCGCTCACCTTCCGCCAGTGGGCGGAAGACCACGCCGCCGACTTCGCCTGACCCGGGGCCTGCTTCAGTCGGTGGAGTCGGCGGGGTGTTCGACGAGGGCGAGGATGCGGCTGGACATGAACCTGGCCGTGCGCACCGGTGTGCCGGTGCGGGTCACCTCGCTCACCTCCACGAGCCCCCGCCGGTTGGCCACCTCGACCCGCCGCCCGGCGCGGGTGGCCGTGATCTCGTACGTGCGGGGCGAAGAGTCTCCCGCGTCGATGACGATCTCCACCCGGTCACCTTTCATGACCGAGTTATACCCATCCCGACTTATCCGTACACCAGTACGATAATCGCCATAAGTCCCACGAAAACGATGATCGCCCGCAGCACCCGCGCCGGAATGCGTCGCCCCAGCCTGGCCCCCAGGAACCCGCCCGCGATGGCGCCCAGCGCCACCCCCGCCACGGCCGCCCAGTCCACCTCCGCCACCACCACGAACAGCAGCGCGGCCACCCCGTTGACGATCAGCGCGAGCACGTTCTTGGCCGCGTTCACCCGCTGCAGGCCGTCGTCGAGGAAGATGCCGAGCAGCCCGATCAGCAGCACGCCCTGCGCGGCCCCGAAGTAGCCGCCGTAGATCCCCGAGGCCAGCACGCCCACCCACAGCGCCGCGCCGCCGTGCGCGTGGGGCTGCTCGCGCCGCGCGGCCACCCACGCGTTCAGCCGGGGCTGCGTCATGACGAGCACGCAGGCCACCGCGATCAGCACCACCACCACGAACTCGAACACGTCGGGATCGAGGAACAGCAGCAGGATCCCGCCGATCAGCGCCCCGAGCGCCGAGGCCGCGCCCAGGCGCAGCAGGCGGTCACGCTGGCCGCGGAGCTCGGCGCGGTAGCCGTACGCGGCGGTGTAGGAGCCGGGGACCAGGCCGATCGTGTTGGAGACGTTGGCGGTGACCGGATCGACGCCGAGCGCCACCAGCGTCGGGAACGTGATCAGCGAGCCCGACCCCACCACCGCGTTGATGGCGCCCGCCACCATCCCGGCAGCGCAGATCGCGGCCAGTTCCCATCCGGTCACGCAGACCCCCCGCTCGGACCGCAGCCGCGTCGACGTGCCCGGTCAAGGCCGCGGCGGCAGTCCGTTCGGCAGGGTTCTCACCGGGTGTCCTGGTCTTTCGGGGGAGTGAAGAGGCCGCCAAGGTTCTCCAGGACCTTGCCCATCTCGGATGGGACGATCCAGATTTTATTGGCGTCGCCCTTGGCGATCTCCGGCAGGGTCTGCAGATACTGGTAGGCCAGCAGGTGCTGGTCCGGATTGCCCTCGTGAATGGCCTTGAACACCATGCCGATCGCGTCCGCCTGCCCCTTGGCCCGCATCGCCTGGGCCTCGGCCTCGGCCTGCGCGCGCAGCACGGCCGCCTCCGCCTCGCCGCGCGCCCGCAGCACCGACGCCTGCTTCTCGCCCTCGGCCGCCAGGATCGCCGCCTGACGCTGGCCTTCGGCGGTCAGCACGGCGGCGCGCTTGTCGCGGTCGGCGCGCATCTGCTTCTCCATCGAGTCCTGGATGGAGGCGGGCGGGTCGATGGCCTTGAGCTCGACCCGGTTGACCCGGATGCCCCATTTGCCGGTCGCCTCGTCCAGCACGCCGCGCAGGGCGGTGTTGATGTCCTCCCTGGAGGTCAGCGTGCGCTCCAGGTCCATGCCTCCGACCACGTTGCGCAGCGTGGTGACCGTGAGCTGCTCGACGCCGGTCAGGAAGTTCGCGATCTCGTACGTGGCCGCCTTCGGGTTGGTGACCTGGAAGTAGATGACGGTGTCGATGGAGACCACCAGGTTGTCGGAGGTGATCACCGGCTGCGGCGGGAACGACACCACCTGTTCCCGCAGGTCGATCAGGTCCTTGATCCGGTCGATGAAGGGCACCACCAGGTTGAGCCCGGGGGTCAGCGTGCGGTGGTAGCGCCCGAGGCGCTCGATGATGGCGGCCGTGGCCTGCGGGATGATGCGAATCGTCCGGGCCACTCCGAAGCCCACCGCGGCGACCACGACAATGGCGACGATGAGCTGTTCGACGGACATGGCGACGCTCCGGAGCCGAGGAAACCGACTCCGCAGATCCTATGGTGTTTCAGGTTTGGGCGTCTTTTATCGTCATAAATGGTGATCTAGTGAGCGCGCGCGTACCAGCGGCCCTCGGCGCTGCGGTCCAGCGAGAGCGGCACCCCGAACGTCTCGGAGAGCGTGTCGGAGGTCATGACGTGGTCGAGCGGCCCCTGGGCCACCACCGAGCCGTGGCGCAGCAGCAGGCCGTGGGTGAACCCGGCCGGCACCTCCTCCACGTGGTGCGTCACCAGCACCAGCGTCGGCGAGCGGTAGTCGCCGGCCAGCAGCGACAGACGGCGCACCAGGTCTTCCCTGCCGCCCAGGTCGAGCCCGGCGGCCGGCTCGTCGAGCAGGAGCATCTCGGGGTCGGGCATGAGCGCCCGCGCGATCTGCACCCGCTTGCGCTCGCCCTCCGACAGGGTGCCGAACCGCCGCCTGATCAGGTGGGCCGCGCCCAGCATGTCGATCAGCTCGACCGCCCTGGTGACGTCGTTGGAGTCGTATTCCTCGGTCCAGCGGCCCATGATCCCGTACGAGGCCGTCAGCACGAGGTCGATGACCTTCTCCTCCGGCGGGATGCGCTCGGCCAGCGCGGCGCTCGCCAGCCCGATCCTCGGCCGCAGGTCGAACACGTCGGCCTGACCCAGCCGCTCGCCCAGCACCTCGACCACGCCGTCACTCGGATAGAGCAACGTGGCCGCGACCTGCAGCAGCGTGGTCTTGCCCGCGCCGTTGGGACCGACGACGACCCACCGCTCGTCAGCGTTGACCGTCCAGTCGATGCCGCGCAGCAGGGCCGCTCCGTCGCGCCTGACGGCGACGTCCTGGAGCCGCAGCACCTGACCACCCATCCCCGATACCTCCTTAGGAGTCACCCTCGGGACAAACCTATTGCAGGGCGAGCGCTTATCGTGGATCGGTGCGCCCTGAATCGACTGTCTGCCCATCCCTGGTCGCCTGGGGCAACGCGTGGCTGTCCGGTCACGTCGGCCTCGACGAGGCGGCTGACCACGTCGAAGCCGCCGGCGGGCCCGTCGTCGCCGGCGATGTCCCCTTGCGTAAATACCTCGCAAACCTGCGCGGCGGCGGTCTGCGCGAGGTGCGGCTGGCCCTGCCCGCCCCGGGCGATCCGCTCGGACTGTCGGGGCCGGCGTCGTTCAACTCCGCCGCCGTCGACGCCGGCCAGGCCGTCATCGCCGTGCTCGGCGACCGCAACCTCGGGCTCGTGCCGGTGCCCGACCTGCGCGGGTCGTCGTACGTCGGCGTGCGCCTGGAGATCCACGACGCCGGGCCCGTACGCCACGACCTGCCCACGCTGTCGGAGGCCGAGCGGGAGCTGTCGGACGCGATCCGGGCCGCCACCGAGGCCCTGACCTCGGTCGACGGGCCCGCCCACGACCGCCCTGAACGGACGCCGCGCGGCGGTGAGCTCGCGCCCGGCTATCCCGGCCGGGCGCATCGGGTCTCCGCCCTGGCCACCCGGCTGGCCGCCGTGCTGCGCCTGGCCGACGAGCGCGGCCTCACCTCGGGGCAGCTCGCCGCGCGGGCGGCCGCGCTGCGCGAGCTCGACCGGGCGGTGCGCCGCGCGCTCGTGGCGGCCCACCACGCGATCTTCGAGCCGGTCAGGAACCAGTAGCGGCCCGGCCGGCACCCCCGGCACCACCACCCGAGCCGCCCCCGCCGCCACCCGCGCCGCCCTCACCTGCATCCGAGCCGCCCTCTCCGGGACCTTCCGCGTCATCCCCCGGCCGCCCGCTCAGCCGAGGCCGTGACGGACGGCGTAGAGGGCGGCCTGGGTGCGGTCCTGCACCCCGAGCTTCATCAGCACGTTGGAGACGTGGGTCTTGACCGTCTTCTCCGCCACGGCCAGGCTCCGGGCGATCTCCCTGTTGGACCGCCCGGCCGCGATGAGCGCCAGCACCTCGCGCTCGCGCTCGGTCAGCGGCACCGGCGCGGGCACGGCGCCGCCCCTGGACGACAACATCGCCTCGGCCGCCTCTGGGGCGAGCAGCACCTGCCCGCCGTGCACCGCCCGCACGGCCTGGACGAGCGCGGGCGGATCGACGTCCTTGTAGAGGAACCCGGCCGCCCCCGCCCGCATCGCCGGCCCCACGTCGGACGGGTCGCTCACCGAGGTCAGCACCACGATCCTGGTCGGCGCGCCGCTCAGCCGCTCAAGCGCGCCGAGCCCGTCGAGCACCGGCATCTTCAGGTCGAGCAGCAGCACGTCGGGCGCCAGCTCCGCCACCAGCTCGACGGCCTGGGCCCCGTCGGCGGCCTCGCCGACGACCGTGATGTCGTCCTGGAGGTCGAGGAACGTGCGCAGCCCCTGCCGCACCACCGGATGGTCGTCGGCGATCAGCACCCGGATCACCCGGCCACCCCCGCCGGATGGTCGTCCGCGATCAGCACGCGAATCACCCGACCACCCCCACCGGATGGTCGTCCGCGGTCCGTACCGGCATCACCCGGCCGCCTCCGCCGAGACGGGCCGCCGGCGATCAGCGCCCGCATCCTCCGCCCACCTCCACTCGCACGGTGGTGCCGTTGCCGGGAATCGACTCCACGGTCATGACGCCGCCGATGGACTCGGCCCTGTCGCGCATCGAGGCCAGCCCGAGCCCGCGTGACTCCCCGGGTTCGAAGCCCTTGCCGTCGTCGCTCACCTCCAGCGTCAGCCCGCCGTCCGTGGCGCACAGGCGCACGGAGACCAGGTCGGCGCTGGAGTGGCGCAGCGCGTTGTGCAGCGCCTCCTGGGCCACCCGCAGCACCACCACCTCCACCTCGGGGTCGAGCGGCGGCAGCTCGGCGCACTCGAACGTGACCAGTGCCGGATGGAGCCGGTCGAGCATGCGCACGTGCTTGCGCAGCGTCTCGGACAGCCCGTGCCGGTCGAGCTCGGCCGGGCGCAGCTCGACGATCACCGCCCGCAGCTCCGCCAGCGCCTCGCCCGCCAGCCGCTGGACCCGGTCGAGCTCGGCGGCGGCCTTGTCGGGCGCCTTGGCGAGCAGGTCGCCGGCGGCCTGCGCGGAGAGCCTGAGCGAGAACAGCTTCTGGGTGACCGCGTCGTGCAGGTCTCTGGCGACCCTGTTGCGCTCCTCCATCATGGCCAGCTCGCGCCCGCGCTCGTAGAGCCTGGCGTTGATCAGCGCGATCGAGGCGTGCGCGGCGAACAGCATGAGCAGCTCCTCGTCGTCTCGCGTGAAGCCGCCGCCCGAGCGCTTGTTGGCCAGGAAGATGATGCCGAGCACCCGCTCGCGGTCGCGGATCGGCATGCCGAGGAAGTCGCGCATCACCGGATGGGCCTTCGGCCACCACTCGAACCTCGGGTCGCTGCGCAGGTCGGGCAACCTGACCGGCGCGCCGTCGCGGAGCATCGCGCCGAGCATGCCGTGCTGCCTGGGCAGCGGGCCGATCGCCTCCCACTGCTTGTCGGTCAGGCCCTCGGCGACGAACTCGGCGAACGAACCGTCGTCGTCGGGCACGCCGAGCGCGGCGTAGCGGGCGTCGAGCAGGCGCTGCGCCGAACGTACGATGACCTGCAGCACCTCGCGGACCGACAGGTGGCGGGTGACCGCGAGCACTGCGGAGCTCACCGCCTGAAGGATCTCGTCCCGGTCTGAGGTCACGGCCCCACTCTATGGTCCGGCTCCGACAGAACCACGGGTCCCCGGACCTAGGACGATGTGCCCAGAACGGGGCGGGTCCACAGCCCGATGTGCCGTGCCCGCGGCGTTCCTAGCGTCGGTTTCATGACGAACACGACGAAGACCGCACTCATCACCGGAGCCTCCCGCGGACTCGGCCTCGCGCTGGCGCGGTCACTGGCGGCCGCGGGCTGGAATCTCGTCCTCACCGCCCGCGGGGCCGCCGAGCTGGAGCGGGCCGCCGCCGAGCTGGGCGCGACCGCGATACCGGGCGACGTCACGGACCCGGAGCACGTACGGCGGCTGGCCAGGGCGGCGCCCGAGCTGGACCTGCTCGTCAACAACGCCAGCGACCTGGGCGCGACGCCGCTGCCGCCGCTCGCCGGCTATCCGCTGGAGGCGTTCAGGGTGCTGCTGGAGACGAACGTGACCGCGCCGCTCGCCCTCGTCCAGGCCACGCTGCCCGCGCTCCGGGCGTCCGGCGGCGCGATCGTGAACGTCACCTCGGACGCCGCCACGGGCGCGTACGAGGGCTGGGGCGGCTACGGCGCCACCAAGGCCGCGCTGGAGCAGTTGTCCAACGTGCTGTCGGCCGAGGAGCCTGGCCTGCGCGTCTGGTGGGTCGATCCGGGCGAGATGAACACCCGCATGCTGGCCGACGCCGTGGGCCAGGAGGAGGCGGCGGGCGCGGCCGACCCGGCCAAGGTGGCGGCAGGGCTGGCCGACCTGGTGAGCTCCCGCCCGGCCAGCGGCAGGGTGAGCCTGCAATGACCGCCTCGCCGGACTCTCTGAGGAGGGTGAGCCTGCGATGACCGCCTCGCTGGACTTCCTGCTGCCGCCCGGCCTGTCGGCCGCGGAACCGCCCGAGGCCAGGGGCCTGGCCAGGGACGCCGTGCGCCTGATGGTCTCGCGCGGCGCCGCCGAGCCGGGCCACCACCACTTCAGCGACCTGCCGCGGCTGCTGGATCCGGGCGACCTGATCGTGGTGAACAACTCGGCTACCCTGCCGGCCGCCGTCCGGCTGGACCGCCTGGCCGTGCACTTCTCCACCGCGAGGAACGACGGGACGTGGCTGGTGGAGCTGCGCCGGCGCACCTCGAAGGCGTCGGAGCCGTACGCGGGGGGCGAGCCGGGCGAGTGGCTGCCGCTGCCGGGGCGGGCCACGCTGCGGCTGATCGAGCGGGAGACGCCGCGGCTGTGGCGGGCCGAGCTCGACCGGGACGTGCCGGCGTACCTGCGGGTGCACGGCACGCCGATCCGCTACTCGTACGTGGAGCGGGACTGGCCGATCGAGGCGTACCAGACCGTGTTCGCGACCGTGCCGGGGAGCGCGGAGATGCCGAGCGCGGCCAGGCCGTTCACCGCCGAGCTGGTGACGGCGCTGGTGGCGCACGGGGTCGGCATCGCCCCGATCACGCTGCACACGGGGGTGGCCTCGCCTGAGAAGGACGAGCCGCCTTACGCGGAGCGGTACGAGGTGCCCGCGTCCACCGCGCGGCTGGTCAACCTGACCAGGGCGAACGGCGGGCGGGTGGTGGCTGCGGGGACGACCGTCGTGCGGGCGCTGGAGACGGCCGCGGGGGCAGACGGCCTGGTCTCGGCCGCCGCGGGCTGGACCAGGCACGTGGTGACGCCCGAAGGCGGCGTACGGGCCGTCACGGGGTTGATCACGGGTCTGCACGAGCCGCGCTCCAGTCATCTGCTCATGCTGACCGCCATCGCGGGGCGGCCGGCGCTGGCCCGCGCGTACGAGGAGGCGTTGCGTGAGGGATATCTGTGGCACGAGTTCGGCGACACGCACCTGATACTGAAGTAAACGGCTTTACATAGATTTTGCATACGTGATAGGAAAAGCCGACATTCACGGGGGCTTAGTCTGTCGCGTCCCCGCATTCCTCTCACAACGGAGACGTTGAATGCATAACTCGGTTACCAAGGTCGCCTCGCTCGGCTTACTCGCGGGCGTCCTGCTCCTCCCGGCGGTTCCGGCCGCCGCGACCACGACCGCGAGCACCACCACCGCGGTCAGCGCGTCCGTCCTGGACGACCCGTTCAACGTCTTCAAGGTGACCGTCAAGGCGCCGAAGAAGGTCAAGGCCGGGGGCAAGATCACGTACCAGGTCAAGGCGCTCAACACGGGCCCGTACGTCGCGGACGCCTGGTTCCTCGGCGGCCAGTTCCCCAAGGGCGTCGACCTGAAGCGGGTCACCTACCGCAGCAGCGTCAAGAAGACCCAGTGCTTCTCCGAAGGGCGGGCGTTCCTTTGTTTCGCGCCCAAGGCCCTGAAGAAGGGCGAGTCGGTCTCCTTCTCCTTCTACACGAAGCTCACGAAGAAGGCGAAGGGCACCCAGACCGCGACACTCGGCGTCATCTCCTATGACGTCCAGACCGGCATGGAGAACCTGAGCAAGGAAGAGCTGGACCGGCTCGGAATCCCGGCTCACGGCTACCTCAAGTCGGTCAAGACCAAGATCGTCCGCTAGTTCCCGCACCCTGCGCCCGTGCCCGAATGCCCAACCTGCTTCACGAGCATCGGACCGGGCGCAGTACCGTGGCTGGATGTGGACCAGCGCACCCTCCTGATCACACTGACCGGCCCTGACCGCCCGGGCGTCACTTCGCGTCTTTTCTCGGTTCTGTCGAAGTTCCCGGTGGCCGTGGCGGACATCGAGCAGGTCGTCATCCGAGGCAGACTCACCTTGGGCGTGCTCGTGGCGTACACGGGCGGCCCCTCGACCGGCACCGGCACCACCCTCGGCGCGATGTGGACCGCCGTCGAAAGGGTGGCCGAAGACCTCGGCATGGAGGTGGAGCTCTCCACCGGATCGACGGCCAAGGAGGCGCGCCGCCGCGGCCGGCTCTCGGTCAGCGTGCTCGGCGCCACCCTCCAGCCGGCCGCCATCGCCGGCATCGCCGGCCGCATCGCCGCCGCCGGCGCCAACATCGACCGCATCGAACGCCTCGCCCAGTGGCCCGTCACCTGCATCGAGCTGTCCGTCTCCGGCGCCGACCCCGACGCGCTGCGCGTGGAGCTGGCCGCCGAGGCCGCCGCGCAGGAGGTCGACGTCGCCGTGCAGCGCACCGGCCTGTCCCGCCGGGCCAAGCGCCTCATCGTCATGGACGTCGACTCGACCCTCATCCAGGGCGAGGTCATCGAGCTGCTCGCGGCGCACGCCGGCTGCCTGGAGGAGGTCGCCCGGGTCACCGAGGAGGCCATGCGTGGCGAGCTCGACTTCGCCGAGTCCCTGCGCCGCCGGGTGGCGCTGCTCGAAGGGCTGCCGGCCGAGGTGTTCGAGCACGTGCGCAAGGAGGTCGTGCTCACCCCCGGGGCGCGCACGCTCGTCCGCACGCTCAAGCGGCTCGACTACCGCTTCGCCATCGTCAGCGGCGGCTTCACCCAGATCACCGACGGGCTGGTCGAGGAGCTCGGCATCGACTACTCGGCGGCGAACGTGCTGGAGGTCGTCGACGGCCGGCTGACCGGGCGCGTCGTCGGCGAGATCGTGGACCGGCCGGGCAAGGCGCGGGCGCTGAAGCGGTTCGCGCGCGAGGCGCGGCTGCCGATCTCGCAGACGGTGGCCATCGGCGACGGCGCCAACGACCTGGACATGATCGCGGCGGCCGGGCTCGGCATCGCGTTCAACGCCAAGCCCGTCGTACGTCAGGCGGCCGACACCGCCGTCAACACGCCCTACCTCGACTCGATCCTCTACCTGCTGGGCATCTCGCGCGACGAGGTCGAGGCGGCCGACGCCGAGGACCGGGCGCTGACCGGGTCCTAGTGCTCCTTGGGGTCCCAGTGGGAGATCAGGCGGCCCTCGCCCGGGTGCAGCTCCTCCCACGGCGACTCCACCCCGATCACCGCGTACGCGCCCGGCCGGAACGTGTAGTCGCCCGTGTAGTCGACCGGGGCCAGCGCCACGGCCAGCTCGTGCACGCCCGGGTTGTGCCCGCACAGCACCACCGTGCCGAGCTCGGGGTCGGCGCGGCGGACCAGCTCCAGCAGTTCCTCCGGGTACGCCTCGTAGATGTCGCGCTCGTAGCTGATCTCCGCGCCGGGGAAGGCCAGCTCGGCGGTGCGCCTGGTCCTGAGGGCCGGCGAGCAGAGCACCACGTCGGGGTCGAGGCCGGCCGCCCTGAGCTCGTCGCCCGCCCGTCTGGCGTCCCGCTCGCCGCGGTCGGTCAGCGGGCGCTCGCGGTCGGCCAGGCCGGGCACGTGGGCGGCCTTGGCGTGACGCAGCACGATCAGAGTACGCACGAGGTCATCCCGTCTTCGAGGCCCAGACGGCCAGCCCTACGATCACGGCCAGGACGGCGAGCATCCCCAGCAGGATGAGGCCCAGGGTCTTCGCGCCGCTGGGCGGCTTGTCATCGTTCACGCGCCCAGTTTCCCATCGAGGGGGCCTGGGGCCGCGCCCGGCTCGGTTCCGAGCAAGCTCACACGCGAAAGGCACCCGCCCCCTTCGTCATCGGGGAGCGGGTGCCTCGGTGTTTCGCCGTGCCGGTTACCTCGGGTGAACGGTCACGTCGCCACCGGCTCGTGCTCGCGGTCGCTGTTGTTGTCGCTGGCCGGCTCGCTGGTCACGGACCGCCGCTTGGAGATGACGATGGCCGCGACCACCACGCCCACCGCCACCACGGTGATGCCGATGCGCAGGGCCGGGTTGCCCGCGTACAGCACCACGGCCGGCGCCACCAGCAGCGCCACCAGGTTCATCACCTTGATCAGCGGGTTGATGGCAGGACCGGCGGTGTCCTTGAACGGGTCGCCGACCGTGTCGCCGATGATCGTGGCCTCGTGCGCGGGGGAGCCCTTGCCGCCGTGGTGCCCGTCCTCGACGAGCTTCTTGGCGTTGTCCCAGGCGCCACCGGAGTTGGCCAGGAAGACGGCCATCAGGGTGCCGCAGGCGATGGCTCCGGCCAGGAACGCGCCCAGCGGCGCGTAGCCGAGCGCGAACCCGACCGCGATCGGCGTCATGACCGCGAGCAGGCCGGGCGTGGCCAGCTCGCGCAGCGAGTCGCGGGTGCAGATGTCCACGACGCGGCCGTACTCGGGCAGCTCGGTGCCGGCCATGATGCCGGGCCGGGTGCGGAACTGGTTGCGCACTTCGAAGACGACCCGCATCGCGGCCCGTCCGACGGCCGTGATCGCCAGGCCGGCGAACAGGAACACGACCGCGGCGCCGATGATGAGCCCGACGAGCACGTTGGGGTTGTCGATGCCCAGGTTGAAGTTCTGGAAGGTGCCCAGCGCGCCCTTGATCGCCGCGTCGGCCCTGGCCAGCTCCAGCTCCACGGCGGTGCGGAAGGCGCCGAACAACGCCGTGGCCGCCAGCACCGCAGTGGCGATGGCGATGCCCTTGGTGATCGCCTTGGTGGTGTTGCCGACCGCGTCGAGGCTGGTCAGGACGCGGGCGCCCTCACCCTCGACATCGCCCGACATCTCCGCGATGCCCTGGGCGTTGTCGGAGACGGGGCCGAAGGTGTCCATCGAGACGATGACGCCGACCGTGGTCAGCAGGCCGGTGCCGGCCAGGGCCACCGCGAACAGCGCGATCGTCACGTTCCCGAAGCCGAGCAGGAACGCGCCGTAGACCGCGCCGCCGATGATCAGGGCCGAGTAGACGGCCGACTCCAGGCCGACGCTGATGCCGGCCAGGATGACGGTCGCCGGGCCGGTGGCCGAGGCCTCGCCGATCTCGCGTACGGGACGGCGGTTGGTCTCGGTGAAGTAGCCGGTGAGCAGCTGGATGGCGCTGGCCAGCACGAGGCCGATGAGCACCGCGCCGATGGCGATGATCCTCGGGTCGGCGTCGGACTGCACGCCGGCGTTGGTCAGGCCGGAGAAGCTGCTCGGCAGGTACCAGAACGCCGCCGCGGCGACCAGGACGGCCGAGATGCCGGCCGAGATGAAGAAGCTGCGGTTGATCGCCGCCATGCCGTTGCGGTCGCGGTCGCGCATCCCGGTGACGAAGATGCCGATGATCGCGGTGATGACGCCGATCATCGGGACGATCAGGGGGAAGACCAGCCCCTGCTCGCCGAAGGCCACCTTGCCCAGGATGAGGCTGGCGACCAGCATGACCGCGTACGACTCGAACAGGTCGGCCGCCATGCCGGCGCAGTCGCCGACGTTGTCGCCCACGTTGTCGGCGATCGTGGCCGCGTTGCGCGGGTCGTCCTCGGGGATGCCCTGCTCGACCTTGCCGACCAGGTCGGCGCCGACGTCGGCGGCCTTGGTGAAGATGCCGCCGCCGACTCGCATGAACATCGCGAGCAGCGCCGCACCGAAGCCGAAGCCTTCGAGCACGCCCGGCGCGTCGCCCTGGTAGACGAACACGACCACGGCCGCGCCCAGCAGTCCGAGGCCCACCGTGAACATGCCGGCCACGCCGCCGGTGCGGAAGGCGATGCGCATGGCGCGCTTCTCGCCCGAGTCGTTGGCCGCAGCAGCCACGCGCACGTTTCCGCGCACGGCCAGCCACATGCCCATGAATCCGGTCAGCGCGGAGAAGACCGCCCCGACCACGAAGAAGATGGAACGTCCGATGCGGACGTCGGTTTCTCCAGGTAGCAACAGCAACAGGAAGGGAATCACGACGACGAAGATCGCCAACGTGCGGAACTGACGCGTGAGGTAGGCGGCGGCGCCTTCTTGTACGGCACGCGCGATGTTCTGCATTCGTTCGGTGCCCTGGCCGGCGGACAGCACTTCGCGCACCAGGCCGCCGGCGACGGCTAGCGCGATCAGTGCGACCGCGGCGACCACGATCACGATGGTGAGATTGTTTGCGCTCAGGGCCAGATTGGACGCTGGCTCCGCTGCCAGCATGTGCCTGCTCATCGTTCTCCTCGGCAAGACCGGTCGTCCTGCCCGGGCGGTGCTGCAGTTTTCCTCGGCGGGTGTTGCGGCACCATCCGGGTTGTGGGTGCCGCTTCCGGTTGAATCCGCGTTCCGCCGGATCACCTTGGCCGGTGCCGGGAGTCTACGCAGGCACTCCGCGGATATGAAGGCTCTCGCGCCCGCTAATTGTGGCAGTGTCTAGTAATCCCCTGCCAGTGACCCGATTTGTGATCTGACAAGGTGAATTTCCACCGCTTTACGGTCGCAGCAAGACAGGATAACGGTCAGACCCAAACTCCGTTTTGCAGGCAGGATCACGCAGTGCCCGCCTCCGTCAACCTTGGGTGCCGAACAAGGCTGGGCCCAGCCGGTTCGGCGGCGGCCGGCTCTTCCCCGCGCCGATGGGGTTGCGCCCAAAAACGGAGATCGACTTGTCACGATTAGCCCTGGCCACCTGGCTGGGGGCGCTGTGCGCCGTGGTCAGGTGCCTGCTCCTGCGGCGCCGGTCAGGCCGTGGCGCCGCCGTCGATCACGTGGTCCGCGCCCACCACGAAGCTCGACTCCGCTGACGACAGCCACAGGGCCGCCGCGGCGATCTCCTCAGGGGTGCTGACGCGGCCGATCGGCAGCGCGGTCCTCATCCGCTCGTCGCGGTCGGCGCGGGTCTCCCCCGGCCGCATCGACATGGGCGAGTCGACCGGGCCCGGGCTGATGGCGTTGATCCGGACGCCGTCGGCGATGTGGTCGCGGGCGGCGGTGCGGGTCAGGTGGCTCACCGCGGCCTTCGAGGCGGCGTACGCGCTCGCCCCAGCCAGCCGCCAGTGCGCCCCCAGGTTGGAGGCCACGTTGACGATCACGCCGCCGCCGTGCGCCCGCATGTGGGCGATCTCGTGCTTCATCGACAGGAACACGCCCTTGAGGTTGACCGCGAGCACGTCGTCCCAGATGTCCTCGTCGTAGTCGGCCAGCGGCGCCACCCTCCCGAAGACGCCGGCCGCGTTGAGCGCCACGTCGAGGCCGCCGTAACGGGAGACCGCGGCCTCGACCATGGCGGCGACCTCGGCGGAGCGGGTGACGTCCACGGCGAACGCGCTCGCCCGGCCGCCCGCCTCCTCCGCCAGCTTCACCACCTCGGCCAGCCTGGCGGCGTCGCGGCCCGCGACCAGGACGGCGGCGCCCTCCCGCGCATACGCCAGCGCGGCGGCCCGGCCCACCACCCCGCTCGCCCCGGTGACGAGCGCGACCTTGCCTGCGAAACGTGTAGTCATTTTTTCATACCAATCGTTCTCAAATATGGATGGCGGCCATGGCCTGATCGACCGCGTCACGCAGCCTGCGCGGGTCGGGGTCGGCCCGGCCGAGCACCCTGACGCCCTGCAGCAGCACGAGCAGGAACCTGGCCAGCGCGTAGGGGTCCTTGCCCGCGGCCAGCTCCCCCTGGGCACGCGCCCTGACCAGCGCGCCGGACAGCGCCGTCTCCAGCTCCGTCCAGCTCCTCGACACCCGGCGGAACATCTCCGCATCGCGCCCGCCGAACTCCACGGCGGTGTTGACCACCATGCAGCCCCGCCGCGCCTCGTCGGCCAGGCATTCGGCGACGTAGCCGTCGAGGAACGCGCGGATCGCCGGCAGCGCGGGCCCCGGCTGGGACAGCGGCCCGACCACCTCGCGCTGGCGGTCGTAACGCTCCAGCGCCTTGAGGTAGAGCTCGCGCTTGCCGCCGAAGGTGGCGTAGATGCTGGCCCGCGCGATCCCGAGGCGGTCGACGAGGTCGGCCATCGAGGTCGCCTCGTAGCCGCGCTCCCAGAACAGCTCCAGGGCCTGCTGCAGGGCGACCTCGGGATCGAACTCCTTGCTTCTTCCCACGCGGGAAAGTTAGCAGAATCGAGAACGTTCGGTCAAAAATCGCCGACCAGGCCGGTGCGGGCCCAGGGCCCGACCGGCGATCCGATGCCTCATCGGGGTGTCAGGACCCAGCGCCAGGAGCCGTCCAGATTGTTGTCCTGGTTCAGGGAGAGCTGCGTCATCCTGGAGCCGTCCACGCTGACCAGCACCAGACCCGAGTTGAACTCGTTCTCGCACTCGCCCGCGCAGCCCATCGCGAGGACGTTGTCGTCGTCCGCCCAGGCGTGCAGCTGCAGCACCTTCTGCCTGCCCACCACCGCGCCGGTCGCGGCGTCGGTGATCTTCGTCGGCAGTCCCGGCGTGCCCAGGACCAGCTTGCCGTTCGGCGAGGTGGCCGATTGGGACGAGTGGTCGACGTACCGCTGATCCTCGGGCCAGGGCCGCTCCTGCCCGTCGAGGGTGAAGAAGACGCGGTCGGGCTGGGTGGAGGTGGGCCCGTAGATCATCGTGCCGTCCAGGCTCCAGCCGAGATCCTGGCGGGAGCTGACGTTGAAGGGTCTGCCCTCGGCGTCGCCCGGCCTGCTGTCGGCCATGGGCGGCAGCTCGTGGTAGTCGGCCATGCCCTCCCGCACGTCCACGATGTAGTAGCCGGTGCGCGAGCTCCTGCCGTCCATCGCCGGCACCGCCTGCTCTCCCCTGCCCACGAGGTCGTCGGGATAGCTGGAGTAGGCGGTGGCCAGGATCCTGGTGCCGTCCGGCGACCAGACCACGGAGCCGACGGGGTGCTCCAGGTCGATCCAGGTGAGCATGCGGCGGGTGTTCAGGTCGAGCACGCCCAGCCGCCTGCTGAGCAGGTCGCCTTCGAGCACGGCCGCGACCTGGAGCCCGGGGGCGACGTCCGCCCAGACGTACGGGGTCCGCTCGTAGCCGCCGGTGCGCGGGTCGTACAGGTGCCAGGTGCGCCGCAGGCGCTCGTTCTTCTCGTCGACCGCCTCGCGGTTGACGACGTAGTACGCCGACACGGCCATCCTGCCCGCGGCGATCAGCTTCTTCGGCGGGACGTCGGCGGTGTCGGTCCGCACGTCCGTCGGCGCGGGCGACGGGCGGGCCGGCAGCGTGACGCCGTCGGCCGGGCGGATGACGGGTTCGGGCTCCCGCTGCCCGGTGACGAACAGGGCCACGGCCGCGATCATGACCGCCACCAGGGCCGCCGCGCCGACCGGCCGCCAGGCGCGCCTCCGTAGCGCCCGGTCGGCCAGGTCGTGCGGCACCCTGGCCTCGTCGGCCCAGTCCTCGAACGTGTCGCGCAGCAGCCGGGTCACGTGGCCACCTCCAGATCCTGGGCCAGCTCGGGGGCGATCTCGCGCAGCCGGGCCAGCGACCGGTGCGCGGTGCTCCTGACCGTGCCGACGGAGCAGCCCATCACCTGGGCGATCTCCTGTTCCGGCAGGTCCTCGAAATAACGCAGCACGAGCACCGCGCGCTGGCGGGCGGTGAGCCTGGCCAGTGCGGAGCGCAGCACCAGGCGCAGCTCGCTCTGATGGTGCGGGTCGCGCGCCGCCGTCTCGGGCGGGCTCGCCTGCACCACCTCGCCGCGCCGCGCGCTCGTACGCCACCAGCTGACCTGCTGCCGGTACATGATCTGCCTGACGTACGCCTCCGGTGTCTCCACCCGCCGCCATCTGGTCACCAGCTTGGCCAGCGCGCTCTGCACCAGATCCTCGGCCGCGTGCTGGTCACCGCCGGTGAGCAGGAAGCCGAGCCGGATGAGGGCGGGAGATCGGGCGGCGACGAACTCGCGGAAACGCTGCTCGTCCGCGGCGTCCACGGTCACCTCCAAGGGATTGACATCACCCTCTCAGACGCCGCAGGAGCCGCCCGCTATGCGTCCACCGCCTCAACAGGCTCTCCGCCGCCTCGCGAGCGAGCCGCGCCCGACCTCACGAGCACCCCCGCCCGCGCCTCATGAGCGGGCGCTATTTCGTGCCGGACAGCAGGTCCTCGGCCTGTTCCAGGACCAGGTCAGGGTGGACGTCGCGGACCCAGGACTCGTCGTGCGGGCAGCGCTCGGCCCTGGGCTGCACGCCGGGGGCGCCGCAGCGGGGGCAGGCCGTGGTCCACGAGATCAGCGGCCGGTGCGCGGTCCTGCTGAGCGGGCCGGCGTTGATCAGGTTGCCGCACCAGTAGACGGCGACCGTGGGGGTGCCGACGGCCGCGGCCAGGTGCCGTGGTCCCGTGTCGTTGGCGATCAGCAGGTCGCACCGTTCGTACAGGGCGGCCAGCGCGCCGATGCCGAGCGTGCCGACGACGGGGATCGCCGGGCGGCGCATCGCCGCGACCACCCCCATGACCAGGTCCTTCTCCTCCGTCGTGCCGGTGACGGCGACGGGGCGGCCGAGCGCGTCGGCCACCTCGGCGAAGCGCTCGACCGGCCAGCGCCGCCTCGGGTCCCTGGCGCCCGGGTGCACGGCCACGAGCCCGCGCGGCGGCGATCCGAGCGCGCGGGCCAGCTCGGCGCGGTCGTCGCGGGTGATCGCCACCCGCGCCTCCAGCTCGCCGCCCGCCGCCCCCACCAGCGCGGCGACCTGGAGGAAGCGCAGGGTGTCGTGGTGATAGTCCGTGTACGGCACCCAGCGGTCCAGGCTCTCCGCCCCCGGCGCCCGCATCCCCGCGGTCACCCGGGCGCCGAGCCGCCGGACGAACGGGTTGGAGAAGCGCCCGCCCCCGTGGATCTGGACCACCAGGTCGAACGCGTGCTCCCGCAGCCGCTCGCACAGCCCGTCCGGCACCGGGTGCCCGGGCTCCAGCGTGGAGACGCCGGAGATGGGCGGCAGCGCCACCACATCGTCCACAGGTCCTGGACGCCCGGTGAGGAAGGCGGCGTGCCAGGCGGCGCCCAGCAACGTCAGGCGCGCGCCGGGATAGGCCCGTTTGAGCGCTTCCAGCGCCGGTACGGCCAGGAGGTAGTCGCCGAGCGCGTTGGCCCGCAACACCGCCAGCCGCCGCACGTCACCGACCAGCGCCGCCGGGCGGCCCCGCATGGTGAGGCACGGCGTGGTGAGCACTTCGAGCTCCTGCATGACGAACCGGCTACCCCGGCACTTCGTCCCCATAACTTGGGCAATGTCTGGTTTGAGCAGGGCTTTCCCAGGTACTCGCTCATCATGGGCACAGACGAGGTCATCGAAGCCGTGGTCGTCGGCGACGTCATGCTCGACTCGTGGCTGCACGGCTCGGCCAAGCGCCTGGCCCAGGAGGCGCCGGTGCCCGTGATGAGCCTGGAGGCGACCGAGGACGCCCCCGGCGGCGCCGCCAACACCGCGGCCAACCTGGTGGCGCTCGGGGCCCGCGTCCGGCTCGTCGGCATCGTCGGCGACGACGCCTGCGGGGAGGAGCTCGTACGGGTGCTGCGCCTGGCCGGCGTCGGGATCGACCTGCTCACCGTGCCGGGGCGGCGCACGGCCCACAAGCGCCGGCTGGTGACCAGCGGCCAGCTCACCGCGCGCTACGACGAGGAGGACCACGGCGTCCTGCCGGAATGGGCTGAGCGGGAGCTGCTGGCGCGGCTGGCCAGGTGCGTGGCCGGCGCCGACGTGGTGGTGGCGTGCGACTACGGCGGCGGGGTGTTCACGCCCGCCGTGCGCCGGGCGCTGGCCGGGGTGCCGCTGCTCGTGGTGGACGCGCACGCGGTGGCGCCCTGGCGTGAGTGCGCGCCCACCGCCGTGCTGCCCAACTACGAGGAGGTCGTACGCCTGCTAGGCGGCGTGGCCGGGGAGATCGACCGGCCGTCGTACCTGATGACCTGCTCGGAGCGGGTGCTGGAGCTGACCGGCGCCGCGATCGTGGTGACCACGCTGGACGGGGAGGGGACGCTGCTGCACCGGAGCGGCCGCCCGCCGTACCGGACCTACGCCAGGCGCGCGCCCCAGCACATGGCGACCGGCGCGGGCGACACCTACACCGCCGCGTTCGCGCTCTGGCTGGCCGGCGGCGCCACGCCGGAGGAGGCCGCGGAGGCCGGTCAGGCCGCGGCCGGCGTCGTCGTCCGCCGTCCAGGCACGGCCGTCTGCACCCGGCACGAGCTGCTGCGCGCCCTGCGCCGGCACGAGGGCACGGTACACCCCGCCGAGCGCCTGGCCCGGTTGCTGGACGAGCACCGGCGCAGGGGCGAGCGGGTGGTGTTCACCAACGGCTGCTTCGACCTGCTGCACCGGGGCCACGTGACGTACCTGGAGCAGGCGGGCCGGCTCGGGGACGTGCTGGTGGTGGCGGTCAACAGCGACGCCAGCGTGACCCGGCTGAAGGGGCCGGGCCGCCCGGTGAACCCGTGCGAGGACCGGATGTCCGTGCTGGCCGCCCTGTACGACGTCGACTACGTGACCGAGTTCGACGAGGACACCCCGGAACGGCTGCTGCGGATGATCCGTCCCGAGTTGTACGTCAAGGGCGGCGACTACACGGCGGAGATGCTCGCCGAGGCGCCGCTGGTCCGCTCGCTGGGCGGCGAGGTGCACGTCCTCGGCTACCTGCCCGACCGCTCGACCACCGCCATCATCGGCCGCATGCGCTCACTGCCATGACCGTTATGACCGCTATGACCGCCAAGACCACCGTGACCGCTTTGACCGCCGCGACCGCGACGGCTACCGGCTCCCACAAACGCCCGCGTTCACTTCCAGGAAGAGACCGATCATGACCCAGACCCTGAACGCCCCTCCCGAGCTGCACGAGCACGTCATGCTGGAGCACCGGCGGCGGCCGATCACCCGCTCGGCCGCGCGCGGCGCGATCGCGGCCATGGCCATGTCGGGCCTGCGGCGGCTCACCGGCTCGCTCGGCATGTTGCCGGCGACGCCGCCGGAGTCGGTGCTCGAACGGACCGCGCCCACGGCCTTCCACCGCGTGCCCGTACGGCTGCGCCCGGCGGCGGTGGAACTCGTGCACTGGACCTACGGGGCGGTCGGCGGGGCCGCCTTCGGCCTGCTGCCCCGGGGGCTGCGCCGCAGGCCGTGGGCGGGCCCGGTGTACGGCGTCCTGGCCTGGACGGCCTTCGAGGCGGGCCTGGTACCGGCGCTCGGCCTGCACCGCGGGCACGGCGCGGCGGCCAGGCTGGCACTGCTGGCCGACCACGTGCTGTACGGCGTCGTCGTGGCCGCCTCCCCCTGGCCCCACGAGGACCGCTGACCGGGGACCTGGGCCGCGCACCGGACCCGGGCGCGCCGCGAGAACCACTGACGGGTCACTTCAGCAGTGTCTCGGTGAGCCACGGTCGCAGGACCGGCAGTGCGTTCGTCGCCTGCATGGCGCTCATGTGGTCAAGCCCGTCGAGCACCACGACGTCCCAGCCGAGTGCCTCCAGCTCCGCCCGGTGCCGCACCAGCGGTCCGGCGAGGTCGACGACCACGCCGCCCCACCGCTCCTCGTAGGTGATCTTGTCCTCGGCGCCGGCGAAGCACAGCCGGGGGCAGGAGAGCCGGACCGCCGTGTCGTCGAAGCTCCGCAGCGCCTCGTACAGCGTGACGAACTGCTTGCTCTGGTCCACGGTCGTGCTGACCTCGACCGAGGACCAGTCGAAGGCGTCGTCGGAGCTCTTCTCCTTCGGGGCGGGCGCGGGCGTGGGCGCGAGGGCCTGCTCGTACGCCGCCATGGTGACCTTCAGCATCTCGGCGTACGGCCCCTCGTACGGCGGATATCCGCCCATCACCAGCGCGGAGAGCCGGTCGGTCCTGAGCGCGAGCTGCAGCCCGCTGAGCCCGAGCCACGAGTAGCCGTAGTACGCGAACCGCTCGGCCCCGACGGCGTCGGCCACGGCCAGCAGGTCGGCGACGACGTTGGCGGGGGTGAGCGTGTCCGGTTTGGGCGCGTTCAGCACGTGCCCGGTGTAGTCGAAGGCGACGACCTGGAAGACGTCGCTGAGCCCGTCGATCAGGGAGCGGCCGAGCGCCGGGTCGTTGCCCCATTTGCGCATCTCGTCGGCCTGCTCGCCCTCCACAGGCGTGGGATCGACCGGCAGCAGCAGGGCCGGTCCCGAGCCGTGCACCTCCGCCTCGATCGTGCTGCCGTCGTGCATCGTGACCTGAACCATGGGCCCGCCCCTAACTCGATACAGCGTAAAGAATTGTTGGGACGACAATAGCTTATGCCGTAAAGAGTCTCAACGGATTGGGGACGGGCACCCAGCGCATGGCCCCTCCGTCGGCGTCCAGCCAGCGCAGCAGCAGGTTGGCCTTGGCCGGGATGTGCGGGGCCGCGAGCAGGTCGCGCAGCTCGGCCGGATCCCCGTGGTCCTTGGCGGCGGCGGCGAACACCGCCCTGGCCCGCGCCCACAACTCACCGCGCAAACGCGGATGGCGTTCGGCGACGGCGCCGGCGATCTCGCAGAGGTTGTTGGTCAGCAGGCAGTACACCAGCCGCTCCCACGCCCGCTCCGCGCCCAGCACGGGCGCGCTGAGCTCCGGATGCCGCTCGGCCACCAGCTTGACGCCCTCGGCGTCGCGGAACAGGACCTGCGCGGGCAGGCCCAGCGCGTCCACCGCGACGAGCACGTTCTGCAGGTGGGACTCCAGGACCACCCCATGACGCAGGTACGCGTGCAGCACCGGCGGCACCACGTGCTCCAGGTAGCGTTCCCACCAGACGAAGGCCGCGTCCTCGTCCAGCCCGTCGAGCGGGTTGCCGGGGAAGCCCTCGCTGACGCCCGCCGCCAGCAGCGCGGTCAGGCCGGGGCGCACGTGTCCCCGCAGCCCGTCGCGGACGATCACGGCCAGCGCCTCACCGCCGTCCCCGCCCAGCCGTACGCTGCGCCAGCCGCGGTCGCGCAGCACGGCGGGGCGCGGGAGGTGGCCGGGCAGGTCGTCGAAGACCTCGTCCAGCAGGGCCGTCACCAGCGTGAGCCGGCTCAGGTCGTGCAGCCAGAGGCGGCGTACGTCGTTCGTGATGCGCACGTCCAGGCTGAACTTGCAGAACAGGTCGGGCTCCGGCAGGTACACCGTGCGGATCGACGCCGTCGCCACCGCCGTCGCCTCCGTGAACCCGAGATGCCGCAACCGCCCCCCGCGCAGGCCGCCGAGCAGGGCCACTTGCCACGGGTGGGCGGGCAGGAGGGCGAAGCCGTCGCCGGCCGGGTCGCCGAGCAGGTCGAGAGCGCCCGCGTCCCCTTCCTCCACCAGGTCCTCGACCGGCACCCCGAGCAGCGGCAGCGCGAAGCTCGCGGCGGCCTCCGGCGCGTACGGCAGCCACGACTCCCGGCTCCCCCCGCCCCTGGCCTTGGGCGCGGGATGGTAGCGGTGGCCGGCCACCAGGGCCTGCTCCGAGCGCAGGTAGAGGTCGGCGGGCGGCACGGCGGCCCGCCTGGCCAGCAGCAGGGCGGCCGTCACGTCGCGGCTGCGCAGGATCTCGGCGGGCAGCTCGTCGTTGCCCGCCCCGGTGGCCGCCCGCAGCTCGGCGGCCGTCAGCGCGACCAGGTCCGGCAGCTCCAGCGGGCACCAGCCGTCCGGGGTGCGCAGGGAGGGAGCGGCGGGATACCGGTCGCCGCCGACGCGCAGCACGTGGCCGGTCGCGGGCAGAACGTACTCGCCGGGCACGGCGGGTCGGGCCACTTCGCGGATCAGGCAGTTGAGCAGCGCCGTCACCGCGAGGGCCGAAGCCCGGGTCGCTGCCTCCCGCTCCGGCCCAGAGAACGGGAGGAGGCCGTCGGTGGATGCCATGGCGACCGTACTCCTACCCTTTGCCTCCTCCGTGCCCACAGGGTAGCTACCAGGCAGATTGATGGGATAGATGGGATATATGAGCCTTTCGGAGGCGGAGTTCGCGGCGCAGCTCGACCTCGTACGTCCTGATCTGTCCGCCGCGTACGCCGATGCCCTCCCGGGCGCGCGTGCCGCCGTCCTGGGCCGGCTGTGGCGGGGGCTGCTGTACGAGCCGCTGCCCGGCCTGACCGCCCGGGGCCCGTCGATCGTGCTGCTGGCCGACGGGCGCAGGCTCACGGGGCCGGAGCGCAGGCCGTACGACGTCGGGGACGAGCCGGTGCTGCACCTGGACGGCGAGCCCCACACGCATCCGGCCGCGCTGCTGGCCGCCCTCGGCCTGCCCGGCGCCGACCGGCTGATCGCCGACCTGGACAACAGCGTCGCCTCGCTGGCCCTGTCGCGGGCCGGCGCCCCACCGCACAGCCCCAAAGGGCTGGTGGAGCACGAGCAGAGCGTGGTGGACGGCCATCCCTACCACCCCGGCTGCCGCAACCGGCCGGGCGTGTCGGTCGCCGAGCAACTGGCGTACATGCCGGAGCACCGGCCCACGGTGCTGCTCGACCTGCTGGCGCTGCCCGCCGCCCGCTGCCTCGTCTCGGGCCCGTGGCCGTCCTCCCTCATGGACGGCGACCGGCTGCTGCTGCCCGTGCACCCCTGGCAGACCCGGCACGTCCTGCCCGATCTGGGGCTGCGTCCTTACGCCACGGGGGCCGTTCCCGCGCGCCCGCTCATGTCCGTACGCACCCTCGTGCCCCTCGACGGGAGCCCGCATCTGAAGACGGCGTTCAGCACGCGCATGACCTCGGACGTCAGGGACATCTCCCCCGGCTCCGTACGTGACTGCGTGCCCCTGTCCGACCTGCTCACCCGCCTGTCGGCCCGCTGCGGCGGCACGCCGGGCATCGCCCGCTACCTGGCCGGCGCGGCCGGCCCGCTCGACACGGGCGGATCGGCAGATGGGCACAGCGCCGATCTGTCGGTCATGCTGCGCGAGCCCGTGACGGCCCAGGGCACGGTGCTGCCGGTGGCGGCGCTCACCAGGACGATGGTCGGTGACCCCGCGGCCTGGCTGGACGCGTTCGCCCGCCTGGCCGTGACGGACGCGTTCGGCCTGCTCGCGCTCGGCGTGGCGCTGGAGGCGCACGGCCAGAACCTGCTGGTCGTGCTCGGCGGGGACGGGCTGCCGTACCGGCTGATCTACCGTGACCTGGCCGACGTCAGGATCAGCCCGGCCCGCCTGACCCGCAACGGCGTCGAGACGCCGCCGGTGAGCGCCAGGCTGCTCAGCGACGACCCCGCGGTCCTGCACGCCAAGCTGCTCGGCTCGCTGGTCGGGACCACGTTCGGCAGCCTTGTGGCCCTGTTCGGCCAGGGTGACCGGGCTCTGGAGGGCCGGCTCTGGCACGTGCTGGCCGCCGCCGCCCGTGCGGCGTCGGAACGGCTGCCGGGCACCCGTGACGTACGCGCGGACCGCGCCGCCCTGTTCGGCGACCGGATCGCGGCCAAGGCCCACCTGGCCGCCCGGCTGGAGGGCGCCCCGCCCGGCGGCAACTGGACGAGCCTGCCCAACCCGCTGACCGAGCACAACGCGTAAGCGCCTGGCCCTTTTCCGTGCGCGGGAGGAGAATGAGGGCCGGCCCGGTGGTTCGCGCGGGCGTCCATCGCGTGGATGGCCGGAGGGAGGAACGCGATGATGCAGCTGTCGGTACGGCTCGTCCCGATCGATGACGCCACCCTGGTGATCGCCCTGACGGGAGAGCTGGACGTCACGACGAGGCCGGTGCTGGCCGCGTTCCTCGACCCGTTGCCCAAGTCCCCCGTCAAACACGTGCTCGTGGCGGCGGCGGACCTCTGGTTCTGCGACCTCAACGGCCTCGAACAACTGGCGACCACCCATGCCGCCCTGCGGGCCAAGGGCGGCCACCTGGCCGTGGCCGAGCCCCAGCCGCCGCTGCGCCGGCTCATCTCGCTGATGAGCGAGCAGGACCAGATGTCGTTCCCCGTCTTCGCCAGCATGACGGAGGCGCTCGCGTCCGCCGGGGTGCCGGAATACCAAACGGAATACCGGTCGGAACACGGCACGGAACACGGGGCGGATCACCGGACCGGGGTCCCGCCTGGCGGGGCGTACCGCCACCTGCCGTACATGCGCCTCCAGCCACGTCTCCAGTCCGGCGCCCGCCGCCGCTTCAGGGCGCGGCGCGAGCCGTCGCCGACGCAACCGCTCGCCGTCCAGGCCGGTGAAGCGCGCCTGGAGGAGGAGCCGGCCGCGAGCCCGGTGGCTCCCGTCACGTCCGCCGGTTCGCTGGCGCCGCTCGTCGAGCGCTCGCGCATGCTGCGCCAGCAGGCGTTCGACCAGAAGCAGACGCTGGCCAGGCGGCGCGCGACCGCGGTCGAGGCCCGCTCGCTGCTGCACACCACCCTCGAACGGTGCGACGACAACCTGGCGGCCATGCGCAGCAACCTCGTCCGCGCCCGCGCGGTGATCAGCCTCGGCTACGTGAGCCTCGGCTCGCTCAAGCTCCCCACGTCGTTCCGGCTGAACCGAGGATGAGGCTCTCACCAGGCCGGGCGCACCCAATCGGCGTAGGCTTCGCTCGTGACGACGCAGGAAGAGCGGAAGTTCGACGAGCTCCTCCTTCTTCTCAGGGAGACTCGCGGCTTCGACTTCTCGGGCTACAAACGCACCACCCTGATCCGGCGCATCGCCCGGCGGCTCGAAGCGCTGGGTCTGCGCGACTACGACGCGTACCGCGACCTGCTCGAACTCGAACCGGGCGAGTTCACGAAGCTCTTCGACAGCCTGCTGATCAACGTCACCGAGTTCTTCAGGGACGCGACCGCCTGGCAGCGGCTGCGTGAGCTGATCGTCCCGGCGCTGCTGGACCTGGAGCCGGCGAGCCGGCCCATCCGGGTGTGGAGCGCCGGTTGCGCGACCGGCGAGGAGACCTACACGCTCGCCATGATCCTGGCCGAGGAGCTCGGCGCGGACGAGTTCCGCCGGCGGGTCAAGATCTATGGCACCGACCTCGATGAGAAGTCCGTGCGGGCGGCCAGGGCCGGCGTCTACAGCGACCGGGCGCTCGCCGACGTGCCGGCGGACCTGCGCGAGAGGTACTTCGAGCCGGCGGACGGCGGCTCCGCCTTCCGCCACGACCTGCGCGGCCGGCTCGTCTTCGGCCGCAACGACCTCACCCGGGACGCCCCCATCTCCCGCGTCGACCTGCTGGTGGCCCGTAACACGCTGATGTACTTCAACACCGAGACGCAGCTCGACGTCGTCAGGCGTTTCCACTTCGCCCTGTCCGACCCCGGCTTCCTCTTCCTCGGCAAGGCCGAGATGCTGCTCGGGCAGCAGCAGCACGCGTTCGAGCCGTTAGACCTCGGCCTGCGGCTGTTTCGCAAGCGCGGCCCGATCACAGGCGACGTCACCAGCGGCGTCACCGGCGGCGTCACCGGCGGCGTCACCGGCGGCGTCACCGGCGGCGTCACCGGTTGCCCCGCCGACCGGGTCGCCGGTCCGCCCGCGCTCGCGTCCGTGGCGCTGGACTGCGGCCCCGTGGCCCAGATCGTCGTGGACGTCCCCGGCAACCTGGCGCTGGCCAACTCCAGGGCCGCGGCCCTGTTCGGCCTCGGCCCGCGTGACGTCGGCCGCCCGTTCCAGGATCTTGAGGTCTCCTACTGGCCCGTCGAGCTGCGTTCCGTCATCGAGCAGGCGTGCGAAGGCCGGGGTCCGGTGGAGCTGCGCGAGGTGAACTGGTACCGCGCCGGCCTGCCCGCGCCCGAGGTCTTCGACGTCTCCGTCGTCCCCCTGCTGGTGTCGGGCGACCTGGCCGGGGTGAGCATCCACTTCTACGATGTCACCCGCTACCGCCGGCTCAGGGACGAACTGAAGCAGGCCAACCGCCGGCTCGAACAGGCCTACACGGAGCTGCGCTCGCTCAACGAGGCGCTGGAGGCGACCAACGAGGAGCTCCAGTCCACCAACGAGGAACTGGAGACGACCAACGAAGAACTCCAGTCCACCAACGAGGAACTGGAGACGATGAACGAGGAGCTGCAGTCCACCAACGACGAGCTGCGGCACCTCAACGACGTCCTGACGACCCGCACGATCGAGCTGGACGAGGTCAACCGGTTCGTCTCCTCGGTGGTGCGCAGCCTGGGCGACGCGGTGGTGGTGCTGGACGAGCAGTTACGTGTGGTCGTCTGGGGCCCGGGGGCGGAGGAGCTGTGGGGGGTGCGCGCCGACGAGGCGGCCGGTCTGCCGCTGGCCGAGCTCGACGCCGGCCTGCCGCTCGACGTGCTGTGCCCCCGTCTGCGCGCCGCGCTGGCCGACCGGTCCCGGCCGCCGGTCCAGGGCGAGGGACTGCTGCTCGACGCGGTCAACCGGCGCGGGCGTCCGACGCGGCTCGACGTGCGCCTGTCACACCTGCGCACGGAGGACGACGCCGTGCACGGCCTGATCATGGTGATGAAGGAGATCCACCCCCGGGAGCCCTGACCCCTGCCGTCTCGGTGAGCAGCCGCCTCAGCGGGCGGCCATCTCGGCGACCGGGATCCGGCGGAAGGCGATGCTCTCGTACGGGCCGAAGTTCCCGGTCTCGAAGAGCAGCCCGACCGTGTCGCCGTCCACGCGGACGAGGTCGGAGTAGGCGGCGGGCAACCCCGACACCGTGTGCGCCACCCGCCAGGTGAGACCGTGGTCGTCGCTGGCGCGCACCGTCATCACCGCCCGTGCGTCGGGAGCCGCCGGTCCCGAGAACAGCAGCACCTCGGGCCCGTCGCACCACAGCAGGCTCCCCTCCACCACCGGCCCGGTCAGCCCGGCCTGCGGGCGGAAGGGCAGCTCAAGCGTCTGGCCGCCGTCGGCCGAGTAGGCGTCGGCCCTGGTGCCGGGGGCGGTGGAGTCGGTGCGGGTGTTGAGATAGAGGCGTCCGGCGGGCAGCTCGGCGGCGGTGGTCTCGTTGACGTTGACGTACCCGTCGGGGTTGTCGTCGACGTAGCCGGTGCGCCAGGTCGTGCCGCCGTCGTCGCTCAGCAGCGCGTGGCCGCCGTTGTACTTGCCCTCGGTCCCGTCGTCCTTGCCGGTGGGCGGCAGCGAGTGGTTGGCGGGGACCACCAGGCGGCCGGCGTGCGGGCCGTGACGCAGCACGAGCGCGTGGCCCGGCGTGGTCGCGTACCAGCGCCAGCCGGGCCGCTTCACCTCGGCGGTGATCTCGCGCGGCGCCGGCCAGGTGACGCCGTCGTCCGTGCTGACCTGGACGAACACCCGCCGACCCGCGTCGGCCGCCACCTGACCGCGCCTGATCTTCTCCTCGGTCGCCGTCGGGCCCTGCCGGACGTGCACCAGCACGATCCGCCCGTCGCCGCGCACCGCGGGCGCGGGGTTGCCCGCGGTGCCCCGGTTCGGCTCCGTGGCCACGACCTGCAACGGGCCCCACGTACGCCCGCCGTCCTCCGACCGCTTGAGCACGAGGTCGATGTGGCCGGAGTCGGACGCCGAGCCGCGCCGCCCCTCCGCGAACGCCAGGACCGTGCCCGCCGCCGTGACCACAGTCGCCGGGATCCGGTACGTGTGATAGCCGTCCGTCGCCTGCCGGTACGGCACCGAGGTCGGGTAGCGATCAGCCATGCGGGGCACGCTAGGGCCCTTGGGTGAACGGACCCCGACGGGAGCCGTACGCGCGGGCGAAACCGACGGACGGACGACACCGGGGCCAGGCACCACGATTGCGGCGGCTCGCCGTGAAACGATGCGAGAAGAGGACGAATACCGTGCCTGGGGAGGCAGCAGTGGCTGACGAGTTCGACGTCATCGTGATCGGCGCCGGTCCGGCCGGCGAGAACGTCGTCGACCGGGCCGTGCGCGGCGGCCTGACGGCGGCCATCGTCGAGGAGCGGCTGGCCGGCGGCGAGTGCGCCTACTGGGCGTGCGTGCCAAGCAAGGCGCTGCTGCGGCCGGTCGACCTGGCCGGGGAGGTACGGCGGGTGCCGGGGCTCTCGCTCGGGCCGATCGACGTGGCCGCGGTGCTGGCCAGGCGCGACGAGACCGTGTCGAACTTCGACGACAGCGGCCAGGTGCGCTGGATCGAGAGCGTCCCGGCCGAGTTCTTCCGGGGCAAGGGCCGCCTCGACGGGCCCAGACGCGTCCGCGTCACCGCCGAGGACGGCAGCGAGCGCGTGATCACCGCCCGCCAGGCGGTCGTCCTGGCCACCGGCAGCGTCCCCGCGATCCCGCCCACGCCGGGCCTGGCAGAGGCGCGGCCGTGGACCAGCCACGAGGTGACCGCGACCACGTCGGTCCCCGAGCGCCTGGTCGTGATCGGCGGCGGCGTGGTGGCGTGTGAGATGGCGCAGGCCATGCACGGGCTGGGCGCACGCTCGACGACCGTGCTCGTCCGGGGCGACCGCCTGCTCAGCCGCATGGAGCCGTTCGCGGGAGAGCTGCTGGCCGAGTCGTTCGCCGACGCCGGGATCGAGCTGCGCACCCACACCGACGCCGTCCGCGTCGAACGTCCCGAGCCGGGCGGGAAGGTGACCGTGCACCTGCCGGAGGGCCCACCGCTGGAGGCTGACGAGCTGCTGGTGGCCACCGGCCGCCGGCCCGCGACCGGCGACCTGGGGCTTTCGGCGGTCGGCCTGCCCGACGGCGCGATCGTCGAGGTCGACGACAGCATGCGGGCCACCGGGGTCGCCGACGGCTGGCTGTACGCCGTGGGCGACGTCAACGGGCGCGCGCTCCTCACCCACATGGGCAAGTACCAGGCCAGGATCTGCGGCGACGTGATCGCGGCGCGGGCGCGCGGCGACGAGCTGCCCGCGATGCGCGACCTCGTCGGCGGCGCCCGCTCACCGCAGGTCGTCTTCACCGACCCGCAGGTCTGCGCGGTCGGCCTCAGCGAGGAGGCGGCCCGCGCGGCGGGCATCCGGGTCCGCGCGGTCGAGTACGACCTGGGCTCGGTCACGGGGGCCTACCTGATGGGCGACGGCTACCGGGGCAAGGCCAAGGCCGTGGTGGACGAGGACAGGAGGGTGCTGGTCGGGGTCACGTTCGTCGGGCCCGCGACGGCCGACCTGCTCCACTCCGCCACGATCGCGGTGACCGCCGAGGTGCCGCTCGACCTGCTCTGGCACGCGGTCCCGACCTTCCCGACGGTGAGCGAGATCTGGCTGCGGCTGCTGGAGGCGTACGGCCTGTAGGCCGACGGTGGGGCGGCGTTTCGGCGGCGTTTCGGCGGTGCTGTGCGGCGGGGCGGCGGGTCAGGGGCTGGCCTCCGACTGGAGCATCAGCTCCGCCACCGTCTCCTCGACGCTCCCGCGCAGCTCCACACGTGACAGCAGGTCCGTCAGCCGCAGGACGGACAGCAGGTGGTCCGAGGGCCGTACCAGGATGATCCGGCCCTCGCCCTGCTCCTCCATCCGCTGCATCGCCATCGCGAGCACGCCGATGACCGAGGAGTCGAAGAAGTCGAGGTCGGCCAGGTCGAACACGAGGACGGGGCCGACCGACCAGTTCCACACCTGGTTGATGCGGTCGCTGAACCTGACCCGGCCGGCGTGGTCGAGGACGCCGCCGGCGCGCAGGACGGTGCAATGGAGGTGCCTCGTCGTCTCGATCCGCAAACCGCCATCGCCCACATCACCACACTGCCCGCTGAGCGGTGATAACACGGGGTATTTGCCATTTTTCCCGACTGCTCACTCCAAGCTGTCGGCCAGCTTGCGCAGGAGCCCGGCCAGCGTCTCCATCTCCTCGCGGCCGAGCGGCGCGGCCAGGCGGGCCAGGTTGGCGGCGTGCTCGGTGAGCGTGTCGTCGATGACCCGCAGGCCCCGCTCGGTCAGCCTGACCAGGAAGCTGCGCCGGTCGGCCGGGTCGAGGCTGCGCTCGACCAGCCCGGCCGCCTCCAGCCGGTCGATCCGGTTGGTCATCCCGGCCCGCGACATCATCAGCACCTCCGACAGCTCGGAGGGAATCAGCGTGTACGGGGGCCCGGCCCTGCGCAGCGCGGCCAGCACGTCGAACTCGCCCTGCCGCAGCCCGTGCTTGGTGAAGACCCGGTCCACCTGGGGCGCCATCAGCCGCATGGCCTGGGCGAGCCGGCCGAAGACGTCCATGGCCGACAGATCGAGGTCGGGCCGCTCGCGCCGCCACTGCTCGATGATCGTGTCGATGGCGTCGCCCATGGCTCCGCATCCTATTCGAGGCGAACCCTCCGCCCTTATCGGTGCGCGGTGCCCGACTCCAGGGTCGGGATGGCGTCCGGGCAAGGACCGAGGATCACCAGCAGGGGCGAGGCCGCCGGGTCGGACAGTTCCAGCTCCGTGACGTTCCCCCGTACCCGTTGCTCGGGCTTCCCCAGGTCGCCGTCCCGCACGCTGATCACCCGCTCGACGGACGGCGCCGCCGACTGCAGCAGCCGCCTGGTGGTGTGGCGCAGCCAGCGCAGCTCGCTGTTGACCCGGCGCCACGTGGCCGGGATCATGCTCACCGCCTCGGCCTTGGTGCCGAGCCGCAGCGTGATGCGCCCGCTCGACCCGAACCGGTCCTTGAGCACGGGGTTGACCACGAACATGCCGGAGCGCAGCACCCGCGCCCCCTGCCGGTTGGCGTTGGCCAGGCCGCCCGCGCTGATCAGCGAGTACAGCTCGCAGCGGGCCCCGTCGAGCGTGTCGGGGTCGTAGTCCACCGCCGGCGGCTCCTCGAAGACGACCTTGTCCAGCCGCACCCCGGCCACCCCGTCCTCGGCGACGCGACCGGCCACGGCCGTGCGCACCTCGTCGCAGACGCCGTCGCCCTCGGTGATGTCCAGCGCCTCGACGCAGATCAGCCCGTCGTCGGGGATCTCGTCGGGCGACAGGTCGAAGGCCACCCTGGCGTGCGCCTTCTTGCCGCGCAACAGCACGCACTGGCGCAGCCGCCCCTGGGAGAGCACCTGGACGAGGCGGGGCCGCGGGTTCATCTCCGTACGGCCCTCGTGCCAGCCGCTCACCGACCGCTCGTCCGTCGACAGCGACACCTGCACCCGCAGCGCCCGTCCCTGGGCGGAGACCTTGAAGCCGGCCAGCCCGGACGTCTCGAACCTGCCCAGGATCTGGCTGCCGCGCCGCAGCCGGTCGGTCACCTGCAGCGCCGACAGCCGGCCGCTGGACAGGTGGACGGGCGGGATGGCGGGAAGAACCACCTGGTCGAGGTCGGTGGCGGGTCCTGAGCTGGTCATCGGGTGCTCCTCGAAGGGACGGCGGTCGTCGAAGGAATGAGTGCGGCGGCCGTCGCGGCCGGGTCGTGGAAGTCGAATCGGGTGAGTACGGGATCGCGCCATCGCCACATGCGGCCGACCGCGCTGTAGAGGGCGTCGCCGTCCGGCTCCGCGTGCCGCAGGTTGACCGTCATGGCCCTGGCGTAGTCGTCCCCGTGCTCCCAGTGGGGCAGGAGCTGGCTGGGCACGTCGGCGCCGCAGCGGCGCAGCCAGAGCCACAGCCGGGCGCGCTCGCGCTGCTCGGGCCCGAGGAAGCCGGCGCCCTTGGCGCCCCTGGCGATGGCCTCGGCCAGCAGCAGGCGGTGCTCGGACGGCGAGCCCGCGACGTGGGTGGCCCCGCAGGCGCCGCCCTCGGACCAGCCGGCCTGGATGACGGGGATCCCGAACGCCGGCAGGTCGCTGTCGCCGAACGCGACGCCCACGTCCGCCGTGCTCCACAGCAGGTTGGCCGAGATCTTCCCGCTCACGTGCCTGATCCGGGAGCTGTTTCTGGGCGTGCTCGGGGAGGCGGCATCGGCGGGTGTGTCGAGGAAGAGCCAGTTCGCGCTCTGGTCGGCCGCGGCGAACTCCGTCGTCGCCGCGAACAGCTCCGCGTCCCCGCCGGGCTCGTGGCCGAAGACCGCGACGGTGGGCCGGTCGGCGTCGATGCCCAGGCGGGAGCAGGCGTGGTGACGCAGTTGGCGGCGCTCGGTCTCCGTACGGACCTGGTAGCCGCGCCCCACCCGCCGGGCCACCCGTTCGGCGCTGGGCCTGATCGCCTCCCTGTGCGGCCAGACGTGCCGCTCGAAGAAGGCGCCGACCCTGGCGGGCAGCTCGTCCTGGATCGTGCACGTCCCCTGGTCGGGGAAGAGCGCGTACGCCCGCAGCGTCCCGGTGCCGTGCACGTGGACGACCGGCACCTCCCTGGGCACGGAGCGCCCGGCCCGGCTGGTGACCAGCGCCCGGGGCGGAACGTCCGGCCGCCCGCCCACGGTGCCGCCGAACGCCTCGGCCAGCCGCGTCCACCCGGGATCGGTCAGCACGACCAGCCGCGCGGACAGCAGCCCGCAGACCGCCTTCGCCACCAGCAGCGTGCGCGCCACGACCCGCAGGTCCTCGTCGTACGCCTCCGCGACGACGCACCCGTCGTCACCGGCGCTGTCCGCCCACCATGTCCTGGCGGCGGCCAGCAGCCGATCGACGTGCTCACGGTCCCCGACGCGACGCATACAGCCCCCTCCACCAAGGCCCGGGAAGAAATGCCCTGCCAGACGTTGCCAGACCGGCCGGCCACGACCCGGCGGACAACACGCTTCTTTGCCTTGACCTGGCGGAAACTCGGCCGCCCCAGAAGAAGACACAGAACAAGACGCGGACGAAGGCCCAGCAGAAGGCCCACATGAAGACGCGGATGAAGGCGGCGGGGAGGGCGGAGGCTACGGGCTCACGTCACGCGCGTCGCGGCGGCCCCGTACGTCCCGACCAGGTCGAACGCCGCTTCGGCGGCGAATCACCAGAAAACTCCGCGCAGGAGCAACATTTCCGGGTCAGTGAGCGTCCAAGTTTTTACCTGGAGCACGTCATGCCCGGGTTTAGGATGCACCCTATTGCCACGAGGGGGAGGGTATACCGTCATGGGTTCCCGTTTGTCGAGTGTCGCACGCCTGACGGCGGCCGCGGCGGCGGCCGGCGTAGTGGCCGCCGCCATCGCGTTGCCCGCGGTCGGGGGTACCGGGGCGATCTTCGTCTCGGCTTCAGAAGACCTCGGCATCAAACCCGAGGAGCTCAAGGAGCCCCCGCTGGCCGAACGGACGACGCTGCTCGACGCCAAGGGCAACGAGATCGCCTACTTCTGGGAGGAGTACCGCGAGAGCGTCACGCTCGACCAGGTGGCCGACATCATGAAGACGGCCATCATCTCCATCGAGGACTTCCGTTTCTACGAGCACGGCGCCATCGACATCGAGGGCACGATCCGGGCCCTGGCCAAGAACGCCACCTCGGGTGGCATCGCCCAGGGCGGTTCGTCGATCACCCAGCAGTACGTCAAGCAGGTGCTGCTCAACTCCGCCGAGACCGACGAGGCGAAGGCCGCGGCCCTGGAGGCCAGCTACGCGCGCAAGCTCAAGGAGCTGCGGTACGCGATGGCGGTCGAGGAGAAGTACACCAAGGACCAGATCCTGGAGAAGTACCTCAACATCGCCTACTTCGGCGCGGGCGCCAACGGCGTGGAGGCCGCGGCCAGGCGCTTCTTCGGGGTGAGCGCGTCGGACCTGACGCTGGCCCAGGCGGCGACGCTGGCCGGAGCGGTCCAGGACCCCAACGCGACCGACCCCAACATCGGCAAGGCCCAGCAGAAGCGGCTGCTCTCGCGGCGCAACGTGGTGCTCGACCGGATGGCCGAGCTGAAGAAGATCACGCCGGAAGAGGCCGCCGCGGCCAAGGCCCAGAAGCTCGGCTTCAAGAACACCCCGATCCCGGGCGGATGCGCTGAGAGCAAATATCCGTACTTCTGCATGTACGTCCGCAACGAGGTGCTGCGCAACCCGGTCTTCGGCAAGAAGGCCAAGACCAGGAGCGCGTTCCTCAACCGGGGCGGCCTGACCATCCAGACCACGCTCGACCCGAAGATGCAGCGGGCCGCCGAGCGGGCCATCAAGAAGCACGTGTTCGCCTCGGACGCCCCGGTCGCCTCCGAGGCCCTGATCCAGCCCGGCACCGGCGCGATCAAGGCCATGGCCGCCAGCCGCAAGTACGGCACCAACAAGCGCAAGAAGGAGATGTCGTACAACGTCGTGGCCGACGCCGCGCACGGTGGCGGCACCGGCTTCCAGGCGGGCTCGACGTTCAAGACGTTCACCCTGGTCACCGCGCTCAAGAAGGGCATGAAGCTCAACGAGGGCTTCTCCGTCAGTGGCGGCTACCGGTCCCCGTACTACTCCTCGTTCAAGAACTGCAAGGGCGAGAACATCGGCGACCCGACGCACACCGTCACCAACGACGAGGGCGGCGGCGGCTTCATGACGCTGCAGACCGGCACCTGGAAGTCGGTGAACACCTTCTTCGTGCAGCTTGAGCAGAAGGTGGGCCTGTGTGACACGATCAAGACGGCCAAGGACCTGGGCATCAAGCGCTCCGACGGCCTGCCGCTGACCGAGTACGAGACGTTCACGCTGGGCACGAACGAGATGGACCCGGTGACCGTGGCCAACGCCTACGCCACCCTCGGCGCGCGCGGCAAGCGCTGCACGCCCATGGTCATCACCAAGATCACCGACCGCTACGGCAAGGTGAAGAACTACAAGCCCGACTGCGAGCAGAAGCTCGACCCCGAGGTCGCGGACGCGGCGGCGAGCATCCTGTCCGGCGTGTTCACCAAGGGCACGATGAGCGGCGTCGGCGGCATCGGCCGCCCGGCGGCCGGCAAGACGGGCACCACGGACAACCAGGCCACCGCCTGGTTCGCCGGCTTCACCCCGGATCTGGCGGGCGCGGTCAGCATCGGCAACCCGGACGGCGCCCAGGACCACAAGCTCAACGGCATCACCATCGGCGGCCGGTACTACGCCAACGTCTTCGGCGCCTCGATCCCCGGGCCGATCTGGAAGGACACCATGCTGTCCGCCCTCAAGGGCACGCCGGCCACCGCCTTCACCCCGGTCAACAGCGAGCGGTTCGGCGGCTGCGGCTCGGGCTGCGCGCCGAGGCGCGAGACGCCCGACGAGGACGACGACGTCACCGACGGCGACGAGGACTACACGGGAGTGGACACGGGCCTGGGCGGGGAGTGACCTCAGCGGTTTTCAGAGTGCCGGATGTGGATGAATAGGGCGTCCAGAAAGAGGCCCTGATGCACATCCGGCACCGAAACCCCCGCCGGCTACCAGCACTTCCCGGCTGAGCGGATGCGGAGTGCGTCCGTACAACGGGACGCACTCCTTGCAAAGGCCCTATTAACAACGGCGAAACATTGGTAACGTGGGAGCGCTCCCAGGATCTTCCCGCGAGGTGCTCCATGTCCGAGCAGCCCACACTGGCACAGGTGGCGGCCGCTGCCGGGGTTTCCCCCGCGACCGCATCTCGAGTCCTCACGGGCTCGGTGCGGGTCAGTACCTCGACCCGCCGCCAAGTCTACGACGCCGTGTCCCGCATGGGATACGTCAGGCAACGCGCACCCCGGGGGACGGCCGCGAAGACCATGGCCGACGGCGTCACGGCGGTGATCTGTGACCATCTCCCCCGGCTCTTCAACGAGCCCTACTACGCCAGGCTCCTGTCCGCCGCCGGCGCGGTGATCGCCGAACACGGCACCCACCTGATGGTGACCACCGTCGCCCCCACCTCCTCCACGCTGCCCGCCCTCTCCGGCGCGGTGCTCATCGTGGGCGCCAGGGAACGCCATCCCCTGGCGATCAAGCTGTCCACCTCGGGCGTCCCGGTCCGCAACATCGGCCGGCCGCCCCACGACCTCAGGCTCCCGTACGCCGACGTCGACAACCTCGACGGCGGCCGGCAGGCGGCCGAGCACTTCCTGCTGTCCGGCCGCAGAAACGTGGCGGCCATCGGCGGGCCGCCGTCCTTACCCGGCGCCCGAGACCGGCTGGAGGGCCTCGTCCGCACCCTCCAGGCCGCAGGCGCCCCCGATGTCCCCGTCGCGTACGGCGACTTCACCGCGGCCTCGGGCACCCACGCCATGCAGTGGCTGTTACGCCACGCCCCCGGCCTGGACGCCGTGTTCGTGGCCTCCGACCTGATGGCGGCCGGCGCCATCCAGGCCCTGCGCAGGGCGGGCCGCAAGATCCCCGCCGACGTCGCGGTGATCGGATTCGACGACGCCCCCGTCGCCAGGCACACCGTGCCCGCCCTGACCACCGTCCGCCAGCCCGTCGAGGAGCTCGCCACCGTCGCCACCCGGCTGCTCCTGACGGGGGCCGCGGGCATCGACCCCGTCCTCCCCACGGAACTGGTCGTCCGTGAGTCGGCTTGAGCCCGGGGACGTACTGGCCCGCCGGTACCTGCTGCTGGACCCGCTGGCCAGAGGGGGCATGTCGGTCATCTGGCGGGCTTTCGACCAGTCCCTGCACCGGATGATCGCGGTCAAGGTGCTCACCGCCTCCCTGCACACCGACTCGGGAGCGCGGGTCAGCGTACGCAGCGAGGCGCGCGCCGCGGCCAGGTTCATCCACCCCGACTCGATCGAGATCTACGACTACGGCGAGACCGTCACCACCAGCGGCGGCGTCGCGGCGTACGTGGTGATGCCGCTGCTCGACGGCACGCCGCTGGCCGAGCGGATCGAGCGGGGCCCGCTGCCGTGGCAGGAGGCCGCCTCCATCGCGCTGCGGCTGGCGCGGGTGCTGATGGCCGGGCACGCCCGCGGCCTGGTGCACAGGGACGTGACGGCGGAGAACGTGCTGCTCACGGCGGCCGGTCCCAAGCTGCTCGACTTCGGCATCGCGGCCTGGGCCGGCGACCCCGAGGACGATCGTGGCACCCCTCCCTACGTCGCCCCAGAACGGCTGCTCGGCGCGCCGACCGATCCCGCGGTCGACGTCTACGCTCTGGGCGTGCTGCTGCACACGATGCTCACCGGGCGCACGCCGTACCCGGAGACCACGTGGGAGGAGATCGAGGCGGCCCGCAGGACCGAGCCACCGCCCCGGGTGCCCGGCGTGCCGAACGCCGTGGCCACGCTCTGCCAGCGCTGCCTGGCGCGCCTGCCCGAGGAGCGGCCGACGGCGGCGCAGATCGTCTCGGCCCTGACCTCCGCGCTCGGCACGGCGACGCTGGGCCGGCACGTGCGGCGCGGGCTCACGGTGGCGGGCTCGGCGGCCATCGCGCTGTCGGTCCTGCTCTGGTTCCAGCAGACGCGGCCTCCCGAACACCCGCCCGAGCAGCCGCAGCGGGCGGCCCAGCCGCCGCCGTCGCCCACGGCCAACCTGATCGAGCGCTCGCCGGCCACGGCGATCACCGTCGAGCAGGCCGCGGCCGGCTTCAGAACGGTGCTGGAGGCGCGGACGCCGTGCGGCGCGACCGACGATGACGTGGTGCTGGACCTGCGGCAGGTCCTCGACGACACGGTGGCGCCGCGGCACGGCCCGTCGGAGGTCGAGACGGCGAGCCTGCGCGCCAAGCTCTCCACCCGGTTGCAGGAGGGCCGCCTCACACCGGCCTGCCTGAGCGAGCTGCAGGCCAGGCTGGACGACATCGACGCCGCCGTACAGCGGGACTGAACCGGCGGGACTGAACCGGCGGGACCAGGGCCAGCGGGACCAGGGCCGGTGCGGCGTGAGCGAGTGCGGCGGTTCGGGAGCGGCGGATTGACGAGGGGTACGGCCGCACCAGCCGTACCCCTCCATCGCGCGGGCCAGACCCCTCACAATGCGTGGCCCCGCGCGAGCCCGCTCCCCTGCCTCCGCGAGAGGGAGCGTAGTGGGAGCGCTCCCATATGGGTAGCCCCAAATTCGCCATGACCATGATCGCGTGAAAGTTTCACTGAAGATTGTCGAATCAAGAAATGTCGTGATTCAATGCGCTGGCCGGGCGGGCAGGTCGTGGGCAGTTTCCTCTGTCGTCAGCGCAAGGGAATCCCCATGAAGTTATTCAAGTCGGCGGCACTCACCGCCGTCCTGGTCCTGATCACCAGTGTCCTGATGGCCCCCACGCAGGCACAGGCGCACGGAGTGTCGATGTTCCCCGGCGCCCGTACGTTCCTGTGCTGGCAGGACGGCCTGCGGGACAACGGGCAGATCCTCCCCTACAACCCCGCGTGCGCCGCCGCCGTCAACCAGAGCGGCACGACCCCCCTCTACAACTGGTTCGCCGTGCTGCGCTCCGACGGCGCCGGCCGGACCTCCGGATTCATCCCCGACGGGCAGCTCTGCAGCGGCGGCACCGGCGGGCCCTACGACTTCTCGGCCTACAACGCGGTCCGCTCCGACTGGCCGCTGACCCACTTGACCTCCGGGGCCTCCATCACGATGCGGCACAGCAACTGGGCCGAGCACCCCGGGTCGTTCAACTACTACATCACCAAGAACGGCTGGAACCCCAACGGGCCGCTCAAGTGGTCCGACCTTGAGCCGTTCGGCAGCGTCACGAATCCGCCCAAGTCCGGCGGCGCCGGCGGGCTCAACTACTACTACTGGAACGCCCAGTTGCCCTCAGGCAAGAGCGGGCGGCACATCATCTACACGCACTGGATCCGTTCCGACAGCAACGAGAACTTCTACAGCTGCTCGGACGTCGTCTTCGACGGCGGCAACGGCGAGGTGACCGGCGTCGGACCCGGCGGCAGCACTCCTGACCCCGACCCCGACCCCGATCCGACCGACCCTCCTCCCACCGGCGGCTGCACCGCCACGTGGAAGGCCACCGACACCGGCTGGGCCGGCCACTTCCAGGGTGAGGTGACCGTGAAGAACACGGGCACCAGCGCGCTGAACGGCTGGACGGTCAAGTGGACCTACACCGGCGGCCAGGGCTTCGACGGCCAGCCGTGGAACGGGGTGCTGTCCGCACAGGCGCCGAACGTGGCGGTCAAGAACGCCACGTACAACGGACAGCTCGCACCGAACGCGTCGACCTCGTTCGGGTTCAACGCCACCGGCTCGGTCCCGAGCCCCGCACCCAGCCTGACCTGCACCAGCCCGTGATCTCAACCCGTCGCGGGCTCGTCGCGGCACTCGTCACCCTGGCCGGCCTGACCCTGGCCGGGGTGACGTTCTTCGTGGCCAGGCAGCCGTCCTCGCAGCTCAACGAGGAGCTCGCCGCCCAGGTGACCCTGATACTCGAACAGGCCTCGCCAGGCGAGCACCACTCCCACGGGCACAGCTTCGACGCGGGCGTCGTGTGCGCCGTGGAGCCCTTCGGCACCGAACCCCCGAACGCCGCCTCCCTGGTCGAGGTGCGCTGGGTCTACGCCCGTCACATGTGCGCCATCACCGGCCAGAGCCGGGACTGGGCGTCGTCCGTGCGCGCCTCGGGCCCGATCGCCGTGAAGATTGACATCCCGCCCCAGGTCAGGGTGCCCGAGGCGGGCGCCGGCTACCCGGAGCGGGTCCGGCGGCTCATCCCCGAGCGTTACCACGAGCAGGCGTTCGCCGAGTTCAGCGACGACGCGGCGATCGACGCGGCGCGGGAGAGGTTCGCGCTGGCGACGGCCGAGAAGTGACCACCCACAGGTTCGCGCCGGCGCGAGGCTGAGAACAGATCACCTACAGGTTCACGCCGGCGCAAGGGTGAGAACAGACCACCCACAGCTACGCGCCGACGCAAGGGTGAGAACGGACCACACACGAACGGACGCGGTCGAGTGGAGGTTCGACCGCGTCCGTCCCATCCGGGCGGGATGGTGTGTTGGGCAGGGATTGTTGTTGGCCCTCACCTCCTCATACGCAGCCGATGGCCGGGGGGTTCAGTCCGTCTTCGTTGGTGCCGCCCCCGCCGCTGCTGCGGCGGGGGCGGGCTCTCGGATCAGCCGGGAGTGCAGCTGATCGGGTCGGGGGTCGTGGCGGCGCCGTTGGCGACGAAGCCGAACGTGGTGCTCGCGCCGGGCGCGAGAGCGCCGTTCCACGCCTCGTTCCTGACCGTGACCGTGGTGCCGGACACGGTGTGCCGGCCGCCCCAGAGCTGGGTGATCGTGCTCGGGGTGGTCCAGGCGACCGTCCAGGCGCCGGTGGGCGACGTGCCGGCGTTCCTGACCGTCACCTCGGCCTGGTACGCGCCGCCCCACGAGTTGACCACCTGGTACGTGGCCGTGCACCCGCCGGCGGGAGCGTCGGTGGTGGTGAAGGAGACGCTGTCCGAGGCGGCCGAGGTGTTGCCCGCCGCGTCCCTGGCCACCACGTGGGCGGTGTAGGACGTGGCGGGGGTGAGCCCGCTCAGGTCGGACGACGTGCTCGTGGCGGTCGCTACCTTGGTGGACCCCAGGTAGACGTCATAACCGGTCACGCCCACGTCGTCGGTGGCGGCCGCCCAGCTCAGCCTGGCCGAGGAGCCCGTGATCGCGGAGACCGCGGGCCTGCCCGGCCGGCCGGGGGCGGTGGTGTCCTCTTCCACCGGACCAGGGGGCTCACCCCAGATCGTGGTGCCGCCGCTGTGGAGGGTGATGTTCGGGGTGCGCACCGGCGTCGCCCCGGGCGTGGTCGGGATGTTCCGGTACGACCAGTCGTTCGCCGGATCCCACGTGCCCGCGCTGGTGATCCTGAACTGCACCTCCCTGCGGTGCTGCGACTGCCCGGCGGGCGCGATGGCCTGTCCTGAGCAGTCGACGTTCACGTAGTACGTGCTGCCGCTCGCCTGGCGCACGGTCGGCGCCGCGCACTGCGTGTAGGCCGACGAGACGCTGATCTGCGCCGGGGTCGTCGAGCCGTCGAGGGTGAAGTAGTAGCGGAACGAGCCGTCGGACAGGACCCGGGCGGGCCAGGCCGACTGGTTGCGGACGATGGCCTTGATCTCGGTGAAGCCGTTGCCCGAGGCGTTCACGCCCGCCTCGACGAAGATCTCCGGGCCGTCCGGGGTCTCGGCCACGGGGAAGTTCGCCGCCGGCGCGCCGCCGTACTCCTGGTAGAGCCGGGCCAGGGCGCTGGTGAAGCCGGCGTTGTAGTCGGTGGCGACCTCGTTCATGACGTAGTCGTCGCGTTTGTCGGTGTAGGCGTCGTTCGGGTCGGGCGGGCCGCCGACGAGCGCGCCGTACAGGGTGTGGCGGGTCTGCTCGGGGTTGGTGATCTGGTCGGTCCACGAGCCGTGCGCCGTACGGTGGTGCGGGTTCCTCGGCGGGTCGGCGCCGAACCCGACCACGTACGACGAGTTACGCGGGTTGTCCCCGAGCGCGTAGTCGATCTGCCGGACCGCGAAGTCGTGGTAGCGGGCCTTGCGCGTGGCGTCGGTGATCGCGTCACTGTGCACGAGCGCGGCGAAGGCGGTGTTGGCCGCGTACCGCAGCGAGCCCCACCGGTCGAGCACGGCTTGGCCGCCCGGCGAGTAGGCCACCTTCGAGCCGTTCACGCCGACCGTCCACCAGTCGAGCCAGCGGTTGGCGTCGTCGAGGTACTGCTGCTTACCGGTCAGCTTGTGCAGCAGCACGTACGCGCCGTACGACTTGTCGTCCCAGGCCAGGGTCCACTTGTACGACTTCGTGGTGCTCTGCGGTTCGGTGCCCAGGCCGGCGTAACCGCTCTCGGCCTTGGCCAGGTAGGCGGCGTCGTTCGTGGCCCGGTAGAGCCAGATCGCGCCCCACACCAGCTCGTCCTGGTAGCCGCTCCACGAGTTGTAGTAGCTGGATGCGTCGGTGACGCACTCGCTGTACTTCTTCCTGACGGTGTCGGCGAAGGAGTAGAGCTGCTTGGCGTGCGTCACCAGCGTGTCGGCATAAGACGGATTTGTCGGGCGGAAGACGATCGAGGAGGCCGCCATCGCCGCCGCCGTCTCCCCCGCCAGATCCGACCCGCCGCACGACGCGTCGATCTTGTACGCCGGCCGGTTCATCGCCATCGCCTCGGCCGGCCCCCACCAGGCGTGGTCCGTGCCGCCGTTGCCGACCTGCCCGTAGAGCACGTTCGGCGACGGGTGCGCCTTGACGAAGTAGTCGTTGACGAACTTGAGGTTGTTCAGCAGGTGGGAGAGCTGGCCGGAGGAGGCGTAGGCGTCGCGGTACTCGACCGCGCCCCAGGCCAGCATCGTGGCGGAGAAGGCCATCGGGAAGCCGAACTTGACGTGGTCGCCCGCGTCGTACCAGCCGCCCGTGAGATCGACTCCGGCGTCCGCGCCGTCGTCCAGGCCGGAGTCCCCGCGCCAGGAGACCCGGTTCCAGCCGGGCAGCTCGCCCGACTGCTGGGCCTCGTAGAAGAACAGCGACTTCTGCAGCGCCTCGCCGTAGGCGAAGGCGGGCGCCGCCGCGTCGGCCGGGGCCGCCGGCCCCGCCCCCATCAGGGACAGGACCAGCGAAGCCACGGCGATCATGGTTGCCTTGCTCACGGGAAGAGCCGCCCGTACTCGGCCAGGGCGACGGCGACGTCCACCTGCGCCCAGAAGCGGTGGTAGTTGAAGACCGGCGCCGGGCCGTTGCCGTTCAGGAACGCCTGCACCCGCGGCCAGTCCGGGTCGTCCTCGTAGAACGACCTGATCGACAGGAACGTGGAGTTCGAGTTGATCGGGTCGCCGTTGGGCATCTCGCCGCTCCAGCCGGCCGGGACGTACACGGGGTCGTCCACGCGCTGGTAGTCGGTCTTGGTCTCCGGCACCGACACGCCCTCGGCGTCACGGTTGTCCCAGATGCCGTCGAGCAGCGCCTTGGCCGTGTCACGGGCCTCGGCGTGGTCGGCCCTGGCCGCGTAGTACATCAGCACCTTGGCGTACGCGCCCGCGACGCCCACGTCCTGCGTGTGGTCCACGACGGTCACGTGCAGGCCCGGGTTGGCCGGCGGCATGCCGGACGTGGCGCTGAAGTTGCCCGCGGGCTGGCCGGTCCAGCGCAGCGTGGACGGGATCTGGTAGCTGCCGTCGGCGTTGATCGTGGTGTTGTCCAGCGCCCACGACACCCACTTGTCCAGCAGCGCCTTGGCGTCGGCGTTGCCGGTGGCGTAGTAGAGCTGCGCCACCCGGTCCATCGTCCACGCCTGGAAGCCGAACCACTGGTTCGACGGCGGATCGTGGTAGACCGGCTGCCAGTCGTAGGTCATGCCGTGGAACTTCGGCAGCCCGGACGGCGGCGTGGCGTAGTGGCCCTCCCAGCTGTTGGTGGCGCCGCCGGCGATGGCGCCCTCGGCCGACTGCAGCCACGTGTAGAACTGCAGCTGCCTGGTCAGGCTGGTGCTCCAGTCGGCCGCGCCGGTCGAGCTCTTCGGCCGCAGCTCGGTCACGTTGGACAGTGCCCAGGCCGCGAACGGGTTCTGGTAGCCGGCGTGGTTGTGGCTGGAGCCGATGCGCCAGGCCCAGCCGGCATTGGAGTCGGTCGCGCCGCCCCAGGCGTAGTACCAGGACAGCAGGTAGTTGGAGGCGTTCTTGCCGGTGCCCGCCGGGCACGACGGGCTCGTGCACCCGGGCTGCTTGAAGTACTTGTCGTACATCGCGTAGCGCAGGTAGTCGCCCATCTTGGCGGCCTTGGCCACGGTGGCGGAGATGTCGCCGGCCTTGTTCTGCTCCTTGGCCCAGGTCAGCGCCCAGTAGGCGGCCTGGACCGCCCGGGCGTCGGCGTCGGGGGCGTTGGTGTACTTCCACTGCTTGGCGTACGAGGCGTCCTTGATGAACAGGTCCAGGTAGCCGTTGGTGCCGCCGTGGGCGAAGGTGTCGCAGGACGGCTGCGGGATCGTCTCGAAGACCGACTCCTCGGGGCCGCGCTGGTAGGTGTTGATGTAGGCGGGCCTGGTCGTGCCGTCGCCGCAGCGGCCGAAGCCGTAGGTGTTGTCGACGTCGAGCAGCCAGTGCATGCCGTAGACGTCGCGGGTGCCGTACGCGCTCTGCAGCTCGCCGGCGATCGGGTCGGTGCCGACGCTGACACTGGAGTCGATCTGCGTCGGGTAACTGTTGATCGTGTTGTACTCGGCCGCGTACGTCGCCGGCTTCGAGGGGTCGTAGAAGGAGTTCGTCGGCTGGTCGGCGGTGGCCGGGATGATGTACTTCTCCATCGAGGCCCACGCGGCGTTGAACTTCGACCAGTCGCCGGTCACCTGCCCGTACGTCGCCTCCAGCCACAGGTAGTAGCTGTAGGCCTCGGACGTGGTCTCGTGCCCGTGGTCCGGCGCCTCGACCATGAACGTCTCGATCGAGTGGTACGGCACGCCCTCGGGCGAGAAGTAGCCGTTGGCCGGGTCGTGCAGCTCGTTGTAGAGCTCGACGAAGCGGGCCACGTACTCGTTGTCGCCGCCGACGTCGTCGTCCGCCTCGTTCGCCGTCACGTCCACCGCGGTGTAGCCGGTGGCGCTGACCCGGAAGACGGCCGAGCCGGCCGTGGTGTCGGCGTCGTCGGCCGCGGCCAGCGTGACGTTCTGCACGGTGTTCCAGTTCGACGGCGTGAACGTCCTGGTCGCGGAGCCGGAGACGGTGAGGTCCGCGTCACCGCTGACGCGGGCGACCGAGACGCTCACGTTCGCCGAGGGCGCCTGCGACAGCCGCACACCGAAGGAGGCGGTGCCGTCCTCCGGCACGGAGATGGTCGTCGGGCTCACCACGAGCGCCGGGCCCGAGTCCGGCGAGACCGTGATGCCGACCGGGGCGGAGGTCGTGACCAGGCCGCTGTTGTCGGTGGCCCTGGCCGTGATCGAGTAGCTGCCGGCGGCCACGTTCGACCAGGTGTAGGCGTAGGGGGAGGAGGTGTCGGTGCCCAGCAGCGTGGAGCCCTGGTAGAAGTCGACCTTGGCGACGGTGCCGTCGGAGTCGGCGGCGGTGGCCGTGATCGGCACGGTGGCGGGGGCGGTGAACGTCTGGCCCGCGGCGGGCGAGGTCAGCGCCACGGTGGGCGCGTTGCCTGTGGCGCCGCAGGTGACCCCGTTGACGCTGAACGTGGCCGGGCTCGGGTTGCTGCCCGTCCAGGTGCCGTTGAAGCCGATGTTGGTGGAGGCGCCGGTGGCCAGGCTGCCGTTCCAGGGCATGTTGGTGCCGGTCACGCGGGGGCCCGACTGGCTCCAGTTGGCGCCCCAGCCGGTCGGGGTGTAGCGCTGGCCCGTGGTCGGGAAGTCGAAGGCCAAGGACCAGGACGTGATGGGGTCGCCGGTGTTCTTCAGCGTGATGTTCGCGGTGAAACCGCCCTGGTTCTGGCCGCTCGTCCACTGGTTGGCCGCGTACGTCACATCGCAGGCCACCGCGGCCTGGGCGGGAGCGGCCGTGACGGCCGCGGTCGCGCCCGCGACGAGGACGAGCGTCGTGGCCACGGCGAGCCGTCTCGCCAACCGGGTCAAGAGAATCGGAGGTCTGTGCTTCACGGGGTCTCCATGGGAGTAGGGGGTTGGGAGCGCTCCCAAACGGGATTGTGGATGCCCTCCGGCGTATGTCAACGGAATGGCGTGTCGGTGACCCCCGTGTTTCCTCTCACCAGGCTGGCCGGGATGAAAGTTTCATCTGTGTCGGAGGGCATTCGGCGAGCATGCGGGGCGGTCGAAACCCCGCGATCAAGCGGGCTCTCGACACGGATCCGGCCGCGACAGACCATGGGAGCGCTCCCAGCCACCTAAGCACTGGAGATGATCGCAAGTGAGACTCCACCGCGGCCTCCGCAAATGGGCCGTGACCATGACCGCCGCGAGTGTCGCGGCCTTAGGGCTCGTCGCCGGCCAGAGCACGGCCGCGAACGCCGCCGTCGCCTGCGACGTGACCTACACAGCCAACTCGTGGACGAGCAGCCCTGGTCAGGGCGGTTTCACCGCGAACATCACGCTGAAGAACACCGGCGACCCCATCTCGTCGTGGTCGCTGGCCTTCGACTACCCGACGACCACGCAGCGCTACACCCCCACCGGCTGGGGGGCCAACTGGAGTCAGTCGGGCTCCCGGGTGACCGGGACCAACATGCCGTACAACGGGAGCCTGGCCACGGGCGCCTCGGTCTCGGTGGGCTTCAACGGCACCTGGTCCGGCACCAACCCGAACCCGACCTCGTTCAGCGTCAACGGCACCACCTGCGGCGGCACGACCCCCACCACCCCGTCGGTGGTCACCTCCGCCAGCGCGGTCGCGGTCAACGAGGGCGGCACGGCGACGTTCACCGCCAGGCTCTCCTCGGCGCCGAGCTCGAACGTGACCGTCACCACCGCGCGGACCAGCGGTGACACGGACCTGACCGTCAGCTCGGGCGCCTCACTCACCTTCACGCCGTCGAACTGGAGCACCGCGCAGACGGTCACCCTGGCCGCCGCCCAGGACTCCGACACCACGGCGGGCACCGCCTCCTTCAGCGTCAGCGGCACCGGCGTCACCGGCGCCACGGTGAGCGCCACCGAGGTCGACGACGACGCCACCGTGGAGCAGTCACTCGTCGTCACGCCGGCCGCGGTGACCGTGCCCGAGGGCTCGACCGGCACCTTCACCGTGCGGCTGGCCGCCCAGCCCGCCTCCGGCGTGACCGTCACGACCACGGCGGGCAGCGGCGACGCCGACCTCACCGTCTCCTCCGGCGGCAGCCTCGCCTTCACCACGTCGAACTGGAACACCCCGCAGACGGTCACCCTGGCCGCCGCGCAGGACTCCGACACCGCCGCCGGCAGCCGGACCTTCACCGTCGCCTCCACCGGCCTGACCTCGCGGACGGTCACCGCCACCGAGGCCGACGACGACGGCGGGCCCACCCCGACCCACGTGGAGAACCCGTACGCGGGAGCCACCGGCTACGTGAACCCGAACTGGAGCGCCAGGGCCGCGGCCGAGCCCGGCGGCTCGGCGGTCGCCAACGTCTCCACGGCCGTGTGGATGGACCGCATCGCGGCCATCGCCGGCGCGTCCGGCGCCATGGGCCTGCGCGCCCACCTGGACGAGGCCGTCAGGCAGGACGCCGCCAACGGCTCCGCGCCGCTGACCATCCAGGTCGTCATCTACAACCTGCCCAACCGCGACTGCTCGGCGCTGGCCTCCAACGGCGAGCTGCGCATCTCCGAGGACGGCTTCAACCGCTACAAGACGGAGTACATCGACCCGATCGCGGCCATCCTCCGCGAGTCCGCCTACGCGAACCTGCGCATCGTCACCATCATCGAGCCCGACTCGCTGCCGAATCTCGTCACCAACCTGGACAGGTTCGCCGACTGCCGCGAGGCCAACGGCGCCGGCGGCTATCGTGACGGCGTCCGGTACGCGCTCAACCAGTTGCACGCCATCACCAACGTCTACACCTACATCGACGCCGCCCACCACGCGTGGCTCGGCTGGGACTCGAACTTCCAGCCCTCCGTCAACCTCTTCTACGAGACGGTGGCCGGCACCACCGCTGGCGTGGACAGCGTGGACGGCTTCATCGTCAACACCGCCAACTACTCCGCGACGACCGAGCCGCACTTCACCATCAACACCACGGTGAACGGCACCTCGGTGCGCCAGTCCAAGTGGGTCGACTGGAACTACTACGTGGACGAGCAGTCCTTCGCCGTCGCCCTGCGCACCGCCCTGATCGCCAAGGGCTTCCGCTCCGGCCTCGGCATGCTGATCGACACCTCGCGCAACGGCTGGGGCGGCAGCGCCCGCCCGAGCGGCCCGAGCACGTCGACCAACGTGGACGAGTTCGTCAACCAGTCGCGCACCGACCGCCGCATCCACGCCGGCAACTGGTGCAACCAGAGCGGCGCGGGCCTGGGCGCGCGGCCGACCGCTGCTCCGGCCGGCGGCCTCGACGCCTACGTCTGGATCAAGCCGCCCGGCGAGTCCGACGGCGCCAGTGAGGACATCCCGAACGACGAGGGCAAGAAGTTCGACCGGATGTGCGACCCGACCTACCCCGGCAACGACCTCAACGGCAACAACATGTCGGGGGCGCTGGCCGACGCGCCGCTGTCAGGGCAGTGGTTCTCCGCCCAGTTCAGGCAGCTGCTGCAGAACGCCTACCCGCCCGTCAACTGAGATGACCCGGCCGGCCGGCGACCCGCCTGACCCGGGTCGCCGGCCGGTCACCTCTTTCTGTGGGCCCGGCGCCACTCCGCGACGATCTCGTCCGCGTCGAAGGGCATCAGGTTGAGCGGCGGCCCGGACAGCCCCGTCCTGATCGCCTCGCGGATCCGTTCGTTGATCTCCGTCACGATCCGCCTGGCCTCGGTCTCCGAGCGGGCCCCGCGTGCCTCGGCCAGGGCCCGTTCGGCGTCCTTGCGCAGTGCCAGCGTGGGCGGCAGGGGCATGGACAGCCCCTCGCTCTCGACCTTCTGCTTGATCCACCACATGTCGTCGAGGTACCGGTCGAGGTTCGGCAGCGGTTTGCCCTTGCCGGGCAGGTCGTCGAACTCGCCGCGCTCCTCGGCCTCGCGGATCTGCCGGTCGATCCAGCTCTCGAAGGGCATGCCGACGGGCTTGCGGTCGCTCACGGATGTGCTCTCCTCACGCCAGGTTGTGACTGGGGGCGGCGGGGCCGCGCCAGCCGAGCACGGCCTCGGTCATGCGTACGGACGCGACGGTCGCCGCGACGTCGTGGACGCGCAGGATGCGGGCGCCCTTGAGGATGGAGACCACGTTGGCGGCGATCGTGCCCTCCTTCCGCTCGCCCTGGGGACGGTCGAGCGTCTCGCCGATGAAGTCCTTGTTGGACAGCGCCACCAGCGTGGGGTAGCCGATCGAGGTGATCTCCTCCAGCCGGCGCGTCAGCTCCAGGGAGTGGAAGGTGTTCTTGTTGAGGTCGTGGCCGGGATCGATGATGATCTTCTCCGGCAGGATGCCAGCCTTGAGCGCGGCCGAGACCCGTTCGCGCAGGAAGTCGGCCACCTCGGACACGACGTCGGCGTAGCTCGGCCGGAAGACCCGGCGGCCGGGGCCGCCCAGGCTGTGGGTGACGATGACGCCGGCGCCGGTCTCGGCGGCGACCTCGGCCAGGCCGGGCTCGCGCAGGCCGTTGGTGTCGTTGATGACGTCGGCGCCCGCCTCAAGGGCGGCCCTGGCCACCTCGGGGCGGTGGGTGTCGACCGAGATCACCGCGTCGGTGGCGGCCCTGACCCTGGCGATGACCGGGGCCACCCGGTCGATCTCCTCCGCCACGTCGATGTGGGCCTGGGCCGCGGAGAAGGCGAAGCCGCCGATGTCGACCCAGTCTGCCCCCTCGTCCACGGCCCGCGTCGCCGCCTCGACCGCGCGGTCGAGCTCGAACGTGCTGCCCTGGTCGTGGAAGGAGTTGGGCGTCCTGTTGACGATGGCCATGATGGCGACCTGGCGCTCGAAATCGAACTCGCGCCGTCCGATGCGCCGGACAGGAGAGATGATCCCGGGGGAAAGCTCTTCGCCGCTCACGTAGTGATCCCTTTCCGTCGCCTTGAGCCTACCCGGCGCCCGGCCAGGTCAGACGGCCCGGGACCCGGGCGCGGCGATCACGCGGAGGCTCACGCGGTGAAGCGGCCGAACGGGCGCCCGCCCGGCGCCGTGACCCGGATGCGCCGCATGCTCCTCGACGCCCTCGGACCGCTCTCCCGTGGTAACCGCATGGTCAGCAGGACCGTGGTGCCGCCGGGCCCGGTGCGGAAGTCGGCGGCGTCGCACAGCCGCCTGATCAGGTAGATCCCCCGCCCGGTGTGGGACTCGTCGGAAGGCCGCTTGGCGCCGTTCATGTACGCCTCGGGAATGCCCGCGCCCCGGTCACTGGTCTCGGAGCGGATGACCCCGTCGACCGTCCACAGCTTGAACCGCCCGCGCCCGCCCGCGTGCTCGATGGCGTTGACCACGCTCTCGTGCACCGCCAGCACGAAGTCGTCGAGCCTCGGGCCGTGCAGCCCGCAGCTTCTGGCCTGCTCGGACACGGCGTGGCGCAGCTTCGTCAGGTCTTGGAGAGTGAAGTCCTGGGCGATCAGGGTACGCATGCGCTCCTCCGTGCCGTTTCGACACACCGGCCACGCTTCAGGACCCCGCGTGATCTGACATCTTCCCCTGCGGCCGGATCTTACACACAGTCATGTGGTTACGGGCGTCCGCCGATGCCGGTGGCGAGCTCGCGAACGCGGGCCATCGGCCCCCCGTCGGGCGCCAGTGGCGCGGTCTCCATCCCCGCGCCGTCGTGCATGCCTTCGAACAGCTCCCGCATGGCCTCGAACGAGGAGTAGCGCGGGGCCCAGCCCAGCACCTCCCGCGCGCGGTCGGTCCGCATGACCGGGATGCGCAGGAACAGTTCGAGCAGCCCTGGCGCGGCGGGCACGAGCCGCAGGTGCCAGCCCGCCGCCACCGCCGCCCTGGCCAGGCCGCGCGGCACCGGGACCGTGCGGGCGCCGAGCAGCTCGGCCAGGTCGTGCGGGTCGAGCACGGGCTCGGCGGCGATGTTGAACGCGCCCCGCACTTCCTTGGTGACGGCCAGCCGATAAGCCTCGGCCGCGTCGGCGGCGTGCAGCACCTGCAGCCGCAGTCCTGGGATGTCCGGCACGAACGGGATCCGCCCGGCCCTGACGAGCCGCCTGGGCACGAAGGGCCCGCCGAACAGCCTGCGCTGCTCGGTCGCGGCGACGCGCTGGAAGATGAAACCGGGGCGCATGCGTACGACCCGGACGTGAGGATGGTCGTGCTCGAACACGTCGAGCACCCGTTCCACGTACGCCTTCTCCCGCCCGTACGCCGCCCCCGGCCAGCCGTGCGTGGGCCAGCTCTCGTCGACCGGCCGATCCTTCGGCCCCGGCGAGTACGCCCCGACGGACGAGGCGTGGACCAGCGCCGGTACCCCCGCCTCCGCCACGGCGCGGAAGACCCGCATGCTGCCCAGCACGTTGGCCCGCCAGGTGACCTCGGGATGCCGGGTCGGCTGGAACAGCCAGGCCAGGTGCACCACGGCGTCCGCGCCGTCGAAGATCCTGGTCAGGTCGTCGGTGGCCACGTCGGCCCGCCGCCAGTCGGTGCGGTCGATCCGCCAGCCGGGCAGCCGGCGGGCGACCCCGACGATCGAGCTCACGTCCTCGTCCGCGGCCAGCGCGCGTACGACGCTGGTGCCGACGTTCCCGGTAGCACCCACCACGACGACTCTCATGGGTGCTCCGCTGCCCGCCCCCCGGGCCACGAAACGTCGATCCACCACCGGTGACCTGCGACGTTACGGCTGCAGCAGGATCTTCACCGCGCCGTCGGACTTCTTCTGGAACATCTCGTACGCCTGCGGCGCCCGCTCCAGCGGCAGCCGGTGCGTGGTCAGGTCCATCACGCCCAGCGGGTCGGAGTCGTCGGTCACCAGGGGCATGAGCGCGCCGATCCATCTCCTGACGTGCGCCTGGCCCATGCGCAGCGTGATGCCCTTGTCGAACATGCGCAGCATGGGCATCGGGTCGGTCATGCCGCCGTAGACGCCGATGACCGAGATGACCCCGCCGCGCCTGACGGCGTCGATGGCCTGGTTGAGCGCCGCCAGCCGGTCGACGCCCGCGTTCGTCATGAGCGGCGCGGCCACCGCGCCGGGCAGCAGCCCGGTGAGCGTCTGGGCGAGCTTGGCCGCGGTCGAGCCGTGGGCCTCCATGCCGACCGCGTCGATGACGGAGTCCGTGCCGCGCCCGCCGGTGCGTGCGCGGATCTCCCCGGGGACGTCGGTGACCTCACTGGCGTCGATCACCTCGATGCCGTGGCGGCGGGCCATCTCCAGGCGGGCGGTGACGCCGTCCACGCCGATCACGCGGTGGCCGAGGTGGCGGGCGATGCGGGCGCACATCTGGCCGATCGGCCCGAGCCCGAAGACGGTGACGCTGCCGCCCTCGGGGAGCTCCGCGTACGCGACGGCCTGCCAGGCGGTCGGCAGCACGTCGGAGAGGTACAGGAAGCGCTCGTCCGGCGGCCCCTCGGGGACCTTGATCGGGCCGAACTGGGCCTCGGGCACCCGCAGGTACTCGGCCTGCCCGCCGGGCACCTGGCCGTAGAGCCTGGTGTAGCCGAACAGGGCGGCGCCCATGCCGTGCTCGCGCACCTGGGTGGTCTCGCACTGGGCGTACAGCTCCAGCCCGCACATGTGGCAGTGGCCGCAGGCGATGTTGAACGGGACGACCACGCGGTCGCCCGGCCGGATGCCGGAGACGGCCGACCCGACCTCCTCGACGACGCCCATGGGCTCGTGCCCGAGGATGTCGCCCTCGGCCATGAAGGGCCCGAGCACCTCGTACAGGTGCAGGTCGGAGCCGCAGATCCCGGTGCTGGTCACTCTGATGACAGCGTCGGTGGGCTCCTTGATCGACGGGTCGGGGACGTCCTCGACCCGCACGTCACGCTTACCGTGCCAGGTGACTGCCTTCATCCTCGTTCTCCTCAGCCAGAGGCGACAAAAGCCGCATACCCCCACGCAGCTCTCCAAACGGCTCCGGCCTTGAGGCGAGCGCCTAGACTGCCCTCATGGCACCGACCCCCCTCACCCCGGACGAGGCCGCCCGCTTCCGGGGGAACATGTCCGAATGGCTCGCCAAGGAGCTCGCGGAGAAGGGCTCGCTCCGCCTGTCCGCCGTGGACGACCCGGAGCTCCAGCGCCACTTCCAGGAGGCGGTGCACCGGGCGAGCGAACTGCTCGGACGCCCGGTGATCAGCATGGCCGGCCCGCGCGGCATGACGTTCGAGCTCGGCGGTCAGCCGCTCACGGACCGGCAGCAGCCTCCCCTCACCCCGTAACCAGCCCGCTCCGACCTTCTTCGGGCCCCCCACGAGTGACGACACCCGTGGGGGGCCGTTTTGTCGTGCCCTCGAAATGACGCCGGCGACCTGGCGTTCTTCCGGGCTGCCCATGGTCAAGCGGTGGCAGAAGCTTTACACTCTCCGTATTCGATGAGTAACTAGGGGTAGTGACCGACTGGAGAGAGAAGGAGCCGTGCGTATGCCGGTGGGCTTCACCCAGCATTCCCTTGGTTCACGCATTGATCAGCGGCTGAGCGGATTCCTGGAAACCTGGCGCACCCAGGTCTCCGACCCGGGCGTGGAGGCCGCCTACGGCCTGCTGTCCTCGTTCATCCTCGGCGGCGGCAAGCGCGTCCGGCCGCAGCTGTGTTACTGGGGCTGGCGCGGCGCCGGCGGCGACGACTGTGAGGAGATCATCAGCGCCGCCGCCGCCCTTGAGCTGTGTCATGCGGGCCTGTTGATCCACGACGACATCATGGACGGCAGCGAGCTGCGCCGGGGCCGCTCGACCGTCCACATGAGCCTGGCCGGGCTGCACGACGGGCCGGGCGCGGAGGCGTTCGGCCGGGCGGGCGGCATCCTGCTCGGCACCCTCAGCCTGGCCTGGTCCGACGCGCTGCTGTCCTCGTGCGGCGTGGAGGGCGCGCGGCTGCGTTCCGCGCACCACGTGTTCGACACCATGCGCACCGAGGTCATCAGCGGCCAGTACCTCGACGTGCTCGCGCAGCTCCGCTCGGGCGCCACCGAGGAGGAGGCGCTGACGGTGATCCGCTACAAGAGCGCGAAATACACCGTCGAGCGGCCGCTGCAGATCGGGGGCGCGCTGGCCGGCGCCCCGCTGGAGCTGCTGGACGAGTACTCCCGCTTCGGCGTGCCCCTGGGCGAGGCGTTCCAGCTGCGCGACGACGTGCTCGGCACGTTCGGCTCGTCGGCGCAGACCGGCAAGTCGGCGCTGGACGACCTGCGGGAGGGCAAGCAGACGGTGATGTTCGCGCACGCCGTGCAGCACGCCTCCGCCGCCCAGCTCGTCCAGCTGCGGGCCTGGCACGGCAATCCGGCGCTGGACGAGGAGCACGCCGCGCAGGTGCGGCAGATCCTGATCGACACGGGCGCGCTGGCCAGGGTCGAGCAGATGATCGATGAACGGGTCGGCCAGGCCATGACCGCTCTGGGCCGGGCGCAGATCAAGCCGGAGGCCGCCGGCGTGCTGGCCCTCATGGCCGACCAGCTCGCCCACCGCACCAAGTAAGGGGACCCCCGGATGGGACGGGTACTTCTCGCTGCCCCGCGCGGCTACTGCGCGGGCGTGGAACGCGCGATCATGACGGTGGAAGAGGCGCTGAGACGCTTCGGACCCCCCGTCTACGTGCGTAAACAGATCGTCCACAACACCTTCGTGGTCGAGGACCTGACCAGGCGCGGCGCGGTCTTCGTCGAGGAGCTCGACGAGGTCCCCGACGGCGCGCTGGTCGTCTTCTCCGCCCACGGCGTCGCGCCCGCGGTGAAGGACAAGGCCGGGCGGCGCGGCCTGCGCTCGATCGACGCCACCTGCCCCCTGGTCACGAAGGTGCACAAGGAGGCCGTGCGGATGGCGGACGAGGGCTTCGAGATCGTCCTCATCGGCCACGCCGAGCACGAGGAGGTCGAGGGCACGCTCGGCGAGGCTCCCGACCGCATCCACGTCGTGGACCCGGCCAGGCCCGGCGAGCTGGCGACGGCCGGCTCCGGCCGGATGAGCTGGCTGTCGCAGACCACGCTGGCCGTGGACGAGACCATGCGGGCCGTCACGGCGCTGCGCGAGCGCTTCCCCGGCCTGGTCGATCCGCCGAGCGACGACATCTGTTACGCCAGCCAGAACCGCCAGCAGGCGATCACCAGGATCGCGCCGGAGTGCGAGCTCGTCATCGTGGTCGGCTCGCCGAACTCCTCCAACAGCCGACGCCTGGTCGAGGTCGCGCTCAACGCGGGCGCGCACGCCGCCCACCTGGTCGACCGGGCCTGCGACGCCGACGAACGCTGGCTCGACGGCGTCGCGACCGTCGGGGTGAGCTCCGGCGCGTCCGTGCCGGAGAGCCTGGTCGGCGAATTACTGGCCTGGCTCTCGGCCCGCGGATACGCCGACGTGGAGCAGGTGACGCTGACGGAGGAGACCCTCACGTTCTCGCTGCCGCTCGAACTCCGATCCTCCCGCAACCCTCGCTAGGTCCCATCCACAGATTGGCGGTGCACCACGATGACGGAAACCACGCACACCACGGCGCCCGAGAACGGCAACGGGCAGCTCAGCCTCAGTACCGACGCGGCCAAACAGCTCGCGACGACCACCAAGACGCCGCCGCAGATGCAGGAGATCACCAGCCGGTGGCTGCTGCGGCTGCTGCCGTGGGTGCAGTGCTCGGGCGGCGTGTTCCGGGTCAACCGGCGGCTGACGTACACGCTGGGCGACGGCCGGATCACCTTCACCACCACGGGCGCGGAGGTGCGGGTGATCCCGGCGGAGCTGACCGAGCTGCCCATGCTGCGCGGCTTCGACGACATGGACGTGCTCGGCGCGCTGGCCGACCGGTTCAGCCAGCGCGAGGTGGAGGCGGGCGAGGAGATCGTCTCCGAGGGCGGCGAGGTGGACCGGCTCGTGCTGATCGCGCACGGCCGCGTGGCCAAGGTCGGGCACGGCTCGTACGGAGACGAGCAGAACCTCGGCGTGCTGGCCGACGGCGACCACTTCGGCGAGCTGACCCTGGCCGGGGGCGGCCGGCACGAGTTCTCGGCCCGCGCGAAGACGGCCACCACCGTGCTCACGCTCTCCCGCCAGGACTTCGAGCAGATCGCCGAGCAGGCCCCGGCGCTGCGCGAGCACGTCGAGCGCTGGCGCACCAGCGGCGACCGCGAGCAGAACGACTACGGCGAGGCCGCGATCAACATGTCGGCCGGCCACGTCGGCGAGGCCGTCCTGCCCGGCACGTTCGTGGACTATGAGCAGACCCCGCGCGAATACGAGCTGAGCGTGGCCCAGACGGTCCTGCGCGTGCACAGCCGCGTCTCCGACCTGTACAACCAGCCGATGAGCCAGCTCGACCAGCAGCTGCGTCTGACGATCGAGGCCCTGCGCGAGCGCCAGGAGCACGAGCTGATCAACAACAGGGAGTTCGGCCTGCTCCACAACGCCGACTTCGGCCAGCGCATCCGCACTCGCTCCGGCCCGCCCACCCCCGACGACCTCGACGACCTGCTGTCGACCGTGTGGAAGGAGCCGTCGTTCTTCCTGGCCCACCCGCAGGCCATCGCCGCGTTCGGCCGCGAGTGCAGCAAGCGCGGCGTCTACCCGCAGTCGAGTGAGGTCAGCGGCCACCGGGTGCCGGCCTGGCGGGGTGTGCCGATCTTCCCGTGCAACAAGATCCCGGTCTCTGGCACCCGTACGACGTCCTTCCTGCTCATGCGCACCGGGCAGGAGAACCAGGGTGTCGTGGGCCTGCACCAGACCGGCATCCCCGACGAGTACCAGCCGAGCCTGTCGGTCCGCTTCATGAACATCAACGAGAAGGCCGTCATCTCCTACCTGGTCAGCGCCTACTACTCGGCCGCCGTGCTGGTGCCGGACGCGCTCGGCGTGCTGGAGGACGTCGAGCTCGGCAGGAACGGCTAACCGCTCTCATTTCTCGTCAGGAGTTGGTGTGATGACAGCGGAGCCCGGCCAGAGGTCGAGCCTTGACACCTCGGCGGCGCGCAACCTGGCCACGACGACCAAGACGTCACCCCAGATGCGGGAGATCTCCCCGCGCTGGCTGCTGCGGGTGCTCCCGTGGGTGGACGTCGCGGGCGGGGTCTACCGGGTGAACCGGCGGCTCACCTATCCGGTGGGCGGCGGCCGGGTGAGCTTCGCCAACACCGGGGCCAGGATCCACGTCGTCCCACCGACCCTGGCCGAGCTGCCGCCGCTGCACGGCCTGGCAGGCGACCAGGTGCTCGACCTGGTCGCCGAGCGGTTCGAGCAGCGCGAGTACGAGCCTGGCGACACGATCGTGCGGGCCGGGCGGCCGGCGGACGAGCTGGTCGTCGTCGCGCGCGGGCGGGTGCGGAGGTTCCGGGCGGGCGCGTACGGCGCCCGGACCTTCGCCGGTGTCCTGGCCGGCGGCGACCACGCCGGCGCCGACGAGCCCGCCCAGGGCGAGCCGTGGGACTGCACGCTGGCGGCCGACACCGCCTGCACGGTGCTGTTCCTGCGCTGGGAGGAGCTCCACGCGCTGGCCGAGCGGTCACCGGCGCTGCGCGACCGGCTCGCCGCCCACCGCGCGAGCAGGGCCGCGCCGCAGAACAAGCAGGGCGAGGCCGAGATCGCCACCGCCGCCGGGCACCGCGGCGAGGTGACGCTGCCCGGCACGTTCGCCGACTACGACCCGGGGCCGCGCGAGTACGAGCTGAGCGTGTCGCAGACCGTGCTGCGCGTCCACAACCGGGTCACCGACCTGTACAACCAGCCGATGGACCAGAAGGAGGAGCAGCTGCGCCTGACCATCCAGGCGGTACGCGAGTCGCAGGAGCGCGAGATGATCGTCAACCGCGACTTCGGGCTGCTCCACCAGGCCCACCCCGGCCAGCGCGTGCACACCCGCACCGGCCCGCCCACCCCCGACGACCTCGACGAGCTGCTGTGCCGCAGGAAGAAGTCCCGCTTCTACCTGGCCCATCCGCGCGCCGTCGCCGCCTTCCACCGCGAGTGCACCGCCAGGGGTCTCTATCCCGACAGCGTCGAGATCGACGGCGCGCGCATGACCGCGTGGCGCGGCGTGCCCATCCTGCCCTGCGACAAGATCCCGATCAGCGGGCAGGGCACGACCTCGATCCTCGTCCTGCGCACCGGCGAGGAGGATCAGGGCGTCGTCGGCCTCCACCGCCGCGGCGTCCCCGGCGAGCGCGAGCCGGGGCTGAGCGTGCGCTTCACCGGCATCGACGCCAGAGCCATCGCGTCCTACCAGGTCAGCGCCTACTACTCGGTCGCCGTCTTGGTGCCTGACGCGCTCGGCGTGCTGGAGAACGTCGAGGTGACGCGCTGACCGTTCACGTGAAGGAGCGATGATGTCCCAGCCGTTCGAACTGCCGGACTTCTACCAGCCGTATCCGGCCCGGCTCAACCCGCACCTCGACGAGGCCCGCGCGCACTCCACGCAGTGGGCGCGCGACATGGGCATGCTCGAGGGCTCGGGCGTCTGGGAGGAGGCCGACCTCGACGCCCACGACTATCCGCTGATGTGCGCCTACACCCATCCCGACTGCGACGGCGCCGAGCTGAGTCTGATCACCGACTGGTACGTGTGGGTCTTCTTCTTCGACGATCACTTCCTGGAGGTCTTCAAGCGCACGGGTGACCTCAAGGGCGGCAAGCGGTATCTCGACCGGCTGGCCGCCTTCATGCCGATGGGCCTGGACCTGACGGTGCCCGAGCCGGCCGGTCCGGTGGAGGCCGGGCTGGCCGACCTGTGGCCGCGTACGGTGCCGGGCATGTCCGCCGACTGGCGGGCGCGGTTCGCGGAGAGCACTCGCAACCTGCTCGACGAGTCTTTGTGGGAGCTGGCCAACATCAACAGGGGCCGGGTGGCCAACCCGGTCGAGTACATCGAGATGCGGCGCAAGGTCGGCGGCGCCCCCTGGTCGGCCGGGCTGGTCGAGCACGCGGTGGCGGCCGAGGTGCCGGCCAGGATCGCGGCCTCGCGGCCGATGCGGGTGCTGCGCGACTCCTTCTCCGACGCCGTGCACCTGCGTAACGACCTGTTCTCCTATGAGCGTGAGGTCCGTGACGAGGGCGAGCTGAGCAACGGCGTGCTGGTGCTGGAGACGTTCCTCGGCTGCGGCACGCAGGAGGCCGCCGAGGCGGTCAACGACCTGCTGACCTCGCGGATGCAGCAGTTCGAGCACACGGCGGCGTTCGAGCTGGGGCCGCTGTTCGCGGAGCACGCCATCGACCCGATCGGCGCGGCCGAGGTGCTGGCGTACGTGAAGGGGCTGCAGGACTGGCAGTCGGGCGGGCACGAGTGGCACCTGCGCTCCAGCCGCTACATGAACGCGCGGGCCAGGGCGAGCCGGCCACTCGGCATGTCGTCGGCGATCGACGTGCTGGGCGCCAAGCGGCTGCGGAACTTCGCGCACGTGCCGTACCCGCGCGTGGGTCCTTCGCGCATTCCCGACCTGTACGTGCCCTTCGACCTGAGGCTGTCGCCGCACCTCGACCGGTCACGCCGCCACACCGTGGACTGGTGCCGGGAGACGGGCATGCTGGAGCCGCAGAACGGGGTGGTCGGCACGGCGGTGTGGGACGAGGCGAAGGTGATCGACTACGACCTGCCGTTGTGCGCGGCGGGCCTGCATCCGGACGCCGCACCGGAGGAGCTCGACCTGGCCTCGTTCTGGCTGGCCTGGGGCACGTACGGCGACGACTACTTCCCCGCCGTGTTCGGCAGGACCCGTAACCTGTCAGCGGCCAAGGTGTGCGTGGACCGGCTCAAGGAGCTCATGCCGCTCGACTGCTCCGCCCCGCCGCCGCCGGTCGGCGCGCTGGAGCGGGGGCTGGCCGACATCTGGGCCAGGACGGCCGGGCCGATGCCGGTCGAGGACCGCCGGGAGCTGCGCGTGTCGGTCGAGGACATGTGCGCGTCCTGGCTCTGGGAGCTGGCCGGCGAGATCGCCCACCACATTCCCGACCCGGTGGACTACCTGGAGATGCGCCGGCACACCTTCGGCTCGAAGCTGACGATGAGCCTGTGCCGGTTGCGGCGCTCGAAGGCGATCCCGAGGGAGCTCTACGCGACCGGCCCGATGGTGGCGCTGCAGAACGCGATCATGGACGCCGGGATGCTGATCAACGACGTCTTCTCGTACCAGAAGGAGATCGAGTTCGACGGCGAGGTGCACAACGGCGTCCTGGTGGTGCAGAACTTCTTCGACTGCGACTACTCGGCCGCGCTGGAGATCGTCAACGATCTGATGGCCTCGCGGGTGCGGCAGTTCGAGCACATCGTGGTGCATGAGTTGCCGATCGTCTGCGCCGACTTCGGCCTCGACGCCGACGCGCGGCAGGACCTCGACGCCTTCGTGGCCGAGCTCCGCGACTGGCTGGCGGGCGTCGCCCACTGGCACCGCCAGTGCTCGCGCTACGACGAGCCGTCGCTCCTCCGCCACCACCGCGCGACGCAGTGGCGGATCGGCGGGCCCACGGGGCTGGGCACCTCGGCCGCGCTGATCGAGCTCACAGGGGCGCGTGGACCGTGGGCTGGTAGTACCACCCCATCATGCGCAGGAGCCGCCGCTGAGCCGGCGTGACGTTGTGCAATCGGATCCAGCGCTGCCCTGCGGGCAGCGCGGGCATGACCAGCACCCGCAGTCCTGAGACGTCGATGAAGGTCAGCGCCCCGGTGTCGACGTCGACGTAAGGGCAGGGGTCAGGTCGGACGACGGCGTTCCCGCCGGTGTTCTGGCGGCAACTCGCCAGGACGCCGGCCAGCGCCGGACTGTTGGTGGCGTCGATCTCGCCGGTCAGTGTGACGACCGGAGCCGCGGACGCCATCACCACGGTGATGCTCAGCTGCTCGTCCTGATAGAGCAGTCGCTGCTGGACGCTACACACTCCCCGCACCCCCCAACACACACTCTGGGGGTCATATTGCCGAATTTCCTGAAATACAGGCTACACGAGGAATTAATTAATAGGTATTCTTCGCCGTGTTATGACCGTTTTTAGGGTGAATGTTGGCAGGCAGCGCTTTCCGAACAGGCGGGCCGTACCCGCGCCGGCTGCGGGCTTGACGGACACCTGCCTGTTCGGATGCGCGATCTACCGAGGACGGTGACCGGCCGCGCCCGGCTCCGCGTACGCGACCGGCGGGGAGACACTCCGGCAAGGTGCCGCCACGAGGGGTTCGTGGCTGCCGGAGCGCCGTCACACCGGGGAACGCGGACCTGGGCGTCGAGCCGCCCCGCCCTCGGGCGATCAGTTGTTGTCGCCCACGTTCTCCAGGTTGCTGAGAGCGTTGAGGTCGATGTCCTGCAGGTGCAGGAAGGTGCCGAGGTCGATGTACTTCACGGAGTCGTTGAGGACGTCGTTGGCCACCGTGGCGTCGTCGAGGATGCTCAGCTGGCTGAGGATCTGCTTGCCCTTGTTGAACGCGTTGGGACCGACGTCGGCCGAGGCGCTCGTGGCCGACATCCCGAACATGCAGCCCGCGATCGCTGCACCAGCGAGAATGCGACGGATCATTTGTTTGTTTCTCCTTCGTCGGAATCGGCGCGGGATGCGCGTCATCGTGAATCACTCGCACAGCGCTGTGAGATTCGCTGAATAACAATCTCGCGACCTGTCGGCGCGCCGCAACCCGGCCACGCTAAGTCGAAGTCAAATACGCGCACCAATTCCTTGGCTGCCGATCATCCCCAGTCGGGATATGTACCGAGTGGTCCCGCTTTGCCCCGGGCGGCATGACGGCAATATTTCATCTTATGGCCATACGCGCACCCCACCTGACCAAAGGGCGTTTTATCCGCATAGGCAGGGCGGAATGTTAACGGCAGAACGCCGTGACCACGGGCTCGGCATAAACGAGTCGAGGAGCGCTGAACATGCCATGAACGGAATAAGGACGGTGCTGTCGGCGGTGCTGGCGGGCACACTTGTCAACGCGTTTCCCGCCACTGCCGCGGCGGCCGTCGACGGCTGTCCCGCGCAAATATGCCGGCCCGTCTCGGCGCTGCGCTCAGGGGCCGGGGCCATCGCGGCGCGGGCGGCGATGGAGATGATCGGAATTCCTTATTCGTGGGGTGGCGGCGGGGTGCGCGGGCCCGGATTCGGGATCGGGAAAGGCGCCAGGACGCTCGGTTTCGACTGCTCGGGCCTGACGGAGTACGCCTGGGCGCGGGCGGGGGTGCCCATCGGCACGACCACGCACGAGCAGTGGCGCTCGGGGATCCGCGTGGCCAAGGAGCAGGTGGAGCCGGGGGATCTGGTCTTCTACGACAACGACCCCGGCAGTCCAGGGCCCGAGCACGTCGCCGTGGCGGTGGACGCGACGCGGATGGTGCACGCGCCGCAGACCGGGCAGTTCGTCCGGGTGGATCCGCTGGATCGGCCGACCTTCATGGGAGTCGTACGGCCGAGCGAGACCGCGGCGAACCTCGATCCGTCGGCGTGAGGCGGGGCGCCGGCAGGTGCGACCGGCGGGGCGCCGGTCGGGCAGCCGGTCGGGCAGCCGGTCAGGCAGCCGGCCGGGCAGCGTGCGTCCGGTGGAAACGACGATCGCGCGGCCCGGGGTCGTCCTGCAGTGATCGACCCGGACCGCGCGATGCGCGTAGCTCGGTGCGCACCAAGCCAGTGCCGTGGTCGCGATGTCCACGGCCCGTACATTCGGCCTACCTCAAGGCACCAGAAAGACGATCTTGGCCGGGCGGGCTCTCCGCATGTTCGGAAAGTCGCCGATCACCTTCCTGCCTACGCCATGTGAGGAGTCGTCAGTTGTTGTCGCCGGAGTTCTCCACGTTGCTCAGGACGTCGGCGTCGATGTCCTGCAGGTGGGCGATGGTCAGCACGTCCACGTACTTGACGGAGTCGTTGAGGACGTCGTTCAGCGCGGTCAGGTCGTCCAGGATGCTGAACTGGCTCAGAATGCTCTGCCCGCTGTTGTGCGGGTTGGGGCCGACGTCGGCCGAGGCCGCGGACGCGGAGAAACCGAGTGCGACGGCCGCGATCGCGGCACCGGCGAGAATGCGACGGATCATGTGTGCTTTCCTCCATGGATCGGCGCGGAAATCCCGACGCCATAGTCGTTTGTGCAGGGCTGTGAGGTGCCGCCAATAACAATCGCGGCAGGCGGCGAGAACCGCAACTCGTTTGGCCCTGCTGGGAGTCAAGCCGGAACCTCTGTTTCTTGGCACGGTGTTTTCACGCCCGTCGACCGCGCCCGGCATTTACGCTCCATCAGAAGGCCGGAAATCGGCATCCGTTTTGGCTCTCCGCGAGAATACCCGCGTATTAGTTCACCACCGGTTAGACAAGGATCGCCCGAAACTTGAATATCGCGTACGCCCGGTGGCGTATCCGGGCGTGCGCCCGAGGGGGGACGTCGTGGCCGCACGGAACGGTGAGGATGGCCGCCTGGGCACGGAAAGGAGGCGGGTGAGATGCGACCACGAATGAGGAAGACGATCGTGGTAATCCACGTCATCGCTTCGGTCGCGCTGGTCGGGGAGGTGTGGGGCCTGGTCGTGCTGAATACGGCGGCGAGGCTGGCAAAGGATCCCGCGCTGACCCACTCGGCCTATCAGCTGATGGCGCCACTGGTGTTCGCGGGCGGGATACCGCTCAGCCTCATCGCATTGATCAGCGGCATAACACTGGGCCTGACCAGCCATTGGGGGCTGTTTCGCCATTCCTGGGTGGCGGCCAAGCTGGTGCTGCTGCTGGCCGTGGTCGGCGTGGGCATGTTCCTGGTCGATCCGGAGGGAATGGCCGCCGCCACCTCGGGCGGCCGGTCCGTGACGGAGGCACGGCAGTGGGCTCAGGTGGCGGCGCTGGGCCTCCAGATCGCCATGCTGATGACGGCCACGGCGCTGTCGGTCTTCAAACCGCGCCGCGGAATTCGCGCCGCGACGTGGCCGTCAGGGGTGGTCGCCGATCCGGTCGAGAGCCGCTGACAGACGGTGGAGTGCCTCCAGGCAGTCACGGGCCGTCTCGACCCCCAGCTCGCCCACGAGCCGGTCGGCGAACTCCTGATGGCCGGGGGTGATCTCGTCGATGGCCGCCCGCCCCTCGGCCGTGGGCCGCAGCAGCTTGGCCCGCCGGTGCGCGGGGTTGGGCCGGTATTCGGCCAGCCCCCGCTCGACCAGCAGGTCCGCGATCCGCTGCACGCCCTGCCTGGTCATCCCCATGACGCGGGCGATCCCGGCGACGGGCAGAGGCTCGGCGAGTACGGCTCCGAGCACCTGCCACCACGCCGCCGTCATCCCCGCAGGGCGGGCCAGTTCCTCGGCCACGTGCAGGAACTGCCCGTTGAGCCGGAACGACCCCAGAGCCATTCCGGACAGCAGCTCGGCGCTCTCGCTCATGCGGCCGCCAGCACCTCGAACGCCGTGGCGTCGCTGTGCGCGAACAGCCGGAACCAGGCGTCCAGCACCTCCGGCCGGTAGACGTCGAGCCGCCGGAAGATCTCCCTGGCGAAGGCCACCGGCTCGGTCGGCCCGGCCGTGATGAGGTCGCCCCCGAGCACCGCGTCCCGGTCGAGGTAGCGCCCGGCGCCGGCGTAGCCCGGCTGCGCCTGGAGGTAGTGCACCACGGCGCTGGTGTGGTCGCGTTCGTCGAGCAGCCCCTCGCGGGCCAGCCCGGCCGTGGCGCCGCAGATGGCCGCCACCGGCACGCCCGCGTCGAGGAACTCCCCCGCCTTGCGCGCGAACGGCGCGAGCTCGTCGCCCGCGTCCCACAGGTCGGCGCCGGGCAGGATGAGCAGCGCGCTTTCGGCCGGCGACAGGTCGGCGAGCGCGAGGTCGGGCGTGAGACGCACGCCGCCCATGGTGACGACGGGGTCGCGGGTCAGGCCGACCGTGACGATCTCGTAGCCCTCAGGCTCGCGCATGTAGCGGCCGTTGCGCAGGTGCGCGGTCGCGTGACCGGTCTCCCAGTCGGCGAGGGTGTCGTAGACGGCGTGGTGTGCGATTCGCTTCATGACAACATCTTGTCATTTCGACAGTATGTTGTCAATGCGATCCCATGCGAGGATAGTGGTCATGGCAGAGATCGTCGGCGGCGGACGCCCGGTGAACGACGCGGAGCGGCGTGTGATCGCCTATCTGCGCGACCACGCGCCCGGCGACTGGCTGCTGCTGCACAACGTCGAGGTCCCGCGCGGCCACGACGTGTTCGAGGTCGACATGATCGTGCTGACCGGCCACTCGCTCGTCGTGGTCGACGTCAAGGGCACCAGGGGCCGCATCGAGGTGTCGGGCACTCGCTGGTTCCCGCCCCGCAGGGAGGCGTTCGGCTCGCCCGTGGCCAAGCTGCGCGGCACCGCGAAGGCGCTCAAGGGCCTGCTGGTGTCCAGGGCCACCCAGCTCGAACGGGTCTACGTCGACAGCCTGGTCGTGCTCACCTCGCCCGACGCCGAGCTGATCGACCCGGCCGGGCGCGACGCGGTCAACGTCACCGACCTGCCGGGCCTGCTGGCCACGCTGAGCGACGTCTCGCGGGTCAGGCGCGGGTGCAGCCCCGACGCGAAGCCGTACCTGACGGCGATCCTCGACGCGCTCAACCAGACCGTGCGCCGCAGCACCGCGCCGCCCAGGTTCGGCAACTGGGAGGTCGAGGAGCAGCTCGGCGGCGACGCCAAGGTCACCGAATACCGCGCGTTCAACGCCACGCTGCCGGGCAGCGAGACCGTGCTGCTGCGGGTCTACCAGGCCGATCCGCTGGCCGACCACGAGGCGCGGGCGGCCGAGCGGCAGCGCATCGCCAACGCCTACCAGTCGCTGGCCCGCATCCCGCCCCACCCGTGCGTGGTGCGCTCGCGCGACTTCTTCGCCATCGACGACGAGAGCCGGTTCGTGCTGGTGCTCGACGACGTCCACGGCCAGGCGCTGCACCTGGCGATGGGCAAGGGCGCCGCCCCGATGGCGGTGATCCAGGACCTGCTGCGCGGGCTGGCGCACGCCCACGCCAACGGCGTCGTGCACCGTGCCCTGACCCCGGCCTCGCTCCTGGTCACCGACGCCGGGCACGCCGTGCTGACCGGGTTCGACTACGCCAAGCCAGGGCCGCGCAACTACACCGTGGCCCACGAGCTGGGCAACGTGCTCGACGCCCACTACGTGGCGCCCGAGTGCCAGGAGCGGCCCGACCAGATGACGACCGCCTCCGACGTCTACGCGGCCGGCGCCATCGCCTACCAGGTCCTCACCGGCCAGCTGCCGACCAGCGCCGACGCCCACGGCGGCCCCGAGGTGCCCGAGGTGGTCCGCCGGATGCTCGACCACTCGCCCGCCAAGCGGCCCACGGCCGAGCAGGCGCTGGAGGCACTGCGCAGCACGCCGCAGCAGGGCTCGAAGATCAGGCGTCTCGTCCGCCGCATCGTCTCCGGCTCCTGACGACCGGCCCCGGCCGTGCCCCGGCCGTGCCCCCGCCGCGACGGTTCTGCGGCGGCTCCGCGGCGGCTCCTGGCTAGGCGGTGGTGATCATATCGAGGATGTCGATCACGTACAGCATGGGCAGCTCGCCCGGCGACGGCACCGCCACCCGGCTGCCGACGTGCTGCCCGGTGAGCGCGTTCACCCAGGACATGGGCGCGGCGCCGGCCTCCAGCGTGTACGCGCTCGGCCCGCCCCGCCGGTAGGAGGAGTCCACCACGGTCCGCGACGGCCAGGACGCGGCCACGTACTGGACGACCACCTTCGCGCCGGGCTCGACCCGGGGCCCCGACCCGTCGATGAGCGTACGGGCGGGCTCCGAGGGCGTGAGGTCGGCCGGGACCACCGGCAGCGCGCGCCCGACGAGCCGGGCGTCGGGCGGGTAGCCGCCCAGGATGTCGAAGACGAGCACCAGCGTGTCGGCGGGCGACAGGCCGCCCAGCGGCACGTTCGGGCCCTTCGCCTCGCCGGCCGGGCTGACCAGCATGACCCGGCTGCCCGCCGGCCGCCCGATGAGGGCCTGCCGCCAGGTCTCCGACACCTGCCTGCCGTCGAAGACGACCGTGGTGGGCTGGTTGCCGTCCCAGGTGCTCAGGTAGGGACGGTTGCCCGACCAGCGCCGGATGTCCACGTCGGCGAGCACCACGTCACCGGGCACCGTACGCCGCCCGCTGCCCGTCGACAGCACCGTGATCCGCGGCGTGCGCCCCGGCTGGCCCAGGGGTATGGAGACGTTCGGCTTGCTGCCGAACCGACCCGTGACGACGGGTTGCGTGCCCTCTTCCGCCACCCCGCACGTGGTGGCGAGCATGAGGAGAGCAGGCCAGAACAGACGCACGATTTTCCTCCCGGACCAGATCCGAAGGAGTACTTGCCGTAAGTGTTCAAAGGAAAGCTTCGGGGCGCGCCATCTCACGACAAACTTGGGACCGTGGGACGACGAGACGCGACGGCCCGCGTTCGGGTCGGCGTAAGGAGAGCATGTGAGCAAGCCCAACCTCGCGCGGCGGGTCGCCGAGGCGGCCGAGATCGCGTTGACCACCCGTAAGTACGTGACGTTCATCGACGTGGTGACCGCGCTGCGCTGGCTGCACTCCCGGCACGTGGACACCTGGCGGCAGGGCAGGGTGGCCACGCTGGCCGAGCTGGCGGCGGTCGACGAGGACCGCCTGCTGACCACGGCCGGGCTGCTGCGCGACTGGGCGCGGGCCAAGGGGCTCAAACCGGTCGACACCCCGTACGTCGCGGGCACGCGCGATCGCCGCGAGCTGCGCTTCACCACCGCGCACGCGCAGGAGCCGTTCCGGGTGCACTGGTTGTCGCCCGACCTCAGCGAAGCCAGGGTGCGCCGGCTCACCGAGGCGCAGAGCAAGGCGCCCGACCTGGTGGCGGTGGCCCCGCTCGACGAGTGGACGTGCGCGTCCTGCGCCGGCACCGGCCCCTACCTGATCATGGAGGACGACGCGCCGCACTGCCTGACCTGCGCGGACATGGACCACCTGGTGTTCCTGCCGTCGGGGAACGCCGCGCTCAGCCGCCGCGCCAAGCAGGAGAGCGGCCTGTCGGCGGTGGTGGTCCGCTACAACCGGCGGCGCCGGCTCTACCAGCGCCAGGGCCTGCTGGTGGAGGAGGCCGCGCTGGCCGCGGCCGAGGACCGGTGCCTGGCCGACGAGGAGGTACGGCTGCGCCGCCGCGAGCGCGACCGCGAGCGCAGGGCGGATCAGGACGTCGAGTTCCAGGCGCGGATGGCGGCCGAGATCGCCCGGCTGTTCCCCGGCTGCCCGGAGGAGCGGGCGCGGGAGATCGCCGAGCACGCGGGCCTGCGCGGCAGCGGCCGGGTCGGCAGGTCGGCGGCGGCCAGGGCGCTCGACGAGAACGCCATCACGCTCGCCGTCATCGCCTCGGTCCGGCACCTCGACACCGACTACGACAGCCTGCTCATGTCCGGCGTGCCGCGGATGGAGGCCCGCGAGCGGATCAGAGGGGCCATCGAGCGCAAGCTCGAAGAGTTCCGCGCCCCGCGCTAATGTCGAAAACATGAGCGATTGGCACGACGTGAGGCAGGAGCTGCGCGCGTTCGCGCTCGGTCTGCCCGAGAGCCACGAGGATCATCCCTGGGGCGAGACGGTCATCAAGGTCAACAAGAAGGTCTTCCTGTTTCTCGGGATCGACGAGCAGACCGAGAAGTGGGATCCGACCTTCGGGGTGAAGCTGCTGTCGGAGGCCCACGGCCACGCGCTGACCGTCGAGGGGGCCGGGCCGAGCGGTTACGGGCTGGGCAAGGCCGGGTGGGTGACCGTGCCGTTCCTGTCCGCGCTGCCCGAGACCGAGGTGCTGCTCGACTGGGTCGAGGAGAGCTACCGCGCCATCGCGCCCAAGCGCGCGGTCAAGGAACTCGACCTCAGGTGACGCCCGCGCATGCCGATGAGCCCCAGGTGACGCCCGGACGGAGCCGCAACACGGGGCCGGAGACAGGGGCCGGGAACCGCGATGAGTGATCTACAGGACCGGATCCAGCGTCACCCCGACGCGCTCGTCGGCGGCGGCGTGGAGGCCGGGCTGCAGGTCGCCGTCTACCAGAACGGCGCGCTGATCGTGGACGTGGTGGCCGGCCCGGCCGATCCGGCCACCGGGCGGCCGCTCACGTCCGGCACACCGATCTTCGGCTTCTCCACCGGCAAGAACATCGCCGCGACGCTCGCGCACATGCTCGTCGCGCGGGGGTTCCTCGGCTACGACAGCCTGGTCACGGACCATTGGCCCGAGTACGGGGTACGCGGCAAGGCCACGACGACGCTGCGCCACGTACTGACCCACACGACCGGCCTGCCCGCCATGCCGCGCGAGATCACTCCGGCCGAGCTGCCCGACTGGTCCAGGGTGTGCGCGGCGCTGGCGGCGGCCGAGCCGCGCCGGCCGCCCGGCGCCGCCATGGGTTATCACGCCTACACCTTCGGCTATCTGGTCGGTGAGCTGGCCCGCCGTACGACCGGGCGGCCGATGCGCGAGCTGCTGCGTGAGTGGATCACCGCGCCGCTCGGCATCGAGGGGCAGCTCTACTTCGCCGCCCCGCCGGAGTCGCTGCCGGGGCTGGCCCGGCTGGAGCAGCGGGCGGAGCAGTGGCCCGCCGTCCCGGCCTCCGGTGACGCGATCCTCGCGCCGTGGGAGAGCGGGCCTCGGGCGGATTTCGGCAACGACCGAGAGATCCTGTGTGCCGACATCCCGTCGGTGGGCATCGCCACCGCGCGCGGCCTCGCCGCGATGTTCGACGCCCTGCTGCGGGGCGAGCTCGTGGGCTCCGCCCGGGTGGGGGAACTGTCCGCGCTCGCGTACGAGGGCGTGGACCAGGTCTTCGGCACTCCGGCGCGGATGGCGCTGGGCTTCCCGCTCGGCCGGATCGGCGCGCCCCCCAAAGACAACGCCGAAGAGAGCTCTTTGGCGTTCGGGTGGCCGGGCGGGGGCGGAAGCTACGCCTACGCGGACCCCGCACGCGGGATCGCCTTCGCGCTGACGAAGACCCGGCTCGTCCCGAACTTCGACACCGCGCTCTCGGTCACCACGATTCTGTCGGACCACCTCGCCAGAATGGCCTGAGCCGTCCGCACCCGAGCACGCACCCGCCCGAGCCACCCGTCTCCGAGCTGTCCCTGTCTGTGTGCCGGGGTCCGTGTGCCGGGGCCGGATCCACCACGATCACCAGGAGAGATCATGTCCACTCCCACCACCGGCGAGCCGGCCGCGCCGCAGACGAGCCTGGGCCCTTTCTCCGCACCAGGCGCCAGCCCGACGCCGTGGGAGGAGACGGAGTGGGCCCTGCGCCGGATCCAGAAGTTCCAGCTCTGCACGGTGCGCAGGGACGGCCGCCCACACGTGACACCGCTGCTGGCGATCTGGGCGTTCGGCGCGATGTGGTTCATCACCGGCGAGAACGAGCAGAAGGCCGTCAATCTCAGCACCAACCAGCACTGCGCACTGACCGGCGGCACCGACACCCTGACCGGCACCGACTACGTCATCGAAGGCACGGCGAGCCTGGTCACCGACGAGGCCACCCGGCATTCCGTGACGACCGCGTTCGAGCACGCTTATGGCTGGCAGTTCACCCGTGAAGACGGAACCTGGCACCAGGTGGGCGACGCCGTCAGGTCCGGAACCGTCCACCTCTACCGGGTCCAGCCGGACAAGGCGTTCGCCTTCGCCGGCGGGACCCGGTCGTCCCAGACGCGTTACCTGTGGCGGTGAGCGCTCTCCCGGGCTGCCGGCGAGCTCAGGTGACGGCCAGGCGGGTGACGTAAGCGGGGTCGCGCCAGAGCTCCTTGTCCAGCACCTCCAGCAGGGTCGTGGCTGCGTCGTGCACGTCGGCGTAGCCGATGTAGAGCGGCGCGAAGCCGAACCTGAGGATGTCGGGCGCGCGGAAGTCCCCGTGCACGCCGCGGTCGATCAGCGCCCGCATCACCGGGTAGCCGTCAGGGTGGCGCAGGCTGACCTGGCTGCCCCGTTCCCTGGGGTCCGCCGGTGAGACCAGCTCCAGCGCGTCGCCGACCAGATCGATGAAGAGCGAGGTCAGCGCCATGCTCTTGGCCCGCACCTGGGCCAGGTCCACCCGCTCCCAGATGTCCAGCGTCGCCTCAAGCGCGGCGAACGACAGCACGTGCGGGGTGCTCACCGCGAACCGCCTGATGCCCTCGGCCGGCCGGAAGTCCTCCTCGAACGCGAACGGCTCGGCGTGACCGTGCCAGCCGGACAGCACGTTCTCGGCGTCGGCCTGGTGCCGCGGGCTGACGTAGAGGAACGCGGGCGCACCGGGACCGGCGTTCAGGTACTTGTACGTACATCCCACCGCGAAGTCGGCTCCTGCGAAGTCGGCCCCAGCGAAATCGGCCCCATTGGCCCCGGCGCCCCCGAAGTCGGCCCCAGCGGCGCCCACGCCCGAGACGTCCACCTCCATCGCGCCCACGCTGTGGCACAGGTCCCACACGATGAGCGCCCCCGCCGCGTGCGCCTCGGCGGTGATCGATCGCATGTCGCGCCGGGCGCCGGTGCGGTAGTCCACCTCCGACAGCAGCACCACGGCCGCGTCGTCGAAGCGTCCCTCGGCCAGGTCGCGCACCTCGTAACGATCATCGCCCAGCAGCCGGGTCAGCCCCTGCACGATGTAGTGGTCAGTCGGGAAGTTCCGCACCTCGGAGACGATCACCCGGCGTTCAGGACGCAGTCTCAGCGCCGCCGCCACCGCCTGGAAGATGGCGATCGAGGTCGTGTTGCCCACCACGACCTGCCCCGGCCCGGCGCCGATCAGGGGTGCCAGCCGGTCGCCGGTGGTCAGGGGCTGGGCGTACCAGCCGGCGTGGTTCCAGCCGCCGACGAGCTGCGCGCCCCACTCGTCCTCGACCGCCTGCCGCATCCGCTCGGAGGTGCGCCGGGGCAGCGCGCCGAGCGAGTTGCCGACGAGGTAGATCACACCGTCCGGCAGCACGAACTCGTCCTTGAAGGCCCGCAGCGGATCCTCGGCGTCGAGGGCGAGACACTGGTCGCGGTCCACGGCCACTCCTGTCATGACGAAATAGTGAATATCACCCTATTTCGCCATTATGGGACCAGACCCAGGAACGCCTCCGCGTTACCCCCGAGCAGCTTCGCGCGGGCCGTACCGGACAGGAAGCCGGCCCGCCTGATCAGGGCGCCCGACGGCGACTCCCCCAGCGGATAGGGAAAATCGCTGCCGAGCAGCACCCGATCCTCTCCGAACGTGTCGACGAGCAGGCGCAGCGCCCGCTCGTCGAAGACGGCAGAGTCGACGGCGAACCTGCCGAGATAGCGGGACGGCGGCCGCTCGGAGCCGCCGACCACGTCGTGCCTGCGGTGCCAGGCGTTCTCCACCCGCCCGAGCCAGAAGGCGAACGAGCCGCCCCCGTGCGCGAAGCAGATCCGCAGCGTGTCCGGCACCCGGTCGAACACGCCGCCGAGGATCATCGCCAGGATGGACAGGTGGGTCTCGGCCGGCATCCCGACCAGCCACTGCGCCATCCAGCGGGCCACCCGAGGGCCCGCCGGCAGGTCCCACGGGTGCACGAAGACGGGCACGTCCCGATGGGCGCAGTGCCGCAGGAACTCCACCACGCCGGGATCGTCGAGGTCGCGGTCGCCGACGTGGTTGCCGATCTCGACGCCCCGGTGACCGGCGGCCAGGCAACGATCGAGCTCGGCGCAGGCCAGCTCGGGGTCCTGCAGCGGCACCTGACAGAACGGGATCAACCGCTCGTCGGAGCAGATCTCCAGCGCCAGGTCGTTGAAGATCCGCGCGATCCGCACGCCCTGCGCGGCCGGCCGGTCGTAGCCGAAGAAGACCGGCGTGGGCGAGACGACCTGAAGGTCCACGCCGTCCGCGTCCATGCGCTCCAGCCGGACCCGCGGGTCCCAGCAGTCGTCCTGGACTGTGCGGAAACTGCGGTCGCCGACGAGGATCGTCGCCTCGCGCTCCGAGTCGATCCGGAGCCGGGGCGCCCCGGGCCAGCCCAGGTCGGGCCAGCCCTTGGGCACGTGGTGCGTGTGGACGTCGATGACCATGGAGGACCGGCTACCCCTTGCCCGGATGCAGGGCGCCGCACCGGCCGCAGGTGCGGGCCCGCTCGTCGGCGTAGTACGCCTCGAAGACCGGCGGCAGGTCCTTGACGATGTCGCGTACCTGCAGCTCGACCTCGTGGACGAGGCCGCCGCAGCGCTCGCAGTACCACTGGAACCTCTCCGGTTCGCCCTCGGGGCGGATGCGCTCCACCACCAGCCCGACCGACCCGGCCTCCGGCCGCTGCGGCGAGTGCGGCACGCGCGGCGGCAGCAGCCACATCTGCCCCTCGCGGACGTGCACGGTCTCGGGGCCGTCGGCGGTGACGACGTTGACGTGCATGTTTCCGCGGATCTGGTAGAAGAGCTCCTCGTACGGGTCCACGTGGAAATCGGTCCTCGCGTTGGGCCCGCCGACCACCATGACGATGAAGTCGTTCGCCTGCTCGAAGACCACCTTGTTGCCGACCGGCGGCATGAGCAGGTGGGCGTGCTCGTCGATCCACTTCGTGAAGTCGATGGGGACGATCATGATCGCTCCTGTGGATGGTAGGCGACGGCCTGCATCTCGATGAGGAGGTGGGGGTGCGGGAGCTGGTGCACCGCGACCGTGGTCCTGGTGGGCCCCTCCTCGTCGAAGAACTCCGCGTAGACCTCGTTGTAACCCCTGAAGTCGTTCATGTTGACCAGGTACGTGGTGATCTGCACGAGGTCGGCCAGGGATCCGCCGGCGGCCTTGAGGATGTCGCCGATGTTCTCGATGACCGCCCTGGTCTGGGCCCTGATGTCGAGGTTCGTCGTGCCGTGCTTGTCCACCTCCACGCCCACGAACGTGTCGTCGAGGCGCCGGCAGCTCGTGCCGGAGACGTACAGGAAGTCACCCGCCCTCTTGACGTGCGGGAACCTGCCTCGCGGCGCGGCCTTGCCCGGAACGCGGATGGCCTTGGGCCTCACTTCCCGAACACCGCCCGCACCGATCCCAGCCCCTCGACGCTCGCCTCGAACACGTCTCCGGGCCCGATGGACACCACGGGGCCGAGGGCGCCGGTCAGCACCACGTCGCCGGCCCGCAGCGCGTAGCCGGTGCGGCCGAGCCGGGTGGCCAGCCAGACGGCGGCGTTGAGCGGGTGGCCCAGGCACGACTCGCCCGACCCCGTCGAGACCTCTTCGCCGCCGCGCGTCATCGTCATCTTGGCCGCCCGAAGGTCCAGCCCCATGAGCGAGACGGGCGTGCTGCCCAGCACGAACGCGCCGGCCGAGGCGTTGTCGGCGACCGTGTCGGCCAGCGTGATGTCCCAGTCGGCGATCCGGGAGTCGGCGATCTCGATCGCCGGCAGCACGAAGTCGACCGCCCTGATCACGTCGGCCACCGTGAAGGGGCCGCCCTCCAGGTCGGCGCCGAGCACCAGCGCGACCTCCGCCTCGGCCTTGGGCTGCAGGAACGGCTCCAGCGGGATCGGCAGCCCGTCGCGGTGGTACATGTCCGCGAACAACATGCCGAAGTCGGGCTGGTCGATGCCGAACTGCTGCTGCAGCAGCGGGTTGGTGACGCCGATCTTCCGGCCGATCAGCCGCCGCCCTGCGGCCAGCGCCCGCTTCGTGCCGATCTCCTGTACGGCGTACGCGTCGGCGGCGGTGCTGACCAGGTCCCTGATCGGCGCACAGGGCTTGCCGGAGAGTGCGGCCTCGGCCAGCCGGTCGGCGGCCTGGGCGTGCGCGTTCACTGCCTGGGACCATTCGTCATGCATCGGACTGCTCCAGTTTGATGGTGATCGTGGTGGGTTCGGAGTAGAAGTCGAGCGATCGGGTGCCGCCCTCGCGGCCGATGCCCGACAGCTTCACGCCGCCGAACGGCGTGCGCAGGTCGCGCAGGTACCAGGTGTTCACCCAGACGAGCCCCGCCTCCAGGCGCTGCGCCACCCGGTGCGCGCGGTCGAGACTGGTGGTCCACAGCGTGGCGGCCAGGCCGTAGTCGCTGCCGTTGGCCAGGTCGATCGCCTCGGCCTCGCTGTCGAAGGGGGCGACGTGACACACGGGGCCGAAGATCTCCTCCCTGTTGAACCTTGACCATTCCGACAAGCCTGTCACTACCGTCGGTTCCACGAAATATCCGGAATCGCGGTGGTCGCCGAACAGGGGGACACCGCCTCCCGCCAGCACCTTGGCTCCCTCCGAGCGGGCCAGGGCGTAGTAGGAGAGCACCTTCTCGCGATGTTCGGCCGAGATCATCGGCTGGAGATCGACCTCCTGGGCGCGCACGGCCAGCCGGGCGCAGAACTCCTCGAAGATCGAGCGTTGCACGTAGAGCCGCTCGGTGCACAGGCAGACCTGGCCGCCGTTGGTGAAGACCGACTTCACCGCGCCCTCGACCGCCCGGTCGAGATCGCAGTCCTCGAAGATCAGCCCGGCGTTCTTGCCGCCCAGCTCGAACGAGATCGGCTTGACCCGCTCGGCCGCCGTGATCATGATCGCCGTGCCGGTCCTGGTGGACCCGGTGAACGTCACCCCGTTCACGCCCGGATGCTCGACCAGCAGTTGCCCGACAGGCCCGTGCCCGAAGATGATGTTGACCACGCCCGGCGGCAGCCCGGTGTCGGCGCAGATCTCGGCGAACACCGCCGCCGAGCCGGGCGTCTGCTCCGACGGCTTGACCACCACGGTGTTGCCCGAGACGAGGGCGGGGGCGAGCTTCCAGGTCATGAGCAGGAACGGCAGGTTCCACGGCACGATCACCCCGACCACGCCGAGCGGTCTGCGTACGGTGTAGCTGAGCGTCCCCGACAGGTGGAAGGCGTCGTCGGGACGCTGGGCCGCGATCTCGGCGAACGCGCGGAAGTTCGCGATGCCGCGCGGGATGTCGAGCGTGCGGGTCTGGTCGAACGACTTGCCCGTGTCGGCGATCTCCGCGGCCACCAGGTCGTCGAAGCGCGCCTCGACGCCCTCGGCCAGGCGCCGCATCCATCCGGCCCGCTCGCCGACGGGCAGCGCAGCCCAGTCGCGGGCCGCCTCCCTGGCCGCGCGCACCGCCCGGTCGACGACCTCGGGATCGGCCTCGTGCACCTGCCTGACCACCGCGCCCGTCACCGGATCGTGCACGGGGAACGCCTTGCCCGCGGCCACCGGCTCGCCACCGATGAAATGGGTCAGCACAACACTCTCCTCATCTCTCCCTCGCCTTTCGGTCTGGACGGATGTGCGGCTCGTGGACCTTCGAGCGTCCCGGGGACACGGAACCTCTGATCGCATCGTCTCGCCGGATCGCGGCGCGCGCTATGAGCGATGCTGGTGAACATGCAGATCCGAACAGACAGCATCGCCGCCCATGACGGCTCCTTCGACGTACGCGTGTGGCTTCCCGACGGCGGGAGCGGCCCGGGGATCCTGCTCGTCCAGGAGATCTACGGCGTCGGCCCCTACATCGAGAAGGTCGCCGCCGACCTGGCTTCACGCGGTTACGTGGTGGCCGCGCCCGATCTGTTCTGGCGGTTGCAGCCGCACTGGGTCGGCGAGCACACGCCCGAGGGCACGCAGACCTCCATCGCGCTGGCCGAGGGGTTCGACTTCGCCCAGGGCGTGGCCGACTGCGCGCTCACGGTCGCCCATCTGGCCGCGCTGCCCGAGGTGCGCGGCGGCGTCGGCGCGGTCGGGTTCTGCCTGGGCGGCTCGCTCGCGTACATGCTGGCCACCCAGGTCGAGCTGGCCGCGGTGCTGTCGTTCTACGGCTCGGCCGTGCCCGAGGGCACCGGCCTGATGGAGCGCATCCAGGCGCCGCTCCTGCTGGTCTTCGGCGGCGCAGACCCCTTCATCGCCCGCGAGCGGGTGGCCGTGGTCGAGAAGGCCGCGGAGTCCAGGCCGAACGTGACCATGCATGTGGAGGAGGAGGCCGGCCACGCCTTCCACAACAGCGAGGCGCCGATGTTCTACCGGCCGGAGGCGGCGGAGCGTACGTGGGGGGTCGCCATGGCCTTCCTCGACGAGCATCTGCCCGCCCGATGAGACCTGTCCAGATGGACATCTTCCGGTACCCCTAGATCAATCGCCATGATGGTCGGATGGCGCGGACGTGGGAATTGTGGGGAAACGTCATTATTGCTGGTACGTTTGCACTCCCTGTCGCCTTGCTAGCAATCTTGGTTCTCCGCCGCCACCGCGCTCGCGCCGGCCGTCCGGCACCCCTGCGCACCTCGATCGCCGACGTCGGCATCGTGGCCGGGACCGCACCCTGGATCTGGATGATCCTCACGCCCTCCGACGGCGAGCCGGGAGTCGGGCTCGTCCCGTTCGCCGACCTCGCGGACCTGGTGACGGCACCGTGGGAAGCGGTGTCGGTGCAGGTGGGAGGTAATCTGCTGGTTTTCGCCGCGCTGGGCGCGCTGCTGCCGGTACGCAGCGCGGCGATGTCCTCTCCCGCCCGCGTTGCGGCCGTCGCGGCGGCATTTTCGGTCCTGGTCGAGGTGCTCCAGTACGTGCTGCGACTGGGTCGTTTCTCGTCCGTGGACGACGTCATCCTCAATACGGCCGGCGCCGTGATCTTCTCTTTGGTTACTCGCCGCTGGTGGGCCGATCGAATACCGGCCGGGACCGTTCCACACTAACGGTCCGCTAAAACATCGCGGAATTCACCACACGGGCACGATCCTCTCAAAATCAGCCCGCGACCAAGCCCTGCATCTGTGCGATCGTGGACAAGACGGGGCAAGTTCTCTGGAGACGCCACTACCCGGTTGGTGACAGAGGGTGATCAAAGTTGTCTGAATCCCCGGTACCCCACGAGCCCCCTATCTATCGACGCATCGCCGACGGCCTCCGCGCCCGGATTCTGTCCGGCGAACTGCGCGACGGGGACCGACTACCGGGCGAGAACGCGCTGATGGCCGAATACGCAATCGCACGAGCCACCGCCAGGCAGGCGCTTGCCGTACTGATCAACGAAGGGCTGGCGGTGCCCAAACGAGGCTCGGGGGTTTACGTGCGGCTGTTCAAACCGATCCGCAGGCACGGCTCGCGCCGCCTGTCACGAGAGCAGTGGGGTCAGGGACGGGCCATCTGGGACGCCGACGCGCGGGGGCGGCCGTTCACCGTCGACCGGGTGGAGGTGGCGCTGGAGCGCGCCACCGAGGAGGTGGCCGGGGTACTCGAAAGCGTCGAGGTGTGGGTACGGCGGCGGCGCTACTCGGTCGACGCCAGACCCGTGCAACTGGCCACGTCCTACTTCCCCGCCCACCTGGTCCAGGGAAGCGCGATCACCCTCGCGGACACCGGCCCCGGCGGCGTCTACGCCCGACTGGGCGATCTGGGGCTGCCTCCGGTCCACTTCACCGAGGAGGTGCGCGCCCGCATGCCAGGACCGCGCGAGAGCGGGCTGCTCGACCTGCCCGGTGGCACGCCCGTGATCGTCATCTCGCGGACCGCGTACACGTCGGGAGGGCTGCCGATCGAGCTCAACGAGATGGTGCTGGACTCGGCGGCTTATGTACTCCAGTACGACTTCGACGCGTGATTCAAGGCGATCTGTCAAGCGATAGGTTGACCTGACCGTCACGATCATAGAAATTCTCTAGAGAAGTGGCGCATCGTGTAGAGAGATGGAACCTCGCCTGGGGCCCGGGAAAGGCGGACGGAGATGTCCTTTGACCGACATCTTGCCGACATCGCCCGGGAGTACCCCCACTGGACCATCTGGCGGAGCGACGCGGGCCGCTGGTGGGCCACGAGACACCATCCGCTCAGCGTGGCGCAGCGCGATGCCGGATGTGCGATGACCATCGACGCGGACGACCCGGAGGGACTGCGCGACCATCTCCGGGACCAGGAGAGGCGGGCCGGTGAGCACCAGACGTGGCGGGCCGGCCCCGCACCTCCTTGACGCGGGCCGTGGAGCGTTCCCCGGCCCGCGCACACGAGCAGCCCGGTGCCGGGTTCAGCGTCTCGGCGGCCCCGGTACCGGGCCCCCAAACAGGAGGGGCCACGAACGCGGAAGCCTCCGACCCTATCGGGGGCGGGGGCTTCCGCTTACGACCTGCTCGTGGACCTATCCGGGGTGCCGCCTTGTGGCCTACTTGTGGGCCTCTGACAGCCGGACGATGTTGACGTCCGTATCGTCCGAGATGCCGTCTTCCCGGGCCTGAGGCCGCGGCTCGGCCGCGTCCTTGTCGATGACGACCTCAACCGTCTCCTCGGGGTCGAGGACCACGCGTACGTCCTCCTGGACGCCCTCCTGGGCGACCTCCTGAGCGTCATGGACGGCCGGCTGCGCCGCCGGCGGGGCGATTGCTTCCGGCACCAGCGGGCCGGCGTTCGCCTCCGCCCGCATGAGGTCGCCGAGCACCGCGCTGACCTCCGTGAGCCGGCGCACGACCTCCGAATGGGTGTTGCTCAGGTAGTCGACCCGCCGCCCGGCCTGCTCGTCCAGCGCGGCGGTGCGCTGCCGCGCCTGCTCCAGCATGGAGTCGGCCTCGCTGCGCGCGCTGGTGACGATCTGCTCGGCCTGCGCGTTGGCGGACTGCACCGTCTGCTCGGCCTGCGCCTGGGCGTTCGCGATGGCCTGCTCCGCCTCGGCCCTGGCGCTGGTGATGGCCTGGTCGGCCTCGGTACGAGCGCCCGTGACGAGCCGCTCGGCCTCGGCCCTGGCCGCCTTCAGCGTCTCATCGGCCTCGGTGCGGGCGGAGGTGAGCTGCTCCTCCGCGTCGCTGCCCGCCTGGGCGAGCATGTTCTCGGCCGCCTGGGTGGCCTCGCTCACCCGCCGCTCCGCCTCGGCCTGCGAGGAGGTGAGGATCTTGTCGGCGGTCTCGCGCGAGCTGCTGAGCAGCCGTTCGGACTCGGCCTTGGCCGACTCGCGCACGCTGGCGGCCTCGGCCTCGGCGTCCTCGCGCTTGGACGCGGCCTCCTCCTCGCCGAGCCGGAGGATCTGCGCGAGCCGGGGGCTGAGGTCCTCGTAGCTCTGCGGCGTCTCGACCATGCGCCGGCGGGCCTCCGCCAGCTCGATCCGGCCCTGCTCGGCCTGCTCGATGGCCCGTGCCAGCCGCTCTTCCAGGTCCCTTATCTGGTTACGGGTTCGCATCATGTAGTCGTGGACCTGGCGGCGGTTGTAGCCGCGCATCACGACCTCGAACGTGTCCTCTTGCATCAGATCGGGAATGCTCTCGTGCTGGTGTGTCATGGGGGTTACCTAAGGGTGGTTTGCGTGAGGCGGGGGAAAACTGCGGGTTGTGAGGGTCTGGCAACGGGACGTCAGGAAACGACTTTCCTGCCATCTGCCCACGTCCGCAACCCGAACGCCATACCCCGAGCTGGAATTACGATGTCTCGAATGTACATAGCAGCGTTGGACAACGGAGCAGTGCCCGACATACACCCCGATGCGTACATCGCCCACGGCGCCGTCGTGGTCGGCGCCGTACGTGTGGGCCGGGCATCCAGCATCTGGTACGGCTCCGTTCTCCGGGGGGACGACGAGCGGATCGAGGTCGGCGAGGAGTGCAACGTACAGGATCTGTCCTGTCTCCACTCCGACCCGGGTGAGCCCGCGATCCTGGAGGACCGCGTGAGCCTGGGCCACAAGGCCATGGTCCACGGCGCCCACGTCGAGTCGGGCTCGTTGATCGGCATCGGCGCCATCGTGCTGGGCGGCGCCAGGATCGGCGCGGGCACGCTCGTGGCCGCCGGAGCGCTCGTCGGCCCCGGCAAGAAGATCCCCGCGGGCGTGCTGGTCGCCGGCGTGCCCGGCAAGATCGTGCGCGAGCTCACCGACGACGACCGCGACTCCTTCGCCAGGACTCCTGACAACTACATGGCCAAGGCGATCAGGCACCGGCAGGCGTCATCGCTTTGATGAGCACCTCGTCCGACACCGAGGCGGTGTTGAGCGGGTCGGCGTACTCGGGCAGCTCGGGCCGCAGGAAGCGGACGAAGTCGACCGTGAGCTTGAGGTCTGGCGTGCCCGTGACCTGCTTGGCGTTGCCCTTGGTGGCGTCCTTCTTGAGCAGGCTGTAGCTGTCCCAGTCGGTGTAGGCCGTCACCCCCCACTGGAGCACGTCGGGGAGGGTGGACGGCCAGCGCCGGCCCACCTTCCACGCGCCGCCGTCCTCCTTGTAGAGGGCGACGAAGACCCGGCCCACCCTGGCCAGCGCGAGGTCGACCCAGCCGCTCTTCACGGCCAGCTCCTGCGGCTTGGAGCTGCCGTCCTGGGTGTACTTCACCTCGACCTGGCCGCTCTTCTCGCCCGTGCCCACGGCGGCCGACACCCAGTTGGGCTTGGCGTACGAGCCGGGCTGGCGCGCCATCAGCCCGCCGAGCGAGAACTTGCGCTTCGGCCACCCGCTGCCGCTCCTGCCCGTGACCTTGACCCGGGCGTGCATGACGATGTCGCCGGCCAGGTCCTGGTAGACGAAGGGCCCGCGGAAGCCGTCGAACCAGGCCGAGGTCTTCGGCTCTAAGTACATCGAGCCCTTCACGGTCTTGTTGACGTCGTACTTGGCGATGCGGTCGACGTCCTTCTCGGTCTCGCTCAGCTTGGTCCACGCCGACAGGTCGGCGGCGTCGTCGAACTCCGTCGATGCCTCACCCACCTCCCCGCCGGACGCCGGCGGACTGGCGTTCTGTAACGTGAGGATGCCGGGACCCGTGAGCGTCGGCTGCGGTGCCGCTGTGGTCCCGCAACCGGAGAGCACACAAACGACCACCGACAACCCTGCTACCTTCGCCCTCATAGCGGACATTGTGCCGTGAAAAGCCGATGGATGATCCGAGTACCACCAGTACGATGACCGCCGTGCCACCCTGGGATGCGTTCACCGCCGCGGAGGCGGAGGTCCGTGCCATGGTCGCGGACCCACGCTGGCAGCGTCTTCCCCTACCCGATCGTGCCCACGTCCTGGCCGCCAGAATTCTTGTGACCCCAGATGGCGATCGGTGGCTCTTCGGCGCCCACGCGCGCTGGCACCTGCTCGACCCGGCCGACGGCCGCTGGCACCTCGCCCCGCCGGCCAGACGCGTACGCGCGCGCCAGGTGGGGCACGCGACGACGACCCTGCCCGACGCCGTGGTGCCGCAGGGCTACGACTTCCACGCCGAGCCCGCTTCCACGCAGGCGTTCGTCGGCCCCGACGTGCCCGAGACCCTCACCGAGCAGCTCAGGGTGCTCCTTCGCGCGAGCGGGCGCAAGTCGGAGCTGGACTACCCGCTGACGGCGTTCGGCGAGATCTTCGCCTCCGACGTGCCCAGCACGGTGGCGGCCGTCTGGGGCACGATCATGTGGTGCGCCTACGCGCCCGCCTTCGACGGCAACGAGCGGCTGATCACGGTGTTCGGCGAATACCTGCGCCGCCCCCTGCCCGGCGACGAGTGGGTGCGCTGGCTGCCCGCGCCGCCGCTGCTCGACCTCGTCACGCTCGTGGCCGAGCGGCTGCGGGCCGGGCGCTCGCGGGCGGCGCTACGGCTGGCCGCCGTGATGGCGGACGCGGCGCAGATCCTGCTGCTCGACACCCGGTTCAGGCCGCGGGCGCTGGCGCTGCTCACGATGGTCGAGCCGATGCTGCGCACGGCCAGGCCTGAGGACTTCCGCGGCGAGTTCACCAGCGGGCTGCACAGCGCGTACCAGGACGCTGCGGGGAACGGCTCATTGACGGGCCCGCACAGCCGGTCGCAGGACTCCCGGCCGGACTTCCAGCGGGAGGACGCGGCGCTGCGTGAGGCGTGGCTGGAGCGGGTGCCCGCGCGGCTGTGCCGGGCGCTGCTGGTGGAGAACGACCTCGAGGCGCACTTCTCGCACACCGTGTACGACCTCGTCGACGCGCTGTCCTTCATGCCGGACCCGCCGGCGGCCGCGGCCACGTTCCTGGCCGATCTGTCCGACTCCAGGCGGATGCTGCCGGGGCGGCTGGATCATCGGCTGCGGATGGCGTACGAGGAGCTGGCCCGCGCGGGGCGGGTCGGGACGTCCGCGGCCGACTCGACGGAGCCCGACGGCTTCCCGGTCCGTACGGGCGGACTCACTGGCGGGCTCACGGGCGGGCCCGAGCCGGTGCTGGAGGTGACGCCGCCGGACCGGGCGAGCGCGGCGGCGGTGCTGGGGGCGGCCTACGCCATGGGGCTCGCGTGGGGGCGGCTGACGGGAGCCAGGGTGCCCGAGCGGGGGCTGGCAAGTCAGTCGGCACTCGTACGAAAGATCGTCCATCAACGCGACGACCATCACACAGGTCACATCTAAACCACAAATACCGATATTTCCACCTTACCTCCCCTATATCGTTCTAACACTTCCGATAACAGTTAATTAGCTGAATTGTGATCTCGGCCTCGGGAAATGATCCCCGAGGGGCCCCCGCGGCGCTGAAAGGAATGACTCCGATGGGCCATGTCGCCCGCAGAGTCTCCGCCGTAACCTCGTAGAGGGTGTGGGCTGCGGAAGGAAGGACGACGCGGTGGGGCACGATGACCTGGACTCTCGGGTCCACGACCGTGTCGCGTTGGACGAGATTGCGCTCTACGCCGAGGTGCTCACGGCCGTGGCTGTCAGCGAGCGGCGGCTGACCTTGGACGAACTCGACGACGCGCTCGGATTGCGGACTTCGGCGAGCCGCTGAAGGACCAACGATTACTAGCCCCGGGGACCTAGTTCCCGGCTCCAATGGGGTCGGGAACACCGGTTTCCGGGGTTTCACATAACTAGTCAATCCACCGCCGGTCGATCCGACTTTCGGACGAGAGGCGCACCTACGAGCGGACGAGCCGGGCGATCGCCGCCGAGGCCTCCTTGACCTTCGCCTCGGCCTCCGGCCCGCCGGTGTTGATCGCGTCGGCCACGCAGTGGGAGATGTGCTCCTCCAGCAGCCCGAGCGCCACCGCTTGCAGGGCCCTGGTCGCCGCGGAGACCTGGGTGAGCACGTCGATGCAGTAGGCGTCGTCGTCGACCATGCGCTGCAGACCTCTGATCTGCCCCTCGATCCGTCGCAGGCGAGTCAGATATGCCTGCTTGTCCCCGCTGTACCCATGCATGCTTCTACGGTACCCGGAGAAGGTATCGCTCAGCGGAGCCCGTCGATCAGCTTCTCCCACTGCTCGGCCACTTCGTCGGCCGAGTGACGCACCGCGGTGTCGAGCGCCCCCGCCGCGAGCGAGCGCCGCCTGCGCTCGTCGTCGATCAGCGCCAGCAGCGCCCCTGCGAAGAGCTGCTGGTCGCTCTCGGACTCGGGCACCAGCACCCCGTTGTAGCCCGTCGCGACGAACTCCCTGGGCCCCCTGGCCCCGTCGAAGGCCACCACGGGCACCCCGCACCCCATGGCCTCCAGGACCGTCATGCCCAGGTCCTCGCCGCGCGAGGGGTTGGCCACGATCGACGCCTTGGCGAACTCGCCAGCGAGGTCGGGGGTGGTGCCCATGAAGTAGACGTGGTTGTGCAGGTGCAGCTCGCGCACCAGCGCACGCAGCCTGCGCTCCTCGGGGCCGCCGCCGTACAGCCGCAGCCGCCAGTCGGGGCGCTTGTCGGCGACGATCGCGAACGCTCTGATCAGCCGGTCGTACGCCTTCACCGGCACCCACCGCCCGCCGGCGGCGACGATCCTGTTGTCCATCCGCGAGCGCGGCCACGGGCCGCGCGGCAGCGCGTCCAGCACGCTGTGCACCACAGGCCCGCCGCCGCCTGGCACGTCGAGCAGCCTGACCCAGTCCTCCTGGGCCGACTCCGTGGCCGTCACGACGGCGTTCAGGCGCGGGTAGAGGCGTTGCACGGGCCCGGGCACCGACGGCCTGCCCCACTCACGGGCGATCTTGATGGTCTCGCGCGGCGCGTGCCTGGCCGCCTGGACGCTCAGCCCCGGCCTGGTCGTGATCAGCACGTCGCACTTGAGGTTGCGCAGCATCCGCCACAGCGCCACCTCGGTACGGACCTGGCCGCGCGGCAGCAGGTGCCTGACCCCCGGCCTGGCGTCCACGACGCTGCGCATGGCCACCTTGGGCCCGACGGGGAAGAACGGCTTCTCCTTCTGCCGCCGGATGCTGATGACCTCGACCTCGTGCCGCTCCGCGAGCGCGGTGGCCAGGTTGAGCGTGGCGCGCACGTCGCCGCGCATGGCGTACGCGGAGGTGAGGACGAGGCTGACCTTCATCCGCCGACCTCGATCCGCAGCTCGTCGTCGGCGGTGTAGCAGGGTCTGATGAGCACGCCGTCCACCCGGGAGGACGGATAGTGCAGCCGGCGCCGTTTGCCGTCCACGTCGTCGAGCCTGGCCCCGAGGCGCAGCGGCGTGGGCACGCCCTCGACCTCCAGCGCCGGCTCCCACGTGCCCGAGCCTTCGGCCTCCTCGTGGCCGGCCGCCAGCACGTCGACCAGCGACACGGCCGCGTGGAAGCGCACGCCCTGGACCGTGGCCGTGGCCGACAGGTGGGCCCCGGTCAGGCGGCGGTCGAGCGTCAGCGTGGCCTCGTGGCGGGTGTCGTCGTCCTCCAGCCCCGTGTAGGCCAGCAGGCCCATCACCTCGAAACGGCCCTCCCTGAACCAGATGGAGCGCACCTCGGCCACCGGCTCGGCGTCGGAGATCTTCAGCGCCAGGAAGCCGTTGCGGGTGCGGTAGGAGCGGTAGGCGAGGGTGCGCTTGCACAGCGCGTACGCGTCGAGGTGGTCGAGCGAGAAGCCGGGATCGACGCTGCGCAGCCTGCTGCGTTTGCCGTCACGGCGCAGATAGGCGTCCCAGCGCCCGGTGCTGAGGTCCAGTGGCTCCAGCGAGACCGACAGCGTGGCCTCGCGCGCCCGAGCGCGTGACGTCCGGAGCAGCACGTCGCGTTCCACCCCCGTGGTGCGATGCCTGAGAACGAGTTCGGTGCCGTCTTCCAGAGGTTCGTCGATGGCTAGCCGCAGGGAGAGTACGTCGGCCAGGGTGACTTCGGCGTCCGTGACGACGACGCCCATCACTAGCCCCCTCCCCGTCGAATAGAGCCATGCGACGTTGAGGTTACCGTGATTTTCCCGTTATGTGGATGCTGGATTTCTCCCAGCCACACCCGTTGACATGCGAAACTCCTCCACAACTGGTGTGGAGGAGTCCGACTGACGACGGTCAGGAAGTGCCCTTGACCGACTTGATCAAGAGCTGGGCGACGTCCACGACTTCGAGCGTCTCCTTGGCTTCGCCGTTGTTCTTCTTCTCGTTGATCGCGTCTCCGAGCATCACCATGCAGAACGGGCACGCGGTCGAGACCGTGTCAGGATTCGTGGTCAGCGCCTCGTCCACCCGCTCGGTGTTGATGCGCTTGCCGATGCGCTCCTCCATCCACATGCGCGCGCCGCCGGCGCCGCAGCAGAAGCCGCGGTCCTTGTGGCGGTGCATCTCCTGGGTCTGCACGCCGGGCACCTTCGCCATGATGTCGCGGGGCTGGGAGTAAACCTTGTTGTGGCGGCCGAGGAAGCACGGGTCGTGGTAAGTGATCTTCTCCTCGATCGGCGTGACCGGGGTGAGCAGCCCCTCGTCCACCAGCTTCGACAGCAACTGGGTGTGGTGCACGACCTCGTACGTGCCGCCGAGTTGCGGATATTCGTTGGCCAGGGTGTTGAAGCAGTGGGGGCAGGTGGCCACGATCTTCTTCACGCCCGCCTCGTTGAGCGTCTCGATGTTCTGCTGAGCGAGCATGTTGAACAGGTATTCCATGCCCAGCCGCCGCGCCGGGTCGCCGGAGCACGCCTCCATCGGGCCGAGCACCGCGAACTTCACGCCCGCGATGTGCAGCAGCTCCGCGACCGCCTTGGTGGTCTTCTTGGCCCGGTCTTCGAGCGCGCCCGCGCAGCCCACCCAGAACAGGTATTCGGCGTCCTCGGGCATCTTGTCCTCGACCATCGGCACTTCGAAGTCGAGTTCCTCGATCCAGTCGGCCCGCTTCATCTCGGACATGCCCCACGGGTTGCCCTTGTTCTCCAGGTTCTTCACCATCACGCCCGCCTCGGACGGGAACGACGACTCCACCATCACCTGGTAGCGGCGCATGTCGAGGATGTGGTCGATGTGCTCGATGTCCACCGGGCACTGCTCGACGCAGGCGCCGCAGTTGGTGCAGGACCAGAGCACGTCGGGGTGGATCACGCCCTCCTCGCCGACCAGCGGCTTTTCCAGCAGGGCGAGCACGTCGGTGTCCTTGTGCTCGACGCCGTTGGCCGCCGCCAGCAGGTAGGGGGCCACCGCGAAGGCGTGGTCGCGCTGGTCGAGGATGAGCATCTTCGGCGACAGGGGCTTGTCGGTGTTCCACGCCGGGCACTGGGACTGGCAGCGGCCGCACTCCGTACAGGAGTAGAAGTCGAGGAAGCCCTTCCAGGTGGTGTCGGCGATCTTGCCGCGCCCGAGCCGCTCGGGGTCGAGGTCCTCGTCCTCGAAGTCGACCGCCTTGCCGTCCACGCGCATCTCGGGCGCGCCGCCCATTCCGTCGGGGCGGCGGGAGAAGAGCACGTTGATCGGCGCGGTGAAGATGTGCAGGTGCTTGGAGTTGACCACGATGACCAGGAACACCAGCATGAAGCCGATGTGCAGGAGCAGCGCGATCTCCTCGAGCAGCGAGCTGGCCGGCAGCGCGTCGCCGAGCGCGAGCGAGACGAACGCGCCGGAGGAGTAGGGGAAATTCCCGTTGGCCGCGGCCGCGCCTCTGGCCAGGAACAACGTCCAGATGATGTTGAAGATCATGAACAGGACGAGCCAGGCGCCGCCGAGGTGCGAGCCGGAGAAGCGGGATTCGCGGCCGAGCGTCTTGGGCGAGTTCTTGATCCGGATGGCGGCGAAGGCGATCAGGCCGAGCACGCACGCCACCGCGATGAAGTCCTGGAGGAAGCCGAGCACGCCCCAGGTGCCGATGAGCGGGATGTGGAAGTCGGGGGTGCCGGTGATCGCGCCCTGGACGATGGCGCCGTACGCCTCGATGTAGACGGTCAGCAGGATGAAGAACGCCCACATGACGAAGAAGTGAGCCACGCCCGACGGCGTCCACTTGAGCAGCTTGCGCTGCCCGAACACCTCGACGAGCTGGGCCTTGATCTCGTCGCCCGCGTGGGCCTTGGCGTAGTCGATCCGCTCGGGAGCGGGTGGGCCCACGGTCGCGAGCCGGTAGAGGAACATCACTCTGCGGCCGGCCACGGCCACCGCCAGGATGGTCATGACGAGCCCGACGATGGCTACCCAGAGCACGGGATCCTCCCACAGACGACGTTGGCTGTCAGCGTACGGTGACCCGCCGATCAGGCGTTCAACCCGATCCTACCCGTGAGTAACTTCAGCGGGTCACGTGACATACCCTAAGGTCATCGCCGCCTCCAGAACAATGCTCTAATCTGGCCCTTCGGGCGCGAAGTAGCGCTGGAGGGTCGGGCCGAGCAGCGCCACCAGCTCGTCATGGGTGGCGCTGGCCATGGGCTCCAGCCTGAGCACGTAACGCGCCATGATCACGCCGAACATCTGCGCGAAGCCCGCCTCGACCCGCAGGTGCGGCACCTGGAGCCGGTCGGCCACCTGGTAGAGCAGGGCGTTGGAGATGAACTCGCGGAACATCGCGGCCGCCTGCTCGTTCGTCATCGCCGAGCGGATCAGCGCCACCATCGGCTCGCGGGTCTCGGCCGAGGCGGTGACGCGCAGGATCATGCGCACCAGCCGCTCGCCGATCTCCGTACGCGGGCCGTCGAGCAGCAGCGGGATGACGTCCTGAGGGGTGATCGGCAGCTGCATCGCCGCGGTGAAGATGCCCTCTTTGGTGTCGAAGTAGTGGTGCACGAGGGCCGGGTCGACCTGGGCCTCCCTGGCGATGCCGCGTACGGTCGCCTTGTCGAAGCCCTTCTCGGCGAACACCCTCCTGGCCGCCGTGAGGATCTCGCCGCGCGTGTCGGCCGAGCCCGGCCTGCGCCCCGGCCGCCGTTTCGCCGGCGTACCGCTCACCGGCCCACCGCCAGGTAGACCCGCATCGGCACGGACAGCACACCCTCGGGGAACGCCGCGCGCAGCTCCACCCGCTGCCGGTCGACCAGCTCGTCGGCCCGCTCCTTGGACAGCGCTGCCATGTAGGAGTGGGAGCGCAGGTCGAGCAGGAAGTGCTCGATGCCGACCAGCCTGGTCCAGGGGATCCAGCGCTCCTCGACCACCTCGAAGGCCGAGGCGATCGGCGGCACCGACCACTCCTCGACCGCCGGCCCCCAGTAGGTCGGAACCGCCTCGGCCAGCCGGGCCTCATAGGCGGCCAGCCACTCGGCCTGGGAGGCGTGGTGGAAGTTCCAGCAGCCCGCGATCGCGCCACCGGGCCGCAGCACCCGCCGCGCCTCGTTGATCGACAGCACGGGGTCCAGCCAGTGCCACGACTGGGCGTACATCACGAGCTGGGCCGTCTCGCCGGCCAGGGGCAGCACGTTGCCGTCGGCCAGCACGGCGGCCACGGGCGCGCCTTCGCCTGAACGCTCGCCTGCTCGCTCGCCTGCTCGCTCACCGGCCTGCTCACCGGCCTGCTCGTCGGCACGGCTCCTGGACACCAGGCGCGCCAGCATCGGCTCGCCCGGGTCGACCGCCACCACCCGGGCGCCGCGCGCCCTCAGGCCGCGCGTCATGATGCCGGTGCCCGCGCCGACGTCGACCACGGTCGCGCCGTCGAGGTCGACGCCGCTGACCTCGCCCAGCGCGCGGTAGACCTCGTCGGGGTAGCCGGGCCTGCCCTCGTCGTACGCGTCCGCCACCCGGTCGAAGGTCCTGCCCAGGTCCTTGATCGGCCCTGCGTTCATGTGGATGCCGCGTTCATGGAGGTTGCCACCAGGATCATCTAGAAGCCGCCAGGTGCAACCTGGCGAAGGCCAGCCCTTCCGCCAGATCGTCGATCCGTTCGGTGCGGCTGGCCGCCTTCCGGGTGTTGATCTCCAGGACCACGAGCCCCGAGTAGCCGTTGCCGGCCAGCCGCTCCAGCATCGGCGCGCACGGCTGGTTGCCCCTGCCGGGCACCAGGTGCTCGTCCTTGTTCGTCACGCCGAGACCGTCGGCGAGATGGAGGTGCGCGAGCCTGTCGCCGAGCTTGACCGCCATCTCCATGGCGTCGGAGCCCGAGACCGCCGTGTGTGACAGGTCCAGCGTGACCTGGGGGAAGTCGTAGTCGATCGGATTCCAGTCGGGTGAATAGGGCACCACGTCGTTGGCCCTGGCCCGCAAAGGGAACATGTTCTCCACCGCGAACGCGACATCCGTCTCATCCCGCATCCTGGCCAGCCCGGTCTCGAAGTCACGGGCGTAGTCACGCTGCCAGCGGAACGGCGGATGGACCACGACCGTGGAGGCGCCCAGCCGTTCGGCCGCCTTCTGCGCCTTGACGAGCTTTGCCCACGGGTCACGGCCCCAAACCCGCTGGGTCACCAGCAGACAGGGCGCGTGGATGGCCAGCACGGGCACCTGGTAGTGCTCGGACAGCCGCTCGATCACGTCGATGTCCTGGCTCACCGGGTCGGCGCCGACCATGATCTCTACGCCGTCGTATCCCAGGCGCGCGGCCAGCTCGAACGCATCGGGAGTGCGTTCCGGATATACCGAAGCGGTGCTCAGCGCGATCTTCGCGCTGGGCACGCGGATGACATCAGCCACATTGCCAGCCTAAGCCGGAGAAGGCGATCTGGCGCGCGGCCACCCGTGGTGAGCCGTGTCTCAGCGTCTCGTCGGGGACGGCGGCACGCTCGTGACCTCGGCCCCGGCGCCGAACGCGGCCCTTCCCTTGCGGCGACACATCGGGGTCCGCGGGCGCGTCCGAGGCCGCGGCTTTTCCTGGGCGGAGGTGCCTCTACCGTGGTGGCATGTCCCGGATAGCGAAAGGTGCGATCCCCAGCCCCAACATCTGGAACACCCCCCAGACCTACGAGCTGGAGAACCGCGCCGTCGACCCCGACGGCGCGGCCGACGCGGCGATGCGCGCCCTGCGCCCCTGGGGCGGCGCCACCGTCCTCGACATCGGCTGCGGCACCGGCTACCACCTGCCGGTCCTGGCCGCCGAGGCCGCCAGGGTGATCGGCGTGGAGCCGCACGGAGACCTGGCCGCCCTGGCCCGCCGCCGCTGCGCGGACCTGCCCAACGTCAGCGTGCACGCCGCGGCGGCCCAGGACCTGCCGCTGCCCGACGCGGGGGTGGACGTGGCCATCGCGCGGTGGGCGTACTTCTTCGGGCCAGGCTGCGAGCCTGGCCTGCGTGAGCTGTCCCGGGTCGTCCGCCGTGGCGGAGCCGCCTTCGTCCTCGACCTCGACGCGGCGCGGGGGTCGTTCGGCCGCTGGTTCTCCCGTACGGTGCCCACCTACTCCGTCCGCGAGGTCGAGGCGTTCTGGGACCGGCAGGGCTGGCAGCGCCGGCCGCTCGACCTGCGGATGACGTTCCGGCGGCGGGCGGACCTGGAGGCGGTGCTGCGCATCGAGTTCACGCCCGAGGTGGCGGAGCAGGCCATCGCCGAGACGACCGGGCTGGAGCTGGCCTACCCGAACGTCCTGCGCTGGCGCTACTTCTGACCACGACCGCGACGTCGTACTTCACCGCTTGACCTTGACACAGGCGTCAACGTTTACCGTGGACGCATGCGCATCGGTGAGCTGGCGGAACGCACCGGAGTGAGCACCCGCTCGCTCCGCTACTACGAGCAGCACGGGCTCCTCCGCGCCCGCCGCGGCTCCAACGGCTACCGCGACTACGCCGAGGACGACGTCCGGCTGGTGTCCGAGATCCGGGCCCTGCTCCAGATCGGCTTCACGCTGGAGGAGACCAGGCCGTTCGTCGACTGCCTGCGCCGGGGACACAGCACCGGCGGCTCGTGCGCCGAGTCGGTCGAGGTCTACGAGCGCAAGCTGACCGAGATCGACCAGGAGATCCGGGTCCTGCTCGCCCGCCGCGCCGAGGTGGCCGCCCAGCTCGCCCAGTCCTGCCCAGGTTGCTTTGTGAGGGGATGAAGATGATCACGTTGACCACGGACAACTACGAGGAGCAGGTGCTCAGGAGCGACAAGCCGGTGCTGGTCGAGTTCTGGGCCGAGTGGTGCGGGCCGTGCCGGATGGTCGGGCCCGTGCTGGAGCAGATCGAGGCCGAGCACGGCCTGACGATCGGCAAGCTCAACACCGACGAGAACCCCGAGATCATGGCCAGGTACGGGGTGATGGCCGTGCCGACGATGCTGCTGTTCGAGAACGGCGAGCCGGTCAAGCAGATCGTGGGCGCCAAGCCGAAGCGCATGCTCGTCGCGGAGCTGGGCCTGGCGTAGGCCGCCGCGTGCCCGACATGGCCGCGCGCGGATCCGCTCTCTCGAAGATTGTCGGCCCGAGCCGCTAGCCTGCTCGGCATGGCCAAGACAGCCCAGAAGCCCGGATACCGCTGTGCCGAGTGCGGGTGGCGCACCACGAAGTGGGTCGGCAGGTGCGGCGAGTGCCAGGCGTGGGGCACGGTCGACGAGGAGGGCGCCCGCGCCGGGGTCAACGTCGTCCAGGCGGGCGCGACGACCGCGCCCGCGCTGCCGATCGGCCAGGTCAAGGCCGAGCTGGCGACCGCCCGCACGACCGGCGTGGCCGAGCTCGACCGGGTGCTCGGCGGCGGGCTGGTGCCGGGCGCGGTCGTGCTGCTGGCCGGCGAGCCCGGCATCGGCAAGTCCACCCTCCTGCTGGAGGCCGCGGCCCGCATCGCCGAGCGCGACACCGTCCTCTACGTGACAGGCGAGGAGTCCGCGGCCCAGGTGCGCTTGCGGGCCGACCGCATCGGCGCGATCCAGGACCGGCTCTACCTCGCCGCCGAGACCGAGCTGTCGGCCCTGGTGACCCACGTGGAGAAGGTGGAGCCCCGGCTGCTGGTGGTCGACTCGGTCCAGACGATCGGCTCCGCGCAGGCCACCGGCGTGCCGGGCGGGGTGACGCAGGTGCGCGAGGTGGCGGCCAACCTGGTCCGGATGGCCAAGGAGCGCAACATGGCCACCGTCCTGGTGGGCCACGTCACCAAGGAGGGCTCCATCGCCGGCCCCCGCACCCTTGAGCACCTCGTCGACGTGGTGCTCAGCTTCGAGGGCGACCGCCACTCCCGGCTGCGCATGGTGCGCGCGATCAAAAACCGGTTCGGCCCGATCGAGGAGGTCGGCTGCTTCGATCTGCACGAGCGCGGCATCGAGGGCATCACCGACCCGAGCGGGCTGTTCGTCTCCCGGCGCAGCGAGCCGGTCCCCGGCACCTGCGTCACCGTCACCGTCGAGGGCACCCGTCCGCTGCCCGCCGAGGTGCAGGCGCTCGTCGCCCGCACCGACGCCCAGCAGCCCCGGCGCACCTCATCCGGCCTCGACACCTATCGCGTGCAGATGATCCTGGCGGTGCTGGAGCGCCGGCTCAACGCCCGGCTCGGCGGCTGCGACGTGTTCACCGCGACGGTCGGCGGCATCAAACTGTCCGATCCTGCGGTCGATCTGTCCGTCATGCTCGCCGTGGCCAGCGCCGCCGGCGACAAGCCGCTGCCGTCCGGCCTGGTGGCGCTGGGCGAGGTGGGGCTGGCGGGCGAGTTGCGCCCGGTCAAGGACGTGCGCAGGCGGCTGACGGAGGCCGCGCGCCTGGGTTTCAAGCGCGCCCTCGTGCCCGCCGGATCCCTCGAAGAGGCCGGTCGCAGACGTGGCGGGCAGCGAGCTCTGGTGCCGGTGGGGCCGGTGGCGTTCGCGCCCGGGTTCGAGGTGGTCCAGGCGGAGAACGTCTGGGACGCACTCACACACGTCACATGAGCACGGCTAAGCTGAGGTGACCGATCGACACGGGGGTCAGGTGGACAGGAGTCTTGACGACCGCCGTCGCGAAGCCTTGGCCGCTGTGGCGCCGGGCACACCTCTGCGCGACGGCCTGGAGCGAATCCTGCGCGGACAGACCGGCGGGCTGATCGTCCTCGGCTACAACGAGGTCGTCGAAGAGGTCTGCAGCGGCGGCTTCCTGCTCGACGTCGACTTCTCCGCCACCCGGCTGCGCGAGCTGGCCAAGATGGACGGCGCCATCGTGGTGAGCGGTGACCACAAGATCGTCCGCGCGGCCGTGCACCTCGTGCCCGACCCCGCCATCCCCACCGACGAGTCCGGCACCCGCCACCGCACCGCGCAGCGCGTCGCCCTGCAGACGGGCCTGCCGATCATCGCCATCAGCAAGTCGATGCGCATCATCGCCCTCTACCTCGACGGCATCCGCTACGTCCTGGAGGAGTCGGCGGCCATCCTGTCCAAGGCCAACCAGGCCCTGGCCACGCTCGAACGCTACAAGCACCGCCTCGACGAGGTCTCCGGCACCCTGTCGGCCCTGGAGATCGAAGACCTGGTCACGGTCAGAGACGTGGCCGCCGTGGCGCAGCGCCTGGAGATGGTCCGCCGCATCTCCGACGAGATCAAGGGCTACGTGGTCGAGCTCGGCACCGACGGCCGGCTGCTCTCCCTGCAGCTCGACGAGCTCGTGGCCGGCGTCGACTCCGAGCGCGAGCTGGTCATCCGCGACTACCTCCCCGCCCCCGCCGGCCGCCGCCAGCGCCGGCTGCTCGAAGCCCTGCACGAGCTGGACAAGTTGTCGGGCAACGAGCTCCTCGACCTCTCGGTCGTCGCCCGCGTCCTCGGCCACACCGGCAGCGACCAGCTGGAGAGCCCGGTCAGCCCGCGCGGCTTCCGCCTGCTGGCCAAGGTCCCCCGGCTGCCCGCGACGGTGGTCGACCGGCTGGTCAACCACTTCGGCGGCCTGCAGAAGCTGCTGGCCGCCAGCATCGACGACCTCCAGGCGGTCGGCGGCGTCGGGGAGTCCAGGGCTCGCAGCGTCCGCGAGGGCCTGTCCCGCCTCGCCGAGTCCTCCATCCTCGAACGCTACGTCTGACTCCCCCTTCCGCCTGCTCAGCGGAGGTGGAAGACCCCCTTGGTGCTGCGCATCCTCCCCATCCGCACCGTCGCCACGTACGTCCCCGGCAAGGCCACCGACGGGGTCGCGCGGCAGTCGGAGCTCGACCGCCGCCGATCCCACTCCAGCGACCGCACGTACGGAACTCCCCGCTGCAGTTGCCTGACCTCCGTGCCCTCACCGCTCACACAGTCGGCCGTGGACCAGATGCGGTCGGCGCCCGAGGTGATGCGGATCTCCATCGCCCGCGGCCCCACGTCGGCGGTGCACATGACCGTGCCCGTGTTCACCAGCGTGACCATGAAGCTGGGACGGGAGTCGCCCGGGTAGATCTGCTCCTTGCCGCCCTGGAGGCTGAGCACCAGGTCCTGCTCGGGGCACGGCTCCCCCGGCCGCCTGGGCCGCTGGGTGGGCGTCGCCTTCGGGGTGGGGGTGGCGGGCGTGGGACTGGCCGTGCCCATGGCGAGCGTACGCAGCCCCGCGAGCAGCGGGTCGACGGAGGGCGTGGCGCTGACGCTCGCGCTCGGCGAGGTCTGCGCGCTGGACGAGCGCTCAGGGCCGCTGCCGCTTGAGCACGCCCACGCCACAACGGCCACCACGACGAGCACCGCCACCAGAAGGCTCATCCGGCGCCGCCAGTAGATGTCACCGCCGTCGCCACGCATCGTATCCGGGTCCATACACCAAGTCTGGTGACGGGTCAGCGACGGTGAGTGACGACACGCCGAGTCTTGGCCATCACGGAATACGCTTGACCGCGTGGTCGAGCCGAACCTCCTGCACACCGCCGTTCTGGACTGGTACGCGGACAACGCCCGCGATCTCCCCTGGCGTGCCCCCGACGCGACGCCGTGGGGGGTGCTGGTGAGCGAGATCATGCTCCAGCAGACCCCGGTCGTCCGCGTCCTGCCCATCTGGCACGAGTGGATGGAACGCTGGCCCACCCCGAAGGCACTCGCGGCCGAGCAACCCGGCGAGGCCGTCCGCCATTGGGGCCGCCTCGGCTACCCGCGCCGGGCCCTGCGCCTGCACGCCTGCGCCAAGGCCATCACCGACGAACACGGGGGCGAGGTGCCGTCCGACCACGAGACCCTGCTGGCGCTGCCCGGCATCGGCGAATACACCGCCGCCGCGGTCGCCAGCTTCGCCTACGGGGGCCGGCACGCCGTGCTCGACACCAACGTGCGGCGGGTGTTCGCCAGGGCGGTGCGCGCGGAGGAATACCCGCCGACCGCCACCTCGGCGGCCGAACGGCGGCTGGCCGAAGCGCTGCTGCCCGAGCTGGGCGCGGCCCGGTGGGGGGTGGCCGTGATGGAGCTGGGCGCCCTGGTGTGCACGGCCCGCGCGCCCCGCTGCGCCGACTGCCCGATCACCCACGTGTGCGCGTGGCGGCTGGCCGGCAAACCACCGCACGCGGGCCCGCCGCGCAAGGGCCAGACGTACGCGGGCACCGACCGCCAGTGCCGCGGCCGCCTGCTCGAAGTGCTGCGCAACGCGCACGGCCCGGTCCCGAAGGCGGCGCTCGACGCGGTGTGGGACGACGCCCCGCAACGCGAACGCGCTCTGGACGGTTTGATCGCGGACGGCCTGGCCGAAGTCCTCCCCGACGACACTTACCGCCTCCCCCACACCTGACCCACAGCCCCACCGATTCACGAACCACCACCGCACCCCAGGAGGCCGTTCACCGCACCCAGAGCGGGACCAGGCGTTCGGTGTCCCTGGGGGCCAGGGCGCAGGCGTCCGGCTCCGACACGCCGCTCGGGTTGCAGACCCGAGCCCCGGCCGGCGCGACCACGACCGACACGAACCCGTGCTCGGCGACTCCTCTCACGCGATCCACGGCGGCACGCCGTACTCGGTGCCGTCGGCGGTGAACGCCCTGGCCCCGGCCGCAGCCGTAACTACGGCCGTGTAGCCGGTCGCGGGGTCGGCGAGGACTCGCCGCACCGTACGAGCGGGCATGACGACCGTGTCACCGGCCGTCACCTCGAAACGCTCCCCACCCAGCTCGACCGTCGCCGCCCCGGCGACCCAGCTCCACACCTGCTCCACGTCGAAGTCGTGCACGGGCCCCTCGGCGCCCGGCTTGGCCTCGACCTTCCACAGGGCCCTTGAGGCCCCTCCCTGTGTCGGCGAGGCGAGCGTCGTCATGACCCCGCCAGGAGTCTCCGACCGCCGCGCCTCAGCCGCATGGATGACGGCCATGCCGCATACCCCCTAAGATAGGCAACCACGTTGTCCATATAGTTAACCAGGTTGTCTATCGTGTCAAGCCATGGCTTCGAACTGCCGCTACGCCTGCTGCTCGCGTTCCGGATGCTGATCGACGAGCTGCACGCCGAGCTCGCCCGGCAGGGTCATCCCGACATCAGGCCCATGCACGGCTTCGTCATGCAGGCGATCGGCCCGGACGGCACCACCGCCGTCGAGCTGGGCCGTACGCTGGGCGTCTCCAAACAGGCCGCGGGCAAGACCATCGACACCCTGGAACGCATCGGCTACGTCGAACGCACCACGGACGCCCGCGACACCAGACGCAAGATCGTCCGCCTCACCCCGTACGGCATGGACGCCCTCAACCGCTCAGCCCGCATCTTCGACACCCTGCGCGCCCGCTGGGCCGACGAACTGGGCGAAGACCGCCTGAACGCCCTGGAAGCCGACCTGCGCACGATGACGCCGGGCAACCCGTGGCGCCTGGACACCCCCGGCTGGTTCGGCAACCTCTGACCCACCTCCACACCGAGGCCCCCTCCTCGGCCTCCTTACCCAGGGCGACGCCTGGTCTCAGGATCAGACCTGACGCCCTCCATCCACCCGTTCCCATCGGCGACGGCCAGCGCCCGTGCCTGCCGCACCTGTACGCGAACGTCACCCCCGACCGGAGGAACCGAGGTGCCGAGCAGATCTCCGGGATGCAGGCAGGTCAACGGGCCGCTCGCGGTGTCGACGTCCACCCGGGTGGCGATGCCGAGCGCAACAGTACGACGCAGCGTTCCGGCCACCGGCCGTACGTCATCATCGCCCTGACCCGCGACGAAGTCGGACGAGTCGAGGATGAGATGCGTGTGCTCGGGCCGGGCCACGAGCGGATGGGGGCGGCCGGTGAGCGCCGGCGGGAGCAGGTTCGTGTACCCGAGCAGCCGGGCCGTGTCGGCGTCACTGGGATGGTCGAGCACCTCGGCGGTCGGGCCGTGCTGGCGGATGCGGCCGCCGATCAGCAGCGCGGTGTCCTCGGCCAGGGCGAGCGCCTCCTGCCGGTCGTGGGTGACCATGATCGTGGCGGTGGGCTGCCCGCTCAGCGCGGCACGCAGGTCGGCGATCAGGTCGGCGCGGGTGGTGCTGTCCAGCCCGGTGAACGGCTCGTCGAGCAACAGCACCTTGGGCCCGACCGCGAGCGCGCGGGTGATGCTGACCCGCTGGGCCTCGCCGATCGACAGACCGCGGACGTCCCGGTCGGCGAACGGCACGAGGCCGAGCGCCTCCATCCACGGCCACGCGCGCAGCCGGGCCTCACGCCGGCTCATCCCACGGAACCGCAGCCCGCTGATCACGTTGGCGGCGACCGTGCCACGGCGCAGGATCGGCCGTTGCAGCACGGCCGCGATGGCGTGGCGCATCAGCGGCCGGGTCGCGGGCCGGCCGTCGAGCAGGATCCGCCCGCTGACACGGTGACTGCTGAGCAGGCCCAGCGCACGCAGCAGGGTCGACTTGCCGGCTCCGTTCGGGCCGAGCACGGCCAGCGTGCGTCCTGACGCGACGTCCAGCTCAGGCACGCTGAGCAGTTCGCGGTCGCCGGCACGCACACACAGGTCCCGGCACCCAATCCCCGCACTCAGGCCGCTCACCGCATCCCCGACATCCCGGCCGCCCACCGCGCCCCCGGCGCTCGGGCCGCTCATCGCGGCTCTGCCCGCTGCTGCTGGACGAGGGTCAGTGTCAGGTTCACGCCGAACGCGATCACCAGCAGAATGAGCCCGAACGCGATCGCGAGCGAAAACTGCCCCCGGCTCGTGGCCAGAACCGCGGCAGTGGTGAGCACCCGGGTCTGCCCGACCAGGTTCCCCCCGACCATCTGCGCGGCCCCGACCTCGCTCACCACTGCCCCGAAGGCGGCCATCGTCCCGGCGAACAGCGGCAGCCTGGCCTCTCCGAGCAGCGCCGCGAACGCCCGCACCTGGTTCGCTCCCAAAGCCTGCATCTGTACGCGGAAGTCGGGATCGACCTGTTGCAGCGCGGCCGCGACCAGCGCGATCACGACGGGAGTGGCGATGGCGGCCTGGGCGATGATCATCGCGGTCGGCGTGTAGAGCAGCCCGAGCCCGCCCAGCGGCCCGCTGCGCCACAGCAGCACGGTCACGAACAGGCCGACCACCACCGGCGGCATGCCCATCCCCGTGTTGGCCGCCGCCAGCAGCACCCGCCGGCCGGGAAAGCGGGCCAGCGCCACGATCGCGCCCAGCGGCAGCCCCACCAGCAGGGCGATCGCGGTCGCCGTCAACGAGACGCGCAGCGTCAGCGCGATGATCGACCAGCTGTCCTCGTCCCCCGACAGCAGCAGCTTGATCGCGTCCACGAACCCGTCGAACAGCACGTCCATCAAGCGACCTCCCGGACGGTGCTCACTCGCCCAGCTTCGCTTCGTCCTTGCCGGCGTCCGGAGTGAACAGCGGCTGGCCGAACTTCGCCCGCCCGAACTCGCCGATGAGCCGCTGCGCGGCCGGAGCGACGATCCAGTCCGCGAACGCCTTGGCGCCGTCGGCCCGCACCCTGCCGCCGGCCTTCTGAGTCATCTCGATGACGTGGTAGACGTTCAGCAGACCCGGGTCGCCCTCGCTGAGCACCTCCAGCTCCAGGGACTCGCGCTGGCTGAGGTACGTGGCCCGATCCGACAGGGTGTAGCCGGCCTTCTCACCGGCGACCCGCAGCGTCGCACCCATGCCCTGGCCGGTGGACTGGTACCAGGAGCCGCCCGGGGTCACGCCGGCCTGGGACCAGAGGCCCTTCTCCTTGGCATGCGTGCCCGACTCGTCGCCCCGCGAGACGAAGACCGCCTTGGTGTCAGCGATCTTCTTCATCGCGTCCGCGCTGCTCGTTCCCCGTACGCCGGCGGGGTCGGCCTTCGGGCCGAGCAGGACGAAGTCGTTGTGCATCACCAGCCGCCGGGCGCCGGCGCTGCCCTCGGCGACGAACTTCTCCTCCGCCTCCGGCGAATGCACCAGCAGCGCGTCCGCCTCCCCGCGCCGCCCCAGCTCGATGGCCTGCCCGCTGCCGACCGCCACGGTCTTGACCTGCCAGCCGCTCTCGCGGGTGAACACCGGCAGCAGCTCGTCGAGCAGGCCGCTGTCCTGGGTGCTGGTCGTGGTGGCCAGGATGAGCGACTTCTCCGCCGGAGCCGCCGACGCGCTCGCGGAGGGCCCGCCGGCGGAGGGGGTGGTCCCGCATCCGGCCAGGAGAACCGCCACGATCCAGGCGATACCGATCAGGATCCCTCTACGCATGGCTGTGACCCTATCTGCGCTACTTCAGAGTAGTGCAAGGGTAAGTTATTGCGACGTGACCCGATATCGGGAGATCTGCAGCGACCTCGCCCACCAGATAAGCGCCGGCACCCTCCACCCCGGCGACGAACTGCCGGGGGTGCGCGAGCTCGCCCAGCAGTGGCGTACCACCGCCTCCACCGTCAGCCGCGCCCAGCGGCGGCTGGCCGACGCCGGGGTGCTCGAACTCGCCGAACGCCGCCGCGCCCGCGTGGCGCCCGGCGCCGCGCTCGCCGCCCGGCGTTTCCTGCACGAGGACCAGGTCTTCACCCTGGCCGGCAGTGACGACCCCGCGCTCGACCTCCTCGCAGGAATGTTGTCCGGCCAGTTGAAGATCACCCAGCGCGAGGGCAGCGTCTCCGGCCTCGCCGCGGTACGCGAGGGCCGCGCCGACGGGGCCGCGATCCATCTGCTGCACCACACCGGCGTCTACAACGCGCCCTTCGCGCGCGGCATGCTGCGCGGTCTCGAACCGCACCTGATCCACCTATGGCGACGCGAGCAGGGGCTGATCGTGCTACCGGGCAACCCGGGCCGCATCACCGGCATAGCCGACCTCGCGAACCGGCGCATCTCCACCCGCCGCCCCGGCACCGGAACCAGGATCCTGCTCGACCGCCTGCTCCTCGCCGCCGGCCTGGACCCGGACGACCTCAGGGGGCCGCAGGTCGGCACCCATCTGGAGGTCGCCCTGGCCGTGGCCACCGGCACGGTCGACGCCGGCCTCGGCATCCGCTCGGCCGCCATCGGCCTGGACCTCGACTTCGTCCCTCTGACGTGGGAGGACTTCGACATCGGGCTGGTCAGAAACGGCCTCGACCCGGCGGCCCACCTCATCGCCGCACTCCAGACCCCGGCCCTGCGCGAGAAGATCACCGCCCTCGGCGGCTACGACACGTCCCGCTCCGGCGAACTCACCGAACTCCCCGAACTCACCGAACTTGCCGAACTTGCCGACACAGAACGACCGGCGTCCGCTCAGCGCTGAGCGGACGCGGGGATCATCCCCTACGCGGCCAGTTGCAGACCCAGGCTGGTCAGATTGGTACGCGCCCAGGCCAGCTCCTCGGCCAGCAGCGACACCAGCGCGCCAGGCCCCTTGGCCCGCCCGGGAACCATGAGGTTGTGCGTCTCGACCTCGATGTGCGCACTGCCGCTCACCGCGCCCGACAGCAGGGCCGTCAGCGTGTCGTGCAGCACCGCGCCCGTGCTCGGCGTCTCACCCGTGTGGTTGTGCACGTGGCCCAGCTTGACCACGGGCGCGCCGGCCGCGGCCAGCCCCTTCAGCGCCACATCGGGCTCCTCGGCCCCGCACGCGAGGTGGCAGGCGTCCAGGCACACGCCCAGGTGCTCGGAGTCGATGCCGCCGACCCGCTCAAGCGCCTGCTCGGTGGTCTCCAGCACGCAGCCGGGCCACGGCTCGAACCCGACCCTGATCGTCTTGCCCGTGGTGCTGTAGATGCCGCGCAACTCGCGGGCCAGCCGCTCAAGCCGGCGCGTGGCGATCGAGTGCAGGTCGGCGGGCCAGTCGCGGCGCCAGCCGATCGGGATCGTCGAGATGCTGCCGAACCGTACGTCCTCGGGCAGCAGGAACGCCAGGATCTTGGCCAGCGCCATCGTGTAGCGGTAGCGCTCCGGCTTGGCCCAGTCGGGCCCGGGGACCTCCTGGTTGCGTCCGCCGGTGCCGTTGAGGCTCACGACCTCCAGGCCGCGCTCCTCCAGGGAGCGGCGCAGCCGTACGAGCTCGATGCGGTCGGCGGTGAGGTGGTCGGCGACGGCAGGGGACAGCCAAAGCCCGATGCCCATCCGCTCCACGCCCAGTCGCTTGCGCACCGGAACCGCGTAACGCGTCAGGTGGGCGATGAGGTTCTCCAGGTCCTCAGCGGGGTGGACGCCTGCGTTGTAGGCGAGGTGAACGAGCGTTCCGTCATCGTGACGCAGGCGCATCGGTTTCCTCCACGGCTTGCTTTGAGTGTTCCCTCGCCCGCCTCGAAACGTACGAGCCATGTGAGCATGCCTGCTTGCGGGTGGCACGCGCGTCCGCCCTGAGTTGACATCTCGCTACTCCCTGCGGAGCAGCCTTCAGCCTAGGAACACGCACTTGTCGCTCACTTGGATGAGACTTGGCGAAGCTCTACGCAGTGTAGTACTACTCGCGGTGGCGTCATACCCGTTGACCCAACAATTACGCAACGACCGCAACCTTCTCACTTCCGGCCATCTCGTACGGTGAAGATCACCAAGATGCTCCCGTACGCGGCCCCAAATCCCCCACACCGCCCCATTCCCCCATACATAGGCCCGGGGGTCCCCACGACCTCCGAACACCTCCCCAGCACCCCCACAGAGCCACCCACCCCTTTCTCGGGCGGAGTGCCACGGTGGCCCCCACCCGAGAAGCGGGTCACAACCCGGCGCCGCCGGTCGCGTCGATCACCCTGCCCGTCACCCAGCGAGCGTCGTCGGAGGCGAGGAACGCCACGACGTCGGCGATGTCCTCGGGCTGCCCGACCCGGCCCAGCGCGTGCAGCGACGCGGCGTTGGCCAGGGCGTCCGCGTTCCCGCGCAGCCATCCCGCGTTGAGGTCGGTGTCCACGATCCCGGGGGCAACCGAGTTCGCCGTGATGCCCCGCGGGCCCAGTTGCTTGGCCAGGTTGAGCGTGAAGGTGTCCAGGGCGCCCTTGGAGGAGCCGTAGGCGCTGATCTCCGGCATGGCCAGCCGGGCCGCGCCGCTGGAGATGTTGATGATCCGCCCGCCGTCGCGCAGCCGGCTGAGCCCCTGCTGCACGATGAAGAACGGCGCCCGCACGTTGACCGCGAAGACCTCGTCGAACTCTTCCTCCGTGAGCGAGGCCAGGTCCGAACTGCGGCCGATGCCGGCGTTGTTCACGATGATGTCGACGCCCGCCCGGAGCGAGTGCCGCTGGACTTCGGCGTCGAACGCGGCCCACAACGCGGCCGCGTCGCCGTGCCTGCCCAACTCGGCCCGGAGCGCGAACGCCCGGCCGCCGTTCTTGCCGATTCGTTCCACGACCTCGCCGGCCGCAGCCTGATCGCGGGCGAAGGCGACGGCCACGACGGCGCCGTCCCGGCCGAGCCGCTCGGCGATGGCTCGCCCGATCCCCCTGCTGCCGCCGGTGACCAGTGCCACCCTGTCCTCCAGCACACGTCCGCCCATGAACGTCCCGCCTCTCATTTTTTGAGTGTTCACTCAACAAGTACGGTAACACTACTTCTTGAGTGAACGCTCTAGAATGTGAGTCATGGGGCAAGCAGGCGCAGCACGAGGCCGTCCGCGTACGTTCGACCGTGACACGGCACTCGCCGCGGCCACCCGGCTGTTCTGGGAGCGCGGCTACGAGGCCACCTCGCTCAACGAGCTCACCGAGGCGATGGGCATCAGGCCAGGCAGCCTGTACGCCGCCTTCGGCGACAAGAAGGCGCTGTTCAAGGAGGTCGTGCACGCCTACACCCGCTCGCCCGTCGGCGCGTTCGTCGGCGTGGCCCTCCGCGAGGAGCCCACGGCGCACCACGCTTTCGCCCGCATCCTGTGCGAGGCCGCGGCGATCTACCCCGACCCTGCACATCCCGCCGGCTGCCTGACCATCAGCGCCGCCACCAACGTGACCGTCCAGGACACCGAGATTGCGGCGTTCCTGCGCGATCTGCGCAACACGAACCTCGCGATCTTCCAGGACCGCCTGCGCGCCGCTCAGCAGGACGGCGAGCTACCCCCGCACGCCGATCCCCGCGCGCTGGCCGGATACTTCGCCGCCGTCATCCAGGGGATGTCGCAACGCGCCCGGGACGGAGCCGACGCGGCCGAACTCACCCAGATAGCCGACCTGGCCCTGACCGCCTGGCCAAGACACGAGCCAGGCCACTCCGGCTGACACCCGACCCCACGCGACCAAGGCCACCCAAGCCGACGCACAGCCCCGCGTGACCCCAGACCGCTCAAGCTGACGCACAGCCCCGCGTGACCCAAGCCCGCCCACGGCACCGCACGTTACCGCCGCCTCCGCACGCCTGTCCGCACCCGCCTCCGCACATTCGCCATCAGAGAGCGGGCGTCGTCAGAGAGCGGGCGTCGTCAGAGGGGGTCGGCGCGTCTTTCCAAACGGCCGCCACCCGGCGGAGTGATGATCATGATGGTGCTGGGGATGTCGAGCTGGATCCGGTGCCACCGTCCGCGCGGGACGATGGCGGCGGTGCCGGCCGTCAGCCTGATCTCCTCCTCCTCTTCCCCCTGCCGCCCCGGACGTTGCGGACGTTGCGGACCTTCCGGCCGCGCCGGACGGAGGTAGAGGCGGATCTTGCCGATGACGCAGGACACGATCTTCTCGGCATCGGTGTTCACCTGCCAGTGGTCGGCGTGCACGTCGACACCGGTCCTGGCGTGGAACGCCTTCAGATGCCAGTCATCGCGCCCGGCGTCCACCGGCCGGGGACCGGCGTGGATCCTGCCACCCCTCGACAGGTGGATGCCGGACGCGGAGAGCTCGATCGGGGTCACGGTCATGGGGTTTCGGCGGTGGCGGTCAGGACCGCGCGGCCGAGGATGTGGCCGGCGATGGTGAAGCCGAGGTAGGCGGGGGTGGCGTCGGCCGGGACGCCGATGGTGTCGGTGTCGAGGGCGTGCACCACGACGAAGTAGCGGTGCGGGCCGTGCCCCGCCGGCGGGGCTGCGCCGAGGTAACGCGCCACGCGGGCGTCGTTGGCCAGTTGGTAGGCGCCTTCGGGGAGACCGGAGCCGGTGTCGTCGCCCGCGCCTTCGGGCAACGCGGTGACGGTGGCGGGGATGTCGGCCACGGCCCAGTGCCAGAAGCCGGAGCCGGTCGGCGCGTCCGGGTCGTACACCGTGACGGCATAGCTCTTCGTCCCCTCAGGGGCGCCGCTCCACGACAACTGCGGGGAGACGTCCTTTCCTCCCGGAACGCCCGCGGACAGCTGTGCGGCGGGCCAGGGAGCGCCGTCGGCCAGCGTGGTGCTGGTGACGGTGAAGGAGGGCGCCTCGGGGAGGCGGGCAAAGGGGTTGTTCACGTCTGCTCCTTCAGTGAGCTGGTGAGGAGGTCAGCCGACGAGTCGGCATCCACGAACGGCACCATCGAGGATGCCGTCCGGACATCATCGACCATAACATGAATAATCGATTATTTGGCGAATGGTCTATCCTGAGGACATGACGCAGACCGTCGGCCCATCGACGAAGCAGATGCTCTCCGAGCGGGTCCACGCCCGGCTCCAGGAAGCGATCATGAGGGGCGAGTACGCACCGGGCGAGGCGCTCAAGCCGCAAGAGCTGGCCCAGCAGCACCACGTCAGCCTGGCCGTCGTACGCGAGGCTCTGGTGCGCCTGGTCGGCGAGGGTATCGCGGTGCGACTGCCCAACCGCGGCTTCGCCGTCCCCGACTTCTCGGACCAGCGGTGGCAGCAGATCGCGGAGGCCCGCCGCACGATCGAGCCGGTCATGCTGCGCCTGGCGATCGAGCGCGGCGACCTCGACTGGGAGGCACGGGTGCGGGCGGCCCACCACCGCCTGACCCGCACGCCGGTGTACGTGCCGGAGGAAGGCGAGTACTACAGCAGCGCTTGGTCGGAGGCACACCGCGCCTTCCACCGGACACTGCTGGACGGGTGCGGCAACCCCGTGCTGCTGGACACGTTCGACCGGTTGTGGACGGCCGGCGAGCTGGCCCGCCGCTGGTCGGCGCAGCGCACCCCCGACCGCGACGGCGCCGCCGAGCACCGCCGCCTGGAGGAGGCGGCCCTGGCCCGCGACGCCGACACCGCCGCCGACGTCCTGGCCCAACACCTGACCCTGACCGTCGCCGCCCTCACCTCCGCCCCTGATACACCCGATGCACCTGATGAAGTCAGGCCACAGCTGTGACCTGCCACAGCCGGCGGTGCGGCCCACAACTAGCAGTCCGGCCCACATCCGGGCAGCGCGGCCCATAGGAGGCGGTGCGACCCACAACTGGCGGCGCGACCCACAAGCCGGGCAGCGCGGCCCATAGAAGGCGGTGCGGCCCATAGGTGGCGGTGCGACCAGCCGCAGCAGCCGATCCACTCAACGCCGCCGTCCTGGAGGGCCCGGCCATGCTCGGCATACTCGGGTCTACTCGCCTGACGTGCTTGCCCAACCGGCCGCCGATCACACGGTCGTCGCTCCGAAGCGCCGTCCTTGACGGCCATGCTCGGCATGCTGAGTTCGACTCGCCTGACGTGCCTGCCTGACCGGCCTCCAAGCGGCTGACCAGCCAGTTCGCCTGACAACCGCAAACGGGAAGACGTGGTCGGTGGTCCCGGAAGGATGCCGGGGACTACCGACGAGGCCATGAACAGACCGCACGGACGTCGCAAGCAAGCCGCACGGAGGTCCACCACCGCCAGACCCATCCAGTTGGGCGAGCTCGCGGCCGAGCGGGGCGGCGGCGACTACGTGCGCAAGCCGGCCAAGGAGATCATCCCGAACGAGCAGGCCGACATCCAGAAGATGTCCGGCTGGCTCACGTCGTGGTCTCTGCGCTGCTCCCACGACGGCTCACCGCCGACCTCGACCTCGACCTCGGCCCCGGCCCCGGCGCCGCGCGTAGGACGCGAAAAGCCCCCGCGTGATGATCCACGCGGGGGCTTTCCTCAGAACAGGGTCAGTTCTGGATCGGAGCGGCGATCGCGGCGGCCGAGTCCGGGATCTTCGAGGACGTCTCGCCCTTGAAGATGAACTTGGCGTTGTCGCCCTCGCCCTCGATCGTCACCTTCACGACCTGCCCCGGACGGAGCTCGCCGTAGAGGATCTTCTCCGACAGGGAGTCCTCCAGCTCGCGCTGGATCGTCCGGCGCAGCGGCCGGGCGCCCATGACGGGGTCGTAGCCGCGGTCGGCCAGCAGCTGCT